>CAYXHM010000033.1:0-1083 GCA_964464965.1 uncultured Flavipsychrobacter sp. | reverse complement strand
TAACGAATGTAACCGGCCAGTTGGTACAGGAGCAATCGTACCAACACGAAGGCGGCATGTTCTACCAAGAGTTGGATATGAGCGGGCAGGGCAACGGTGTTTACTTTGTAGAGCTACAGGCGGGTGATAAGAAGATGATCAGCAAGCTGGTGTTGCAGTAGCACATTATAAATAAATGATATATAATGTCCCCGGGGTAACTACCTTCGGGGACATTCTATATATATAGCATTAAATTTTTGTTACGGGCAAACCTATTTCCTTTAAAACATGTCTGTAAATTGAGTAGATTTAAGTATTATAACTATATTTATATCTATTCACAGGTAAAACGACTTTATATGAAATCATTATTACGCATTTTTAATGCCTTGCTGCTGCTATTATGCATAGCAACAACTGTATTTGGCCAGACCCCGCCACATCATACAAAAGAAAGTACAAACAATGGCTGGAGTTATGTATTTGGTGCTACGGCTTCAAGTAATACGGAACGTGCACAATGTGTTTACAAGCCTTCTGACTTTGTTACGGGCCCTATACCAAAGGGTTTTATTACAAGCGTGTGGTTCCGCCCCTGGAATGGTGGATCGAACTATAATGGAACATTTGCTATGGGCAATTTTACTATTGCTCTTGAGAATGTGTCAACCGGCGCTGCAACGACCGGGTCGTGGCTCGGATCTACTAATGCTTTCGGCCCCACCTCAATTACTCTTAACTGGATGCAGGGTGTTTGGTTTGAAGTACCTTTAACTACACCATTCTATTATGATGGTAGCTCTAATATCTTAGTAGATATATTCAATAACACATCAACTAACGGTAGTAAGTTCCCCGAAATGGATAATAGTGTCAGTGGAAGCTTAGTAGTTTACGGCTCTAATGCAGCACCTTCGGGGTCTAATCCTGTTCAATGGAATCTTGGATTAACTGTATTTCCTGGCTATCCATGTGATAAGATACCAAGTACCAAAATAAAGGATCCGAAATTCGTATGTCGTGGCAGGAAATTCACGGTGGCTACAGACAGTGCTTTTTCGGATGCGAAATATGAATGGCAATATTCTGACGATGGTATGA
>CAYXHM010000032.1:0-1084 GCA_964464965.1 uncultured Flavipsychrobacter sp. | reverse complement strand
TTAAAGTACGGGTAACGAACGTAACGGGCCAGTTGGTACAGGAGCAATCGTACCAACACGAGGGTGGCATGTTCTACCGGGAGTTGGATATGAGCGGGCAGGCCAACGGTGTTTACTTTGTAGAACTGCAGGCGGGTGATAAGAAGATGATCAGCAAGCTGGTACTGCAATAAGTATAGTATAATAATAACAGGAGCGCCCCGGGAGTAATTACTTCCAGGGCGTTTTTTTTATATGTAATATTAATTTCTGGCAGAGGAAAACCAATTTCAGGTAAATTATGTCTATAAATTTCTTAGCTTTAGTTATTAGATAATTATATTTATATCTTTTTTACAGGTAATTTATATGAAATCATTATTACAAAGTGTCGTATTTTTATTGTTGACTTTGCTGAGTGTCGTAGATGTTTCTAATGCTCAGACGAGACCACCATATTGGACTAAAGAAGGTACCTATACCGGCGTTAATTACGCTGTAGGACAAACCACCAGCAGTACTCTTGAGCGTGCGCAGGTTGTATACAAACCTTCACATTTTACAGGAACTGTCGCACCACCTAAAGGTTTTATTACCAGTGTGTGGTTGCGTCCATATAACGGAACTGGTTATGACGGATCTCATACAATGGGTAATTTTACAGTTGCATTAGCTAACACTTCAATTGCTGCAGCTGGTGGAAGCTGGATTCCAACTACAAATGCCTTTGGTCCGGCATCGCTTACAATAAGTGGTTGGAAGCAGGGTGAATGGTTTGAGGTACCATTAACCACCCCGTTCTATTATGACGGTGTTTCAAATATAGTTCTTGATTTGTTTTGTAATCAAGCTCAGCAACTAAAGTACCTTAATGTGGATAATGACGGAGCACTTGCGTACGGTACCTATGCCAGTGTTAGTAGTTCCAATACATATATTTGGGATTTTGGAGTCTCTGTATTTCCCGGTTATCCATGTGATAAAATACCAAGTACCAAAATAAAGGATCCGAAATTCGTATGTCGTGGCAGGAAATTTACGATAGCTGCCGACAGTGCTTTTTCGGATGCGAAATATGAATGGCAATATTCTGACGATGGTATGA
>CAYXHM010000031.1:0-1110 GCA_964464965.1 uncultured Flavipsychrobacter sp. | reverse complement strand
CCAGAAACGGCCACTCGTAGGGTTGGGGTGTACGTTAAAGCCGTTCACCTCAGTTTCCATACCGCTGATGCCTGCACGCCATTTCTTGCGCAGTATCACCATATAGTCCTCCGTCTCGCCAGACAGGTAACCACCGCAGGCTTCGTCTGACGGTACATTAGGCCCCAGGTTATTGTTCAATATAACACGCATGCCTGTAGGCATATCGGTTATGGCCTGCAAGGGGATAAACACATTGTCTATAATGGTATGGTTGCCGATAGATGTAAACCCTGAATAAACACGCTCCTGTGGTATATCATACTCATGGTTGTTATTAAAGTCTATGAACACTGTCACTTTCGCATCTCCATGCTCTGCCACAGGCATGCTGTGGAACACGTTGAACCGGTACACGCTGTCCGTAAACAATTCTATCGGGTCCAGCTCTGTATAGTCGGTACGCGGCTTGCGGGCACGCTCGTTCAGCAGGTGCGGGCCGCCGGCATTGTTCGAGTAATCTGCTATCGCAAAAGCTCCTATATCACTCGTATCCACACCAAAGCCGCCGGTAGCCCTGCTGTAGCAGTAGCATTTGAACTTAGCCTTCTCGTTCACCATCGTGGATGGTGAGTAGTTCGTATCGTGTGTCGGAAGGCAGATGGTACGAAGGCGGTAGTAAATGCGCTGACCCGTAAAAGTGCGGTTAAGCGTATCCTTATTATCGCTGTTGGTTACATTCAGCCAGTTGATATTATCGCCGGACATCTGCCATGAGCGGTCGAACGCGGACTGGTCCTCAGGATAGGTAGTATCTGTCACTGTATATTCATACCCCTTGCACATGCTGGAGTCTGTAGAGACTATAATACCGCCATCTACAGGGCCGGTGCATGGCGGGGGGCATATCTTAACCAGGTAATCCTCCACTTCTCCGCGGCCATCAAGAGAATCGCAGGGCACATATACAGAGTCACGGCTCAGCACAAGGCGCATACCCGTGATGCCCAGTTTTGAAAAGTTCGTATCCTTTGGCACGGTTACGGCCATCTGCACGATCTCGGGGTTAACAGCTGTAGGGTCATACTTCTTCACAAATACACGCTCGTTGGTTTTGTGGTAAACACCATC
>CAYXHM010000030.1:0-1210 GCA_964464965.1 uncultured Flavipsychrobacter sp. | reverse complement strand
TCCAGCCCGCTCTGCAGCTCGTCCACCAGACCGCGGCAATCGTCCACCGTCCGGAGCTGGCCCGCTTTGAAGAGTTCGTCGACTTTGTCCGCCAGGGCGTTCCTGGCCGCGTCCCAGGCGGGCGAGACGCAACTGGCCAGCACGCCACCCACTCCGACGACGATCGCCTGCGGGGACTTCAGCGTCCCCTGCTGGATCTGCCCTTTGACCGTGACGCAGCCGGCGATCAGACACTGCAGCTCTTTGGCCTTCGCTTCCGACTGCACGGCCCGGGCCGCGTCGCGCGTCGCCTTCAGGACGCCGAACTTCCCGTCCGGCAGGACCGGCTCCGGGACCGGCGTCGGCGCTGGTCCAGGAGTCGGCGTCGGGGCAGGCGCTGGGGCAGGCTGCGGGGCGGGATTGGGAGGGGTGGGAATCGGCTGCGGGATGACTCCGGGCGCGGCGATTGTCAGCGGGAGTTCGGCGACGTCGCTGTCGTTGTCCGCGTCCCAGACCGTGAGCTTGAGTTTCCAGACTCCCGCGAAACTGGCCACCTCCGCCGCCTGTTCCCCTTTCAGAAAGCGGACCTGCTCCAGCGGTCCGAACTGGGGATAGACGTCAGTCAGTTTCGGCTCGATCTCCAGCCGAAAACCTTCCATGCCCTTCGAGTCGCCGAAGTCATACCGCAGAAACTCTCCGGGCACTGCGGTCCGAGGTCCCTTGATGACGGCCTTCGGACTGGCGCAGTGCCCGGAAATGGGCAGACAGAGAAACGCGAACAGCAGCAGCGAACGGAGGGACGTTCCCCCGCCAGGCCGCAGGCTGGAACCGTCGACGGTGTCATCGTGCGGCGTGTCGCCGTCCGACGTGGAACCCTCCAGGAGCTTGCGGAGCGAGTTCGCCAGGACCGGGAGGCCGGCGGCGAGCAGCGGCGTCCAGAGCGGGCCGAAGTCCTGGCCGCTGAGCCATTGCGTCACGTACGTCCCCAGGACGCCGACGAGTCCCAGGGCGAAAGACTTCGCATGACTGTTGGCGACCAGCAGGGCCGCCAGCCTCAGCAGAGCGGTTTGCATCTCAGACACTCCTCGGGGATCGGACGTCGCGAAAGGGTTTCGAGACGTTCCCCGAAGCGGGTCCGAGTTCGAGGCATTTCCGGGAACTTCTGGGGTTCCCGTGCGGCTGGCCGGTCTCGATAATTCGTGGTCGCCGGTACCGCTCGCACCTCTCACGG
>CAYXHM010000029.1:0-1326 GCA_964464965.1 uncultured Flavipsychrobacter sp. | reverse complement strand
GACACTATCTCAAAAACTGTGTAAGTGAAAAATCGGGGTTAATGATCCCGATTTTTTATTTTTAACAAAACACAGCTTATGAGACCAGAGGATCTGTTAACTGACGATTTTTTAAAGCAATTCAAGAGCCGCGACGCACTCAATGACTTTCTGGGCCAGTTGCAGAAACGGGGCATCGAGAAGATGCTCGAAGGTGAGCTGGACGGACATTTAGGCTACGATAAGCACGAGCAGTCTAGCAACAGCAATTCGCGTAATGGCTACGGCAAAAAGAAGATCAGAACCAGCTATGGCGAATCCGAGATCAGCGTTCCGCGCGACCGCGATGCAAGCTTTAATCCAATGATCGTTCCCAAGCGGGAGAATATGGTCGATGGCATCGAGGAAGTAATCGTCTCGCTGTACGCTAAGGGAATGAGCGTCTCCGACATTGAAGAGCAGATCAAGGATGTTTACAATTTTGATGTTTCGGCTTCTACAATTAGCCGCATTACCTCCCGGATAGCTGAGGATATTGTCAGCTGGCAAAACCGGCCTTTGGAGCCAGTCTACCTGATTGTTTGGATGGATGGGATCGTCTTCAAAGTGCGCGAAAACAGCAAGGTCATCAACAAGACAATCTACATTGCCGTCGGACTTAAACGGGATGGCTACAAGGAGATTTTAGGCATGTGGCTGGGTAAAAACGAGTCTGCGGCCTACTGGATGAGCGTATTAACCGACATGAAGGCCCGCGGATTGCAGGATATTCTGATCACGGCCACCGACAATCTAAACGGCTTTACCCAAACGATCCGGTCTGTGTTTCCAGAATCCGCTACCCAGATCTGTGTAGTCCATCAGATTCGCAACAGCTGCCGCTACGTGGTCTGGAAAGACAAAAAAGAATTCAGCCGCGATATGAAGGATATCTATGCCGCGCCCACCAGACAAGCTGCCCTGGCAGCATTGGAAAGTCTGGAATCGAAATGGAATAGCAAATACTCTTACGCCATTAAAAGTTGGCGACTGAATTGGGATGAACTGACCGTATTTTTTGATTTTCCATTGGAAATCCGCCAGATCATTTACACTACCAATTTGATCGAAAACCTGAATGGCAAGATTAGGAAGTACACTAAGAACAAGCTGTCATTTCCCAATGACGAAGCAGTATTGAAGTCTGTCTATCTGGCGCTCAGAGAGGCTTCTAAAAAATGGACCATGCCCATCCGGAATTGGGGCATGATCCTGAATCAGTTTTTAACTATTTTTGAAGATAGGGTCAGGCTTTAAGCTCTGACCAGCCCCGATTGAAAGTTTACACAGTTAATGCGATAGTCCCCT
>CAYXHM010000027.1:0-1497 GCA_964464965.1 uncultured Flavipsychrobacter sp. | reverse complement strand
AATCAGGAGGGGTATTGCTGACCTGAAAACGTTTGCAGTGTACAACCGTTGGGGAACGAAGGTGTTCGAAACGTCTGACATCAACGAAGGATGGGATGGTACTTTCAACGGTGAACCCCAACCAATGGGTGTGTACATCTACGCCATTGAAGCAGTAGCAGCTTCAGGACAAACAATTATCAAACAAGGAAATGTTACATTGATTAAATAACACTTCAGTACATTTTATATAAAAAGCGATGGATGCCACTTCGGCATCCATCGCTTTTTATTTGACTTTATACTGGTTATTTGTAAATAGTGCATAATAACCGATCATCAATAAAAACACATGCATTTACAGCGCACTATAAGCCTGCAACAGCACAAAAACAAAATACCATTTAAGATAAATTAACTGAAAGTAAATAAAAACAATACTATTATTAACAATAAAAATTCATAACATAAATTTACCAAAACTCCCAACCACAAAGGCTTTCAGGCGGTCTTTCTTATTGAAACCGTTTACAATTTTCTAATACAGTAGCAATGAAAAACAGATTATTATTACTATTATCGTTGCTGTTCATTATGGCAGCAAGTTTAGCCCCTGACAAAGCCAAAGCAAACCACGCAACCGGTGGAGAGTTGATATACGTCCACCTTGGGGATTCGGCCTACCAGTTCATTTTAAAGTTTTACAGGGACTGCAGGGGCCCTAATGGTCCGGGCTCATTCGTACTTTGTGCCTTCAATTCGCTCACCAATTCTTCATTTACACAAGAAATGAAGCCATGGTCTGGTCCATTGCCACCGGACAATAGGGATAACGGATCCCCGATATCAACAGGCTGCTCCAATTCATCTACTACCTGCGATCCTATTCCCGGCAGCACACCCGGATACCAGGAATTCTGGTACAGTTGTATTGTACCAAGGCTCCCGTTCAGGACCCAATGGAGATTTGGAATACTTAATGGAGATGCAGGCTGGCCTGCCAACCAGAATCCTGCCATTCTTTGCTGTAGAAACTCTATAACTAATCTTCTTAATAGTACAGGAACTTCTTTTTATCTGGAAACGGGCTTAAACTCAACATGGACGTTTAAGAATTCTTCCCCGTACTATTCTATTAAACCGGTACCATATGTATGCCTGAACCAGCCGTTCCAGTTTAACAATGGTGCCCTTGATGCTGACGGTGACTCCCTATGGTCTCAACTGACCAATGCATTACAAACACCACACTGTACCAGTACAGCACCGGTTATTGTACCATTCGACCCTAACCATACTCCAGGATACAATCTTACCAATAATCCGTTTCAGACTAATAATACATTTTTCCTGAACGGGACAAATGGCCAGTTTGGTTGGAATACTTCAACCATGGCAGGTGCAGGAGCAATAACTACCCTGACGAAAGAATACAGGACCAAAGACCCCCAGGGCATGTACCAGATAGGTTATATCATGCGTGATATACAGGTGCAGACAATTGCCTGCAGCACTACC
>CAYXHM010000026.1:0-1604 GCA_964464965.1 uncultured Flavipsychrobacter sp. | reverse complement strand
ACATCTACACTGTGCATACTGCCGCTCACTTCACCACGGTACACAACCGCGCCTAAGCTGTTCAGCACTTCCACAATCTCAAGGTTGCTGCCACCCTGCAGGCTGATCGTTACCTTGTCCTTTGCAGGGTTAGGGTAAACCTGCAGTGATGTCTCATCTCCTATGGAACTTACACTCAATGGCCAGCCAAGCTGTACTGTATCCGTACCACACGCGTTAAACATTACCAACCTTACATATACAGGGCCTGTAATCGTTTTCGTAGGGGTCGGGGTATTGCTCGTCGTTCCATCGCTGAACAACCACATGTAGCCTGATACCCCTATAGGGCCGCTCGCGAAGAACTGGTAGCTGTTACCGTTCTGTACATAAGAAATACCATTGGCCTGTGGTAACTGGTCTATCGTTACATTGATCGTATCGGTAGAGATACAGTTAGGGCCCCCGTTCACTTCTACCCAGTACTGGCCGGCTTGTTTCACTTCTATCTTCTGCGTTGTAGCGCCGGTATTCCATTTGTAGCTCGCACCGGGATAGCCCGCATCAAGTTTCATAAACACATTCTTCACTTCGCAGTAGCTCGTGTCATTACCCAAAGATACTGTCAGAGGACCCGCAGTTACAGGTGTAACGGCTGATACCGTAGAACAACCGATGTTGCTCACCACTACCGTATAGTTACCTGCCTGGCCTACGTTATGTACCGCATCTGTAGCACCCGCGATATCTACACCGTTCAGCTGCCACTGGTACGTTAAGCCCTGCGTGTTGCCCGCATTCAGCTGAAGGCCGTTGCCTGCGCAATACGTAAGCTGTTTGTTGGCCCCGATAACTGCGTTAGGAGGCGCTATCGTACTCACCGTCACCGGTACTGATTCAACTACTTTGCTGCCAAACGTAATAGCTACGCTGTAGTCGCCCGCCTGGCTGGCAGTATAGTTCTTTGCATTAGGGCCGGATGCTCCTGCTATCGGTACGCCGTTGCGCAACCACTCGTAGTTATCCCCGTTGTTGGGCTCTGCGTTCAGTTGCACACTGTTGCCGATACAGATGATAGTAGTGCCTGAGGCGCGTACAAAGGCCGATGCCACACTGTTATTCTCAAGAGCGCTGAACGATCCGAAACGGTTCATGTCTGCAGCGTCTATATTGTTCGTCGTCGCATCATTCGTGCTCAGGCTGCCGCTGTACACCATCCATGGGTAAGGATTGGCTTTATGCGCCAGGCGAAGGTCATTCTTATTCGCTATATCACCCAGCCAGATGTCCATATAGTCTATGTTCAATTTATAATCAAACGTAGTTCCTGTGGATAAGGCTTTGATATCCGTATGGAAGTACATAGTACCGGCGGGTGCGGCCGCGGCTACTATGCCGTTACCTTTCTCACCGCTGTACTGCCTTACTTCCAATGGCACTACAGGTGCCTTATTGCCCCACTTCACACGGGCTATTTCATTGCCCGCAAAGGTGAACACCTGCTCGTCGCCGGGTGCTGCACTGGATGGAGTAGCTATGGCTGCTGGGGGAGCCACGTCAGGGGTCACTTCATAGGCGCCTATATCAGGTACGCCGTCTGCACGGTTCTCTACACGCGGGTTGCC
>CAYXHM010000025.1:0-1732 GCA_964464965.1 uncultured Flavipsychrobacter sp. | reverse complement strand
GCCACAACTCAAAGTCACCACCGCAGAAAGCCTCGCCCTCACCGGCGGGGCTTTTTCGTTTCCAGCTTGCCGCATCGCTTCATCGGGACAACGCCCACAAAGGCCGTCAGGCGGCGATGGGCTGCGGCATCTTTCCCAGGAGCAACCCATGCATTACCGCAACGGCCGCGAGGCCCAGAACGGCGACAAGATCGTGCGCCTTGGCGCCAACGGCAAGGTGGAGGCGTTCGGCGTCCTGCATAGCGCCGTGCCGGGTAACGATTTCTGCAACGGCAACATTGCCGTCGTGCAGTCGGCAACCGAATACGCCTGCATGTGCGATTGCCTGCACGTCGACGACGTAGCCGAACTGCTGGCCGAGAAAGGCCTGCAGAAGCGTCCCGAAGGCAAGTAGCCGGCATGGCAGCAAAGCGCAAATTCGACCGGGACAGCATCGTCCCGACTATCTGCGTGCGCCTGGCCGCGGGCGAGCCCATGACGGTGATCTGCCGTGATATCGGCGTGTCGGTGCGCGTGGTGAACGACTGGCGCAAGGTGGACGCGGAGATTTCCGCGCAGTTCGACGAGGCGCGGGACCTTGGCTTCGATGCGATCGCCGCGGATTGTCTCGCGATCGCCGACGACGGTCGGCGTGATTACGCGAAGGGCGAGGATGGGCGCGAAGTGGTCGATCACGATCACATCTCGCGCAGCAAGCTCCGCATTGATACACGCATCAAGCTCCTGGCCAAGTGGGACCCGCGCCGCTACGGCGACGCGCTGAAGCTGTCCGGCGACCCCGAGAACCCGATCATGGGCATGACCGACGAGCAGGTAGATGCGCGACTGGCTGTGTTGCTGGCGAAGCGCGAGGCCTCGGCATGACCTGGACAAACGCTTTCGACCTTGGGGCTTGCACGGTGCGGGTTCTAAGCGACGGCACCCTCGTATACTCGGGGGTTCTTGCCAAAGGAACCTCGTCTGGGAATTTTGCAGACCTTGATTCCGCCGCAACGCTTTCGGTGGACGTGTCGGCACAAGGCATCGTCACGCTTAATCGTGTTTCCGGAGAGTTTGGATCATGGAAACGTCTTGATGTGATCCCATTGTATAGCGTCGCAGGCCTTGGACTTCGGGCTTCGGGCATAGCGATGGACAGCTCTTTTGTCGATGGCTTGGCTTTGTCGTCTGATGAAAATTCAGATGGCTTGACGCTTTCAACAACTGATGGAGGGGCGACATGGTCGCCTGACCCTGCTGACGTGTCCGCACTGACGCCGGGACACGACGGCGTGTTCATTACGGGGTTGTTAGGAGTATGACCCTGCTCATCCAGTTCACTCCTGAGATAGATGTCGAGCCAGCGCCGGTTACAACCTCGTGCGCCGAACTTGGCCGAGTCACCCGCATCTATGCATCCGGCTATGACCGCACACGCGTCCATGACGGGCGCCTGGTGCGCGGCGAATCGCGCTGTCTCGTCGTCGAGTTCAATGGCGCGCTCACGGTAGGTCGCACGGTAGCGTCGGTGACGTGGCGCTGTGCTGACCCGACCGTGATCGTGATGAGCAATGCGCGCATCCAGACCGGCGCGCGGTCGGTGGCTGTGGACGTGCGCGCCAATTTGCCGTGTGACACCGCGATCAAGTGCGAGGCCACGCTGGACAACGGCGAGCGGTACATGCAGCTGATACGGATCGCGGTGATGGACTCGCCATGGTTCGGCGACGAGACGACTACTTCCGGCCCGACG
>CAYXHM010000024.1:0-1737 GCA_964464965.1 uncultured Flavipsychrobacter sp. | reverse complement strand
GGGGCGCAGCCCTTCGGGCAGCTCGTCGATGGGGATATTGTCCAGCGCCTTCCGCCGATCCGCCGGTACTTGGCGCGCTGGGCCCGGTCTACGGCACGATCCTGACCTCGGTGCTGGCGATGGTGATCGCAATCCCGGTCGGCCTCGGCATTGCGATTTTCCGCACCGAATTGTGCCCGCTCTCGTATATTCGTACGGGTGTATGCGTGGCGTGGTGTATGGGCAGGGTCAAAATGGGGTACACACCCCTAAACCTCTGCCTAGTTACAATGAATGGGCAGGTGTATTGTCAAAAGATTGCTCACCGCCCAATCATCTTGCAGCGTATCGTCGTCGCTCTTGAGGGCGCACATGATCCCCTTTTGCAGCAATAATTGCTTCCATCGTTGCTCGCAGACCATCGATATACCGATTGCACTCAACAATAGTGAGGGAGCGCCACTCATGCCTGACAGCTCGTTCGAGGTCAGCCTTTGTTGTGGCATGGTGTCCTGCGACGCGAGCATCCATGGCAGACCACACGTGTTCGACGGGGTTCAAGTCGGGAGATTGAGCTGGCAAATGAAGAACACTGGGAACCATATTTTTCAGGTGCCTCGATGCTGCTCGCGCCGAATGTGAAGGGTCGTTATCTTGCAAATACCGGAAGCCATTGGGATACAGACCATTCACAGAAGGTAGCAGAGAGTCCAGGTTTTTCTGATGCAGGCCGGCATTCAGCCAGCCGTTAAATACCACAAGAGAAGATCGGCCTTGCCGGGCGATCCCACCAAGAACTTGCACACGTGGCACATGTGCAGGTTGACAATGAAAGGGAAGTTCTCCCCCGGGCTTGATCCATGCTAACCGACGATTATGATATAGCATGAAGGACTTCTCGTCGGTGAAGATGACGTCGTCGAAGTTGTCGTGGAGATGCTTCCGACACCAGTTCAAGCGAGCTTTCTTGTTCTTTGCGGACAATACAGGACGGCCTACACCCTTTACAGACTTGAAATTCGCGGTACGGTAACGCTTTACAGATGAAACAGAGACATGTAGTTTAAGTCGTACCACCAGTTCTTCGGGGGATATCCATGGGTCATTGGCGATTGCTTTGTCAATTCGTTTGGCAAGAAGTGGTGTGATGACTGGTTTTCGGCCCTGTGTCGGATTTTTGCACTGTTTGAACCATTTCCAGATTTTTACAGCTGCATCCCGAGACTTCACTGCACGGACCTGCCGAGAGATTGCACCCCATGAGTAGCCTAGCGAACGAAGAGCAACGACGGCAGAACGCGTGGCCATTGAATACGAACGAGGCATTATGGAAAGAATTCCGAAGAAAAAAAGAGAGGATAATTTCGTAAAATGGATTTCTCAATTTCTTTTCTACCCGTGGGGCCTTGGTGGCAAACGGCGGTGAAGCAAGATGGTATTTCCAAGTAACCCTCACTAACCCCCAAAAGGGGGGCCAAAAGGGGTTGCTTGGGGTTTTAGGGGTGTGTACCCCATTTTGACCCTGACCATATGCCATTTTCGGCACGCGTACTCTTCACAAATACATTTCGAGCGGGGTCCCGCATGTGCGCTGCACGTAGAGCCACGTAATATCGTAGAAAAACAGCCGGGACCCCCATGGAGCCTCATGCAAAGCTCTAAAAATGTCACACACGCTCGACCACACGGGCGTACTCGATGACGGCACGCACAAACTTGCACATGTGCAGCGCACTGCGATTTCTTACAGCGAGCACC
>CAYXHM010000023.1:0-1754 GCA_964464965.1 uncultured Flavipsychrobacter sp. | reverse complement strand
CGCATCACTGCGCGCCCTTGAGCTTGTACTGGTAGCCGCGCACGCGGGTGTTGTTTTCGTCGCGGCACTCAGAGGCGTCGACGCGACAGAAGCCGCTGGAATTCTCGACATCGAACAGGTCGCGCAACTTCTGCGTGCCCAACAGCCGGCAGTTGCGCAGCGTGATGCTGCAGGTGTAGCCCTCCGGCGCATGCCAGCGGAAATGACCGTCCTGCAGGCCGTAGAAATCGTTGATCGACAGCGACGTGCGGCCCGCCACCGTGAACGCCGGCCCCGCATAACTCTCGTCCGAGATGTGCCCGCCGTCGAACCGGATGTCGGCGTAGTACGTGTACGCCGGGTCCATATCCAGCAAAACCAAATCGTCGGCCTGCTGGTCCGCCTTCAAATCGCGAATGACGTAGCTGGCGTTATTCGGGCCGATCGGCTGGTCGCTGGGCGGATCAAACTCCAGGAACGTCCCCGGCGAGAGCACAAATGGCTGATCGACCGTCAGCGCGCCGCCCCCCTCGATGACAAAGCAGGTCGTGACCTCGTGAAACTGCGGCAGCCGGAAGACGTGCTGCATGCTCTGCACGCTGACCATCCGCACGCCGACGTCGCACTTCTTGAACTTCAGCCCGTCCCACAGCGACAGGTCGGTGTTGTTCTCCGTCGCGGTGGTCGCGAACTGCAGCGCGGTATGCCAACCGTTGAACCACAAGTTGCGGGCTGTCACGCTGCCCGTGCCGAGGCCCGAGCTGGGCTGCGTCACGAGCATGCCAATGCCGCCCCGCTGCCCGCCAGTGATCTCCGACTTCGTGCCGCCGTCGAAGCAGATATTGGCGATGTCGAGGTACGCGCCGACGTACTTGAACATCGGCACGGTCTCGTCGAGCAGCGTGCCGTCCCAAATCCACCGCGTCGCGTCGCCCAAGAGTTCATGGCCGGCGCCCAGCGATTCACTCGTGCCGGCGCCGTGCCAGGTGTAGCCGGCCTTGTATTTCGAGGCGAGCGTTTTTGTTACCGTCAGATCGCCGCTGGTTTCGCTGGGCGCATCGGCGTTGGCGAGCATCCCCGAAAACTTCAGGGCCATCAGTTGCTCGATGTTCGCCGACTCGTCGCTGTCGTAAATCCGCAGGTCAGCCAGATAGCCGGCGAACGTCGGCGTGACCGAAATGGCGCCGTTGGCCAGCCGATTGAACACGGCGTTGCCGGCCTTCGCCCCGCTGAAGAGGTTGGCCTGCTTCAGGACGCCGTTGATGTAGCCGTCCCACGTGTTGTCCGCCTTGCGGACGAGGGCGATGTGATTCCAGACGGCGGTCGTGTCGCCGGCGCCGTGCAGGAACGTCTGAAAATCGCTCGCCCCGAAGCCCACGAACCCCTGCGTCGCATCGCTATTGAGCGCCAGGCTAGTCAGGCTGCCGCTGTTTCCCAGCAGCGAGTCGCGGGTCGTCGTCGAGTCGCGCTTGAACCAGCCGGCGACGGTAAACGTCCCCGTGAGCGTGACGTCGCTGAACGTCCCGTAGTCGTTCGTGCCGTCGAAATGGAGCGACGCTGAGAGCGAGCCGCCCGGCCCCGCCGCGGTGATCGCGCTGGTGTTGTCGCCGCCCACCAGCGTAGCGTTGCCGCCGTTGCCGGATGAATCGGCAATCGTGGTGTTGGCCGCCGCGTCCTGGCACTTCCACTGCCGCACCAGCGCCGCGTGGGCGAAGTCGCAGCCGTTGAGCCACGCCGCCATGCCCAGCGCGGCGATGACCAGCCATTCGGAGAGC
>CAYXHM010000022.1:0-2173 GCA_964464965.1 uncultured Flavipsychrobacter sp. | reverse complement strand
GTACAGGTGGTGCAATAGCTACACCGTTTTCAAGCAGCACATATGCTACACTTACGAATGCTAACCAGAACCTGATAACTGCTGCAAACCGTGGTGGCGACCAGAAATTCAGCGTGATGTACAAAGCTACTCCAGGTTTTGCATACCCTGCAGGTACCTACGCAGTAGATGTAGTTTACACTGCTACACAACAATAAGCAATCTCTCTCTCGATGTATAATCATGCGGTCCCGTGTTTACGGGACCGCTTTTTTGTGCATATTTGTGTTTCATACTTATTTCCATATGCAAACACTCTTACTGCTGCACGGCGCTATCGGCGCTTCCGATCAACTGGTGAATATAGCTGAAGCTTTAAGCGATACATACAATGTGCGTACGTTCGACTTCAGCGGGCACGGTGGTAAACCTTTTCCCGATGGTGAGTTATCAATACAATTCTTTGCAGAAGAGGTCAAAGCTTTTATTGACAGCGAAGACCTGGGCAAAGTATCCATATTCGGCTACAGCATGGGTGGGTATGTGGCCATGTACGTGGCAAAACATTATCCCGGCATGGTTGATAAAGTAGTAACACTGGCTACCAAGTTTCATTGGGACGAGGAAACCGCAGCGAAGGAGACCAAAATGCTGAATGCTGAAAAGACAGAAGAAAAGGTTCCTGCATTTGCGCAGGCATTGGCAAAGCGTCATGCCCCTAACGATTGGAAAGAACTGTTTGCACGCACTGCCACTATGCTTAATACCATGGGCAGGGATAATCCCCTGAAACCCGGAGACTACACCACGATAGAAAATCCGTGTATGATTTTAATAGGCGACAGGGATAAAATGATAACACTGGATGAAACCCTGCAAGTGTACAGGGCTTTGCCCAATGCACAGATGGGTATGCTACCCGCTACACAGCATCCTATAGAGCAAGTGAATATTCCCTACCTGTTATTTTATATCAGGCAGTTTATCCGGTAGGGTCATCCTGTGTCACTACTTCCTGTTTGCCGTATTTAATAAGTTTCAGGTTGGCCACAATGATGATACTGATGATAACCAGCAAAAACCACGATGTGATTTTGCCGGGGTGAACCAGGTTCCACTCCCGCGACTGGTTAGGATATTGCCATGCCCCGAAATAAGTCGAAACATTTTCAGCTATCCATATAAAGAACCCAATCAACAGGAAAGCGAGGATGATGTTCATTTTGTAATGCGTGCCGTTTACACTGTAGGTAACATAGGTCTTCCTGAAAATAACAAACAGCGATGCTATAATAGCCCAGCGCAGGTCGATAGTAAAATGATGCGTGAAAAAGTTGAAGTAAATAACAGCGGCAAGTGTAAAGGTGATGTAGTTACCGGGCCAGTTATAAAATTTCAGCTCCATCCTGTGCCATGCCTGGCATAGGTAGCTGGCAACACTGGCGTACATAAAACCACTGTATAAAGGCACCCCGCCTATTTTGGTATATGCAGGCTCAGGATATGCCCACGAACCCATGTGCACTTTAAACAACTCCAGGCCCAGCCCTATAATATGAAACAGGGTGATGACTTTCAGTTCATCAATACTTTCCAGCTTCGTGCTCACCATCATCACCTGCACCAGCAGGCATAAGATTAGTATGAAATCGTAGCGGTATAACCCGGGTATGTTTACTTGTTTAGACAACGCCAGTATAGCAAATATCGCTACAGGAAAAATGCAGCAAAGGGCTTGCTTAATACCAAAAGTAAATAGCTGGCGGATGAAATGCATGAGTGAAAATATCTATAAGAAGGTAGAAAGAATGTTAAACTTATGAAGCCATTGTAAAGCTTTATAAAACTTAGCCGATTATTAGGCTGCATAGACGTAGTTTTACAAGCCTAAACGTTTTAATTATAATGTCTGGTACTGTCATATCTGTCAATCCCGCTACGGGAAAAGAAATAGCCACTTACAAAATAGATGATGCGAAAAAAATAGCCGGCAGCCTGAAGAGCGCTGAAAAGGCTTACAATTCATGGCGCGGTACAACGTTTAAAGAACGTGCCGTGGTCTTGAAACGCATTGCAGCAACCATCCGGAAAAACAAGGAGAAGCTCGCTCACCTTGCAACAAAAGAGATGGGCAAACCCATAGAGCAGAGTTTTCTTGAGGTGGAAAAGTGCGCTATGAATATGGAGTATTATG
>CAYXHM010000021.1:0-2634 GCA_964464965.1 uncultured Flavipsychrobacter sp. | reverse complement strand
CGCGGTGATGGACTCGCCATGGTTCGGCGACGAGACGACTACTTCCGGCCCGACGACGCTGACAGCGCCATGACGGATAAGCCGCCGAAGGTAAAACTGGACGCCATTGAGCCGCTGCAGGACTACTACCGCGACAGAGACGGGAATTGCTATTCGGTGGCCCGGTTACTGGACGACACGAAAGATCTTCCTGTGTTCGACGTGCCGCTGGCCGCGCTCAATCTGTCGTCGAGAATTTGGGACGACTGCAACATGACCGCGCTGGCGTTCCATGTGAAGAAATGCGTGGACGCCGACTTGAATTACCCCATCCTGCTCGACTGGGATGGTGCTGTAGCGGACGGTAGGCATCGAATCATCAAAGCAATCATGGACGGCCAGCGAACAGTCAAGGCTCGTCGCATGACGTGGAAACCCGAGCCGGACAGAAAAGCCGAATGACCGCTCTGACTACCGACGAAAAGCGCGAATTGTTGGCGTTGGCGGAGGAGCGTGCGCGGCGTGAATTGAAGCGCCGCGTGCAGGGTGATTTCCCGTTCTTCGCCGACCATTGCCTGAGCATCCGCGCAAAGTCCGGCAAGGTGATCAAGTTCCAGTTCAACCGGGCGCAGCGCTACATCCATGACCGCCTGGAGGAGCAAAAGGAGCGAACCGGCCGTGTCCGCGCGCTGATCCTCAAGGGGCGCCAGCAAGGCTGTTCAACCTACGTCGGCGGGCGCTACTACCACCACACGACGATGGCGAAAGGCATCCGCACCTTCATCCTCACGCACGAGGATGCGGCGACGCAGAACCTGTTCGAGATGGTCAACCGCTTCCACGACAACTGCCCGGCGGACGTGCGCCCCAGCACCGGCGCAGCGAACGCGAAGGAACTGTTCTTCGACCAGCTCGACAGTGGTTACAAGATCGGCACCGCTGGCACCAAGGGCGTAGGTAGATCCAGCACCATCCAGCTTTTCCACGGCTCCGAGGTCGCTTTCTGGCCGCACGCTGACACTCATGCCGCCGGTGTGCTGCAGGCCGTGCCGGACGAGGACGATACCGAGGTCATCCTGGAGTCGACCGCCAACGGCATTGGCAACCTGTTCCATCAGAAATGGACGGACGCAGAGCGCGGCGTTGGCGACTTCATTGCGATCTTCGTGCCGTGGTTCTGGCAGGAGGAATATCGCCGGCCGGTGCCGGAGGACTTCACGCCGACAGCCGAGGAATCGCAGTACGCGAGCCTCTACAGCGTCGACCTGGAGCAGTTGGCGTGGCGACGTAACAAGATCGCCGAGCTGAAGGACTCGGCGCTGTTCAAGCAGGAATACCCAGCCACCGCGGCCGAGGCGTTCCAGATGAGTGGCCACGACAGCCTCATAAAGCCCGACCTCGTGGCGGCGGCGCGCAAGACGACGTGTGAGGAATCCGGCCCGCTGGTGATCGGCATGGATCCGGCGCGCTTCGGAGACGATGGCTCAGCAATGGCCTGGCGTCGTGGACGCAAGGTAATCAAGGTCACGCGTCGCGAAAAGCTGGACACGATGGCCGCCGCCGGCTGGGCGAAGCAGGTGATCGACACGGACAAGCCGGCGCGGTTGTTCATCGACACCGGCGGCCTTGGCGTCGGCATCTTCGACCGGTTGGTGGAGATGGGATACGGAGACACGGTTCGCGCGGTCAACTTCGGCGGCAAGCCGCTGGAGCCACCCAAGATCGGCGAGGACGGGAAGGAAATTGGCGGTGGCCCGCTGAACCGTCGTGCCGAGATTTGGATGAATTCCAGAGACTGGCTCGCGCAGACCGGTGGCGCAGATATTCCTGACTCCGACCGGCTGCAGGCCGATGCGTGCGGCCCGGGCTACAAGTACGACAGCAATAGCCGCGTCCAACTGGAAAAGAAGGAAGACATGCGCAAGCGAGGCGTTCCGAGCCCTGACGAGTGGGATGCGGTCGCGCTGACCTTCGCTGAACCGGTGGCCGTGAACGCGCAGCCCATCGCCCTCGACAGCTACCCGGTGGACTACTGATGGCGACCGATACCGACAAGCTTGCCGAGATGCGTAAGCAGTACGCGCGCGCCCGCGATCACGTCGCCGAGCTGTACGACCAGGCGCGCGACGACATCAAGTTCGTGGTGGTGCCGGGCAACCAGTGGGATGCCAAGCTCAAGGCCCGCCGCGGCGATCGCCCGTGCTACGAGTTCCCGAAGCTGTCGGCGCACACCCGCCAGATCATCAACGAGATGAAGCAGGCCCGGCCGCAGGGCAAGGTGCGCGGCACGGAAGATGGTGACCGCGCGCTGGCCGAGCTGATGCAGGGCATCTGCCGCAACATCGAATCGGTGAGCAACGCCGAGCAGGCGTATGACATTGCCTTCGAAACCGCGGTGCAGGGCGGCGTCGGCTACTGGCGCATCTGCACCGACTACTTCAACCAGGACGACTTCGATCAGGACATCCGGATCAAGCCGATCCGCAATTTCGCGTCGGTGAAGTTCGACTCGGCGGCGATCGAGATTGACCGGCGCGATGCCAATTTCTGCTTCGTCGAAGAGTTGACCCCGGTCGAAGAGTTCGAGCGCAAGTATCCGAAGGCGAAGCTGGACGATTTCGAGTCCGGCAACGATTGGAAGGACTGGCGCGAGGC
>CAYXHM010000020.1:0-2670 GCA_964464965.1 uncultured Flavipsychrobacter sp. | reverse complement strand
GCACTATTTACTATTTCGTGGGCAATAGCACAGGTTACAGGGCCCGGTTTAGGAGCATACATAGCAGACCGTGCCGGGTTTAATGTATTGTGGTGGATAATAGCGGGCATATGTTTAGTTACAGTTGCGGGATATAAATACCTGGAGACTAAGACAAAACCCGCATAGGCCATCACCTGTTACCAAATATAGTGCTACCTATCCGCACCATAGTACTACCCTCTTCTATTGCTATTTTGTAGTCTCCGCTCATCCCCATAGAGCAGATGGTAAAATACCCGGAAGTTATAAAATAGGTATCCTTTACAATAGTATGCATGTTCTTAATCTTAGCAAATTCGCTGCGAAGCTGGTCTTCATCATCAGTAAAAGTAGCCATGCCCATCAGTCCGCAAATACGTATGTTTTGCAATGACTCCTTTCTTGCTTCATACTCATCCATCAGCCCCAGCAATTCGTTATTATCAAGGCCGTGTTTGGTATCTTCCTCAGCAACATGCAATTGCAACAAAACGTCTATAACCCTATTGTGTTTTGCAGCCTGTTTATTAATTTCTTCCAGCAGTTTATAGCTATCTACTGCATGTATCAGGTGCACAAAAGGCGCTATATACTTTACCTTGTTAGATTGCAGGTGCCCAATATAATGCCAGTTAATATCGTCCGGCAACTGCGGCTGCTTTTCTAATAATTCCTGCACATAATTTTCACCAAAATTGCGTTCTCCAAGCTTGTAGAGGCGTTCTATGTCCCCCGCCGGTTTCATTTTAGATACAGCTATTAATGTTACGCCGTTAGCAGCAGTTTCTTCCCTCAGTTCCTTCCAGGCTGTAATATTTACCATTCCTGTATCAGTATTGTTCTTGCTCGTTTGGAAAATCTTTGCTCTTTACATCAGCAATATATTGTTCTGTTGCTCCTTTTATCTGTTCATACAAATTAAGGTAGCGACGCAAAAAGCGCGGAGAGAATTCTTTGTTAATACCTAGCATATCGTGCATTACCAGTACCTGGCCATCCACATGCATACCGGCTCCTATGCCTATTACAGGTATCTTCAGTTCATCTGCTACCCTTTTCCCCAATGTTGCAGGTATCTTCTCCAGCACCAGTGCAAAGCACCCGGCTTCCTGCAAAAGGTGGGCATTTTTCACCAACTCTTCCGCTTCTGCTTCTTCTTTTGCTCTTACAACATAGGTGCCGAACTTGTATATAGATTGCGGGGTAAGGCCCAGGTGGCCCATTACCGGTACACCCGCGCTTATAATGCGTTTTACAGAATCCGCCACTTCTCCCCCACCCTCAAGCTTTATAGCATGAGCACCGGTTTCTTTCATAATACGTATAGCAGAGTTCAGGGCTTCTTTGCTGTTTCCCTGGTAGGTGCCAAATGGCAGATCTACCACAACCAGGCAACGGTTAATAGCCCTTACAACACTCTGCGCATGATAGATCATCTGGTCGAGCGTGATAGGCAATGTAGTTTCATGTCCTGCCATCACGTTAGATGCGCTGTCGCCTACCAATAACACATCTATACCTGCATCGTCGAGTATGCGGGCCATAGAAAAATCGTATGCTGTAAGCATAGATATTCTTTCACCCTGCTGTTTCATACGTTGCAGCGTGTTGGTAGTAACTTTGGTAATCTCTTTATGTACAGACATAAAACTATTTTATTGTGTAAAGCAAAGCTATACAAACTACAGGAATATACTCGCGGCCTGAACCCATGCATCTTCGAAAGCCTTCTTATCGATGCGGGTTGTGATGTTATTCGCTTCTGCCCAGCTTATGAGATTTTCTGTAGCCAGGTTACCTACAAGTTCGTCCTTTGCCATAGGGCATCCGCCTATTCCTCTTATAGCGCTGTCAAAGCTCCTGCATCCATTATTATATGCAGATTGTATCTTTTCCTCCCACGTATCCATGGTAGAGTGAAAATGCGCACCTATCGTTACATCCTTAAATTCAGGTATAAGGTGCGTGAACAGGTATTTTATTGTATCAGGCTTAGCCACACCGACTGTATCTGACATTGCAATATTCCCAACACCCATTTTAACCAGTTCATCTACCCATTTTATAACAATCTCGGCGTTATATTCATCTCCGTACGGGTTGCCAAACCCCATAGAAATATACACCACCAGCTTCTTTCCCTTCTGCACGCAGAGGTTTTGTATTTCCGCCACCTGTACCAACGATTCAGCTATAGTTTTATTGGTATTTCTTAACTGGAATGTTTCTGATATTGAGAATGGGAAACCCAGGTAGGATATCTCATCATATGCAACCGCATCTTCTGCCCCACGGGTATTAGCTATAATAGTAAGAAGTTTTGTATTGCTGTTGCCTATTTGCAGTTGTGGGATCACCTCTTTAGTGTCAGCCATCTGCGGTATAGCCTTGGGCGATACAAACGATCCGCAATCCAATATATCAAAACCTACTTTCAGCAAAGAGTTCAGGTATTCAACCTTTTGTGCTGTAGGTATAAAATGTTTCCAGCCCTGCATAGCATCGCGGGGGCATTCTACCAATGTTATATCGTTGCTCATATATACCTGCAAAGATACGAGGCTGTTAAACATTATTTAAGCTTATTACTATTAGTGCTGCCTATATGTGTATTACGCTTTTCAGATGAACTTTTGTACAATGATTTCG
>CAYXHM010000019.1:0-3287 GCA_964464965.1 uncultured Flavipsychrobacter sp. | reverse complement strand
TGCGGATGGTAACTCTCGTACCGCCGGGGTGTGGCTGAGTGGGGCTCTTGTCCGCCATCCGCCGCAGGTTCGGTTCGCCGGACACCAGCCGCATCGAGGCTGAGCTTTCGTTCCTGCGTCGCATGCAGGCGACCTACGACGCGGCGCGCACGTCTGACGAGTTCAAGAACTATTGGGCCAACGCCGACAGCTACGACGCCGACTCCGCCCATAACCGTAGCGTGCGTCAATCGCTGGTCAGCCGCTCGCGATACGAGCTCGCCAACAACGGCTACGCCGACGGCATCGCCCAGACCTACGCCACGGACCTCGTAGGCAACGGCCCGGCCTTGCGCATGCAGACGGGCTCGCCGGGGTTCAACCAGATGGTTGAGTTCCAGTGGTATCTGTGGACCAAGGCGATTCACTTCCGCCGCAAGTTGTGGTGCATGGCCCACGCCAAGCACGGGGACGGCGAAGGCTTCGGCGTGCTGCGCCGCAATCCACGCGTCGGCCATGCGATTCCGCTCGACGTGGTGCTCTACGAGACCGAGCAGTGCCAGACGCCATATGTGCCCTTCTCCGATCCCGGCTACATCGACGGGTTGAAGTTCGACGAGTTCGGCAACGTCCAGTGGTACGACTTTCTGAGCTACCACCCTGGCAGCACCAACGGCTTCAACATCGACCCGACGCCGGAGCGCATCCCGGCGGACATGGTGCTGCACTGGTTCAAGCTGCGGCGCCCTGGCCAGCATCGCGGCGTTCCCGAATGCTCCAGCACGCTCAATACCGGCGCCGCGGCCCGTCGCTGGCGCGAGGCGACGCTGAGCGCTGCGGAGACGGCGGCCGACTTCTCGCTGCTGCTCAAGACGTCGCTGAACCCGGACCAGATTGACCCGGTGTCGCCGATGTCGTCGCTCGACATCCAGAAGCGGATGATGACGGCTCTGCCCATGGGCTGGGAAGCGTTTCAGATGCAGGCCGAACATCCTACGGCCAACTTCGAGGCGTTCCACAAGACGCTCATCAACGAGCAGGCCCGCTGCAAAAACATGCCGTACAACAAGGCGGCCTGTGACAGCTCTTCGTACAACTACGCCTCAGGCCGACTCGACCATCAAACCTACTACGCCGCGCTCGACGTTGAGCGCGAGGACTGCAACGACCTCGTGCTCGACCCGCTGTTCGACGCGTGGTTCGACTTGGCCATTCTTAGATTCGGTTGGCTGGGCGGCGACCCGGCCGCCGTCACGCGCGCCGCTCGCGTCCACCTGTGGGACTGGCCGAAGCATCGCGTGGCCGACGTGGAAGCGGAAGCCAACGCGAACAAGACCAAGCTGCTAAGCGGCCAGATCGGGCTGCACCGGCTGTACTCAGAAGCCGGCATGGACCTCGACGACGAGATCGCCGAGATGGCCAAGTCGCACGGGGTCGACGAAGCCGAAGTTCGCCAGCGGCTGCTCGACGTAATTCTGCCGGCGCCCAAGCAGCCTAAGGCCGAGGCCCCGATTGGCGCCGAAGCGGCCATCCTCAAGCGGGCGTCGCTCGCGCCCCCCAACGGAGTGCATCACCATGCCAACTAAGCCCAAATCCGTCATCGCCATGACGGCCCCGGTCACGATCAACGCCGCTGAGGCTGAAGGCGAAGCCAAGGGGCCGCGCAAGTTCGACGCCACGTTTTACACCGGCGGCGCACTCGACATCGGCGGCTGGGACTTGCCGGTGGTCATCGACCTGGCCGGGCTGTCGCAGGGCAACGTGCTGGTGGCCAATCTCGACCACGACCGCACAAAGCGAGTCGGCAATTTCCAGGTCGCCAACGACGGCCGCACGCTGGTCGCCCACGGCACGGCATCGGCTGCCACGGCGGCCCGTGACGAGGTGGTCAACAGCGCCGCCGACGGTTACCAGTGGCAAGCCTCGCTCGAAGTCATGCCGCAAAAGGGCGGCGTGGAAGAGGTCAAGAAGGGCGCGAAGGTCAGCGTCAACGGTCAGGAGTTTACTGGCCCGCTCTATGTCACGCGCAAGGGAACGCTCAAGGGGTTCGCGTTCGTCTCGCACGGTGCGGACGACAACACGACTGCCTCCATCGCGGCGATCGCCGCGGCCCAGAAGGAGAAAACCATGAAAGCCGAGGTTAAAGCTTGGGTCGAGGCGATGGGCTTCGACGTCGATTCGCTCTCGTCCGAGCAGGCCGCCAACCTGGAGGCCGATTTTGCAGGCCGCAACGGCAAACGCACGAGCGCCATCAAGGCGTCCGAAAACCCGTTCGAGCAGCGCAAGATCGAAGCGACGCGGCGTCGCGAGATCCTCGAAATCGCCGACCGCAAGTGCGAGGACTACATGAAGGCCGGCCGCGTCGAGCAAATCGACGAAATTCGCAAGCTGGCGGATCACGCCATTGAGACCAGCATGACCGCCCAGGACTTTCGCCTCGAACTGTACGAGGCCGGGATTCCCTACGCGCACACCGTGCCGTCCCCCAAGACGCGCGGCCTGTCGTCGCGAGTCATGGAAGCCGCCCTGTGCCAGGCCGGCGGGCTGCGGGACGTCGAGAAGCACTTCAGCGACCAGGAACTGCAGGTCGCCCGCGATCACTTCCGCGACGGCATCAGCCTCAACCAGTTCCTGATTTTGGCGGCTGAAGCGAACGGCTATCGCGGCGTCAATGGCGGCCGCGTCACGCCGGAAATCCAGAACGCCGCGTTCGGCATGCTGAACGGCCCCTACGCTCGCCCGATCCAGGCCAGCGGCGGCGGCTTCAGCACGATCGACGTGGCGAACATCGTCGCGGCCACGGCCAACAAGTTCCTGCATGAAGGCTGGATGGCCATCGACCTGACGCCGCTGCGGATTGCGGCGATTCGAAACGTGCGCAACTTCCAGCAGGTGACGACCGTCAGCCTGACCGGCGACCTGCAGTACACGAAGCTGGGCGCCGACGGCGAGATCAAGCACAAGACGCTCGACGACCTGACCTACACGAATCAGGCCGACACCTACGCGGCGATGCTGGCGATCACCCGCAAGGACATCATCAACGATGACCTGGGGGCGCTCACCGCCGTGCCCCGACGCCTGGGCCGCGGCGGCGCGTTGAAGCTCAACGACATCTTCTGGACCGAGTTCCTCGGGCTGGTGAATGCCGGATTCTTCGCCGCCGGCAACAACAACGTGAATACGGCCGTGGCCGACATGAGCATCGGCGGTCTGGCGGCGACCGAGACGATCTTCATGAACCAGACCGACCCGGACGGCAAGCCGCTCGGGATCATGCCGAAGATCATCCTCGTGCCGACGGCCCT
>CAYXHM010000018.1:0-4145 GCA_964464965.1 uncultured Flavipsychrobacter sp. | reverse complement strand
CTGTTCGACAAGGGCTTCAAGAAACTGCTGTACCGCAAGCCGGCGCCGGGTGAGCCGACAGACGCGATGCTCAAGGCAGGTACTGACGTTCCGCTCTACGGCCAGTTTTATCCCGGTCACACCGCCGATGAAAGCGAATACGTCAACGAGCAATATCACGCGGCAGCACGACGCGGCCAAATCTACGCAGCCATGCTCGCCGCCGCCCCATCGCCGGGAGAGTGGGCATGAGCGCCATGTCTCCAGTTCCGAAAGACCATCCACTAATGCTGGCGTGGGAGGCGCACAAGAAAACCGAGGAATACGCAAACTCCAGAAATTGGGCAGCGCACCCGCAGCACGTTGATGGCTCACTGTGGGCACTGTTCTCGGCCGGTTGGCAAGCTGCCCAGCCCGCGCAGTCGGTGGATGTGTGGCAGCCAATCGAGACGGCACCGAAGGCAAAATCCGTGCTCGTTGCTTACGTCAATGAGTGCGGCAAGTCACGTGTCGTGAGGGCATGTTTCATTGCCCGATTCACCGAACTGTCGGACGAGGATACGAACAACGAAATCAACCCGGCTGACGAAAACTGTTACACGATCGAAGGCTGGTACGAACAGATCGACAACTGGGATGAGTACAGCGGCATACGTATTCACCACGAGGTGACGCACTGGACGCCACTCCCTGGCGCACCGACGCTCACCGCCGCGCTACAGGAGCCCGACCGTGGGTAACCACCTCCGAGGCCGCACCCCGAAAAAGACCGCCGGCTTCAGCTGGGGCCGCGTCGTCACCGATGGTGCAGTGGCCTACCGCCTGTTTCGTCGCGACCAGCGCGGGGCGTTGCACTGGTTCCTGCGGACGTTTGAAGGAACTGATCGAGCGGCGATGGCGGACGAGTTGAAGCGTGCGCGGCGACTGCTGCGCGACCAGGTCGACGAGGTGGATTTGAAATTCATGGGAGTTACGCAATGAGCAGCAACAGTTACGACGTGATCGAAGGCGCGCGACTGCCCATCAAGGCATGGACGCGTGGCGTACAGGTTGAGGATGCCGCCCGCCAGCAGCTTTTGAATCTGGCCGGTATGCCTTTCATCCACAAGCACGTCGCCGCCATGCCAGATGTGCATTGGGGCATGGGCGCCACGGTTGGCAGCGTCATTGCCACCAAAGGCGCAATTATTCCGGCAGCGGTTGGCGTGGACATTGGCTGCGGGATGATGGCGGTTCGCACGTCGCTCACGGCCTCCGACTTGCCGGACAACCTGCACGCCATCCGGTCGGCTATCGAGGCCGCTGTGCCGCACGGCCGTTCCGACAATGGCGGGGTGAATGACATTGGCGCACGGAAAGATCCGGTGAGCCTCAGCGAGGCCATGACTACCCGACTGGATCGCATCGTTGCCAAGCACCCGAAGATCGGGCAGGCAGCGGATCGTGCCGCATACCACGCCGGCACGCTTGGCACTGGCAACCACTTCATCGAGATTTGCCTGGACGAATCGCAGCGCGTGTGGGTAATGCTCCACTCGGGCTCGCGCGGCATCGGCAACCGGATCGGGTCGCACTTCATCCAGCTTGCGAAAGATGACATGCGCCGCTGGTTCATCAACCTACCGGACGCCGACCTCGCATACATCCCGGAAGGCTCGCAGTTGTTCGGCGACTATCGTGAGGCGCTGGAATGGGCGCAGCAGTATGCGCGCCTGAATCGTGAGCTGATGATGGATTGCACGTTGACGGCGATCAGCGCGGAACTAGGACGCCCGCTAGAGCATAGCGAACAGGCGGTGAACTGCCATCACAACTATGTGGCATGGGAGCGGCATTTCGGCGAGAACGTGATGCTCACCCGCAAGGGCGCTGTCAGCGCCAAGGAAGGCGAACTGGGGATTATCCCCGGCAGCATGGGCGCGAAGTCCTTCATCGTGCGCGGCAAGGGCAACCGGGAATCGTTCTGTTCGTGCTCGCACGGCGCCGGGCGGTCGATGAGCCGAACCGAAGCGCGCAAGCGATTCACCATCGCCGACCACGAAGCCGCCACCGCTGGCGTCGAGTGCCGGAAGGATGCGGAAGTGATCGACGAAACGCCGGCAGCATACAAGTCGATTGATGCGGTTATGGCGGCGCAGTCCGACTTGGTCGAGATCGTGCATACGCTGAAACAGATCGTTTGCGTGAAGGGGTGAGGCGTGGGCATCCACCAATTCCAGCGAACCCAGCAAGCCTACGCGGAGGCAACGGCAGCATGAGCGACAAAGACGAAACCGTGACCATGATCGCCGCGCTGGTGCATGGCGATCGCTGGCTATCCGCCGACGCCTGCGCAGCGTTCCTTGGCGGCATCGCGCGGCGCACGTTCCTGGAGAAGATCGCTTGCCTGCCATCCTTCCCTGCTCCACTGCCACTGGGCAAGGTGAAGGCGTGGAAGAAGTCAGAGGTCGACGCCTGGGCCGAGCTCTACCGCGCTAATCGAGGCGAGCGGAAAGATCAGCGGCATTCGTCTGGTAGTAGATCAGCAACGAATTGATGTCGCGGTGCCCGATGACGCGGGCCAGCTCCAGCACGTCGAACTTCTTCGACAGCCGCCAGATCGCCTCCGCGCGGCTGTCGTGAAAGTGCAGGTCGACCAGCTTTGTGGTCGATCGCGCCTCCCGGAATAGCGCATCCCGCGTTGCATCCTTCACGTTGAACACCGGCCCATCGGTGGCCGGTAGCGCCTGCAGTATCTCCAGCGCTCGGCTCGACAGCGGCACATCGCGCTCATCCCCGTTCTTCGACTTCGGGATATGCACCCAGCGCTCCTTCGCGTGGATGTGCTGGGGCAGGATGGCGAGGATTTCCCCGGACCGCATCGCGGTCTCCAGCGCGAACAGGAAGGCCAGGCCGGTGCGCTGCATCGCTGTCTCAGCCTCCAGCTGCTCGCTTACCCCGCAGGCCAGCGTGATCTGGTCGATCTCCTTCTGCGCAATGCGCCGCTTGCGGCTGGGTGGTGGTGACGGACGCCGGACGTCGGTCATGGGGTTACTGGTGATCCATCCCCAATCCCTGCGAGCCACCTCCAGCGCGGCCCGCAGAAGCCCCATCTCGCGCAGCACAGTGGCGTCAGAAACCTGCTTCTTGCGAGCATCGCGCCACTCAGCCAAGTCGGGCCCGGAGAGCGACGACAGGCGCTTCTTGGCGATGTCGTGAGCGCGAAGCGCCTTCAGTCGGATGACCTCCCACCGGCCGCCGGGCTTGGCAGGCGATACCTCTTCGGCGTACCTTTCCATCGCATCGGCGAACGTCTTGTTCGGTAGCTTCTTGCCCGATAACAGCGCTTCGCGCTCGACCGCCCAGGCAGCCGCCTGTTGCTTCGTGGGGAGAACCGCGGACTCGCGCACGCCGTTGACGTACACCTGCACCCGCCATCCTTTGCCGTGCCGGTAGATGCTGGCCATGTCGTCCCCGTGGGTAATCCGTGGGGAGCGATAGTAGGGCGATACGTTCTCAAGTGTTGCGATACTGCATTATGCAATGACCGCCGAGGCCTTGCGCCGCAACGGATAGCGGGCGATCCGCATTTACAGCGGGCGATCTGCGAAAACGCCAGAGATTCCTATCTCCGGCACCAGTAAATGGCTCAACGGCGCGGCTTCACAGACCTCAGTGGGTAATTTGTGGGCCGCGCCCGCTGTCAGAGCCAATGCGCCCCACTCGTCGGCCAGATCCAGACTTCCGCCGCCGTCTTGCGACTGACAGCCATCGGCGCGGCCGGGACTCATGGGGCCGGGTCAGTGTCCCGCGGCTGGCTTCTTCGCGCTGTCGGGCTTCGCTGATTTCGGAGCCAGCCAGCAACCCAGCTTGACGCCGGTCTCGTCGTGGTCACGGATCGCCCGGGCCGTGCCATCGGTCAGCACATCGACGCGGCTCACGTAGATCGGTTTCCATGGTGCACAGGGGTCAGTCGCGCGTCCAGCCGTCGTCTCGCAACCAGCCAGCGGCAGTAGCAGGATCAGCAGCAGCCACCGATTGCGGCGGGGCGTCCGGTAGCTTCGCGGTTTCGACTTCGACATCATGGCGCACCTCGTGAACGTGGACGGTAGCCTGCGCCGCCTGTGCGGCCTCCTGCGCGGCTCGCGTCTTGACCTGTTCCGCTGCCTTGCCCTTGCTGCGGCCGA
>CAYXHM010000017.1:0-4395 GCA_964464965.1 uncultured Flavipsychrobacter sp. | reverse complement strand
CATTGCCGGCTGTCGATGCACGACGTGTACGACCTGCCGGAGACGTTCACCAGTGACGACCTGGGCCGCCCGCTGCTGCTCAATACCGGCCTGTGGGTCTGCCGCTTCGATCTGGCGTGGGCGCCGATGGTCCATTTCGAGATCAACGACCGCATCGTGTTTAACACGGCGCAGAATCGCTACCAGGCGCAGACCGAGCCGGAAGACTGGCAGTTCTCACGATTGCTGCATGAGATCGGCCGCGGCCCGACATCACACCTGCGCCCGCTGCGGATCGGCTGCACGCGGAAGGTCGCCGTCACGCACCGCGGCGAGATGGACTTTCAAAACATGCAGCCCTGGGGCCGCGAGACGTTCGACACGGAATCGGCCGCCGTCAGCCCGGTCCCCGGCGCGTTTCCTCGAGAAGTTGCCGGCTGGCTCTATGAGGCCGAAGGCAAGGCGCTGGCAGAACTGGCCCGCGGCCGTCGCGTGCTGGAGATCGGCAGCTTCTGCGGGTTGTCGACGATCTGCATGGCTCGCACGGCCAAACATGTGACGGCGGTCGACTACTTCGACGGCCGTGGCACGCCGGCGCCGCAGGACACCCGCGCGGCGTTCGACGCGAACATTGCCCGCTACGGCCTCGCCGATCGCGTGACGGCCTGCCATCCCGACGAGCCGTTGCCATTCGATTCCTACGACCTTGCGTTCATCGACGGCGCCCACGACGCGGAGTCGGTGCAGATCGACGTCGAGAAGGCGCTTGCCGTGCTCGCCCCCGGCGGCCTGCTGGCGTTCCACGATTATCAGCATCCCTCGCATCCAGGCGTGGTCGAGTGCGTGGACAACTTGCTCGCTTATGGCGGCGAACTGATTTCAGCCCATGACACCCTCGCCGTCGTGCGTCCGCCGGCGGCCGTACTCGCGGAGGTTTAAGAAATGGCAGAGGCAATCTTTCGGCATGGCGACCCGGTCATGGTCGACTACACCCCGTCCAGCGGCAACGTCACCGCCGGCCAGGTCGTGCTCGTCGGCAACACCACCGGGTTCACCTGTGGCATCGCGCATCGCGATATCACGAACAACACCCTCGGCGCATTGGCGGCCGGCGGCGGCGTGTACGACGTGACGAACCTGAACAACTCAGCTACCGGCGCCAAGGTCTATTGGGACGACTCCAACAACAAAGTTACGAGCGTCTCGACCAACAACGCGCTGTTCGGCTTCATCGTCGCCGAAGGCGGCGGCGGGGCTAACAGCACGGCCAAGGCGCTGCACCAGCCCTACGTGTAATGCCGAGCACCTTCGAGGCCAAGTTCGCCAGTTTCGCTGCGGCGTCGCTGGCCGAACAGTTCGGAGATCGGGACGACGCGGGCGCGCTGACCACGGCGAGCTACCACTCGCCGGCGGTCAGCCCAGACGCCGCAGCGTATTCGCTCGCCTCCCCGATCTGGTCGAGCGTGCGGTTCGAGGATGTCATCGACCCCGTCGACGGCGGCCTCGTGCGGCGCGAGACCCGGACGTGCCACGTTCTCCGTTCGGCCGTGGATGCAGCGGGCATCGAAGGATTCGAGATGGGGGCGTGGATCGAAGATCCCGACGGCGACGAAGATTCTGCGTGGGAACTCAGCGAAGCGGCCACCGTGTGGGGCGAGGCGTTTGTGACGTTCGGCCTGGTGCGAATGCCGCTGGTGCGGAGAGGCGAGCAACGACGTGCCGCTGTTTGATCGCGACAACCCGGTCAGCGAGGAACTGGCGGTCGCCGTGGCCTGGCAGGAGTTGATGGCTGGCCAGACCTATTGGCAGGCCCTGGCCGAGACCACGAATTTCAACGAAGCACTGGCCAAGATCGAGGTGGGCGGCGCAGACGAGCCCGAGGACGGCCTGCAGTTTCGCGCCACTGAACTGGCCAAGCAGCACATTCACGCCCGTATTTTTCGCGTCGACGGAACGCACATCGTGAGGCCCGGCGGGTTCGACCGGCCCGACGAGCAGGGAGACTTGCAGTGTATTGTCCGGCGGCAGATTCGCGAGTCGGAGAAGGCGCAAGACGCGTTTTTATTTTTTTGGGACCGCACGTCGCGACTCGTGCGCGACATGCAACTGGCCATCGAGACGACCGAGTGCCCGCGGCTGTTGGCGATCACTGAACCGCAGGGGCCGTATCGCAACGGCTACAAGACGAAAACGGCGCAGGGCGACTACCTGTGGACGACGTTCATCGCGAAGTGGGGTGACAACATCGAGCAATGATGAAGATCACCATCACCCGCAGCGGCCTGGCCACTATCGGCAGAAACGGCTTCCGTGAAGCCGGGCGGCTCGCGATCCATGCCGCCGGCCTCTACTGGTGGCAGAAGTACCTGCCGCTGCACTTCTCGAACATCGCCTATCTCCGTTATCGCTACGCCAGCCGCGACAGTCGCACCAGCAAGTACAAGCGGCAGCGCCGGCCGTGGCCGTTCGGCGAGCACACCGAGCCGGCCATCGGCGAAGTCAAACCGCTGGTGTTCACCGGCCGGTCCCGCGAAGCGGCCCTCCGCGCCCCGAACATCAAGTCTAAGGCGCCCAATTTCGAGACCTACCGCGTCGAGGTGATTATCGACGCCCCGGCGTTCAACTTCGGCGCCGGCAAGCGCATCGACATGCGGGACGAGGTGACGCGCGCCACGCCGCAGGAACTAAAGACGCTCGACAACGTGTTCGTCGCCGAGTGGAACAAAGAACTTAACCGCCTGGGCCTGCGGGCGCCTAAGCGTACACGAACCATCGCCGCCTAAAGGAGCCGTTTCATGGGCAAGCATTACACGCTCGGCTGCTTCTCGATCTGGGACGCCATCCCCGCGGCGACGCACCTGGGCGCCACCAGCATCGACTTCTCGACCAACGCCGAAATCTCTGGCAACGACTCGGGCGCGCTGTACGAGGAATTCCAGTCGATCACCCGCTTCGACCCGACGGCCACGATCACCACGAAGGCCATCGCGCAGGCGCTGGGGTTTGTGGGGCTGGAGGGCCAGTGCGTCGGCTCGGCGTTCGACGTGACGCAGGTCGACGTCATTTATCGTCAGGTGGGGACGTGCCAGAGCGCCCTGAGCGCGACGCCACACATCCGCGACCGCGTATCAACGGGCCTGTTGACGCTCGGCACGCTCACAGCCGATCGCGGGCAGGATGCGACCCTCAGCGTCATGCTGGACGCCCTGACCGACGGCAGCAACGCCCCGGTGAGTCGCACCGACGGGGTCGCCCTGCCGTCCCCCATCGTGGCCGAACGCTTCACGCTTGGGCTGCCGGCCATCGCCGGCGCGACCTTCCCCGAGATCGAGAGCGTGTCGATTGCGTTCAACGTCAGCAAGACTGACAAGACGCCGTCGCTCGGCTCGATCTGGACCGATTCGGTGGGCGTGCTCACGGTGCGTCCGGTGGTCGAGTTCCGCGGGCGCGACCTGTCGAAAGTGACCGACGCGCTGATTACCGCGGGGGCGGACAACGCCAACCACGTCGACACCGTCATTCAGCTTATCGCCCGCGAGAGTTCGGGCGCGTACCAGTCCTTTGCCGGCGGCAACCACATCGCGATCACCGTCGCCGGCCTGGTCGTCCCCGACAGCCTGGGCAACGCCTCGAGCAACCAGCGGGCGACGACCTCGCTTCGGCTGGCCGCCGCCTACGACGGCACGAACGCCCCGATTCTGTTTGACCTCGCCTCCGCTTACGACACGACGCCCCCATGAGCCTGAGCCGAAAACACTACACGACGACGGAAGCCAAGGCGCGGCGCGTCATCGCCTGCTGCGGCAAGGCGCCCGTGGTGCTCCGCGAGATGGACGCCGACGAACTGAAGTCGCTGGCGGCCCTGTGCGACGACCGGGGGCGGCTGGTCGCCGATGGCCGGGAGAAGTTCCGCCTGCTTATGGTCGAGCACTACGACCGCCTCAAGGCGAGCGACGCCGATTTTGATTCACCCCCAACTTTACTGAGCGAGTGAAGCCATGTCGTTTTCTCATGCCGTTACCGAAAAGGTCACGATTGGCGGCGTGGCCATCAACCAGGTCAACACGCTCACGGCCGGGCAGAAGATCTCGATCGACGAGACGATGCCCATTGCCAACGACACGCTGGTGGCGCTGAGCCTCGACGTGTCGCAGGTCAAGAGCATGTTTATCTTGAGCGACCAGGACGTGACGCTGGAAACCAATAGCTCCAGCGCCCCGGCCCAATCGCTCGCGCTCAAGGCCAACATTCCCTACATCTGGTACACGAACAAGTACCACTCGCTGTGGTGTACGACCGACATCACGGCGCTCTACGTCACGAACGCGAGTGCGTCGGCGGCGTCGCTGCAACTAGAAATCCTCGTGGACCCGACGGTGTAAGCTTGGCCGGATTCCTCTACTTTCGTTCGGGCGA
>CAYXHM010000016.1:0-4805 GCA_964464965.1 uncultured Flavipsychrobacter sp. | reverse complement strand
CATAGGCGCCTATATCAGGTACGCCGTCTGCACGGTTCTCTACACGCGGGTTGCCATTGATGTCTTTGTTATTGCCGGGTATATGCACACCATGGCCGTTCAATGCCCATACAGCAGGGTTACTTACATTGGGAGCAGCGTTCGTAGGGCTGGTTATACCGGGGTCATAACTTACAGAATGACTGTCCAGTTTAGTGGTGGTACGCCATGCGTCAAGGCTGGTAGTTGTAGGTGTATATGTTGTAAATTGTGTTGTGCTGGTAGTGTACAGGTTATTATAATCCATTTTATTATTGTAACCTGTCAGGTAATAAGAATAATACACAAAACCACCACTCAGGTGCGCAAAAATGTTGTTATAAATATTAGTGTTTTGCGAGCTGGTACTTCCGGTGTACATATACGCTGCATAATACCCGGTAGAGGATTGTCCGTTATTAACAAACGTATTATTTAATATATCCGTATTATGGGGATAATAAAAATATACTGCTGCATAGCACGATTTCGTAGGATCCATCAATACAGAGTTATTAATAACTTTCGAACGGTTCGTAATGCTAGGTGCGTTTATATAATTTAGGTACATACCATATCCGTAATAACCGCTTACCCTATTATCACTAATCTCGGTAATACCGTTACCATAATACTGATATATACCATAATAACTATTAGCAGTGCCTGTTATTTTGTTACCCCTCATTTTCGCGTCCGTCGTATAATACAGGTATGCCCCCATATACCCTGTCAACTCATTACTGTCAACCACCATTCCGGGCAAGTAATATGCTGAAGAACTGTATAACATTATAGCTGCGTAAGCTGCTGTTATTTTATTACCCTTTATAACTATATCCTTGCCTTTAAAGTTTGTATTATAAATTAGTATACCGCCATTTTCAGAATAGGTGGTAGTTGAGTTCATACTCAGGTTGCAACCTAATATAGAATCGCTGCTACTTGTATTATATATCGCTATAGGTGTAGCGTAAGTTGTACTCAACCCTTTAACGCTCAGGTTACGAAGGGTATAATTACTACCATCAAGTTTAATAACAGGATCACTTGAGCCGGTATTGGTGTGTTGTATCATTACACTAGATGCATTCCCATTTTCAGCTTGAAAGGTAACACGGTCATTTGCATTTGACAAGCGGATAGGATTTGTCAAAATAACCCGGCCGGTGTAAGTGCCGGAACGTATATTAAATATTACGTTGCCGCACGTTCCATAATCAGTCAGTGCTTTCGCCGCAGTTGCTACGTCCACGAAGTCAGGACTCGCACCGCCTACCGTATACACACCATTCAGTGCAGCAAAATATATCTTGTCCAGTGTATCATCTACACCTATTGGGTCTAAAACACCATTAGGGTCATGAGTCCAGGCCTTTATATGCACACCTGCATTACCGAATGTCACATTGCCAAGTGAAATGAGTGCCTCATTACCCTGTAGATGGCCATTAACATTAATTGTAGAAGTGTGTGTATAGGAGTTTATGGGCCCGCCGTTTACCTGCCAGGACACCTTCACATTGGTAAGAGGATTATTACCATTATTTTTTATACGCAGTTGTACTGCATAAGTACCGGGGCAGAATGGCGCTTTGGGCTGCACTATTGCATCAGCACTTGCATTGTTTCCTATATCTATACCCGTAAACAATGCACCTACATCATTCACACCAACAGTATGTATAAAGTTCCTCACGATGTTGGACGTACTGACAGCAGGTGTATAACCACTCCAGTTATTACTACCCACTTTTTCAGCAAGGCGCAACGCAGCTTTAGATGCTATTGTGCCCAGCCAGGGATCTTTATAATACATGTCCATATCATACGCCAGCGTGCTGCCTGTGCCCTGTACATCTATATGATAGAACATTTTTGTGCTGTTGATGCTGAGAATATTAGGCGCTTCTGTGCCTGTATACTGCTTTACAGCAAAACCGCTGGGTGTAAAATTCTTCCAGTGGAATACAGCAACTGTATCACCGCCAAACAGCACATATTGTGCAGCGTTAGGTGTGGGGAAGTTAGGTATAAGTGTACAGTTGGGTGGTGTTGATGTAGGCGTAAATTCATAAGCTCCAAGGTCAGGAACACCTTGTGAGGTTGTAACCGCACGTGGATTACCATCTACATCTTTATTATTACCAGCTATCTGCATACCACGGCCATTTAATGACCAGCTATTTGGATTTGCAGGATCAGGACGGACATCACCGGTAACAGTATTCATAAAACCGGGATTATACGACAGCGAGTTTTTATCCATTCCTGTGCCAGCACGCAACGCGTTTATGCTCGTGTAATTAGCGCCAAAATAATTGGATGAACCACCAAGCCAATAATTGTTATAATCCATATCATAATAATTTGGAGTATAACCATAGAATAAATAACCTGCAGTACCGCCAGAACGGGAAAACACGTTATTACGTGATTTTAAAAACTGGGAACCGCTACTCTGATAAGCATATACAGTATAGCAAGTGCCAGTACCATTTTCAGTATGTACTGTGTTATTGTATAGATTAGTGCCACCGCTACTGTAAGAAATCTGCAGGCCATATAATGTACCTGTACCTTTTGCGTATATAGAGTTATTATAAACTTCATTGAAACTACTATAATAAATGTATGCACCGTAAACAGTACCAGTAGTACCTATAGCCACAACTTTATTATTGCCAACTATATGGGTACCGGTACTGTTGGATATAGGATATGCTTGCAGTCCATACAAAGTACTGGTACCTTTTACATAAAATTTGTTATTCAAAATTTCGTAACTGGAAGGTGTCTGATAAGTAACATTGTTATTTACGGAGCCACTGGTTGTTTCAAGGTAAATATCGTTTCCATTAAACTGGCTACCGGTTGAGTTATTGCTATAATCGTAATAGCTGAAATAGTTTGTAATAGAGCCGGAAGTGTTAACATACACCTTATTGTTATTCATCTTAATAGGCAAGGTGTTATAGTACGAATAATAGCTTAAAGCAACGGTTGTAGTTCCGCTTGTGCCGGTTACCTCGACATTATTACCAATTGCTTCAATACCTCCATCTCCGTAATAATAGTTAAAATAAATATTCTTTGTACCCGTGGTACCATTTACCTTAACTGTATTGTTGTTTGTCTGTAAATTTGTCTGGTAGTAATATCCGAAATATCCATTAAAAGTACCCGAACCGCACTCTACTGTAATTTTGTTACCATTAAACCTGCAATTTTTTGAGTAATCCTGGTGTCCGTACACGTATGTAGTCGTGGTAGATTTACTGTTTATCTCATTGTCATTGATATACACCTCTGTATTGTATGTATAATTGGCATCGTAATAATTATAGCAGTACAGAGGATATATTGTTGTGGTATTTTGTACTGTTATTTTATTTTTCTCAAAACTAAAATACCGGCCGTAATACATCCTTGCACCATAAATGGCAGCAGTACTTGTAATATTTATAACATTTTCATTGATGGTACCACGCTCAGTGCTGGCACAATCCAGGTACTCTGTATATATGCCGTAGTTAGTACCTGTTATTGTAGTACCAACATAACTGTTGCCATTCATTTCAAAATTACCATTCACATATGTATAGCGGTAACCATAGAATGTACCCGCACCCGTACGGGTAATGCTGTTGCCATTCACCTTGTAGCCGGTTGCATAACGTACATAAACACCGTGAGAATACGGGCTGGTCAGTTTGTTGCCGGTGAATTCATTATTGACTGTCCTGGCAGTTGTTGATGTACCATCCCAATACAATGAATAAGAACCGCCAATTATTTCATTATTTCTTATAATGTTGTTATTAGCATCCTTCAACGATTCGCCATATATGCGCGTCTTATTGGTGCTTGTAGATGTACCCGCATCTCCTTTAACAATACAATTTTCAATTATATTATAATCAGCATCACCTGCAAAACGCACAGATGTTCCGTATGTTGCATGCGTTTTATTTAATGTCAGGTTGCGTACACGTATGTACTTGGCATCGTTCAGGTAAAAAATATTATTGTTCGTTGTAGTACTGCTGGTACTGGTATTTTCCAGTATCGTGGTTAACGGGTCGCCGTTTTCGGCTTCAAAAGTTATAGTGTTTGTTGCACTCGCACCGGATACGTTACCAATACTGGCTATAACAGTGCTTGCATCCGTCCACGTACCGGGGCGGATTTTAAAAGTTACAGGTCCTGATACACCCGCGCTTAATGCACTGGCTGCGGCCTGCAAGGTCGCATAGTTCGGGCTCGTCCCATACACGGTATATGTACCGTTGAGCTGCGCCTTTAACGATGTCTGGCACAATAGCACCAACAACACCATCAGCAATGGCTTCATTGTTTTTTTGTTGAAATAATTCATGTTAAAAAATTTAGACGTTTACCTTAAAAAATTCAATTTTTATAGCTTTGTTGCTACTATAGCCTTATATAGCACCTAAACCAAGATTAAATCTAAATTAAAATAGAATTAAAAACAAATTACAGAATGAAAAATTAATTAATACTATTGATATATAATTTATCTTAATAAATAAATTAGTTTAAGTATTTCATTTAAATGAATTCCCAAAATAAAAGCAGGGGCTACCTTTAGAAGGTAGCCCCTGCTTTATTTTGTATCATCCTGATACTACGATATTATTATCTCAATACATCAAACTGCCTGGTAAGTGTACCGTCTGGGGTAGTGGCCCGCAGCATATAATGACCATTCGCCAGTCCGCTCACATCTACACTGTGCATACTGCCGCTCACTTCACCACGGTACA
>CAYXHM010000015.1:0-16115 GCA_964464965.1 uncultured Flavipsychrobacter sp. | reverse complement strand
TGTACCGTGGTGAAGTGAGCGGCAGTATGCACAGTGTAGATGTGAGCGGACTGGCCAGCGGTCATTATATGCTGCGGGCCACTACCCCAGACGGAACACTTACCAGGCAGTTTGATGTATTAAAGTAGCTTCTAATAAAACAATAACAATAAAAAGGGTGGACAGACGTCCACCCTTTTTATATGTGTATGGTTAATAAAATGACAATATATATCATGTATAGAAATTTGATTATAAATTGCGTTGGTGTAATGAGATTAAAATTATGTTAAATTAATCTTTTTATCATATTTTAACGTCTGATTATGATTTGTATAGTGTGTCATCGGTACCTTTGTAATACATTTTTAATTCAAGGTAAACGAAATTTAATAAGGTATGAAACACGTAAACATCCTCAGAAAATCATTATTCTTATGCCTGTCGGTCATAAGTATAAACGGTGCATTTGCACAATTAAGTGGTACTTACAAAATTGGCGGGGCGACCCCGGACTATCCTGACCTCGTAACGGCTGTAAACGATCTGAATACAAGCGGCGTGACCGGACCGGTTATATTTGATATGCGCAACGGGACATATACAGGCCAGGTAACAATAAAGAATATTGCCGGAGCAAGTAATATCAATACCGTAACTATACAGTCAGAAACAGGTAATGTAAATGACGTGATTGTAGATTTTGCACCTACGGCCACTGCAAATAATTTTATTATAAGGCTGGAAGACGCGTCGTACATAAAATTGAAGTCGATAACTATTACTACAACTGCTGCTACTTACGGCAGGCTTGTACAATTTATTGGTAATGCCTCCTATAATACTATTGAAGGTTGCTGGTTTGATGCTGTAGGTACCAGCAGTAATATGGCAGGTATATACGGCGATGACCTGAAAGGTACGGACAACAGGATTATAGGAAATACATTTACAAGAGGCTATTATGGTATATATTTTAGTGGTACAAGCGCTACACTGGCAAACTCTACAAAGAATACCGTTATAGAAGATAACAAGTTTGATAACGTGTATTACTACTCAAATTACCTGTACTATCAGAACAATATGAAGTTCAGGAACAATGAGATCAATAAAACTGATGATGGTACACATTATGGTGCGCGCGTTTATTACTGTAACAATGGTTTAGAATTTGACAATAATAAAATCTTTATGGACGGTGAGGGTACGCGTTATGGCTTATATGCTTACTACAACGATGGTAAAATGACCATCAGTAACAATACAGTGGGTATTGTAAATACCGGTACTAAATATGGTATGCGCATTTATTACAGTGATGGCACAGCAGCTGACCAGGGTACTGTGATCAACAATACTGTGGCTATCAATTCAGGGTCATCAACCGCTTATGGCCTTTATTGTTACTACAGTAAATACCAGAATGTTATCAATAATAGTGTAAGTGTAAACAGTACCTCGGCATCAAGTGAAGCAGCGCGTTTTTATTATAGTTCTACATCATATACTAATAACAAAGTTCACAACAATGCCTTTTCAAATGTAACCGGCGATGGTGTTACACTGTATGTTTATAGTTATAATCCAACGTATAACAATGTATGGGACTACAATAACATACACAATGGCAAAAGTTTATTAGTAGAATCAGGTAGTCCTTCAGGCAATTACGCAACGCTTTCTGCCTGGGTAACTGCATCAGAACAAGATGTACATTCTATTAGTTATGATCCTGGTTTTACAAGTTTTACAGATTTACGCCCGGATCCGAATAAGCCCGCATCCTGGTCGTTAAACGGGCGTGGATTGCATATTGCAGGTAATGATATAGATATGGCCGGTAACCCAAGGATAACATCAATTAATGACGGTGCGCCGGATATAGGTGCGTACGAATTTGAACCTATATCTGAACCACCACTTGCTGAAGCTACGCCTGCAGTAGCTGATAAAGGAGATGTACAGGTATATAGCTTTGGCCAGAGAGAAGTTGCTACTATTACATGGGGCCAAAATGCGGAAGTTAGCGCACTGAATATACGCCAATACAGTGGCCGTAGGGCAGGAAATATAACCACCGTTAGCCCTGTTGGCAGCATGTATTTTTATACAGATATAACGCCTGTAGGTAACAATGTGAACCATGATCTGAGTTTCAGGTTGCATTACATGGATATATGGCTGGGTAATATAGTAAACGAAAATGACTTGCGACTTGCGCAAAGGGTACCAACATATCCGTGGATGTTACACGCAAATGCATTGAGCAACACAGATGTTAACGCAAATACGATTTCAGCACAAAAAATGTCAAGGTTTGGTACTTTTACAGGATTGCCGGATGGCAGCATACCTTCTGCTTTTGTATATCCTGATGGCAAGAATACTGTGTGCATCGGTAGTACAGTAGATTTTTTCGCTGAGCCTATGAATGGTGATTATTATAAATGGTACCACAATGGAGTGGCTATACCAGGTGCAGAAGGTGCGACATATACAACCCACACTGCATCGCAGCCGGGCGACTATAGTGTAGTGATTACGTTTGGTAATGCAATGGTAGAATCTGTACCGGCACTGATGAGCACTATAGCACCACCCACAGCTGTTGTAAAGGCTAACAGGCCACTTACATACTGTATTGGCAATGGATTAGAATTAAATGCCGGTACCGTGCAAGACGTAACATATCAATGGCAAATAAATGGTGTAAGTATTCCCGGCGCTACCGGTGCTACATATGAAGTAGCCGAGGCAGGTGATTATACCGTAATTGTAGAAAATGTTGGTTGTGGTGTGGTATCTGCAATAACACAGGTAAACCCCGGCCCATTATCTGTATCCTTGGGTAAAGATACCAGTTACTGCGAAGTGAGGAATGTATTTATGAAACTGGATGCAGGTTATCCGGGTGCGACATACAGGTGGAATACCGGCGCTACTACGCAACAGATAGAGGTAAGAAACGAAGGTAAGTATTGGGTGGAAGTGAACGCAGGCCCTAATTGTGTTGCAACGGACACTATTGATATATCAATAGACCAGTTGCCCCAGGCAAATGGTATTTCTTTTGTACAGAATGCCAACAGTTACAGGTTCTTCCCAAGCGGAATGGTTGATGTTACAGGTTACTTGTGGATATTCAGCGATGGCACAACCAGTACAGAGCCTACGCCAACCAAAGTTATCAACGGTGAGGTGTATGTAAGGTTAGTGTTATTTAATGCATGTGGTACAGATACCCTGCAACTGGGCTACCCATTGTCTGTGAATAATATGGTAAGTGATGAAGCTGTGGTAGTTTTCCCGAATCCTGCAAAGGATAATATTACTGTACGCATACCAGGTACAGCTAAACTTGAAGAAGTAATGGTTGTAAATAGTGTAGGTGCAGTGGTAGCACATATCCGCGGCCTGGACACTACTGAACAATCAGTACAGATAAGCCAGCTACCCGCTGGCCAGTATATGCTGCGTGCCATAACCACAAATGTTACTGTTACAAAACAGTTTAGTATTGTAAGATAACAGGCAATAAATTTATAAAAGAAGGTTCCCGCGGTATAGATACTGCGGGAACTTTTTATTTAAGGTTATAGAAATCATTTAAGAGGCTATTTACTTATTAAATTGGCAAGCCTTTACCTTTGCTCAATATTCTTATTCATGAAACTATTACTACAATATCTCAGCAGGTATAAACCGCTGGTAGCATTAGCATTATTGCTGGCTGCTATTAACCAGGTTTTTTCTTTATTAGATCCGTATATATTTGGTAAATATATTATCGACCCATTTGCCAAGCAACCGGATAAGTGGACACAGGAAGAGTTTATAAAAGGTATAACATGGGGCTTATTGCTATTGGTGGGGACAGCTATGGTATCCCGTATAGCAAAGGCCTTCCAGGATTATACTGTAAACGTAGTAATACAGAAGTTTGGTGCAAGGATATATACCGATGGCTTACGCCATGCGTTGAGGCTGCCTTATGCTGATTTTGAAGACCAGCGCAGTGGCGAAACTTTATCTGTGTTGCAGAAGGTGCGTACAGATACAGAAAGGTTCATCAGTGTTTTTGTTAACGTACTGTTTGCTACGCTGGTAGGTATCGTTTTTGTTATCGCTTATGCGCTTACGCTTAACTCGTGGCTGGTGGTAATATACCTGGGTGGGGCTGTATTGCTGGGTTATCTTACCAGTATCCTGAGCAGGAAGATTAAGGGCATACAAAAAAGTATTGTAGCCGAAACCACTGCACTGGCAGGTTCTACCACAGAGTCGCTAAGGAATATAGAGCTGGTAAAAAGCCTGGGGCTGACGCAACAGGAAATACGCAGGCTGAATGCCACAACAATTAAGATATTGGGGCTGGAACTTAAAAAGGTACGCAGTATCCGCGCCATATCATTCGTGCAGGGAACTTTTGTGAATTTACTGCGACAGATCATCATGTTTGCATTACTCTACTTTATTTTCCAGGATGAGCTGACACTCGGGCAAATGGTAACGATGCAGTTTTATACATTTTTTATATTTGGCCCCTTGCAGGAATTGGGGAATGTTATTATCACCTACAGGGAGGCAGAAGCATCGCTCACTAACCTGAAGGCGTTATTTGAGAAGAAGGTGGAAGATAAACCTGCAAAACCACAACAGTTGAATGTTATCAGGAAACTGAGGTTTGAAAATGTGAGGTTCAAACACAACTCGGCTATGCACCCTGCGCTTGATGGTATATCTTTTGAAACTCAGACAGGTGATACGATAGCATTTGTAGGACCATCAGGCTCCGGCAAAACTACACTTGTAAAACTGCTGGTAGGATTGTACCACCCCAACGACGGGAAAATCTATTACAACGATATAGACAACAAAGAGATAGATTTTGATGAACTGCGCCACCAGATAGGTTTTGTAACGCAGGATACGCAGTTGTTTTCAGGTACGATAAAAGAAAACCTGTTGTTCGTTAATCCATCAGCTACGGATGAGCAGGTGCTGGATGCACTGCACAAAGCTGCCTGCCAAAACCTGCTGGCAAGAGCTGAAAATGGCATCAATACTATGATAGGCGAGGGAGGGTTGAAATTGTCGGGTGGTGAGAGGCAACGTTTGTCTATTGCCCGTGCATTGTTAAGACAGCCCAGGCTGATGATCTTTGACGAAGCTACCTCTGCGTTGGATTCTCTGACTGAAGAAGAAATATCTTATACCATAAAGGGCATTACAGCGCAAAGAGAACATATAACTGTAATGATAGCACATAGGCTTTCTACTATTATGCATGCAGACAGGATATATGTACTTGAAAAGGGTAAGATCATTGAAACAGGCTCGCACCAGTCGTTGCTGGAAACAAAAGGCCTTTATTACGCTATGTGGAGGCAACAGATAGGAGAACGCCATGATCCTGTCATACCCATGGCTGCAGCTGCGCTATAATACTATATTTTGTACTATTGTACTTTTGGCCGGGTAGTCTGTATTATAATGCAGGCCCCTGCTTTCTTTTCTGAACTGTGCTGACTTTACTATCAGGTAACCGATGGTTATCAGGTTGCGCAACTCGCATAGCTGGGGCGACAGTGTGCTGGTTCTGTACAGGTGTTCTGTTTCCCTGTGCAGCAGGTCAATCCTGCTCATGGCACGCTCCAGGCGGATGTCATTGCGCACAATCCCTACATAATCACTCATTACCTGCTGTACTTCTTTCAGGCTTTGTGTAAGTAGTATCATCTCTTTAGGGCTGTTGGTGCCTTCTGCATTCCAGTCAGGGATATTGTTTTGATACGAAACGCTATGGATTTTCGCAGCCGCGTCTTCGGCACAACGGTGTGCAAACACAATAGCTTCCAGCAGGGAGTTGGATGCCAGCCTGTTGGCACCATGCAGGCCCGTGCTGGCACATTCGCCGCAAGTGTACAGGTAGTTGATAGATGTATTGCCATACTTATCACACTTAATACCACCACAACAATAGTGAGCAGCAGGTGCTACAGGTATCATTTGGGTGAACACATCTATACCTATACTATTGCATTTGGCATAAATATTAGGGAAGTGGGTTGTGAATTTTTCGTTGTCCATATGCCGGCAATCCAGGTACACATGTTCCGTGCCATTCACCTTCATTTCATTGTCTATAGCCCGTGCTACCACATCGCGCGGTGCAAGGTCGGCACGTGTATCATAACGCTGCATAAAAGCCTCGCCCTGCTTGTTGCGTAAGATGCCACCATCGCCACGTACTGCTTCTGTTATAAGGAATGAAGGACTAACCCCGGTTTCGTGCAAGGCAGTGGGGTGGAATTGTATAAACTCCATGTTTTCAATTCTTCCCTTTGCGCGGTACACCATAGCAATACCGTCGCCTGTAGCAATTTTAGGGTTGGTAGTGGTGCGGTACGCCTGCCCGGCGCCTCCCGATGCCATTACCGTAATTCGGGCAAGTATTTTCTCTATTTTATTCGTTTGCAGGTTGAGTGCATATACGCCATAGCATGCAATGTCAGGCGTGGCTTTGGTAACCAGCTGCCCGGTATGGTGTTGGGTGATGATATCAACAACATGCCAGTAATTATGTATTTTAATGTTATCGTAGTTTGCCGCTTCACTTATTAAAGCACGCTCTATTTCAAAGCCGGTAATGTCTTTGTGGTGCAATATGCGGTTCTCAGAATGTCCGCCTTCTTTACCGCGTTTATAATCACCGCTTTCGTGCTTGTCAAAATTTGCACCCCAGTCTATTATCTCCTGCACGCGTTCAGGCCCTTCTTCTATTACTATACGCACTATATCTTCATTACAGAGCCCATCGCCCGATATCAGGGTGTCCTGAACATGTTTTTCGATGCTATCATTCAGCCCGTCATTCACTACCGCTATGCCACCTTGTGCGTATTTAGTGTTGGTTTCGTCTGTGTTTACCTTAGTCAGGATGGTGATGGATTTTTCGGGAAAACGCTGCGCTGTTTTTACAGCAAATGTCAATCCTGCTATTCCCGAACCAATAATTAAAAAGTCTGTCTGCAACATCACAAATTCATTAAATGAAAAAAGACAGCCCATATTGAACTGCCTTGTAAATTAAATATAAATCTTTCCATTAAAAAGTAGAAGTAAGGCCGAAGCGTACCCCACTGAATGCAGGCTCATAACGGCATACACCACCTGTACAGTTAATACCCTCCACTTGTTTTACATAAGAAGCCGTAAAACGGTGCGGCCCTTTTGTATGTGCGAAGAATATATTGTAGTAATGCTGGCTGCCCGTAGTAGCCGATGGCCCCGGTACAGGATTGTACATATCTGATACCGCAAAAGACCAGCGTGGGGCTATGTTAAACTCTACCAACCCGAATATCCATGAACCAAAATCCTGTTTGGTATGCTGGTATTCCCATTCTGTACGGATAGACATTTTATCGTTGATGAGGTAAGTCAGTTCAAAGAATGGTGTCCATGCTATGATCATAGGTACCAGTGGTTTTATCTGGTATAATTCCTGGTTGTATTCCATATATTGGTTACCTACCTGCAGTTTGAATTTTTCCCAACCACGGTATTCTATTTCAGTATATACTTCCCTGTACAATTTTGTTTCTTCAAGGGTATTGATGTGTGTGTAGTTAAGGGTAATAAGCAGATCGTCATTAGGCGCTATCAACACATCTCCACCTGCTGCTATTTCAGAGAGGTTGAGCGATGCCGGTGTGTACCTGGCCATCAGGCGCTGGGGGCGCAGGCGCGCAACAATAGGCTGCCAGTTCATCAGTCCGCGTATCAGCACCTCGTTGGGCGACGTGCGCATTTCAAAATTCTCAGTACGTTTACCTGTCAGGTTTACGGCTATCCCTTTGCGTGCCCAGCTTAGCGTAGTAAACAATACATTACCCGGTTTACTCTGCAGTATTCCATCCTTTACAATAGCATCTGTGGTTTTGTATGAGCCCTCTACAAACCAGCTTACATCGCCAACCGTAAGTGTATTATAGAGTGTGAAAGCATACATGTTGAATTTTGGTACGAACCTTGTATTTATATCCTGGCTGTTGATGTTGGATACAATATCTTTCATCGTGTTTTCATCAAAAGTTCTGTTAAGGGCACCGACGCCAGATGTCATGAATACTTTATCTCCAATTGAATAGTTACCTTCTGTATTCAGGCCTTTTATAACAGGCTGATATCTTTCAAATACATTTTTAGACTGGCCGGTAAAACCTTTAACGATAAAATTATCAGTCAGTTCATATTTAAGGTGTACACCTACCAGCGCATTGTCTATCAGCAACCCCCTGTCTTCATAGGCCCTGAACAGGATACCGCTTCCTATCTGGTCGTATATATATCCTGCTGTTACAGTAAGGCCTTCATATTCTTTACTAAGGCTCCATGCTCCTACTCCAAAACCATTAAGAGCCTGTATAGGATTGTAAAGGTTGGAGTTGTGAAAGGCATCTGCGCGCAGTGTAGCTGTAAACCCGTTATTATAATACCTTAACCCCAGCCATGCTTCACCACCACTCAGGTAGTTATCATAAAGCGGGTTGTTTGCTGCATTTATTTCCGCATCCCTGTCAAAGAAGTTTGCGTTCATCATTAAATCTCCCGATAATTTTCCCATGTCTTGCGCATACAAACCCGTAGCGTATGTGGATATCAGTAATGTTAAGAAAGCGGTAAATCTTTTCATCAACTCCTGTTGGATTATTATAAAATTTTCCGAATTTAGAACCTTTGCCAAACTTTGGCAAGGTTTTAGTTTGTTTCTTTGTAAAAATCGGATAGATATATGAAAAAGCTCCTTATAGTAGCATTGTCCATATTTGTAACTAGCACATTATGGGCCCAGACAAGTGATTTACCCAATACACAGGTTAAAGATGTAAACACGAATAAAAAGGTGGCTTTTAACGAGACCTTTGAACAAGGAAAGGTAACACTGGTGAACTTTTGGGCAACATGGTGTGTGCCATGCAAGAAAGAGATAAAAAACATACGCAACAAAATGCCGGAGTGGAAGAACGAAGCGGATTTTAACTACATGACAGTTTCTGTAGATGAGGCCCGGGCTGAAGCATTGGTGAGAAGTTTTGCAAAATCTCAGGGTTGGGATTTCCCTTATTATATCGATACAAACTCAGACCTGATGCGTTCTCTTAACTTCCGCACTGTACCATATACTATAATAGTAGATGCTACAGGAAAGATCGTATACTCTCACCAGGGTTATGAAGAAGGTAGCGAAAACGAATTATTCGCTAAAATAAAAGAGTTAAGTGCAAAGTAATTCTTAATATAAACTATTGTATTGGAAGCCCTTATAAAGGGCTTCTTTTTATTTATTAACTTTTGAATGCCATCGTTGTTTTGTAACTTTATAAAGTAATCAAAATTATTCCCACTATGTTATCACAAACTATTCAAGAAGCATTGAACAAACAGGTGGCTATGGAGGCCACATCATCACAGGCATACCTGGCTATGGCATCGTGGGCAGAAATACAGCCGGGGTTGGATGGTGTTACAGAGTTCTTCTACCAGCAATCGGCAGAAGAGCGTATGCATATGCTCAAGTTGATACGCTATATTAACGAGCGTGGTGGTTTTGCCGTGGTACCGCCGTTACCACAACCAATTATTACCTACCAATCTCTGCAAAGAGTGTTTGAAGAATTCCTGAAACATGAAGTAGAGGTTTCGGAAAGCATCAACCACCTGGTAGGACTGACGCTGGACGAGCGTGATTTTGCCACGCACAACTTCCTGCAATGGTATGTTGCAGAGCAGATAGAAGAAGAGCACCTGGCACGTACGCTGAATGATAAACTGGAACTGGTAGGTAACGATAAGAGCGGTATCTACATGTTTGACAGGGATATCATGATACACCGCCAGCAGGGCGAGAAAAAATAAAGTATAAGGCTTATCATAAAAGGAAGAGGCGCTTTTGCGCCTCTTCCTTTTTGTTCTTATATGTGAATACAGAAATTAAACAACCACTATATCAAAGTTCACCAGTTCAACAAATTCGTTGATACGCGCTTCAACGTCTTTATCAGTAATTTCCTGCAGGCGCAGCGGACCGAATTTCTCCACGCAGAAAGACGCCATAGCAGAACCAACGATAATGGCAGTTTTCATATTCTCGAAAGAGATGTCTTTGGTACGCGCTATATGCCCCATAAAACCACCTGCGAATGTATCGCCCGCACCGGTTGGGTCAAATACATCTTCCAGCGGCAATGCCGGCGCAAAGAACACATTCTTGCCATGAAACAACAATGCGCCATGTTCACCTTTTTTAATGATGACATACTTTGGCCCCATCTGCTGTATTTTCAACGCTGCTTTCACTAATGAATATTCACCGCTCAGTTGGCGCGCTTCACTATCATTAACCATCAGTACATCTACCATGGCTATTGTTTTTTTCAGGTCTTCCAGCGCAACGTCCATCCAGAAATTCATAGTATCCATTACTATCAGCTTGGGACGGTTTTTCATCTGGTTGATAACACTGGCCTGTACAGCAGGTACCAGGTTGCCCAGGAACAGGAATTCGCAGTCCTGGTAGCTATCGGGTATTTGTGGGTTGAACTGTTCCAGTACGTTCAGTTCCGTTACCAGTGTGTCACGGGTATTCATATCCATATGGTAGCGGCCACTCCAGAAGAAACTCTTACCATCTTTTACCACTTCAACACCTTCAAATTCCACACCGCGGGCTTCCAGCTTCTCTATTTCATCCTGCTGAAAATCGCCGCCTATGATAGATACCTGTTTGATAGGTTGTGTAAAGTTTGAAGCCGCCCATGCAGCATATGTTGCAGAGCCGCCTATGATACGGTCAACTTTTCCGAAAGGGGTTTCCAGTGCATCAAAGGCCATAGAGCCTACTACCATTAAAGACATAATGTATTATTTTTTTTGCGCTGCAAAGGTAATGGGTAAATTCGACAATATGCTATGTGCCCATGCTACAATGTGAATGTTGTCAATATAATATTTCATCTTTGCGTTAAGACTATTTCTTATGAAAGCCATGCTTTTTGCTGCCGGGCTCGGCACCAGGCTAAAGCCATTTACAGACAATCACCCAAAGGCATTGGCGCCGGTAAACGGTAAGCCGTTGCTGGAACATACCATCCGCTACCTGCAAAGTTATGGTATATATGATGTAGTGGTAAACGTGCACCACTTTGCTGACCAGGTAATAGATGCTCTGTCGGCAAATAATGGTTATGGCAGTAGCTATACCATAAGTGACGAACGGAACGAGGTGCTGGAAACGGGTGGGGGGCTAATGAAGGCAGCGCCATACTTTACCAACGAAGAAGCTTTTGTGGTGATGAATGTAGATGTGCTCACCAACCTGCAATTGGACAAGATGATTAACCGACATAAATCGTCAAATGCTATAGCAACCCTGGCAGTAATGCATCGGGAATCTTCACGGCAATTGCTGTTTGATGACCGGATGCAATTATGCGGCTGGTTGAATAAGAAAAGCAATGAACGAAAAATAGTCCGTGACAGCAGCCGGTTAAAAGAATATGCATTCTCCGGCATTCATGTTTTATCGCCCGCTATATTTAATATGCCTTTCGAGGGTAAGTTTTCCATCATAGATGTTTACCTGCATTTTGCAGCCACGCAGGCCATACAGGGCTACGACCATACAGGAGATGTGTTTTTGGATGTGGGCAAGCCTGAGAGTTTAGAGCAGGCAGCAGGTATATTCCGTTAACAAAAAATGGGTGTTTTCACTATTTTTTGGGAATTATAATGTCCATAGCTTTATAACTCACTTTAAAAAACCATTAATTATGAAACCGTTCTTTTTATCTTTTGCAACTATGCTGCTGTTTGTTGGTGCTTATGCACAACAAGTTCAAGTTTGGAATTATACAGCTTGTACTATTGAAGTAACTGTTATAGGTTATGACGGCGGGAGTGGTTGTACTCCTACTTCTACAACAAGCCCTTCGTCTGCAGTACCAATTAATCCAGGGATGTCTGCTACATTTATGGACAATAATGCTACAGACTTTGAAGTAAGTGTATATGTACCGTCTGCTACTCCTCCTCTTACACTTAATAGTAATCGTGTTGTATCGCCAGGCTGTCTCTCAATGTATGCAATAGCAGCTCCAACAAATGTAACAGGGGCTGGTTGCGGATCGACAAATGGATTTACTGTCAACTCTGTTGCCGCAGCAAGTAGTTTCCCATTCTGTACCGTAGAAGTTACCACATATTAACAGTTTGATGTTCATTCAAATTTACTCACTTTTTAAAAACCATTAATTATGAAACAGTTCTTTTTGTCTTTTGCAGCTATGCTGTTGTTTACTGCTGGTGCAAATGCACAGCAGGTAGAAGTATTCAACAATTTAGCTGCTTGCGACGTAGACGTAACAGTTACAAGCTACGATGCATTGTGTAACGTTTTAACCGTATTCCCGACCCAGACTATTAACCCACTGCCATCACCCAATTCATACACATTTGTAGAAACTAGCGGCACTGCGGTAGATTTTAGAATAAATGTTGTGGGTAGTAGCACTAATCCTCCTCCAGCATTGTCTTTCATGTCAGATACAAAGGTTTTGCCGTCAAGTTGTGTAATGTTACCGGTTACTGTTGGTTCAAATGGATCTGGATGTGGGGGGCGTAATGGTAATGTTGTTGTGCTTCCTAATACAGGTACTGCTCTGCCGAATCTTGAAGTGCTTATTGATCCTAATTGATTTCATAGTTGTGCAATAAAGCAAAAGACGGCAGGTGTTAATACCTGCCGTCTTTTGCTTTATTCAGCCATCCTGCACTTTGTGTTGCATTTATTTCACACCCCCATCTCATTCAACCTTTCTTTTACAAACTGCCCCAGTTCTGATACGTAGGCGGGAGAAAAGTTGAATTGTATGCCTGCAGTTTTATAAAGCTCAGGCAGGGTCTGTGTGTAGCCTTTGCTTAGCGCATTCATATAGTTGGTAAGCGCTTGTTCTTTGTTGTTGCGGTATTGGCGCCACATAGCTATTGCCCCAAGTTGCGCTATGCCATATTCTATATAGTAAAAAGGTACTTCATACAGGTGCAGTTGTTTCTGCCAGAATATAGCACGGTAGTCTTCCAGGCCACTCCAGTCGGTCATGCCTGCGCTGAACTCGTCCATTATTTTCAGCCATTCTGCTGTGCGTTCTTCATTGGTATGCCCCGGGCGGGTGTACAGCCAGTGCTGGAATTTATCTATCGTAGCTATCCATGGCAATACGCTTATTACACGCTCCAGTTCTTCCAGTTGTGCGCGTTGCAGTTCTTCCCGGCTGTTGAAAAATACGTCCCAATGCTCCATGCTGAACAGTTCCATGCTCATGCTGGCCAGTTCCGCTATTTCCATAGGGTATTCTTTCAGCGCAGACAGTGGCAGGTCGTGCGACAAGAAAGAATGTACCGCATGGCCACCCTCGTGCATCATCGTTATCAGGTCGCCGATGGTACCGGCTGCGTTCATAAAGATAAACGGTACACCTGTCTCCGGCAATGGACAGTTATACCCTCCGGGAGCCTTGCCTACACGGCTTTCCAGGTCCAGGCGTTTCATCTCTGTCATGGTCTGCAGGCAACTGCTGAAATAGCTGTTTAGTTTATGAAACACCTCTGTTGATTTGCCTGATAGCTCAGCCCCGGTTTCAAAAGGCTGTAATGGTTCTGTGCCTACGGGCTCGGCACTGCCATCCCAGGGGCGCATTTTGTCAAGGCCCAGGCGGTTGCGGCGGTGCTCACTCAGCATTTTGTTCAGCGGCAGTATATGTTCGCGTACTGCTTCATGAAAGGCAAAACAATCTTCAGGCGTGTAATCAAACCTGCCCAGCGCTCGGAATTTATAATCGCGGTAATTGTCAAAACCAGCATTTTTGGCTACTTGCTGCCTTAATGCCAGCAGCTTGTTGAACAGTGTGTTCAGTTCATCAATATCCTGCATGCGGCGTGCCGCTATTTTACGGAAGATATCTTCGCGCAGTTGCCTGTCTGCCTGTTGCAGGAATTTTGCAGCTTGTTGCAGGGTGTATTCTTTACCATCGTGGTTGATGGTCATTTTGCTGGAGATGGCACCGTATTGCTGTGCCAGTACACTCATTTCGGCTTCCAACGCTACATTCTCTTCGCGGTACAGTAGCACTGCATTTTCTACAGAGCGCAGGTAGGGGAAGTAAACGTTTTTATCCAGTTCTTTTGTAAAAGGGCAGGCCAGTAGTTTTTTGTTCAGTTCAAAAAAGTAGGGCTTCATTTTCGGTTCTATTTCCATGCAGAAATAGGTAAAGGCCTCTTCCACTGCCTTGTCTGTGGTATCCAGTGTCATTTTTATCTGGCGCCATGCAGCGTCTTCGCCTATTACGGCTTCTACCTCGCTCAGGTCGCGCATCCATTGTTCCAACGTCTCCCTGCTGTCCAGTGGCCTGCTTTTTAGGTCTTCCAGGTAGGGCTGTAAAGATGCCCAGTCTGTCAGTGTATAATCTTCCGGTAAAAACGTTCTTTTTATCTTTTCTATTGTAGCTGTATTGTTCATTTCTATAAGCTTTTTGCAATGGTTGCAATAATACGATGTGTACTGCAAACATTTCGCTAAAGGTTTTTGTTGTGCTTGCTCATCAGGAGCATTAAATAATTACTATATAGGTTAAGACTATTTAATTCAGAATTAATATAGATGCAGCCTATTTATGTGTAATTAATTTAATATTTTATTTGTTAATCGTGTTTGAAAAGTTTAAATTGTAATAAGAATTATTAAGGGCCTATTAAATAAAAATATTTTATGACAATCCTTTTACCAAATATTAAACGGTTTTCACTGGCAGTTCTCTGCTGTATTATTGCTTTTACGTCGCATGCGCAGATAGATTTTAAAGTGGGCAATGGTACTAATGTAACAACGAGCGGTGAGTATCCCTCTCCGTTTCCGCATTATTATTCGTCAGACAGGCAACAATGGCTGTTTCTGGCATCAGATCTTACAGCAGCAGGTATGTTTCCAGGTGCTATATTGGCTTTAAAATGGGATATAAAACATCTTGCCCCCGGAACGTCTACGCCATATACCGGATCAGATGATTTAGAAATCAAAATAGGTACGACCAGTGCTACAACTTTAGCAAGCGGATATGTATCAGGTATTAGCCACGTTGTGTTACCTAAAACTACTATTATGCCTGTGTTGGGCATCAATGCCTTTACACTGCCTGTACCCTTTGTATGGAATGGTACTGATAATATTGTCATAGAGGTATGCCACGGTACAGTACTGCAATATAGCGGTAATGCCGGTGTCGAATACACCATTGTAAATGGATATGAAGCTCATCGGTATTACGCCCAGGATGGTGCAGGGAGTCAATGTGCTTCAACCTCAACTTTCAGCAATTACATGACAAGACGTCCCAATACTATTTTCTCTATGGGTATTCCCTGCGATTCTACACTGGATTCTGCAGTGATAGTAGGGCCTGAACATGTATGCCCCAACAGGAAGTTTAAATTATTTATAGGTGCACTGCCCGGTAAAACAGTAATGACCGGCGCCACGCACCAGTGGCAATATTCTGACGATGGAATGAGTTGGGCAAACTATACGGGGCCTGTTAATTCGCCTAACGGTGGGGAAATTGTTGATGCCATTTCTGAAACACGCTGGTATCGTTGTGCTGTTAACTGCGTAGGTACCGGGCTCTCATATACCACGCCCGTTAAGCGTGTGGATATATCCCCGTTTTCATACTGCTACTGCATCAATAGTGTCATGGATAAAGAAGGCAATGATATAGGTAATGTAACCATCATGTCAAGCAACAAACTGGATACGGTATTTAACAAAGCATCGTTAGGAAGTGGCACAGGCCTGCCTGTGTATAATAACTCCAATGCTAACCGCATGTACACTTCGTACCACGATAGCCTTACACCTCCCTGCCTGAGCCGTGACAGTACTTATATCTTTCATATTTCACAGATATTTTCGGGTAATTTATACGAGCATGGATTTATACACGGGTTTATAGATTTTGACCGCGATGGTGTTTACCACAAAACCAACGAGCGTGTATTTGTGAAGAAGTATGACCCTA
>CAYXHM010000014.1:0-52847 GCA_964464965.1 uncultured Flavipsychrobacter sp. | reverse complement strand
TAAACAAGAGGATTTTTCTGATTAGGGTTAGGTATGCTGCCGAAAGAGCCGCTTATTACAGACCATTCCCAGTCTCCGCCACCTGTTACATCAAGCGGATATGGCTCACCGGCGCATATAGTATCTCTATCCGTAGCTGCTACTACAGTATCCCATATCTGGATATCAACAGGGAATGCGAAGTTGAACAATATGCCCGGGGGCTTACATGTAGAATCCCTAACCAGCAATATGATCTGGTTGAAACCTATATTCTCTACTGTAGGTGTCCAGTTAATGCATATTTTCACACTATCAGTACCCTGGTCTGTATAAGTAGCTGTAGCACCCGGCATAGTTTGAATATTGATCAGGTTGTCCGAAACTTTTAATACCGCTTCGGTATCTGTAGATGCCACTACCATACAAAAATCAAGCGTCTGGTTTTTACACCCATAAGCTACCTTCCCATCAAACTGGCCACTTGCTCCTATACTAATAGTATCAAGTGCAGGAATTGTAGTACTACAGGCTATTGTCTGCACTTGTATATCACGCATGATATAACCTATCTTATACATTGGCTGAGTATCTTTTGTCCTGTACTCATCTGTTTTCGTCGTAATTGCGCCTGCTCCTGTCATAGTGGAGGAAGCCCACCCAAACTGGCCGTTTGTACCGTTCAGGAAGAAGGTATTGTTGGTCTGGAAAGGGTTAGTGCTAAGATTATAAGGAGGAGTAGCGTTATTGAATGGTACAATAACCGGTGCTGTACTGGTACAGTGTGGGGTTTGTAATGCATTGGTCAAATAAGAAAATAACGAGTCCCCATCCGCATCCAGCGCACCATTATTAAACTGGAATGGCTGGTTCAAACATACATACGGTACGGGCTTGATAGAGTAGTATGGAGAAGAATTTTTATACGTCCAGGTAGAATTTAACCCGGTTTCAAGATAAAAAGATACAGACGGAATATTATTAATAGTGTTCCTGCAGCAAAGTATAGGCGGGTTGGGGTTGGCAGGCCATCCCGCACCATCCAATATACCAAACCTCCAGTTTGTCCTGAAAGGGAGCCTCGGTACTATACAGGTAAACCAGAACTCCTGGTAACCCGGCGTAGTACCAGGAATAGGATCGCACCTTGTTGCAGAGTTAGAGCAACCAGGAGATATGGGATCTCCATTGGCACGGTTGTCAGGAGGCAAAGGACCTGTCCATGGTGGCATATGTTGTGTGAATGAGGAGTTGGTTAATGTGTTGTAAGCACACAAAACAAATGAAGTTGGTGCCGGCGCTCCAGAACAGTCTCTGTAAAACTTCAGGATAAACTGGTAGGCCGAATCCCCCAGGTGGATGTATATTAACTCTCCGCCTGTTGCATGGCTCGCTTTTGCTTTGTTGGTAGATGCAAACATGCCAAACAAAGCAATTACAGCAATTAATAAATAGTGTTTTCTCATAAAAACTTTAGAATTTTATATACCTATAACTCCTTATTGCTAAAAAGTACCACTTTATTAACTACAAGACATAGTCAAATTAAAGAAGGTTGGTACAAATTTAACATTAAGCCAAATATATAAGTTTAATCTGTATTCTCCATATAAAATATTACAATAACCCGGAAATATTATCCACACATTATCAATATTTTTTTGTGTAATCGCCTAATTTTTAATCTATGGTTAAAAAAAGTCAACAAAAACATTATTGAATTATTTATATTTGCAATTTTTAAAAAAATCAAGCATAAATTATTTCAATTCCCAACTTAGATTGGATTGTAAATCAGGTTTTTATTCCTTAATTCATTTTTTAACGCTACACATAGTTTTAATACCCCCCATCATTACATTTGCCTAATGGAACCAATTATAACAATAAGGAGCCTTTCTAAAATATATGGAGAAAAGGTTGCACTTAATAATATATCACTTGACATATACCCCGGCCAGATAATAGGCTATATTGGCCCAAATGGTGCCGGTAAATCAACCACAGTAAAAATATTGTGCGGCATTATACAGGATTATGATGGTGATGTGACTGTAGCCGGCATCAACCTGAAAGAAAATGTACTGGAGGTAAAAAAGAAAATAGGGTACATACCGGAACTGTCTGAGATGTATGACCTGCTGACCCCGCGGGAATACCTCACATTTATTGGCAAGCTGTTTCACCTGGAAGATAGCGTAATAGCCAACCGCTCTTCAAAAATGCTGGAATCATTCGGGCTGCTACCTAATATAGACCAGCGCATGGACAGCTTCAGCAAAGGCATGCGCCAGAAGGTATTAATTATATCCGGCCTGCTGCACAACCCGCAGATAGTAATACTGGACGAACCACTTTCAGGCCTGGATGCTAATGCCGTTATCATGGTAAAAGAACTGTTGCAGGTACTGAAGGCTGAGGGCAAAACCATATTTTACTGCTCGCATATGATGGATGTGGTAGAACGTGTGTCTGACAGGATAGTTCTGATAGCCAATGGCGAAATAATAGCAGATGGCACGATAGAAGAATTAAGAAAAGACAGCAGCGACTCGCTGGAAAAAATATTCTCTCACCTCACCTCGTCTGACGATGGCACTGCACGTGCAGGTTCATTTGCATCTGCCTACAGGGATAACAACACAAACGGGGGACATGAATAAACTGTTATTGTTTTTTGTAATGCTCCCGTCGGCATTATGGCGCAGCCTGGGTGCCGACACCGTACAACTACGTGCTATACTCCATGCTAAACTCCTGGTAGACGACCGCAAACCCCTGGCCTTTGGTGGCAATCGCGGGCCTGAAAAAGCCCGGAAGAAAGACCGCAAATACACATCAGCACGCACTATGCTGCTGGCATTGTTTATGGGTTGCATATACCTGTTGCCAATAGGTATAGTTTATATAGATGCAACCATCGGCTTGTCTTTATTCTACTTGATGTTTGTCTTCATGCTGACATTTACACTGATAACAGACTTTGCCAATGTACTGGTAGATACCAAGGATAAATTCATACTCTTTGCCCGCCCGGTAAATGATGGCACCATCATGCTGAGCAGGCTGCTGTATATATTTATATACCTGATGCGGGTGGTAATACCCATGAGCATACCTGCGTGGATATTATTTGCTGTATTTACAGGGTGGAAAGGCGCGCTGTTTTTCCCTTTCAGCGTATTACTCATGGTGTTCCTGGTGCTGTTTATCGTATGCGCGTTGTATATAATAATGCTGCAGATAGCAGGCGCGGGAAAGTTCAAAGACGTACTGAATTACTTCCAGATAGGTTTTTCCATCGTGTTTTTTGCCGTGTGGATGCTCTCTTCCCGCTCTCTGAACCCCGATGCTATGAAGGGAATGACGATAGCCAATTTTAACTGGGCGCAGTTTACCCCACCCTACTGGATGGCCGTATGCTGGGCATGGATAGATAGCGATGCTGTAATAATACCAGGCACTGCATGGACGGGGGCTATTGCTATACTCCTTCCATTGGTCAGCCTGTGGGCGACGATAAAATTCCTGGCACCACAATTTACACGGAAGCTGGTAATGGCCGATAATAATAATGCCGAGACCATCGTATTGGAAACCAAACCTAAAAAAGCAGGCAATGTTTCATCGGTACAAAAGCTATCAACGCGTGCGGCTTTATTTAATAAAACAAGCGAAGGCATAGCGGGTTTCATCATTACCTGGCTGCAGACATCGCGCAGCAGGAATTTTAAAATGAAGGTGCTTCCGGCATTTGCATACGTGCCGGTATATTTCTTTTATACACTCAGCACAGGCAACAATTCACTCACAGATACATGGAACAATCTTCCGCAGGGGCATAGCTATGTGGGATTATTATACCTTACCATGTTTGTACTGATGCAGGCTATCAATTACATCACCATGTCTGAGCAATATAAAGCGGCATGGGTTTATTACGCTACCCCGGTAAAAACACCGGGCGAAGTGATAGCGGGTGCATATAAAGCCATGTGGGTAAAATACTATATGCCTTTTATGCTGGTAATAGCTACCTTCTGTATAGTAATATGGGGGCCCAAAGTGCTGCCCGACATCATACTGGCTACACTCAACACTACCATGTTTACAGTAGCCCTTATGCGCATCAGCTACCGTGTGCTGCCATTCTCTAAAAAAGAACAGATGAAAGATGCCGGGGGCCGTAGCTTTGTACGTGTTATGCTTACCTTCATCCTGATGGGCAGCCTTGGCCTGGGGCACTACGTGGTAGCCTCGCTTACCAACCTGCGCCAGGGCAGCAAAATGGACGAATGGGTAAGTGGTATTGTTGACCCATCATGGTTGACGATCATATCTGTTACGCTGAAAATCGTGTTCATAACTTTGTCGGCCATACTGCTGTGGCTGGCCATGAGCAGCCTGAAAGAAACCACATGGAGCAGCATTAAAAACGAGGACCTTATTTAAACAACTATATAATTAAAACGGATGCTGAAAAGGATTGTGCCGGCTATGCTGGCAATGGCTATTATATCTTGCAATGATAAACCAAAAAAGGAAACTGCTACGGCTGAAACAACTGTAATAGTTAAAGATCTGCACACGCAGAGCAATGCCGATAGCATAGAACTGAAACACCTGGACCTGGATATAAAAGTAGATTTTGAACAACGGTTTATATCCGGTCGCGCCTCGTGGGACATCAACAACCCGCACAAGTTGGGCATACTGGCGCTGGATGCTTACCGCCTTACAGTAGACAGTGTAATGGTAGATGGCAGCAAGGTGCAATATACATGGGGGCCTGCTGTCACCCACCTGGGCACTGCATTAAGGATACCTGTGCAGGAAGGTAGTAAAAGGGTGGATATATACTATAAGTCTGACCCCGGTGCAAGGGCACTGCAATGGATGGAGCCACAACAGACATCGGGCAAGAAACATCCTTTCCTCTACACACAGTCGGAAAGTATATACGCACGCAGTTGGATACCCTGTCCTGATGGTCCCGGCATACGCTTTACGTACACAGCACGCGTGCAGGTGCCAACAGCTTTAATGGCGCTGATGAGTGCAACAAATCCACAGCAGAAAAACGATAGCGGCATTTACCGGTTTGATATGAACATGCCCATACCTGCCTACCTGATGGCACTCGCGGTGGGAGACCTGCAGTTTAAAGCTATAGACGAGCGCACAGGCGTATATGCAGACCCCGTGATGCTGGACAAGGCACACAACGAATTTGCAGAAGTGGGCAAAATGGTAAAGACGGCCGAAGAACTATACGGCCCCTACCGCTGGGGACGTTATGATATGCTCGTGCTGCCTTCAGGTTTCCCGCTGGGTGGTATGGAAAACCCAAAGCTGACCTTCTGCACACCCACTATTATATCGGGCGACCGCTCACTGACCAACCTGATAGCGCACGAACTGGCGCACAACTGGAGCGGCAACCTGGTGACCAATGCTACATGGAATGACTTCTGGCTGAATGAAGGCTTTACAGTGTATTTTGAACGCAGGCTTACAGAGAAGATGACCGACGGCGGATATGCTGATATGCTGTGGGAACTGGGCTACCAGGACCTGGAGAAAACAATAGCGCAACTGGAGGCAGACAGCCTGCTGAAAGATACCCACCTGAAAATAGACCTGACCGGCCGCGACCCTGACGAAGGGCTGACGGACATAGCCTACGAAAAAGGCGCGCTGTTCCTGAAACATATAGAGAACACCGTAGGCCGCGAAAAGATGGATGCCTTCCTGCGTAAGTATTTTGACGAACATGCTTTTAAAACCATCACAACGGAAAGGTTCATCACCTACCTGCACGATAATCTTATAAAAGGCGACAAAGAACTTGCGGCAAAAATAAATGTTGATGGCTGGGTGTATGCAGAGAAAGTACCGGCAAATGCACCGCGCAAAGTGGCAGAGAGGTTTAAGACTGTAGATGCCGAGCGTGAAAAATTTGTAGCCGGCACTGCACCTGCACAACTAAACACCGCCAACTGGACAACATACGAGTGGCTGCACTTCCTGCGTAAGCTACCCGCACAGCTTAGCATAGCACAGATGGAAGCACTGGACAACCATTTTAAATTTACACGCAGTGGCAATAGTGAAATAGCCAACCAATGGTATGTAATGGCCATAGCAGCCGACTATAAAGCCGCATACCCTGCTATAGAACAGTTCCTGGCTACGGTAGGCCGCCGTAAATTTTTAGAGCCATTGTACGAGGAGATGATGACCACGGGCAAAGAAAAAATGGCGCAGGAGCTATATACCAGGTACCGTAACAACTACCACCCCCTGGCCCATATGACTTTTGATAAGATGATACTCAAACAACAGGATAATATGTAAGATTTAAAATAAAAAAAGCAGCCTGCCGTTTTGGTGGGCTGTTTTGTTATGCGGGCAATGGTAATTCTATTTACCGCCTCTTGCGTCGCACTCTTGTACACCTGCGCCTTATGCTGCAAACGGAAAGGGGTACAACACATACGCTATGGTTTCCCAACAATGTAACGGGTAACGGTTGCCACACTAATCCCTGTGGTTCTTCCTGTTGTTAAAACGCACCGCCAGCGATGTGGTGAATACATAATTATTGCTGTACAATCCATTGTCCTGCCTGAAGTACGGGTTTTGCCCGGCATAGCCCTTACCCTCTATGCGCCACCACAGGCTGCCTGCCAGTTGCAGGTTATAACCCAGGCTGTAGGCCAGCATATCAAAATCCCTGCCACCGGGCGCGGCAAAGATAATATTACCGGGATCTGAAAAATACTCTCCGCGGGCTGTTATACTGCTGCGTGTATTTAGGTCATACTTCAGCATCAGCGATGCGCCCAGCCAGTTTTGCCTGTCATAAACATTAGCCCCGTGTACAATATATTCTTCTGTACCCGCATCTACAGCCGCTGTCAGTTGCAGGCGTTTTGCCAGTTGTGCTACCGTATAGCAATCTATAAAATAACGCATGGCGTCGTCCACATCCTGCTTATCGCTACCTGCAAAGGTGCTGATGTTGAACAACAGTTTTTTATTGGGTATAAACTGTACCTGCATACCACCTGCGGGTGTGCTGTTGCCGGGCTGCCGCTGTATGCGCTGCCAGCCGTTCAGGTGCATCAGCGCAATGTACCATTTACCGCTGATGGTGGTATAGCTAAGCCTGGCGCCTGCTTCGTAATAAGGACTGGCATCAGCCATCAGGCTGCGGGTAAGCGTAGGGCAATCCATACTGGTACCCCCCTCCACCCCTATGTGCGATGGAAAGACACCCGCATCTATCCACAGCTCGTGCCGCCTGTGCAGCCTGAAACCCGCATTGGCTTCATAAATATTTTTCAGTACCCCGGGCTCTGCAGCCATATTAGCATTGGCGTAAGTACCCATCATGATGCCGATGTTTGCCCGTACACGGTCTTTATTGTACATGGCTTTCAGCATAGCAAGGTTCACGTTTACCTCGTTATGCCTGCTGTGCGATACTACATTTCCCTGCCTGTTACCAACTGGCGGCTTGCTTAGGTCATAGGCATAATACACCTCTCCGTAGCCTTCTATCACCAAAGCTTTTTCTTCTGTTTGTGCCTGTGCTATACAGGCTATGCACAGTGTCATAGCGGCAGCCATTATACTCTTTACCATACAGTAAAAGTATGAAGGTGAACCGCAGTGTGCAAATGTAGGTATAGCCCACGCTGGTTTAAGCATGCAACTAAATCAGGAATAAGAAGCAGACTTGAGCCGGTGATGACTCCGCCAACCTAGCCGTCTTCATGGCCTCGCGTTACACTTGCCACGGGAGCATTTATTTGTAAATTTGTAAGCAATGCCCAGAAAATCAAATTCCATACCTGTAAATCCTATGATGGCTGATTTCGGCACAGGTATTTTCGTGGGAAGAATAACGAGAGAAGATCTTCATTTATACGAGCAAGTTGAGGGCTTTGACAACATTCAGCAATCACACAGGGACGAATATCATTTGTTTTTCTTGCAGGAAAAAGGAACGACAACTATTGAAATTGATTTCCAGCAATACACGATAAAACCGGCATCGGTTATTTTTATTCATCAGAACCAGGTACACAGAATCTTATCGTTTAAAAACGCAGCTATAAGCATCTGGGCAATCAGTAACGAAAATCTAACCACTGAATATTTGCACTTATTGGAAGAGATTGCACCTGCAAAACCTTTGATATTAAAGCAAGAAGCATTTTCAATCATTTCCGGGGCCATATCACTCTGTACAAAATTATCAGAACAAAAACACGAAAAACTGTATCATTCTTTACTAAAGGGAAGTTGTAATACTTTAATCGGGATAGTCATTTCACAGTATTTAGTCAAATCTAAACCAATTGATAAACTTTCACGGTTTGAAATTATTACAAAAGCCTTCAAAGAAATATTAGAACGTAATTTTGCTGCCGCTAAAAGCCCGGCAGAATACGCTAAAACGCTAAATATATCTCCAGCTTACCTGAATGAATGTGTGAAAAACACTACAGGGCACCCGGTATCCAATCATATACAACAACGTGTAATCTTAGAAGCGAAACGTTTGCTTTATCATTCCGATAAATCGGTAAAGGAAATCGCAACAGAATTAGGCTATGACGATTATCCTTACTTTTCCCGGCTGTTTACCAAAGTCACAGGTATGACAGCCTTGGCTTTCCGGAACAGAAACCTCGATTAGTCCAATACTTACCTTAAATTGTTATTGCCGGCCTACTTGATTCGGTCTTCCTTTGCAGCGAATTAAAAAGTTGCAACCAATGATTTCAAGCATACCAAAATGGGTCAGCAATTTATTTGCGAATACAATGCGGCCAAACGTAAGAATCGTGGAAACATCATACATCACCCCGAAAATAAAACGGATACGTTTTCAAGGTGATATTTCAAAATGGAGTTTTCAAATCGGCTACGCAAGTGTGGTTCGTATCAGCGATACAGAGTTCAGAAACTACACGGTTGCCTGGCACGACAGGGAAAAGGAAATTTTTGATATTATTTTTCACGTTCATGGAAACGGAATCGGGAGTAAATACATCGAAACATTGCAGGTAAATGAGGAACTATTCATCAGTCCGCCAAGAGGAAAGGAATTATACGACATAAGTGTAGCGCAACAATTCTTTTTTGGTGATGAGACTTCATTAGGAGTTGCCTGTGCATTATTGCCGTTATTGAAAAAGAACGGCCATAAGTTCCAATTCTATTTTGAATTAGGTGAAGAAAACAATAACGCTCCCGGACTTTTGGGATTAGAGAATTATACCGTATTTGCCAAGAACAATTCATTCAGAAATGAAAAATGGATACGCGATTTGTCTTTGTTTAAAACAGGCGAATGGAATACAGCCCATTTTGCATTAATAGGAAACGTCAAATCTGTCCAGGCATTCAGAAAGGTGTTGAAAGATAAAATGCAGGGAAGCATCTATTCACAAGGTTATTGGCTGGAAGGGAAAAAAGGACTATAAAAATTCCTACCTGGAAGAAGGTGCGCCAAGGAAGCGACGGAGTGGAGGATGTCCACTCACGCATAAAAAGAATATAAAAATATTTTAAAAAATCATCTAATCAACGTATATTTGTACTGTTAAATAAGTAACTATGAACCGGCAATATCCTGCTCACCAAAACATATTTTCTATAACAAGCCTCCTTAACCGGGGGCTTTTTTGTTACACGTTTTTTCCTGTTAAAAACCCCTTTTACTTAACATTACTTAACAATGTTTTCCTAACCCATTCTGTACCAATTATTTACAAAAGACCGATATTGCTTTTAGTTAAACCGTATTTCCAGGCAGGATTTTCCATTTTGGAATTTATAGTTGCTATTTTTATTTATATTGTTAACCTAAAGCATATGAGCATGAAAAGAGTCTTTACCATTCTTTGTTTTTTACTATCGGCTATGGCACAGGCGCAAACCTCTGCCGACTATGTAGTGCAGCTTACGGCACAGGTGCAGAAGTCTCCCGCACAGATAACATTAAACTGGCCGTTAATGCCCGGCACGGGTAGTTATATCATATCGCGCAAAGCAAAAAATGCTACCTCATGGGGCACTGCACTGGGCACTGCCCCGGCAAATGCTACCAGCTTTACAGATAATAATGTAGTACCGGGAGAAACATACGAATACGAAGTTTTAAATACAGAAACACCGGCTTACGGCTATATACTGGCGGGTATAGAAGCCGCACCGCTGCACAGCAAAGGCGCACTGCTGCTGTTGGTAGATTCTACCTTTACAGACTCCTGTGCTGCAGAAATAGCGCAACTGATACAGGATATAAGCGGCGACGGCTGGCAGGTATCCCGGAAAGATTATAACCGAGCAGCTACAGCAGCTACTATAAAAAATGATATAGTAAGTACCTACCAGGCCAATAGCAATTTAAAATCTCTGCTGATACTGGGGCACCTGGCAGTTCCCTACAGCGGAGATTATAATACTACCAACCTGCTGCCACCTGATGGCCATACAGACCATGCAGGCGCCTGGCCTGCCGATGTGTTTTACGGAGAACTAAACAGCACATGGACGGATAATGTAACCAACCAGTTGGGAACAAGACCAGCCAATGAAAATCTGCCCGGCGATGGCAAGTACGACCAGACAAAGATACCCGGCGAGGTAGAACTACAGGTGGGGCGCATAGACATGGCTAATATGCCCTCCATACCACGTACTGAAATAGAAATGATGCGAAACTATCTTAACAAGGCGCATGACTATAAAACGGGCAACCTTACTACTGTAAAACGCGCGCTGATAGATGACAATTTTGGTAAAATGAACGGTGAAGGCTTCGCTGCTGCCGCATACAGGCTGTCGCCCATAGTACACCGGGACAGCATCAGCCAGAAGGATTTTATCCCTACGCTTAAATCATCTCCTTACCTGTGGGCTTTTGGCTGCGGTGCTGGTTCTTTTACCAATTGTAATGGCGTAGCGCATACAGACAGCTTTAAAACAGGCGATATAAAAGGCATTTTCACCATGATGTTCGGCAGCTACTTTGGCGACTGGAATGTGAACAACAACCTGCTGCGTGCACCACTGTGCGCAGAAGAACCCGCGCTTACATCCTGCTGGTCGGGCAGGCCCCATTGGTTCTTCCACCAGATGGCTATGGGTGAAAACATAGGCTATTCTACCATCGTCACACAAAATAATTATATCACCTACAGTAACAAGCAAAATATATACACGCAATTTATCCACACCGCGCTGATGGGCGACCCCACCCTGCGTACTGAATATGTAAAACCTGTACCATCTGTATCGCTGGTTGCAGACAGCACGGCAGGCGCCATTGTATCATGGACAGCCAGCCCCGAGTCCGGTCTGGCTGGTTATTACGTGTACCGTTCCACGGCACAGCATGGTGAATATCAACTACGTTCAGGATTGGTTACAGGCACCTCCTTTACAGATTCTTTCGGCAATGCTGGTGCATACTGGTATATGGTCAGGGCTACAAAATTGCAGTCAACACCCTCCGGCTCATATTACAACCTGAGCCTGGGCATGTCTCAGCAGGGTACATTCAAGTATCCTAAATTTGAGGTGGGCGTGGCTAAAATGGAAAAAAGTACAACCATACAACTGGTGCCCAATCCTGCAAGGGAAACGGTGCAGTTACGTATCAGCAGCACTGTGGCTACAATAGCAACAATTATAACTACAGACATGCAGGGAAAAACATTGCACAGCGCTAACACCAGTATACAGCCGGGTAATAATGTTGAAACCCTGAACATAAGCCAGTTGTCGGCAGGCGTATATTTTGTCAATATACAATCCCGGTTGTTCACCCAAACCCTCAAATTGTGTAAAACACAATAATAGCGAGGTATAAACAGGTAATTGATTTTTTATTACATTTGAGAACATTAATGAAACACAGCTTAAAGAAGCATAAGAATATGAAAAAACCGGTATTGTTCATTGTCGCATGTATATTTATGGGAAGCGCATTTACGTCGTGCAAGAAAGCGTTTACCTGTGAGTGCATCAATACAACAGGAAAAAAAAGCACTTCAGAAATAATAGCAGTCAACAGGCCTGAAGCACAAAAAAATTGTGATGAAAAAGGCTTGGTTGGACACTGTGAAATAAAATAATAAGTACCAGACAGCTAAAAACTTACAGCCTGTGCACGAGTACAGGCTGTAATTACCCCCGCAAATCCCCCGCTTCACAGTTACGGATGCCGTCCACAACTCCGTATATTTATCAGAAAGGCATATTATGCGTTACTTCTTACTGCTCATATCGTTTAGCCTGGCATTTTCAAATATCAACGCTCAAAAAACTGATACCATAACGGTCTATTTCGACCTGGCAGTACCTGCTTTGAACCGCGTTGCCATGCAGCAGCTTGACTCCCTGGCGTATCACAACATATTACCACCCAATAAAAAGTATGGTATAATAGGCTATGCAGACTACCTGGGCAGCGACAGTACCAATATTACCCTATCGCAAAACAGGGCAGATAATGTACAGCAATACCTGCTGGGGCTTGGCGTAAAGCAGGACAGCATAGCTGTCGTTACTGGTAAAGGCGAAGTACATAGGGATATAGCCGGAGACGATGGCTATCCGCAGGACAGAAGGGTTGATATTGTAATTGGTGGGTTTAAAAATTCGCCTGCAACTGCCGTTCGAAAACCTGTGGACTCCATGAAGCTCTTGTGGCAAGTATTTTTTGAAGAGCAGACTACTACAAAAGTCGTATTTGCCAATGCAAATAATCCTGTAAAAGACGAGAGCGTAAAATTAAAACCAAAACAAGATGAAACGATTGCCAACATGTGCAGGTACCTGAAGACAAATAACACTTATATCCTCATTACCGGACACTCAATCGGTAAGAGCGAAAATGTTTTGGTATCCTTAGCGCGGGCAGAACATATACGGCAAAGACTGGAAGAATGCGGTATATCTCCTGATAGAATCAAAACAATAGCCTGGGGCCTGCATACCAGTCCGGAATATGGCAAACCTATAGATTACTCACGCAGAGCTGATATATCCATAAGCAATAAGCCCTGGCTGGCACCAAAAACTAAAGGAGTTGACATCTCAAAGGTGGAAAAGAACCAATCTATAACCCTTGATAATATCTTTTTTCAGCCGGGCAGCCATAAAACCACACCGGAATCGGTAGATGCCCTGTTCGCCCTGTATATTACAATGAAAGACCATCCTAATTTAAAAATTAACATAGAGGGGCATATCTGCTGCCTGACAAATACATCGCACGACGGCTATGACTATGACGCACAGGAATGGAGGCTATCAGAAAACAGGGCCAGGGCGGTGTACGACTACCTGGTAAGTAAGGGCATAGATAAAAGTCGCATGCGCTATGAGGGCTTTGGCCTGCGCAAGCCCAAGCGCTGGCCGGAACGTTCATTAGCTGATGAAAACAGCAACAGGCGTGTAGAAATAAGGATATTAGAAAAGTAACAACTATCAACGAAATACTACACAAAAGCAGCCTTACGGGGCTGCTTTGTTATATTGGTATTTCTGATAGAGACTTGATTATTGTTGTGTAGCAGTGTAAACTACATCTACCGCATAAGTACCTGCAGGGTATGCAAAACCCGGAGTAGCTTTGTACATCACGCTGAATTTCTGATCGCCGCCACGGTTTGCAGCAGTTATCAGGTTCTGGTTAGCATTGGTAAGTGTAGCATATGTGCTGCTTGAAAACGGGGTAGCTATAGCACCACCTGTACCGTTAACAGAAACTTTTACTGCAAGTACGCCGCTTACAGGCATAGCAGGTGCAGGAGTAGTAGTACCAGTATAAGAGAATTTATCGCTGCTTGCTTTTACCGCAACAGAGAAGTTTTTATTAGAACGTACTTTCAGCTCCTGGGCTTCAGACTCAACACCGTTAGCGTAGTTATTAACTGTAGTGAAAGGCAATGTTACATCAGCACCTTCTGCGCTACCATTACCTGTAAAGGTGATTTCTATTGCATTGCTCAGTACCAGTTTGGTAGTTTGAGAAGCAGAAGAAGTCTGGTTAGTTTGAGTTTGAGCATTAGCTGCGAAACCTGAAGTAATGATTGCTGCGATTGCGATAATCTTTTTCATAATTGCTGTTTGTTTGAGTTTGTTTGTGATTGATGATGCAAAGATGCGGCGGCGGATGAAACAGTGGAAATAATCCGGCCCGCTTAACCCCCTGTTTGCAACCCGCTAACCAGCAGTTAACAAATTTGACACAGGACAAGAATCTACGCGCCTCCAGCCTTATTCAGTGTTGCATAGTGTATAATGCTCGTTTTTTCTGACTATAATTAATATATTAGCTGCTCAAAATAAAAACGGATACAGAGTATGTTATCAGATATAGAAATATCAAGGGCAGCGAAACTGAAACCCATAACAGAAATAGCTGAAAAGCTGGGCATTAACCCAGATGATATTATTCCCTATGGCAAGACAAAGGCAAAAGTGCCATTGACCTACCTGAATGAAGAAAACATAAAAAAGAGCAACCTGATATTGGTTACGGCCATCACCCCAAACAAGGCCGGTGTTGGCAAAACCGTTACCAGTGTAGCTACTTCCCTGGGTCTGAATTATATAGGTAAGAAAGCTGCGGTAGCACTGCGCGAGCCAAGCCTGGGCCCATGCTTTGGCATGAAGGGAGGCGCTGCAGGTGGTGGCTACAGCCAGGTGTTGCCTATGGAAGATATAAACCTGCACTTTACTGGAGATATGCACGCTATTACCTGTGCCAACAATATGATATCTGCCCTGCTGGACAACTACCAGTATAACAACCGTAATACAGATAAAGCGCTTGAGCGTATAGTATGGCGCAGGGTACTGGATGTAAACGACCGTTCTCTGCGCTATATGGTTAGCGGCCTTGGCGGCAATGCTAACGGCATACCGCAGGAAATGGGTTTTGATATAACTCCTGCATCAGAGATAATGGCGCTGTTCTGCCTGTCTAAGAGTGTAGAAGACCTGCAGGCACGTATAGAGCGTATAGTATTAGGATATACAAGTGATAAAAAAGCATTTACAGTAAAGGACCTTGGTATAGCAGAGTCTATTGTTGTATTGTTGAGAGAAGCTATACTGCCCAACCTTGTACAGACAACAGAAAATACCCCCGCATTTATACATGGTGGCCCTTTTGCCAACATAGCACATGGCTGTAACTCTATACTGGCTACAAAAATGGCTATGAGTTGCAATGACTACGTGGTAACAGAGTCGGGCTTTGGCAGCGATCTGGGTGCTGAAAAGTTTATGGATATAAAATGCCGTATATCCGGCCTGAGGCCAAAGGCCACAATCATTGTGGTAACAACAGCAGCACTGAAACTGCATGGCGGTGTACATGCCGATGAAATAAAAAAACCAAACCTGGATGCTATGAAGGCAGGATTGCCCAACCTGCAAAGGCATATAGAAAACATGAAGAACTTCGGGCAAAGCGTCATAGTATCTTTCAATAAGTTCCACTTTGATACTGAAGAAGAAGTGAGCCATCTGGAGAACTGGTGCAGCGGGCATGGTGTGGCATTTGCCATCAACAATGGCTTTGCGGAAGGTGGCAAGGGCGCGGCAGCCCTGGCTGAAAAAGTAGTAGAAATAGTGGAGAACCGCCCATCTATAGACATCAATTTCACCTACGACGATGACGACAGCCTGCGTACCAAAATTGAAAAGATAGCCACTAAAATATATCGTGCAAAAGACGTATCGTTTGGTGCAGGTACCCTTACTAAACTAAAAGGTTTTGAAGCCGCAGGCTGGGGCAAGTTGCCCGTATGCATTGCAAAAACACAATATTCCTTCAGCGATGACCCTAAAAAGGTTTGTGCGCCTGAAGGGTTTACAATAACTATCCGCGATGTGGTTATAAATGCAGGCGCAGGCTTTATAGTAGCTGTAGCAGGAGACATAATGCGTATGCCGGGCCTGCCTAAAGACCCGCAGGCAAACCATATAAAACTGGTAAACGGAGAAATTGAAGGGTTAAGCTAGAGGTTTCATCAGCGATGATACAAATGGGCGGCTTTTGGGCTGCCCATTTGCTATATAAGGCTATTAATTGTTAATGAAATTGTTATTGCATAACGTAAATCATGATTGTTCTTTTAATCTGCTTTTAATTTGGCGCTTATATTATAAAAATGATAAAGCCACTTACGTCACTACGCTTCTTTTTCGCCCTGATGGTGTTTGTAAGCCATATATGGTTTTTAAAAGATGAATCGCCATTTATGAAGCAACTTTACGATGATATATTCTACGAGGGGTATATCGGGGTCAGCTTCTTTTTTATATTAAGTGGCTTTGTACTGGCGTATAGCTACCATCATAAAATCCTGTCCGGAGAGGTGAAATTCGGGCAATTCTGGCTGGCCAGGTTTGCCCGTATTTATCCGTTGCACCTTCTTACATTAATGATAGCCGTCCCACTGTCTTTAGGCGGCGATGCCACGGAATGGATAAACCGCCTGGTACTTAATATCTTCCTGATACAAAGCTTTGTTCCGTCAGATGATATCTACTTTTATTTCAACTCGGTATCCTGGAGTATATCTGACGAATGGTTTTTCTACCTTATGTTCCCGTTCCTGGTGTTTTTTATGTTGCGCAGGCGGTACCTTAAGTTTTTGCCTTTTATACTATTGCTTATCCCCATTTCACTTTTCCTGGTGAAGGAATCCTACCACGAAAAGTATTTTTATATCAACCCCTTGCTGCGGCTTGGTGATTTCCTGTTAGGGAAACTTTTATTCAGGTTGTATAACAAACGCAGGGATATAGAAATATTGAACAATACACGTGTAGCCACCATAGTAGAAGTTGGCAGCATCGTGTTTTTAGCTATTTTCCTGTATTATCATAAAAATATCCCGCAGGGCTTCCGTTACTCCTGCTATTACTGGCCGCCAATGATATTACTGATATATACTTTTGCCTATTCAAAAGGGCTTGTATCTAAAATGTTGTCCAACAATATATTGGTTTACCTGGGCGAGATCAGCTTCGGCTTTTATATGATACATATGCTGGTATTACGCTATTACCAGTATATCCCTAAAAAAATACCCGCGTTGGCCGGCATTTTGCCAACTAATCATAATGCAGCTTTCATCATCCTGGGCATATCACTGGCTGCCAGTATGTTTTTGTATAAGTATTATGAAAAGCCGGCCAACAGTTTCATAAAGAAAAAGTTAGGTCCCAAGCTTTAAAACCAGGGAGCTAACTTTTTAAAACAGATGCCCATTGTAAGCAGTTATGCCCGGCGTATAACACCCAGTATAAGTGATATAATGGCTATAACCAGGAGTATGTGAATTACTTGTCCGGCACTGTAAAAGAAAAATCCAAATATCCAACCGATAATTAAAATTACTGCTACGATATACAATATTGACCTCATAAAAAAGATGTTTTAGTTAGTGTATTATCATAACAGTATGATTGTAGAAAAGTTCAGTACACGTTGTTAATCGCAATAGATACCGGGTGGCGAAACGGCAATATATCACGCGCAGAGGGCCAGCGGGCATGTATTTGTATATAATGGTGTTTTTATTAAAGGATAATAGCCTTCAACTATTTGTTTAAACGGGTTTTTAGATTATTTTAGCTTCAAATCAATAGCACTCACAATGAGAAATAAAGCTGCCTGGTATTTATTGGCCGTATTATTATTGTCTTACCTGCCATCTGAAGCGCAGTTTAGCAGCCTGAACAGATTCCCCAAGAATAAAACCAAGGAGAAAAAATTCCCCATGGCACTGCACAAACGCATATATGTGGGTGTATACGGCAAGCAGTTTATGAGTAACCCCATGACTATGCGTGTGCGTGATACGGTTTACTATGACAGCTATGATTTTAAAGATAAAATAGGTGGTAAAGAAATAGATACGACTTTTACTACAGCAGCGAGGCTTTCAAAATCTATTTCGGCGTTCCTGGGGGTATCTGTGCCTGTAGCTATGCCAAATGAACGGAGTATGTTCTGCCTGGATATAGAAGCGAATATCCTGACCGGAGCCCTTACATATGATACAGTGGTAGTACCATTGAAGTACAGGGACCTGAAGATGGCAGAAACCATACCATTTATGGTGGCATCTTTACCTATCAGCTTTAACTACAAATTTGGCGGAGATGCATCGCTTAGCAGGGATAACAGAACATTGCTGTCAGCAGGTGCTGGTATTGCTACATCATACATAACTATCGACGACAATACAAATGCTGAAGCACTGATAAAAGCCGTACCTTTTATAAAAGCTGAGGTTGGCTTTGTATGGGGCGTTGGTTTTAAAGTAAGAGGCACTGCATACTTAGGCAACTACAACCTGATAGATTACCAATCTCCTGAAGCGAGTACTGCGGTAGGCATGTTAAGCAGGCAATACTCAGGGCCATTGGGATACAATGTATCTGTTATCATAATGCCCCTTGCCTTTACATGGGACAAACCATTAATCAGATAATTACAATAACGCTATATTATTTAGTATATGAATCGTAAAGTATTATTTTTTGTATTAGCCGCATGTACAGGCCTTGCTTCGTGCAGTACTTACTCCGGCCCACAATACAATGTACAGGCAGAAAACGACAAACAAAATGGAGGAGAATATGATGAAGCCACCTATAAGGATGATATTTCCATGCTCGACTTCAAGCTGGACCTTAATCCCAGGAGCGGCACAACACCTCATAAAACAACCAGGACATTAGTAGATGGTAAAGAGGTGGTAACCTTCAGTTATGAGTTTTTGAACGATGGTGTAAGATTCATTTATTATATTACTCTTCCCGACTACCAGGGAGTGCGGAAATATGGATTTACTGAATCTTATCCTGCAACTATGGTGTTCAACAAAGTAAAAGAAAAAGATGACGAGGTGATAGATCAATTCTGGAGAAGCGCCAATGCCAGCGTGGAAGTAACTTATGCTGATGAAAAGTATGTTGAAGCTAAATTTGAAGGTGATTTTGTAATTGTAAACGCAGCTGGCGATCCTCAGGGCACAGCGCTGGTAACCAGTGGAACCATCAGGGCACAGTGGCAGCGCTAAAGATAAAAAATATATAATATACTCACAAAGCCCGGCCCATAGCCGGGCTTTGATATTACCCTGAAACACCTAAACTAATCTACGTGTATTGGGGTATATGCCGGGTATTGAAAGGCAGGTATTTTTGCATAAAATAAGAAATATGAAAAAGCTGGTACTGGTAATTATAGCAAGCTGCGCATTGTTTTCCTGCGACAAAACAACAACAGAACCCGGGAAAACCGATAACAAGGATACAACTGCAAAAGGCTGCGGCGATGGATATATCTGTTTTAAACTGGATGGCACGGAAATATCAAAACAAGCAGGCGGGTATGAACTGAGTGACACTAACCTGTTTGTAAAATATGAGGATGGGGGGAAACAGTTATCTATAGATATTTTTGGTAAAAACACAGGTAACTACAGCGTGTCCTCCATAAGAAAACAAGGTAATGGCCGTATATATTATTTCCCCGAACAGTCTTCCGGCACCATATACTTTATGGCAGAAACGGGAAAAGTAGAAGTCACCGCCTATGATGCAGCCAACAAGAAAGTAACCGGAACATTTTCCGGAACATTATACAATTACGATGGCAGTACCGATAAGTTTATTAAAACCGACTCTATAAAAATTGCCGATGGTAAATTTACAACAGTAAGCGTACCTAAGATATAAATCAGGCTTTTACTATACTTTAGGCACATCTCGTATTGAGGTGTGCCTTTTTATTTTAAACAAATTGTACAACAAGCTATTATATATAAGCTGATTACAGCGTAACATCACAGTAGTTGATTACTACAACAACAGAGTTAATAAATCCGTAATTTGCAGCAGAATACATAGCATTTGAAAACTGAAAGGAAAAAGAGCGGGCTGATAACATTAATAGCCATTGTGGTAGCTGTAGCAGGCTACCTGGTTTATAAATATGCCTACCTGGTGTACAGGGAGTACGACTATTTTGCATATTACGATGACATACATGGCCTGCAAAGAGCGAATCCTGTAATGATAAGTGGCGTACGTGTGGGCGAGGTGAGTGATATTGATATCAATGGCAATAATAAAGTGAAGGTTACCTTGTCCATCAATAAAAAGGTTGAAGTTTCAAAAGGGAGCGTAGCGTTGCTTGCATCAAACGGGATATTGGGCGAAAAAATGATATTGCTGGAACCCGGCCCAGGGCCAGGCAAATACACCCATCTTGATGTAATAACGGGCATGTACGATACATCTGTAATGGACATGAAAGACCAGGTAGCGCCTATGATAGAATCTGCGCAGTACATATTAAACACAGCAGACAAAAACTTTTCAGCATTTAATGTCAAAATAAAAAATGGCCTGGTAGAAGAGACACAGAAAAACATCCTGAGCATGGAAAATAGTATGCGTGGTTACCAGAAAGGCGCAGCGCAGATAAGCGCAAGCGCCCAAAAGGTAACTGATGCAATAGGTAGGTTCAGGGTGCAGACAACTAATATGGTAGGAAATACCGGGAAGCTGAATGCAAGTATTAAAAATGCAGAAGAAAGTACTGAAAAATTTGCTGCCCAACCATTATCTGAAACTGTAGATACCTTGCGTGCGACTGTAAGAACTGTAAGGCAGCGTGCCGGGGAACTGGAAGACAACAAGGATGTAAAGAAGGCACTGTCTGACGATAAAGCTTACCAGGATGTAAGCAAACAGCTAAAAGATGCCGGCAAAAGCATAGAAGAACTGAAGGAAGACCCACCCGGTATGACCCTTATAGGTGGTGGCAAATAGCATTTACTAATCTATCAGGTACATCAGCCTCAGGCTGAACAGGTCGTTATACTGCGCCACAGAGTTTTGCCACACCGGTATATTTTGTGGCTGACGTATAGACTGCAGCGAGCGCTGATAGCGCAACATTAAAAACCAGCCATTCCCTATTTGCAAGCCACCGCTCACAATGAAGTTTATGTCTGAGTTGTTAAACTGTGTAAGATCAGGGTTGATTACTACCGGCTGGTCTGTATATATTTCTTCTCTGGTTTTTACTAATTGTGCGTAAGAGGCTCCTATACCTATGTGCCAGCGGGGTGTAAAATTGTAGTGAAATATCAGGGGTATTTCTACATAATTCAGGTCGAGCCAGTAACGTTCAAAAAACTCACCTGAATACATTGAAGTACGTTGGGCTACGCCCCTGCTGCCTTTCATGGTGTACAACAGCTCTATATTGGCAACCATTTTGGACAGCAGCCGTACATATACTGTAGCTCCGCCAACGAAACCAACTTTTTTATAGCCACTGTAATTGTCGCCTGCTACAGTTGTAAAATTGGCACCTGCCGTAAATCCACCGTAGAAAAACTGCTCCTTATCAGGCGAGAAAAACCCGCTTTTAATATACCTGCTGTCATCTCCGTCTTGCGCATTCACGACAGACGGCAGCACTGACCCCAGTAGCAAAGCAAGTAATAGGTTTCTCATTTAATAAAATTAATCAGATATTGTCAAAAATGATGTGCAACCCGCTATTTTAAGCCAAATATATAAGATACACGCAGACCCAGCATAAGGCTGAACTGGGGGCTTGCATAGAAATACGGGGCTATCTCATCTTCGTCGCGCAGCTTTATCATAGAGTACTGAAACCTTGGATTGATAAAAAGCCCCTTCCAGATGCGGATGTTGCCATCTAATATAAAGTCAACCGCAGATTTTCTGAAAGGATATTTCGTCTCGTCAAAATTCTGAACAGGATTTGTGATGCCTTTTTCAGAAGAGGATACTAACTGTCCATAAGAAAAGCCAATGCCGATGTGGGTCTTATTCTCAAAAAAGTAATTGATCATGATAGGCACTTCGGCATAGTCCAGCGAAATACTATAATCCCGCACTGATATACCGGGCGTCTTTCCGGAGAATACAGCTTCTTTACCAATACTACCCTTCTGTGTATATAGTATCTCCATACTGGCAACAAGACCTGATGTAAGTGGCAGATAGACCTTAGCCCCTACATTGAGCCCTATCTTATCGTAACCGCGATAGTTGTCGCCTGAAATCTGCGAAAAATTAGCACCTGCCACAAGCCCGCCAAAGAATGTGTTTTCATCCTGTATATAGTAATTGCCCTGTGCTTTTGATACCGTGGCAGCAAAAAACATGATTAATACAGCAATTATGAGCTTAGTTCTGGCAACCATTCGTGTAAACATCATATTATTAACGTAGTAGTCCGGTTAAAAGATATACATCAAACGAAATGCCCAGAAGTTATTACTCTGCCTGGCTGCACCTTTTCTGCCTAAATCAGGATGAAAATTATCCCTTACAGATAACAGCGAGTACTGAAACCTGATATTAAGGAAGAAGCCCTTGGTCAAATGCAGGTTTACACTGGCTATACCGTTTATATCATATTTATTGAAGGGATATTTCTCTTCGCTGTAAATGCTATCAGGTATTTGTGGTGTAGTAGTGGCCTGTTCGTTCTGGCTTATCAACTGAGAATAAGACGCCCCTACCCCGAAATGGCTTTTGCGTTTATCAAAGTAGTTGAATAGAACGGGTATTTCTACATAATTAAGATTTACTTTATAGTTATTCACCCTGACGTTTACGGCATTCTGGTCTGCATTCTTTTTTGATTGCCCGCCTTTCTGTGTATATAAAAACTCAAGGCTGGGTGCAAACTTCGGGGCTATTTCTGCATAGACGATGGCACCGCCTGTTAATCCCAGTTTGCGGTAGCCTGCAAAATTGTCGCCATCTAATTGTGAAAAGGTAGAACCGAATGATACTCCTCCGAAAAATGTGCTTTTATCTTCTACGTAATAATTCTGAGCCGTTGTTTTATTTACCCACCCTAACGCTAAAACCAACAACAATAGCGTTATTTTTCTAAATTTGACCATCGAAACCATCATTTGCTAATGAGCTTCAAATATACTGCAAACACCCTTAAAAAAATGGAACAGCTTTTTGAGGAAGCTAATTACAGGATCCGTTATGAAAAAGGGAATTTCAATTCAGGCTACTGTATCCTTGAAGACAGGCGTGTTGCCGTTATCAACAGGTTTCTGGATATGGAGGGCCGCATCAACGCACTGGTAGAAATATTACCATCTGTTGACATAAAAGAAGACACCCTGAGTACCGAGATGCAAAAATGGTACAAAACCCTGCAAACAATGGCTCAAGACAAAATGGACGATTCCGCACAACCTGAAATAGAACTCTGACGTGAAAATAACTTTTCTTGGCACCGGCACATCGCAGGGCGTACCATTAATAGGTTGCCCGTGCGAGGTCTGTACATCTAACGATAAGCGTAATAAAAGGCTACGTTCTTCCATATGGGTGCAGGCCCAGGGAGTGAGTGTGGTGATAGACTCAGGGCCGGATTTCAGGTACCAGATGTTGCGCGCGGGAGTAAAGCAACTGGATGGCATAGTTTACACCCACGGCCATAAAGACCATGTAGCAGGTATGGATGATGTACGGGCATATAACTTTTTTACAGACCAGCCTGTAAACCTGTATGCCACAGAAGAAACACAACAGACACTAAAGCGTGAATTTTCCTATGTGTTTGCAGATGTGCATTATCCCGGTGTACCAAGGGTGCATCTTAACAGTATATATCCTTCACAACCTTTTGAAATAAAGGGACTTAAGTTTACGCCTATACTTGTAAAACACATGTATATGGATGTACTGGGTTTCAGGATAGGTGATTTTACATACATTACAGATGCCAATTACATAACTCCTGAGGAATTAGATAAAATAACAGGAAGCAAAGCATTGGTTTTAAATGCATTAAGACACGAAAAACACCCATCGCATTTTACACTGAACGAGGCCATAGAGGTTGCGGCAAGAACAGGTGTACGGGACACATATTTTACACATATAAGCCACCAACTGGGCAGGCATGCTGATGTAGAAAGCCAACTACCCGATGGCATACACCTGTCTTATGATGGTTTAACACTTGATTTTTAAAAAGACCTTAAGAATAACATCCTTAACTTAGCTGCATTAAGCAGACATATAGACAAATGAAAAAATTTACAGGAACGATACTAGCCATGGCTTTGTGCATAGCCACTGCAACGGCACAATACCAGAACGATAAAATAAAGGTTGGCCAGCAGGCACCGGAACTTGTCTTTGCTAACCCGGAAGGTGATACACTGAAACTGTCTGAAATTTACCCGAACAGGTATGTGCTTATAGACTTCTGGGCCAGCTGGTGCGGACCATGCCGCAGGGCAAACCCCAGGCTGGTAAAAATGTACCGGGAGTATAAAGACCTGAAATACGAAGGTGCCAAAAAAGGCTTTACGGTACTGAGTGTATCACTGGACCAGAACAAGGAAAAATGGGTAGCCGCTATAGCTAAAGACAGCCTGGAATGGGAATACCATATGAGTGACCTGGGCGGATGGGGAGCACAACCCGCAAAGATATATGGTGTAAGCTATGTGCCCCAGGCGGTGCTGGTGGGCCCTGACGGGAATATCGTGGCTACTTATAATTTTGCAGAAGAGGCTGAAGCCGAGCTGAAAAAGAGAGTAAAGGCTAAAAAGAAAAAATTCCTGGGAATTATCTGATTTTTTGCCCGATATTAAATAAAAGCATACCTTTGCACACTTAATTACAAAAATCCGCATGGCAAAATCCATGCACAAAAAAGATAAAAATGAAAAAAGGCATACATCCGGAAAGCTACCGTAAAGTGATATTCAAAGACATGTCTAACGAATATACGTTCATGACACGTTCCAGCGCGCCAAGTAAGGAAACTATTGTTTGGGAAGACGGTAATGAATACCCACTGATAAAAGTGGAGATATCTCATAAATCTCACCCTTTCTATACTGGTAAATCAATGTTCATTGATACTGCAGGCCGTATCGACAAATTCAACAAACGTTACGCGAAGAAATCATAATCTGAGCCTTAGCGGTTACAATATTTGCATTACGCATCAAAAATCCCGACTTTTGTCGGGATTTTTTAATACACGAAATTCACTCCATCCCTAAATGGTACTACGAGGAGTGGCAATATAAGTATGAATGAATATTATACTTTTTGATAGCGATGTACGCTATTCACTTTTGCCATTTACACATACACGCCCGGTAGCAGATATACGCTGTGGGATAATGACTATGCGCGAACGGTGGGAACATTACTTTAAACAAAACACAAGTACCCTTACCGAGGCATACCTGCAGGAGGTGTACCCCATAAACAGCAGCAATGATAACCTGTTCATCAATGGTAGCATATTTGCCACTACAGAACTTTTTGAACGCATCAAAACACTTCAGCCCCAGGAGCAATTAATAAAAGAAGATATTATAATTGCGGCAAGGGTGAGCGGTGAGCGAGTCTCCTTCTCCCGGGGCCTTAAGTCGCCAGTTCAGTTGCTGGATATTTCTTATAGTGGTGAGATAAAAAGCCTGAAAAATACCTGGGATATTTTTTCCTATAACGAAGATGCTATTGTTGCAGATTTTGAAATCTTAACTCATGGCAGAGTTTCCCAGTCTGTGCCGGACGGAGTCACTGTAGTTGGCAAGGCCGGTTTGTTTATAGAAGAAGGGGCGATTATTAATGCGGGTTGTATTATTAACGCTGCATCGGGCTGCGTGTATATTGGTAAAAATGCTGAGTTGCTGGAAGGCGTTATGATGCGCGGCCCTGTGGCTGTATGCAACGAAGGTGTACTTAAGATGGGGGCAAAAGTGTATAAAGGCACTACTATAGGGCCGGGTTGCAAAGTGGGTGGTGAAATAAGTAACGTAGTGTTTTTTGCCAATAGCAACAAGGGACACGATGGCTACCTGGGCAATGCGGTAATAGGAGAATGGTGCAACCTTGGGGCTGACACCAACTGCTCGAACCTTAAAAATAATTACGATAAGATAAAGATATGGGACGAGCATAATTTCAAATCAGTACAAACAGGCCTCACCTTTTGCGGCGTACTGATGGCAGACCATTCTAAATGCGCCATCAACACCATGTTTAATACGGGTACGGTTGTAGGTGTATCAGCCAATATATACGGCGGTGGCTTTCCTGAAAAATTCATCCCGTCTTTTGCATGGGGCGGGAGCGATGGTATGACCACTTATAAGATAGAGCGTGCCATGGAAACAGCCAATCGTATGATGGAAAGACGCGGCAGGTATTTATCGCCCGAAGAACTGAAAATGTATGCGCATATCTTTGCCGCCACACAAGAGCAAAGGGATATGTTTGCGAATAACTAAATAAAATTCAAATTTCAAAAATAATCAATACTCATGCGTAAGAAGATAGTTGCAGGCAACTGGAAAATGAACCTTGACTTAGATGCGGGCAAAACACTTGTAAATGATATTCTGGCAGGCATGCCATCGTTAGACGAAAACCGCCAGGTAGTGATATGTCCGCCTTTTATACACCTGCAACAGGTAGCGCAGGCTACTGCAAATACAAAGCATGTATATACCGGCGCTCAAAACTGTTATACAGAAACATCAGGTGCATATACAGGAGAGGTATCTGCACCTATGGTAAAAAGCACAGGGGCAGCTTATGTAATACTGGGCCACTCTGAACGCAGGGAATATTTTAATGAAACCAACGAAATGCTGGCTAAGAAAACAGACACTGCATTAGCTGCGGGTCTGAAAGTGATATTCTGTTGCGGTGAGCCATTGGCTATACGCGATGCGGAAACTCAAAACAGCTATGTAGAGCAACAGATAAAGGAAGGAATATTTCACCTGGACGTACAGCAACTGGAAAATGTAGTGATCGCATACGAGCCTATATGGGCGATAGGCACAGGCCGTACAGCCAGTTCAGCACAGGCGCAGGACATGCACGCGCATATCCGCAGTGTACTGGCGGCAAAGTATGGCGGGCAAGTAGCTGATAATATGACCATTCTATATGGGGGAAGCTGTAAGCCATCAAATGCTGCAGAGCTTTTTGCCTGCCCTGATGTAGATGGCGGCCTGATAGGCGGAGCATCATTACAGGCAGCTGATTTTCATGGCATTATAGCAGCAATGAATTAAGCAATAAAATATTCCTGTAAAATTTTGAGATAAAGAATAGGCTCCCTATCTTTGCAGTCCCAAAAACAGGAAATGCCGCGTTGGTCAAGGGGTTAAGACGCCTCCCTTTCACGGAGGAATCACGGGTTCGATTCCCGTACGTGGTACAAAGAAGGGCAACTTTTATAAAGTTGCCCTTTATTATTTTTTGTCATTATTTTGCATTAGCCGGCCTCGTAGTACAATGGATAGTATAAGAGTTTCCGAAGCTCCAGATACAGGTTCGATTCCTGTCGAGGCCACTACTTTTTCACACTAAGGTTACAGGGATAAAGTTCCTGTCGAGGCCACTACTTTTTCACATTAAGGTTACAGGGATAATTAAGGCTACAAGGGATAAAGTTCCTGTCAAGGTCTCTACTTTTCACTCAGTTTAGTTTATACCAAAGACAATCGCAACTATGCCAGTTGCGATTGTCTTTGGTATTCCTTAAATTTTCTTATAACGATTGCAGCACAAACCTGAGAGAGGCCTGCTCTGCACCTGATGATATGTTCGCAATATATACCCCTGCCGGGCTATTAGCAGGCATTGTAACCTGTAACCGGGCACTTCCATCAGGTATAGTGCTTTGCGAATAAACCAGCTGCCCTACCCCGTTAAATATTCTTACGTTTATCTCTTTATTAGCTACCGCATTATTTAAGCTTATTACAAACTGGCCCGTAGTTGGATTTGGCGATAATGTAAATAACTGTTCGTCATTTATTGAGCCTACAGATGTTGTGATTCCTCTGCTGGTTACAACCTGCGGGTCTGCGCAAGGCAGGTCGCTACGCATCATCACAGTTACTACATCATAAGACTTTACATCTTCTTTTGTGAATGCCTGCCCGTTTTCTTCGGGTACAGCTTTACCATTTACAAACCAGTAGAATGCAGGATTATCGCCGCCATGTTGTGGCACAGCAGTAAACGTAAATGAATTGCCACCATTATAAACACTGTTAACAGATACAGTTGGTGTCAACCGTGTTTCTACATCAAATTTCAAAACATTGCTGGTAGCGGTACCAACACATTGTGCATTACTATAAAACTTGCAGGTAATCACATCATTATCTGCAATGGTATTTATGTTAAGTACGCCTGATGTTTCGCCTGGTATAAGTATTCCGTTTTTATACCATTCAAAACGTGGGTTTGAACCACCGTTGGTAAAAAATGATTGGACAGAAACCTCCTGGTCTTTACAAATAGAAAGGCCGGTAGATGCGTTGATACCCACACTTGCATATCCGGCACCTAACAAATCTAAAGATGCAGAATCGCTGATGACAGAACAATTTGAAGGCGTATTTGTAGCTATAACCCTGAAATCATTTCCGGCCATACCGGGTGTAACACCATGTATGGTTAATGTATTTGTAGCGGTACCTGTATAAGTAAAGTTATCGGTGAGATTTGTCCATGTACCGTTAGAGTTGGACTGCCAGCGATAAGTCTGAGCACCTGTAGCTGTTGCACTATAACTAACCGTGTCGCCGGGACAAACAGATTTTGTAGTAGGCGGCGCAGATATTTTAGCATCACAGGCAGGCTCAAAAGTTATATATCCCCTGAAGTACCTGGGTGTATTTGAAGCGCCATAGCCAACATTCCCACCATTAAGCTGGTAATCGCCCGCATAAAGAGAAACACCTGCTAAGGTAAAGCTGTTAGGTGAGCCGGAAGACGAGTAATAGTTAGTACCTGTTGTCAACATGGCAATACGATATGTCTTACCTGCCGGGATTATTAATTCCATATTTGTATTTACAGGATTTATTGCAGAAGCCGCAACTCCTGCAATAACTTCTTCATCGTCCTTTATCCAACCGGTTGCAGGCAATGAACCAGGATCGCCACTTAGTGAACTTTCGGAGTAATACACTGTACTGGTTTCGCCATTATGTGCAGTTGTTACATACCTGCCTATTTCGGTTATCTTTATATCTCCGCCACTGTTATTTTCAAGCGCGAAAGTAATATACTTCGTGCCTGAAGACCCGGCAGATGTAGCAGAACTATATCCGGACGAGGCCATCAATTCTGTGTTGATGGTACTGCTTTGCGCCAAAGCAGCGTTGCTGCAAATTAATAATGCAACAGTTATAGAGCAAGTTAATATCTGTTTCATAATTTATATATATTATCCCATATAAATTTACGATTAAAGGGCCTTGGGCAGCGTTAAAAGAACGTTATAACAGGTCATGGATATGACTTGCATGATATAAAAAGAGCTGCTTAAAAAGCAGCTCTGTATAAAATAAATATAAGATTCAAGGTATTATAGAGAATGTACCCAGGCGTACTTGTCTTCTGTACGGCAGTAACGTATATCATTCAAATAGTTGCGCAGCCAATGGGCTATTTTCCAGTTTTCAACGGGAGGTAGTTCCATTTTTTCACCCATATACGTCAGGTCTTTTATTGGTGCTATAGATGCTGCTGTACCAGTACCAAATGCCTCAAATAATTCGCCCGCCCTTGCAGCAGCTACTATCTCGTCTATATGCAACGGCCTTTCTTCAACAGTATAGCCATTATCTTTCAATATGGTGATAACACTGTCCCGCGTAATACCATCAAGTATCGTTTCACTTAATTCAGGCGTCACTATTTTGTCCCCCATCACAAAAAACACATTCATTGTACCTATTTCCTGTACGTACTTATGTTCTATGCCATCCATCCACAATATCTGGTGATAGCCTTTTTTGCGTACTTCTGTCATTGGATACATACTTGCACCATAGTTGCCGGCAGCTTTAGTAAAGCCTATACCCCCCGGAAATGCACGAACATAATTTTCATCCACATAAATAGATACCGGATCTGCATAATAAGGGCCTGCAGGACTGGTAATTATCATGAAACGGAATTTGGTAGTTGGTTTTATACCTATAAATTCGTCCATCGCCATCATAAAAGGTCTTATGTAAAGCGACGTTCTTTCGGCAGTAGGTATCCAGTCTTTATCCAGGTCAATCAACTGTTTCAACCCTTCCATAAATATCTCTTCCGGAAGCTCGGGCATACCCATGCGTTCAGCAGAACGGTTTAATCGTTTCCAGTTGTCGTACGGACGAAATATTACAGGATTACCCTGTGGGTCTTTGTATGCTTTTACGCCTTCAAATATAGCCTGGCCGTAGTGTATAAAAGATGTTGCGGGGCTCATACTCATATTGCCGTATGGTATTATCTCAGGTTGCTTCCATTCACCATCTTCATAGTCGGCTATCAGCATATGGTCAGAATATACCTTGCCGAACTCGATATTGTTTTTATCTAATTCGTGAATCCTGCTGGATTCAACTTTCCTGATATTAATATTAAATGTGGATACATTCATGAGCAAATATTAAATTAAGATCGAATAAAAATAAATGAACGGCAAAGAAACGAAAAAAATGGGATAGATTTGCTTAAAATGTGCTTTGATGCGTTGAAACGCCTGTTATGACTGACTTTTTAAACATTATCAAAACAGAAATAATAGACCCTGAAACTGATATTTTCTGGAATACATTTACGAATACCGGGGATACAGTAACAAGGGAAACACCACTGATTATATCGCTTCAATATTTGCCCGCATCGGCAGATGACGTGCAATTAAAAAAAATACTGGAAGCCTGCAAACTGGATACTGATACCTGTAACATTTTACAAATAGCCCCTGATGAAAAAATAGCATGGCATGTTTTAAAGAATAAATATGCTCCCACAACCGTGCTGCTATTTGGTGTACACCCTCAACAATTAGCTATCGCTGCATTGTTCCGGCTGAATGGTATCAATAGTTTTGATGGTACCACGATAGTCCCAACGCTTTCACTGACACAGTTAGAGCAGCAGCCACAGGCTAAAAAAGACCTGTGGGTAAATGCACTGAAGCCATTATTTGCAGATAACCAATAATGTGCAGAGCCCGGAAGAAATACTAAAACGATACTGGGGGCATAGCAGCTTCAGGCCACTGCAGCAAGAGATCATAGACAGTGTGCTCCTCCGCCGGGATACACTTGCACTGCTACCTACAGGCGGTGGTAAGTCTATCTGTTACCAGCTACCCGCGTTAATGCTTAAAGGCATTACGATAGTTGTAACACCGCTTATAGCGCTGATGCAGGAGCAGGTAGAAAAACTGCTGGGAAAGGATATACCTGCTGCATACATATACGCCGGCATGCACAGGAGCGAGGTGTACAGGATACTAAGCAATGCGGCTGAGGGCGCATACAAGCTACTGTATATTTCTCCTGAAAGGATACAAACAAGCTTGTTTGAAGAGTTTTTACCTGTATTAAATATACAACTGATAGCTGTGGACGAAGCTCATTGTATATCGCAATGGGGGCATGACTTCAGGCCTGACTATCTTAAGGTAAATACCCTGCGGCAGGTGTTCCGCAATACGCCTATACTTGCTGTTACCGCTTCAGCTACGCCTATGGTAGAAAGTGACATCATCACACAACTACAGCTGAAAGACACACAGGTATTCAGGCAAAGTTTTGAAAGAACTAATATACAATACAGCCTGGCGTACAGCGAGCAGAAAAACAGCGAAATAGTTGCACTACTACAAGAGCATACTGGGAGCGGCATAGTGTATTGCCGCAGCAGGAAACAAACAGAAATACTGGCTAAACAACTACAAGCCCACGGTATAAATGCGCTGCCTTACCATGCAGGAATGCAAAACGAAATACGCACCAACTACCGCCTGTTATGGACTAACAACGAAGTGCCTGTAATGGTAGCCACCACAGCATTTGGTATGGGTATAGACAAACCTGATGTGCGCACTGTAATACATTACGATATACCGGAGCATATCGAGGCCTACTACCAGGAATCAGGCAGGGCCGGCAGAGATGGGAAAAGCGCAACATCTGTATTGCTGTATAACCACCAGGACATTTATAAACTGCAGGTAAGCACCGCAACCCAATTTCCGCCTTACGATTTTATAAGAACGGTGTACCAGTCTGTAGCTGAATACCTGCACATAGCCATAGGCACCGAACCGCACAAGTACTACGATTTTGACCTGGCTGATTTCTGCAAAAAATTCAGGCTGCCGGCAATAACTACCACCCGCGCTTTGAAACTGCTGGAACAGGAGGGGTTATGGACTTTAACTGAATCCGTATTCAACCCCACAACTGTGCATATACTGGCAGACAGGCACGAACTGGATAACATAGGCCGCACATACCCTGACATGCACCTGCTGATAACAACCATGCTGCGGTTGTATGGCACCCTGTTTTACCACCCTACTGCTGTAAATGTAAAAGTCATAGCGAAACACCTTGGTGTAAAGGCCGGAATCATATCACAGATGCTGAAACGCCTGCATGACACGGAAGTAATACAGTTTAACCAGCCTAAAGAGGGACCGCAGTTGTTCTTCCACCATTACAGGGTGGATAGCCGTACGCTCATCATCAATACGGAACGGATAAACGCCTTGAAGAAAGCGCATGAAGAGCGTACCAACGCCATGATGCAATTTATTACCGAAACACACTGCCGTACAAAATACATGATGCATTATTTTGGCCAGCAATATGATAAAGACTGCGGGCATTGCGATGTGTGTGCGGCAAAGACGGTGCAAAAGGTTGACATCAAAGAACTACAGAAGGATATACTCAACATATTGGCAACAGGAGGAACTATCCACATAGCAGACCTTGCTAAAATACTCCCTGCTTATAACAACCAGGCTGTTGCAACTACTGCCCGGCAAATGATGGATGATGGCATACTGGGCCTCAGCAGCAGCAACACCGTTTTCATTAAATAAAGAACTTTTACGAAAGATACTTGCCTACGATAGGCACCCTGCGGCCAACACCAAATGCCTTTGGCGATACCCTGATGATTGGGCAGAACTGATTGCGTTTGTATTCATTCATGTTCACCATTTTTAAAATACGTGCTACCAGTGCAGGATCATAACCCTGCGCTATTATTTCCTTAGGCCCCTGCCTGCGTTCTATGTATTGATACAATATGGGATCCAGCAGGTCATATTCCGGCAGGCTGTCACTGTCTTTCTGACCCTCGCGCAGCTCTGCAGACGGGGGTTTGGTTATTATATTTTGCGGTATCACCTCACCATTCTGGTTAATATACCTTGCCAGAGCAAATACCTGCATTTTATACAAGTCGCCTAAAACGCCAAGCCCTCCCGCCATATCTCCATACAGGGTGCCATAGCCTGTGGCCAGTTCACTTTTGTTGGATGTGTTGAGCAAAATAGAACCAAACTTATTAGACAAAGCCATAACCAATGCGCCCCTGATACGTGATTGCAGGTTCTCTTCAGCCACGCTAAAAGGCAGGTCTTTAAATACAGGCTTCAGTGCCAGCCGGTATTGGTCAAAAATATCCCTGATGGGTATCGTGTCATAAGGATTGCCCAGGTTTTCAGATAGTTGTACCGCGTCGTCCACAGAGTGGCCGGTAGAGAATTGCGAGGGCATGAGCAAGGCGTGTACATTAGCGCTACCCAACGCCTGACAAGCCAGTGCAAGCGTAACCGCACTGTCTATACCGCCCGATGAGGCTACTATTGCTTTGGTAAAACCCATTTTACCGAAGTAGTCCCTGATACCCGTTATCAGTGCATCGTAAATCTTATCGGTACTCAGCTGTGCGTCAAAAACCACCGGCATCGGGTAGCCGTGTATGTCAGCATTTGTTGTTTTTTGTTGTGATTTGCTGTTGTTTGAAAGATTTACAGCCACCAATGCCTCTGAAAAATAAGGGAGCTGGGCTAAAATATTCTGCTGTGCATCCATTACCACAGAACCGCCATCAAACACTATCTCTGTTTGTGACCCCACCGTATTGCAATACACCATGGGTATTTTATACTTAGCTACGTTTTGCTGTATTATACCCAGTCGCTCGTCTGCCTGTGCATAGTCGAATGGAGACGCGCTGATGTTGATCATTATATCAGGCTGTTGCTCAACCAGTACATCCATGGGGCATATCCTGTACAGTGGATTATCGCCCAGGTTCCATATGTCTTCACAAACGGTTATGGCCAGTTTTTTGCCTTTGAATGTTACCACGTTCCAGTCACTGGCAGGTTCAAAATAGCGGTACTCGTCAAATATATCGTAGGTGGGCAGGAGGGTTTTGTTAACTACCGCCTCTACCCTGCCATTGTATAATAAATATGCGCTGTTGTACAGGTCTTTGCCCAGTGGGTCTGCATTTACAGATGGTGCCCCTACTATGACACCTATCGTATCCGCTTCTGCAGCTATGGTATCAACAGCATGCAGGCACTGCTGTACAAAGTCGTTAAACTCCAGGAAATCGCGCGGGGGATAGCCGCAAACCGCCAGTTCTGAAAACACCACCAGGTCGCCACCCTGCTGTTTAGCCTCTCTTACAGCGGCTATGATTTTTGCCGTGTTGGCTTCAAAGTTGCCTATGTGGTAGTTCTGCTGTGCCAGGAATATCTTCATACTGTGTAAAATTACGATTTGCAGTTATCAATTCTTAACGGTGTAAACGATTGATTTGTTGAATAATATATTGCATTAACATAATTATTGGCCAAGAACATGATTTAACTAAAAGCAATATTGCCCTCTTGCAAATAACTGGTGCAGAATGGGTTAGGAAAAACTGTTAAGTAATGTTAAGTAAAACACGTTTTTAACAGGAAAAAACGAATAAGAAACAAGCCTCCGGTTAAGGAGGCTTGCTATTGAAAATATGTTTTGATAAAGGGTATAACACGATTTCATAGCAGGTATTTTTAAAGTACAAATATACGTTAATTTAACGATAAATTAATCATGTTTCACAAATAAACATTAATAATCGGTATTGTATTGTAAGCATAACCGTGGGCTGGTTCAGTATTATATATTACAAGAACCCGGAGTAAAGAATTTACTACCCGTCGCAAAATTTTCCCTGTTCATAACATATTTATCTAAAAAGCTATCATTTGCTTCATGTTTGCACAGCGTATGAAAGTAAATATGAGAGCAATCTTATTTATCGTGTTGATATTACCTGTAGCGGGTTATGGGCAATTGATAAAACCTAAAGCAAAAATGACCCCGACAAAACTCGACAGCATTTTTATTAGCGACAAGTTTTCATATGACGACCTGGATACAGTATATGAAGTATTTAGTAAAAAATATGGAATTGAAATAATATATGATAAAAACTATTGCAGGAGAAGATACTTCACGTACTGGTTTATGAATACATCATTATCAAAGGCAATAGAAATAACAACAAGGGAACAAGGACTTACATACGAAATCATAGATAGTAAGCATGTGAAAATAACAAGGATACCCGGCTTCGTTTCCAATGATATTACAGGAAATGAAATGACTGATGAAAAAATATTGGAAACTACAGCAGGTGCAACAAAATATTCCGGTCCTGCGGAGAAAACAGACTTCACGTTATCCGGCAGAGTAGTTGACATTTTTACCGGGGAACCATTATCATTTTCTTTAGTAAAGCTTAAAAATGGTCAGAATGGAACCACATCCAATACTGATGGGTTTTTCACCTTATTAAAAGTACCTGCTGACACGGTTACCCTGATAGTGTCATATATGAGTTACAAAACAAGAGAGGTACATCTCAGTCCCCAGGTTAATAAGAATAACTTCATTATAGAATTGCTCCCTGTTCAAAGTGCCTTAGACGAAGTTGTTATCACAGCCAACAGGGAAGATATGATGGAAATGTCCAGCGATAACCTGAGCATGATGAAGATATCTCCCAAAAAATTATCTGAATTACCGAATGTAGGTGAAAAAGATGTGATGCGGGCATTTCAATTGATGCCGGGCGTAAGTGCTGCCAATGAATCATCTGCAGGGCTTTATGTAAGGGGAGGAACTCCCGATCAGAACCTTGTAACATATGATGGTTTTACTATTTATCATGTAGATCATCTATATGGTTTTTATAGCGCTTTTAATGCTAACGCCCTGAAGGATGTGCAGTTGTACAAGGGCGGTTTTGGCGCAAAGTATGGAGGGCGTCTTTCCAGTGTCATGGAAATAACAGGTAAAGAGGGCAATAAAAAGCAATTCAATTTTGGAGGTGATATTAGTTTGCTCAGCGGTAATTTATTTATGGAAGTACCGGTTACTGAAAAACTAACTGCCCTGGCGGCATGGAGAAGATCGTGGAAAGGTCCTATTTATAACTGGATATTTGATTCTTTTAACCAGGGCGATGAAGAGGAGGAACAGGCGCCAGGTCCCGGCATGCCCGGAGGTGGAAATACTCAAACAACCAATTATTTTTCAGATTTGAATACTAAAGTAACTTACAATGCTTCACCTAAGGACAATATAGCATTCAGCTATTTCTATAGCATAGACAAACTTGACAATAGTGTCAGCATCAACTCAGGAGGCATGGGCGGCCCCGCAGGGGCTGGCGGTGGAGGCAATAATTTCAGCAATGGGGTTACTGACCTGACCAAATACGGAAATATTGGCATGAGTTTAAAATGGTCGAGGAAATGGAGCAACAAAATATACGGAAACACAATTTTCAGTTACTCTAATTACTATAGCGACAGGGACAGATCGAACGAGAGAACTATTACTGACGACGATGGTGTGGAAACCACTACCAAAACCGGAATATTTGAAAATAATAATCTAAAAGACATAAGCCTGAAAAGTGATTATGAGTGGAGTTTATTCAAAAACAATAAATTGAACTTTGGCATATTTGGCACCAGCTATGACATACAATATACATATAGCCAGAACGACACATCTGACTTATTAGCTAAATCAAATATCGGAGTAATAGCTGGAGGGTACCTGGAAAATAAGTATTCATTTCTGAATAACAAGGCTGATATTACTGCAGGCCTACGCTATACTTATTTTGATGTTACCGCTAAACCTTATTATGAACCACGGGCAGCAATTGGGTACAAATTCACTGAAGAACTTACATTGAGAGCATCTTACGGCAAATACTACCAGTTTGCTAACCGGATAACGAGAGAGGATATATTATCAGGCAGCCGTGATTTTTGGATATTATCTGATGGAAGCAGTATTCCTGTAAGTTCATCAACCCATTATATAGCGGGGCTCAGTTATGAAGGAAAGAACTACTTGTTTAATATTGAAGCATACTATAAAAAGCTGTACGACATAACTGAATATTCACTAAGGTTTTCTTCCAGTTTCAGGAATGTAACTTATACTGAAAACTTTTACACCGGAACAGGATATGCCAAAGGCCTGGAGTTCCTGGTTCAGAAAAAATCAGGAAAATTTTCAGGGTGGGTAAGTTACACATTAGGTGAAGCAAAAAATCAATTCCTGGTATATACAAGTGATTATTACCCCGCAAACCAGAACGTAACTCATGAGTTTAAGGCTGTAGGTGTATATAAATATAAAAGATGGGATTTTGCCGCTACCTGGATATATGCAACAGGCAAGCCCTACACAGCGCCCGGAGGCTCTTATTCTATAGAATTATTGGATGGCACAACACAAGATTACTTCACTGTAACATCAAAAAACAGTCTTCGCTTGCCAGACTATCACAGGCTGGATTTATCAGCCAACTACCATATTTATAATAGTACAATGAAGGATATTGGTTATATAGGCCTTTCTGTATTTAACATGTATAACCGGACCAATGTCTGGTACAAGCAGTTTTACATTGAGGGCAACCAAATGGTGGAGTCTGACGTAAACTATCTGGGTATTACTCCCAATCTTACATTGTCATTAAGGATAAGATAAATGAATAAGATCACATTTTTGCTTGTAGCAAGCTCAGTACTATATTTTGCAGCCTGCAGGAAAGAGGAATACGCTCCAACATACAATGACTGGCCGGTAATTGAAGGCTATCTTTTTGCTAACAATTTTGCATCTGTGAAGGTATCGAGGCAGGTTTCCTCAACAGATAATATTGAAGCATCGACAGATAATATTGACTCCCTGAATTTAACTATCAGTAGCGACAGTGAAGTGTACCAAATGATCCCTGTTGGAGATGGCATGTATGAAAACAAGGCACTTATTATTCAAGAGGGTAAACAGTACGAACTTAAATTTATCTATAATAAAAAAGAAGTAACTGCAATAACTACGGTATTGTCGCTGCCACAGAATTTCACACAATCAGAGGACGAAATATCTGTAACGAAAATTGATTCTACATTTACGTTTAGCCCCGGCAATTTCCCTGTACAAAACGACCCGATAAAATTAAAATGGGATAATCCTGACAACTCATACTATATGGTTGTGACACAGAATATAGAGGAAAACCCCGTGCTGATAAGAGATACAACCAATGAAAGGTTTGCTGTAAGAGTATTCAGAAACGAACCCTCTGTAACTGACCAGCTTGAGATAAGAGATATGCAGTTTACTTATTTCGGCACACATTTACTGCTGTTGTACCATTTGAACCCGGATTATGCCACGTTGTACAATGATAACAGCAATAGTTCCCAAAATTTAACAAACCCCTCTACAAATATCACTAACGGGTATGGTATTTTCACAGGAATAAGTGTAGATACTTTAAGGCTTAAGGTGACAGAAGCAAACTAACCGGTACGATATATGAGTATCCCGCTAAAAAGAAAATGGCTTACTGTATTAATTCATGTATTAGTTTGGTCCATACTCTTTATGTTGCCTTTATTGTTGCGTCCTGAACATCACGAGTTCCGGCAAACCCGCATCGAGAGGGGAAATGGGCTGATCCCGTTTTATATCCCGATTGTGAATAACTTACTTATAGTACCATTGTTTTATGTCAATTTATATATTCTTTTCCCAAAGTTTGTGTTGGCTAAAAAGTACTTTTTGTATATCGCATCACAAGTACTTGCCATCCTTATAATAGCACTATGGAGTAAATATATACCCGAACTATTAAATAGCGGAGCAGCTTTTGGTCCCTTCAGGCCAAGGTTCATAAATGTTGTACAGATTTTCATTTGTCTTTTTGTTGCCCTTGCAGCTTTCAGTTACGGCCTTTTAAATGAAAACATACGGAAAGAGCGACTGGAAAACCGGAAGGAAAAGGAAACGCTTAAGTCTGAATTACAATATTTACGCTGGCAGATCAGCCCTCATTTTTTATTCAATGTATTAAATAGCCTTGTTGCGTTATCCCGTTTTAAATCTGACAGGTTGGAAAATATGCTTATTGAGCTTTCTACCCTGCTGCGTTATATGATATATGATTCAAGTGAAGCTAAAATTCCTATTCAAAAGGAATCAGAATACTTACTAAGCTATATTCAATTGCAGAATACCCGGGTGGGACCAGATGTCAAGATAACGACAAGTATTGAAGTACCGGAAACATGTTCAATGCTGATTGAACCAATGTTGCTGATACCCTTTGTGGAAAATGCATACAAGCATGGCATAGGGCTGGTTGACAAGCCCTATATATATATCAAACTGTCAGTATCAGGCAGCATGTTATTTTTTACCGTAGGGAACAAGAAAACACCCCGTGAGAAATCCGGAACAAAAGACAATGCATCGGGTATAGGAGTACAGAATGTAAAGAGAAGGCTGGAATTATTATACCCGGGTAAATACACCATGAATGTCAATGAAAAAGAAGAATCATATTATGTAAACTTACAAATTGGATTGGCATGAAATTGCAATGCATAATAGTTGACGATGAGCCATTAGCGCTTGAATTACTGGAAGACAATATAAAACAGGTGCCTTTCCTGAAATTAGTAGCAAAATGTACCAATGCCGTGCAGGCAATGAAAATATTGCAGAGTATGTCAGTTGACGTGGTATTTACCGATATTCAAATGCCGGGATTAAACGGTTTACAATTAATAGAGAGCCTGACCACCAGGCCTATGTTTATTTTTGTTACTGCGTATGAAAAATATGCACTTGACGGATACAAATTGGATGTTGTAGATTACTTAGTTAAACCAGTAATCTTCAGCAGGTTTATACAAGCTTGCAATAAGGCCTATGAGCGCCATAATTCAAAAAAAATATTATCCCAAAGGCATCTTGTAACATTAAATGAAAACAATAAACCAAACCATATTTTTGTACAGGCAAACTATAGTCTTGTTAAAATAGTATTAGACGAGGTAAGCCATATTGAGGCTAAAAAAGATTATGTGCAGTTCTATTTTTCCACGCAGGGGAAGAGGCCGCTGCTGGTGCGGATGAGCATGAAAAGTATAGAAGATATGTTACCTCCGGATACATTTATACGTACACACAGGTCATTTATAGTGAATGCCGATAAGATAACAACAATAAGAAAAAACAGTGTATTTATAGGTAGTACGGAGTTTGCTGTCAGTGAGCAGTACAAAGCTCTTTTAGATATGCTGACAAAAGGAAGTTAGCCGTGTTCTACGCAAAATTTGTATCGTATGACTAACAACCAAAGCCGTTCCATTCTATACCAGTGATTTCAATTTCATTTCAATCAGAACACAAAAGCAGTGTACACTAATAGAATCTAACAGAATTTAAAAGAACATCCCTATTTTCAGTGAGAGGTTGTTGAGCCTGATGTTGCCATCGGTAAATGTGCCTTTATATCCCATATCCAGGTCTTTGGGGCTGGTAACATCGGGCGCGAAACCGTTGTTGAAGAACAGGCCCGTATAAAAGCTCATTTTTTCTGTTACCTGGTATTCTATACCCGCACCCAGGTTCATCTGAAACAGGATAGGCGTAACACTAAGACCTGTCCTTATTTTTTCGTTTTCTCCTGATACCTCCCTAGTGACTACTGCGCCACCCATGGTATCTGTATAGCTTACATTGTATGAGCCCTTCTTACCAAAATTGATAGCGGCAGTAATACCTATGTTGCCAAAAATGCGCACACCGCCAGACAGGTCGTCGCTCATCAGTTTCAGCCCAAAAGGCACTTCAAAATATTGAAGCCGGTAATCAATATCGGCCGACTGCACATAGTTGACCGGTGCGGGGTTGGATAGCTTTGCGGGGTCGTACACGGCACTAACCATACCGCCTGTAGTGTTTAGCTGTACCCCCGTAGCTATGCCATAGTTTTCGGCAAAAAAGTAATCTACCATCAGGCCCCAGCTATACCCTATCTTGCTGCCATTGCTGCTGATGCGATACAGCCCGTCGTTGCTTTTAGATGCAGTTGGTTTCATCCACGAGTTGTTGGGCGCAATAAAAAGGCCAAACCTTGTTTTCCTCAGTTCGCCACCACCCCGGCTGCTGCTTTCTACAGGCTCGCCATAAGTATATTGGCCAAAGGCCTGCGCAGAAAAAATAAATAACAGTACGGGTGTAAGTATCTTCCTCATAGATATATGTGTTTGATGGTGCGCGAAAATAATATTTAGTACAAGTAAAACAGTAATACTATTTTTGCCCTCGTAAAAATAAGGGCATTTCACGGGATGAAAAGTTTTTTGTTATGAATAATAAACAGGCTATACACATTGCAAGGATACTAATATCATCCTTACTGGTAATTCCATTCATGGTAGGGTGCGGTGGTAATAATGATGCCCCGGATGTGAGCAATATCAAGGTTGAACTGACTTCTCAAAGACTGGACAAAGACCTGTACAACCTGGACACCAACAATATAGGTGCAGGCCTGCAAAAGCTACAGGGCCAGTACCCGGAGTTCCTGGGTTTTTACTTAGATACCTTAATGGGCTTCAGCATCAGGGGCGACTTTAATGATACTAACCCGGGCATACAAAAAGGACTGCGCACTTTTCTTACCCACAAAGACTACAGGGGCGTTTTTGATACCGTCCTGAAACATTATCCTGATGAGGCTGTAGTGAATAAAGAACTTGTGAAGGCTTTTCAATACATGAAACATTACCTTCCTGATTATAAAGAACCGCATATCATTTACCTGGTATCGGGCCTTAATAATTACGGCGCGCTGACATTTGGCGAGAATACGGTAGGCATAGGGCTGGACATGTTCCTGGGGGCGGACTACCCTTTTTATAAATCGGTAGGCATACCAGACTATTTTTCCCGCCAGCTGAACCGTAATTATATACCCGTAGCCGTTACCCGCACACTGTACCGTGAGAGCCACCCTTTTATTGTTGATGGCAAAGTGCTGCTGGATATGATGCTGCAAAGCGGTAAGGAAATGTACTTTACCGGGAAGATACTGCCGCATATAGAAGAACATGTACGTTTTGCTTATACCCCTGAACAGCTTAAATGGTGCGAGGAAAACGAAGCGATGATATATGACTTTTTTGTGCGCAGTCAACTACTGTATGAAAACAACCTGCAAAAAGTGGTGCGTTATGTAATGGATGGTCCCAGCGCAACAGGTATGCCCCCGGAAAGCCCCGGCAATATAGGAGCATGGGTAGGCCTGCAGATAGTAGAGGCGTATATGAAGCAAAACCCCAAAACCACGCTGAAAGAACTGGTAGAAGCGCCGATAGACGCACAAAGATTTTTACTGGAATCGAAATACAAACCAAAATAAAGATAAGAGATCATGGCAAGACTGAAACTATCCCTGGCTGTACTTTTTACAATGGTATTGGCCACTGCAGGTGCACAAGTAACAGAGGCTGAAAAACTAAAGACAGACCTTTCTGTAAAAAATATAGATACTGTGGCCTGGGTACATAATGGCACCCTGAATATTGGCATCAACCAGGGCTTCCTGCACAACTGGGCCGCGGGTGGTGAGGTAGCATCGGCTACAGTAAACGGTTTATTCAGCGGTGTGCTGAACAGGCTGTATAACAGGCATATATGGAGCAACAACCTGGATATGACCTACAGCCTTTTCTACGCATATTCAAACAGGTTTGTGCCGCGTAAAATGGACGACCGTATAGACTATACATCGAAATACGGCTACAGGCTGGACACTGCCAAAGACTTTTACTTTACTACCCTCTTCAACTTTAAGTCTCAGTTTACCAAGGGTTATGACTATGAAGCAGCCAATTGGGATACATTTTCTACATCAAACTTCCTGGCGCCGGCATATTTTATATTGGCACCTGGTATTGAATACAGGAAGGGTACTAACCTCAGCCTTTTCTTTTCTCCCGTAGCAGGCCGCCTGACGGTAGCCAGCCTTTACTATACAAACCGCAACCCAGAGGGAGCATTTGGTGTTGAAAACGGGAAAACAACGCGTCTGGAACTGGGTGCTTATTTTTCAGGAAGGTACACGGTGAACATCACTGAAAACATGAGCTATAAAACCCGCGTGGACCTGTACTCGAACTACCTGGCAAAGGACTACCTGGACAGTGCGGGAAATGTAGTGAAGAAAGATAATCCCGGAAATATAGATGTGCTGTGGGACAACCTGTTTTCATGGAAGCTGGCCAAATACTTTAGCCTGACACTGGGTGCTACGTTTATTTATGACAACGACCTGCCATACGTATCTACAAAACCGGACCCTGTAACCGGGTTGGATGTACCAAAAGATGAGCCGGGCTCTGAACTGGGCTGGTGGCAGATAAAACAAGCCTTCTCTATCGGTTTCCAATACAAGTTTTAACAGGTTTTGATAGAAAGGGGTATATTTGACTATACCAGCAAGGAAATAGAAAAAAGATAAATGTCAGAAACTTACCAGATAAAGTTACCCCAGTTTGAAGGTCCATTTGACCTGTTGCTGTTCTTTATAGAACGCGATGAACTGGATATATATAATATACCCATCCACAAAATCACCAAAGAGTTCCTGGAGTATATACATAAGCTGGAGCAACTGAATATAGAGCTGGCCAGCGAGTTTATTCTCTTTATATCAACCCTGATGCGTATTAAGGCCAAAATGCTGCTGCCGCGCAAAGAGATAGATGCACAGGGTAACGAGATAGACCCCCGGCAGGAACTAGTTGATAAAATACTGGAGTACAAACGTTTTAAAGAAGCTTCTGAACAAATGATACTGCTGGAAGCGGAGCGCCTGCTGCAGCAAAAGCGGGGAAACATAAAAAAAGAACTGGACTCTCTTGGTGAAGAATACAGCGAGGGAACAGAGATACAGACCATTACGATGTATAAACTCATGCAGGCTTTTGAGCGTGTAATGAGCCGTTATAAAGAACGTACGGATAAACCCCAGCACGTGGTTGTAAAGTATAATTACAGCCTGGAAGGACAAAAAACCTACCTGCTGGATCATATAAAAAGCAATACCAGGGTAGCTTTCGAAACTGTATTCTCCCAATGCGAAAACCGTATTCATGCCATCTTCACGTTCCTGGCTATGCTGGAACTCGTGCAGATGAAATACATGACACTGATGATAGGTAGCGGACGTAACAACTTTATCATAGAATGGAATGCTGAAGGCCCCGATGAAACAAACTCTGCTGATACAACAGGTAATGAGGTAATGCCTCCAAGCGATAATGCAGAAACACAATAAATTACGGTTGTTTTACCACACCCATAATATAGATATCAGACTCAACAGTTACGGGTGTATTAGTGCCGGTAATATCCATTTCGCCGGATAGCTCCTGTTTTATTTTAGCGCTTTGAATAAGGCCGCTGCTTAACACCATATCAAAAGTACCGCTTTGAATACCGTTCAAAGTCATACTGCTGTTCTGCGCCTGCTCTGTCATATCTGTACTTAAGCGGCCCTGCAGCTCAATATGCGCCTGTTCATGATCTACAGACAACAACCTGTAACGGTTTTTAACAGTCACATTTGCAAACCCGACTGAGGTAGTATATGTTTTCTCCCATACATCGCCGGGTGTTACATTCATGTCGGGATATACTTCAAGTGCGTGCATCATTATCTTCCTGATAGAGCTGTCATCAAAATGATACGCTCCCTGCCCATCTGCAGTGCCTTGTATTACGGGTTCAGAAGATATCACTTCACCTTTGGCAGAAACGGTCATTTTAAAAGTCTTATCTATCAGGTTGCGCAGGTCTTCATACATAGCTTCTGTACCATTGTCATTTTCAGAATCATAGTCTATTGAAAAAACCTGGTTGCCTGAACTCATAGTAATACGTTCATACGTAACAGCAATAGTCCGTGTGCCCGGCGTATTTGCCAGTACTTTATAACCACTCACCAGTGTCATATTCTGGTTTATAGTTATTGTGTTATCCTCATCAATCTGTTGATTGATCGCTATGTTATTTTTTATGGAATACCTGTATGTGCTGTCTTTGGCAAAATTAAACACAAGCTTTATAGCACCCTGTTCTGCAGGCTCGTCCACAACATCGTTACAAGCCGAGAATACGACTACCAGCAACAACATGCACCCTAATAATCTCCTGCTTTTCATAAGGTTTTGTGAACAAACAAACGTACATCAAAATGTTGAAATGACATACTGTTGCAACTACAAGACCCGAGCTTTATTACGTCATAAAAAAAGCGGGAACCTTGTGGTTCCCGCCTGTATTATATATTTTACCAGTTATGCTATCTTATCAGCGATGTTTCACCGCGGTAGGTCTCTACAAAACCATCAGGATAGGCTACTCGTATCAGGTAGGTATATACACCCATATCCTGCGGTACACCTCCCCAGGTGCCATCCCAGCCTGCACGGCTGTCGTTGGTGCTGTACACCTCCTGGCCCCAGCGGTTGAACACCCGGAACTCCATGATACGCTGGAAACTCAGGTTCGTGATACGGAAAACATCGTTCCTGCCATCACCATTAGGGCTGAACGCACTCGGTACAAACAGGTTGTCGCGTTTGTCAACTATCACATGCAGCGTATCGAATGAACGGCAACCATTGGCTCCTATACCACCTACTATATACTTCGTATCTTCTGTAGGACGTGCTATAGGGTAAGAGATATTCGGGTTGTTCAGCGACGATACTGGGCTCCAGTTATAGAACCTTGCTCCCGATGCCAGCAACTGGAAGCTCTGGCCATACTTTACAGTAGTGTCATCATCGTTCAGTATGCGCACATCAGGCAGCGGCATCACCCTTACCCGGGCAGAGATAGTATCGTAGCAGAACACACTGTCTGATACTACTATACGGTATTCCGTGGTCTTATCAGGACCAATGAAGGTATAGTTGGATTTGGGTGAAGAAACACTTTTCGGATCGAGGTATTGCCCGTTCTCGTATTCATACCATTTAAAGAAATGGCCGCCATATACCAGCAGTGGTGCCTTGTCGCCAAGACATATTGACGTATCATCAGGCACTACTTTAAAGTCATGTTCAGGCACATACACAAATAAGGTATCGCGCGTTTTACAGCCACTGCGCCCTATTGTTTCAGCAACAAAATGGGCAGAGGACGGAACATATGCCAGGGTAGAAGCCATAGTTGAATCCGCTATCTGGTTACCATAATACCAGGTCATAACAAATGGCAGGCCCGGAACTTCACAATATGTGAAAGACGTTAAAGGACGGGTCTGGAATGCCTGTAAATCATCACTGGTGGTAACATTTACTACACTTAATACCGTAGAATCAGGCACGGCAGGGTTTGTCGGAGATTTACCCGGCTTCACGAATAATGACGAAGTGTAAGCTGTATTTACATACCTGAACACCGAAGGCCTGTCAGAACCACCGCATGTATCTACATACTGGTTATTATCATAGTACATCTGCACTATCAGGTTTTTGCTCGTATCCCAGTTGTAATGCGTACCCGCAAACGGGAAAGTATGATCTCCTTCTGTAAAGAAATACTCGCTTGCAGAATACACCTCTGTTAATCCTGCAGCATCTTCAAAACCTTCTGTCGCATCCAGTTCTTCTTTTTCCGTACATTTTATCAGTATCTTAAAATTACTATACCTGTAGTTAGGGTTGTCGCCGCCTTTTACTGATAAAGTAATACCGCTAAGAGCACTCGCCCATATGTCTGATTTCTGCATTTCATGCCTGTGAACCAGGTACTGCATTTTTGCGGTACGTACTTTATTATCCAAGTCGAAGGCATATTTGCTCAAGCTGTCATACACTATCTCTTTGAGCAGCGTAGAACCATACACCGTAGCGGTCTTCTCATTGTCACACTCTTTTATGGGTGTAATACCACAGTTAATATTATCCTTCCTGCCTATGCCGCGTGGGAATGCTTCTAACTGCAGGTAGCCGGGACGGCACATTACCAATGCTTTAGTCGAATCCACAGGGTTTTGCGGGAAAATTGTTACGCCATCGCCCGGATCAATTATAGTGCTGACAGTATCACTTGACTTACAGGTTGCTACCAGGTCTGGTGTAGAAACCACGTAAGAGGCTTGTTTACCTGTAGTTAATGTTGGATTAGGTATCGCATCATTACTGATGCCAATAGCCGGGCCACCGTCTAATGTCCATTTCACGCGGAGGTCTTCCGCCCCGGTTACATACAAAGGAACGGGTTTGGGGTTAAATTCACATATCTTAACATCCGGGCCGGCATCAATACCATTTAATACGTTAACAATTATAACGCGATAACTAACCAGTACGATTGGTTGAGATATAAGACAGGTAGAATCTTTTGATGTTACAACCAAGGTGTGCTGGCCAACGTCTGATGTGCCCGGTGCCCACCCAAAAGTACCAACCACGCTATCATTACCATTCAGAGGTGCATTAAATGAAGAACCCGGAAAATCTTGGGTATTAGCATACATATATATTTTACCTCCGCGGTTAGGCGATTTTGTGCTCAACGATACGTTCATATTGCTGCCGGGACATACAAATATTGCATCGCCCATGGTTTTGCTTTTAACTATCGTTGCATTAGAAACAGTAGTCGCAGTTCTGGAGAGCGTATCAATATCGGGTGGTGGTGCGTTACATGGTAATACCGCTATCTGCACATCCCTGAAAGTATAACTTAATGGAGCTGTCTGGTTAGGTACGCCCCATTCGTAATCTTCGGCCCTGAATGCTAACACATAAAAACCTTGCTCCTGCGGTGTGAAGGTTGCTGCACCTGTGTATATATTTAAATTGTAGGGATTAGAAGGAGCTGAATGTATCGGATCCGCATTAGTGAATGTAAAAGGTCCTCCTGGGGTTGGTATTGTTGCATAATTAATTATCCCTGCGGGTGCGGCCGCACTATGTGCATTTTGTTGGAATATATTCAATGAATCGCCATTGGGATCCATTGGTGAATTAAGATATGTAAATGGTTGATTAATGCAAATATATGGCAGCGGGTTGCTGGTAAACCGAGGTGTACTATTATTATATTTGGTCGCATTGTTTAATCCTGCCTCAACATATAGATTAAACCCGCCTGTTGGAGCAAGATTAGTACTATTATTTCTTGCATTTTGAAACCACCAAAAGCGCCAATCGACAGCAGCAGCCAATACAAGAGGTGTAGTATTCCTGTACATCCTGGCCTGGTAGCCCGGGAAATTTTCAGCCCTATGTGGAAGAGGATTAAAACGAGGTAAGCTCCATTCAGGTAAGATACAACTGTTACTATCACTAAATTGACCGCAAAGCGAGTGTAAAGTATCTGCATTAGGATTTACAGGATCGAGAAGCAGTTGCTGCACACCCGACGCCAGAGACAAAGACTCATACCTGACGGTCTGCTGTCCATCCCCATTGCTAAAACATGTCTGGCAGGCATAATAAACAATCAAAGTAACTTCATACTTATAGTCTGGATCACTGCACCCATCAGCCCCCTCGCCTACATAGGTGACATATATATCGGCCGCTGCAAGGTGACATGCTTTCGATTTGTTAGGTAAGACAAATGCGAGTGTGATGACACATGTAAGTAAAAAACGGAGAATTAATTTCATATTGATAATCTTTAATACTGCTAATACATTAACAAAAGACGGTTTTCACAGCAATTAAGTTGGGTAAACTAAATGAAAAATGACCTCACAAAGCTATAAAAACACATGTATTATCAATAAAAAATGCACAGCTTTAACCAATGGATGTAATAAAAAAGCAAAACTTCAACCACATATAATACAAGCGGCCCCCATGTGGGGGCCGCTTGTATTATATACTTTACCAATTTTTATCTTATCAGCGATGTTTCACCGCGGTAGGTCTCTACAAAACCATCAGGATAGGCTACTCGTATCAGGTAGGTATATACACCCATATCCTGCGGTACACCTCCCCAGGTGCCATCCCAGCCTGCACGGCTGTCGTTGGTGCTGTACACCTCCTGGCCCCAGCGGTTGAACACCCGGAACTCCATGATACGCTGGAAACTCAGGTTCGTGATACGGAAAACATCGTTCCTGCCATCACCATTAGGGCTGAACGCACTCGGTACAAACAGGTTGTCGCGTTTGTCAACTATCACATGCAGCGTATCGAATGAACGGCAACCATTGGCTCCTATACCACCTACTATATACTTCGTATCTTCTGTAGGACGTGCTATAGGGTAAGAGATATTCGGGTTGTTCAGCGACGATACTGGGCTCCAGTTATAGAACCTTGCTCCCGATGCCAGCAACTGGAAGCTCTGGCCATACTTTACAGTAGTGTCATCATCGTTCAGTATGCGCACATCAGGCAGCGGCATCACCCTTACCCGGGCAGAGATAGTATCGTAGCAGAACACACTGTCTGATACTACTATACGGTATTCCGTGGTCTTATCAGGACCAATGAAGGTATAGTTGGATTTGGGTGAAGAAACACTTTTCGGATCGAGGTATTGCCCGTTCTCGTATTCATACCATTTAAAGAAATGGCCGCCATATACCAGCAGTGGTGCCTTGTCGCCAAGACATATTGACGTATCATCAGGCACTACTTTAAAGTCATGTTCAGGCACATACACAAATAAGGTATCGCGCGTTTTACAGCCACTGCGCCCTATTGTTTCAGCAACAAAATGGGCAGAGGACGGAACATATGCCAGGGTAGAGGCCATAGTTGAATCCGCTATCTGGTTACCATATATCCAGGTCATAACAAATGGCAGGCCCGGAACTTCACAATATGTGAAGGACGTTAAAGGACGCGTCTGGAATAATTTAATGTCGTCACTTGTTGTAACATTTACTACACTTAATACTGTAGAATCAGGCACAGCAGGGTTTGTCGGAGATTTACCCGGCTTCAGGAATAATGATGAACCATAAGCTGTATTTACATACCTGAACACCGAAGGCTTATCAGAACCACCGCATGTATCTACATACTGGTTATTATCATAGTACATCTGCACTATCAGGTTTTTGCTCGTATCCCAGTTGTAATGCGTACCCGCAAACGGGAAAGTATGATCTCCTTCTGTAAAGAAATACTCGCTTGCAGAATACACCTCTGTTAATCCTGCAGCATCTTCAAAACCTTCTGTCGCATCCAGTTCTTCTTTTTCCGTACATTTTATCAGTATCTTAAAATTACTATACCTGTAGTTAGGGTTGTCGCCGCCTTTTACTGATAAAGTAATACCGCTAAGAGCACTCGCCCATATGTCTGATTTCTGCATTTCATGCCTGTGAACCAGGTACTGCATTTTTGCGGTACGTACTTTATTATCCAGGTCAAAGGCATATTTGCTCAAGCTGTCATAAACTATTTCTTTTAACAGCGTAGAACCATACACAGTACTGGTCTTCTCATCGTCACACTCTTTTATAGGTGTGATACCACAGTTAATATTATCCTTCCTGCCGGGGCCGCGAGGGAATGCCTCTAACTGCAGGTAACCGGGGCGGCACATTACCAATGCCTTAGTTGAATCAACAGGGTTTTGCGGGAAAATCCTAACGCCATCGCCCGGATCAATAATAGTCCTGATAGTATCACTTGCCTTACATGCACCTGCCAAATCAGGTGTGGATATTACATAGGAAGCATTTTGCGTAGTAGTTAATATTGGGTTAGGTATCGCATCATTACTGATGCCAATAGCCGGGCCACCATCTAATGTCCATTTCACGCGGAGGTCTTCCGCCCCTGTTACATATAAAGGAACAGGTTTGGGATTAAACTCGCATATCCTAACATCAGGGCCTGCATCAAGGCCTTTTACCACATTAACAAGTATAACCCTGTAACTTACCAATACGATAGGTTGAGATATAAGACAGGTAGAATCTTTTGAGGTGATAACAAGTGTATGCTGACCAACTTTAGATTCATCCGGTGTCCAGTTAAAACTACCTACCACGCTGTCATTACCATTTAATGGCGCGCTGAATGTAGAACCCTGGAACATTTCAGTATTGGCATACATGTATATTTTACCTCCTTGATTAGGCGACTTTGTACTCAGCGATATATTCATATTACTGCCCGGACATACAAATACCGCATCGCCCATAGTTTTGCTTTTCACTATCGTTGCATTAGAAACAGTAGTTGCTGTCCTGGAAAGTGTATCAATATCAGGAGGTGGTGCATTACAAGGTAATACTGCTACCTGCACATCCCTGTACACATAACTCAAAAGTATGCCTGTACCATATTCATAATCTGTAGCCCTGAAAGCCAAAACATACATCCCTTGGTATTGGGGTGTAAAGGTTGCCGCACCTGTGTACAGATTTAAGTTGTAAGGGTTAGAAGGAGCTGAATATATAGGATCGGCATTACTGAATGTAAAGGATGCTGGAGGTGGAAGTGTAGCGTATTGAATTAGTCCTGCCGCTGCGCTATGTGCATTCTGTTGAACGACATTTATTGAATCGCCATTAGGATCAAAAGGGCTATTGAGATAAGTGAACGGTTGATTGATGCATATATAAGGCAAAGGATTTGAAGTAAACCTTGGTGTACTGTTATTATACTTTGTGACATTATTAAGGCCGGCCTCGACATAAAGATTATCCTGACCAATAAGGTTAATACTGCGGTTTCTGACACCGGATGACCATGAAAATTTCCAGTCTGGAGCAGGGCCGGGTAAAGTGAGCGGGGTCTTATTTCTATAGATCCTTTTTTGATAGCCCGGAAAATTGGCCGCTCTATCCGGTAAAGGAGTGCCACGCGGCAAACTCCATTCAGGCAAAATACAACTATTACTATCACTGAATTGTCCGCATAACGAGTGAACAGTATCCGGTGCCTGACCAAATGTATCCAGCCGTACTGTTACGGCAGGATTGCCCGGAGAAACTATACCAAATCCCAAAGATTCTGATTGATACTGCACTTGTTGTGGCCCGTTACCAGGATTGAAGCAATCCTGGCATGCGTAATATATTATTAGCGTCACCTCATACTTATAGTCAGGGTTACTGCATCCATCTGCACCTTCACCTACATAAGTTACGTAAATATCTGCCGCTGCAAGGTGACATGCTTTCGATTTGTTAGGCAAGACAAATGCTAGTGTGATAACACATGTAAGTAAAAAACGGAGAATTAATTTCATATTGATAATCTTTAATACTGCTAATACATTAACAAAAGACGGTTTTCACAGCAATTAAGTTGGGTAAACTAAATGAAAATGACCTCACAAAGCTATAAAAATACATGTATTGTCAATAAAAATGCTCTCTTTAACCCAATAGATGTAATAAAAAAGCAAAACTTCAACCACATATAATACAAGCGGGAACCTTGTGGTTCCCGCCTGTATTATATACTTTACCAGTTATGCTTATCTTATCAGCGATGTTTCACCGCGGTAGGTCTCTACAAAACCATCAGGATA
>CAYXHM010000013.1:0-63246 GCA_964464965.1 uncultured Flavipsychrobacter sp. | reverse complement strand
GCGAAAGCTACCGTGTTGACCCCGGAGGAAACTGCCTGTACTACACATGGTTCCCACCACTTGGGTTGAGCGATGCCACTGTAAGCAACCCTCTTGTCAGCCCTAAAGTGAATACGCGTTATGTAGTTCATGGCCGCACGGAAGCTGGTTGTGGTGTGGTAGATACGTTAGATGTCAGGATTAAAACTGATGGCTTCCTGAACCTGCCCAACGCATTCACACCAGGCAAACGCGATAACGGTACGCTGAAAATAGTAAGGAGAGGTATTGCTGACCTGAAAACGTTTGCAGTGTACAACCGCTGGGGAACGAAAGTGTTTGAAACATCAGACATCAATGAAGGATGGGATGGCACTTTCAATGGTGAACCACAACCAATGGGTGTGTATATCTACACTATTGAAGCAGTAGCAGCTTCAGGCCAGACAATTACGAAACAAGGTAACGTTACATTGATTAAATAATCAATACTGAGATAATACAAAAAGGGCTGACTTTTATAGGTCAGCCCTTTTTTATTATACCCGGATTTTGCTTTTTTGAAGATGTGTTATGTATAAATGAAAAGGCCTGGTGTTGATATAACATCCGGGCCTTCAGCATTTTTAAAACGTTGTATTTACCACACATACTGCTTTTTATTCAGCAGCATAGCCTCTCCCGCAATGGTTTGCGTTTGTGTACCGGCTTCGAATACTGCGCAATCGTACAATATGCGGTTCTTCTCAGGGAATATCTCTTTTACGGTTACCACAGCTTCGTAGTCTGTATCTACAAACATGGGCTTCAGCCATTTCATACTCTGGTTCATATACACATGGCCATCGGCATACCAAAGTGCACCGAATATCTTTGTGAATACACTAGCACCTAAAAAACCATGAATAATGTTGCGGCCAAACATGCTGTCTTTTCCTGCCTGGGGATCAATATGCAGGGGATTTACATCACCGCTGACACGGGCGTATGTATCTACATCGTCCTGGCTATAACGGTAAATATGGCGGAATTCATCTCCAACTTTCAGCATAATTTCTTTTTTTAATGATTGAATATTTTTGAACATAAACAAGATAATAAAACCGAATCTAAAAAACATAATTAGTTGGCTGGTGAACTTCATTTGCTATTAAAGCGTTAACAAGTTTCATTGTAACATGTGTTGTATTAGTTTTGCACCGCATATAGTTGAGTCATAACAGCATTTTTAGCATGAACATTAAGAAAGTATTAATTGCGAACAGGGGAGAAATTGCCATACGTATAGCACGTGCTGCATCAGAATTAGATATAAGGACAGTGGCTATATATACTTATGAAGACAGGTATTCACTACACCGTTACAAGGCAGATGAAGCCTACCAGGTGGGATTAGATACCGACCCCCTGAAACCATATCTTGATATGGATGCTATTATAGCCATAGCAAAAGATTGCGGTGCTGATGCCATACACCCCGGATATGGCTTCTTGTCTGAAAATGCTGTGTTTGCACAGAAATGTGCCGATAGTGGTATCATATTTGTTGGCCCGTCGCCCAAAGCCATGGCTGCACTGGGAGATAAAGTGACAGCCAAAGAAGTGGCCCTGAAGGCAGGAGCACCTATTATACAGAGTAATATACCTCCACTGAATGAAATAGAAACTGCATTGAGCGAGGCTAACCGCATAGGTTACCCATTGATGCTGAAAGCAGCATCGGGTGGTGGCGGTAGGGGTATGCGTGTAGTGCGTACTGATGATGACCTTAAAAAATCTTTCCCTGAAGCAAGAAGCGAAGCAAAGAATGCCTTTGGTGACGACACTGTATTCCTGGAGAAATTTGTGGAGAATCCGAAGCATATAGAAGTACAGATAGTGGCCGATAATCATGGCAACATCATGCACCTGTTTGAGCGTGACTGCTCAGTACAACGCCGTTTTCAGAAAGTAGTAGAGGTTGCTCCTGCGGTTACCTTGCAACAGTCAACCAAAGATAAATTGTACGAATATGCCACAGGCATAGCCAAACAGGTAAACTATAATAACCTGGGCACGGTAGAATTCCTGGTAGATGCTGCCGAGAATATTTTCTTTATAGAAGTAAACCCACGCATACAGGTAGAGCATACTGTTACCGAAATGGTAACAGGTATAGACCTTGTAAAAACACAGCTATATGTTGCTGCCGGTTACAGACTGACAGATAAAGAAGTAGGTATAGGTACACAGGCAGATGTGAGCGTGGATGGTGTAGCGATACAATGCCGTATTACCACAGAAGACCCGGCCAATGACTTTAAACCGGACTATGGTACACTGGTAACCTATAGAAATGCGGCCGGCTTTGGCGTAAGGCTGGATGAGGGGAGTACCTACCCGGGCATGAAGATAAGCCCGTTTTTTGATTCTATGCTGGTGAAGGTGAGCACCTGGGGCAATAGCCTGCACGACGCATCTATGAAAATGCACAGGGCGTTGAGGGAATTTCGTGTACGTGGGGTGAAGAACAACATTCCTTTTTTAGAGAATGTAATAACGCATGAAGGTTTTAGAAATGGCAAAACTACGGTGGGCTTTATACAGGAACACCCTGAACTCTTCAAGTTTGCAATAAGGCAGGACAGGGGTACAAAGATTTTGGGTTTCCTGGCAGATGTTACGGTGAATGGGAATCCGGATGTGAAAGTAAAACACGATGGCAGGGAATTTCGTAAACCCCAGGTACCAATATCACCCATAGGTATGGAATATCCCAAGGGAACAAAACAACTGCTGACAGAACTGGGCCCTGATGGTTTTGCAAAATGGCTGAAGGCTGAAAAAAAAATACATTATACTGATACTACGCTACGCGATGCGCACCAGTCGCTGCTGGCCACACGTATGCGTACTATAGATATGGTAAAAGTGTCTAAACACTTTGCCAAACTGCACCCGCAAACATTCAGTATGGAAGTTTGGGGTGGTGCTACGTTTGATGTGGCCATGCGTTTCCTGAACGAAGACCCATGGAAGCGACTTGAACAGATACGTGCTGCAGTGCCTAATATATTGCTGCAAATGCTGATACGCGGTGCAAATGGAGTAGGGTACACCGCTTACCCTGACAACCTGGTAGAAAAGTTTGTAGAACAAAGCTGGGAAAAAGGAGTGGACATTTTCCGCATCTTCGACTCGCTGAACTGGATGGAAAATATTGCACCGTGTATAGAGATGGTGCGCAAACGTACCGGTGGCCTTGCTGAAGCAGCATTGTGCTATACCGGTGACATACTTGATCCCAAGCGTACAAAGTACAATCTTGATTACTACCTGCGCCTGGCAAAAGACCTGGAGAATGCAGGAGCACATATACTGGCTATAAAAGACATGAGCGGCTTGCTGAAGCCCTATGCTGCGTCTGAACTTGTAGCCGGCCTGAAGGCTACGGTAAATATTCCGATACACCTGCATACGCATGATACATCATCGCTGCAACCAGCTACTTACCTGAAAGCTATTGAAGCAGGTGTAGATGTGGTAGATGTTGCACTGGGTGCAGTATCGGGCCTGACATCTCAGCCAAACTTCAACGCCGTGGTAGAGATGATGAAATTCCACGAGAGGGAAAATACTTATGATGTTGAGTCGTTGAATGAGTTCTCAAACTATTGGGAAGCTGTACGCGAAATATACTATCCATTTGAAAGCGGCCTGAAAGCAAGTGCTGCTGAGGTGTTTGTACACGAAATACCCGGTGGACAGTATTCTAACCTCCGCCCGCAAGCCAAAGCACTAGGACTGGAGCATAAATTTGAAGATATCAAAAAAGCATATGCTACCGTCAACGACATGTTTGGTGACATAGTGAAAGTGACACCAAGTTCTAAAGTAGTAGGTGATATGGCACAGTTTATGGTAGCCAACGACCTGAGCCGTGAAGATGTGATGCAGAAGGGAGAAAGTATTTCATTTCCTGAAAGTGTACAGGAATTCTTCATGGGGGTATTGGGCCAGCCGGAAGGTGGTCTGCCAAAAGACCTGCAAAAGATAATTCTGAAAGATAAACAGCCATTTACAGACAGGCCTAACAAGCACCTGCAACCTGTAGATTTTGATAAAGAGTTCAATGCGTTTCTGGAGCAGTTTGGCGAGGATCTCCAACTGTGCGACTTCCTGTCTTATAAATTATATCCTAAGGTCTTCGAAGGGTACATTAAGTTCGTGCGTGAATATGGTGATGTCTCTGTAGTGCCTACCACGCTATTCCTGTATGGCTTAAAGATGGGTGAAGATGCAACGATAGAAATAGCCAAAGGCAAAACGCTGCTGATACGCTTATTAAGCATTGGTAACGTGAATGAGCATGGTAAACGTACTGTATTCTTTAAACTGAATGGCCAGACACGTAATATAGATGTACTGGACCGCTCTGTAAAAGTAGATAGGGTAGAGAACCGCAAGGTGGAAAAAGACAATGCTAATCACATTGGCGCACCATTACAAGGCATGTTGTCTAAGTTACTGGTGAAAAAAGGTGATAAGATTAAGAAGAACCAACCGCTGTTTGTAATAGAAGCCATGAAAATGGAAACTGTGATAACGGCCCATGCTGACTGCGATATAGAGGCAATAGAACTGAAAGAAGGCACACTGGTAAATACCAACGACCTGGTGGTAATACTGAATTAAGTATATAGTTAAAAGAACGCATCCTCAAAATGGACTATCTCTTTGATAGCTCCATTTTGGGTGATGATGCTGATGATATCGAATCGAATAGTTGTGTATTGCGGGTTTGCATAAAGAAATGCTTCAGCGGCTGTTTTCATATAGTCTTGTTTTTTAGGTCCTACAGCATCTTCGGGGAAGCCAAAATAGCTTGCTGAACGGGTCTTTACTTCAATAAATATCAGTAACCCATTGCTTTCTGCTATAATGTCCACCTCTTTACGCTCATGTTTCCAGTTTCTGTACAGTAAGGAATAACCTTTTGTTTGCAAAAAGTTTTCGGCTATTTTTTCCCCGTTTACGCCAGTTTCGTTATGTTTGGCCATTCGAAAAATATAGTATGAAAAAACTGGTACAGAATTTCCCCACACAATTGCATGAGGCCTTGTTAATTGGTCAAAGTTATCGTTTTATTACAGCTAAAAAACAATATGCTAATGTGGTGCTTACCGGTCTTGGTGGAAGCGGTATAGGCGGCTCTATTGTGCAGAATTTTGTATTTGATAAACTGGCAGTACCCTTTGTTGTCAATAAAGATTACTTCCTGCCTGCATTTGTTGGTAAAGACTCATTGGTAATAGTATCGTCTTACTCTGGAAACACAGAAGAGACCTTGCAGGCTATGCAGCAGGCACTGAAGGTAAAGGCTACAGTTATATGCATAACATCCGGAGGTAAGGTGGCTGAAATAGCCAAGAAGAAAAAGCTGGATTGTATATTGCTACCGAGTGGTATGCCTCCGCGCTCGTGCCTGGGTTATTCTCTTACACAGGTATTGTTTGTTTTACAAGGCCTGGGATTACTGAACCACAATATTAAAAAAGACCTGGAAGCGACTATAAAATTGTTGAGGGCGAATAGTAAGAGCATACAGACCAAGGCAACATCATTAGCAAAAAAGCTATTTGAGAAAACACCAGTAATATACTCTGCACCTGAATTTGAAGGTGTTGCTGTACGCTTTCGCCAGCAGATAAATGAAAACAGTAAAATGCTGGCATGGCACCACGTAGTGCCTGAAATGAACCATAACGAACTGGTGGGCTGGAAAGATAAGGATGATTCCAGGTCTGTAGTATTCCTGCGCGATGATGCAGACTATGAAAGGACACAACTGAGGATGGAGATCAATAAGAAGGTAATAAAGAAATGCACCAAGAACGTAACCGAAATATATACAGTCGGTAAAAGCTATCTTGAAAAAGCATTTTACCTGGTGCATCTTACAGACTGGGCATCCGTTTACCTTGCCGAAATGCGGGGACAAGATGCAACTGAAGTAAAAGTAATAGACATGTTGAAAGGCGAGTTGGGAAAACACTAAAGACGGTGTTACAATATATAGAAAACGGTTGCAGATATTGCAGCCGTTTTTTTATTGAATAGATTTGTTAGCTGTGGTAATAAGTTATAACTTTGCAGCTCTGGCAAGTCTTATACGGCCAGCTCCTACTGAATCCCCCAGGACAGGAATGTAGCAAGGGTAGGTGGTCGTAGCGGCGCGATGTAAGTAACTTGCCAGTTCTTTTTTTCTCCCACTCCGGTTTTTATACAATAATTAGCAGCCCGATGGGTTGATTAGCTGAATATTTGACTAATTTTACCACCTCAAATAAAAGAAACGCATGAAATTTTTTATAGATACAGCAAATCTTGCACAGATAAAGGAGGCAAATGACCTGGGCATACTGGATGGTGTAACAACTAACCCCAGCCTGATGGCTAAAGAAGGGATAAAAGGGCAGGAAGCTGTAATGGCGCACTACAAAGCGATATGTGATATAGTAGATGGCCCGGTAAGTGCAGAAGTGCTGAGTACAGACTTTGCGGGTATCGTTGAAGAAGGTAAGAAGCTGGCTAAAATACACGACAATATTGTAGTGAAAGTGCCAATGATAAAAGACGGTATTAAAGCTATAAAATGGTTTACTGAAAACGGCATACACACCAACTGTACACTGGTATTCAGCGCAGGACAGGCTATATTGGCGGCTAAGGCCGGCGCCACGTTCCTGTCTCCGTTCATAGGCCGTATAGATGACAGTAGCTGGGATGGTATTGAACTGATACACCAGATAGTTGGTATATATAATGCCCAGGGCTTTATGACTGAAGTACTGGCAGCGTCTATCCGCAGCCCTTTACATATAGTACGTTGTGCAGAGGCCGGTGCAGATGTTTGTACCTGCCCGCTCGATTCTATACTGGGCTTGCTGAAACACCCGCTTACAGATATTGGACTGCAAAAATTTATGGAAGATTCACAATCACTCAGGTAGTGTGTACAGATATAGAAAACTGAAAGCGGCAGGTAACACCTGCCGCTTTCTTATTTTTATTAAAACCTGCTGTTATTTTCTTTCAGCGTAGGTTGTACTTTGTCTTTTTCTGAAATAATGGCATCTGCCAGGTTAATTTTCCAGTCGATATTTACTTCGGGGTCTGCGTAGTACAGGCCACCTTCATCTTCCCGGCTGTAAAAATCATCACATTTATAAAATACCTCGGCAGTATCTGTAAGTACAGAATAGCCATGGGCAAACCCCTTGGGTATCAGGAACTGGCGTTTGTTTTCAGCAGTCAGTTCAACGCCATACCAGCGGCCATAAGTATCGCTGTCTTTTCGAAGATCAACCACTACATCCCATATCCCGCCTTCCAGTGCACGTATCAGTTTGGTTTGCGCATGCGGTGTGTTCTGGTAGTGTAAGCCACGCAGTACATTTTTAGTAGAGCGTGCCTGGTTGTCCTGCACAAAGTTTACATCAAGGCCTGTTACTTGTTTAAAAGTATTGTTATTAAAACTTTCAAAGAAGTAACCACGTTCGTCACCATGTACATTGGGTTCCAGTATCAGCAGGCCTTTTATGGGGGTTTCTATTACGTTCATTTATTTGCGCAGTTGTTCTACAACTTTTATAAAGTTGGTGGTAATGTATTCCAGTTCTTCAACAGTAAGTTCGGTATGCATAGGCAGGGATATCACACACTGCGTCAGCATATCTGTTACAGGCAGGTTGATGTCTGCCACATTGTAATTTTTCAGCATTTCCTGTTTGTGGCAGGGAATGGGATAGTATATCATAGTAGGAATGTCTAATGCAGCCAGTGCAGTCTTTACGTCATCCCTGTTTACATTTCTCAACTGTAATGTGTACTGGTGAAATACATGGTAGCAGTACGGTGCCCTTGCCGGTGTGATGATATTAGGGTGGTTGGCAAAAGCATTATCGTAATAGTCAGCCGCAGTGCGCCTTGCAGCGCAGTAGGCATCCAGGCGGGGTAGTTTTACATTTAACACTGCTGCCTGTATATTATCCAGGCGGCTGTTGCAGCCCACTATCTCGTGATGGTACTGCACCCTTGCACCGTGGTTGGCAATCATTTTCAGTTTTACAGCCAGTTCGTCATCGTTGGTCATCATAGCACCACCATCTCCATATCCACCCAGGTTTTTTGATGGAAAGAAAGAGGTACAGCTCATCAGCCCCATACTGCCATTCTTCACAGTCCTGCCATCGCTGAAAGTGTAACTGCCACCTATTGCTTGCGCGTTATCTTCTATCACAGGTATATTGTGCTCATTGGCAATCTTCAGCAGGGGCTCCATATCCACTGCCTGGCCGTACAGGTGTACAGGCACTATTGCTTTGGTTTTCGGAGTGATGGCAGCCTTAACTTCTTCTATATTCATAGAGAATGTATCTGCATGTACATCTACAAAAACCGGTGTAAGTTTCAGGAAGGCGATTACCTCTACAGTGGCCATAAATGTAAAAGACGTGGTAATGATCTCATCACCCGGCTGCACATCCAATGCCATCAGCGCTATGTGCAATGCATCTGTACCGTTGGCACAGGGAATAACATGTTTTACACCCAGGTACTCTGCCAGGTTCTGGCTGAATGATTGGACATATTTACCACCTATGAAAGCTGTATTGTCTATTACATCCTGAATAGCGGCATCTACTTCAGGCTTTATATCCTGGTATTGACGCTTCAAATCAACCATCTGCAGTTTGTGCATAGTATTCTAATTAACGGGCTGCAAACCTACGTCTTAGCGGTCACTCATCAAAATATTAGCATATAGTTTATGTGCTTTTTATGACTGTTTTGGCTAAATAGTACCATGTATTTGCCTTAACTTCACCCGTAGAAAATGATACTCTGATACATGCGCCAGCTTTTTTTTGCAGCCTTATTTTTATTGTCTTTACAGGCGAATGCCCAGGACGATTTATTTATACTTGAAAAGCCACCTGCAAGAAAAGGTGTGATACTTGGTTTTAACGGTGGCGTTGATTTTCCCGGCGGAGATATGGCAAAGCGTTTCGGAACCAGCTACCGTGCGGGTGTACAGGTATTGTACAAAACTAAGTCTAACTGGATATTCGGGCCTAAGTTCGATTATATGTTTGGTAATAAGATAAAGGAAGATTCGCTGATGATAAACATTCGCGATGCGTATGGTACCTACATCAGCAACATAGGCGAAAGGATAAACCTGCAGGTATATGAGCGTGGTTATATGGTAGGCATGCAGGGTGGTAAGATATTCAACGTGGGTAAAGAAAACAGTGATAACGGCATCATGGCCCTGACAACCGTTGGGTTTATGGAGCATAAAATATTTATACGTGAGCGCGACGATGCTATAACTGCTGTAAACGGTAAGTATAAAAAAGGATATGACAGGCTTACCAATGGTCTGCTGCTGGAGCAATATGTAGGCTACACCTATTTCGCTAATACCAACCTGCTGAACTTTCATATAGGGCTTAACATAGCCGCTGCATTTACACAGGGCAGGCGGGAGTTCCTGTATGATGTAATGAGGCCGGACAATGAAGCAAGGGTTGACCTGTTATTTGGTGTAAGGGCAGGTCTTTACATTCCTATATTCAGGCGAAAGTCTGAAGAATTTTTTTTTGAATAAGTATGTCTGTACTGTTATATTGGCTTGGCATAAAACTGTACACCCTTTTTGTAAAGGTAGCGGCACTGTTTAATGCCAAGGCAAAACTCTTTGTACAAGGGCGTAAAAACTTACAGCAACATATACACTACAGCCTGGTAGATGAGCGGCGACGCAGGATATGGATGCACTGTGCATCATTGGGGGAATTTGAGCAAGGCAGGCCGGTACTGGAAAAATTACGAAGACAATACCCTGACTCTGCTTTTGTACTGACGTTCTTTTCGCCATCGGGGTATGAGATGAGAAAAAACTATAGCGGAGCCGATTATGTTTTTTACCTGCCTTTAGATACGCCATACAATGCAAGGACATTCCTGGCATCTGTGAAACCATCGCTGGCTGTGTTTGTGAAATATGACCTCTGGTATTTCTACCTTTCTAAAATGGCAGAGCAGAACATTCCTTTGTTATTAGTTTCCGCCATATTCAGAAATGAACAGCCTTTCTTTAAATGGTATGGTAAACTGCACAGGAACATGCTGCATATGCTTACGCATATTTTTGTACAGGACGATGCATCTGTAAGGCTGCTGAACAAAATCGGTATATATGACGTGACCGTAGCCGGGGATACGCGTTTTGACAGGGTAGTGGAAGTAGTGCTGAATGCTAAGCCTATAGCAGAAATAACAGAATTTTGTAAAGGCAGCAAGGTGATAGTAGCCGGTAGTACATGGCCTGCCGATGAGCAATTGCTAAAACAGGTAACAGACAAACTGCCCAAAGACTGGAAAATCATTATAGCGCCGCACGAGGTACATACTGCCCATATCAAACAACTGGCAGAACTGTTCCAGGGAGAGGCTGTGCTGTGGTCAAACTTTAAGGAATATTATGACCAGCGCATTTTGGTGATAGATACCATTGGCCTGCTGATAAGGCTGTATCAATATGCCGATGTAACCTATGTAGGCGGTGGATTTAACAGCAGCGGTATACACAATATATTGGAAGCCGCTGTGTATGGCAAGCCTGTATTCCACGGGCCAACATATCATAAGTTTAAAGAAGCCCGCGACCTGAATGAAAAAGGCGCGGCAATAGCTGTAAACAGTGCCGAAAAAATGTTGCAGCAGGTACTGGCATGGGAAACAGACCGCATAGGTTACAATGCAGCATGTGTAACAGCTAAAAAATATGTATCGGCCAACACTGGCGCCACGGCCACTATTCTAAACTATGTAGCCGGAAAAGAATTACTGAGCAAAGCGTAAAACGAGTGTACTGTTTCACTCTCTTTATCCCAGTTATATTTATTACTCAATTCTGAATCTACCCAATGAGTAGCGGTGTCTAGCGTATTAAACGTATTCAGTTGTTTTATGGCATTATCATATGCAGCCCTGTCATCTTTAAACAATTCGCTGATATAGAGATATTTATCGTTGATACCTATATGTGTACGTACATCAATATTAGGTACTCCGGCATATTTTACTTCGTGTGGTATTTCTGTATGTTGTTCTGCCACACGTTCCTCCTCAACAGGATGCTCAATTACCGGTTCTTGCCTGGCAGGTGTTGGTTCAACACGTACCTCAACCGATGGTGTTGCTGACTGCGTATATGTGTTGGTAGTTTCCGGTGTGGGTGCGCTGATAGTGTTTATGGCTATGTTTTTACGTATCTCCAGCAGGTCTGCATATACTACCCTGGTATAGTCCAGCATCAGGTCTATATCTATCAGCGTGCGTTCTTTATCATGTTCAGCCAGTTCTGCAAGCCTTTGCAATAATGTGGATATACGTTGCATAGTTGTTATTTATTTGAATAAACAAGTGTAAAAGCCACTTAGTTTAAAGTTAATTAATTCTCTCTTTGCTTTGCAATGAGCGATAACATATACACCATCAGGTAGGGCAGCGGTGTGCAGAAAAACTGCCGTACGGTTGCTACCCATTCCAGGAAGTCTTCGCTCAGTACACCTGCAAACGTTTTTATGCCGCCGATTATTACAATGAAGATAATACCGGCGATATAAGAATACATCCATAGCTTTTTCAGCCACTGCATAGGGTGCTGTTTCCATGCAAGATAGCCGGAAGACATAACTACCAATAAAGTAGCCAGGTGCCCGCCCTGCCGGGTTATGGCAGAAACGTTTCTTACTGAATACCCTTCGCCGAATAAATAGAAATCAAAATAGCACACGATGGTAATAACCAGCAGGGCCAGCCAGAACTTAGTTTGTTGGCGCATTGGTCTCAGGTTTTTTCATGTATAATACCCACCCCAGGAAGACAACTGCATATATGATGATCTTAAACACATAATGATGCGCAAAGTCTGTGAGGCTATGGTCCTGGTCGTACATAGCAGCAAGCAGTGCAGTACGTATCACGTTCAGTATATAAATAACCAATACCCCTATGATGGCAAAAGATAACATGCGTTTTGTATTTGTCGGCAGGCACAATATAAAGCCCAGGTAAAGTACCAGCAGTTCGAGGCCGTTGCACTGGCGGGCAATGCTTACAGCATCTTTGCCATTCAATACTATTTTAGAACCATCTTCACCCACGTCTGTATAAAACCACGATAACAGTTTCATAGCGCCTACCTGTACCAGCCTTGTCAACTGGTCGTCTGGAATGCCTGCAGGCTTTAATAAGAAGTTGTACAGCAGTTCCCATACGGCTATCAGTATGGCCGCCCTTAGCAGGAATGGCCGTACATTGACAGGTATGCTATTTTTTATTTTCTGAAATATGCCCATGAAGTACTATTGTATGCTTATTTATATTCTGTTGTTATCCAGTTGTGATGCCTAAATGGTCGCCAGGTTTGCGCCGCCAGGTCAACTGTTGGGTCTATCAATGTTTTTATTGGCCTGCCGTTTACAGAACATTTACAATCTGCAAACACCTGCACATCATACCCCTTTTCTTTGTATAGTTTTTCAAGGTACTGTGCATACTGCCATATAAAATCAGGTTTAGTGGCTACACTTCTTGCCTGGTAGTTCAGCAGCCGGCCTGCAGGCAGTTCTGTCCACACGCTATCGCTGTTCTTGTCTTTTATCGTGTAGGTGATGGTGCCGTTCTTGCTGCGCAGCATCATGCGCCATGACATTCGGTGCCCCTCTTCGGTCCATACCACATCGCCTTTATACAGGTAGTGTCTGAAGGGTGTGACCAACTGCCAGTTGATGTACAGGCATAGCGCAATTGTGATATAGGTCTGTGTTTTTAAAGATGTAAAAGGACTAATAAGATTCTTTGTTTCTATGCCTACGGTCTTGTCAAAAGTCTCGCCTTTAAAGAAAAATACATTCAGGCTCATAGCCAGGTAGGGGAATACACCTATGCCAAAGGTCAGCTTGTTGAACTGGTGAAAGACCAGCATAGCTACCACAGCAGCCACACGTGTGCGCCTCCACAGCAGTGCGGGTACTATCAGCAGGTCGAACAATATTCCTGAGTACGAAACGAAATACGCAAACCATTCCTGTGCAAACAGGTTGCCCATAAACGGATGGTTGTGCCTTTTGGCAAACCATAGTTTTGCTGGCATGGCCTGCAGCCAGTCTGGGTATATTTTTGCAATGGCAGCATACACATACAGCACGGCTATTTGTATCACAAACAGTTGTATGCACCATCGGGAACATTCGTTGCCAGCCTGTACATTACCCAGCTTTACATCAAGCGAAGCACGGCGGTGTGCCGGCACCAGCACCATCAGCCAGCACAGCAGCACCATCAGGTAATAGTGATTGTTGTAATGTTCTTTCTGAGAAAAATAAACGCCTGTCCATAATACTGCCAGCATTACAGAGCTGAACCTGTACAGCAGCCCAAACGTTACCATGAGTGCAAACAGGCAGCCCAGCCCGAAGTAATAATACATGGCAGTGCCTTGCATGTTTTGGAGGTACTCAAAACCTATAAATGTGAAACGGAAAGGGGTAGATATATATACCTGCCTTACCCAGCCTGTAGTTATCGACTTGGCAAACTCCATAAACATAATGCAGCCGAAAAGTATGCGGAATACTATAAGCGGGCTGTTGTTTACAGGTGTGAACCAGTAGCTGCGTAGCTTTGAAATATTACCTTGCTGTATCATCTCTATGCAAGGCTAAGATATGCTTTGGTGCTGTTTTATCAAACAAGTTCTTTTAACTTGCTGATAACATAATCTACCTCTTCTTTTGTATTGCTGTGGGCAAAAGAAAAACGTATCGGTACCAGGCTTTCTGCCTCGCCATTGTATAATGCCTTTATAACATGGCTCACTGCACTGGCACCGCTGCTACAGGCGCTGCCACCGCTTACGCAGATGCCCGCCATGTCCAGGTTAAACAGCAGCATGTCAGATTTCTCTGTTTTTGGGAAGGCAACGTTTAACACGGTGTACAGGCATTCGCCATCTGTATCACCATTAAAACGCACGCCCTCAAAACTCTGTGCCAGGGCCTGCATCATATAGCTTTTCAGTTCCCTGATATGCGCTACGTCCTCGTTGTGGCGGCTCAGCGCTCTTTCCAGTGCCTTTGCATAACCCACTATGCCATACAGGTTTTCTGTACCAGCACGCATGTTGCGCTCCTGAGAGCCCCCGTATATCATGGGATTTATCCTGATGTCTTCGTTTACAAATAATATACCCACACCCTTTGGGCCATGAAATTTATGGCCTGCCGAGCTGGCAAAATGCACTTTCAATTCTTTTGGGTGCAGGGGGTAGTGCCCTATGGTCTGCACCATATCGCAGTGGAATATAGCATTGTATTTCTCGCACAGTTCGCCAACAGCCTTTGCATCAAGCAGGTTGCCTATCTCGTTGTTGGCATGCATCAGCGTCACCAGGGTTTTCTCTTTGGTAGCGGCCAGCAGTTCTTCCAGGTGCTGCATATCTATATGGCCGTTTTTCAGCACTTTCACCAGGCTCAGCGTAGTGCGGCCCGATTTTTCCATGTTCTCTGCCGTGTACAGTGTCGCGTGGTGCTCTATAGGTGATGTGATGATGTGCGTACAACCCAAATCGCGCACGGCACAACATATTGCAGTATTGGTGCTTTCCGTGCCGCCCGATGTGAAAAATATTTCACCCGGCTTGCAGCCCAGCAGTTTAGCCACGGTTTTGCGTGCCGTCTCTATGGCCATCTTCGTTTCCCTGCCGTAAGAATATACAGACGATGGGTTGCCAAATTTGGAAGTAAGGAAGGGCATCATAGCCTCCAGCACCTCGGGGTCGAGGCTGGTAGTAGCAGCATTGTCAAAATATACCGTGGCCATTATTAATTTTTAGGCTGCAAAGTTACCAAAATCAGCCAAAACATGCATAAGTATAACTTATGTAGCCTTTTATTATGTTGGGCGCGTATCTTTTGCTGTATCTACCCAATATCAGTGGCAGGTAGTTTTACTGTTAAGTGATAATATTATCTTTATGCCATGAGCCGCTACATATTATTCATTGCGTTTATTTTACTGTATGCATCGTGCAAAGATTGTACCCGTTACACCAAGGGCTACGTGCTGGACAGGGATAATAATAAGCCTCTTGCCCGTGTGAAAATAGCCAGTTATGCTGCATTAAACGACCGCAGCCGCGACCAGCGTGTTGTTTATACAGACAGTAATGGATTTTTTGAGACAGCTTTTGAACTGGATAACGTTGCCAAATGCGGCAACCTGAAGTTGATTATTGACCACCCAGGTTACGCTACAGCCTATGAAGTGGACATGCCGCAAAACGATACCGTTTACCTGGGCAAAATAAAGCCCTGATTTTTTAAAGTATTATTTATTAAAATCATTCATAGTCGGTTGTAAACCTCTCAGTATAAAGCTTTCTACCATATCTGCACAAACAGGAACCTGTAGCTTTAACATAGCCATTTCCGCTTCCGTCCATTTACCCAAGACATAATCTACCTGTCTGCCTTTGGGGTAATCATTGCCTATACCAAACCTTAACCGGGGGTATTGGTTGGTTTTTAATACTTCTTCTACACTTTTTAATCCATTGTGGCCACCAGCGCTCCCGTTGCCTTTCATACGCAGTGTACCCAGTGGTAGCGCCAGCTCATCTATAATAACTAAAACATGTTCTAATGGAATTTTTTCTTTATCCATCCAGTATTTTACAGCCTTGCCGCTCAAATTCATGTAAGTAGTAGGTTTTATAACAATAACCTGCCTTCCCTTTAATTTAAAATCTGCTACTGATGCCAGCCTGTCTATCCGGAAGCTGCCTTTATGTTTCATAACCAGTACATCAGCTATGTCAAAACCTATATTATGCCTTGTTGCATCATATTCAGCGCCTATATTGCCCAGCCCGGCTATTAAAAATTTCATTTATATGGTATTGGTTGATAATTTGTATTGTAATTTGGTACAACGATTTAATATGTTGTTTTGAATAAGGGGGTAAAATAAAATATTCTCCTTACCCAACCAAAATAGTTAATTTTTCGTCCTATATTAGAGGCGTGTACCGGGATACCGGTATTAAGCCGTTTTTTAACAGTTTTTTCAGAAACAATAAAATATAAGATAAATGGGAAAGGTATATCACTTTCTAATTGCTCTGCTTTGTTTAGGTTCGTTTAATGCTGTCGCACAACCTGTGTGTGAAAGCATTACCCATACCAGTGGTGCCGCAGTGCTGTCTAATGGTGTCACTGTTACGGTGTCAGGTACATCCAGCAATACATCCAGCTATAACTGCCCGGCCCCTCCCGGCCCGGTAACTGTTGCCCCGTACCAGATAGGACGAAATGTGAGCAATTATTATGATTACGTGTTTGCTCCCAGTATTACTCACGCCAAGATGAATATGGTGAGGATACATGATAATGATACTATTCAGTTTTATAGAAACGGAGTTGCTTATCCGTTAGCAGCAGCAGATGTAACAGCAACCATTGGCGGATGTGGGGCTGGTGTGGGCAACCATTTCATTACAACAGATGGCCGCCTTACTTCACAGGGTACATCCAGCGGAGCAGGTACAGCGGTGTTTGTTACAATACCTGCCGCCCCATTTGACTCTATCAAGAATATCAGGGTAGAACACCAAAGCCGTTCTATTGACCCGTTGGCAAGTGATGTTGTATATGATTTCTGTGCTTTAAAAGACTCTTGTTCTGAATCTTTTGAGGCTAAGGTTGATTCTCCCGCATGTTCCGGTCGTGATATACAGTTTACAGCAACTTTATTGCCTAATACGCAGTATGTATGGTCTCAGGTAAACCCATTGACAGTTTTACCGGTTAACTGGTCTCCAAGTAACACAGTAAACAACCCGATTGGCCTGAACATGAACCAGGGACATAATGACTTCTACGCAGTAGTAGGTGTGAGGGGAACTTGTATATACAGGGACACAGTACAACTGGTGGTAGCACAGTCTCCAATACTTGGGCCTATAACACAGGCAGGGCCTAAATGTCCCGGTGAAGATGATACCATACGCCTGAAGCAGATATTCCTGCCCGCGGGTGGTTTTGTGGTAGGTTATGGTACTCATGGTCGCGATACTTTTGATAATACGAACTTTGACCTGATACTGAAGAGCATACAGAGTGAAGACGCTAATAAAGTATATAATATATATGCTGCGGATCTTTTTGGTTGTATTTCTGATACGGTGCAGTTTTCTCCCATTGTTAAGCCGGATGTAAAGGCTGCTATTGAGCATGATACAACAATGGAAGGCTGTTTCCAGGATACGGTTATATTTATCAATAAATCTACCAGTGATTCAAATCTTACCATATACTCTTACTGGGATTTTGATGATTCATCCTGGTTTAATCCCATTGATACATCAGAAGTTGATTCTGTTAAACAGACGATTACGCACTATTATAGGGTTGCAGATTCTAATTGGAAGGATACCAGCTATTATCCAAGGTTATATGTAACTAACGGACGTTGCTCCGACACAGTAGAAGCTGCAATCTATATTAATCATCCTATAAGAGCATACTATAACATTGTAGATGAGATTTATGAAATGTGCCAGGGCAAGCTTGTGGAATTTGATGCTGACGATAGTACGTTTGTGAAACCGGGTACCATACCCATTTTTAAATGGGACTTTAAAGACGGGGATTCAGCATTTACCATCAATACATCACATGTGTTTAACCGTGCAGGCGAATTTTACCCGACATTTATAGTGGAAGATTATCTGGGTTGTAAAGATTCGTTCCGTGTTAAAATTACAGTTGACTCCGCGGGCTATATAAACTTCAGTACGGACAAGGAAAAAGTATGCGTCGGTGAGGAAATAACGTTCATAGGTGAATACTCACCGTACGGGTACGTAACTGCAATATGGAACATGGCCGATGGTGTAATTATTAACGATTCTACAAAGGTGCACCATTCTTATAGGGAGCCAGGCACATATAAAGTGACTTTTGATGTGGATTATCGTTTCTGTGACGATGTGCATTATGAAGGCGAATATATTGTGAAACCTTATCCATCGGTATATATTGGTGAGGATACGTCGTTGTGTATGAATGGTGGTCAAATACACCTGAAGGACTTATACAATATTGGTAACCCGACTGGTATAAAATACCAATGGAACACACCAAATAAGGAAAAGACGTCTGATGTTGTTATACGCCATCATGGCCGTTATGCTTTAACTGCAGACCTTGACGGATGTATTGCATCTGATACAATAGAAGTTAAGAAAGACTGTTATATTGATATACCAAACGTATTTACGCCAAATGGCGACGGACAGGGTGACTACTTCCTGCCCCGCCAGATATTGTCGAGCAACGTTGCAGATTTCAAAATGACCATTTATAACCGTTGGGGTAAAAAGGTATTTGAAACAAATTCTAACAACGGCCGTGGCTGGGATGGTAAGCTGGGTGGCGATGACCAACCTATAGGTGTGTACGTGTACTTTATAGAAGTTGAGTTTGGTAATAATGTTACTGAACGCTACCAGGGTAATGTTACTTTATTAAGGTAATAATTGTAAAGAATGATGATAGACAAAGGCAGCCATTGGCTGCCTTTGTTGTTTTAATTCCTCGATCATTAAATATATTTATTTGTTATATTTCGATAAGTATATAGCCATGCGATATATATTAATCAACGGCAATAGTACATAGTTTTATTGTTTTTGACACCCAACGTATGAATAGTACCTTTTGTCATTAGTATAAATGCCGGTACTATGAAGAAGTTTATATTGTTTACGTTATTACTCAGCCTGTATAGTTCAGCATACACATCAGCACAGATAACTGTACTGGCGGGCACACAGGTTGTAAATGGCCTTACTGTTACAGTCAGCCGCTCCAACCCGCAGCCATCCTCTGCAACCATGTGTAGTACCGGCCCCTACCAGATAGGCCGTACTTATTCAGACTGGTACAAGTATGAATTTCTTACACAGCCGGCAAGCCACTTTACTGTAAAGATGATACGCCTGCACAATGATGACAGCGTACAGATAATAGTAAATGGTACCCCTTATAATGTAACAGGTGCAACCGCATATAACGGAGATGCTACCTGCAATCTTACGTCCAACAATGTCAACTTTCCGGGTAATGGATTGATAACAACAACGGGCGGGGCTTCAGGGCAGGGGCAGGGCATACAGTTTGATATAAGTGTACCCGGTAGCATGATTGATAGTGTAAGAATTGTACACACAAAAAGCGCTGCCAACATACTGGCCAGCGATGTTATTTATGCGGCTGACTGCAGGCTTGATACCTGTAATATGCGATTTATAGCTGACAAAGGCCCGCAGATATGCGAGGGTAAAGACCTGCAGATGACAGCGACAGAATATCCTAATACAACATACAAATGGGAACCGGCAACGGGTGTGATACCACCTGTAATGTCCCCATCAGACGCTGTACGCGACCCTTTATTTAAATCTATTGCTGCAATAAATACGGGGGCGTATTATGTTATTGGTACGAGGGGCGACTGTGAGTATCGCGATACAATAACACTTTCCATATCTCCTGCGCCTGTGTTAGGCCCTGTTAAACAATTAGGCCCTTTATGTCCCGGGGGGGATGATACCATGTACCTGCCCAACATAGTTTTGCCGGCAGGTGGTACAGCCTATGCATGGAACAAAGCTACCGGTGTATTAACAGAGTTTGATGTGAGCTTCCAGATAACATTTGCTTCGGTTGGCCTTAATAACAGGGCGAACTACATAGTATATGCAAAAGATGTACAGGGATGTACCACAGATAGTGTTGACTTTTATTTTGATGTATTGAATGGTGTTTTTGCAGGTTTTGATTATGATGTTAAAGAGGGTTGTGAAGAGGACACTATTGTATTTAAAAATACATCGCTGGGGCATAAATCACAAACATGGGATTTTGGAGACAATACGCCCATAACAACGGAAGCAGACCCCACGCATTATTATACAGTTCCAAAACCAAATCATGACGTACGTACATTCAAAGTAAAGTTGCGTATTGAGAATACTTCCTGTGCTGACAGTTCGGAAAAGGAGATAGAACTTACCCGTATATTGAAACCTAAATTTTACATAGATGACGATAGTATATGCCAGGGCACGGTTATAACTTTCTCTGATAGTTCAAGGGTGAAGCCAGGCACGTCACCAAGAACAATGTGGAACATTGGCTACGGAAAGTGGGAAACACACCCGGAAGCTGAATATAAACATGAATATAAAAAAGCAGGGATATACCACCCCAAAGTTGTCCTGACTGATTACCTGGGTTGTGTGGATAGCTACAGTATTGAATTGGTAGTAGATTCGACCGGGTATATTGATTTTACATCTGACAAGGAAAGTGCCTGCCTGGGTGAAGAGTTCAACTTTACAGGTGAATACTATGCCGGCGGTGCATTGTTTGTACACTGGGATTTTAATGATGGGGTAATTATACCCAATACTGACAAGGCAAAGCATTCTTATCCTGAAGAAGGTAACTACTCCGTTACCTTCAATGTTGATTATCGTATATGCCCTGACAGGAGTGTTACCAAAGAGGTAAGAATAAAAGCAGTGCCTAAAATATACCTGGGAGAAGACACCGCTATATGTCCCAATGGCGATGCAATATATCTTGCTGACATCTTTAATGTTTCTGGCAATGATGATATAACATATACATGGAACACGGTGACTAAAGATGTTGCAAAAGGAGTGTATGTACGCCACCCCGGCACCTATGCAGTAACTGCGGAACTGGACGGTTGCAAAACATCGGATACTGTAGAGGTGAGAAAGAACTGTTATATAGATATACCCAATGCCTTTACACCAAATGGTGACGGCGTAAGTGATTATTTTCTGCCACGCCAGCTATTGTCGCGCAATGTTGCAGAATTCAGTATGCAGATATACAACCGCTGGGGGCAGCAGGTGTACCTCACACAATCTGCCAACGGCCGTGGCTGGGATGGCAGGCTGAATGGAGTAGAACAGCCAATGGGTGTATATGTATATACCATACAGGTTACCTTCGGCAATGGTGTAGCAGAACGATACCAGGGTAATGTGAGTCTTTTAAGATAAATAGTAATTGATAGATTAGAAGCAGTAGTGGCAGCCCGTAAGCTGCTGCTATTTTTTTTAAAATTAAAGGTTCACGCTCTTACATCCAGCACGTCGCGCAGGGCATTACCCAGCACGTTAAAAGCGTAAACAAGCAACATGATAGCCAGCCCCGGTATGATAGCCAGCAAGGGCCGGTTGGTAAGCAGGAAATTGTAATGTTCTTTTATCATCAATCCCCACGAAGGCATGGGGGGCTGAACACCAATGCCTAAAAAACTCAGCCCTGCTTCTATCAGGATGGCTGTAGCAAAATTACTGGCCGCAATAACCATAACAGGCCCGGCTATATTGGGCAATATATGCCTGTATATTATCCTGGTATTGGAATAGCCCAAAGCCCTGGCTGCTGTTATGTATTCCATTTCTTTTATGGCCATTACCTGCCCTCTGATGAGCCTGGCTGCACTCACCCACATAGTAAGGCCTATTGCTATAAATATCTGCCAGAAGCCTTTGCCTATAGTCAGGGTAATGGCAAAAACCAGTAAAAGGGTAGGGATGGCCCACAGTATATTAATAAGCCACATGATGGTATTGTCCATTATGCCGCCGTAAAAGCCTGCCAAAGAACCTAGTATAATACCTATGGTAAGGGACAAGAATACTGCTATGAAACCGACGGCCAGGCTTACCCTTGCCCCAATCAGCAGGCGGGATAGTATGTCCCTGCCATAGCGGTCTGTACCCAGGTAAAATGTGGTGGGTTTTATGAGTTGATGGCTTATATATTCTTCCGGAGCCTGTCTGGCGGCAATGTTGTTTACCGCCAGTTCTGCTTTAGTAAATGACAGGGTGTCTTCTATGCCATCATCAATGTAATGTGCAACAACAAGTTTGTCTTCTGTAAACCAATAATCATTGATAGGAATAGCAGCATATGTTGAAGCCTTACCGTTGAATAACCCGATAAAGAAGTGCTCTTTTTCTGTTGAGCTTTTTTTAGGGATAAGTAATAATTGCTTGCTGAACCCCGGCTCTTTTGCACTCAGTTCTATAATCATCCTGTTTGCGTTGGGTGTATCGTCCGGCGCGAAACAGTAAGCAAATACAGCGATGAGTGTTGTAATGCCAATGACGCCAATCGCTATTACAGCGGCCGGTTTTTTCAGCAGTTTATGTATGGCATTTGTATGAGCATAGGTAGTAGCCATTATTTTATTCCGTACTTGCTGGCCAGGTAAACCAACTGGGTTAGTGCCACCGCGCCCATTTTCAGTTCGCGGTGGTTTACTTGTTCAAAAACATCATTAGGGGTGTGGTGCAGGTCAAAATACCGTTGTGGGTCAGGGCGTAGTCCTGCGCATGGTACTCCGCGTTTCTGCAATGGAGATATATCAGCGCCGTCTTCTTCATGCTCAAAATCGTAAACGCCATAGGGCAAAAATAAGTGCCGGTAAGCTGTTATCTGTTTGCGCTGCGCAGCAGACATGGCCAGCCCGAAACCCCTTGGTGAAAAACCACCTGCATCGGTTTCCACTGCAAGAATGTGCTCTTCATTATTTGCCAATGCAGAGTCATTGTATGTAAAGCCACCCTTAAGGCCGTTTTCTTCATTCATAAACATTACTGCCCTGACTGTATAACGGGGTTGTATTCCTGAAGCCCTCAGGGCGCGTATTACTTCTATAGACTGTACACAGCCCGCACCATCATCATGTGCGCCTTCGCCAACATCCCATGAGTCAAGGTGGCCGCCAACTACCACTATTTTATCCGGATATACTGAACCTTTTATTTCTCCTATTACATTGTAAGACCTGGCCGTGCCCAGCATCTTGCATTCAGACATCAATTGCGCCCGCACATTTCCGCTTTTTAACGCCTGTTCCAGTTTATCGGCCGATGTATTGCCGATTGCAACAGCCGGTATAGGCTTCACGGTATCAGCATAACGCATGGAGCCTGTATGTGGATAATCGTCCAGCCCGGTAGATACAGACCTGATGATAACCCCAACAGCTCCTTTTGCAGACGCCAGGCTTGGGCCTCTCCACCGGTATGGCCCTGCATCTCCATAGCCTTCAAAAGTATTGCAGAGGTCTTGCCTGAAACGGTAGTTGAAAAATACAAGTTTACCCTTTATTTTATCAGCAGGTATTCTATGGTATTCTTCAAAGCTGCTAACCATGATAATATCCGCTTCCAGTACTTTGCCGTCGGTACCTACCGCGTTGCCCAACGATAACATAGGTACCTCTTTGTACCCGCCTTTGCTCATCTGCAACTTCAGGTATTCTTTACCCCGTACCCAGTGCGGCACATCAACAGGTTGCAGCCAAACCTTGTCTGCTCCGGCCTCTGTCAAGGCTTTTTGTGCCCATTCTACTGCTTTTTCTGCCTGCGGGCTGCCGCTTAGCCTATGTCCTATTGTCTTGCACAACACCCTGAGGTTATCGTAGCAGGTACCACGCAACATTACCTCATCACTCAACTTGCGGAAATTTGCCGAATCGTTTTGTGCAATCACCGTAGCGGGAATGAAGATGAAAATGTACAGAACCAAGAATCTCATTATGTAAATATAGAAAAAGCGTATCAGCAATTAACTACCGTAATGCCGTTGTTTTGTGTAATTGACTTACTTTTACTCCACAAAATATAAATATGAATAGGTTTTCCACTGCCTTGACAATCATTGCAGTATCAATACTCCTGGCCCGATGTACAGCCAAAAAAACTACTAAATCAACCCCGGATACACCAACAGTTGCAGTTACAATGACACCTGAAGAGGCAGTAGCCGATGTAAAGAACCGCTATACCGAAGCGCAGATGGAAGAGGGAAATGTGATATTCAGGGATAATTGTGGTAAATGTCATAAACTTCATGAGCCGGAAACCAGGACTGTTGAGAAATGGGAAAAAATACTACCCCGGATGAATAAGAAATCAGGATTGGATGCTGAACAGGGTGGCAAGGTAAGAGCGTACGTTCTGGCACATGCCACGTTACAATAATATTGCCCTATAACGTTAAAAAACAAAGTGTATGAAAATAGGAATTGTATGTTATCCCACCTTTGGTGGTAGCGGTGTCCTGGCTACAGAATTAGGCATGGCGCTTTCGGGAAAAGGCCACGAGATACATTTTATATCCTACCAGCAGCCCGTGCGTTTGCATTTTCATCCAAACATTTGTTACCATGAGGTGTCCGTACCCAAATATCCATTATTTGACTACCCGCCATATGAAACGGCGCTAACCAGCACCCTGGTAAATGTTATCAATGTCAATAAGCTGGACCTGTTACATGTGCATTATGCTATTCCGCATGCGTCTGCAGCCTATTTTGCGCGCCAGATACTGAAAAAAACCAACGCTGATATACCATATATTACTACACTGCACGGCACTGACATTACGCTGGTAGGTAAAGACCAGACCTATGCGCCGGTAGTAACACATTCTATAAACGAGTCAGATGCGATTACTGCCGTGTCTGACAGCCTGAGAGAAGAAACTTACCGCTCTTTTGATATTCAGAAGGACATAGTCGTAATACCCAATTTCGTAGATACTGAGCGTTTCCGCCAGTCAGATAAAGACCATTTTAAAAAGATGGTGGCGCCAAACGGGGAAAGAATATTAGTTCACGCTTCAAACTTCCGCAAGGTAAAGAGGGTAGATGATGTGATACGGATATTTGAGCGCGTAAGAGAAAAAGTGCCATCTAAACTGCTGATGATAGGCGATGGCCCTGAAAGGCAGAATGCTGAAGAGCTGGCGCGTACACTGCGTATATTTAAAGATATCCGGTTCCTAGGCCGTCAAGACCAGATGGATGAGATATTGAGTATATCAGACCTCTTCCTGTTGCCTTCCCAAAACGAAAGCTTCGGCCTGTCTGCACTGGAAGCTATGGCCTGCGGTGTACCTGTTATTTCTACCAATGCCGGTGGATTGCCCGAAATCAATATCCACGACAAAACAGGTTTCCTGAGCGATGTGGGAGATATCCTGAACATGTCTCAACATGCGATACACATCCTGTCGGACGATAGCACACTGGGCAGCTTTAAAAATGCCGCAGCACTACATGCCCGCAGTTTTGATAAAAGCAGGCTGGTGCCCATCTACGAGCAGTTGTATGAAACTGTAATAGATGCTTATAATGAAGGAAGGGCAGACAGGAAACCACGTGTTAAGGTGACACCTGAGCCTGAAACCCCGCAGGAAGAGTTGAGTTAACCCTCCTGCAAGGCTTCCCAGAATTCAGCGCCGCGCCGCGTGTGGGGTATTACTATAGTACCGCCAACTATATTGGCTACGGCAAATATTTCGTACACCTCTTCGGTGGTGATGCCTTGTTCATGACATTTTTCCAGGTGGTATTTTATGCAATCGTCGCACCGCAGCACCATGCTGGCTACAAGGCCCAGCATCTCTTTGGTTTTTACAGGTAGTGCCCCCTCTGCATAAGTATTTGTATCCAGGTTAAACAGCCTGTTGATGACTTTATTTTGCTTGCCAAGTATTACCTCGTTCATCCTGGCGCGGTAATCGTTAAATTCCTGTACTTGCTCGTTCATTGTTATCCGGAAATTTTTTGAAGAGCCAAAAGTAAGCAAAGTACAGGAGCGAACAGCTTATTGCAGTGCACAGGTAATTTTGTTTTCTTTGAAAATGAGGTTACTTTAACACCTGAAAAAAATAAGAACATGCCGCAGTCATCCATATTTCGTCGTAAGAGTGCATTGCAGATACAGGCTGATGCAGCCGGTGGCTTTGGCGATGCCCACGAAACGGGAATGAAAAGAGTGTTAGGCGTGCGGGACCTTACTTTTATGGGCGTGGCCGCGATAGTGGGTGCGGGAATTTTTTCTACAATCGGGAAGGCTAGTTTTGAAGGCGGACCCGGTATCGTATTGCTTTTCTTATTTGTATCGGTAGCCTGTGGTTTTGCTGCCATGTGTTATGCCGAGTTTGCAAGTATGGTGCCTGTATCCGGTAGTGCATATACCTATGCCTATGTGGCGTTTGGCGAGGTGATAGCATGGATAATAGGTTGGGACCTGCTGATGGAATATGCCATAGGCAATATAGCGGTAGCCATTTCGTGGAGCGATTACTTTACGTCTCTGCTAGACGGTTTTGGCATGCATATACCAGCATGGCTTACTATGGACTACTGGACTGCACAGAAGATGGGCAGCGAGGCAGCAACAGCCGCATGGCAAACCGCGCCCGAAATAGCGGGCGTAAGGATAATCTGCGACCTGCCGGCATTCTTTATCACATTCATTATTACCTGGATCATATACGTAGGCATTAAAGAGAGTAAGCGCAGTACCAATGCAATGGTGATATTCAAACTGCTGGTTATTGGCCTGGTTATTATCGCTGGCATATTTTATGTACAGCCCGATAACTGGCACCCTTTTATGCCAAATGGCATCAGTGGAATAATGGGAGGCACCGCAGCAGTGTTTTTCTCATACATAGGCTTCGATGCAATATCCACCACTGCGGAAGAATGTAAAAACCCGCAACGCGATTTGCCTAAGGCAATGTTTAATGCACTGATTATTTGTACTATACTGTATGTGGCAATAGCACTAGTGCTTACGGGTATGGTTGTCTATACCGACCTGAACGTAGGAGACCCCCTGGCCTTTGTATTCCATGCAAACGGTGTAGACTGGCTGGCAGGTATTATAGCTGTGAGCGCCATTGTTGCTACAGCAAGTGTATTGATGGTATTTCAGCTGGGGCAGCCGCGTATATGGATGAGCATGAGCCGCGATGGCTTGTTACCGCCCGCTTTTTCACGCATTCATCCTAAATACAAAACGCCCTCATTCTCTACTATACTTACGGGTATAGTGGTAGGTGTACCGGCATTATTCCTTAACCTTGATGTTGTGGTAGATCTTTGCAGTGTAGGTACCTTATTTGCTTTTGTGTTGGTATGTGCAGGCATCATAAGGCTGCAGCAACAAAGAAAAAAACTGGCGGCCGAAGGGCGGCAAAGTGAAATACCCGAGAGTAAGTTTAAAATACCCTATGTCAATAGCAGGTACATTATTCCACTCCTGTTTGTATTAACTGTTGTGCTGTACTCAAATTATAATCCGGGTGGAGTACAGGCATTGTTCCAGGCAAATGGTGAAGGGTGGAATGGCATACGGGAACAAATTCCTTACATCGCTTTTGGTATGGTGTTTTTAATTATGGCTATTCTGTCATACCTGCGTAGCTATTCGTTGATACCGGTAATAGGATTTTTATGTTGCAGTTACCTGCTTTCTGAATCGGGTACTTCCAACTGGGAACGTTTCCTGGTATGGCTGATAATAGGATTAGCAATTTACTTCCTGTACGGAAAAAGGAAGAGTAAGCTTGCAGAAAAAAAATAACATTATTGTATTAACGTATGTTATAGCTTTAGAAAAGAAAAAATGTTATGAAATTCCTACTGCTGTTTTTTGCATTCATTCTGTGTTTCGGGTATTCCGCATCGTGCTGCGACTGTGGGGTTTTAATATCTTTAGATGAGGCAAATACAGTGTTCGAGGGTAAGGTTGTTTCCGTAAAAAGAAAATCGAGCCCGTATGTGCATTATGAAATTGTATTTAAAGTTGATAAACTAATAAAAGGCGACCCTACCTACAAGAGGCAAAAAGTTGTAGTGCCATCACTTACAGAGGGCGATTGCGGTTTCCCATTTAAAAAAGGGAAACGCTATTCTGTGTTTACCTACATTAAGGGAAATATATTACACACCAATGCATGTACCACTACTAAAGAGATATAGGCTAGTGATACATGCACTTGCATCAAGATGATGCATTAACTTAGTTAGTCCTTATTATCGCTTTCGCTGTAATAGTTGTTCTCTTCATCCTCTTCACCAATGTCTTCATTCTCATCATCCAGCTCACTACCGGGTACATCTAGGTCGTTCCCTGTCCCGTCTGACTCTTCGTTCAGCTCTATTCCATCATCATCTGTACTGTCCAGTTTTCCCTTTCCGTATTCACCGTTCCGCTCCAGCATGGCGCGTTCTTCGTCGGTAATGTTGGCATCCATGTCTTCTGTTTCGTTATTTTTTTTCTCAGGCATACAATTTGAATTTTTATTTATAATGGTGGAAGTTGCCCTCCTTTGTATTGTTTCCAGTCTATACCCGCACCCAGTGTGCCGAACAGTCTTTTAAACCTTGATTCATCATCTGTAATAGATGAGAAGTTTCTTGAGGCTGCAGGTTTAGGGTCAAATTCGGGTTTAATATGATTATATACCCTAACCGAGTCCATAATGAAGGGAAGATGATATATAGGGCTGCCAAAGCGCATACTCGTGTAGTTGGTCAGCAACCTCGATTGAAAAGGGTCTGTAGCTAAAGCTACTTTTTTAAATCCTTTATCCTTGGCAAGCAGGTAGGAATAATAAACATTCTCAGTACTGTGCCTGGCCTGCGTGTCATAAAAAATGTTTTTTGCAGGGATGCCTAATTGTTTCGCATATAGTCCCATAATGAGGGCTTCGTAATATGGTGAATACACTGCAGAGCCTGAAAATATTACATTACGCGTAATGCCGTTTTTATAAAGTACATACGCCCATATCACCCTTGCTTTCATTACAGAGTCCAGCGCAGCGTCTTCATAAGGCACGCCGGGTACAATTATGGCATCGAAAACAAGGTTATTACTGCTTGCATTGTTAAATGCTTTTTTAGGACCTTTATTTACAGAAATACAAGCTGAGAAAAGGATACTGAATGTAAAAAAAATACTTAAGAGAAATCTCACGTTTACATGCTTTGATGTTTAACAAGATACGATGATATATTGTTTAAAGTCCGGCATGCATTAATGCTTAGTTATATTCCTTCACGATATTTTTCAGCTCATTCAGCTTAAGTAATGCTTCAACCGGGGTAAGTGTATTAATATCAGTAGCATTCAGCACTTTTTGTATATCGCGCAGGTCGTCAGACAATCCGTTGAAAATATTGAGCTGGTAATTAGCTGCTGTGGGTACTTTCTTTACCTTCTCTGCAGTTGAGCCGTTGCTACTGTGTTTTTCTTCCAGCAGGCTTAATATTTCATTTGCCCTTTCCAGCAAAGAGTGGGGCATACCTGCCATGCGTGCCACCTGTATACCAAAGCTGTGCCTGCTGCCACCCGGTGCAAGTTTACGCAGGAAGATAACCTTGTTGCCTGTTTCTTTGTGTGTGATGTGGTAGTTGCGTACACGCTCCAATTTGTTTTCCAGTTCGTTCAGCTCATGGTAGTGAGTGGCGAACAGCGTTTTGGGTTTTGCTGCGGTATTGTGCAGGTGTTCCACTATCGACCATGCTATGGATATACCGTCATACGTACTGGTGCCACGGCCTATCTCATCCAGCAATATAAGGCTGCGTTCACCAATGTTATTGATAATACTCGCTGTTTCGTTCATCTCTACCATGAAGGTACTTTCGCCGCCACTCAGGTTGTCCGATGCGCCTACACGCGTAAATATCTTATCGGTCAAACCTATCAGAGCGCTATCGGCAGGTACAAAACTGCCCATGTGCGCCATCAGGGTGATGATAGCTGTCTGTCGCAGAAGTGCTGACTTACCGCTCATGTTAGGGCCGGTAAGAATAATGATTTGCTGCGCTGATTTATCCAGTAGCAGATCGTTGGCTATATACGATTCTCCCGGAGGTAACTGTTGCTCAATTACCGGGTGTCTTGCCTGCTTTATATCCAGTACAGGCTCCAGCGTTATTTCAGGGCGGTGGTATTTGTATTGTTTGGCACTGTAGGCAAAGCTTAGCAGGCAATCCAGTTGTGCTACTATATGTGCATTAGCTTGTATGGTGGCTATATAAGGTTCTGTCTCTGCCAGCAGTTGTTGATAGAGGTTCAGTTCAATTGCCAGTATCTTCTCTTCAGCACCCAGTATCTTTTCTTCATACTCCTTTAATTCCTGTGTAATGTAGCGCTCGGCATTTGCCAACGTCTGTTTGCGAATCCATTCAGCAGGCACTTTGTCTTTATGTGTATTGGTCACTTCAAGGTAGTAGCCAAATACATTGTTGAACGATATTTTGAGTGATGGTATGCCCGTGCGTTCAGATTCTTTTTGCTGTATTTCCAGCAGGTATGTTTTGCCGCTGCGCGATATGCGGCGCAAGTCGTCCAGCTCGGCATGTATGCCATCTCTTATCATGCCGCCCTTAGCTGTATGCGCAGGTGCATCTTCTACAATTGTGTCTATGATACGTTGTTGCAATTCTGAAAGCGGCTGCATAGACTGTACCAGCCTGGTAAGCGGTTCATAATTATCGGCGTTGCAGCGTTCCAGTATCCCTTCCATAAAATGCAGGCTGCGCGCCAGTTGCATCACCTCACGCGGATTGGCCTTCTTGAGTGGAATCTTGCCTACCAGGCGCTCTACATCACCTATCTGCTTCATCAGGTTGACGATGGTAATGTTCAGTTCCTGGTTGGTAATAAAATGAGTGACCATATCCAGCCTGCTGTTGATGCGGTGCATATCAGCCAGCGGGAATATCAGCCAGCGTTTCAGCATACGTGCGCCCATAGGTGTGCAGGTATGGTCTATTGCCTGTAGCAGGCAGGTTCCCTTTTCGTTGGTGCTGTGTACCAGCTCCAGGTTGCGTATGGTAAACCTGTCCATCCACAGGAAGTCGTCTGCAACGATACGTTGCAACGAGTTGAGGTGTTGCAGGTTGGCGTGTTCAGTGTCTTTCAGGTAGTGAAGGGCAACACCCGCCGCAATGGTTGCCGCCTTCATGTCTTCTATACCATATCCTTTTAATGATATGGTCTGGAAGTGTGTTGTCAGCAGCTCGTATGTATATTGTTCCTGGAATATCCAATCATCCAGCAGGAAAGTATAAACCTTGGTATCAAACTGTTCTTTAAATCTCCTGTTTTGAGATTTTGAGAGTACCACCTCAGACGGCTGGAAACTCTGTATGAGTTTATCCATATAGTCGGCAGTGCCCTGCGCCGTATAAAATTCACCGGTGCTGATGTCAAGAAAAGCCACGCCACATTGTTCATCGCCCAGGTGCAGTGCGGTGAGAAAGTTGTTGGTTTTATTTTCAAGCAGTTTGTCGTTGGTGGCAACGCCCGGTGTAACCAATTCTGTTACGCCTCTTTTTACAATACCTTTTACGGTCTTGGGGTCTTCAAGCTGGTCGCATATAGCTACACGGTAGCCGGCTTTCACCAGTTTGTGCAGGTAGGTATCAACAGAGTGGTGGGGAAAGCCTGCCAGCTCTATATGAGATGCAGAACCGTTTGCCCTTTTGGTAAGTGTAATGCCCAGCACCCTTGAGGCGATAATAGCATCCTCACCAAAAGTTTCATAAAAGTCGCCTACGCGAAACAACAGGACAGCATCGGGATATTTTGCCTTTATCTCCCCATGTTGCTTCATTAATGGTGTTTCCGACGATTTGGTTGCTTTTGCCATGCCTGCTGCAAACCTAATGAAATTACAGCTTAGGTCTTATGAGAAAGTCCTTTGAGAAACTCACATTAAATCCACCTTTCTTCCATTCAACGCTTTGCCATTGGTCTGTTACCCTAATTTGCTGCTCCAATTTTCCACCTTTTACAGTAAGTGGCAGCGAAAAGCCCGGGATTGTATTTGTAAAGCGATAATTTAATTGCTTGTTCTTTACATACCATTCAATTTCAGGTATGTCTTTTTTTCGCAGGTATTGGTCAAAAAACTTTTCCAGTCTCAGCCCGCTACGGTCCATGATGTATTGCTCTACCTGTGCGGTGGTTATGGTCTGATGGTAGAAGTCTTTATTTAATCCGCGCAGCAGTTTCCTGAACTGGTCATCATCATCCATCATCACGCGTATCATGTGTACAACGGCAGCGCCTTTGTCGTACTTGTCAGGAGAACCCTCATCACGTACACCATAGTCGCCTATTACAGGGCGGTTGTTTAATATGTTTTTCCACTGGCCGCGGGCATATTCAAAAGCTTTTTCTTTACCAAAGGCACATTCTGCAAACAAAACCTCGGTATATGTAGTAAAGCCCTCGTGTATCCAGTTATCTGCAACATCTTTTGCTGTGATGTTATTGCCAAACCATTCGTGGCCGCTTTCGTGTACTATTATAAAGTCGAACAGCATACCTACGCCTGTGCCACTGCGGTCTTCGCCAAGATAGCCCATCTTGTATTTGTTGCCATAAGCAACAGCACTCTGGTGTTCCATGCCCAGGAAGGGGGCTTCCACCAGTTTGTAGCCATCTTTATAAAAAGGATATGGTCCCATCCAGTGTTCAAAGCAATGCAGCATCTGTTTCGTGACTTCAAAATGTTTGGCGGCTTTTGCTTCATTATGTTTCAGCGGGAAGAAGCCCAGGTTGAGTACGCCATCCTCACCATTCATAGTGTCCGGCCAACCAGCGTAATTGCCAATGTAAAAGGTTGTATTGTAGGTGTTAATAGGATTTACCACGCGCCATACCCACAATGATACAGTGCTGTCTTTATTATCCTGCCTGGCAGAAAACTTACCATTACTGATGGTGACCAGCCCATAAGGCACATGCAGGTTAACGGTCATGCCATTATCTGGCTCATCTCCCTGGTAATCTTTGCAGGGCCACCAGCTACTGGCGCCCAACCCCTGGCAGGCTACAGATATCCATGGTTTGCCCGTGGTATCATGCGTCCATATAAAGCCGCCATCCCATGGCGGCAGCTTTGCAGCACGGGGTTTGCCATGATAATATAGAATTACTGTGTTTTCTTTACCAGCCGCCTGTATATCAAAGTCGCCAGTTAACCAGTACACGTTACCTTCCTTTGACAGCGTCAGCTTTTTCTTGTCGGCCACAGCACTATCCAGCACCATAGGTTCCTGCATATCTATCTGCATACTATCCTGCCTGCCGCTTGTGATGGAATAGGTCAGGATATTCATGCCTGATATACTTTTGGCTGCGGTATCAAAGTTGACGTACAAGTAATATTCTTTAACATCCCACCAGTTGCGGCCATTGCCATTGCCACCGCGCAGGCTATCCTGCCGGGTATAAGCAAATGTGGTATTTGCAGGAAGCAAATACCACATAAGTATCAAGAGTGTGTGAAGTTTTAATATCTTCATGAAAGTTGATTACTGTCCTATAGCAGAAGAAATATCTACCAGTTCTACATCAAATATCAATACGCTGTTAGCGGGTATTTTGGGGCTTGGTGAGCGCATGCCATATGCCAGGTGCGATGGTATGTATAAAGTAGCTTTACCTCCTTTTTTTAACAACGCAATACCTTCGTCCCAGCCGGCTATTACCCTGTTTTGTCCTAACGGGAAACGGAATGGTTCTACATGTTGAAACTGAGGATCAAGGTTCGAATCGAATTTTTCACCATTTACAAGCATACCTGTATAGTTTACACTTACATTCTGCCCTACAGCAGGTGCATCGCCCGTACCCGGGTTGTCTATTTTATAATAGAGACCAGATGCTGTTTTGGTTGCTTTTATCTTGTTGGCTGCCAGGTAGTCTGTTATGATCTTATCATCTACAGATTTTTGTTTTGCAGCATTTTCCTTGTCCTCTTTTTCTTTCTGGGCCTTGGTCTGATGTTTGATAACCCTTACGTTATATACCATCTTCTGGTTTACACCGGTCTTCATCCATGGGGCTGCCTGGCCACCTGCAGCCAATACTGAATCTACAGACTGGCGTACCTGTGCGCTATCGCCCTCAGTCAGCAATTTCAATACAACCATCAGATCGCCTTTAAATGGCACATCCTGAACTGTAAGGGGGGCCGGTTGACCTTCCATTGCAGTGTAAGTATCAAAAAACACGCTGTCATTAATAGTAATGTTCAACGCGACCTCAAGATAATCACCATTTTGCGGATAAACGCTACCGGGTTTATCTTCAATAAGCCTGTAATCTGTACCTCCTGCAACGGCTACATATTTTGCTTCCTGCTTATTGTCAGCAGGCGCTTTTTTGTCCTTCTTTTTCTGCGCGCAGGCATCATTCATGCTACCGGCTGTAAGAAGTGTGGCAAAAGCCAATATCATTGTTTTATTCATACTTGTCATTATTTCAAAAAGTTTAGATGTTAAAAGTCTACAAGTTCCACATCAAAAATAAGCGTAGATCCTGCCGGTATTTTAGGAGAAGGAGAATTGTCTCCATACGCTAATCTGGATGGTATATACAAGGTTGCTTTCTCACCTTTTTTCAGGAGCGCTATACCTTCATCCCATCCCAATATTACCTGGCCGCGTCCCAACACGAAACTGAATGGCGCCTTACCAGCATTAGAATCAAATACGGTGCCATCTAAGAGCTTTCCTGTATAATTAACTTTTACAGTTCTGCCCGAAATAGGCTTTTCGCCATTAGTAGGGGTGTGTACCACATAATGTAGCCCTGACGGTCTCTTTTCAGGATTGATGTTGTTTTCTTTGAAGTATTCAGCCAACGCCTTTTCTTCATTCTTCGGGTCGCCTTTTGCTTTAGCCTGTTCCTGTTTTTCGGCATTTACCTGTTCCAGTGTTTTTATCCCTTCCAGCTTTATGGCATATAGTATGTCTTTGCCCGGTGTCATCCACGGCTGCATCTTTTGCTTGTTTGCAGCCAATGTATCTACGGGTACCATAAATATACCGCTATCGCCGGGCGTCAAGAGGAAAAAAGCTTCAGAAAGGTCGCCGTTGAACCTGGGTTTTGAAACAGGGAAGGAGACAGGTTTACCACCTGTCTGCTCCCTTGAATCAAATACGAGGCTGTCCCCGAAATATGTCTTAATGAAAATCTGTACATAATCGCCCTCTTTTGCATGTTCCGTGCCTTTGGCGTCATGCAATATCTTGTATTTTATGCCGCTGTCAGACCTGGTGATGGTTGCTTTTTTAGATGAAGAGCAACCGCACAATGCGGCAAAAGATGTGGCAATAAGTATGTATTTACAGAATTTCATATTGTTTTTCTACAGCTACTATTATTGTACAGGTGCAGCCTCAGTTGCAGGTGCATCTTCTATTTTTACAACTTCCACATCAAATACCAGTATTGAATTAGCAGGTATCTCATCGCCCATAGCCCTGGGGCCGTACGCTAATTTAGATGGGATATAAAAATGTGCTTTGCTTCCCTTTTTCAACAGCAAAAGGCCTTCATCCCAGCCCGGTATAACCTGGCCAACACCAGCAACAAACTGGAATGGCTCTACATGCTTGAACTGTGGGTCAACATTAGAATCAAAAGGTTTTCCTTCCAGGTTTGTACCGGTGTAATTCACCGTTACCAGCTTGCCTTTTTCTACATTCGCACCTGTGCCTTCTTTGTCTATAACATAATACAGGCCTGAAGCAGTTTTTTGTGGTGTAATCCCTTTTTCAGAAAAGTATGCCTGTAATTTAGCATCATCTTCTGTAGTCTGTTTGTTAGCCTGCTCTTCTTCCTGCTTCTTTATCTCGTCTGAAGATGCAACAGAAACCAGTTTAATAGAATATACTACAGTATCAGTAGATTTTGCAAATTCGGGGAACATACCACCCTGTGCAGTAGCATATTTTTTTGCGCTATCTACAGGTACGTAGAATATCGCGCTATCGCCGGGCGTCATCAACGGTATGCCGGTTACCCAGTCGCTTTTAAACTGCCCTTCCATAAGCGGGAATTTAAAAGGCTCATTGTTGTTCATTTTACGTGAATCAAGTAACACGCTATCGCCAATGCGTATGTGCACATGCATTTCAATCACGTCATTTACTTTAGGGTGTTGGTCACCTTTTTCGTCTTTAACCATTTTGTACATCAGTCCATCGGTTGTTTTTTTAATACCGCCTGTACCATCGCAACTGGTTAAACCCATGCTTACTGCGCCTACTGTAAGAGCTAAAATTTGATTTTTTGTCATATTTATTTTTTATCGGGGGTGAATATCGGATAAAATTTGCTTAAATAGTGTTACTGTGTCAGTAAAACTTTGTGTTGTTCTGCCGCCGGAGGCATTAAAGTGCCCTCCTCCATTAAAATGTTCACGTGCAAACCTGCTTACATCAAAGTCGCCCTTACTGCGAAAAGAGAGTTTTACCTCATCAGCATGTTCAGTAATAAGGGTTGAAAAACGTATGCCTGCTATAGTTAAAGGATAGTTTACCATACCTTCTGTATCTCCGCTGCTTATATCAAAAAGCTTTGTATCCTTTCTTGCAAGGGTTATGATGCCTGATTTATATTGTGGCAGTATCTCCATTTTTTCCAGGAGCACATACCCAAGAAACTGCATTCTTTTTAAGGACCATGAATCATACACCATATCGTGCACCACACTGTGTTGCAGGCCATGCTGCATCAGGTTGGCCACCATAAGGTGTGTATCGGCTGTAGTTATAGGAAAACGGAAGGAGCCTGTATCTGTTAACGCGCCAGTGTATATACATTCAGCAATAGCCACGTCTATCAGGTCGTTATCGCCGGCCATGTTTATAAAGTCATATACCATTTCGCAGGTACTGCCTTTTTGCGGCTGGCTGATGCCGTAATCCCATACGGGGTCGGGCATCAGGTGATGGTCAATCAGTATTTTAGGCTGGGTAGCTTCTTCCAGCAGGGTAGTGAGGTGCTTGGTGCGTGAGAAGCTATTAAAGTCAAGACAAAAAATATAGTCTGCTTTGTCCAACGCTTTTTTTGCAGCAGAGGCCTCAGCTTCATAATTAAGCAGTTGCCTTACGCCCGGCATCCACATCAGGAACTCCGGCAGCTCGCATGGAGATACAGGTGTAACATGATGGCCTTTTTTTGTTAAATAATGATACAAAGCGAGCATACTGCCTATCGCATCACCATCAGGCTTGTAATGCGTGGTGATAAATATCTTCTTTGGGGTTTGCAGTAGCGGCAGTATATCTTCTATCGGCTTCATGAATCTCTTTAAATCTTAAAACAGGTGGCAAAAGTACGTATCTGCAACCATCTATCACAGTCATTGAATTTTAAATCATAAATAAACCCTACTTTTGCGCCGTCTTTTACAAAAATTTAAAACATATATAGCAATGTCTAACCGTACATTTACGATGATTAAGCCTGACGCAGTAAAAGCAGGCAACATCGGCAACATCCTGCAAATGATCAATAACGCCGGTTTCAGGATAGTGGCGATGAAATATACCAAACTGAGCATAGAACAAGCCGGCCAGTTTTATGCTGTGCACAGCGCTCGTCCTTTTTACGGCGAACTGACCGAATTTATGAGCAGCGGCCCGATAGTGGCGGCTATCCTGGAAAAGGACAATGCAGTTGAAGATTTCCGTAAGCTGATAGGCGCTACAAACCCTGCTGATGCTGCGGAGGGTACCATCCGCAAGAAATATGCAGCTTCTATAGGCGAAAATGCCGTTCACGGATCTGACAGCGATGAGAATGCGGAAATAGAAGGTAATTTCTTCTTCAGTGGCCTGGAGCGTTTCTAAAAGTTTTACTATTCTGTTATAGTACGTCCCTGTATATAATTTATACAGGGATATTTTTTTAGACAGTACCAACTTTTTTCCCTGCCACATCCCTGAATACGTCTTCCAGGCTACGGTTGCTGTTCTGAAGGTTGGCAAGGCTATCGTCCAGCACCAGGTTGCCGCTGCTGATGATAATGACCCTGTTGCACATAGCCTCAACTTCCTGCATGATGTGTGTGGACAGTAATACGGTCTTTTCCTTCCCTATGCGGGTTACCAGTTCTCTTATCTCTACTATCTGCAGCGGGTCCAGGCCGGATGTGGGTTCATCGAGCACCAATACTTCAGGGTCGTGCAGCATCGCCTGTGCCAGGCCTGTACGTTGTTTGTAACCCTTGCTGAGCATACCTATCTTTTTATGTGCCTCTTTGGTCAGCCCCGTAAGCGATATCATCTCTTCAATACGGTCTTTTGGCTTTCTTATGCCATGTATGCCGGCACTCATTTCCAGGTACTCCCGTACGTACATATCAAAATACAGAGGGTTAGCTTCAGGCAGGTATCCAATCTTCCTGCGTACTTCCATTGATTGTTTGACAACATCAAAACCACAAACCATGGCTGTGCCGCTGGTGGGGGGCAGGTAGGTGGTTATCATTTTCATTGTAGTAGATTTCCCCGCACCGTTTGGCCCTAGGAAGCCCACTATCTCACCTTTTTTCATGGTGAATGATATATTGTTGACCGCTGTTTGTGTACCGTAAACTTTTACCAGGTTGTTGACTGCAATAGACATGGTGCGAATTTATGTTAAATGGTTAGAACGTAGTATAACGCCAGCCTGAAAAAGGGTAATTAGTTTATCATTTTTGTTGCGTTTTGTTGTCATTTTCATGGTATATGCTGGTTTAAGTACTTGATATTTTAATCATATTACATGTGTATGTGGATGTATTTACTATTATTTACCTGTTTTTGTTGCATTTTGTTGTGATTTTTAATGCATTTGCCAGCCTCGTCCTGAAAAGTGAATTTATGGGTGGTGAGATATGCCTGGAATGGAAATTGCCAATTGAGTATGAGATATACCTGTTTACTCATCAATGCAAATATACGTATAATTAACGATTTATTGCAATTTATTTATAATGAATCATTAATAAATAGTTAGTATATGTAAATATAATAGAATGACGGCCCGGAATTTGTACTACAGTTTCTGTATAAAAGCGTTTTAGAAATGCAACATTATGTATCTTTAGCTATTGAACTTCTCTATGTATAATGACAATTAAAGCCCTTCTATATACCGTTTTTGCAGCTACATGCATGTTGGCATCCTCGTGCGGAGATAACAATAATACCCTTTCTCCGTACATACCCGAAGACGACGGCCCTTTCAAGTACAGGATAAATGGACTTAAGGATACTTCTTTGGAGCGCATAGGTGAAACCCGCCTGATGATACTTGTAGAAAGGCTGGCCGGGAAGTCTGAAAATGTATTACTATCTGCAGATGATTTGCCAAAGGGCATGGAAGTGAGGTACGAACCCGTAAATGCTGAAGCACCCTCATTCAATACCATGGCAGTAATAAAAGCTACCAGGGTGAAGGAAGGCGTGCACAGGATAAACATAAAAGGAGCCAGCGCAACTGCCGGCATCAGCAATAATTACATAAATGTAATTGTAAAACCATACAGCAATGCCGCTATGGGTCTTGTTGGTGAATTCCAGGAAGTGGGCGTATGCAACCCCAGTGGCCCCAACGACCATAATGTCAATGTAGTGGCAGATCAATTAATAAAAAACCGGGTAATTATTAAGGGCTTTTTCAGCGGGGTGATGACAAACGCTGTCTACGCAGATATAAATCCTTCAAATAATACATTGACTATACCACTGCAAAAGCAAAATTTTGTGGATTTCCAGGGAGAGGGGACATATGATGATGATAAACTGATTATCAACTACAAAATAACGGGGGTGTCGGTTAACGAAGAATGTACTTCTACTTTTACCAGGTTATAGCCACTTTTACCTGACACCGAATACCTGTGTCCAGTAACTGCCGCTGGTACCCACACCCATTTCTTTAAAGTCGCCATTCATGATATTTTTACAATGGCCCTGGCTATTAAGCCATGCTTTCATTACCTCTTCTTCAGTAGAGTAGCCCTCTGCTATATTTTCTCCATATGCCTGCCACTGGTAGCCTTCATTACTGATGCGGGTGCCGGCGTTACTGTTATTTTCTCCCTTATGATCTAGTTCCCCTGTCCTGTCCATGTATTCGCTATGTTTTTTTGCCGCGCTTTCCAGCAGGCCATTCCACGTTACTAGGCCTACCGGGGGATAGTATTCATTACCGCAGTTACAACCATTTAGCCTTGCATTGTTAACAAGATCCAGCATTTTCTGCTCATCAGGGTTTATTGGCGCATTGGCCGTATCTGTATTAATAATGACCGGTGTAGAATTTGTTTTCTGGCAAGAAGATAAGGACCAGCACAACGCCACCACTGCAACCAGGAATACAAGCGTCTTCTTCATTATATCACCTCCGTTTATCCATGAAATTAATATATTATAGTTGTAAATTTCGTTAAATGATTCGGTCTCTATAAATTAAAACAGCCGCTCTGTAAAAAGCGGCTGTGTAAATAAGTTACTGTTTTACTGTACATCTCCCACAGCAGGGTCACCCATAGATTTTAAAATCCTTTCTTCATACACCGTTATTTTACTCAGGTCGGCACAGGGCAGCGCCATATAAGAGTAATAAAGCACCCCGTTCCTGAATACCCAAACGAACCAGTTCATATTTTTCACGAGATTTTGCTGTACTGTAGCTGGGTTGCCAAATTCCCTCAGTTTGTATTGGTAAGAATAATATGCTGGTATTTCTTTTTTGCCGGTGTATGCCTGCAACATAGCTCTTACCACAGCGCTTTCGTCTTTCATAGCCGCCCAGCCGGGTATAGGCCCTTCAAGAAGCGGGCCGGGGTATTTCCCGCTTATTTTTTTAAACAGCGCCATATCTGAGAAATATATTTCAATATCATCTTTTTGAAGCACAGGCTTGTCTATTGTAACCGTGTACTCGCAGTGGCCAAGAGATTCATTTACTTTTATAGGCTCCATATTCACGTATTTCATAGCAGATGCAAATTCGCGCTCGCCACTATTTGCTTTTGCTGCTGCGTACTCATACAGGTTCAGGTATGCTTCCTGCAAAACCGGGTTAACTATATCTTCTCCCCAGCTTTCATCCACTACTTTATAAACGGGCGCTATAATTTCGTAAAGCGCAGCCCTGTGGTCGTCACTTGTAGATAACCTGTACATACTTTTTACGTTGGCATGTAGTGTTTTCAGAGCCGGAATATATGCACCATACCCATTTACATTGGCCGTGTTGTAGATGTTTTCAAAATTGTCCAGGTATGCTAAAAATTCTTCCCTCGAAACGAACGGTTTTAGAGAAGCCTTACTGAAACTATCAAACGAATGTATCCTGTTGTAAAATACCTTGCCCGTGCTGTTTTTTGTAAACAACTTGTCTTGTTGCGCCACGCTGAAGGTGTTGTTATTGTACTGGTAATCTACGCCATTAGTCTGCGCATTGGCAGATAAGGATGCCAGGGCCAGAAGAGCTGTGGAAAGTATAGTGTTTTTCATAAAGAAATTTCTAAGAGGATGTTACAAGTCTAAATATATAAAAAAGGTGAAAAATATTATACATGTAATATTAAATAAACCGGAAAATAGACCCGGACATTATAATTATAAAACGAAAAAACGTTTCATAGTTGCTATGAAACGTTTTAGAGAATAATATTTTAAACAACCTAAAGAGGTTATATAGTCATGATTTCTTTTTCCTTGTCTTTACAATGTACGTCCACCAGTGCTATATGTTTATCTGTTATGCCCTGTACCAATGCTTCAGCATCTTTTGCCGCATCTTCGCTCAGGCCATCTTTCTGTTCTTTTTTTATCTGCTCAATAGCATCGCGGCGTATGCTCCGTACGGATACCTTAGCCTGTTCCCCTTCAGCATTTACACGTTTTACCAGGTCTTTACGACGCTCTTCTGTAAGCGGTGGTAAAAACAGGCGTATGATAATTCCATCATTTTGTGGATTCAGGCCGATGTTGGATGCAATGATAGCACGTTCAATGACTGCCAGCATAGGTTTTTCCCAGGGCTGTATGCTTAAAGTGCGCGCATCGGTCACGGTTACATTGGCAACCTGGTTAAGCGGCGTGCTGTTGCCATAGTAATCTACAGTAATACCGTCCAGTATCTGTGGATTGGCCTTGCCCGCCCTGATACGGCTCAACTCCGTTTCAAGATGTTCTATAGCCTTCTTCATGCTTTGTGCAGCATCGTCTGTAATCATGTCTATTACCTCGCTCATAAATTTATTGCTTTACGAAGGCAAATATAAAGATGTCATCGCATAAATTTTATAACGATTGTTGCCAATGTATTTATAATACAAATACACAGTTTAACTTTCCTTATTTGGAGGAGGGATGCTTGTATGCTAACTTTGTATAAAATATATTTATAGTAATGGAAACAATTGTGAATAATCCTGTTACGCTGACAAAAGGTGCTGTTGAAGAAGTGAGAAGACTGATGGCGCAACCTGATTTCGTACAGGGACAGCATTTGCGCGTGGGTGTAAAAGGGGGAGGATGTTCCGGCATGACCTATATATTAGGATTTGACCAGAAGGAAGAAGACGATATGGAGTTTGAGATAAGTGGTATCCCGCTCATTATGAAGACTGCCCACGGTATATACCTGCATGGTATTGAGGTGGATTTTCAGCAGGGGCTGAATGCGCGCGGTTTTGTTTTTAATAACCCCAATGCCAGCAGTACTTGTGGCTGTGGTACATCATTTGCCGTATAAACATTGATATGAGAAGAATAAAGGTAATATTGGTTTTTGTAGCGTTTGCAGGTATCAGCCTGCAGGCTATAGCACAAACTATGCCTGATAAAAAGTCTTCAAAAACCAAAATAAATCAAAAAGACGCCAAAGGGTATAAGCAGGGCATGTGGTTGAATAATGTAAAAGAAACAAGGGGAGAACGTGCTTATACAGAATTTGGCAGCTATTACAACAGTCTGAAAAGCGGGCTTTGGTATAAGATGAATAGCGTAGGCGACCTGGTAGCTATTGAGAATTATAAAAAAGACGTGCTGGACGGAGAGGTAAAATACTTTACCAAAGGACAGGTGACATGTATAGGCCTGTACCGTGGACTGAACCCCGATGTAACCATTGATACTATAATGGTGGTGGAACCTGTAACAGGAGAAGAATCCTTGGTAGCTGTAGAGGCAGACAGGGGTAGTGTGAAACATGGTACCTGGCGTTTTTATGACGAGCTGACCGGTGCTATTACTAAAGTGGAGGAGTACCAGGTGGACAGTCTTATTTACGAGGAATACTTCACGATGTCTAAACAAGATAGCGCGTACTACGAGCAGCGGAACAAAAATCTGCCACATATGAAGAAGAGCGCACCAGCGAAGGCTGCCCGGAAACAACATAGTTACCTCAACTAAACTTTTACTTAAATAGCCTCTCCAAGTAATTATGAATGATATTATTATCAGTGTTAGCAGCCTCGTGAAAAAGTATGACGATTTTACGGCTGTAAATAACATAAGCTTTGACGTATATAGAGGAGAAATATTTGGCCTGCTAGGGCCTAACGGTGCCGGAAAAACCACTACACTGGAGATAATAGAAACACTACGGAAAAAGAATGGTGGCGTGGTAACAGTTGCGGGGTTGAATATAGATACAGATACACAGGCCATAAAAAAAATAATAGGAGTGCAACTACAGGCAGCTGGCTTTTATCCCAGCCTGAACCTGGTAGAGATCATCAGGTTGTTTGCCGGGTTGTATAACCACAATGTTGATCCTATGCAGCTTTTGGACCTGGTAAACCTGCGCGATAAGGCTAAAAATAAATACAAAGAACTGTCAGGAGGGCAAAAACAGCGTTTTTCTATTGCTACAACGCTGATAAACGACCCGCAAATAATATTCCTGGATGAACCCACTACCGGGCTTGACCCACAGGCCAGGCGCAATCTCTGGGAGCTGATAAAGCAGATACGCAACCGTGGTACCACTGTAGTAATCACCACCCACTATATGGATGAAGCAGAGATACTGTGCGACAGGGTAGCAATAATAGATGCCGGTAAAATAATTGCAATAGATGAACCTAATGCGTTGATAGACAATTTAGTATCTACCGGATTTATGCGTCCTGAGCCCGTAAAGGAGGCCAATCTTGAAGATGTGTTTTTAAGCCTGACCGGTAAAGAACTGCGCGACGAATAATCTTAGAACCAGCTTGTTTTCTTTTTACGTGAAGACGTGCTTACCCCCAGTGAGCCCAGCAGGCTTCGCACTATCATATTACCGGCAGTTCGCATCATACTTTTTACCACGCTATTATCTCCTAACTTTTCTATTACAGATTTTTCTTCTTCCTGCTGTCTTTTTGTTTTTACTTCTGGTTCAAGCTCTTTTGCGGCTTTCATTTTTTCTTCCAGTATCTCATAAGCGCTCTTTGTATCTACAGTGCGGTTGTATTTGATTGTAAGTGCCGATTGGTTAACCAGGGTATTTATTTCCTGTTGATCAAGTATGTCCATACGTGAATTAGGTGGACATAACATAGTGGCAGCCAATGGGGTAGGTATGCCTTTCTCATTTAATAATGTAATTAACGCCTCACCCGTACCGAGATGTGTTATGAGGTCTTCTGTTTTATAATAGTTACTCAGCGAATAATTTTCAGCAGTTTGTTTTATAGCCTTACGATCGTTGGCGGTAAAGGCTCGTAAAGAATGCTGGATCTTTAGGCCCAACTGGCTGAGGACAGCAGGAGCAATATCTACAGGGTTTTGCGTAACGAAGAATATGCCTACGCCTTTTGAACGGATAAGTTTGATAATGGTTTCTAACTGGTTCAGTAATATAGAGTTAGCATTGTTAAATATGAGGTGCGCCTCATCGATAAACATCACCAGCTTCGGCTTGTCAAGGTCGCCTTCTTCCGGCAGAGTGGCGTATAGCTCTGCAAGCAATTGGAGCATAAACGTAGAAAATAGTTTAGGCTTATCTTGTATGTCTGTGACTCTCAGTATGTTAACTATTCCTTTCCCCTCCATGCTGATACGCATCAGGTCATCTACCTCAAAAGATGGTTCTCCAAATATATTGTCTGCGCCCTGCTGCTGTAGTTCAATTACCTTACGCATGATGATACCTACAGATGCCGGTGAAAGAGCGCCATAAGTATCTTTCAACTCTTCTTTTCCTTCATTGGCAGCCCATTGCAGTGTTTTTTGTAAATCCCTTAAATCGAGCAAGGGCATCTGGTTATCGTCGCAATATTTAAACAACATAGACAAAATGCTTTCCTGCGTACTGTTAAGGTCCAGCACCTTAGCAAGCAGTACGGGGCCAAATTCCGTAACCGTTGCTTTTAAGCGTACCCCCGGTTCGGCACTTAAAGAAAGTAATTCAAGAGGGTATGCTGCAGGGTTAAAAGTTATTCCTAACAATCCTGCCCGTTCTTCAATTTTAGCATTACTTGTTCCAGCCGCCGCCAGCCCGCTCAGGTCGCCTTTTATATCCATGAGCAATACAGGTATGCCGGCGCTGCTCATAGCCTCTGCCAGTATCTGTAGCGTTTTGGTTTTACCCGTACCGGTAGCGCCGCTTATCAGGCCATGACGGTTGAGCGTACGGAGGGGCAGGCGTACAGTTGCTTCTTTTATTACTTCGCCATTCAGCATAGCGCTGCCCAGCAATATGGAGTCGCCTTTGAAAGTATATCCCTTTATTATGTCCTGTAAGAATTGTTCCCTTTGTTGCATGATATCCGTTATTGCTGAAAAGATAAGGCAAAATTCGTTTTTTAGACTCAAGGTATTTATCCCCCTAACGGGTGTATAGGGCTTAGTCCATATTTGTATATCTTCGCAACCATCTATTTATAAAACATACCAATAAAAATAATGAAGAAAATTGCTTTGATGCTGGCACTTGTACTGCCTGTAATGACGAATGCGCAAGACGACCTGATAAACAAGATAAAAGACAACAAGAGCGACAGCGCTAAGAAGAAATTTGAATTTAAGGACAAGATAAACCTGGAATGTACGGATGTGAAAAACCAGGGCAAGTCCGGTACCTGCTGGAGCTACAGCACCAACTCCTTCCTGGAAAGCGAGATGATACGTATGGGCAAAAAGCCGGTGGATATAGCAGAGATATATACTGCCCGTTGCGTATATACAGAGCGTGCAGATGCTTTTGTACGTATGCATGGTGAGTTTTCTTACGGAGACGGCGGCGCCTGTCACGATGTGATAAATATGTATGCGAAATATGGCGCTATGCCCCAGAGCGCATATAGCGGGCTGAACTATGGTACCGACAAAAACGTATTTGGTGAAATGCAGGGCATACTTAAAGCAATGCTGGATGTTGTTGTAAAGAACCCCAATAAAAAAATAACCCCCAACTGGAAAAAAGCTTTTGAGGGTGTGCTGGATGCCTACCTGGGCAAAGTGCCTGAAACATTTGATTACCAGGGCAAGTTATATACCCCTAAAACATTCGCAAGAAGTGTTGTAGGTATAAATGCTGCCGATTATGTAGAATTTTCCTCTTTCAGTTACCAGCCGTATTATGAGAAAGTGATGCTGATGGTGCCTGATAACTGGAGCCTGGATAAGGTTTATAACATCCCGATGGATGATATGATACCTACGATAGATAACGCATTGAAGAACGGATATACCGTAGCCTGGGCTACAGATGTGAGCGAGAAATATTTCAGCTGGAAAAATGGCGTGGCTTTTGTACCCGAAAAAGACTGGGATGATATGGAAGAGGATGAGCAGAAAGCACTGTTCAACGGCCCTAAAAAAGACCGTAAGATAACTGAGAAAATACGCCAGGAGGCATTTGACAACTATACTACTACAGACGACCACGGTATGCATATAGTAGGTATAGCAGAAGATCAGAATGGCAAGGAGTATTATATAGTTAAGAACTCATGGGGTGAAAAGAACGACTATAAAGGTTACCTGTATGTAACCAAAGCGTATGTACAGTATAAAACCACTGCCTTTTTACTGCACAAGGGTGGGGTACCTGCCAATGTGTTGAAAAAGCTGAAAGCTTAATTACCTGATTACTTAGATGGGGCGGCCAACCATTTTTCTATTTCAGCCTGGCTCATAGAAACATAGTTGGTTTGCCCCTCTACCCAGCCATCATTTACAAGGAATATAGCCGGCCAGCTGAAGCCGGCTATATTTGTAAAGTCGTCGGCCTGCAGCCTTGTATGTGGCATACTTTCGGCTTGGGTATCCTTCCAGAATTCATCAAGATGCCTGCTGTTGCCTGCATATACTATATGGAATGGTAATGAAGAGTTCTTTTTCTTCATTACATGCATTTTATACGCTGCCATTTTACAATGCGGGCAGGTAAGGCTGAAGAAGGCTATGACATGCTTCCCTTTATATAAATCTGCTTTGGGTGCGTCGGCTTTGCCTGGCGCATACAGGGCGGAGAGGTCTATTTTATATTTATCTTTTTTCAGCCAGTCGGGCTGGGTAGCAGGCAGGGGGAAGATGGCGTAAGTAGAAAATGTAAGCCCAAGGAAAACAAGAGGTACGGCCCACCTGGTCCACCTGAAAGAAAAGCCGGTATGGTATCTTTTAATAATCAAGATAACCGCGATCATGATGATATTTTTTACTAACGAAGAGGCGGGGCTCATCCATATTTTATCGCCAAAGCAGCCACAGTTAATATCATTGCCAACAGCCGCCCAGAGATAAACAAGGTATATACTGAAAGCAACCAGCAGCCATATAGCAATACTGAGTATCCATTTGCGTTTGCCAAACAGGTGCGCAGCAATTAAGATACCCAAAGCACCTTCCATGCCCGTAAGTATGCGTGAACAGTGTACCGCAAGCCACCAGGGTAGGTGCACATATTCAACTATGGTATATTGAAAACGCTCAAAACTTTCCAGCGAATAGAGCTTGGTGTAAGCGGAATATATGAACAGCGCTCCTGTGAGTACAGAAAGGATAGCCAGCAGAATGATTTTGAGTAACCTCATGAATTATATCAGTATAAGTGGCAAAAATAGAAAAAGGGCACTCAACGAGCGCCCTTTTTATGTTTTTGATTTTTTATTATTTCAGGCTGCAGCTTCCACCACCGGCAGTCCATGATGTATTAGCGGCATCACAGCTTGCTTTTGCTGTTTTCTTAGGCACTTTAGGGTAAGTGTAGGGGCTTTCTTTACCGTCTTTGTCTTTACAGGTACAAGTCCAGTCTTTTTTGCAGGAAGTAAAGCCTACAGCTAAAAGTGCAATCAGTGCAATTGAGGTAACTTTTTTCATAATTATGATTTTTTGAATTTGTGACAAATAATAGCCCGTTCTTTTTTAATGCTATGATGCAAAAGTAGAATGCGTTTGAGGGGTATTATATACCACATAGATGGTAAATTTGTATCCGTACTGGTACTGAGAGAGGACATTAATGCTGCTTTTAATCTGGCAGTTTTGATGAGTTGGATATGAGTGATTGATTTTTTGCTCGGATTATTTAAAGATTTTTCTCCCCAAAACCGATTTTTGGAATATTTTTTGATAGTTCGGAGCTTTCTTAATATATTTGCATCCCCTTTGGGGAAAAAGCACGTGCACAATAACTTTTTGATTAAATTTTGTTGATACATAAAATACTACCTGTACCGGGAGGCGTAGCCTTTGGGAACGGGGAATTTTTATTTGTAACAATACAGGATTATATAACGATATTATGGCAGTACCACAAAAAAGAACCGTTTCAGGCCGCATCAATTTTGGTAAAATCCACGATGTAGCAGACACCCCGGATCTACTGGCTATCCAGCTCCAATCATTCCAGGACTTTTTTCAGTTAGAAACCACCCCAGACAAACGTGATAACGAGGGTCTGTTCCGTGTGTTTAAAGAAAACTTTCCTATTACTGATACGCGCAACATATTTGTGCTGGAGTTCCTGGATTATTTCATTGATCCCCCCCGCTATACCATAGAAGAGTGTATGGAGCGTGGTCTTACTTATTCTGTACCGTTGAAAGCGAAACTGCGCCTGAGTTGTAATGACGAAGAGCACGTAGATTTTGAAACAATCGTGCAGGATGTGTTTTTGGGTAACATTCCATATATGACACCACGGGGTACTTTCGTGGTAAACGGCGCTGAAAGGGTAGTAGTATCCCAGTTGCACCGTTCTCCGGGCGTATTCTTCGGCCAGAGTGTACACCCCAATGGTACTAAAATATACAGTGCCAGGGTAATACCGTTCAAAGGTGCGTGGATGGAGTTCGCTACGGACATCAACAACGTAATGTATGCCTACATCGACCGTAAAAAGAAATTCCCTGTAACAACACTGTTGCGTTCTATAGGTTACGAAACCGATAAGGACATACTGGAACTGTTTGGCATGGCCGACGAGGTGAAAGTGGAGAAAAAAGCTTTATCTGAAAACCTTGGCCGCCGCCTGGCTGCACGCGTACTGCGCAGCTGGACTGAAGATTTCGTAGATGAGGATACCGGCGAGGTGGTAACCATCGAGCGTAACGAAGTGGTTCTTGACCGCGACAACGTGCTGGATGAGGATAATATGAATATGATATTGGATATGAACATCGATACTGTATTCCTGCAGAAGGAAGAAGTAAGCGGTGACTATTCAATTATATACAACACATTGAACAAGGATACTTCTAACTCTGAGTTAGAGGCGGTACAACACATTTATCGTCAACTGAGGGGTTCTGACGCTCCTGATGATGAAACTGCACGTGGTATCATTGAAAAACTGTTCTTTAGTGATAAAAGGTATGACCTGGGTGAAGTAGGCCGTTATAAGATCAACCGTAAGTTGAACCTTGATATAGACCTGAATAAGAAAGTACTGAGCAAAGAAGATATTATATCTATCATTAAATACCTGGTACGCCTTACAAACGGTAAAGCAGAGATTGATGATATTGACCACCTGAGCAATCGCCGTGTACGTACCGTGGGTGAGCAATTGTTTGCACAGTTTGGTGTAGGCCTGGCACGTATGGCACGTACCATCCGCGAGCGTATGAACGTTCGTGATAATGAGGTGTTTACGCCAATAGACCTGATCAACGCACGTACACTGTCTTCTGTTATCAACTCATTCTTTGGTACATCACAGTTGTCACAGTTCTTAGACCAGACCAATCCTCTGTCTGAGATCACACACAAACGCCGTATATCAGCGCTCGGACCAGGTGGTCTTAGCCGTGAGCGTGCAGGCTTTGAGGTGCGTGACGTTCACTACAGCCACTACGGCCGTCTTTGTACTATTGAAACTCCTGAGGGACCAAACATTGGTCTGATATCTACACTTTGCGTACACGCCAAGATAAACGATATGGGCTTCATAGAAACTCCATACCGCAAAGTGAAGGATGGTAAGGTAAACCTGAAACAACACCACTACCTGAGCGCTGAGGAAGAAGATGAAGCGAAAATTGCACAGGCAAATATTGAACTGGACGACAAAGGAAACTTTATAGATGAGAAGATACGTTCAAGGCAGACAGGTGACTTCCCGATATTAGGCCGTGAAGAGGTGGAATACATGGACGTGGCACCCAACCAAATAGTTGGTTTGAGTGCGTCGCTGATTCCCTTCCTGGAGCATGATGATGCCAACCGTGCACTGATGGGATCGAACATGCAACGCCAGGCTGTACCGCTGATATTACCACAAGTACCCATAGTAGGTACCGGCCTTGAGGCAAAAGCTGCCCGCGATGCGCGTATCCAGATACATGCAGAAGGTAACGGCGTAATAGAGTATGTAGATGCAAACGAAATACATGTACGTTACGAGCGTGATGAAAAACAACGCCTGGTATCGTTTGAAGATGACCTGAGAAAATACACGCTTACCAAGTATAAGAAGACCAACCAGAGCACAAGCATTACTTTAAGGCCTTGCGTACGCAAAGGACAAAAGGTGAAAGAAGGCGACTTCCTGACCGAAGGTTATGCTACCAAAGGTGGTGAACTGGCACTTGGCCGTAACATGAAAGTGGCATTCATGCCATGGAAAGGCTACAACTTTGAGGATGCGATTGTAATAAGCGAAAGAGTAGTACGTAATGACCTGTTTACATCTATACATATAGATGAGTATGAACTGGAAGTACGTGATACTAAACTGGGTGAAGAAGAACTGACACCAGACATACCTAACGTATCTGAAGAGGCTACAAAAGACCTGGATGAGAACGGTATCATACGCGTAGGCGCTCACGTAGGCGAGGGTGATATACTGATAGGTAAAATAACACCTAAAGGAGAAACAGACCCAACCCCTGAAGAGAAACTGCTGCGTGCGATATTTGGTGACAAAGCCGGTGATGCGAAAGATGCTTCCCTGAAAGCTGCAAGTGGTACAGAAGGTATCGTTATCGATAAAAAACTGTTCCAGCGCGTTAAGAAAGACAAGAATGCGAAAGTGCGTGAGAAAGCTGCACTGGAGAACATAGAGAAAGTACATGAGAAAAACCTGTCTGAACTGCAAACACTGCTGATAGACAAGCTGATGATACTGCTGAAAAACCAGAGTTCAACAGGTGTTACCAACAACTTTGGCGAACTGCTGATAAGCAAAGGTGGTAAGTTCAACTCTAAGACCCTGAGCGCAATCGATTTCCAGAATGTTAACCCACTGGGATGGACAGGCGAAGAAGAAATAGACGGACAGATCAACCAACTGCTGCACAACTACAACATCAAGTACAACGAAGAACTGGGACGTTACAAACGTGAGAAATTTAACCTGAGCATTGGTGATGAGTTGCCAACAGGCGTATTGAAACTTGCGAAAGTGTACCTGGCCAGCAAACGTAAACTGAAAGTAGGTGATAAAATGGCGGGTCGTCACGGTAACAAAGGTATCGTTGCGAAAATAGTTCGTGATGAGGATATGCCATTCCTGGAAGACGGAACTCCTGTGGATATTGTATTGAACCCACTGGGTGTACCTTCAAGGATGAACCTTGGGCAGATATATGAAACCATCCTGGGATGGGCCGGCGAAAAACTGGGCGAGCGTTTTGCAACCCCGATATTCGATGGTGCTTCTGTAGATGAGATCAACAACCTGATAGGCGAGGCCGGCTTGCCGAACTATTGCCACACTTACCTGTACGATGGTGAAACAGGAGAGCGTTTCCACCAGAAGGCAACTGTAGGTATTATCTACATCATTAAACTGCACCACCTGGTTGACGATAAGATGCACGCGCGTTCTATCGGGCCATACAGTCTTATTACACAGCAGCCGCTGGGTGGTAAAGCACAGTTCGGTGGTCAGCGTTTTGGTGAGATGGAGGTTTGGGCACTTGAAGCATACGGTGCTGCCAACATATTGCAGGAACTGTTGACGTTGAAGTCTGATGACATCATAGGCAGGGCCAAAACTTACGAAGCAATAGTTAAAGGTGACAACATACCTAAACCAGGTATTCCGGAATCGTTTAACGTATTGGTGAATGAGCTGCGTGGCTTAGGTCTTGAGTTGAAATTTGACTAATAGGACACAGGTTTTAAGAAGTACAAAAGCAATTATTTAAAAAAATAAAGACTCTTTTTATATATGGCTATTAAAAAAGACAACCGACCCAAATCGGGATTCAGCAGGATAACGATCAGCCTTGCATCCCCGGACACGATCCTGGATCGTTCTTATGGCGAGGTTTTAAAGCCTGAAACCATTAACTACCGTACCTACAAGCCGGAACGTGATGGTTTGTTCTGCGAAAAAATATTCGGACCTGTGAAGGATTACGAATGTTATTGCGGAAAGTACAAACGTATCCGTTACAAAGGCATCGTGTGCGACCGCTGCGGTGTTGAAGTAACAGAGAAAAAAGTACGTCGTGAGCGCATGGGCCACATCAAACTGGTGGTGCCTATCGTACACATATGGTACTTTAAGAGCTTGCCTAACAAAATAGGTTACTTGTTGGGTACCAGTTCCAAAAAATTAGAGAGCATCGTTTACTACGAGCGTTATACAGTTGTTCAGGCTGGTGAGGCAGAAGATCTGATCCGTCAGAAACTGAGCCTGAAGGACTCTGAAAAGACAGACCTGCAACTGCTTACTGAGGATGAATACCTGGAGATACTGGAATCAATCTCTCATGAGAACCAGTACCTGCCTGATGAAGATCCTAATAAGTTCATCGCTAAGATGGGTGCCGAGGCGGTACACGCTCTGCTGAGCCGTATAGACCTTGACCAGTTGTCTTACGATTTGCGTAACGCTGCTGCCAACGAAACATCTCAACAACGTAAGCAGGAAGCCCTGAAACGCCTGAGTGTGGTTGAAGCATTCCGCGATGCAAATACAAGGGTAGAGAACAGGTTGGAATGGACAGTGATGCAATACATCCCTGTAATACCACCGGAGCTTCGCCCGTTAGTACCACTGGATGGTGGCCGTTTCGCGTCTTCAGACCTGAACGACCTTTACCGCAGGGTAATCATCCGTAACAACCGTCTGAAAAGGTTGATAGAGATTAAAGCTCCTGAAGTAATCTTACGTAATGAAAAACGTATGTTGCAAGAGGCTGTGGATTCCCTGTTTGATAACAGCCGTAAATCTAACGCTGTAAAAGCTGAAGGTGGCCGTGCGCTGAAATCATTGTCAGACGTACTGAAAGGTAAACAAGGACGTTTCCGCCAGAACCTGTTGGGTAAACGTGTTGACTATTCAGGTCGTTCGGTGATCATCATCGGGCCGGACCTGAAACTGCACGAGTGCGGTCTTCCAAAAGATATGGCTGCCGAGCTGTTCAAACCATTCATCATACGCAAGTTGATTGAAAGAGGTATTGTAAAAACAGTAAAAAGCGCTAAAAAATTAGTTGAGCGTAAAGAATCAGTAGTTTGGGATATCCTGGAGAATGTACTGAAAGGACACCCGATCATGCTGAACCGTGCCCCAACACTGCACAGGTTGTCTATACAGGCATTCCAGCCGAAACTGATAGAAGGTAAGGCGATACGCCTGCACCCGCTGGTGTGTACCGCGTTCAACGCCGACTTTGATGGTGACCAGATGGCTGTGCACGTGCCTTTGAGCAATGCCGCTATACTGGAAGCACAATTATTGATGCTGGCTTCTCATAACATTCTGAACCCGCAGAACGGTACCCCGATCACACTGCCTTCACAGGACATGGTGTTAGGACTGTACTATATCTCTAAAGGCAGAAGGTCTGAAGGTGATGTGAAAGTGAAAGGTGAAAACATGACCTTCTACAGTGCGGAAGAGGTGATGATAGCTTACAATGAAGAGCGCATAGACCTGCATGCCTTTATTAAAGTAAAAGCAAGGGTAAAAACTAAAGAAGGCATAAAAATGCAGTTGATAGATACAACTGTAGGCCGTGTAATATTTAACCAGTTTGTACCGGAAAGTAATGGTTTCGTAAACGCGCTTCTGACAAAGAAATCGCTTCGTGAAATCATTGGTACTATCCTGAAAAACTCAGGTGTGCCTGCTACGGTTAAGTTCCTGGATGATATTAAAACACTTGGATTCCGTATGGCATTCAGGGGTGGCCTGTCGTTCAGTATTGAAGATCTGTCTATACCTAACGTTAAAGAAGCACTGGTTGCTGCTGCACAAGGTGAGGTAGATGAGGTTTGGGAAAACTATAACATGGGTCTTATCACCAATAACGAGCGTTACAACCAGGTTATCGATATCTGGTCTCGTGTGGATACCCGTGTTACAGAAACGCTGATACATGAAATGGCAATAGATAAACAAGGTTTCAACTCTGTTTATATGATGCTGGATTCAGGTGCGCGTGGTTCTAAACAACAAGTTAAACAGCTGGCCGGTCTTAGGGGATTGATGGCGAAACCACGTCGTAGTGGTTCATCAGGTTCAGAGATCATTGAGAACCCGATCCTTTCTAACTTTAAAGATGGCCTGAACGTATTGGAGTACTTCATCTCTACGCACGGTGCGCGTAAAGGTCTTGCGGATACAGCCCTTAAAACGGCGGATGCGGGTTACCTGACACGTCGTCTGGTAGATGTTGCCCAGGACGTTGTTATTAATGAAGAAGATTGCGGAACATTGCGTGGTATTGCAACATCTGCTCTGAAGGATAATGAGGATATCGTTGAATCTCTGTACGACCGTATTTTAGGCCGTACATCGCTGCACGATGTGTTTGACCCGCTTACTGATGAACTGGTTGTAGAAGCCGGTACGGAAATTACTGAAGAAGTTGCCAAAGCAATAGAAGATAGTGCAATTGAAACAGTAGAAATACGCTCTGTATTGACCTGCGAAAGCAAACGTGGTGTTTGTACAAAATGTTACGGTAAAAACCTGGCTACAGGCTATATGGTGCAGAAAGGTGATGCGGTAGGTATCATTGCTGCCCAGTCGATAGGTGAGCCTGGTACACAGCTTACGCTGCGTACATTCCACGTGGGTGGTGTTGCGGGTTCATCTGCCATTGAGTCTCAACTGGTAGCTAAATTTGATGGTACTGCACAGTTTGATGGTCTGCGTACAACTACTTCTACCAATATGGAAGGAGATGAAATAGTAGTGGTAATAGGACGTACAGGTGAGATGAGGGTGATAGACGTAGAAAACGACCGCCTGTTAAATACACATAACATTCCTTACGGTTCTATCCTGAAAATTAAAAACGGGCAGAAAATCAAGAAAGGTGATGTTATCTGTACATGGGATCCGTTTAACGCCGTTATCGTTTCTGAGATCAATGGTAAAGTGAAATTTGAAAGCGTTATTGAAGGTATCACTTACCGTGAAGAAGCGGATGAGCAAACAGGTCACCGTGAGAAAGTGGTAATTGAAACTAAAGATAAAACCAAGATACCGTCTGTAATAGTTGAGTCTAACGGAGAAGAGAAATCTTACAACTTACCGGTAGGTTCGCACATTATTGTTGGAGAGGGTGATAAAGTAAATAACGGACAGGTACTGGTGAAAATACCACGTGTCATGGGTCGTAGTCGCGATATCACGGGTGGTCTGCCAAGGGTAACCGAGCTGTTTGAAGCACGTAACCCAAGCAACCCTGCCATAGTATCAGCTATTGATGGTGTGGTAAGCTTTGGTAACATCAAACGTGGTAACCGTGAGATAGTAGTAGAAAGTAAAGAAGGTATCGTAAGAAAATACCTTGTGCCACTTACACGCCACATCATGGTACAGGATGGTGACTTCGTAAAAGCGGGTACATCCCTGTCTGATGGTGCAACTACACCAAGCGATATATTGAATATCAAAGGACCTTTCGCAGTACAGGAATACCTGGTAAATGAGATACAAGAGGTATATCGTTTGCAGGGTGTGAAAATCAATGATAAACACATTGAAGTAATTGTACGCCAGATGATGCGCAAGGTTACTATCGTTGATCCGGGTGATACTAAATTCCTGGAAGATGATACGGTAGATAAATTTGACTTCATGGTAGAGAACGACTGGATATTCGATAAGAAAGTTGTTACAGAATCAGGTGATTCTGATGACCTGCATCCGGGCCAGATAGTTACATTGCGTGAAATACGTGAGGCAAACAGTGGACTGCGCCGTGCTGATAAAAAGCTGGTAGAGTACCGCGATGCCCAACCTGCAACATCTACACCGTTGTTGCTGGGTATTACAAAAGCATCGCTGGGTACACAAAGCTGGATATCTGCTGCATCGTTCCAGGAGACTACCAAAGTACTGTCACAGGCAGCTATCAATGGTAAATCTGACGACCTGATGGGACTGAAAGAAAACGTTATCACGGGTAACCTGATACCAGCCGGTACCGGTATGCGCGATTACGATGATATAATAGTAGGTTCTAAACAAGAGTTTGAATTACTGATGGCAAACCGCGATGTACTGCAGTTTGACGAAGAAGAATAATTCACTTGTAGAATTAACATAATGATAGGGCTGTCTGGAAAGACAGCCCTTAGTTTTTTCAGGGTAAAATTGCTATATTTATATTAACCCTTTTAAAACAGAAGATATGAATATTAAGCCCGTTATATATTTCCTGGCAGGAGCAGTGATAAGCACCGGTGTTATTGCAGGAATGGCATTTAAAGAATCTGCCAAAGAAGAGGAAGCAGTATCTGTAAAGAAAAACAAGAAAATACAATATAAATGGTTCGTGCCGGATGTGCCAGCCACTATGAGTTTTGCCGGCGAACCCGTGCCATTGGCCAGGAGGGATGTAAAAGAAATGTTTGAATACGAACTCATCAACAATAGTTACAGGCATGGTAATACATTGCAAATATTATTACAGGCTACCCGGTACTTTCCTCTTATAGAGCAAAGATTGAAAGCTAATGGTGTACCTGATGATTTCAAATACCTCTGCGTTGCCGAAAGTTCCCTGACACCGGCACGTTCTTCGGCAGGTGCGCGTGGTTTCTGGCAGTTTATGGATGCTACGGCCCCCCGTTATGGGCTCGAGGTGAACGACCAGGTAGATGAAAGATACCATGTAGCAAAGGCAACAGATGCTGCATGTATGTACCTGAAAGAAGCATACGAGAAGTTTGGCTCATGGACAGCAGCGGCAGCTTCTTATAACTGCGGGATGGCGGGCTATTCAAAAAATGCAGAAATCCAGTACCAGAAAGACTATTACGACTTGTTGCTTCCTGAAGAAACAATGCGGTATATATTCCGCATACTGACGTTTAAGCATATTATGACCAATCCCGAGGAGTCAGGATTCAACATATTGCCACAGGAAGAATATAAACCTATTGCAACGCGTAAGATAACTATTACAGAAACGGTACCAGACCTGGCTGCATTTGCAATGAACAACGGTAGCAATTACCGTATGCTTAAAATGTTGAACCCCTGGTTGAGAGATAAGTCTCTGACAGTAAAGGGTGGCAAATCTTATGTGGTTGAATTACCCGCATCAGGCAAGTATTAATGCAGCTATTTCTTTAGCTTTATGTAAAACTATACAGCATGAGGTTGCTCAGCGCCATATTGCCTTTAATGCTGACCATAATTGTTGTGTACCTGCTCAATAAACCAATAGGCAGTACGCCGGCATTGGGTATGTTGTTAGACCCGGTTAACGGCTTTTGGACCAGTGCTGAGCCTGTGGATAATGATTTCAATGAAGACATTTCCCTTGAAGGGGTACAAGATGAAGTTGAAATATGGTTTGATGATAGGATGGTGCCGCATATAAAGGCTGCAAATGACTATGATCTGTACTATACGCAGGGGTATATTCATGCATATTTCAGGCTGTGGCAAATGGATCTGCAAACGAGGGCTGCTGCAGGCCGTGTAAGTGAACTGCTGGGGGAGAAAGCCCTGAAATATGACAGGGGACAGAGACGTAAGGGAATGATATATGGCGCAGAAAAGAAACTACAGGCTATGGAGCGTAACCCCCTCACAAAAAGCGCATTGGATGCATACCGGGCCGGGGTGAACCAGTATATAGCGTCATTAAGTAAAAGGGAGTACCCGATAGAATATAAACTGATGGGCTTCGCGCCCGAAGAGTGGACCAACATCAAGACAGCATTGCTGCTGATGTATATGGCGGACGACCTGACGGGTGATGTGCATGATATTGGGTTGTCTTACTACTTGAGTAATGTATTGACAGCTGAAGAGATTGATTTTTATTTTCCTGAGAAGGTGGCTGGTAGTACGCCCGTAATACCATTAGGCACTCAATACCCCGCAGCTACATTACAAATTCCGCAGGTGCCCACCGGAAATGTGTGGGCAGATATAAAGATACCGGAGGCGCCAAAAGATAATGAGGAAGATGGTAAGGGCAGTAACAACTGGGTAGTAGCCGGTGCAAGAACAAAAAGCGGTAAGCCTATTTTGTGCAATGATCCCCACCTGGGGCTGAATCTGCCGTCGTTATGGTTTGAGGTGCAACTTACAGCACCGGGAATAAATGTGTATGGTGTATCACTGCCAGGTGCGCCCGGTGTGGTAATCGGGTTTAATGATAATATTTCGTGGGGATTTACCAACAACTATCGTGATGTAAAGGATTACTATGCAATAGATGTGGTAGATGATGACCATTATACTTTTAACGGCGTTTCAACGGCTTTTGACAAAAGGGTGGAAGTAATAAAAATAAAAGGCAAGCCTGATGTTATTGACACAGTGAACTATACCGTGCATGGACCTGTGCAATACGATACCAACTTTGAAGAACCCAACGGTGTACAGGTGCCACTGGCTATGAAGTGGATGGCACACCAGGAAAGCAATGAGCTGATAAGTCTGTACTTGCTGAACAGGGCGGATGATTATGATAAGTTCGTGCAGGCAATAGGTTATTTCCTATGCCCTGCACAGAACTTTATATATTCAGACATAGCAGGCAATATTGCACTTTGGGGACAAGGGCAGTATGCCAATAAATGGCCAGGGCAGGGCAAATATGTGATGCAGGGAAAAGACAGCAGTACTTTATGGGGTGAGTTGATTCCTGTATCAGAAAACCCACATGCTTATAATCCAGTACAGGATTTTCTAAGCTCTGCAAATCAGAATGTAGCGGACAGCAGTTACCCCTATTGGTTTAATGGCCGTTTTAACGAGTTAAGAGCCTGGCGGATTAATGAGGTACTGGATACGATTAAAAATGTAACTGTTGAGGATATGTTCAGGTTGCAGAATGACGTGCATTCTGTATTGGCAAGGACTATTACCCCTTATCTTTTAGATATCGTTGGTAGAAATCGTACAGGTGATGACGAGTACCTGCAATTATTGAAGCAATGGAATTATAATTATAGCGCAACAAGCAAAGCGGCAACTGTCTTCCAGGTTTGGTCGTCTATACTATACCGGGATATATGGGCAGGTGTATTCAGACAATCGCCTGATGGGTTATTACCACTCCCGGAAAGGACAGTGCAAATAATGTTGAATAATAAAGACGAACTTCCCGGTATAGTTGAGAAGATTATAATTAGTTATAACAAGGCTGAAGATAGTTTGAACAAACTGAAAACAGTAAATGGGCTTGAATGGTATAAAGTAAAGAAGACTACTGTAAACCACCTGGCCAAAATTGCGCCATTCAGCTTTGGAGAATTGAAAACAGGCGGCTGGGGAAATACCGTTAATGCAATGAAAGGTAATCATGGCCCATCGTGGAGAATGGTGGTGGAAATGAGTGAAATGCCCCAGGGATATGGTGTATATCCCGGAGGTCAGTCCGGTAACCCTGGGAGTAAGTATTATGCAACATTTTTAGATAAATGGGTAGAAGGGCAATACTATAAATTATCCTTTACTGCAAAGCAGCAACAACCACCAAAAGAACAGGTAAAATCTACCTGGCATATTACTAAAGCAGGCAAATGAGATTATTAATTACCATATTAATCACGGCCTTACTGGCATGGCTTTGCTCCAGGCTTTTTGTAGCTTGGTGGATGATTGCTGTAATACCGTTTCTTGTCGCAATAGTTACCCGACAAAAGCCTGGAAGGGCATTCATTTCAGGTATGCTGGCTATAGCATTGTTGTGGTCAATACTTATAGTCATAACCGATGCAGCCAATGAGCAGATACTATCTTCACGTATGGCGGAGTTATTCGGGCTTGGTCATATATTCTTTTTGATGGTCAATATTATGTTAGGCGCGTTAGTTGGCGGATTGGGCGGATGGAGTGGTGCGTGTATGAGAAAAATATACAAGGAGAAGAAGCAGAGCAAATGACAGCAATAAGAATACAGCGGTACATTGCAATTTTATCAATTGTATTATTCGCAGGAAAAATATGGGCATGGTACCTGACCAATTCAGTAACTATATTGACAGATGCACTGGAAAGCACTGTAAATGTTATAGCGGGATTGATAGGGTTGTACAGCATCATACTTGCGGCAAAACCCCGTGACCTGAATCATCCGTACGGGCATGGCAAAGCAGAGCATGTTTCCTCTGCAATAGAGGGCGTACTGATAATGGTTGCCGGTGTCATGATCATTTATGAGGCCGTAGTACAATTGATAAACCCTGAACCATTACATAAACTGGACACCGGTATTTGGATAGTGGCAATAGCCGGTTTAGTTAATTACCTGGTTGGCGTTTATGCTGTAAGACAGGGAAGGATACATAAGTCATTAGTAGTTGAATCGGCAGGGAGACATTTAAAGTCAGATGCATATTCTACAGTTGCAATAATAGCTGGTTTATTGCTGTTGCTCATTACAGGATGGCAATGGCTGGACAGTGCTGTAGCACTGATATTTTCCGTGGTGATTATGGTAACAGGATATAAAGTAGTACGCCGCTCACTATCCGGCATTATGGATGAAACTGACATAAATATTGTGCAGGAAGTGATAGATCTATTGCAAAATAACAGGAGAGACGACTGGATAGACCTGCATAACCTGAGAGTGATTGACTACGGGGACAGGGTACATGTAGATGCACATCTTACACTGCCATGGTATTATGAAGTAAGACAAGCTGAAGTAGAGATACACGCCCTTGAAGAGCTTATAAGCCGCCACTTTAACAACAGGATAGATGTATTCATACACATAGATGCCTGCCAGGAATATTCCTGTAAACTATGCGCCAAGAAGGATTGTAACGTAAGGCAACATGCCTTTATGGGGCAGATAGTATGGACACATGACAATGTATGGCATGATTCAAAACATGGTAAGGAATTGCAGCACTAAACTGCATTTTCATATCCTTCATCAATCAGGTAATTGCCACTATCGGCAGCAGCGGTAGCCAGTTCATCACAACGGATATTGCCCGGATTTGTCGCATGGCCCCTTACCCACTGAAACTTTATTTTATGTTTTTTGTATTCTATTAAAAACTGCTTCCACAGGTCGGCATTTTTTTTGTCCTTAAAATTGGTCTTCACCCAACCGAATACCCAGCGTTTTTCTACTGAATCCACTACATAAGATGAATCTGTGTAAATAATAATATCCACACCATCTTTTTTTAGTTGTCTCAGCGCCATTATCACAGCAAGCAGTTCCATCCTGTTATTAGTGGTTCTCCTGTATCCCTGGGAGATTTCTTTGACAGTATTTCCCCATTTAAGTATTGCTCCGTATCCTCCCGGGCCAGGATTGCCCCTGGCAGCTCCATCAGTATAAATAATTAGTTGTTGCGACATTAAATGCTGGCTTTGCTTGTATCTTTGCGTGTTAAAAATAAGCAGTTGAGTAATAAAATAAAAGTTGGCGGTGTAAGTTACCTTAATACTATACCATTATTGTATGGAATTCAGCACAGCCCTGTGATGGAAGGTATCGAATTAAGTGTGAATTATCCATCAATATTAGCCCGGCAATTGCAGGAAGGAACAATAGATGTAGCATTGTTGCCTGTAGCAGCTATGTCAACTATTCCCGGTGCAAGGATAATATCAGATTATGGAATAGGTGCAGACGCGACAGTAGCTTCTGTCGCAATTTTCAGTAATGTAGCCATTGAAGAGGTTGATACTGTGTATCTCGACTACCAGTCCCGCACATCTGTGATGCTGGCCAGGTTGCTATTAAGGGACTACTGGAAAATAGATGTGATTTTTAAGCAAGCACCAGATAATTTTATAGAACTTATACAGGATAACACAGCCGGTGTTATAATAGGAGACAGGGCATTACAACAACTGGCCAGTTTCCGCTTTGTTTATGATTTGTCCCTGGCATGGAAGGAGCATACGGGGCTACCATTTGTATTTGCAGCTTGGGTTGCAAACCGGGATTTGCCGGAGGACTTTATATCGCAATTTAACCAAGCTAATGCTGCGGGATTAAATTACATTGATAAGATAGTAGCCGGCACGCCATACCCATATTACGACCTGAAGAAGTATTATACGGAAAACATCCATTACCTGCTGGATGATGAAAAGAAAAAAGGTTTGAACAAGTTCAGGGAACTTATTCAAACCTTGTAAAAGTTTTATTAGCCGAATCAGTCAACTACTACAGCCGTACCTGAACAACTCACCATCAGCATACTGCCTGAATTACCTACAACTTCATAGTCAACATCTATGCCTATTACAGCATTGGCACCGGTAAACTGGGCACGCTGTGCCATTTCATTCATCGCTGTTTCCCTGGCTTCCTGCAGTACTTTTTCATAGGAACCTGAGCGCCCGCCCACGATATCTCTTACAGATGCGAAAAGGTCTTTAAATATGTTGGCGCCTATAATTGTTTCTCCAAAGACAACGCCTTTGTATTCACGTATTGTTTTGCCATCTAATTGGTTGGTTGTAGTCAGTAACATAGTTTTAAAATTTGTGTAAAGTTAAATAATACACATATAGGCAGCACATACGTGCATTGCAATACAGTGTTGATTTTCGTG
>CAYXHM010000012.1:0-78945 GCA_964464965.1 uncultured Flavipsychrobacter sp. | reverse complement strand
ATTCTGATTAACGGCATAGGTGCGTTTTTTGTTTTAATGTTATATTTCTTAGGCAGGGGTAGCTACATTGTCATTTTATAGAAATCTGAAGAGAAGGCAGCATCATAAGCATCTGTTTCGCTCATTCTCTTATACTTCTTAAAGGCGCTTTCAGACTTCCATCCACCAATAAGCATAACAGCCCATTCAGGCATCCCCATCTTTAGGGCATTAGTAGCAAATGACCGCCTCATTGTATGGCTACTGGTTAGCTCCCACTTTTCTTTATATTCTCTACGCAACTGGCCGCCTTCCGTCCGGGAGAATAGTACCATGTCTTTAAACCCCGCTTCTTTTACCACTTGCTTAATATGAATATCAAACTCCCACATCTTTATTTTAGGTATTAAAAAGTTGTGCTTCTTCAGCACCTCCATAGCTATAGGATGGATTGGTACAGATACTTTATTTTGTTTCTTTTTCAGCTTGGTGACGATCTGTCCGCCTGATATGGATTTTGTGTAGTCTGTAGCGTAGTAATCTGAATGACGAAACCCGACAAAGCACCCGAATATAAACACGTCTTTAAGGTTATTGTATTTCTCGTTGTCGAACCTGTGGGCATGCAGCCTCTTTAATTCATCAATACTGTAATAAACTGCGTAATCAATAGATTCCCCTGCCATTGATAATTCAGTGTTCTTAGTCACCCTATTATTGTGCCACCCAAGCTCTAATGATGCTGACAATATGGAAATGAACAGATTGTTATAGGTTGAGGCAGTATTTTTTGAGACATACCCAAGTTTATCATTCCCGTATTTGTACATGTACATCAGCCTGCCGTAATAGCTTTTTATGATTTGCTCCGTTAAATCTTCAACCAATACAGATTTTATAGGGTCTTTTTCTAAATGTTTTATCACCGTATCATATAACCGGGTAGTTCCTGCCGTGTGTTTTAGTTTCTGGCTGTTAATAACCTTTCCCGCTACGGCTGCATCCCTGTATTTTTTTATAAGCTCTATAACCGTTTGCCCGCCTTTTGATTTCTTCCCTATTTCTGTCAGTACAATATCTTTTACCGGTCCCGTTTCTACTGGCTTGTTAGCTATCCTGCATTGCCCTACATACTCATCAATCAGCATTTCTATGCGTGACATACGGTGTTTGCCTGGCTTATCTACATCGTCAAGAGTTTGCCCGGTCTTTACGGTTATGCCCGTAGTAGCCCTGATACGCCCGTTTGTTGCATAGAATGAGTAATAAACGTAATTTTCACGATGAATATAGAATGTAACGTTGCGAGCCTTCATATTTGTGACTGTTAGTGTGACTGAAACGACTTAAAACTATACATTCATTATAAGCCGCTACCTACTTAATATACCTCCAAAGCCTTTACAGTTCAGTGAAGCCTCAAAATTATAGAAAATATTTAAAGGGGATACTTATTTATTTTAGTAACATCGCCTTAGCTTTGCAGCCGTATGGCCGATTTTAAGGACTTAAGGATTATTTTTTTAGGAACACCTGACTTTGCGGTAGCCTCGTTGCAGGCATTGATAGAAGCAGGTGCAAAAGTAGTGGCCGTGGTGACAGCCCCGGACAAACTTGCAGGGCGAGGTATGCAGTTACACCAGTCTGCGGTGAAGCAGTATGCCTTGACGCAGGATTTGCCCATATTACAGCCGGAAAAGCTGAAAAATCCGGAGTTTCTGCAGGAGTTGGCATCTTACAAAGCTGATTTGCAGGTAGTGGTGGCTTTCCGGATGCTGCCGGTTGCTGTCTGGGATATGCCACCGATGGGCACTATTAACGTACATGGGTCGCTATTGCCGCAATACAGGGGAGCCGCACCCATCAACTGGGCCATAATAAACGGTGAAAAAGAAACAGGCGTAACAACGTTCTCATTAAAACACGAGATAGATACCGGCGACATCCTGTTGCAAAAAAAGGTAGCTATTCTGCCGGATGATAACGTGGGCAGCCTGTATGCCAAACTGATGCAGGCCGGTGCTGAATTGCTGGTTGAAACAGTAAAAGGCCTGGCAGAGGGAAGGCTGGCCGAAGTTCCCCAATCAGGAATAGCTGAAGAAGAGTTGAAGACTGCTCCAAAGATATTTAAAGAACATACTAAGATTGACTGGCAAAAAAATGCTGAAGCGGTTAACAACCTGGTAAGGGGGCTGTCTCCCTATCCGGCGGCTTATACCGTACTTCAGGACAAAGTGTTTAAAATATACAGTTGTCATACTGCTATACAGCGCCATAGCGCCGTGGTGGGTTCCTACGAGACAGATGGCAAAACCTTCCTGCGCTTTGCCACCCCTGATGGGTGGGTATATGCAGATGAAGTGCAGCAGGAGGGCAAAAAAAGAATGGATATTGTATCGTTCTTGCGTGGTGCCAGGTTATGAATGTCCTAGAAAATATTGTACAGCCAGTTCGTAGCCTTTCAGTCCCAGGCCTGTAATACAGCCTATACATTTAGATGCTGTCAGCGACTTCTGGCGATATTCCTCCCGCGCATAGATATTAGATATGTGCACCTCGATAGCGGGAATGCCAATAGCTGCTATCGCATCGGCCAGTGCAACACTGGTGTGGGTATAACCTGCCCCGTTGAATATTATACCGTCTGTATTACCACGGCAGTTATGCAGCAGGTTTACCAGTTCGCCTTCAACATTGCTCTGGTAATAATGAAAATACACATCAGTGTAGCGATTTTTCAGCCCTTCAAGGTATGTTTCAAAAGGCATATTGCCGTAGATGTCAGTTTCCCTGGTGCCTAACAGGTTCAGGTTAGGGCCGTTTATGATTGCAATATTGAGCATAAGATTTATTTGAAACAATATAATAAAATAGTAGTATTATATACTTTTGTAAAGCCGCTTAAAAAACACAAATATATGCCAACTATTGAGGAGCATTTAATCACCAAGCCAATAAAAGATCCATATACACGGGCACTTTTAAACATCATGTTTACAGGGGTGTGGCTACAACAAAGGGTTGGACAGGCGCTGAAGACGTTTGATATTACCGAGCCACAATATAACGTGCTGAGGATATTGCGCGGGCAAAACGGTGCTGCAATGAACCTGTACGAGATACAAAACAGGATGATACAGAAAATGTCCAACGTATCGCGCCTGATAGATAAGCTGGTGGCTAAGAAGCTGGTAACACGCAAAGAAAGTAAAGAAAACAGGCGCAGGGTAGATATTACCATTACACAAAAGGGCCTGGAACTGCTGGAGGAAGCGGGCCCTTTGATAGAACCTTTATTCAGGCAAATGAGCAATAATTTAACCAAAGAGCAAGCAAAAAACCTGGGTGACTGGCTGGACCTGTTGAGAAATGAGTAAAGAATACAGTGTATGGCCAGCATATATAAAAGGCTTTAAGGCATACTTGCAGGTAGAGCGCTCACTTTCTGAAAACACCGTGATGGCCTACCTGCACGATGCGGATATGCTGGGTGAATACATTTACAGCCTGGAGAGCAATACCAACATAACAAGCATTAACCATCAGCATCTACAGGACTTCCTGACGCATATTAATGAGCTTGAGCTGACAGCACATACACAGGCAAGGGTATTAAGTGGTGTAAAAGCATTTTTTCGCTACCTGTTGCTTGAAGAAGTGACCACATCGGACCCGACAGAACTGCTGGAAGCACCTAAGCTGTCACGCAAGCTGCCCGTCCACCTGGCAGTAGAAGAAATAGAAACGTTATTTAGCGCTATAGACCATAGCACGGCTGAAGGACAACGCAACCGTGCTATGCTGGAAACAATGTATAGCTGTGGCCTGCGCGTAAGTGAACTGACAGGCTTGCAGATGTCTAACCTGTACCTTGATGTGGGTTTTGTAAGGGTGATAGGTAAAGGCAATAAAGAAAGACTGGTGCCTATAGGCGGTGAAGCTGTAAAGCAAATAAAACTATACAGGGAACATGTACGGGTGCACCATGCCGTAATAAAAAAAGGCAGCGAAGACATACTGTTTTTAAACAGGCGTGGTGGGCAGTTGTCACGCGTAATGGTATTTACGATACTGAAAAACCTGGTGGCGAAAAGCGGCATTAATAAAAACGTACACCCGCATACACTAAGACACTCTTTTGCCACACACCTGGTAGAAGCCGGTGCAGACCTGCGCGCTGTACAAGAGATGCTGGGGCACAAGAGCATTACCACTACAGAAATCTACACACACCTGGACAGATCTTACCTGCGGCAGACACTTGAAAAATATCATCCGCGTTTTGGTGGGTAGTTCGCCGATCTATTGTTTACTTTTACCTGAGTTAATCCCCCTTTATGAAACTTAGTATTACAACTACTGTACTATTTGCAGTACTGCTATGGTCTGCCTGCAAAACACAAAAGAAAACGACCAATGCTGTAAACGCAGAGGTAATTGCTCCTGTAATTGCACATGATATTGAATTGTATAACAAGCCGCTGGATGTTATTATAAAGCACACTGCCGTACAGCGCTGGAAGCTGGTGTATTCAACTGGCGGCATGACGGGGAAAGACCTGAATAAATTTGACGATACCTACTACACGCTGGCCAATAACGGTACAATGATAACAGAAGCAGGAGGGGAAATCAGCGAGGCACCATACAAATGGCTGAAGGCCAGGGATATTTTCACAGGCGATTCCACCTATGTTATATCCGGCATTGTGCAATGGAAGGTTGAAAGTATATACCATGATACCCTCAGGCTGTCTGATAACTTTGTAGATGGGTATCATTACGCGCTGATAAGAGCAAAATAGTGACGTTTTATATTGGTATATAATAAGGATTTTGTTAAAGAGTAGACGCATCGCGGTGTTTGCTTCTCTTGTAGTCATGCGGAATTTTTTATCACCTGCATTGCCTTTTATAGTATCTATCCCATCTTTAGGTGAGCATAGCTCATCCGGATTTACGCTGCTGAGCTTACTGGTCAGTAATATGCTTTCTATACTAATATGATATATATACATTTCAGTATAACGAGACATATTTTTTTTATTTTCTCTATATTGTCTGCTTAATTACCACCCTATGAATTTTAATCGGAGGAATTTTTTGCGGTCCGCTTCTTTCTTAGCTACATGTTCAATTTCAGAGTTGGATGTGATGACTACTATGCAGCAGCTAAAAGCAAACAGTAAAACAGTAAGACCTGACGATGAAGCTTACTGGAAAAATGTAAGGCAATTATTCCCACTGTCCAACGAATGGACTTACCTGAACAACGGGACAATGGGCCCTTCTCCATACCCTGTTATAGACGCGATACACAAAGGCATAATGCAAAGTGACGAACAGGGAGATTATGGTGATTATGAAGAATGTTTAGAAGCGATAGCATCGTTTGTGAGCGCTCATAAAAACGAAATGGTCCTGACGCATAATGTAACCGAGGGTAATAATATTGTTTGCTGGGGTTTACCGCTAAGCAAAGGCGACGAGGTTATTATGACAGACCAGGAACACGTGGGTGGTGCGTTACCCTGGCTGAACAGGCAAAAGCTTCACGGCATTATTCTTAAAACATTTACCCCGGCACCCACTGCCGAAGAAACGCTTGAAAGGATTGCTTCTGTAATTACCCGGAAGACCAGGGTAATAGCCATACCACATATGCCCTGTACACAAGGGCAGGTGCTACCTGTAAAGGAAATATGCAGGCTGGCTAAAGATAAAGGAATATATAGCTGTATAGATGGTGCGCATGGCCCCGGCATGATGCCCGTGAACCTGCATGATATGGGCTGCGATACCTATGCCAGTTGTTGCCATAAGTGGATGCTGGGCCCAAAGGGTACCGGCTTTTTATACGTGAGGGCTGAATTTGGTAGTGTATTGCAGCCATACTTTGTTGGTGGCGGCAGTACGACAGACAAATGGGACATGGCAGATAACGCCGGGTATATGCCACCATATGCGGATACAGCACATAGGTATTTCGGTGGTACACAGTCCCTCGCATTGTCTGAAGGCGTGAAAGCTTCCGTAGCTTTTATGAGCACCATTGGGATGGAAAATACTTATGCAAGGGTGAAATATTTGAGCAGGTATCTGCAACAGAAGTTATTATCCATGGGCAATGCAGTAGAACTACTGACACCTACTGAGGACATTTCATTTGGAGGTATAAATAGTTTCAGGATAAAAGGAGTTGAAATAGAGGATTTTTTCAGTAAATGTTACAGAAAAAAAATAAGGATAAGATCTGTAACGGAAAACAGTATGAACTGTGTGAGAATATCTACCCATATTTATAACAATAAGGATGAGATAGATGCATTGATGAGAGAAATAAAGATAGCCTTGAAATAATGTTGGTATCAGAACCTGTAAATATAGCCGATACCATCACCCGTCATGCCCAGACCGCCTATTGCTTTTATCCACTTCTTGTTTTTCCCCTGGTGGACGCCAAACATCACGCCATCGAACACGAGCAATGCAACGCCCTGAAATGCAATGGATTTACCGAACCCCGACCACATTTGCGGTTTGTTGAAACCGGGTGCATACGCCATTAATGCTGCACCTGTGCCTATATAGAGCACATCCAATCCGGCGTTGATGAGATAGAGCCTTTTAGACGATTTGTATTTGTCGTATGCTTGGTCCATGCTGTAGTTGAGTGCCAGTTCTCTTTTTGTTCCCATGTATCCGCCTACGGCTATCAAGCCATTTACAGCACCCCATACGGCATTCATTCCATGAAATGATTTCCATTCAGCATTATCTGCTATGGCATAGCCGGCTAATCCTCCGGCGACGTTTGCCGCACCCCAGGAGCCCAGGACTATCATGCCTGTCTTATTAGTTTGGATACGGCTGTTGTTCAGTAGCTTAAAATCTACATCCTGTGCAAGTATGTGCAGGTGAACCATACATAAAACCGTAATGATAAATATTCTCATCGCATACGTGTTTTTTTATAACGAATCAGCAAATCAAATAGTTCAGGAAAGCAGGGGGACTTATGATACCCGCCATACCTTCAGCATATTGGTAGGCAGGTGTTCCTGCACAGGAATGCTGCCGGTACTCACCACAACATCTTCTATGTTTAACAGGCCTTTCTCTTTCAGTATCCGTAGCTGGTCCGCAAAAATATCATCCAGGCTGTATTCATTTTCATAGAAAAAGGCCTGTACACCCCAACTAAGGCTGAGTTGGTTGACCAAAGACTGTGTTTTTGTGAAAATATATAATGGAGAACGCGGCCTGAAACTAGCCAGCATAAACCCTGTATAGCCAGATTGTGTCATGCCTATCAGTGCGTTTGCTTTAACGTCCTTGGCTATTTCACATGCGTTGTAACACAATGCATCGCTTAAGAAAGAGGGTGAGTGAGGCTGCGGTGTAAGATTGCGGTTGTACACCATTTCTTCTTTTTCTACTTCGTTTATGATACTTACCATTGTTTCTACCACCTGCACAGGAAACTTGCCCATAGCAGTTTCTCCACTCAGCATTACAGCATCTGCGCCTTCCAGCACTGCGTTGGCAACGTCTGTTATTTCGCTGCGGTTAGGGCGGGTGCGGTCTATCATACTTTCCATCATCTGCGTGGCTATAATTACAGGTTTAGCCCTGTGTATGCACTTGCGTATGATGTTTTTCTGGATCATGGGTATCTGCTCAAGTGGCAGTTCAACACCCAAATCGCCACGGGCTACCATTACGGCATCGCTGGCCAGTATTATCTCGCGCAGGTGTACCAGGGCCTCCGGCTTCTCTATTTTTGCAATAATTTTAGTATGGCTGTTGCGCTCTTTTAATATTTGCCGCAGGGCATGGATGTCTTCCGGCTTGCGCACAAATGATAATGCTACCCAACTTATATCTTCTCCTATGATAAAATCAAGGTCGGCCAGGTCTTTTTCTGATAAAGAAGGTAGGGATATGCTGGTATTGGGCAGGTTCACACCTTTTTTAGATGATAGTATGCCAGGCAGCGTTACTTTCCCTTTCACCCTGTTATCTGCGGTTACCTCTATTATCAGCACTTCTATCTTCCCATCGTCCAGCAGTATAGTTTCACCTATACGTACATCCCTGTAAAAATTCGGGTAAGAGATGTATATATTGCTGCGTGTGCCCAGTACCTTTTCATTGGTAAAAAATATTTCATCACCCTCGTTCAACTCCAGGGCATTATCTATTATATCACCTACTCTTAATTTCGGGCCCTGCAGGTCTGCCAGTATAGCTATGTTGAAAGGAAAATCATGATTGATACGTTTGATGTGCTCTATCACCTCTTTATGTTCGGCATGGGTGCCATGCGAAAAGTTGAGCCGGAATACATTTACACCTGCTTCAGTCAGCGCCAGTAATTTTTCATATGTATTGCAGGCGGGGCCTACCGTTGCTATTACCTTTGTTTTGTGCAGCTTTCCGTCTGTTCCTATCATTTGCTTGAATTTCAATATGTTATTTTATTTTCGACTATGTGCGGATGCCTGCACTGCCGTAAGTGCTGCTAAGTTAAGCATAATACGGTGGAGATACTAATATGTAATGGTGCCTAACATGCTGTTTTACAATATGTTAATACCGGCATGTTGTGAAACATAACTTTTTCCTAATGCGGTTAATGAATGACACATTTTTTGTCGTACTTTTGCGCCCAGTTTAGATATTTATATTCGTATTTAATATGTCAGGACAGCTTAAAGAGGTACGTAACCGCATAAAATCAGTAACATCTACCCAGCAGATAACAAAAGCTATGAAGATGGTAAGTGCCGCAAAACTGCGCCGCGCTACAGATGCCATTGTTCAGATGCGTCCATATGCTGAAAAGCTGCAGGACATGTTAAGCAATATAGTGAGCAATACAAGTGGCGATGTGGACTTGTCACTGGCTGATGAGCGTAATGTAGAGCGTGTGTTACTGATTGTCATTACCAGCGACCGTGGTTTGTGTGGTGGTTATAATGCCAATGTTATAAAAGCAGCCCGCAAATCTATAGCGGATAAATATCCTGAACAACATGCCAAAGGCAATGTTACCATATTGCCGATTGGTAAAAAGGCATTTGAATACTTTACAAAATACAACTTCCCGCTGGTAGATGCATACTGGGGCATGTTTGCCGACATGAGTTTTGACAATGTGCGCAGGGCAGCCATATATGCGCAGGAAGCGTTTATAAGAAAAGAATATGACAGGGTAGAACTGGTATATAGCAAGTTTAAAAATGCCGCTACCCAGGAGTTTGTTGCTGAAGCATACCTGCCTATACCAAGAGTAGAAAATACAGAAGACAACAAAACAAAGGCTGATTATATATTTGAGCCATCTGTAGAGGTGCTGATAAAAGAACTGATGCCTAAAATACTAAATACACAGGTGTATAAAGCTATGCTGGATGCCAACGCATCTGAACATGGTGCACGTATGACGGCGATGGATAAGGCAAGTGAGAATGCAAATGAACTGCTGCGTTCGCTGAAAATATCTTACAACCGTGCCCGCCAGGCAGCTATTACTACAGAGCTTACAGAGATTGTGAGCGGAGCTGCTGCATTGCAGGGATAATAAAATATGAAAAGATACCCAAACCGCTGTATATCAATATATGCAGCGGTTTTCTTAATTTTAGAACATACATATTGCCTGCTGTTGCTATTGCCGGGAATACTGTATTTGTAAAAAAGACATGACCAGGCTACTGTTTAATCTTAATCTTGCCTACCGTGCTATACGCGGCAACAGGTTGCGCTCTGCAATTACGATTGCTATCATAGCCCTGGGTATCACTGCGCTTATTGGCATACTTACATCTATAGAAGTGATGAAGGCCGGTGTATATTCCAGCTTCAGCGCTATGGGGTCTAACAGCTTCCAGATAACGGGTGATATCATTAAGCAAAAGAAAGGGAAAGGTGGACTGCATTTTAGCAGGCGCGAGGGTAAGAATATTTCCTACATGGAAGCCCGTGCCTTTAAAGAAAGATTTTCATTTCCGTCAGATATCAGTATGTCTATGTCGGGCAGTGGTACTGCCACAGTTAAATATGCATCTGTAAAGACCAACCCTAACATCAATACCATGGGTATAGATGATAAGTACCTGGTGATTTCTGATACGAAACTGGAGGCAGGCCGGGGATTTTCACAAACTGAATTAGAATTTGGTAACACTGTTTGCATTTTGGGATATGGTGTTGCCAAGACATTGTTTGGCGAGGGCTTTGCCAACGTGGTAGGTAAAACGGTATCTATAGGCGATTTGAAATATACCGTCGTAGGCATTGCCGAAGAAAAAGGCGGCAGCATGATGATGAATGCGGATAATATCGTGTTTATGCCGCTTGAAAATGCCCGCAGGGTTTATGATACCGGGGACGAATCCTTTGTGCTGAATGTAATGGTGACAGATGTATCGCAAAAGGAAATGGCCGCACAAGAAGCTGAAGGGCTGTTCAGGGTGATAAGAAAGGTGCCGGTAGGTATGGAAAGCGATTTTACCATACAGCAGAATGACAGTCTTGCAACTATGCTCTTAGAAAGCATTAGCATTATTAGCATAGCTGCATTGTTTATTGGCATGATTACGCTTTTGGGGTCTGTAATAGGCCTGATGAACATTATGCTTGTATCTGTAGCAGAACGTACCAGGGAGATAGGCATCAATAAAGCTCTGGGGGCAAGGGCTTCCAGCATCAAGCAGCAGTTTCTTACAGAGTCGATACTGATAAGTTTGATAGGCGGAGTAACAGGAATAATACTGGGTATATTAATAGGTAATATTTTTTCTATCATATTTAAAACACCCTTTATAGTGCCCTGGGGCTGGGCTATTATGGGTATGACCCTTTGTACTGTAGTAGGTGTGGTATCAGGAATTTATCCTGCGCTCAAAGCTTCAAGATTGGACCCTATAGTAGCATTGAGATATGAGTAACGAGCACGAACTGAAAGGCCTGGTATATAAATCTACCGGTAGTTGGTACCTTATAAAAGACGAACAGGGTACATTTTGGAATGCAAGGGTAAAGGGCAAACTTAAAATTGACGAAGAAATATCTTCGAGCAACCCGATAGCGGTAGGCGACCAGGTGATATATGATATTGAAAGAGAAGAAGACAACACGGCTATAATACGGGGCGTTATGCCCAGGCATAATTACATAGTGCGCGTTTCCCCGCAAAACAGGAACCAAAAACATATAGTAGCATCAAACCTGGATGTTGCTGTTGTAATGGCAACTATAGCTAATCCACGCACATCTACAGGTTTTGTAGACAGGTTCCTAATCACAGCAGAGGCTTACCATATTCCTGCTATAATTGTTATTAATAAAACAGACATACTGAATGCAAAGCAGAAAGCGGCATTGGATGACTGGATAAATATATATACAGGTGCAGGTTACCAGGTATATCCCATCAGCGCATTGCAACCCGATAGTATCACTCCTTTAGTATTACGGCTGCGGGGCCATACGGCACTGTTCAGCGGGCATTCCGGGGTGGGTAAAAGCACACTGATCAACCAACTGATACCGGGTAAAGAACTGAAAACAAAACAGGTGTCTGACTGGAGTGGTAAAGGGCAGCATACTACGACATTTGCTGAGATGTTTGATATGCCCGGTAATGCGAGGATAATAGACACGCCCGGTGTTAAAGAATTTGGCCTGATAGATTTTGAGAAAGAAGAACTGGCGCAATATTTCCCCGAGATGCGTTTGCTGATGAAAGGCTGCAGGTTTAATAATTGCCTGCATACCAATGAACCCGGCTGCGCGGTAAAGGAGGCGGTAATACAGGGACAACTGGCAACAGAGCGATACGCAAACTATATTACAATACTTGATACCATTGAAAAGAAATGGTAAGAAAATAATAATCTATGGTACTATATAATGTAACGGTAAAGGTAGAAAAAGATAGTGCGGCAGCATGGGTGAGGTGGATGAAAGAGGAGCATATGCCGGAACTGATGCAGACAGGGTTGTTTGCAGACTCAAGGCTGTACCAGTTGCTGGATATAGATGAAGAGGATGGATTGACCTATGCAGCGCAATATTTCTGCAACAGCATGGAAGACTATAACAGGTATATAGCAGAACATGCACCCGCCATGAGGGAGAAAGGACTCGAGCGTTTTAAAGAGAAGTTTATTGCCTTTCGTACATTAATGCAGGCAGTATAATACATTTTTATTACAATTTCTTTCTAAAAGGCTTGCCAGTAAGGCATTTGCAGATAGCAAAATTCCTGTCAATATGATGAAAGTATTGATTTATAAGGGGTTACAGCGGTTATATTACAAAACTTGTAGTTGAATTTTGTGAATAAACTGTGGAAAGCCTCTACTGGCAAGGCTTTGAGGTGGTAAAAAAAAATACAGGATATTTGGTAGTGAACTAAACGTGAGTATATTTGCTTAACACGAAACAAATTTTTATTTACAACCAAACACATTCTAGTTTATGAACAAAGCTGAATTGATTGACAAACTGGCAAAAGATGCAGGCATTACTAAAACACAGGCTAATGATGCACTGGATTCTTTCACAGGTTCTGTAACTGCCGCTTTGAAAAAAGGTGATCGCGTTACCCTGGTAGGTTTCGGTACTTTCTCTGTATCTGAGCGTTCTGCACGTAATGGCCGTAACCCTCAAACCGGCGAGGTTATCAAAATTAAAGCACGCAAAGTGCCTAAATTTAAAGCAGGTAAAGAGTTTTCTACTAAGATCAGCGGTAAAAAATAATTTGCGGCTTTTTTATCGCAAAAAAGCAGGAGGCGTAAAGTTTCCTGCTTTTTTGTATTTTTGTCCAATAAATTAAAAAATCATTGTTATGGGTAGAGGCGACAAGCGCACAAAAAAGGGCAAAATATTTATGGGCAGTTTCGGTGTAAGCCGTCCTGCACGCCCTAAAAAAGCTGAAAAAACTGCTGAAGAAAAAGCTGAAAAGAAAGCCTAATTCATCTAGAGCTTATACAAAATCACCGTTCGGAAATGAACGGTTTTTTTGTGCCTGTAATTGTTTAGTTAACGGGCTTGTTAAATCTCACCTTTCATTACATTTTACAATAAGTTTGCGCTGCCTGCAGAGAGAAAGGCATCTTTCATCATAAAATTATAAAAATGACATTGTTTCATACAGAGGATTTAAGTAAGTATAACTTTCTTGTAACTGGTGGCGCCGGCTTTATAGGTTCGCATATTACAGAATACCTGTTGAAAAATGGTGCCGGCAAAGTACGTGTGCTGGATAACCTGGCTACCGGTTTGCAGAAAAATATAGACCTGTTTAAGGACCACCCCAATTTTGAATTTATACAGGGGGATATACGTGATGCTGAAACATGCAGAAAAGCCTGTGAAGGTATTGACTATGTAAGCCACCAGGCGGCGCTCGGTTCTGTGCCACGCTCTATAAAAGACCCCATAACAAGTAACGAAGTGAACGTTGGTGGTTTTGTGAATATGCTCACAGCGGCAAAAGACGCAGGTGTAAAAACATTCGTGTATGCATCATCTTCATCTGTATATGGTGATGAGCCTAACCTGCCCAAGCGCGAGGAGAAAGTGGGCAATTGCCTGTCTCCGTATGCTGTTACTAAAAAGGCTAACGAACTGTATGCAGGTGTATTTGCTGAGCTTTATGGCATGAAACTGGTGGGCTACAGGTACTTTAATGTATTTGGCCCCAGGCAAGACCCTGATGGCCCTTATGCTGCCGTAATACCGTTGTTTGTAAGTGGTATTATGAAGAAATCTCCTGTATATATTAATGGAGATGGTGAACAAACGCGTGATTTCACTTTTGTAGATAATGCTGTACAGGCTAACATAAGGGGGATGTTGTGCAAAAATGAAGCTGCATTTGGTAAAGTATATAACGTAGCTGTGGGTGAAAATTTCTCGGTGAACTTTCTATATAACGAAATACGCAACATCCTTGGTGCAGACCACGAAGCTACCTATCGTGAGCCACGTGCAGGAGATGTTCGTAACTCACTGGCTGATATTACCATGGCGAGGGAACTCCTGGGCTATGAACCTACCAGGAAGTTTATGGATGGACTGGTACAAACAGTAGATTTCTTTAAACAGATTAATTAATCTTCTTCAAAATTGGGCGATACAGGCCTGATGGGTGACTTGCGGTAATCAACGCCTGCAAGTGTTAACTGGTCGTAGTAATAATCAGACATGTCTTTTACAAGCCGTTGGTAGGAGTAATGCGTCTGGGCAAAAGTGCGGCCTAACCTGCCAAAGTATTCCCTTTTTTCAGGGTTATTAATAAGCTTCAGCAGGGCTTCTGCAAATGTATCTGCATTGCCGGGATCGGTAATATAACCGGTCTGATTGTCAGATACTACATCCTTTACACCGCCAACGTTTGTAGATACCACAGGTTTAGCCGCAGCCTGCGCTTCGATGAGTGATACCGGAGTGCCCTCGTTGTGCGATGTGAGTGCCACAATATCCAGGCCTGATAACACATAGTCCATTTCTGTTTGCCATGAGGTGCATATGGCAGTTGCGGGACGGGGATCAATAGGGTGGTATGTATAATCTATACCGACTTCTGCAAATTCAGCCTCCATTTGTGGCCGCATATCACCATCACCTATTATAATGAACTTAACCGGCAGAGATGTCTGCTCCAGGACTTTCTTTGCAGCAGCTACAAATAGACTGTGATTTTTTACTGGGACTACGCGCCCAATGATACCGATGCAAATATCATTTTCGTCCAGGTCAAATTGTTTCCTGAACTGCGCCCGTTTCATATCCTGGTGCTGTTGAAATTTGTCCAGGTCCAGCCCCAGGGGGATTATCTTTATTTTGTCTTTGTCGCAGATATGATAAACATCGGCAAGCTCGTGCTTTTGCGTTTCACTGATAGCAATGATACCCGTTGAGCGCCTGGCCAGGTAACGTTCTATCTGTATGAAAGTATTTGTTTTGAATTTGCTGAAATAGCTGTGAAAAACATGGCCATGAAAGGTATGTACGATTACAGGCACCTTGCATGCATCTGCGGCGAGTCGGCCTATTACACCCGATTTGGCCGCATGGGTATGCACTATATCCGGCCTGAATTTCTCAATCAGCGCTTTGATTTTCTGGTAAGCATAGCCATCGTTTAGCGGGCTTATATCTCGTTTCATTTCGGGTACTACTACAGGGTCCAGGCCCAGGTTCATTATCAGGTGGTCAGCATCCTGCTCATGGCTGTCTTTATCGCCTATCACCAGCATGGTTTCAAATTCAGGTGCCATGTACTTAGTCAGGTAAGTAACATTTATGGCAGGCCCGCCAATAATTAAACGGTTATGTATGCGTAATACCCTTGGCATGTTTTCTTATAAGATGTGCAATAATACAATAATTCAATATTGTTGTCAAAACGTTTAGCTTGTGAGATATTTCTTCCACCAGTACTGGAATACAATTAGCGCCCATATAGTAGCGTGACTGTCTTCAGGGCTATTGCTGTGCAGTTTCTTTTTTAGTTGTTCTATGGCATCGGTGTTAAATATCCCCTGTTCTTCAATAAACCGTTTGCTGAGTAAATCGTCGTTTATCAGGCTCCACAATTCTTTACGGAACCAGTCAAGCAGTGGTATTTCAAAGCCATGTTTAGGCCGGTTGTATATTTCTTCAGGCAACATACTACGGAAGGCATCCTGTACAATGCGCTTCTTCATGTGACCATCAATCTTGTACTGTTGTGGTAAAGAAAAAGCGAAATCCACCACCTTATAATCAAGGAAAGGGCTGCGTACCTCCAGGCTATTAGCCATACTCATCAGGTCCACCTTCACCAGCATATCACCTGTAAGTACGAGGTTCATATCAGTCAGCAACAATTCATTAAAGTCACTGCTCTTCATGTGCTTTAATATTTCCTGCCTTTCGTTTTCCATTAGTGCATAGTCAACTTTGGCAATGCTGGCTTTGCTCAGCAGATTATCAGTTTGTGCTACAGTGTTAAAAGATGCCCACCGCCAGTAACGGTCTTCCATTGAAAGATTACCCCCTTGTGCAAAACGGTGCAACTGACGAAACAGGTTCGTTATTTTATTGCTTCTGCCACGTGGCAGCATTTTCCATAAAGGGAGGCCTGCTTTTACAAGGTTGTTGACCAATGAGCTCTGGCGCATTTTCCATTCGGCAGCGTGTTTATTGTATCCTGCAAATACCTCATCGCCACCATCACCGCTCAGGGCAACAGTTACGTGCTTTCGTGTATGGTGGCATAAAATGTATTCCGGTATTGCAGATGAATCTGCAAAAGGCTCATCAAGATAATCCAGTACCCCAAACACATGCTCTAGGAAGTCACTGTTGGTGAGAGAAAAAACTGTGTGATTTGTTTTGTATTTATCCGCTACAAGTTTTGCGTAGCTTGTTTCATCGTAAAAAGCATTGTCTTTGTAACCTACGGAAAATGTATTCAGGTTTTTGGTATAATTGCTTGCCAGAGCTACAATAACCGATGAATCTATACCCCCGCTTAAAAATGCTCCCAATGGCACATCTGCAATCATTCTTTCGCGTACAGATTCGTCCATACGTTTCACCAATTCATCCTGTGCAGCCTCGTAAGTGTATTTATTATACGATGCGGTGTCGATATTTATCTCGTAGTAAGATTTATCTTCTTTTATTCCATTTGCATCTACAAGCATATAATGCCCGGGTTGTAGCTTTGCTACTCCTTCTATCATACTCTGTGGCTGCGGCACATAGTTTAGTTGCAGGTACTGGTGCAGTACAGAATAGTTCAGCTTTTTTGGTATGCCCCATTCCAGCAGGGCTTTCATTTCAGATGCAAAAGCAAATTCGTCTTTAGTACTATAGTAGTTCAGGGGTTTTTTACCAAACCTGTCGCGCGCTATTAATAATACACCTGTTTCTTTATCATAGAAGGCAAATGCAAAAAATCCACTGAGCCAAGGCAGGCATTCCGCCCCGTACTCTATAAGAAGATACAAAAGTATTTCTGTATCAGAAGTAGTTTTTGCACCCCCAATGCGCGCCCATGTTTTAGACAGGTATTGTGCGGATAAATCTTTATAGTTAAAAATTTCGCCGTTAAAAGCAATGGTGTACCGTCCCGTAACGTCCGTCATTGGTTGTGTAGCACCGGTAGAGGTGTCTATAATAGAGAGCCTGCGGTGGCCTAAACCCACACTGCCATGTGTATAAATATCACCACAGTCGGGGCCCCTCAAATACATTTTTTCAGTTGATTGCCTTACCTTTATAACATTGGTTTGAGTGTTATTGGAAAGAGCGTAATAACCGGTAATACCGCACATGCTGGGTGTAGTTTTTTAGACAAGTTTGATAAACAAAGAAATACGGGACGATGGTCAATAATGACTCGCAGCAATTTATAACTTTTCTTGACTACTTGTTACTTCCTTTTTACCTGGGTGCTATATTTTTCATCGCATATCAGATACGTGAAAGACGTTATCCCGTCGGCCATCCATGGCGGCGTTATTTTATGCCGGGCCTTATGTTGAAAATAGCCGGGGCTATATTCATTAGTTTAATATACAGGTATTATTACGGATGGGGAGATACTGCGCTATACCATTGGCATGCAAAACTGATTAACAGCGCTTTTGATGAGAGTCCGGCCAAGTGGTATAACCTCCTGTTCCGCATACCGGAATGGTACGATGGAGCCTATTCAAAATACATAACACAGATGGATTGGTACGAGGCACCTGCTGAATATACCGTATGTACTATTGTAGCTATTATAATGATATTTACATTTAATACCTTTTTACCTACTGCTGTAATATTGGGAGCTATAGCATTTTCCGGTATATGGGCATTGTTCCGTACGTTTGCTACAAAATTTCCTGAACATACCAAGTATATAGCATTGTCCACGCTGTTTATACCCAGTACTATTATGTGGGGTTCCGGTATATTTAAAGATACTATCTGCATGTTCAGCCTGGGATGGATGACCTTCGGTGCCTTCCGCCTGCTCATCAACAGGGATTTTCGTTTCTCAACCATAGCTATTACGGTAATTGCATTCATGCTACTGGCAACTATAAAAATATATATACTGATTGCCTTTGTTCCGGCAATAATTTTCTGGATACTGGCTACATACTCTCACCGGATACGCAATGGCCTGGTGAGGTTTGTAATGACTATGGGTATTCTTGCTGTATGCCTGGTCGGTTTCGTTGTAGTGATGCAAAAGTATTCAGAGGTATTCGGCAAATACTCTCTAGACCGGATAGCCAAAACCTCATATCTCATCAGTAATTATATACAAGAGCAATCGGGTGACGAGGGCAGTGCTTATAGCCTGGGCGATATGCAGCCTACTCCCATAGGTATGCTCAGTAAGTTTCCCGCAGCAGTGAATGTTACCCTGTACAGGCCATATATATGGGAAACACGCAAAGTAATGCAGTTTGTAAACGCTATTGAGGCTACCTTATTTATGTTGCTTACTCTTAAAGTATTATTTTCAGTAGGAATAAAGAAATTCTGGAAGGCAGTTGCGCAAGATCCCACCATACAGTTCTGTCTGATATTTACACTGATATTTGCTTTTGCTGTAGGAATATCATCCGGTAATTTCGGTACACTATCGCGCTATCGTATTCCGTGCCTGCCGTTCTTTTGTCTCACATTGGTATTGGTATATTATAAATACTATCCTACACAGGTGAAATTACTGTCTTTCAATATGATGAGCCTGCGCAAGGCGGCGTGGCTTAAAGAAATACCCCAATAAATTTATCTTTATTGGCAGCAATGCTGTATTCCCGCAGCATTTTTTCGCGGCCTGCAGCGCCAGCATTTTTTCTCAGTCTGCTGTCGGCAACCAGTTTTGTAATAGCATCTTTCCACTCATTATGTGTGCTACACAGGTATCCGTTAATCCCGTGTTCTATAATTACTTTATTTACACCCACGGGGCTTGCAACAGCGGGTATGCCTAATGATAAATACTGAATAAGTTTGAACCCGCATTTGCCCTCGCTCCAGTTATCGTCTTTCAGTGGCATAACACCTATGTCCATCTTAAGCAGGTCTGCAATTTCTGTGTGTTCATTCCAGTGGATGAATTCCCAGTCGGTTAGTGGTAAGTCTGGTTTTTTATTAGCTATGAGCAGGAAACAAGTATTCAATTCCTTTTCAGCGTAAAGAAGCGCATCCATTATTTCATCAAGATAGGGCAGGGTAGAGTGACTGCCGGTCCATCCTATTGTTACCGTGCTTTCTTCCTGGTGTATCTTTACGCCATTGTGCATGCGCTCCATATCTACACAGGTGGGTATGAGCACAACGTTGTTGTTATACTGCCGCGCATAATTGCATAAATATTCGTTGCCTCCTATTACTGTATGCGACCACTTGCACAAGTATTTTATCTTCCAGAAAGATTTCAGCCAGCCCGCAAATTTATTCTCGTTGCTGGTATTAGGTATCCATATCGCATCGTCAAAGTCGAATACCATCTTCTTGCGCCATAGCTTTGCCACTATCCATTCAAACACAGGCGGGCCCACTGGCGCACCCTCACGATGTACAAAAACATAATCGTAACCATGCACGTCTATTAAGACCGTTTTCAATCTTTTCAGGTAGCCTTTTATAATGCCCCATGCTTTTTGAACAGCAGAGCCTTTTTTGTAGAGCACCGTCCAGGTATTGGCATCCATAAAAGCTGCTATTGTATAATCCAACCCCGCTTCTTTCAGGTACGGCTCAAACAACTCTACACGAAAACGCTGGGAAGGTGCATGCCTTACAGGGTATGGCACCATAAATAATATTTTAATGCTTTTATCCTTCATGTATTATTAGCCTGCTAAAACGTCTTCCATCGCGGTAATATAGTTATCTATCTTGAATTTGTTCCTGACATATTCTTTGCCCGCTATGGCGTACGCCCGTAGTAGCTCAGCATTTTCTGCCATTGTCAATAACGCGGTACTCATAGCTTCAATATCTTTTACGGGCACAGTTATTCCGGTTATACCGTTATCTATTATTTCTTCAGGGCCACCGCATCGGGTTGCTATTAAAGGCGTGCCGTAATAGGCGGCTTCAAGGCAGGTCATAGAAAAAGATTCGGCTTCAGAAAAATTAAGCATAATATCGGCTTGCTTTATTGTGCGTTCTATATCTGTGCTGAATGCTGCAAAGTTCACTTCGCCGGATAACCCCAGTTCATGCACTCTTTGCTCAAGTTTTTCACGGTATGCAGCATTTTTAGCGAGGCCCATATCCCCACCGCAAAATTTCAGCCTGAGGTTTTTATTGGTGTTATACGCTTTTGCAAATGCTTCTATGGCGCTATCCTGGCCCTTGCCTTGTATGTAGTTAGATAGATATAGTATTTCCAACGGCCCGCCTTGGGCATATGTTTTCTCAAGCAATAGTTCTGAAAGTTGTACGGGGTCATATATCCTTACTGCTTTGGTGTGTTTAGGCAGTTGCCCTAAAACTGCATCTGAAACAGCAATGACCTTATACGAGTATTTAAAGCCCAGCTTTAACCAGATATTACGTAATGTTGCCGGCATTACAGACGGTAAAAAACGTACATAAGTAATCAGTTTGCCTTTGAAGCCCAGCATCTTTACCGCCACCCCCAGCATGTTATAAAAGTCGTTTACTTGTACAACATCAATATGTGCCTTTTGTAGTATGCGCTTTAGCCTGATAGCATTTCTAAACAGCACGAAAGGATACATCAATAATGCAGGAATAGATTTCCTTATTTCAAGTAACGGAAGTGTATATACTGTAAACCCTTTTTCACTCAGGTTGCTTGTAAGGGTTGATTTTTCGCTCAAAACAAAAACAAAGTTATGCCTGCCTGATAATAGCTCAGCTTCATTCAGTGCGCATTTAAATGCACCTGTAAAGGCTATTGAGTTGTCTATTATTAGTATGTTCACTATCTGCTTAGTTGTTTATAATGGCTTCCCATTTTATTAATAATTCATCCAACGTAAATCTTTTTGTAAGCTGGTCAAACTCCTCATTTGTAGGTACAGGAGTATCCAGCCAATGTGTTATTTCGGTTGACCATATCGTTGTTATGTCTTCTGTAATTTCGTTCAGCATAGGTGCCAGCGACCCTACGGTTGTACGAATAGGGATCGCGGTAGGGGGCTTCCCAAGTCCTTCTATATCTAATATTTCCCTGGGTCCCGTGGGACAGTCCGTACTTACTACAGGTTTCCTGCATATTAATGCTTCTGCCAGCACATTTGGGAACCCTTCCCAGGATGATGGTAGTGCGAAGAGACTGCTATGTTTATAAAATTTAAATGCATTCTTCTGAAAGCCCATAAAATATACATCGGCTTCTTTATAGCTTTCTTGCCATGTGCAGGTTTTCATACCCAGGCTTTGCGCGAGAGCCACAAGTTCTCCGAGCAACTCGCCATCGCCCAGTATCATCAGCCTTACATCTTTATGTTCCCTTATTTTCTGTAGTACACGTATTAGCTTATCGTGACCCTTTGCTACATGCAACCTGCCCGATGTAATGATGACCGGCCGGGTAAATATCTTTTCTTCGTCAACGGTCAGGGGTTCATCTGCTTTGGCAAGAATTTCCTCTGTCTCGTAGAAGTTATAAATGACCTTTAGTTTATTATGGCTGATATTGAAGTATTCATGCAGTTCATCTGCCAGGGCTTTTGTTACGCAAACAATATCATCGGCCCGTTTATATAAAAACGGGATAAGGATTTTTTTACGGACATCACCCATCAATCCGCTTATTACCTTGTCAAACATCTTAGAGCCGCGTATGCTTAATACCACTTTTTCCCTGCCCTTGGTTAAAACGTTTACATAGTCGGGTCCTTCCAGGAAACTGATGCAAACGTCTATATTTTTAGAATGCTTTATCTGCCTGATGCTTTTCAAGCGGTATTGCCATGCTTTTATTTTGTCAAACGTACCTTTTACATCCGGTGGGTCAACGAAAATTACTTCCCTGCATGTTTTATAGTAGCTGGTCCGGTCTTTGCCTGATAATATGCAAAGTGTTACTGGATATCCGGCCTGCTCAAGATAATAGCTGAGTAGGGAAATAGAACGTTCTGCACCGCCCTTGCCCAATTCAGACCCCAACAAGAGTATATTTTTTTTATTTGCCATTTAGTTCTTCTAGAAGGTAGTCTGCCAGTTCTTCTATAAATGTATTAAAGCTATAGTTTGCAAGATTTTGTTTTGCAATCAGGCCTTTGTTTGCATTCTGCTCTTTATTATTGTACGCCCACATTATGTTGTCCTCTATTGCTTTAGCATTTCTTATAGGCACTACATATCCACCACCTTCACCACGTTCTATCAGTTCGTAAGAGCCCGCATTGCGGGTAATAAGTACAGGTACGGCATAGTGTGCTGCCTCAAGTGCAGACATCGGACCTCCTTCCAGTATACTGGGCACCACAAACAGGTCCAGCTTTTGCATAAAACCGGCTATGTCTTTTACGTGTCCGGCGTAGGTAACATGTTTCAGGTTACTGAAGTGTTTTTTTACATAGCTATCCATAATAGGGTTCATGGGCCCACCTACTATCAGTTCTATGTCCTGAATGTCGTGCTTAGCCATAATGTTTTGCCATGCTTCCAGTAAATAATGCAGGCCTTTTAGTACAACCGTGTAAGACACGAAACCAACAATGAATTTGCCGCCGGGCTTCTTTCTGCTACTCGGGTCGTAATAAGGAAAGTCTGGGGTCATGTGCCCTGTCATTCTTACTGTAGTACCTTTAAACGATGGTGATTCTTTAAAGGTGTCGTACACTGTCGGGAAAAAACCAATAGCTACATCAAGGTGTTTCATGGCATCGTTAAAATAGTCCGTGCGCGGCTTGTATGTATATGCGTCTATTTCTTTAGTGCCGATTATTTTATTTTCATCGCTCACCAGTTTAAACATGTAATTATCTTCCGGCGTTCCCGACAGCAATACAGTTTTTATCCCGAGTTGTTTGGCCTTTTTGAATGTCCTCTTCAGGTGGGGTTGTGTTGCAAATAGTACACCTACAGATTTGTCCAGCTTCATAGAACAAAACCAGTCAAACAATCGCTCTTGTATAAAGCGGAAGCCATGTGTCTGAAACTTGAAAAAACTATTGATCTTATTCAGAATAAAAAGGTAATATCTTGAAAAGAAGGAAACAGGCTCACTTGGAAAGGGGGTGTCGAATTTTCCTTTCGAGTGCACGATAAACGCCTTTAACAGCCCACGTTTGTGCAATTCTTTTGACAGGGCATAACCAAGCCGTGCCATGCCCTGCCCGCTGGTTGCAGTTAGCGACTGAAAGGATACGACCAGTATTTTTCGCTGTTTGTCCATTTTCCCGGATATTATTTTAGCATGTCTGATAAAGACATCTTTTCTACTTTAAACTTTGATACGTAGTCGAGAAAATCCATGAGTATTTTCTTCATGGTTATTGTTTCGTCATACACCATTGGGTAGTCAAACTCTATATAATGTGTGGACAAAACAAAATCGCCATTGTATTTTCTTACCATGTCAAAATCATATATAAGTGTATCCAGCCTGGTGGTTGGTTGCAACGGATAATGATATGCCACTTCATTATGGTTAGGAAACCTTAAAACACCGGGATAATCAGATTCCCTGTGTAGTAGTTTGAATACCAGCTGGCGTGCCATGTTTGCTACGCCTTTTATGTTTTTCTCTTTCTTATAAAAAGGTATTCCGCCGCCACAAAGGTTTAAACCTGCAGCAAGCACTGCCTTATAACCTTTTTCGCTCAGTAGGTTTTGCGGGGGGGTGAAAACTGTTATATCGTGGTTCAGGATTTTCTCCAGGTGCGCTACTTCTTCTTTTATTTCGTTAGTCAGGTCCCTGGTGGTAAAATACTCTGCTCCACGTACATAGTTGTTACTCATTCCCGTGGGCAACTCGGGGTCTTCATTTCTATGGTGCTTTGCATGAAATGATATATCCAGTTTACCTTCTGCCAGCTTGTTTTTAAGAAAGTTTATTAACGCTACATTATCTTCTATAGGATGTGCAGTGTTATCGGCTGTCCATGCTTGCCAGTCTGTGTTGTGCTTGTCTTTATATATCTGGTGTACCCAGTACAGCCAGTTGCCTTTCACTTTGGATATTACGCTTAATGTTGGTGGAAAGTCATTCCAGATGTCGTGATAACACCGCTCCAGGTCTTCAGGGTGGGTATAAAAATTAGTATCATCATCTCTTATTGCAAATCTCATATGCTACCTGTTTTTGCCGGTATTATTAATTGATTTACTGTAAATATCGGCATATGCATCCACACATTTGTTCATGTCAAACATATTGTAGCATAGTGCAGTGTTTTCTTTATGTGTTTTGTACAGATGCACGTCTGTTATGTACTGTTGCATAACACTTGCAACAGAGGCGGCATCTACCTTACCTTCTTTTACAGGCACTATAATACCCGCAGGTGTAGTTGCCTGCCCCGTCATATTGATGATTTCACCGGCATCGCTGGCTATTACCGGTACATGGCAATACAAGTATTCTATTATAACGGTTGGCAGGCTTTCTGAAGGATAGGTGCTGGGCAGTAGTCCCACGTCGAAAATATTTATCCAGTTTATGGGGTTATCCGCATGCCCTGTAAAATGTATCCTTTGCTCAGCAGCATATTTTTGTTGCAAAGCTGACAGGTATTCACTTTGCCCTGTCAATATTAACCTTGTGTCTTTCCGGCCGAGTTGCAAAAAAGCATCTATCGCTACCTGCCATCCCTTGTCAGGTATTCCTCTTGATACCATCCCGAATACAAAGTCAGTTTCATTTATTCCCAATTGCTTTTTCAGTTTTTGTGCATCTTCTGTTACACGCCCGGTGTACCCGTTGTATATCTTACTGATTTTGCCGGATGTTTCCTGCCTGAAGTTTTGGTGGAAGAAACCGGTTTGCTTGTCTGATATGCATACTACAGCCGAAAGTTTTTGCAGGTTGCTCTGTGCCTTTTTTGTATAATTCAGTAATGGTATCGCCACATTCTTCTGTGTCTTGTCAAAGAATTGCAGATAGTCTCCGTGAATAGTATTTACAACAGGTATTTTTTCCTCATCCGCTACATCCAGGCATAATGCATCTACCTTTAGCAGGTGGCTGTGTATTACTTCTGTACGGTGTTGTTTAATTAATCTCTTCAGGGATTTTTTTATGAATATGTTCCTTATGCTGAAGTCTATTTTAAGCCTGAACAGCAGGCTGTCAATTTTTCGTAGTACTGTGTGTGCAGGAATATTGGCAGGTACTACAGTTACATCAGGCGCTATTAATTTACACAACTCACGGTTGAGCATCTCATTGTAGAAAACAAACACCCTTACATCGTGGTCATTTTTGTACAATGCCTGTGCCATGCGCAAAATAAATGTTTCAGCGCCGCCTGGGTGTATTACTTCCGATGCCAGTATAATATTCATCCTTTAGCTTAAATACCTGCTACGTAAAAAGTATAATAATGTCCTGTAGCCTGAAACATCTGTTTTACTGTATGCGAAATGTTTTTTTAACAGGTGGGTTGCCTGTTTCCAGTTTTTCTTGTCAATAGCCTTTGCAGCCCACATACGGTAGCGTTTTGCCATCAATGCTTTGTTATTAAACAATTCCTTCTCAAATAATTTCCCAGCCTCAATATTGTTTTGCTGTAACCAGTCCGTCCCGGTGTTTTTTATTAGCCTGTGTAATTCTGCTATTATATCCTGCGCTATCAGTTTTCTGTCATTGTCTAATACATTGGTAATAGAGGCCGGATTTATCCTGTAATAATACAGTGCATCTTTCAGAAAGTATATAGGGTGGTTCTTGTGCACTTTCAGTGTCCAGTAATGGTCGTCGCCATATATACCATTAAAGTATTCTGAGAAATAACCTGCTTCATCAAACAATTCTTTGCGCCACATCAGCCCCGGAAACCAAAAAGGATAATCAAGCTGAAGGCCTGTTATAATAAAGTCCTTTTCATACTTCTTCCTGTTATTAAATTCCGGTGGCGGTAGCGGCAGGTCATCTACACCTATAGCTATAAAATCACTGCCGCATATTTTTATACCGGTATTGGTTTTAAAAACATTCACTTGCTTTTCTATCCTGTCTGCAGGGCAAAGGTCGTCAGAGTCAAGTTGAGTAATGAGCGGGGCTGTTGCCCGGCGCATGGCGCTGTTCTTATTTTTTACATACCCTGCATTTTGTTCCTGTATATACAGCTTTATGCGCGGGTCTTGCAGGTATGGTGTTATTACATCCACTGAGTTGTCAGTAGAGTGGTCGTCACTTATAACTAGTTCCCAATCAGTAAAAGTTTGTGCCAGTATACATTCTATGGCTTTAACTACGTATTGGGCAGAGTTATATGAACACATTATAATGCTTACCTGTGCACTCATATATTTACTTACGCAGTCCTTTTTTAAATAAATAGAATAGGGTGCGGTAGTTGTTTATATAGAAAGGGGCGTGGCCTATTGCCTGCTTCAGCAGCTCCCAGCCATTTGCCAGTTTCCCATTGTCTATTTGTATGCTCGCAAACATTCGCAACTTATCGGCAATGTATTTCCTGTCGTTCAGTAATTTATTCTCGAAGGTTTTAAGTGCCGTCATGTCTTTTTCATTCAGCCAGTCTGTACCTGTTGATAGCCTTTGTCTTTTCAATTCTTTATATACGTCAAACGATATAAGTTTTCTCAACGCATGCGGGTCGTCCAGTTCTATTGTTCTATGATCTGAATTAGGCCGTGCCCATACAAAATACAAATAGTCATCAATATAATATCCACCAAATTTGCTGATGATATCCATGATGAAATAATTGTCGTAGCTGGTTACCCTGTCCCAGTACAGATCATAGCCGGGAATTGTTTTTAGAATTTCCCTCCTGAACATGATAGTTGCAGGTGCCCAGTCTTCTTTTGAAACATCTGTTACCACACCCGAACCCGGTTGCGCGGGATATTCGGGTTCTATATGGCCGTAGTAAAATATGGAGTTGGTCATACAGCAGCCAACATCATATTTGTCCAGTATTTCTGCTTGCCGTGCTACCCTTGTTAGGTCGCACCAGTCGTCAGAATCCTGTATCATAATATAATCTCCATTAGCTTCTGCAAACAACCTGTTATAGCAGCGCATACCTCCTACATTCACTTCGGTTGTAAGTACGCGTATCCGTTTGTCTTTTGCAGCCCATTTGTAAATAACATCCAGGGAGTTATCTGTAGATGCGTTGTCGCATATAACGCACTCGAAATTTGTGTATGTCTGGTTCACGATATGTTCCAGGCATTTATCAAGATATTCGGCGCAGTTATAGTTGGGTACAACAACAGATACCAACTTATTCATAGTATTGTGTTTTTTAGTGTGCCTGTTCCGCAGACATCAGTTGCGGGTAGGTCAATTTGTCTTGTATAGTTCCGTTATCTATTTTATATATATAGTCACAGTATTTTAATGATGTATAGCGGTGAGCGATAATTATAACCGTTAAATGTTCCTCACCCAGGGCACGTATAGAATTAGTGATTTCTTCTTCTGTTGCAGAGTCTAATGCAGATGTAGCCTCATCAAATATTAATACCTGTGCACCTTTATATATGGCGCGGGCTATGGCAATACGCTGTTTCTGTCCGCCGGAAAGGTTGTTGCCACCCTCATTAAGCATTGTATTTTCTTTATCCGGCCATGAATCCACAAGTGGTTTCAGGCTTGAAAGTTTTATAGCACGCGCCAGCCTCACAGGGTCTATATCGCCTACGGGTTCTCCTATTGCTACATTTTCTTTAAAAGTTGTATTCATGATGAATACATCCTGCCGTACGTAGCCAAGTATTTCCCACCATTTATGCGTGTTGCCGGGTGTAAGTGTCGTATTATCAATCTGTATATTGCCATCGGTAGGGTGTAAGAAACCAAGCAGGTTATTTACCAATGTAGATTTTCCGGCGCCGGAGCGTCCTATAATTCCAATTGATTCACCTTTCTTTATTTCCAAAGTGCAGTTTTTCAATATCTGCGTGCCTGTACCGGGGTATGTGTAGCCAACATTGTTGAAACTGATAGCCGATTGCAATGTCAGCTCTTCTGAGGCTTTCGTTTTTTTATCTTCTTCTTCTGTAGGCTTAAAATCTACATCTTTAAAAATGAACCCGCTGGATGTGAGGTTGTTCATAGAGATAACAAACCTGTTGATAGATGGTATGCTGCGATAGGCCACAACAGAAAAAAGGCTTACAGTTGTAATTATTTTCTCCGTGTCTTTCAATACAAATACCCCGTAAATAAGTATGAGTATGATACACAAAAATATTGCGATCTCGATGATGCGTGTGGGAATGAACATCATGAAGTCTATATGCCCCTGGTTGTGGCTATATCTTTTAGCATAATTTTCAAAACGCTTTTTAAAACGATCTTCTGTACCGGCTATTTTTATGTCTGTGTAGCCGAATATCATTTCCTGCGCATAAGCATATAGTTTTATGGCGTTTTTGCTTTTCTCCTCGCCTGCTACGCGTATCATGTTTTTTACCTTGGCATAAAACGCTCCCATTACGGGTACCAGTACACCTATTAACAAGAAAAAGAGTTGCCAGTTATACAAGCATATAATAAGACCTGTAAGTAAAAATATTATAGCCTCGTTAATGAGGATAAGACTGGATATGGCGGCACTGCTGCAAAGTGCAGATTGGTAATAAGTAAGTTTACTTACCAGTTCATTAGACGTTTCTTTTCGCATGTCCAGCATAGACCGGTCGTATATTTTGTCCAGCACATTCATAGACGATGTCACATATAGTTTGCGTACAAAACTTACCTGAAGCCAGTTTATAAGCAATCCAAAAGCATTCTTAGCTATTATCAGTAGGAAAAAAGCAATAACGGTATATATCAGTAACTCGTTTTTTGTGAAGCCGGCCAGGATAGGGTAGTTGGTAATCACTGTAGTATAAAAAGTCTCTGACATCACCAGGCCTACTACCGGTATTATCAGGGAGAGCCCTACCAGGTCTGTGATGGAACTGATAAACGTCCAGAAAACCAGCCAGTTAAACGTCTTTTTCTGCTTGCGGTTAAATATATTATATAATTTCGCTACGTACGAAAGCGCATTCCTCTTTTTCAGTTTCATCAGCTATATGTAACTAATTTATTTTGCAATGATATTGCATATACTGATGAACAGCATTGCATTTGTTGTGTGTTAACATGCAGATAACGCTGCGTAGTATTGCTTACTTTTTAGTAAAAAAGCGCTTTATGGCGTTGCCTTTCCTGCCGTTGCCTTCGTCGTAGTACCCATAGCCACCCGCCTGGTAGCCATACACGTAGCCATATCCATATCCGGAACTTCCACCGTAACCGTATCCGTATTTTTTCAGGAATTCTACCCCGTTGAAAATAATGGCAGGATTCTGCATTTTACCGTCTTTGTGCAGCACGTCAAACATACGCACCTGGTCTTTTACAGTATAAGATTGCCTGATGACAAAAAGATTGATGCTTGAAAATTGTGACAGGATAAGCGCGTCAGATACCATTCCTATAGGTGCAGTATCTACTATTATCACGTCAAACATTTCTTTCAGCTCATTAAACAACTTATGTGTCTTATCAGAAACCAGCAGCTCTCCCGGGTTAGGTGGTATTGGGCCACAATTGCCTATGTACAGGTTTTCATGTATGCCTGATGCTTTTATCACCTGCTCAAGGCCACACATGCCTGCAAGGTAGGTGCTTATTCCTCCTTCATTGGTCAACCCCAGGTATTGGGAGATTTTTGGTTTACGAAGGTCAAATTCAAGAATGATCACGCGTTTTTTAGCCAGTGTCATAGTTACACCCATATTTATGGATATAAATGATTTACCCTCTCCGCTGGTACTGGATGTTATCATGTACACACGGTTTTCTTTGCTGGCAGACATAAACTCCAGGTTGGCGCGTATCAGCCTGAACTGTTCTGCAACACCTGTGCGTATATGCGGGCCCACAACGATAGTATTTTCACGGTTGGCGGTGCCCTCTACACGTCCTATAGAACCTATTATGGGAATAGACGTTTGTGATTCTATATCGTTTTCATTGATAACCTTGTTGTTCAGCAATTCACGTAATACAACAATGCTTCCCGGTACAAGGACTCCCACCAGGAACATCATCATATATATACTCTTTGGTACAGGGCTAATAGGCTCACCGGTTGAATATGGCGCAACTACTACTTTTGATTTGCCCGTAGAAGAATAAACAGATATTTCATTTTCAACCAGTTTCTGGTAGAGCAACAGGTATATATTCTGCAATACCGGATAGTTCCTGTTTACATCTTTTATTTCTTTATCTATCTGGGGTGCAAGCCTTATCCTATCAGTTACCTCCTGCTCATTTTCCATTACCTGCGCCAGCTCCCTGTTTACATTCTTCAACACCTTGTCGGCTGCATCCAGTATTCTTTTTCTTACTGCAGCAATTTCGCTTTCTTTTTCTAACAATTGTGGGTGCGCTTTGCCCCAGTTTCTCGATAAAGAACCATATTGCCCTACTGCTAAGTTGTACTGCTTGACAAAGGCATCCAGGTTCTGGTCTGCAATGTCTGCACCGGCTATTATGTCGTATTCTCCGTTGTAAGACATTTCCAGGCCGTTCTTCATTGCGGCTATCACTTGTTTCTTATAGTTGAGCTGGTCTATTTGTACCTGTGTCTGGTTTTTCTTGCTCATCAGGTCGGTAGTTTCCGTTTGTACATCCACTACATCATTCGACGTTTGTATGTCAACGGTCATAGAGTCCAGCTCCTGCAGGTTTTTGCTGATGTTGGCAGTACGGTCCTGTATAAATTCTCTTGTTTTTTCTGCTGCATAGTTCAGGCTCAGCAGCTCATTCTCTTTGTAGTAATGTATCAGCACGTTCAGGAAATCTACCCCACGCTCGCGTATGTTGTCTGTAGTATAAAGTTCCAGCAGGCTGGTACGGCCATCTTGCAGCTCTACAGTAAAGGCGCCGCCAACTCTGCCCGTAGCATCATCTGCATGTTCTACCTGCACTATGAAGTCAGTTGATTCAAGATATCCTTTGTTAGTTTCAGGCCCTTCTACATAAACTATTTTAAAACGGCCATACGGGCGTTTTATCCATGTACCATATAATACTCTTTCGGTTTTTTCTCCCTCTACTATCTCAAACTGCCCTTCTACTACCTGCCTTAAAATAAATTTTGTGCGGTCCCCGGTAAAACCTTTCTTGTCAAATTCAACAGCAATAGGGCACTCCCTGTACAATTCTGTTTCTTTTACACGGCCTATTGCCCAATAGCGTATGTTCAGGTTCAGGGAATCTACGACTTTTGATATCAGGTCCTGCGATTGCAGTATCACTTTCTCATTAAACAGGTTTACCCTCGATTTGTCATTTTCAGGATCAAGTTTACTCAGCAGGCTTTGCGCAGGGTCATTAGTGTCTTCTTCCAGCAGTATAGAGCTGAACATGGCGTACTTTGGTGTAGTGTATCGCAGGTACAGGTAGCCGGCTGTAAGCGTGATGGATAATGCCAGGACAAACCAATACCATTTATTAACCAGCGCCCCAAACAGCCGCCTGAAATCAAACGACGCGTTGAGCTGGTTAAGTAACCTGATTTGTGATTGTTGTTGACCTTGGTCCATTTTTCTATGACGCTCTGTCTGTTACTTTACTATTTGTGTTACACCATATATCGCAATTGCTGTTGACAATAACGAGGTAATAGTAGGCAGGTAAAACCGCAGGAAATCATTGCTTTCCTGTCGCCTTGTCCTGGATGGTTCTATATAAATTATATCATTTTGTTTCAGGTAATAATACGGGCTGCTGAATACATTGCGGCTATTCAGGTTCAGCCGTGCATACTCACGTCTGCCTTCGGTTTCCCGTATTATCATCACGTTATCTTTCCTACCCGAAATAGGCATATCCCCCGCCATAGCTATGGCATCTATAACACTTATTTTGTGATTGGTGGCTATGATAAATCCCGGTGTATTTGCCTCGCCTAATACGGTGATTTTATAATTAATGATGCGCACTTCCACCACGGGACTTTTTATAAAATCCTCCAGGCGTTTTGCCATCATTTCCTTTACCTCACGTATCGTCAGGCCGGACACTTTTACTTTTCCTAATACAGGATAGTCTATAAAGCCATTAACGTCAACAAGAAACCCCTTGTTGTCGCCCCCGGCACCGCCACCTGCGCCTATAGACGATGTGATATTGTAATTGGTACCACCCTGACTGAAGATTGCTACCGGGTCCGCTGTGCCTACGCCGGCTGTTATGCTGCTGATGCTGGTTACATTTATGGCTATAATATCGTCGGGTAATAAGGTTATTTCCTTGCGTTTTTCAATGTTTTCAACTTGTACATGCGGATCAAGAGGCGTATTTTCCGCAAAGTAAATGGTCTTTTGCGGAGCCTTGCAAGACACACCTAACAATAGCAGCGCTACTGCAACGAGGTAATAAGTCTGTCGCATATGTTGTTGTGTTTAATCAGGTTAGTATTCTTCATTTCTTACTGTCCGGCAATTTTCCGCACATGGCTAAGGGAGCTGCATGCTCCCGTTTCACTCTGCTTGTATGTTGTTTAATACTTGCACCATTTCCGGGAAAAGTGTGATTCACATATGTTATGGTCGTCAATATCTTTTCCAGCATCCTACAATATATACGCAAAATACGTACGTATCTTGATAGCATAAAGCTTTGTGGATAACTTATCAACAGTATATTCACATGATATCCACAATGCTATACACTATGCATTTGCAAATGTCACTCCTTTGACAATGATATCATAGAAATGTTGGTTAACGGATAGTTAACCCGCAATTAATTGATAAATATAGCAGTACGTGTTTTGAAATGCTTCGCAGTATCCCCTGGAGTGAATGATTAGCAAAGCCGTAGGCATCTTTGCTATGGGGCAAGTCTCTTTTTTTTCCACATCCCGTCCGGTGCTTTTGTAAACACTATTCTGTCGTGCATGCGGTTACTGCGCCCCTGCCAGAATTCGATGGCTGCGGGGTCTATAGCATAGCCACCCCAGTGGCCGGGGCGTGGAATTTCAGTTCCACGGAATTCATTCTCGTATTGTGTATAGTTAATGTCCAGTATGCTGCGGTCTGTTATTTCCTTGCTCTGGGGGGAGGCCCAGGCTCCCAGTTGGCTACCGCTGGGGCGGGTGTAGAAGTAGGCATCGCTCTTTTCTGCTGGTAATACAGAAGCCCTGCCTTCTATACGAACCTGCCTTTCCAGTTCTTTCCAGAAGAAAACAAGTGAAACGTAAGGGTTGTAGGCTATATCTGTTCCTTTCTCACTATTATAGTTGGTAAAAAACTGGAACTGGTCATCTTCCAGCCCTTTTAATAACACGATGCGTGCATGAGGTTTGTTGCCAATGCCTACCGTTGCCAGTGTCATAGCATTAACTTCAGTTATTTCAGCCTTTTGCGCCTCTGCAAACCAGCGTGTAAAAAAGATAATAGGATCATCTCCCACGATTGTTTCGTCAAGCTCAGCCAGAAGATAATCCTGCCGTATGTCTGAAATTTCCTTCAATAGAAAGGATTTAGCGGTTATTTTTTATCGCCGCCCAAGTACTTTGCCATTACATATATCAGTTCAATGGTCATAAGTATAATGAAGACATAGCATAATATCATGCCGAGGCCGTATTGGAAAGTATCGTAAAAGGCGTTATGTAGTACAGCTTCCATTCTATAAAAATGTATTTACGCTGCAAGATACAAACTAACGTTGTATTTTACTACTGTATGTATTTCCCTTTTTTGTGAGTAATTTTCCTCCCAACCTGCGGGGGATATATGTTTTTGCGTCATATGCCATTTTTAAAATCGGTGCTCTGGTACTCCTTTACGGCCTTCGGTGGTCCGCATGGGCATATCAGTATGATGATGCGCACCTTTGTGCAGAAACGAAAAGATGTAACCGAACATGAGTTGCTGGAATATAATGCTTTTTGCCAGATGCTACCCGGCCCGTCATCTACCCAGACGGTTACACTTATAGCATATAAAAGAGGAGGCATACCGCTGGCTCTGGCGGCATTGCTATTGTGGATTATGCCTGCTACGATCCTGATGGGGGCGTTTTCATTTCTTATATATTATATAGATGCTAAACAGGTAAATACAAACCTTTTTAAGTATGTATTACCTATGTCTGTAGGCTTTATATGTTTCGCCGCTGCAAAAATGATGCGCAATAGTGTGCGACATGTCGCTACATGGGCTATTATGCTGGGCTGCGGCATAGTTACATTTTTTCTGCAGTTTCCGTGGGTATTCCCGGTATTGCTGGTGCTGGCCGGTACTATCAGTAACTTCAGTAATAAACGCATTCCTGATGCAAAAGAAAAAGCCAAGCCAATAAAATGGATGAACCTGTTGGTGTTTGTGGCAGTATTTGTCTTGGCAGGAGCATTGAGCGAGGCCGCAAGGGTCTATAACTTTCCGCACGCACGCCTGTTTCACCTGTTTGAAAACTTTTACCGTTTTGGTTCTATTATTTTTGGCGGAGGCCAGGTATTGCTGCCCATGATGTTGTTCCAGTTTGTGAACAGGCCGCAGCATATTGGTTTGGCACCGCTTTTGTCCAGTGATCATTTACTTACAGGATATGGGATAATACAAGCTATACCGGGGCCGGTCTTTGCCATTTCTTCTTATGTAGGAGGGATGATTATGAGCCAGTATGGCGTAGTGTGGCAACTGGTAGGGTGCCTGGTAGCAACATTCGCGCTGTTCCTGCCCAGTACCTTATTGTTATTTTTCCTGTTCCCGGTATATCAGAACCTTCGTCAATATGTGGTTATTTACCGTGCGCTTGAAGGCATACATGCTGCTATAGTGGGTATAATATGGGCATCAGGCGTAGTACTGTTTCAAACTATGGCTTTTGAGTGGACCAACGTAGTGGTGGTGGTGATAACATTCTCCATTCTCTACTTTACAAAGATACCGGCACCGCTTATTGTATTGGGCTGGCTGCTGCTGGGCTGGACAATGAATGTGTGATTTTTACTTTTATTCCTCCTTCAGTAATTTTTTAATATCGCCTATCAGTTGGTTTACATCATTCATATCTGTGCCAACATAAAATCTTCCGCGTATATAGCCATCTTTATCTACCAGTACAAACCTGTCGGTATGTATAAAATCACTTTCAATATCAACAACAGTACTATCATCTACTGCGCTTATCAGGTAACTGTAATAAGCCGCATCGTACAGGTCTTTTTTGCTGCCGGTTAAAAACATCCATTGTTTTGCATCTGCGTCAAAGCGGTCACTATATGCTTTCATTGCCCCTACGGTGTCTTTCTTCGGGTCAACCGTATGCGAGAGTATTTTTACAGATTCATTGCCACGAAACGCTTCGTAAACCTTGCTCATATTTTCATTCATCTTCGGGCAGATGCCTTTGCAGGTGGTAAAAAAGTATTCTACCACGTATATCTTACCTTTTACGTCGGCATTGGTAATGGTGTCTCCTTCCTGGTTTACAAATTTAAAAGGCTGCACGTGGTGGCCTGTATTTGTTCCTATCACCGCAAGCTTTTCAGGCTTTTTCATAAACCTGAATGTGTAGGTAATAAAAGCCGTTGTAAGGGCTATAAAAAATATTATCAGGAAAATGGCCGTTCTGTTTTTCTTTTTCATAACGGCGCAAAGGTAGGCAACAACTCTGTTAGTTTGCCGTCAGTATTACCCTTTCTTTATAAAAAGAGGGCAGGGGATAGCCCAGGTCTTCCATAATGTTTTCCATCATTATATTATCGTCAGGATTATATTTTCTGCCTATGCTAAAGCCATTCAGTTTACTCCATGCCAGCCACTTGGCGGCAAACACCTGGCCCTTGTATTCCTTTAGCATGTCATACAGGTTTGCACCTGTTTGGCGGGCTATTAGTTTTATCATCAATGCTCCCTGTGTCACGTTCAGCTCTTTTACCTCGGTGCCATACTGTTCTTTCAGTTGCTGTTCGCGCCTGCTTACAAACTGCCTGCGTTCCCTTCTTTTCATGTCGTCCTGCCCGGTTTTCAGCGCCAGTTCATTATGTAGTGCAGTAGCTGCATGTACGTATGGAAGTACAGTTGTAATATAATACTTCATCTGGTTGTACTTGTATTGTACTGTATCATTGGCCCATTCCCTGGCGGCTGTTATTTCTACAGGTTCCATGGTAAAATGCCATTGTGTATCCACGTTTTGCTTTTGCGCGTATATGGCATTGTCAGCAAAGCTGAACACTGATAAAAACAGGAATAATAAAGAGTATTTCACAATACGATATTATGCAAGCATCATGCCAGCAGTATGTTGCAGAAACGTTAATGTCATATTATATCTTAGCCCGTTAGTTCCCGGTCACGGTAAATCTTGCTGTAGCTTTTTCGCCCCTCGACTGCACTAGCAGTGTATATACGCCGCTGGCTATGCCCCGTGTATCTATAACTGTTTCCAGGTTTGCCATCGCGGGTATAACTTCTGCACGATACACCAGTGCCCCAAGGGTGTTGTATATGCTTACATAATGCACTTCGTTGGTCTGCGTAAGTCCTGTTATGGTAAATTGCCCGGTGTTTGGATTAGGGAATAATTTCATGCGAATGCCCAGTATGTCTTTTACAAATACAGTGGTATACGTTTCTGTACTGCAACCCTGGTACACACTTATCAGTTTATATTCTCCACTATACATGAAAGTTGATACAGGTATTACCGGGTTTTGCTCGTTAGATGTAAAACCATTTGGCCCTTCCCAGTAGTATTGTACGCCGGGTTTTGGATTATTCCCATACAGCATCAGTGGTTCACCTTCTGTCAGTGGGCTGTTGCTGGATGCTACACCCGGTTCTCCCGCGTCTTTGCTGGTCACTTCAGTACTGCCTGGATTGGAAACACATTTGTTTACAGTAACACGTACGCTATAAACACCTTCTTTTTCTTTTGTATATGCAAAAGATGGGTTTTGTTCGTCTGATGTAAAGTTGTCGGGGCCTATCCATTTATAGGTAGCACCCTGCATATTGCTTTCTGAATACAACTCTAATGTGTTGCTGATACAAACCGGCCCATTGTTCGATACGTTCTTTACTTCAGGTGTCGGTTTTAATATCAGTGTAGTACTGTCTGTTTCAGTACAGTTTTCAAGTCTTGCTGTAACTATGTACACGCCTTTTTCTTCTTCACTGATATTGGTCAGTACGGGGTTCTGGTGGTCTGAGTAGAAGCCGTTAGGGCCGGTCCAGCTATAGCTGCCATTTGCTGTTGTTGCTGATGTTAGTTCTGCTGTTTCGCCTACGCACAGTGGCCCGTTATTTAAAGGTGCCGGTTTTTTTACATCAGGTATCAGTACGTTTACTAAGGATGCAGGAGACTCGCAGCCCATATCTTTTTGTGTAACTGAATATGTACCTGCGTCAGCGCCTGTTACACCTATCTTACCCAGCAATCTTGTAGCGCTTATAATAGTATTGTTGGGTAGTTTTTTCCACTCAATGCCTGTAGCGATACTGGTTTGTGCAGACAACTGCAGGTTTTCTCCCGGGCAAAGGGTAGTGTCCCCCTTGATTTTTAAAGGTTGCAATGGAATGCCCACTACAGCAGTTGTTCTTGCTGGTGCAGATTTGCAGCCATTCATCAATGCATATACCGTGTATTCACCCTCCTCATTCTTTGTAATATTGGGCCTTGATATGTTTTTTTGAGTGTTCGTAAATCCGTTAGGCCCCTCCCATGCATATGTTGCGCCTGCCGTAGTGCTGTTTGCTGTCAGCACCAATATGTCATCTACGCATACGGGGCTGTTATTGGTTACAGTAGGTTTGTTTGGTAGTCTTTTTATTGTTCCGAAAAAACTATCTACCGCGCTGCATGATTTACTGCCTGTACCTACAGTTATTTTTACCCTATACCATCCCTGGTTGTTAGCAGTAGTGCTAAAGAGATTGATAAATGAATTGAATGATGTGCCGGTTGGCGGATAAGCCCATTCATATTTAATCAAATGCGCAGGAAAAGAACAAACATTGCATTTAGGCTGTATGTTGAACGGTTCGCCTTCGCATACCGATGAATCTGTGTCCCATCCTGTGAAGACAGGCTGTGGCAGGACTATTGCCCGCGCAGAATCTAAAGAAGAACATTTATAGCTGGTCACAGTAACATAGTATGTTCCGCTGTCTGCATATGTAGAGTTAAGTTTTGTATACGCCGCGCCGGCCGGTACAGTTGTGCCATTAGGTAATGCCCACGAAATGGAAGGGTTAGGGGCGGTTGTACTGGCAGACATACTTATGGTGCTGCCCATGCACACAGGGTCCGGTTGAACAACAGTGATGGAAGGGTATGCTGATACACGTATATTATCCGGGTTAGGTACAGATGTGTAGGCAGGATATTTTGATCTTACCCTGATACGATAACCGGTGCCCGGTGTAATGTTGGCGGGTAGTGTACATGTAACGGTTACTCCACCTATTCCGTTGCCATAACCTATGCCAATCTGCGTTGGGTTTGAGAAGCTGCCGGTTGCATTTGAGATTTCTATAAAAAACAGGTTGGTGTCGTCAAAGCCTTCTGTAATTAACAGCGGCACTATCATCGAACCACTTACACATACCTGCGAGTCGTAAAAGCTGGGCGCTATGTTGACAGTTTGCGCAGCCTTCGTTTGTTTAACCAAGAGCAATGTGCAAATGAATAACGCAACAGTGAAAAAATGTTTTGTAACTCTTGAAATCATATAGAACGTTTACCTGTTGTAAATATAAGGAATAAACTAACTAAATGAAATATATTTAATACTTTCTTTTTAACCTGCAATTATTCTAAAAGAGTATCACTAATTTTACAAAATGAATAGCAAGTATTTTTATATGTATTTGTTTGTTGTAGTGGCTACTATGTCATTCTTAGGGGGCTCTTGTGTAGAGGATAACTGCAACTCTGTAAAATGCATGAATGAAGGGGTTTGTGTAAATGGCGTGTGTGCCTGCGCATATGGATATGAGGGAGCGTTTTGCGAGGAGCAGTGGTACCGGAAATTTGAAGGAGAATGGTCAGTGAGCGAAAAAGTGCGGACAACTGGTGTCTTGCGCCAATATACAGTTAACGCTCATTATTACCGTGCAGTAGATAGTTTTATCGTAGTAGGGTTCCCTTCCGAAACTGATACCGTAGTTTGTAAAAGAAAAGCACATAAAATGTTTTACATGGTTAGCAAAAGATTATCCCTTACAGACTCCCTGATAGGTGGCGAAGCCAGGCTGAATGATGACGCCAGCGTCACAGGATTGTATTCTTTGTATGCTGATACTGTGGAGACAAATGTAAATATCACCTGGACCAGGTAATTGTACTTAATTTGCAATAAATAATATTTAGAATGGGTGATAAACGTAGATTGATTGCCGGTACTATAGGTGCTTTGCTGATAATTTTTTGTGCCGTAGTTTATTCTGCGTGTAATAAGCCGGCATATGATTATACAGATCCATGCGCTAATGTAACCTGTATGAATAACGGGGTGTGTATTACAGGCAAATGTTCCTGTACGACAGGTTTTACGGGGCCAAATTGTGAGAAAAAAGTTATAACACCATATTTAGGGAAATGGAGTGTAACACAACAGGTGATAGCCAGTAATAACCAGGCTATCATTGGTACTACAAAAAGTTATGATGTTATAATTAGTGAAGATGCTGGTGCAACAATGCTTAAGTTCAGTGGCATCCTGGGCGATACTACGTATATTGCAGGTATTCGCGTTGGCTTTTCTATTGGCTATGATATGGTAGATTCTGTAGTAAGAGAAACCGATATTCCATCTACACCCGCACACTTTGTATTCAAACGTTATCAGTCGTTAGGCAGTTCTGCCATCCAGTTATTAAAGGGAGAAGGCACGATAAATGAATTGGGCACACAAATGTCTGGTGAATTTTATATCTCATATCCCGATCCGGGAAAAGGTGTAATAGAAGACAGGATTATTTTTTCTGCGCTATATAAGAACTAAAGCTGTTTTTGGTAGGTATATCTTGCAAGTTTCTGTGCGTTAAAATTACAACGCTGTAACATGTGTTCCTCGCAATTTTTATAACCTTGAAAAATGGGTTGAAAAAAATTTGCAAAAATCAATTTGTTACCTACTTTTGCAATCCTGTTTCAAACGGGGAAGTTCTTAGAATAGAGTTTATTGGCCGCTTTAGCTCAGATGGTAGAGCAACTGACTTGTAATCAGTAGGTCGCTGGTTCGATTCCGGCAAGCGGCTCATTTAGAGCATGTTGAAAGTACAGCTTTCCGATATCTCTATATTAACCAAAATGGGTAGGTGGCCGAGTGGTTAAAGGCGACAGACTGTAAATCTGTTCTCTCGCGAGTACGGAGGTTCGAATCCTTCCCTGCCCACATAACCAGAGTGTAGGTAATACATGGAGCATTTTTGTTTTATGTAGCATCTACACTTATTAGCGGGAGTAGCTCAGCTGGTAGAGCGACAGCCTTCCAAGCTGTAGGTCGCGGGTTCGAACCTCGTCTCCCGCTCAATATAAAGTTCTCAATTCAGGTTTAAAAGCTGTTGTAGCTCAGTGGTAGAGCACTTCCTTGGTAAGGAAGAGGTCGGCAGTTCAATCCTGCTCAACAGCTCTCCCAGATTTCTCTAGATTATTCATTACAGTGGAAATTCCCCGAAGGGGATTGCATCAGTCTTTGGCCATAACATACTTCTCTGTGCGGGCAACAGGTATAAATAATACCAGTTATAGGAAACTTTCTCCAATTATCCTGCCTATGCCAGGCGTCCCATTGTAAATACGACTAACAAATACTCAACAATCCTTTATACACAAAAGTAATTCCTTGTTTATACTACTTAGTGAATAGCTGTATTCAAGTTCCTGCTTGTTTTACGCCATAGCTGGTAACGTAGGTACCTGCCTTAGTACCGTCGGGATGTGGTTGCGTAAGGTTCAGGGCAGAGTCAACCATCTTTTCATATCTGAAAAAATCGCGGTTACCTAATTCGGGTTGCCCGTACTTGTGATATGTGTAAATATTTCATATCAAAACAATAGTACAATAATGCAGTATTACAGGAATGGAAATATATCTTTCGGCATAGGGGGAAAAATTTACTTAGAGAAAAATAAATTTCTTTGAAACAAAAATAACTTATATTTGCACTCTTTTTAAAGAAAAATACTCAAAATTTTTAAACAACAATAAAGATGGCAAAAGAAACCTTTAATCGGGACAAACCACACGTTAATATCGGTACTATCGGTCACGTTGACCATGGTAAAACCACATTAACCGCTGCAATCACTACTATTCTTTCAGAAAGGGGATTGGCACAGAAAAAAGGATATGACGAGATAGACGGAGCACCTGAAGAAAGGGAGCGTGGTATCACGATCAATACGGCACACGTAGAATATGCTACTGAAAATCGTCACTATGCGCACGTTGACTGCCCAGGTCACGCTGACTATGTAAAAAACATGATTACAGGTGCTGCACAGATGGATGGTGCTATCCTGGTGGTTGCGGCTACTGATGGTCCTATGCCACAAACTAAAGAGCACATCCTTCTTGGTCGCCAGGTAGGCGTTCCTCGTATGGTGGTGTTTATGAACAAAGTAGACCTGGTTGACGATCCTGAGATACTGGAACTGGTTGAAATGGAGATCCGCGAACTGTTGAGCAAATATGAATATGATGGAGATAACACTCCAATCATCCAGGGTTCTGCTACAGGCGCTCTTGCCGGCGAACCACAATGGGTTGAGAAAGTTCTCGACCTGATGAAAGCAGTAGATGAGTACATACCACTGCCTCCACGTGCTGTTGACCAGGCTTTCCTGATGTCTGTAGAGGACGTATTCACAATCACTGGTCGTGGTACAGTTGCTACCGGCCGTATCGAGCGTGGTGTTATTAAAGTTGGTGACAACGTTGAGATAGTTGGTTTTAACGAAGCGCCTATGACATCTACCTGTACTGGTGTTGAGATGTTCAAAAAACTTCTTGACCGTGGTGAGGCTGGTGATAACGCCGGTATCCTGTTGCGTGGTATTGAGAAAAAAGATATCAAACGCGGTATGGTTATCTGTGCTCCTAAATCTATCACTCCGCACACAGACTTCCGTGGTGAGGTTTATGTACTGAGCAAAGAAGAAGGTGGCCGTCATACTCCATTCTTCAACAAATACCGTCCTCAGTTCTACTTCCGTACTACGGACGTAACTGGTGAGTGTATGCTGCCTGAAGGTGTTGAAATGGTTATGCCTGGTGATAACGTTAACTTGCTTGTACACCTTATCGCACCAATAGCGATGGAGAAAGGTCTGAAATTCGCGATACGCGAAGGTGGCCGTACAGTAGGTGCAGGTCAGGTTACTGAGATTGTTAAGTAATTTGATAATAACTCTCAAATTATATGTATAAGAGCAGCTGAAAAGCTGCTCTTATTTTTTTGTTTATTTAATGCGGTATAAAAAAATATCGCGGATATCACTCTATATACCGCAAGTATATGTTGTAGTAAATTTGCCGTGGGTAGAAGATAGCGTTACCGTGTTTAATTATTTTTTTATAAAACGCGAGTTGCAGCTTACCGTGTCACCGCTATTATGTTTTTCCAGGTAGTAAAAATCTATTACTGAGTAGTTTTGGTCTATATATCCCTGCCCTTGTATTTTAAAACTGCCTACGTCTTGAAGTGGAATTGTTAACAGGTTTTTGTTGCAATTTAGTACCATATACACTGTTCTGTTATTCACTGTAAATAACAATCTGTTAATATCAGCCGTGTCTTCACTAAAAAGGTAATTGGTAAAAACATCTCCGGATCCATTTCTGCGGGTGGTACTTCCATTATATAATCCGGATGCTTTTTTTGCACATGTTTTATCAAGTGTTGTAAGGCTGAAGGGATAATCCATAATAACACCTGTACTGCTCCTACCCCTAAGCGTAACCGGGTGGATGCCTCCTTTTGATGAATCGTCCTTCAGGTATAATGTTGTTGCAAATTCAGGCTTACTGGTCTCAGTTGTAAATGATACGGAAACGCCGGTGGGCAACCCCTCTACAGAGAGCGTTACCTGTTCATTGCTTCCTGATTCGTGTATTACTTTCAGCGGTATAGTTTGTGAGCCGTTTTCAGGCAATACCACATCGGTACTTCCTGTAATGCTGAACCTGATAGGCGGCGGCGTAGGTTTTTTACACGATGCCGACAATGTAAGTACTGCTATGCACAGTATTCCGGATTTTAAAGAATAGCTATTATTTAAAGACTTGAGCATAGCATGAAATTATGCTTTTTACGGAGAAAAAAGAAACTGTCCGGCAGTTGTTAACGCCTTGTTATCCGCTATGGTGCATGTTATTGTGTTGTTAACCGATGGGCGTTTTTCTTATATGTCTGCTCTCATGATATACTTTTGGCGAAAGTTGATATTCTACATAGTATCAGCTTCGCAAACAATACATAGGAAAAGAGAAAAACAAACTGAATGCATAAAAAACTAATAACAAGAAGCTTAAAGGCTGTAATACTACCGCTGGTATTGATTATGGCAAATGTTTTCCCACTGGCAGCCCAGTGGTCTATAGTGGGCAGTGCGGGTATAAGCAGCAGTGTGGCCAACTATACTGCAATAGCTATAGATGCTAATAATGCTCCACACATAGCCTATGCAGACAACTCTGTTAGTAACAAACTTACTGTAAGGAAATATTCAGGCAGCAGTTGGAGCACTATAGGCACCACGGGCGTGTCTGCAAGCTCTGTAGAGCACATATCTATGGCAATAGACGGCAGCAATGTATATGTCGGGTATAGAGATGCTTCTCAAAGTGGTAAAGTTACCGTTATGAAGCACAATGGTACTAGTTGGTCAACTGTTGGCTCTGCGGGAATATCAGACGGTTCCGCAGCATACATATCGTTGGCCATAGATGGTAGCGGCGCAGTGTATGTTGCCTACCAGGATAATACTGTAAGTGGCAAAATCTCTGTAAAGAAATACAGCGGCAGCAGCTGGTCATATGTTGGCAGTAAGGGTTTTACAAACCCCGCCGAATTTGTGGAGCTAAAGATAGACGGCAACGGAGATTTGTACCTGGCCTATCGCGACAATAATACCTGGAAGGCTACGGTTATGAAATATACCAGCAGCTGGTCTGCTTTAGGCACCTCAGGGTTTTCATCAGGCAGTATATCAGGTATTGCACTTGCTATTGATGGTAATGATAAACCTTATGTAGTTATAAAAGATAATAACAATAGCAGCAAAGCTACTGTTATGTCTTATAATGGCAGCACATGGTCCACGGTAGGAAGTGCAGGTTTTTCTGCCGGGCAGATTGACCAACCCGATATTGCCATAGACGATAATAACAAACCTTTTGTTTCTTTTAAAGATCATGCTAACAACCAGGAAGCGACTGTTATGTCCTACAACGGTACTACATGGTCTATAGTTACTGCTGCAGGTTTTTCTGCAAGCCAGTTAGAATACTTGTCACTGGCAATAGCCCCAGATAACACAATGTATGTTGGCTTCAGGGATAATGCTGTGGGACAGAAGGCTACTGTAATGAAGCACGCAGGTGCTGCCTCGTCCCTTAATACATGGACAGGTAATACCAGTACAAGCTGGACAACCGCCGGCAACTGGTCTGCAAATGCAGTCCCGACTTCATCTGATAACGTAAAGATACCTGGTGGACGCAGCCGATACCCGGTTGTTACATCAGGCTCAGTAAGCTGCAAAAACATTGAAATCTCATCTGGCGCAACGGTTACTATTGATAGTGGTAAATTAAGTATTGCCGGTACTATAACCAATAACGGTACATTTAATGTAGAAGACGGTACAATAGAATTGAATGGCAGTTCTGCGCAGGCAATTCCTTCCGGAGCATTTAAAAATAAAACGGTACGTGTGTTAGAACTGGATAACAGTGCCGGTGCAGTACTGGCAGATACAGTTAAGATAGTAGAAGCATTCAAGCCTGTGAAAGGAAAGCTAACAACCAATAATAAACTGGTACTGTTGAGTAGCAGCACACGTACAGCATATATTGGTGCAGGTGCTTACACAGGCGATTATATTAATGGTAACGTAACGGTTGAGCGTTTTATAAAAGGAAGACGTGCTTTCCGCTTCCTGGCACATCCTTTTAATCATTCAGTTGCGTTAAATCAACTGATGGATGATATAGACATAACAGGCACTGGCGGAACAACTAACGGTTTTACACAGGTACAGGTAGATGCGCCATCTGCTTTTTACTTCGACGTAACAACTGCTGACAATAGTACGTATGGCAACAACCCCGGCTGGAAAGATTTTACCAACACAACATCTGCCACATGGGATAGGAATGAAATGGCGCGCATCATGTTCCGCGGTAGCAAGGGTCAGGGCCTTACCGGCAGTGCATATACACCCGGTAACGTAACGATAGATATGTATGGTACACCCAACCAGGGGGACCAACTGGTTACCTTGAATAAAGGAAGTAATTCTTACTTCGTCATCAGTGGCAATCCATTTGCAGCTCCTGTTAATCTTAAAAATGTAAGCCGGTATAACATCTACTCTTCTTTCGTGGTTTGGGACCCGTACCAGGGCACAAGGGGTGCGTACGTGGCACGCCAGTTTAGCGATGATTATATTTTACCCGCATATGCAGGATTTGTAACGGCAGTCAGCAGTGGCAATACGGGCTATATATATTTCCCGGAGGCTGCAAAGTCTGCAAGCATACCAGATGGGGTATTAAAAACAACTTCGGTTAATCATAAACTTGAATTGCACATAGAAGATTCTGCAGGCATTTCATGGGATAGGTTGCTGGTTGATTTTGATAGTACAGGTATGGCCGTGCAGGATACTTTCGATATGGTAAAGCTTAATAACCCCGATGTTGATTTTTATACGATATCAACAGACAAGCAGCCTTTGTCAATTGATGTTCGCCCGTTTGAAGATAAGAAAGTGATAAACATAGGCTTTATGCCATACATGGACAATCGCTTTGTACTTAAGGTACCGGTGATGGATGTACCTGCAGGTACTAAGCTTTACCTGTTCGATAAATACCTGAATACTACACAAGAACTCCATGCAGGTTTTGAATATTGGTTCGACGCTGTAGATGCAGATACTAATACCTATGGAGAGAACAGGTTTTTCATCAATATGGTGGATAGTAATATTGCAGATACCGCAACCGGTGTAAAAGCCATATATGCAAATCAACAACCCAGGATGCAGTTGATACCCAACCCTGCGCAAAACCAGGTGAAGATATCTTTTGACAAGCTTCCGGGCGCTGCAACTGTTGTGTTAACCGATGCTACCGGCAAAGTAGTGTACACAAACAATGTAAATACTACGGAAGGAAGTGTAGTAATACCATTGACAGATTTCCCGGCAGGATTGTATATTGTAGCTTTAAAAGGAGAAAAAATAAACATGTCAGCTAAGCTGGTAAAACAACAATAAAAATTTAGAAAATAATAAAATCAAGATGAAAATACTAAACACAATATCACTCGTACTGTTATTAGGCTCAGGTGTATATATGCCGGTAAATGCCCTGGCAGGTGGCCCGGGGTTTAAAGATGATGTAAAGAACTGGAGGGACGATGATGACCACTGGAACGATGACGACACTAATGAAATTCCGCTTGATGGTGGTTTGAGCTTCCTGGCAGTTGCCGGTGCAGCTTATGGTGTAAAACGCATCAGGGACAACAGGAAAGATAAAAAGAAAGACGACGGGCCTAAGGCGTAATTCGCCTCTGTTAAGGAATAATTCATAAAAGGGACACAGCTATAACTGTGGCCCTTTTATTGTTTTTTTATGAGATGGGTATGAATGGTTCTCTTTATGGCTATTGAATGGTTTCCGGCAGTTCCTCTACCTTGTTTTTAGTACCTGCATACAATTCGTATTCCAATAGCCTGCAGTCTATCTTACTGTTGTAAAACTCTATACGGCGGCTGGCCTTTAAGCCTATTTTTTTTGCCAGCTCCATATTGCCGGTGAATATATAACCATGGTAGCCTTTGCACTGCTGTTTCATAAAATCGCCGATGCTTTTATAAGTAGCTTCCAGTTCTTCCTGTTCGCCCAGGCGTTCGCCATATTCCGGGTTCAGGTACACTACGCCGGCCTTACCTTCTGGTACATGTGTTTCAGTAAAATCCACCTTATTAAATTCTATCAGGTCGGCCACACCGGCTGCCTTCGCATTTTTCTCTGCGTTGATGATAGCCATTTTATCATGGTCGGTAGCTATTATGCGTAACCCCGGTATGTCTTCTTGTATCTGGTTCTCAAGCTTGCCCAGTTCGTCCAGGTACACATCTTCATTATAACCCAGCAGGTGCATAAATGCATAGTTGGTCCTGAAAAGTCCCGGACGGGTATTGGTGGCTATCAGCGCGGCTTCTATAGCAAGTGTACCGGAGCCGCACATGGGGTTGATGAAGGGCGATTTTCTATCCCACTTACCTGCCAGTATGGTTGCCGCCGCCAGTGCCTCCAGCATGGGTGCACGCCCGGGTATTTTCCGGTAGCCGTGTCTTGCCAGCGAGTCGCCAGATGTGTCAATGAATAATTCAGCGTCTTCACCTTTCCAGAACAGGTGTATCACTGCTCCCGAAAGTTCAGCACCGGTATTGGGGCGTTTGCCGGTTTTTTCCTGCATACGGTCCACTATGCCATCCTTTACTCGCAGGTTGGCAAACATATTATTGTTGATGGTATCGTTAAATACGTTACTGGTAATGGAAAAATAGCCATCTTCCGTCAGCAGTTTCTCCCATGCATAGCTTTTTACAGCTTTATACACTGTATCTGCATCCTCCGCTTTAAATTGTTTAATGCTGTACAATACCTGGCTGGCGCAACGCAGGCTCATGTTCAGGCGGATGCAATCGTTAAGGTTGCCGTTTATCCGTACGCCTGTAACAAAGGTTTCCTCTACAGTAAATCCTAATTCCGCCACCTCCTGCGCAACATAGGGTGTCAGCCGCTTGTTGCATGTAATTGTTATCGCGCCGCTTGTGTTATATAAAGACATATTGATTGCAAAGGTACACTGCAAATACTTTATAAAGGCAACGCGTGTACTTACTCTGCCAACCCCGCTTTCACTGCATACAACACAAGTCCTGCTGTATTTCGTACGCCTGCTTTTTCCAGCATTGTTGCCCTTATGCCTTCCACTGTGCGTTGGCTCAGGTAAAGTTCACTTGCTATTTCAGCTGTGGTGTACTCTTTGCAGATGAGTTTCAATATTTCATTTTCACGTTCAGATAGCGGTATTGTATTATCAAATCTTGGCGTAATCTTTTTTTTGCTTACAAGTGTTTTCAACATTGTCTTACTTACCATATCACTGAAATAATATTCGTTTTCATATACAGACATCATTGCCCTTGCAATTTCTTCAGGTTCTGTGTTTTTTACCAGGTAGGCATTAGCACCTATATCCAGCATGTGTATGATGTACTGTTCATCGTCATACATGGTCAGCACTATTATTTTTATGCCCGGGTATAGTCTTCTCACTTCTTTTGTAGCGGCTACACCATCCATACCGGGCATTTTCAGATCCATCAGTATAACATCAGGCAAGCCTTGTTGCAATACCTGAAGTAGTTCCTCACCGCTGGCAGCTTCTCCTTTGCAATGCAGGCGGTCGTAATTATTCAGCGAGAATTTTATTCCCTGCCTGAATATTGCATGGTCGTCGGCAATAATGTAGCTGATGTTATTCATAAGGTATGTTTATCTGCGTAGTGTATTTATTGTTTTCATGCGTGAAGCTGATACTGCCATTTACAGCTTTTAGCCTGGTAATGATGTTCTTAAGGCCTATAGCATCTTTCTTATACAGTAGTTCCTGGAATGTAGATTCTGTAAGGCCGGTGCCGTCATGTGTAAAATAGACAGCTATGCTTTTATCAACATCTTTGCAATAGCAGGCTATAAAAGTTGCATTTGCATGTTTTATAGTATTGTTCACCAACTCCTGTATTATACGGTACGCGGCTAATTCTTTATTGTCATCTATACGTGGCAGCTTTTGCGGTGTGTAATCGATATTGATATTGCCGGTGTTTTTAAAACTGTCAAAAAAAGATTTTAATGCAGCTTCCAGCCCGAATTGTTTAAGAACGGCAGGCTGTAGCCTGTGCGATAGCCCGCGTACTTTATCGATGGTTTCGTCTATCAGTTCTTTCGATTGGCTGAATCCCGGCGGATTATCTGCACCTTTGTCCTGCCCGCGCATAAACAGTTTAACAGAAGCCAGCGTAGCGCCCACATCATCGTGAAGTTCAGCTGCTATGCGGGTTCGTTCTTCTTCTTCTCCCCTCACAGCAGCCTGCACCAGTTCCAGTTCTTTTTGCCGGTTTATTTTGTTGATGTCTTCCTGGTGCTTTATGACACGGCGCTGGTACATCACCACAAAAAAGATAATGCCAAACGCCATAATAAGCATTGTGCTGATAGCTGTAATTGCCAGTGAAGAGGTCATTTACTTTTTGTAAGTGTGAACATGTAGTAAATTAAGAGGTTTTTAAAAATATTCAGAGGGTTTCGGATAAATATCCATGCGTATTTTATAAATTTTTCATCAGTCATCAATAGTTCGTTTTCGTATAATATAATAATGAAGCTGCCTGAAGAATATATCAATATCGCCACACAGAAAACAAATATGGGAGAGCGTTCTATGGAAATATTCATGGGTTCATTTAGTAACTTATACATTCCCGCCATAGAGAATAGAATATATCCGGCATAGAAATAGGATGCTCCGTGATAGTTTACTGCATTCCACTCATACTTATATAATGTATGAATGACAAACGCCAATGCAGCTAATGTTACAAACGAGTAAGCATTTCGCTGTTTTTGACGATTAATTGTTATATTGATAAAATAACAAGTTAGTAATATAAATTCCAGTAACAGAAAGGAATTGCTCGACCAGGCAAAAGGTATTTTTAGCTGCTTTAAGATGAAGCTGTTGATGTCAAAAAGAAAAGAACTGAGGACATATAGCCACAGCAGTCCTTTTCTTTTAAACCCTACTAAAATCGCCGGGATAGATGAAAGGTTTGATAGGTATCCGATGATTTTTGATAAGAGTATGATTGTTGTTAATGCCATTATTAATATGATTATCTACTCTTTCAAAAAATAGTAAATATTATGGTAAGTCGTTACTGATGTCATAATATTCTACATCCGCCTCTCCACTTATGTAGTTCACTTTTATTGGCAGAATGTAGTCTCCTGTACTTGTTAAAATACCTTTGTAAAGTACAATGGATGTAATCCCTTTATCATATATGCCTTGTAGCAAAGGTTTTGAGTAGTATGTTTCAAAATCTAAGCCATCATTTATATGATCTGGTTGAGATGATATGCGGAAAAATGTGTTAAACAAACCATGATGAACGTAACAGCGTATCCAACTATTTTGACATGGGTCATTCAATACAGCCAAAACTTTAGATGCTGAGAATGTGGCAAATCCAGATATCCCTTCTGTCAATATTTGGAAGGTATCAAAAGGTATTCTGTGACAATTCATTATTATTGATGAACATGACAGGCTACAAAAATCATCATGTAACCCGCATCCTGATGTTGCTGCACAACCTGCACGGGAAGTGTCAAGATAATCTGCAATTCGTTGAGCTTCTGTGCTAATTTTGTAATTCTTTTTACCCTTTACCTTTAATTTTACTTCGGTAGAAGTTTTGTCTTTGGCTGATAAAGCATTGATTGCAAAACATGCAATCAAAATAATGAGTGTTTTTTTCATAATAGTTATTGTTTAGTGAGTGTATAACGCTTTAGGTCAAAGCTAATAAAAGAACACATGGCCTGTGCTGCCTCCAGATTTGCCATGCGTTCTTCTGATTGTGTTAACTGTTTGTTTTTTAGCATATTGTGTTTTTTGCCTATTCTATATTTCGCATTTTTACGCTGATTTTGCGTATAAGTACGCAAAATTAAATACGCTCATTTTTCAGTATTTCTTACGTTGTCCGCGCTATGCACAGATTGTAGGTTTGTGAAAAATCAGGCTATGAAAAAAATATATCTCGCTATTCTTTTCCTCACATCTTTTCTCCCTGCCATTGCACAGGAAGAACAAGATGAGGACATTGTTATGGTTAATAACAATGAAGAAACAAATGTTACAGCAAAAGAATTTTCTGAAAATAGGCTCTTGTTCCTCAATGCGGCAAATTTCGACTTTACTGGAAGCCTTAAAATAAATTATGTAGGGCATATAAATATTTTTGCTCCTAACCTCACAGAAGAGGGTAGCTGGATCGGTATTAATACCGGTATTATGAAGTTGAACTATTTAACAGGCGATACGTCAAAATACCAGTTTGTAAGTGAAAATATATCACTCAACCCGTTGTATGCCCAGCCGGACAGTGGACAACGCTATACCCGGCAGTTTAGCAGGTATAAGTATAAGATTAGCAATACTGCATGGAGTTTTTATGTGCAGCCATTGATAAAACTATATTGTTCGCAGACTGGTGGAGACATGGGGTCTTCCTTGTACTGGCATTTCCACGCAGAACTACTGGCTGAGCATTGGAGGATTACTACGTCAAAGGAAAACATCGCACAGGATACATTAACGTATTTGCCGGGTGATAATGCTTATATAAACAGGTATTCTGAAAACGAGATCAACACAAGCATATCAAGACTAAATGGCTTCTTCGGTACGGGTATCACTACAAGCATCGCACCTTGGGAGAAGTCGCTTGTATTTTTCCAGGCAACAATAGGGATAACAAATTTTGACAATTTTGTAGGGCTGAACAATAACATGGTACCTCCGCGTAGACTGATGACCAATGGTAATTGGTGTGGTTTTTACCTGGTACGCGCATATTATACCCAGAAAATGTCAGATGCGGCCACAATTGTTCTGGGTACAGATATCAGGGGGTATTTACCTGCTCACGCACCTAATTACGCTACCTACCTGGGCCTTAATCTTGATGTTCAAAAACTGGTTGAATTAATTGGTGGGTCGTAATTAATTATGTATATTTGCTATAATAAATTTTACTACTTATGAAACGAAAAAACGCCATGCTAACATTGAATAAAAAGCACACAAACAACCTCCCATTTGGGAGGTTGTTTGTTTTAAAGGAGTTTTTGTTTAAAAACCTGTTTTACTTAACATTACTTAACAATTTTCCTGTTAATGTCCTGAATGCCAACATATTGCAAATGTCACAAATTAACTTTAAGTTAAAGGCCTTTTCGACGGTTTATCTTGTGTCCTTACTAGCCAATTACCCTTTAAACCTTATATTGCAGCACTAAAACAATATATTTATACAATGCCACTAATAGCGCCTTCCATATTATCTGCCGATTTTCTGAACTTGGGTCGTGATATAGAAATGATTAACAACAGTGAAGCCGACTGGTTTCACCTGGATGTGATGGACGGACGTTTTGTGCCCAATATCAGTTACGGCATGTCCATCATCAAAACCATGAAGAAAAAAGCCACAAAAACCTTTGATGTCCACCTGATGATAGTGGAGCCTGAAAAATATTTTGCTGAATTCAAAGATGCAGGGGCAGATGTGCTTACTGTTCACTATGAAGCCAGCACACATTTACACCGTAGCTTACAGGCAATAAAAGCACTGGGTATGAAAGCAGGGGTGTCTCTGAACCCACATACCCCCGTTCATGTTTTAGAAGATGTTATTACAGATATAGACCTAGTGTTGATAATGAGTGTAAACCCTGGTTTCGGTGGGCAAAAATTCATTCCACAAGCCCTTGATAAGGTAAGAAAAGTGAAGGAGATGATTGTAGCTACCGGTAGCAAGGCTTTAATAGAAGTAGACGGCGGCGTTACGCTTGAAAATGCGGATGCCATTGTGCAGGCGGGTGCAGACGTGTTGGTCGCCGGAAATACTGTCTTTTCAGCCCAAGACCCTGCCGAAACTATAAAAAAACTAAAGCAGGCCGGAAAATAAACCAATCATATACCCGTTTATACACAGATGCCGAAAAGATTTGCAGCTTTAATAATAGTTTTCATTCTATCCACGAATGTGGTGCTGGCCCAGCAAATTGCTTACCTCAAAGGTAAGGTGACCAATGCTAAAGGTAAAGGCCTGGATGCAGTTACAGTAGCCGTAGTGGGCACATCTATTGGTACCAGTACAGATAGGAAGGGTGTTTACCAACTTGAAGTGCCGGCAGGTGCAGAAGTTACACTGGCTTTTAGTTTCGTGGGTTTTGAAACCCAGATGCAAACTATGATGCTGTTAAACGGCGAGGCTAAGGAGATTGATATACAATTAAAGGAAGAAGCCAAACAACTTGAGGAGTTTGTGAAGACCGGGGACCGGAGTGATGAGGCGGGTAATATTAAACTTGACGTCAGTAAAGCAGGATATATCCCAACTGTTGGTTTTGGTAGTGGGGTAGAAGCCCTGATAAAAACATACGTAGGTAGTAATAACGAGCTGACATCTCAGTATAATGTGCGCGGTGGCAATTACGATGAAAATCTGGTGTATGTGAACGACTTTGAGATTTATCGCCCTTTCCTTACTCGTAGCGGGCAGCAGGAGGGTATGAGTTTTGTAAATGCTGACCTTGTATCAGGAGTAAACTTTTCTATTGGAGGCTTCCAGTCTAAGTATGGTGATAAGATGTCCAGTGTGCTGGATGTTAATTACAAAACACCTACAGAATTTGGCGGCAGGGCAGTAGCCAGCCTGCTGGGTGCCAGCCTGGCGCTGGAGGGTGCTTCTAAAAACGGCAAGCTTACGTGGCTTGCAGGTGCAAGGCAAAAAAGCAACCAGTATATTTTGCAGGCGCAACCCACTAAAGGGGTTTATAATCCATCATTCACAGACGTACAGGCCGATATAAAATACCGGTTTAGTGAAAAGTGGGAGGTGGAACTGATAGGTAACTATGCTCGTAACAGGTTTAATTTTATACCTGAAGAACAAACCAGCAGTTTCGGTTTAATTAATAAAGCTTTTCAGCTTCGCGTGTTTTACGATGGCCAGGAAATAGACCAGTTCGATTCAAAATTCGGTGGCGTATCCACAACATTTAAGCCCAACAAAAAACTTCGTCTTAAATTACTTGCGTCAGGTTTTCAGACCAATGAAAAAGAAACCTACGACATATCAGGTGAATACCTGTTGGGAGAGTTAGAAACCGACCTCGGTAAGGAGAATTTTGGCCAGTTGAAAACATACCTGGGTACAGGAATAATACATAACTATGCGCGCAACTATTTACAGGTAAATGTGGGTGATATCGGCCACCGGGGCAGCTACGATGCAGGCAAACATTATATACAATGGGGGCTGGGTGGTAATATTACAAGCATCAGCGATAAGCTTAATGAATGGGAACGCAGGGATTCTGCAGGTTTTACACAGCCTTTTGATATGGATAAGCTAGAACTTACAAAGGTTTATACTTCATCCTCAAACTTTAATTATATCAGGTACACAGGCTATGTACAGGATAATTTTCGCCTCAGCGATTCAGTTGACCTGACAGGTTCTGTCGGGGTGCGTTTCAACTACAGTACGCTGAATAATGAAGTATTAATAAGCCCCAGGGCACACCTGGCCTATAAACCAAAGTGGAAAAGTGATGTAGTGTTTAAATTGGCCGGAGGCTTATATCAACAGCCTCCTTTTTACCGCGAAATGCGTGACCTGGATGGTAACGTAAACCAGGCATTCAAGGCACAGAAATCGTATCATATACTACTGGGAAGCGATTACAATTTTAAAAGCTGGGGCAGACCGTTTAAGCTGACTACAGAAGTTTATTATAAAGGTCTTTGGGACATTGTACCTTATGAGTATGATAATGTACGTATCCGCTATTTTGGTAAAAACAATGCCGTGGGACGTATTTATGGTGGCGAAGTAAGGATTTATGGCGATATAGTAAAAGACGCTACCTCATGGATAAGTATAGGCATCATGCGTGCAGAAGAAGACATTACTGACGATAAAGTATTGTTGAAGGATGTAAACGGCACTGACAGTACAACTGTATATCCCGGCTATGTTCCCCGCCCGTCAGACCAGCGTTTTATGCTGGGCATGTATTTTGAAGATTACCTGCCCCGAAATAAGAATTTTAAAATGCACCTGAATGCTATGTACACCTCAGGCTTGCCCTTCGGCCCGCCCGATAAGCAACGCTACGGTGATACCTTGCGCCTGCCGCAATACATCCGTGTAGATATAGGTTTTTCAGCCCTCCTGCTGGATGGTGCGAAGCACACGGATAAGAAACTGCTGAACAGTTTTAAAAAGATATGGTTTAGTGCAGAGGTGTTCAACCTGCTTGGTATCCGCAATACACTATCATATACCTGGATACAGGATCAGAGCAGCAGCCTTACATTTGCAGTGCCCAACAGGCTTACCTCAAGGCTTATAAATGCAAAGCTGATTGTTGATTTCTGACAGTAGTTGTACCTTCGCAAAAATTGAGGAAGCAAATATGAGATACATTATAGGAGGCTTGGCCATACTACTTACCCTGGCTGCATGCAGTAAAAAAGACACCTACGGATACAATTGCCGGTGTACAGATAAAACGACGGGTGCAGAAGACACTTTTTTCACCATACGGGTACAAACATTTGGTGAAGCCGGTTACACCTGTGAGGATCATGCTGATACAGTTAATGCATATGGCGGAAATTTGCAATGTAAAATTGATTAGTTATCATATATGACAAACTACTGGCAAATATACTTTTAAAATCAGCCTTAGTTTTATAATTTTGTTAACTTAGCCACTTGTTAGGTGGTTCCCGATAAAAATTTAAAAAGAAAAAATGAAGAGATTTATAATACTGGCCGCAGCTACATTAGCGTTTGCATCATGCACAAAAGACTACACCTGCGAATGTGTAACTCCTGAAACAAATCAAACGATAGAGATGCCTTACAAAACAAACAGAAAGGCTCATGCCTCACGTTTGTGCAGCGACTGGCAAGGGCGCCAGCGTACTGCTGTAGCAGGCCAGGAAAACGTGACCTGTAAGATAAAATAGAATTCAACTTACTAATAATAATTTTGCTAAAAGCCGGCTTCAGCCGGCTTTTAGCTTTTGTAAAATCTTATTAAGGTATTGTAATATTACATTCAATTACTTATATTTGGTTATGCACCAAGTTGTATGAACCAATTGCAATCTCCCACCAGCCTTTTTGAGCAGATAGCATCCGCTGTTTCTGCTAAATATCTTGCCCAGGTAAGGGTGATGGCTGCCAGGTTGGGCGGGCGGCCCTCTTTTGACGAATTAATGGGGCAATTACAACGCATGGAGGCTGAACTTACCCGGGAAGGTGTACAATACTACGAAAGTCAGAAAGGTATCGTGGATGCTGATAATCAGGCAATTACCAATAGCCTGAAAGAGATAATAAAACGGACTATAGAAGACTTCGTAAAGCAGTTATAAACACGGCATTAAAATTGTTGTGAATATTTTAATTATAGCATAGAATAATGTGGGAGTATTATTCATTTTCGCTATCTTTAAATACGAAAATTTTAACAAAATGGTAAACGATATACACAAAAGTGTATTAAGAAATATATTGCTCTTAATAGTTTTCTTTCTACCGGCTATTGCCACATTGGCAAAGTCAGAAAAGGTTAATTTCCCAGTAAATAAGGCGCTGTATTTTGTTGAGAACAAGGGCCAGGTAATAGACCAGTTTGGCAAACAGAGAAATGAAATTGATTTCAGACTTGCTACAGGCAAGCTAAATATGTTTGTTGGCGCAGGTCAATTGCATTACCAGTGGTTAAATCACGTTGATAGTAAAGATGGCGATGGTTCTTTGATTGAATCTTACAGGCTGGATGTTTACCTGGTGGGGGCAAATAAATTTGCGCAGCCAATATTCGAACAAAAAATAGATTATTATGAGAATTATTATACCGCTCACCTGGATGGTGTAAGGGCCTATGCTTTTGGCAAGGTTGTGTACAAAAATATTTACAATAATATTGACTGGGTATTGTATATACAGGATGGTGGTGTAAAGTATGATTTTATTGTGCACCCGGGGGGCAACATTGCAGATATACGGATGCAGTACGACGGCGCTACAGAGATGGCCATGTCAGATGGAGATATAGTTGTGAATACGCCATATGGTTCTATTACCGAAAAAGCACCATACACTTATAACGCAGATACTAAGGAGCCGTTAGCATCATCTTATAGGCTGGAGAGCAATAATGTTTCATTTGATGTAGCAAAACATACCGGCACTGTTGTTATAGACCCTTCTTTAGAGTGGGCTACATATATGGGAGGGGCTGACCATGATTTTGGTATGTGCGCGGCATCTGATACTGCAGGTAATGTGTATTTGGGAGGACGGACTGCCAGTGGTACATCGTCTAATGTATTTACATCCGGTGCTCACCAGGTAGTCTTTGGTGGTGCAGAAGATGGTGTGGTTACCCGGTACACGGCAGGTGGTGTAAGACAGTGGTCAACTTTTTATGGCGGGAATAAAAATGATGCCATCCACTCAATTACTGTTGATATAGAAAACAATATAGTATTTGCGGGGGTAACAGATAGTTCTGTAAGTGGCATTGCAACATCTACCGGGCACAAACCTGTTTATTGCGGAGGAGCTTCCGATGCATTCCTTGTAAAAATGGATATTACCGGTGTGCGCCTTTGGGCTACGTATTACGGTGGCGCAGGCAAAGAACGAGACGGAAATGACTACCAGGTAGGAGTGATATGCGATACGGCTAAAAATATTTATCTGGCAGGCATTACCAATAGCGATACCGGCATAATAACAACCGGCACTCAACAAACCTCACGTGCAGGTGATTATGATGGATTTCTAGCGAAATTTAATAAAAACGGGGGACGTATCTGGGGCACTTATTATGGCGGAACAGATAAAGACCAATTTACAAACGTAAGTGTGGATAGCAACGGCACGCCTTACGTTGTGGGTAAATTTCAAAGCAGTGGCATGGGTACTGTGAACACGCATTTGCAAAATAAACCCAGTGCCGGAAATTCCACAGTAGATATCCTCATCGGAAAATTTAACCAATATACCGGTGCAAGAACCTGGGCAACCTACTATGGGGGAAGCGACGAGGAACAATCGCGCGGTATTGTGGTAGGTGATACCAACTACGTTTATATATGTGGCTCGACATTAAGTACGTCGGGAATTGCGTCGTCGACTGCCCAACAACCGAATAACGGTGGTTACTTTGATATGTTCCTCGCAAAATTTGACAGTACCGGTAAGCGTTTATGGGGTACTTTTTTTGGTGGTAGTGGTACCGATCATGGAGGTAATGTCGTTATAGATCATAAGGGAAATCTTAATGTGACAGGAATTACTGCAAGTGATAATGATATTGCAACTACAGATGCATTTCGATCAGTTCGGAACCTTGGGCAATCTACAAATGCTTTCGATGCGCTGATAGCCATTTATAATCCATATGGAGAAAAAATATGGTCAACTTATTATGGAGGTGCTGAAAATGATTATGGTTTTGGTGTTGCGCGGGGTAAATCTTACGGGCATATTTATATTACAGGTAATTCCGGCAGTAATGCTGGTATATCATTCAATGGTAGTCAAAACACACATGGTGGTTTGAATGATGCTTTTATGGTAAAGATTACGCCGGATACCAGTGTATCTTTAGCACAGAACACGGTGAAGAATGTTTATTGTGAACAGGATACATTTACTATAGATTATGTAACAACTGAACCCTTCAGGGCAGGCAATGTTTTTACGGCACAATTATCTGATGCCACAGGTAGTTTTGTAACACCTTACAATATTGGTAGTGTTTCATCTGTAGGTGTGAAAGAAGGTAAAATCTTTATTAAGTTGCCGCCTAATGTAAGCGGAACTAAATTCAGGATAAGAATTGTAGGTACCGCGCCCATAGATACTTCTTACGATAATGAGATTGACATATTGATTAAACCATTACCCACATGGCCGATAGCCAGTAACAACAGTCCTACATGTAGTAATGACACGCTTCGCCTTAACTCTACTGCGTCATCAGCCGGGGTAGCTTATTCGTGGACAGGGCCTGATAATTTTACAGCTTCTGCGCAAAACGTTATCAGGACAAACATGACCGCCTCATTGCATAGCGGCGACTATATTGTTACCGCAGACCTGAATGGTTGCGTTCGCAAAGACACAACAACAGTTGTGATAAAGCAGGCCGCTGATAAGCCAAACCTGACTACAAACGCACCATTGTGTTCGCGTGAAACTTTAATTCTTACAGCAACTACGACGAGCACCGGTCACATTACAGAATGGTATCATATAGATGGCACGTGGAACGATATTACATCTAATGTAATGAATATAGCCAGGCTGAATGTTTCCACCGATGATGATGGAAGATATGTAGTGGTATTGAAGCAAAATGGTTGTGAGAGTAAGGATACCGTTAATGTGGTAATCAGTGAAAAGCCTGAGCCTGTAATAGCGTCAAGCCCTGATATAGATATTTGTGCGCACGATACATTGTTCCTTTTTGCGGTTTGCAATACTGCGGGGGTTACTTATACATGGACCGGCCCAGGTGTTAGCAGCAATGATCAGAATCCTGTGTTAACCAATTTAGGAACGTTCAATTCAGGAAATTATATTGTGACTGCCAGTAAAAATGGTTGTGCAACAAGAGATACCATAGAAAATATTATTATCAGGCAGTCTCCTCCTATACCGGTGGCCACTACTAATGCAACGCCATTATGTAGTGATGATGTGCTGAAATTAATAGCAGGTAGTATAGGTGCCGGTACGCCAACGTGGAAAAAGCTACCTAATGGAGCTGTTATACCAGGCCAACCCGGTGGTACTACAACCATACCAAATGCACAGATAACAGATGGAGGTAACTATGAATTAACATCTACAATAGGCACCTGTTCACTAAAAGACACCGTGTATGTTGATATCATAAAATCACACAGGTTCAATGTTACACCGGTTATTTCTCCGGGCACAGCAGTTTGCCCTACAGATACCATCACATTTGATGTAATTGCTAATCCACCCATACCAGGCTCGCCCAAATATACATGGAGAGGGCCGGGACTTCTAGTTCCAAGTACTGATATGATTAACCCTAAAGTCGAAAATATTAAATACTCAGACTCGGGCTATTATGTAGTTACAGTGGTTGGTACTGCGTGCTCCCTGGCTATAGATTCTGTACACCTGGCTGTGGTCGATACGCTTAGCCCGCCGGTACTTACATTGCCACCTTTTGCATGCATTGACGGCAGCATGACATTACGGCCAACACATCCTTATCTAAGGTTATTTTATTTAGAATATCCGGGCGGGAAAGACACCGGTGCTGCATTTACCTATAATAATGTACAGGTAGCTACACACAAAGGCAGATATATTGCCATGGTGAAATCCGGCGGATGCCGTGCCTACGACACCGCTTACCTTAACGATTTAAGACCAACACCTGCGGTGCCGGATATTACCAGCAACTCTCCTGTGTGCGAAGATAAAACGCTTAACCTGGATGCTACCAGCAGTACCAGCGGTTCCTCTTACATATGGAGAGGCCCGGGAGGGTTTATTTCCACAGTAAAGAGCCCAGTTTTAGGCTCTGTGCAACCAACAGTACATTCAGGCTTCTACGTATCGCGGGCAGTGCTGAATGGCTGTGAATCAGAGTCTGATAGTGTATTTGTGGTGGTAAACCCCAAGCCAGTGCCTGAAATTGTATCTGAAGATGTGTTTTGTGAAGGCGGGGTCATATACCTGAAAGCAAAAAACAAGCAGGGCGAAACATATACCTGGGAAGGTGGGGCCGGCTTCTCTGCCATTGGTGCTGAAGTTTCGAAAGACGATGCCAAACTTGCTGACAAGGGTAATTATGTACTGACTGCTACAATAACTGAAACAGGCTGTACTGCTACAGCAGTTGCCAATATAGAAATAACACCACTACCCGGCAAACCCGACGCTACCTATAGAGAACCGCTTTGTGTTGGCGATAAACTAGAATTGTCGTTAACGGATACTTCTACAGGTGCCATTGGTTATATATGGAAAGGCCCCGGCAGCTTTACTTTCTTAGAAAAAGATGCCTTTAAAAATGATGTGACGATGGATGATTCCGGTATGTATGTGGTTACCGCAAGCAGGGAAGGCTGTGTTATATCAGATACTGTATGGATACGGGTAAGGCCACGTCCTGCCAAACCTGTTATTGTAAGTAATAGCCCGGTGACAGCTGGCGAAACTCTTGTGCTGAACGTTAGTAACCCTGAACCGGGTGCCACCTTTAAATGGAAAGGGCCAAACGGGTTTGGCTCACTGGCGCAGGACCCCACTATTGATAAGATTACTGTAAGCGCCTCAGGTACATATACTGTTACCACTACATTAGACGGTTGTCCCAATTCTACCTCGGCCATTATAACGGTGAATAAAGGAGATGGAAAAATAGACCAGATGGTTTTATTCCCTAATCCAAACAAAGGGGTGTTTACTATCAAGGCTAAATTAAGCCATGAACAGTTAATGCCGTTTGAGGTATTGAACACGCTGGGCATGGTGGTATATAGTGATATAGCTATAAGCCAGGATATGAAGATGGAACGTACGGTGGAACTGGATGGCACCCTCGCCAATGGATTTTATATATTCCGTATAATGCTGAGTGGCAAAAGTATAGAGGTGCCTTTCTCCATAGTGAGATAAGCATAGTGTCGCAGCTATCTGTAAAAAATGACTATTTTAGCTGGTCATAAAACCAGTTACATTATTATGCGTAAAGGATATTTATTGCTTTTAACATTATCTGCCATACTGTGCATTGCAGTAGTGCAGGGTTGTAAAAAAACGAACGACAAGAAAGCTGTAACAATTGTAAACCGCCTGGATAAAGACGTGACATTTGACTTATACAGCAGCAAAGAAGATTACGCATCGGGCACTGATCTTATAATGAGGACAGTAATACCTGCAGGCACTAATAAAGTATTTCCCGGCAATAATTTTGAAGAAGGGGCCACTTATTATATGGACTGGTACACCGAAGATTATTATTATAATAACTGGTTTAATGATAATTTTCCTGTAACGGCCAACAGGGTGAAGATAGCACCCAGGGAAGGCGACAACACTTATTACCTGGAGCCTGCTTACCACGGGCAGGGACGCAATGCTTTTTTGAAAGGAGCCGGTACCCAAACCAGTTGGATAGCAGTTGGTGCGTACCTGTATAGCGACGCCACAGGGTATAGCAACCAGTGGAACAATATTAAAGTAGATGAGCGTTTCCGCCAGGTGGTTATCAGGAAAAATTTCATGGCTGAATACACGTATAAACTTCAAAGCGGCGAGGTGGTAACTGATAACATGGAATTTATGGTTCACCAGGCAGATGTGCCGTATATTGAATTCAGGTCGGCAAATGGGAGTACAGGCAATATGGTAGGAGGCAAACTACCAACGGCAACCCCGCCTGATTATAAGAGTAATGCGGTAGATACCGTAATGGCATTATTCCCGGATAATGAATATTACTTTATGATGGTGAGACAACAATAATTACCGCTTTTTACGGGGCCTTCTATACCCCTGCAGGTAAATTGTAAAAAAGTAACGCACCAATTTTACATAAAAAATTGTGATAACACCCAGATATATGTATATTTACACAAATATTGATAAGAATGCCTCCCAAAGCTAAACACGTAAAAGACGTTAAGCCTCTGCAACTAAAGCAGGCTGCGGCAATATTAATGAAGCGTCGCAACATTGCGACAAAAGGAGAGATAGCCTCTAAAATTAAGGTAACACCCTACTATTACTCTAAAGTGATAAATGGTGAAACCCCGCTTACTGAGGCCTTCCTGGACAAGTTTTTGAAATATGCGCGCGCCGGCAGTGTTAATGAGATACTGGCTTCGAAAAAGCCACCGAAAAACATGTACGAAGTAATAGCCGAAGGCCTGCAGGCGTACATGGAAGTAAAAAAGGTGACACAGGCAGAACTGGCTGCACACCTCAAAACAGACCAGCAGATATTGAGCCGTATTTTACATTGTAAAAAGAAATTGTTTACACCGGATATGCTGATAGAAATATTGCGCCTGGTGAAATACAAAATATAGCAAAACTTTATGCTGCAATGATACAAAGCCCCTTTATAAACAAGGGGCTTTGTATTACAACAATAATCAGGATACGAAGCCGTTAAATGAACAGGGATATGTTATTTTTAAAGCTGAAATATTCCTCGCGCTTATGTTAAAACATTACATCGTTATACTACTTGCAACTATATGCCTTTCGGCTTCATGTAAAAAAAAGCAACTTGTTGATGCTGCAGAAGCACCGCCCGGCGATGCTACATTAAGCATTTATAATACATTTGATGATTCAGTATATCTGACCCTGGACGGGAGCGATATAAAAACAGGCACAATACCACATATCATTAATATAGGGTTATCTGCGACAGATAGTATTGTGTTAACCCCGGCAGAACTCAAAGACGGCTTCTCTTACATGTATAGCTGGCACACGTCAAATTACAAGGCCGGTAGCTGGATGAATGTAGATGCTAATGGTAAATTCACAGGCACGATGGTTAATTATTTCAGTAATGGGAATGATACTGCGATAAGCCTGCAGGGTAGTTATCGCGATGAACTGCTGGTATGTCTTGACGGGAACGGACAGTCCAGCACCTGGCTGGCGGTAGATGCTTATAATGCCGCGGGCATATCTGTATGGGATACCCTTACAGAAAAATATAAACAGCATAGTTTTATTATTAACAGGTACCATACGGTAAAACATTCTTTTATAGATACTGCCAATAAGCAAAAAAGCACAAGCCTTGCCTTCAGTATGAATATGTCTGAACCGCGTGTATGGCTGAATGTGCAACATGGCAATGATAGCTACGTGCTGACCAACAACCTGTCGCCCATAGCACCGCTCACTACCAGTTTGCTTACTGAATTGTATTACACCCAGGTCAGTGAAGATTCAACAGGTGCGCCCATTTATACACCGCCATACTATAAGCTGGTAAGGCAATCTGTAGAGCGGTAATTGCTTTTTTGAATAATTGCCTCTATACGGTTATTTTTGGCAGGTAAAGAGCCAATAAAACATGTTGAAGAAATTTGTACCGTTAAGCTTATGTATTGTCATCATTGCATTCGCGGCATGTAACGAAGAAGTTAAAGAGCAGCCTGCAGAAGATGTGAAGCCTGCCGTAGCACAGGATGCCCCCGCTGTAATACCGGTGTCATTGGTAAACATGTACCCGCATAATACCACTGCTTATACAGAAGGGCTGCAGTATGTAGATGGTGTTATGTACGAAAGTACCGGCCAGTACGGGAAGTCGGTTTTATATAAGTATGAGCCTACCAGCGGAAAAGTGATAAAAGAAGTAAAGCTCGATAACAGATTTTTTGGAGAAGGTATGACCATAATGGGCGATAAGATATACATGCTTACCTACAGGGAAAAAACAGGCCTTATCTTCGATAAAAACACTTTACAGCAGGCAGGAACGTTCTCTTACCCAAATGCCGAAGGGTGGGGTATGACCAACAATGATACAGACCTGATATACAGCGAGGGCACTGCTTATATCTATTTTATGAACCCGTCAACGTTTGAAGTAGTCAGGAAGATTGAAGTAAGGGACAACTACGGCATTGTAAGCAATATAAATGAGCTGGAGTATATAAACGGGTATATATATGCCAACCAGTATGAAACCGAGTTTATCCTGAAAATAGACCCGAATACCGGCAAGGTGGTAGGGCAGGCAGACCTGCGCAATATAAGAAAGCAGGCAGGCATACCCCCTAACACACATGCTGAAGGCCAGCCCGAGGTGCTGAATGGCATAGCTTATGATAAAGAAAAAAACAGGGTGTTTGTTACAGGAAAAAACTGGCCGTTGTTACTGGAAGTAAAACTGGATAATTAAATACGGCGCTACGCTCAATACCCACTGGCACGTATTACTAATACCTTAAATGCGGTATGGTGAAGCCGCAGCCAATTATACACCTTTGTAGTAATAACAAGCTGCACAATACACCTATGGATAAGAGCCTGACCGTATATCCAATTGCTTCTGGAAATATGCTGAATATCTTTGCTAATGATAATTTTGCGGGCATAAGGATAATGGATATGGAAGGAAATGTTGCATTAAGTTCTATAAACATTGAGCACAACCAGTGGCAAATAGATATAACAAACCTGCAAAGGGCCACATATATTGTAGAAGTAGTTTATGTTAGCGGTAAAACAGCACGCTCGGTTTTTGTTAAGATGTAAAATTGCTGTTTCGTCAGGAGAAAATCCCCTTACAAACCCGCTATATTGCCGTTGCGGATATTATACTGTATTTTTAAAAGTCTATGTTGCTCCGCTGTTTCATAATGGCTGTATTATTATTGTGTGTTACCATTGCAGGTAATGGGCAGGTCATATACGAAACGGAGAAGAGCAGTATCAGTTTCAGCTCAGACGCACCCAACGAAATCATAAAAGCATATTCTTCAAAACTAAAGGGTATCATCAATACCGAAAAAAAACAATTCGCGTTTAAAACCGAAGTCAGTTCTATGGAGGGATTCAACAGCCCTTTGCAACGGGAGCATTTTAATGAAAATTACATGGAGTCGGCAAAATACCCTGACATTGCTTTTTCAGGAAAAATTATTGAAGACGTGGACTTGTCGAAGGACGGGAAATATACCGTACGTGCCAAAGGGAAACTGAACGTACATGGTATAAGCCGTGACAGGATTATATACGCCAATGTAGTAGTGAAAAATGGCCGGGTTGAGATTACATCTGAGTTTAAGGTAGCCTTATCAGACCATGATATAAAAATACCGCGCATTGTAAATGATAAGCTGGCTACAGAAGTGCTGGTTGTAGTTAAAACAGTAATGTTGCCATATACACCATGAAGAAACGGCTCTTCAATATTATAACACTATGTCTCCTGCTGCATGTCTTTCATGCATCTGCACGCACGCCGTTTAGTAAAGATATATGGCTGAACGAAAGTAACGCCCCCGTAAAGGTAAATTGCCTGCTGATAGGCCCGCAGGGAAGGCTATGGTTAGGTACAGATGAAGGATTGTATAACTACAATGGGCGTTTTTTTACAGCTGTCACTACAGTAACCCGGCCGGTAACGGCCATGGCGCTAAGCGGCGGCAACCTTGTATTAGGTTTTAGCGATGGCAGGACAGGTGTATGGGACGGAAAGCAATTTTCCGTAAAAAAATTAGCAGGCAATATACCCCGTGAGGCTATTTCAGCAATACATGTTGTGGCGGGAAACACTATGCTGCTTTCTACCGTGGGTGAAGGCTTGTATTGTGTGCAGAATAATTATTGCACGCAATATAATTCCGCATCAGGGCTTAGTGACGATTATGTCTATACTATTCTGCCTGTAGCAAAAAACAGCATACTGGCAGCTACAGACCAGGGGCTGAATGAACTTACTTTTCGTGATGGTAAAATAGCTGCCAGCCAATATACCACAGCAAATGGCTTACCGGATAATATTGTAAGGGTGATGCGACCGGCAAACGTAGGCGACTGGTGCTGGATTGGTACGCACCAGGGCGGGGTTGCATTATACAGCAGTCTTACTAAAGAGCTGCATGCTTTACCAACAGGCGATGCATGGCAATGGGGACAGATAAACGACATCTGGCCGGTTGGAAAAAATAAGGCCTGGATATGCACCGAAGACGGATACTTATTGGAATGCCGCATAACAAATGACGACAGTTTAGAAGTAAAACCAAATTACTATCCCGGGCAAAAGCTATACAAGTTGCAAATGGATGCAACTGGCAACCTTTGGTGCGCAACAAATACCGGGCTGAAGGAAATAGTATCAGAATATATCTCTTCTATTCGCTTGCCGGCACCATATGCCCTGGCCGAGGTTACAGCAATGACATGCGACAGCAAATCGGAATGCTGGCTTTCGCAAAAAAATGATGTGTATAGCTTCCGGCTGACAGATGAGGAACCTGAGTTAAAACTGCGCTACACCTCAAATAAACCGATTACTCAACTGTATAATGATAAGAACGGCATACTATGGGTGGGTACTTTTGGAGATGGGCTGTGGTTTTCAGCAGACCATGTGCATTTTAGTAAAGTTACAGGTATAGAGGAACTTGAACATGAAAGTATTTTAGACATAACCGGCCTGGGAGATAAGATTTGGGTAGCAGGGCTGAATGGTGTGGAAGAACTGGCTATAACCCAGAATAATAAACTGCTGCTGATAAGGCAGCATAATAAAGGCAGTGGTATTGGCAGTGATTATGTATACAGAATATTTGCAGGTAAAAACAGCCATATATGGATGGCTACAGACGGCGCTGGGGTTAGTATGTACCGTGCGGGCAAATATACACAATGGGATAGTGCTGCGGGTATGACCAGCAACGTAGTATATAGTATAACAGAAGATAAAGAGGGTGCCATATGGGCTGGTACATATAATAAAGGCCTGCTGGTATATGATGCCGGGCGCTGGACGGGCCTGGACAGGGATAATGGGTTGTCAAGCCATACTATTACAACGCTCGCACCAATGCGTAATGGAGGCATGCTGGTGGTAAATGCCAAAGGTATAGATGAATGGCAGCCTGGTAGCCGGTCTTTCAGGCATTATGAACGCAGGTTAGGTGTGGGTATAGACACAGTGTCTTCAGTACTGAATTTATCAGCAACAGACAGCGCGGGCAATGTTTATATCCCCTACCAGCAGGGGATGATATTTTTCGGCACGCCGGAATATAATGTAACACTTACGCCCAGTGTACATATAAAAGCGTTAAAGACATTTTACAGGGAAACGCACACAGGCAGGGGCAGCTTTCCCTATAGCGAAAATCATATCACATTCCAGTATGAAGGTGCCAATTTCGCGAATCCCGAATTGCTGTTTTACAGGTATAAACTGGAGGGGTATAATAAAGAATGGGTAGTAACTCGCGATGAGTCAGTTACTTTCCCGCAACTACCCAGCGGCACTTACAATTTTGTGGTGCAATCATCTACCAACAACCTGTTTACTACGTATGGCGAGGCCTCGCGCAGTTTCTCGATAGACAAGCCATTATGGTTGCAATGGTGGGCTTTATTATTTCTTGCAGTTGCAGTATGGTTTGCAGCATATACCTATATCAGGATAAGGGAAAAGAACCTGAGAAAGCTCTCTGAATTGCAGAAAGAACGTATGTTATTTGAATACGAGCATCTTAAAAGCCAGGTAAATCCGCATTTCCTGTTCAATAGCCTTAATACACTTACGGGCCTTATTGATGAAAATAAAGAAGGTGCCATGAAATACACATCCCAGTTATCAGACTTGTACAGGAATATGCTGTCGCACAGGGAGAAAGACCTGATAACACTTGCAGAGGAATGGGAGATACTGGACAATTATATTTATATACAAAAAAGCCGTTTTGGCAGTGCATTGCGGCTTATAGTAAATGTGCCGGAAAGCCTGAAGAAGACAAAACGCATAGTGCCAATGGCATTACAACTACTGGTGGAAAATGCTATTAAACACAATATTGTTTCGCAGGCAAAACCCTTGACAATACAGTTTGATGCGGATGAAGAAAAGCTGATAATCCGCAACAACCTTCAGCCAAAGCTGAGTAAAGAAAAAGGTGCGGGCCTGGGCCTGGCCAATATCCGGAAGCGGTATGCCCACTACACCAAAAGCAGTGTAGTGTCAAAAACAGAAAATAATGAATTTATTGTAATTATACCGTTATTATGAAAGTAGTAATAATAGAAGATGAGCAACCTGCCTATAAACGCCTGCAAAAATTGCTGGCAGAATTATTGCCTGCTGCAGAGATACTGGCGCACCACGACAGTGTAAGCGCTGCGCGCCAATGGTTTGAAGAGCACGATGCGCCGGAACTGGTGTTTATGGATATCCACCTGGCCGATGGCAGCGCATTCGACCTGTTGAAAGCGGTACGTATTAATGCGCCTATAATTTTCACCACCGCATACGACCAGTATGCTATAGAGGCATTTAAAGCATCGGGCATAGCTTACCTGTTAAAACCGGTAAAGGCTGAGGAGATGAGCATTGCCCTGCAGAAACTGGATAACCTGAAAGAGATATTTTCCGCACAAAACCAGAGACAGGATGCCTTGCTGGAAGCCCTGAAGCAACCGGAATTTAAAAAGAGGTTTCTCGTTCGTTTTGGCGATAATATAAAAACAATAGCCACAACCGATATTGCTTATTTCTTTAGTGAGAACAAGGGCACCTTTGCACGAACATTTGAAGAACGGACATATCCTATAGATAATAACCTGGATACGCTGGAACATGTATTAGACCCTGAAATATTCTTCCGTATCAACAGGCAATATATAATATCAGTAAAATCTATAAAGGAAATGAAAACCTATAGCAAGGCGCGTGTACTGGTAAAACTGAACCCCGAAGTAAAGGAGCCGCCACTGGTTAGCTCGGAGCGCAGTGCTGGTTTTAAGCAATGGCTGGCTGGTGAATTGTAGCAACATTAATTAACGGTTCATCCCTCGTCTGTACCGCTTCATCGTATTTTAGCCATTTTATAATGTTCTATGTTGGTACTTTTACTATGCCGATCAGAACACAATGTTTGCACTTATGAAAAAAGGAAGGATAATATTGATGATAATCATACTGGCAGTTCTTATTGCCGTCCCGGTAATATACACCATGTATAATAAACCGCCTGATAAGGTAGAAGACATAGAGGGGGTGAAGGTAAGTGTTGCCCAACTGGCAGATGCATATGCCGCGGATGAAGCTAAGGCAAACGAAACCTACCTGAATAAGGCTGTAATTGTAACAGGCGTGGTAAGTGAAGTCCAAAACAACCAGGACGGCAAATTGCTTGTTGTACTTGAAGATAAAGTTCAATGCACGTTGCGGGAAAAAGATGCTAAAGCACAGGTAGGTAATACTATTACAGTTAAAGCTTTCTGTACAGGCAGCAGCCTGTTTGGTGTAGTGCTGAGCGATGGCGTAATTGTGAATTAAGACAAGTAATTTATAATCCGGAAAAGGTGTAGTATGTTGAGAATTCTTACCCATGCATTATTAGTGTTGATGTTGATGGCTGCATGTAAGCATAAAGCACCCCTGCCCGTGCCTGGTGCTAATATTATTGACAATGGAGGTGTAGATATTGACACCGGTATATGCTTTACCAGGGATATCCTGCCGATTTTCATTTCGAATTGTGCGAAAGCGGGCTGTCATGATGCCATGACCGCAAGGGATGGATACCGTTTTACAGACTACAATTCTATAGTAGCTAAAGAGTTTGTAGCGGGAAATGCCGATGAAACAGAACTATATGAGAAGATAACGGAGGATAGAAATGACAAAAGAATGCCGCCGATGCCTAATAGCCCGTTAACAGCGGCACAGATATCCCTGATAAGAAGATGGATAAATGAAGGCGCTAAAAATACAACTGGTTGTAATACTCCCTGCGATTCGAACAACTATAGCTATGCATCTGGCATAAAGCCGGTATTTGATAAGTATTGTAAAGGCTGCCACAGTGGCGCAAACGCACCTAAGGGTATTTTACTGGATAGCTATTTAAATACTAAATCGGCTTTAAACAGTGGTAGATTACTCGGCGCTATGAAACACGAGGCAGGTTTTACACCTATGCCTTTTGGTGGAAGCAAGCTGAGTGATTGTGAAATAAGACAGGTTGAGAAATGGATAGAAGCAGGTGCGCAGGATAATTGATGTAACAACAATAAATAATAGTTCGTTTAGATGATTTAATTTATTTTTATTAGACAATAATGATAGCATGAGAAAATTGATGATCCCGTTAGGTATATTGTTGTTTGCGGGTTGTTATAATGATAAAGAAGATCAATTATATCCCGCGGGGCAGGTGTGCGATACAACCACTATGTCCTTTGCTATACATATACAACCTATAGTTAATCAAAACTGCGCTACCGCCAACTGCCACGATGCTGTTACAAAATCATTTGGCCACGACCTGAGTAATTTTAACGGCGTTGTTACATCCGTAAACTCGGGCAGGTTGCTGGGGGCAATAAAACATGAAACCGGTTTTCAGCCCATGCCTAAAGGATTGCCCCAACTGGATGGTTGTGAAATCTCAAAGATCAGCGGGTGGATAAGCCAGGGAATGAAACAATAAGCAGGTATGCTTTTTGAATAGTTATTAATATAAAAAACATAAAGAGTATGAAAAGGATAATAATAGCCGCCATTTTACTTTGCAGTGTATCTGCGGCACACGCGCAAAAATATATGACCCGCACGGGCAAGGTGACGTTTTTTTCTTCTACACCTATGGAAAATATTGAGGCCTTTAATAACGAAACGGCTAGTGTGCTGGATGCCGGTACCGGTGATTTTGTTTTCCAGGTACCGATAAAAAGTTTCAAGTTTGAGAAGTCGTTGATGCAGGAGCATTTTAACGAGAATTACATGGAAAGTGGCAAATACCCTAAAGCTGAGTATAAGGGAAAGGTAACAGACATAAAAAATGTGAATTTTGCTAAAAATGGTACCTACAATGTTACCAGCAAGGGCAAGATGACTATACATGGCGTAACCAATGATGTAGAATTGCCTGCAACCGTTACCGTAAAGGATAAAACGGTTACGATAAACAGCAAGTTCAACGTAAAGCCCAAAGATTACGGCATAGATATACCCGGCGTGGTTGAAAATAAAATTGCTAAAGAGATAGAGGTAACCGTAAACAGCATACTGGAAAAAAAGTAAGCTGAAAATAATCTTAAAATATACACTATGCGCGTTTCTTATGCCATTATTGCTGCCGGATTGATACTGACACTCGGTAATACTACCGGGTATGCGCAGGTAAAACCGCAAAAGGAAGACACAGAACAAAGCGATGCCGGAGATGACCTGATGGATATGTTAAAAGACGGTGACGAAAAGCCTGTATATGCTACCGCTACTTTTAAGACTACCAGGCTGGTAACCGGCCACAATACAGAAAATACAGGCAAAGGTGTTTTGGATTTCAGGATTAACCACAGGTTTGGCTCTTTAAACAGTGGCTTTTCAACATTTTTTGGCCTGGACGATGCCAACACCCGTATAGGATTCGACTATGGTGTTACAGACTGGCTGATGGTAGGTTTTGGCCGCAATTCTTTTATGAAAGAGTACGATGGCTTTTTTAAAGCAAAGATCATGAGGCAGACAGAGAACAGGGGCAATCCTATCAGCCTCAGCTACATGGGCGCTATGAGTGTGCAGGGTTTACCGGCACCTGTGCTACCTGCCGGCCAGGAATATTATTTCAGTAACAGGTTGTATTATATAAACCAATTGCTGGTAGCGCGTAAGTTTAACGATTGGTTGTCTTTGCAGTTTATGCCCACACATATACACTATAACCTGGTGCCAACCTCTGCAGAAGCAAATGATCTTGTAGCATTGGGCATAGGCGGCAGGATAAAAGTATCTAACCGTGTAACAGTAAATGGCGAGTATTACTACAGGGTGCCCGGTACGGAATTGTTGGGTTATCACAATGTATTGTCAGTAGGGGTAGATATAGAAACCGGGGGCCACGTATTCCAGTTGATGCTGTCAAACTCGCGCGCCATGACAGAGCGTGCCCTGATAGGCCAGACACCGGCTACCTGGGGTTTTGGTAAGGCAAATGCCATACACCTGGGCTTTAATATCTCAAGGGTATTTACTATCGTGAAACCAAAAGAATTTAAAGGCTCACGCAACAGCATATACTAGTTTTTTATTAGAAGCAGGCATACAAGCGCCGCCCGGTTGACCGGGCGGCGCTTGCTTTTTTGGGTGCTGCGATATTGTATTTATAAAACGACAAAACCCCGGCATTGCCGGGGTTTTGATATATAAAGGTGATGTGATTAAACTAAAGTAGTCAGCACTTCATTCATGTTGCGCACAGCATCTGCACTTGCATTGAATTTAGCTTGCTCGTCAGCAGTCAGTTTGTAGTCTATTATTTTCTCCCAGCCATTCTTACCTATTACCACCGGTACACCCAGGCATATATCTTTCTGGCCATACTCGCCATCCAGCGCTACGCAGCAAGGGAATACTTTTTTCTGGTCGCGCACTATGCTTTCAACCAGTGCAGCTCCCGCAGCACCGGGGGCATACCATGCAGATGTGCCCAGCAGCTTGGTGAGGGTAGCGCCACCTACCATCGTAGCAGCACTTATTTCTTCCAGTTTTGCAGCGCTCAGGTATTCCGATACCGGTACACCGGCCAATGTAGCCAGGTGTGTCAGCGGTATCATTGTAGTGTCGCCATGGCCACCTATTACAGTGCCTTCCAGGTCGTTAGGTGAGCAATTAAGTTCTTTTTGCAGGTAGCATTTAAAACGTGCGCTGTCCAGTATACCGCCCATGCCTATGATGCGGTTTTTGGGCAATCCTGTAGATTTTAATGCCAGGTAGGTCATTGTGTCCATCGGGTTGGATATCACAATGATTATGGCGTTTGGAGAGTGTTCCAGCAGGTTTTTAGCTACTGTTTCTACTATTTTAGCGTTTGTTCCAATCAATTCTTCACGTGTCATACCTGGCTTGCGCGGTATGCCCGATGTTATTACACAAACATCAGACCCTGCCGTTTTAGAATAGTCGTTGGTAACACCGGTCACCCTGGTATCAAAACCCAGCAGGGCAGCGGTTTGTGTTATATCCAGCGCTTTGCCTTCAGCAAAACCTTCTTTAATATCTACCAGCACCAGTTCTTCTGCCAGTTCTTTACGGGCGATGTTGTCAGCACAGGTAGCGCCTACTGCACCGGCACCCACTACAGTAATTTTCATTTATTACTTTTTATTAAGGTTAAAGAATCAAAATTCGGTGCAAAGATACTAAACACTACAACCCCTGTTTATATTTTTTCATGTAAAGTTTACCTGTGCTGTACGTATTATGACCTGTTTTGAACATTTTAGACGTACATTTGTTGTAACCGTCCTGTACTATTGACATACATACATATATATACATACATAAAGTCACACACATGCTAAACAAATTTCAATCAAAATCGTCGCTTACTTTTACAGCGATGCTTATCGCAGGGCTTACCCTGGCGGGCATGGCAGTAATAACGCTGATAAAATTTATACAAATGGAGCATTAATAATGCCCGTTTGGTATATGATAGCTACATGACGCGTGTTGCAGAACATGTCCTCATTTGTGCAGCTTGTTTATAAGTGCATATCAATACGCTCTCTTAGCGTAAGTCATTACAGATATGTAGATGATATCGCGCAGGTTTGTAGCCAGTTCTTCCTTGTCTGCCCCGTGCATGGTGGTTTTGTTCATCATTTTTACAGCAAGCGTGGTCAGTGCCTGGTTAATCAGGTTCATATTATTTATAAGCAGTTGCAGCCTGTCCTGAGAGTTAGCCCTGTTTTGTGCGAGTGCTTTCTTTATGGTGATACCCGCTGCTCTTGAGAAAATTGCTATTTGCTGATTCATAATTATACCTGTTTGTTTGAATTTATTTTGTAAATGATAACATTACAAAGATGTTACTTACCGAAAGGTGTATGCAACTATTTGTTATGTGTTAACAAGCGTTTAACAAACATCATTTCTTCCTGATGTTTATGGCGCGTCTCTTCTGTTTTACTACAAAATACAGTGTCTTTTCGTCATTCAGTACCAGGTCTGCCTGCTGGGCGTATTCTGTTGGTTTAAAGTTGTCGTCAAATGCTACCTCACTTAAGGTTACAGTATATATACCGGCCGGCAGGTTAAAAGAAAATTCCCCATCCTCATTGGTTAGGGTAGAGTAGGACTGGTGCAGCGAATCATTGCCTATAGCGGTTACCTTAATGTTGCCTGGTTTAAAGTCAAGGTTAGAGTTCTTATCCAACTGCACATCCAGCTTGCCTGATAGTATTTTGCTTTTCTTGTAGGGGATGTAGATGGTGCGGTTGCCATTTATTACTATCGATTGTATGGTACCTCCTTGTGGTATCCAGCCTTTTATTTTACTGGTATAGCCAAAGTCTGCTTTATAGCTCTTTTTTTCTATGTTTTTGAAGATGATAGTGCCCCTGCTGTCAGATACAAACATGTTACCATTCAGCGCCAGCATTTGCCCGGCTATTGGCCCTTCTCCTTCATCCGGCTTACCATCAGTATTTTCATCTCTGAAAAGTACCAGCTTCAGTTGATAGTATTTGCGCACCGGTACAAACGGTACATGCAGGCGCACACGCAACGATGCCGTAATATAGGGTTCCACTGCTTTCTGGTTGAGTGGTACGATGCCCGTCAGGTTAAAGTCAAAACCACGGCGCGCATTGTGGTAAACAAGGTTGCCCAGTATATTGGATGTTTCCTGCCCTGATGGTAATGATTTGTTGTAGTTCATTTGTGTACGAAATGTAAAGGCCCTGTTCCAGAAACTGGCCTCTGCATAAGGGCTTAGCACCAGCCTGCGGTAACGCTCAGGTTTTTGCAGGTATTTCAGGTATTCATGGTAGAAAAAAGGGCCTATGTCATACCTGGCCGACAGGCCGGAAAAATATACCTGTAACGTGCCCTGGTTGCTCATTACCGTTACACTTGTGGTGTCTTCCTGGCCATCCAGCATACCTGTCCCATAATAGCTGTTCAGGTTCAGGTAGGTTCTGTTGGCTATCATAACAGATGCCGCCAGGTTCACGAACCTGTACACATATATTGGCGCTGCCCCGGTGTCACTTTGCTGTTGCCGCTGTTGTCCTGCCGATATAGATACATTGGAGTTTTTGAAACTTACCCCACCTCTCGCCCCATAGTTGGTGGTTTTCAGGTTGAACACATCTGATATCAGTAGTGTATCGGTATATATGTTTTGCTTGCGCAGGTTATACTCGTAAAAGCCCCCCAGGAAATACCGGTCGTATATACCGCGCACATCGTGGTTTTGCGAACGCTGCCCTTTAAATACACCGGGATAGGCATTGCTGTTCAGCATGGCGTTTGAAAGTATGTTCACATATTTCCCATTCCAGTTAAAATTATATCCTACAGATGTACCTGCCTGGCTTTTCTTAGTGTTGCCAACCAGCCGTCCTGTCCGTTCTTCCATGCCTATACCGGTTAGCAGGCGCAGTTCCATCTCATTGCCTATTTTGGTGTAAGCGTCCTGTTTTACCATGTAGCTGTTCAGTTGCTTATCATAGTCAAAGTTGGCTACTACAGACTCGTGCAGGTTTATTTTCCCTTTTAACAGGAAGTTTCCATCACCGCCCACCAGCCTGCTGTTGCCTGTCCGGCTTTTCAGCAGGCTGTATATGCCCACTTTATTGTTCTCGCCGTTCCATTTATGCGCTATACTGGCACCGTACCCATCCATTACAAAGTCTGTCAGTTGCATAATATTTCCTGCAGAGGCCTCCCACCGTTCGCCTGCATATTCTATACGGTATATATCGTTGTCTATAAATTGCCCCTGGGTAAATGTTTTGCTCCTAACGTCAAAACTTATATCCTCACCGGGTTTCAGGTGCAATCTGCCATGTAGTGCGCCGTAATATTGCACATTGTTCTGCCCCTGCATCGTTACACCGGTTTCTACCTGCAGCGGCATATCCAGGTAGGCAGACGAATGCTCTTTGAGCATATGGCCGATTTTAGACAATTCCTGCACCAGGTTCATTGTTTCCCCGTCTTCCACGCCTACCTGCACTTTTATATCTTCCTTTCGCAGCAGTCCCCATTGTGCATCACTTAGTTTCAGTGGTATCTTGTAGGTGGTGTCCTGGTTTGGCGCTAACTGAATGGCCTGTTTGTAGTTCAGGTTCAGCAATGCGTTGTAAAAACTGATGGTATAGTTCTTGGCTACATTCCCCGTGTTTTTTACATAAACGGGAAAGCTGATGTCCTTCTGGTATGCGCCCAATACTACTACAGGCATAGGTAACCTGGCCTTGAATTTTGTAAACTCCTGCACCTTCACCCTGAAGGTGTCCAGCAATGTTTCCATTCCCTGGTTCAGCCGGTACTCTATTTTTACAGTTTGCCAGTCAGATGTGATGGACTGCGATGGCAGTAAACGTAGATTGACTATAGTATTCTGGTTGGCCGGCAATGATACGGTTATTAGTTTTTGGGTGGTAATGGTCCAGCCATCAGGTACGTTAATGGTAATCAGTATGCTTATGGAATCGTTGGTCAGGTTGGTAATGTTGATATTGTTATACAGGAAATCACGGTTGTTATTAGCTACCAATGTGTCATTCAATACGCTGGTACGGTATATGCGCTTGCTCAGTTGTGCGTCGGCGCTGGTATATATCAGCAACTGTAACAGCAGGCAGAAAAATATTTTTCCGCTGTTAGCTATATATGTTTGCTTTGTTTTTATCAAAATGGGTAACGAGCCTGTGTATGGAATAGACCTTGGCTACAAATATAAAAAAAGCAGCCTTACGGGGGCTGCTCTATAAAATTCAGGTGATAGATAGATGATTATTGTTGCGTAGCAGTGTACACTACATCAATAGTATAGGTACCTGCGGGCATATAGAAACCAGGGGTACATTTGTATTTTACTGCAAAGGTATTGTTGCCTCCCCTGTCGCCATTTATCAGCAAATCCTGGTTAAAACCGTATATCGGTGCAAACTCATTCATACTGAAAGGGGCTTTTACGCTACCACCGGTTTTGTTTTCTGTCACCTGCAATTTCAATGCGTCAGATGGTACCTGTGCCTGGCTGAGGTTGCCCGTGCCCTGGTACATGAAAGTTGCCATATCATACATAACAGAAACTTTAAAATCCATATTCGACTTTACTTTCAGTTGCTGTTCTGCAGAGGTGACTCCATTTGCAAAATCGTTCGGTGAGTTAAATTCCATGGTCACATTGTTACCTTTAGCGCTGTTGTTGCCCATAAAGGTTATTTCTATAGCATTGCTCAATGCCAGGTTGGTAGTTTGTGAGGCGGCGCTACTCTGGTTAGCCTGGTTTTGTGCCTGTGCATTTAAAGCCAGTAATCCAAAAGTCGCAATTGTGATAATCTTTTTCATTGTTGTTTGTTGTTTGTTTGATTTCTGATGTAAAGATGCAACCGCGGCTGGTAATATGGCCCATAAATAGCGGCGGTTAACACCCGCTTGACTACCGGGCAACATTGCATTAACAAATAATGCAGGCGGGTCTTATTTATGTATCACAATGCATATAAAGCAACAAAGCAGCCTTACAGGGCTGCATTGTTATATTGGCATTTGTGATAGAGACTTGATTATTGCTGTGTAGCAGTATAAACTACATCTACACTGTAAGTACCTGCAGGGTATGCAAAACCCGGAGTAGCTTTGTACATTACGCTGAATTTTTGGTCGCCACCGCGGTTTGCAGCAGTTATCAGGTTTTGGTTCAGGTTAGTAAGTGTAGCATATGTGCTGCTTGAAAACGGGGTAGCTATTGCACCGCCTGTACCGTTAGCAGAAACTTTTACTCCCAGTACGCCGCTTACAGGCATAGCAGGTGCAGGAGTAGTAGTACCTGTGTATGAGAATTTATCGCTGCTGG
>CAYXHM010000011.1:0-92272 GCA_964464965.1 uncultured Flavipsychrobacter sp. | reverse complement strand
ATTGCTGCGATTGCGATGATCTTTTTCATAATTGTTGTTTGTGTTTGTTTGTTGTAGTGTTGTTTGTGATTGATGATGCAAAGATGCTATGGGCACAGCCCTATTGCGAAATTTTTGTTACCTGTTAACCGTCGGTTAGCAAGCGGTTAACCAGCCGTTAACAAACCCAAATGACCTGAAAAACCGCTCAAAAGCATGGCTATATTGAACATTTGGTATAAAAACTGCGTTAACTTAGGGTATGAACAGAATGCACATAATTATCCCTGCGGTTATCCTGGCAACATCTTTATCGGCCAGTTGTAAGAACAAAGCATTGAAAAAAACCGACAAACCCGCTGAAGCGGTATCTGGCATTACCGTGCCGGAGGGCTTTACCATCAGCATATTTGCCAAGGATGTAGAGAATGCACGCTCTATGGCAAGGGGTGATAAGGGTACCATCTTTGTGGGCAACCGCCAGAAGGACAAGGTATATGCACTGGTAGATGAAAACAACGACGGCACAGCCGACAAGAAATATATAATAGCCGAGGGAATGAATATGCCCAATGGCGTAGCATTTAAAGACGGCTCCCTGTATGTGGCTGAAGTGGATAAAGTATGGCGATTTGACAATATAGAAGCCAACCTGGCCAATCCTCCCCAAAAAGTATTGGTGACAGACAAATACCCCGGCGATAAACACCATGGCTGGAAGTATATTGCCTTTGGCCCCGATGGGAAACTATATATACCTGTCGGAGCACCCTGTAATATCTGTAACGATGCAGAGAAAGACCCGCGATACGCATCTATAACCAGGATAAATGCAGATGGCAGCGGGCAGGAAGTGTTCGCCCATGGCATACGCAATACCGTTGGCTTTGCATGGCACCCGCAAACCAATGAAATGTGGTTTACAGAAAACGGCAGGGATATGATGGGCGATGACGTTCCCGGGGATGAGCTGAACCATGCACCGCAAAAAGACATGCATTTTGGTTACCCCTTTTGCCATGAGGCCAGTATAGCCGACCCTGATTTTGGCAAAGACCACCCTTGCAGCGACTATACCCCACCGGTACAAACGCTGGCACCACATACAGCTGCACTGGGCATGAAGTTTTACACAGGCGATATGTTTCCGGCAGAATATAAAAACACCGTTTTCATTGCAGAACATGGCTCATGGAACAGGAGTGAACCTATTGGCTACAGGGTGATGATGATAAAACTGGATGGCAATAAAGCGGTAAGCTACAAGCCATTTGCCGAAGGCTGGCTGAAGGATGGCAAAGCGTGGGGACGACCTGTAGATATATTGCAGTTGCCCGATGGCTCCCTGCTGGTTTCTGACGATTTTGCCAACACCATCTACTGCATTACCTATAAGGGATAATATGACAATTTTGTGAAGATATTCTTAAAGGCTGCCGTTTAACGTTTTGTTGTGACAATGTGGAATTGATTTTGGATATGTTGTGTAAAAGCAAAACATATTCAGATGAAAAGGCTAATGAGATTTACAGGCAGTATGATGGCGATGGTGGCCTTGCTTATGGCAAGCGCACCTGCAAGAGAGGCAAAAGCACAACCGAACGTATCCGTATCGTTCCAGACATTTTATAACGACCTGGAGCCATATGGGCAATGGATAGATTATCCAAACTACGGCTATGCATGGGTACCAAGTGTAAGTGGCGATTTCAGGCCATACTATACTAACGGCTACTGGGCAATGACGGAATATGGTAACACATGGGTATCAAACTATAACTGGGGCTGGGCACCGTTTCACTACGGTAACTGGACCTACGATGACTATTACGGCTGGATATGGATACCAGGCACTACATGGGCACCGGCACACGTAAGCTGGCGCAATGGTGGCGGCTACTATGGCTGGGCACCACTGGCACCGGGCATCAACATAAATATAGCTACCCGTTCTTACGACTGTGGTGTAAACTGGTGGGTATTCATACCGCAAAGGCATATATACACCAGGAGTTTTCACAATCACTGGAGAGGGCCTCAGTATAATACCACCATTATTAATAATACCACCATCATCAATAATACATACGTGAACAACAACCGCAGGTATGTATATGGCCCGCGTGCGGCAGAGGTGGAAAGGGCTACCGGCCAAAGGGTTACCACCTATGGTGTAAGAACCAGCAACACACGCAGCCGTACACAGGTAAGGGGCAATACCCTGAATGTATATAACCCCCAGGTAAGCAACAGGTCTGCCAGCGAAAGGCCAGAACGCATAGCCAATGCCGGTGAGGTGAGAAATGGTAATACCCGTGCCGCAAGAAGCAATACACCCGCACAGTCTTCACAAAGAGGCACTACTGTAAACAGGGACGATACCCGCAACGAGGCTGCACCACAACGTGCTGCATCTGCAAGCCGTAGCCCGCGTGAGGCTGCACCTGCAAGGGACAGCAGGGGTACTGCGCCGGCTGCAACAGTAGAGCAAAGGAATAACAGCAGCAGGGAGCGTGCTGTGCGCAGCGCACCACCACAGCAGCAGGAACGTATTACTGAACGCAGGCAGCAATCATGGCAGCAGCGCAACCAACAGGAACAGCAACAACGTGCACAACCCGCACCACAGCAGCAAAGCGCAGAACCTGCACAACGCAGCCAGCCTATGCAACGAAGCAACCCTTCATATAACAGGCCGCAAAATAATACGGTAGAACGCTCACGCCCCGCACCGGCACAGCAGCGTATGCAGCAACCAGAAAGGGCACAACGTGCAGAGCCGGTACAAAGAACAGCACCTGCACAAAGACAGCAGATGCAAAGGTCTGAACCGGCACAGAGGGCGGCACCTGCACAGAGACAACAAATGCAAAGGTCTGAACCTGCACAACGCTCTGCACCGGATAGGGGTGGCAACCGTGGTGGCGGTAGAGACAGATAAAAAGTAGTTGATAATAAAGTGAATAGTTATGGTTTCAAAACCCGTTCGGGATTCTTCCTGAACGGGTGTTTTTATTTACCATGCTAATGCACTCGCGCCCAGTATTGCAGCATCCGCATCGGGCAGTGTAGAGTGTAGCAGTTCTACCTTATTTTTAAATACATGCAGCAGGTTTTTCTCCATATGCATTCTTACAGGCTTGAAAAGCAAATCTCCCGCCTTTGCCAGCCCGCCAAAAAAAACAATAGCCTGTGGCGATGTAATAGACACAGCTATAGCCAGTGTTTCGCCCAGTATCATACCTGTGTATTCAAATATTTCTATTGCCAGTTTATCACCGGCTTCAGCAGCTTCCTGTATATCTTTCGCAGTTAATTTCCCCTGGTGGTTTCTTAGTACAGAGTCTTCTTTTCTTTCAGCAAGAAATTCATTGGCAGTAATAACTATACCGGTAGCAGAACAATAACGCTCCATACAGCCCCTGTTGCCGCAGTTGCACTGCCTGCCGTTGCGTTCTATTACAGCGTGCCCCAGCTCACCTGCAAAGCCTGTGTGCCCGTATATCAGCTGCCTGTTCGCCACAAAACCGCTGCCTACACCGGTGCCCAGCGTTATCATGATAAAACCCTTCATGCCCTTTGCAGCACCGTATTCCATTTCTCCCAGTGCGGCGGCATTGGCATCGTTGGTCAGCTGCACCTTGTACCCCAGCCTTTCGCGCATGATCTGTGCAAATGGTATCTTTCCCCTCCAGGGCAGGTTAGGCGCATCAGCTACCTCTCCTGTATAATAATTACCGTTGGGCACCCCTACCCCTACCCCCGCTATTTCATTTATGCCCCTATCGGCAGCCAGCTTCTCTATTTCGCTTTTCAGTGCATCTACATACAATTCTACCGTATCGTAGCCGGTAGTCTGCATCACGGTCTGGTTAAGGATATTTCCCTTTTTATCCACTAGGCCAATTTTAGTATTTGTGCCCCCTATATCTATGCCTATGGCAAATGGTTTCGTCATTTTGAATATTTACACCCGAAAAATACACATATCGCAGCTAACTGGTACAATGCGCAGGCAAAAGTTTAACAACAATTGCTGTATATTGGTTGTGTTTTAAATCTTTAAGATGCAATCAAGCAATAAGAACTCATACATTACCTCCCTGTTCCTGGTAGGTTGCCTGTATTTTATATTCGGTTTTATCACCTGGCTGAATGGTACATTGATACCTTTCCTGAAAACAGCCTGCGAGCTGAATAACTTCCAGTCCTACTTCGTCACTTTCGCATTTTTCATATCCTACTTCGTTATGGCCATACCATCGTCGGCTATACTGAAGAAGACGGGATTTAAAAAAGGCATGAGTCTCGGGCTGCTGGTCATGGCCGTGGGTGCTATCATATTTATACCTGCCGCTATGCAGCGTAGCTTCCCCTTGTTCCTGCTGGGATTATTTACACAGGGCTTAGGACTATCTATACTACAAACCGCCGTAAACCCTTATGTGACCATACTGGGTCCTGAAGAAAGTGCCGCACAGCGTATCAGCATCATGGGTATTGCCAACAAGGCTGCCGGTATATTGATACCTATACTCATAGCATCTATACTGCTGAATAATATTGACAGCATAAACGAGCAAGTGAAGGCAGCTACAGATGTGGCCGCAAAAGAGCAGCTGTTAAGTGAATTATCGTCCCGCATCATCAACCCCTATATCATAGTTACTGTAACACTGGTGATACTGGCACTGCTGATAAGGATATCTCCCCTGCCGGAGGTGAACGATGAAGAAGAAAACCCTGATACAGAGCAGGGGCAAACTTCTATAGGGCAACACCCTTACCTGTTCCTTGGTGCTATAGCCATCTTCTTTTATGTGGGTGTAGAGGTGCTGGCGGGCGACTCCATCATCAGCTACGGCACTTACCAGCAGATACCTATGGAGCGGGCTAAGTTCTTCACCTCGCTCACGCTGGGCTGTATGGTGGGCGGATATTTCTTAGGCATTATACTTACCCCGAAATACCTGTCGCAAGAAACAGCATTGAAGATATGCGCCGTACTGGGCATCCTGTTTACCATAGGGGTACTCACCACCACGGGCATGACATCTGTATTCTTCCTGGCGGCGCTGGGCTTTGCGCACTCTATTATGTGGCCTGCTATATGGCCCATGTCGCTGAAGGGGTTGGGCAGGCACACCAAACGTGGTGCGGCATACCTCATTATGGGTATTGCAGGCGGTGCTATACTGCCACTGATATACGGTGCCATGGGCGATGTGATGAACCTGCAAACGGCCTATATACTGATGATACCCTGCTATCTGTACATACTGTACTTTGCCCTGAAGGGTCATTTGGTGGGGTATAAAGAGAAAATTCAAAAGTAGAAAGTCACACTGCGCGAACTGTGCAGTGTGCGAAAATTTGCACACTGCACAGTTAAAACACATCGCGAATGATTCACAATATATATACTTTGTAAGTAAACCATCTTTATGAAAATATACCTTCAGGAACAGGAACCTTTCTTTATAAAACATCTTGAATATCAGAAACAGCAACCTGTTATGAATTATGACAAATCTCTATTAAAAGAAAAAATAAATACTATATCAATAAATAACCATGACATATCATCTTTAAGCCTTGATTGTTTATTTAATTATCAAATATTCCCACCTCATATAATGTCTTATAAAACGCAATGGCAACATGAAGGAAGAGCTATAAAAGCAGGAGATACCATAGTTCAACAGGTATATATACCTCCTATTAAATCATTATCTCAAAAAATTGTATTTGGAGTAAGAATAAAAGAGATCATTAACACTAAAAAAACTAAGGGATTTAGCTATGAAACATTAGAAGGACATGTAGAGAAAGGTTTATCCATCTTTACGGTAGAACAATTGAATGACAATGAACTTATATTCAAAATACATACTTATTCAGAACCAGGTAATATTATCAGTAAACTTGTAGCACCATTCTTTTCTATTCCATACCAGGCGTATTGCACCAAGGCTGCATTGAAGAATATTAAGGTACAAATAGAATTATAGTTTCATCTTATTGCAGACTCCGCACAACTCTGAAACAATGACACTTTGGAACTGTGCAGTGTGCAAATTTTCGCACACTGCACAGTTTTGCACAGTATCAACGCAACTACTTTGCAAACCTGCTCAACGCTTTAATACCTGCTATCTGCTCTAAGAAGTACGAGTTATCTTTTTCCTGCTGGAATACGTAGCCGGTGGTTACCATCATGCCTTCGGGATAACCGCCTGCCGGTTTTGGCTCGGGGAAGAAGTAAGGATAGTTTTCGCACGATATTTTCTCAATCTGCAGTGTGGTGGGTTTAATACTAATGCTGCGGCCTGAATTGGGGTTGACTGGCCTATTCAGCTCTGCGGGGCATTCAAGGCAGCCGCTGTAGTAGGAGTATTCTTTAGTGAACAGGCAACTGATGCCTGTAGAGATTATCTCATAAGTACCCATACGATAGGTGGTGGTGTCCATACCATTGCACAGCACCCATTGCACCACCTCGCCCTTAGCAGTAAAATACATGCCGCCCATACCACAGTCTGTACCCACCAGCGAGTCGGGATTGCAGAACTGCGGGTCGGCAGTGGGGAGGAAAGTGTAAAGCGTGTTTCTGGAGAAGGTGCTGCCTGCAAACGCACCTGTACTGATAGTTAACAACAAGGCTGTCAAAAAACATTTCAGCATAATAAACTACTTTAGAATGATTGGTTGATGATTGTGATTGTATGCTAAACTATGATTTGCCTGGTTAAATTGATGACATGATCGTGTTTGGTTTGGGTCATTGCACTTTCCGGGTAATGCTCATTAACTCATATTGCATAAATATAAGAACACAGGAGAAATAAGTAATTATAGCCATCAATTAACGAATTGATTATAGCTAAAAACCATAGTTATCAATCAATCATCCCAATCATAGTTAAAGCTGCCATTTTTGCCACATTAACGTTTGATTATCATGGATAAGCCGTTCAAACCTCATATCTTTGCCGCCTACGGAATCGGAAAATATGGCAGAAATCCTGGAAAAGGTGGTAGAAGAAAGCAAACAGGGGGAGGCGTATGCACCCTTTGCAGCAGACCCGAACCAATACACTAAGAAATTTTATATAGAAAGCCATGGCTGTGCTATGAACTTCAGCGATAGCGAGGTTGTGGCCTCTATACTGAACAAAGAAGGCTTTGGCGCTACCCGCAACTTTGAAGAAGCCAACCTGATACTTATCAACACCTGCTCTATACGCGAGAAGGCCGAGCAAACGGTTCGCAAGCGTTTAACGGAGTTCCGCAAGGCGAAAGAACAACACCCGGGTATGCTGATAGGCGTACTGGGCTGCATGGCCGAAAGGCTGAAAGCCAAACTGCTGGAAGAGGAAAAACTGGTAGATATGGTGATAGGCCCTGACGCCTACCGGTCTTTACCAGCACTGGTGCTGGAGGCAGAAGGCGGGCAGAAAGCAGTAAATGTATTGCTGAGCAGGGAAGAAACTTATGCAGATATATCGCCCGTAAGGCTGGACAGCAACGGAGTAACGTCTTTTGTGAGCATCATGCGGGGTTGCAACAATATGTGCACCTTTTGCGTAGTGCCCTTTACCCGTGGCCGTGAGCGCAGCCGCGATGCAGTGAGCATTGTGAATGAATGCCGTGATTTGTTTGAGCGTGGGTATAAAGAGGTAACGCTGCTTGGGCAGAATGTGGATAGTTATTATTACTCACCCTCCCCCACATCAGCAGAAGAGGATATTGTGACCTTCGCAAAATTACTGGAAACAGTAGCTCTTATATCTCCCAAACTTCGCGTGCGTTTCAGTACCTCTCATCCTAAAGACATTACGGATGATGTGCTATATACGATGGCCAAATACCCGAACATCTGCAAGCATATACACCTGCCCATGCAGAGTGGCAACACCCGCATACTGGCATTGATGAACCGCACTTATACCCGCGAATGGTTCCTGAGTAAAGTAAAACGCATACGCGAGATAATACCTGACTGCGGGCTGAGTACCGACATCATAACAGGCTTCTGTACAGAAACGGAAGAAGAGCACCGTGATACGGTAACGTTGATGGACGAATGCCGTTTTGAAATGGCCTATATGTATGCCTACAGCGAACGGCCGGGCACACTGGCAGCACGCCGTTATACAGACGACATACCCGAAGATGTAAAGAAACGCAGGCTGGCAGAAGTGATAGAGATGAAGATAAAACATTCTGAAATCAACTATCGCAACGATATAGGCCACACATTTGAAGTATTGATAGAAGCTGAAAGCAAGAAGAGCAAAGACGACTGGGCGGGGCGCAACAGCCAGAATAAAATGATAGTTTTCCCCAAAGGCAACTATAACCTGAATATAGGCGACTATGTACATGTTACAGTTCATGCAGCCACATCGGCTACACTTATTGGGACAATAAAGGCATAACAAATTGCTTTATGAATTTTGACTTTTAACTTTTGATTTTCCAATGGAAATACAAAGCATAAAAAACAGGTTTGGCATTATAGGTAATTCACCCGCACTGAACCATGCGCTGAGCACGGCGGTGCAGGTAGCTAATACCGACCTGTCTGTACTTATAGTAGGCGAAAGCGGTGTGGGTAAAGAAGCCTTCTCCAACATCATACACGCACTGTCATCGCGCAAGCATAACCCCTTTATAGCAGTGAACTGCGGGGCCATACCAGAGGGCACGATAGACAGCGAACTGTTCGGCCATGAAAAAGGCTCTTTCACCGGGGCTGTAGATAGCCGCAAAGGATATTTTGAAACTGTAAATGGCGGTACCATCTTCCTGGATGAGATAGGCGAACTACCCATAGGTACACAAGCCCGTTTGCTGCGTGTGCTGGAAAGCGGTGAGTTCATCCGCGTAGGTTCATCTAAAGTGCAGAAAACTGATGTACGTGTAATAGCGGCTACCAACAGGGATTTGCTGGAATATGCACAGAACGGCAAGTTCAGGGAGGACCTGTATTACAGGTTGAGCACCGTGCCCATTCGTGTACCATCCCTACGCGACAGGCCTGAAGATATTCCGCTGTTGTTCCGCAAATTCGCTTCAGATTTTGCAGAGCGTTACCGCACACTGTCTATACAGCTATCGCCCGATGCTTTGCAGCAGATAGTTAACTATCCATGGCCGGGTAATGTTCGTGAACTGAAAAACATAGCTGAACAACTATCCGTACTTAGTACCGAAAAAGAAATAAGCGCAGATATGCTGCGCAACATATTGCCAAACGGCCAGGGACAGCGCGGCCTTGCATTATTTCAGCCTTCGTCCACCCCTATACCCAGCCCGTCTGCAGGTAACCAATACGATAGCAGTACGGAAAGAGAACTGCTGTACAAGTTGATATTCGACCTGAAAAAAGACCTGAATGAAATGAAACAGATGCTGTATGAGGTAACGGGCAACCGTAACAATTATACCCCTGCAACCAAACCTGATACCATTATACCCGCTTACAGCCCGGCTGAAAGTACTTATAGCAGCCCTATGTCGGCATCGCCCATAGTGCTGCACACAGGTGATAATATGGCGCATCATGAAGATGTGGAAGAAACACTTTCGCTGGCAGACAGGGAGAAGGAATTCATATTGAAGGCACTGAAAAAACATAAAGGCCGCAGGCGCGATGCCGCCAGCGAACTGGGCATCTCAGAAAGGACACTGTACAGGAAAATCAAGGAATACGATATCAATGAGTAAATTTGGCTATGGCATATAGGTTTTTAATAATTTTTCTACCCTTTGTGATTTTTGCCTTTACGGGCTGTGGTGTTTATAGTTTTACCGGTGCAAATATAGCCGGTACTACCATCAACATCCATACGCTTGAAAACAAGGCGCGCAACGTGGTGCCAACCCTCAGCCCGTCCCTCACGCAAAAAATACGCAGCAGGATATTGACACAGACGGGACTTGCACCCGTAACTACGGATAATGCTGATTATGATATAACAGGCGCCATAACAGGTTATAATGTAACAGTAAGCGGCGTGCAGAATACACAAACGGCCACGCTGAACAGGCTGACGATAACCGTACAAATAAATTTCAAAAGCAGGTTAGACGAAAAAACTAACTTTACAGAGACATTCAGCAAGTTTGCAGATTTTCCTGCGAACAGGACCTTACAAAGCGAGGAAGCCAGGCTGATAGATGAAATAGGAGAACTGCTGGCAACAGACATTTTTAATAAAGCATTCGTAAACTGGTAATACATTCCAAAGTAAGAACATGATTACATCATCATCCATATCTTATGTATCTCAAATGCTGGATGAGCCGCAGAATATAAATGATGCGGACGCAGAAAGCATTGGGCAGCTTATAGAAGCATATCCTTATTTTGTACCCGCCCGGTACATGCAGGCCGCAAAAGAACATAAACTACAACCGTATAGCCCCGAAATGATGGCTGAAATGCAGCTGTTTTCGGGCAATTGGTTGCTGTATAACGAATACCTGCAGGCTGCACTAAACGGTGAGGAGGTAGCATACGAGCTTCCTACACAACCCGCCCCGGCTAAAAAAGTATTGGCACAGGAAGAAATTGAAGATGACCTGCCCGCAGAAGATGAAGATGAGGAAGACGAAATGACGTTTGAAAAGGCTATGGAGCCTGTAGCCACGGCTGCTCCTCTTGAAGAAGATGAAGAGGAAGAGCCTGTTACAACTATCAATGAAATGGCTGGGCAGGAACCAGGAGCAAAAGAGGAAGAACAGGTAACGCCTGTGGATGAATATATACCTGAAAACACGGGCTTCATCAGGGGCAGAAGGGAGCAAAAGAAAGAAGTGGTCAACGAAACAGAGCCCGAGGATGAGGTGACAGAACCAGGCTCACAAACTGCGCCACCAAAAGAAACATTTGCCAAACGCATGGGCTGGGATGATAACAGCGAAAACCTGATACCGCCAATATATACAGAAGACTACTTCCTGCACCAGGGCATGAATGTATCTAACGATATACCGGCAGGCATGAACAAGGGCGAGGGCGAACCAGGTATGGATGACCAGGAAAAATCGCTGATGGTAGTAATGAGCTTCAGCGAGTGGCTGATGTTCTACAAAAAGAAAAAACAGCAGGAGCAGGAAGAGGTGAAAGGCCAGAAAGAACTGAAAACCATGTGGCAGAAGGAAAAACTGGCCGCCGCACTGGAAGAAGAGAATGAAGAAATACCTGAAAACGTATTTGAAATGGCTGTCAACTCCATTACGAAAGAAGAAAACCTGATAAGTGAGTCTCTGGCAGATGTGATGGTAAAGCAAGGCAGATACGACCGCGCTATAGAAATGTATAAGAAATTAAGTTTGCGTAAACCGCAAAAAAAGGCTTATTTTGCCCGTAAAATAGAAGAGATACAAAAAGAAAAGTAATAATATGGTAACTTTCATTGCGATACTGATAATACTGGCTTGTGTGGTTCTGGCATTTTTCATACTGGTACAAAACCCCAAGGGTGGCGGACTTTCAGGTACTTTTGGTAGTGCCAGCACCCAGATAATGGGCGTGAAACAATCGGGCGATGTGATGGAAAAAGGCACCTGGGGCACAATGGGTGTCATTGCAGCGTTGGCCATAATATCTGTAATGTTCTTTACCAGGGCAGATAACCAACCTGTACAACAGCGCCCTGCACAACAGAGCGCACCTGCACAACAGGCACCGGCAGCTAAATAAGCTAAGAATATTAATGTATAAGTTATTTGTACCCGCTCTGAAATATTGAGCGGGTATTTCTATTTTTACGGAAATGAACCAGACGAAGAAAAACAACAAAACCGGCCTGTGGCTATCGTTATCATTCCTGTTGCTGGCAGCAGCAGGTGCATTTGTAGCGTACAAGGTAGTTGGCCCTAACACGGGCGATATGCAAAAAGGCGAATACCTGTATATACCTACCGGCTCATCTTATATGCCGGTACTGAAAGACCTGGTAGAGGGCGGGTATATAGATGATGCTGCGAGTTTTGATATAATTGCAAACCGGCTGGAATATCCAAACAAGGTAAAAGCGGGCAAATATAAAATAACGCCCGGCATGAGCAATCTTGATATGCTGCGCATGTTACGCAATGGCAGGCAGGAACCGGTGAAGCTGGTCATTAACAAGTTTCGTACAAAAGAAGACTTTGTTCGGTTTGTAGATGAGAAGATGGAACCGGATGCTGATGAGATAACGGCATTACTTAAAGACACCTTATTCCTTTCAGCTTACGGGCTTGACACACACACAGCATTAGTACCCATTATACCGGATACCTATGAGTTTTACTGGAATACCAATGCAAAAAAAATATACGAGCGACTGGCTGAATACAGTAAAAAGTTCTGGACAGAAGAACGCCTCGCACTGGCTGACTCGCAAGCGCTTACCCCTACCCAGGTAATGATAATAGCCTCTATAGTAGAGGAAGAAACCAACAAGACAGATGAAAAGCCAACAGTAGCATCGGTGTACATTAACAGGCTGAGGAAGAACATGAAGCTGCAAGCCGACCCTACTGTGAAATTTGCACTGAATGATTTTGCTATAAAAAGGGTACTGGAAGGACATCTTGTTTATGATTCTCCATACAATACTTATATGTATGCGGGTTTGCCCCCCGGACCTATTAATACCCCATCAAAATCAAGCATCAACGCAGTGTTGAACGCACCTAAAACCAACTACCTCTACTTCTGCGCCAAAGAAGATTTCAGTGGCTACCATACTTTCGCTACTAACTATACTGAGCATATGAAGAATGCCCGTGCTTACCAGAAAGCATTGAATGAAAATGGAATAAGATAATCGTTATATTCTTAAGAAAAGAGGTGAGCTGTTATGAAAACGGCTCACCTCTTTTTTAATGCCAGAGTGCACAACTACCATAACCTGACCCTTGCACTATCAGGCAGGTACATTTTATTACCAGGCTTTACATTAAATGCTTCGTAAAATTCAGGAACATTCGGGAATGGCCCGTTTACCCTGAACTTGGCCGGAGAGTGCACATCTGTCATGATGCGGCTGGCCATTTCTTCGTGGCGCATATCATACATCCAGCCCAGTGCGTATCCTAAAAAGAAGCGCTGCAACGGCGTGAAGCCACTTATCTTTTCTCCTTTCTTATAAGTTTCCGTTTGTTTGAATGCATCCAGTCCTATTAATATACCACCAAGGTCTGCAAGGTTCTCGCCCAATGTAGCTCGGCCGTTTATGTGGAAGGTATCTACAGGCACAAATCCGTTAAACTGTCCTACAAGCACATCAGCACGTTTTTTAAATTCGTCTTCATCAGCCTTTGTCCACCAATTTTGCAGGTTGCCTTTATCATCAAACTGGCGGCCCTCATCATCAAAACCATGTGTTATTTCATGCCCTACTGTAGATGCTGCTGCATAACCATATACCAGTGCATCATCCAGCTGCTCATCGCGATAGCCTGGCACAGTGAATATACCTGCCGGCATTACTATTTCATTGTTGGATGGGTTGTAGTATGCATTGTAAGTCTGCGGTGTCATTCCCCATTCATCACGGTCAACCGGTTTGCCCAGTTTGTTCAACTCATACTCGCTCCACCAGCGGGCTGCATTCATCATGTTTTGCGCATAAGATTCCTGCCCAACTTCCAGCTTAGAAAAATCTTTCCATTTATCAGGATAGCCAACCTTCTTTTTAATAGTAGCCAGCTTGGTTTTTGCTTTAGCTTTTGTGCTATCAGTCATCCAGTCCAGCTTGTCTATACGTGCCTTATATGCATCACGCACATTCTCCACAATATTTTCGTAGCGTTTCTTGGCTTTCTCATTAAAGTATTCTTTTGCAAACAACTGGCCAAGAGCCTCACCCATTGCTTTCTCTTCAGCACGCAATACGCGTTTCCAGCGTGGTTTGTTTTGTTTGGCACCATATATCTGCCTGCAGTAAAAGTCAAAGTTGGCGTTTACAAAATCACTGCTCAGGTAGTCGCCCATATCATTTACCAGTTGCACCGTCATATAATCTTTCAGCACCTGTATGTCTGTAGATGTTATTAACCGGTCCAGTTGCTTATAAAACTCCGGCTGCCCTACTATTATGCTATCTACACTGTTCACACCCATTTGCTGTAGTGTAGCTGGCCAGTCAATATTAGAAGAGATAGTTTTCAGGTTGCCGATGGCCATCTTGTTATAGTTGGCATATGGGTCGCGCAGATCTTCCAGCTTTCTTGACTTTTGAGCCAGTGCAGTTTCAAAAGCCAAAACTGCTTTAGCTTTTGCATCAGCTTCCGTTACAAGTACACCAGTAAGCTGTAGTATCTTAGATATATAAGCAGGGTATGCCTCGCGTATTTTGGTGGTGCGCTCGTCTGTATTAAAGTAGTAATCGCGGTTAGGCAATCCCAATCCGCCCTGCCATAGGTAGTATGCCATCTCATCGCTCTTCTTAGCGTCCTGGCCTACATAGTCGCCAAAGAAAACGCCAACACCATATTTATGCATCTCGGCAGCCTGTGCCATTACTTCCTGCGGCGTTTTTAGTGCAGCTATCTTATCCAGCTCCGCACGTAGTGGTTGTATGCCCTGCTTTTCTATAGCAGCAGTATCCATAGCCGTCTTCCAGAAATCTGCTATCTGCTTGCCAGTACCTGATTTTTCATTTTTCTTTACCGCTTCCTCATTGATATTTTTCAGGCGCGTATATAATTCTTCCTGCACCAGGTAGGCTATGCCCCAGCTCGTTTCATCATCCGGTATGGGATTGTTTTTTATCCAGCCGCCGTTGGCATACTGGAAGAAATCATCCGCAGGATTGAAAGTTGTATCCAGGTTAGCGGCCAGTATATCTTTGGTGGGCTCCTCCTTCTTTGTGGTGTCCTTGCAAGCCGCCAGCAATAGCATAGTGGCCGCAATACCTGTTATGAACTTTTTGTTCATCATATATATTGTTATTTTTTCAGACTCCTAAAGTAAGGTGATTATATGATACTGCCAGAAGGATATTCATCAATCAGGATATCATCAACAGGTACAAATCCTCCACTTCTTTCCTGGCCCACGGTGTTTTGCGCAGGAAGGCAAGGCTTGATTTTATACTCGGGTCATACCTGAAACACCTGATGTTAATGCGGTTACCAAGTTCTTCCCAGCCATAGCGTGCTACCAGTTGTTCCAGCATCATCACCAACGTTATACCGTGCAGTGGATTATTCTTTTGTGTTTCAGGCATAGTTATTTATTGTCCCTGGTTATTACGTTGAGCCTTCCACTGCTCGCGATGCTTGCGCAGCGGATGGTCTTTCGATTTATTGAATATTTTTATCCCATTCTCCCTGCCAGCACGGAGCTCGCGTTGCTCATCTTCGGGCAGGTTCTTTTCTTCCATACACACATCGCTGCAGCAGCCCTGTAGTTTCTCAGCACATTCTTCACACTGGATGAACAGCAGGTGGCATCCATCGTTTTTACAGTTGGTATGCGTATCGCAGGTTTTACCACAAGTATGGCATTCAGCTATTACATCATCAGTAATACGCTCGCCCAGGCGTTCATCAAAAACGAAGTTCTTACCAATAAACTTCAGCGGCAAGCCCTCTTCTTTTGCTTTGCGCGCGTATTCTATTATACCGCCCTCTACATGAAATACGTTTTTGAAGCCATTGTGCAGCATATAAGCACTGGCCTTCTCGCAGCGGATACCGCCTGTACAATACATAATGATGTTCTTATCCTTCTTATCCTTCAGCATATCCACCGCCATAGGCAGCTGGTCGCGGAAGGTGTCAGATGGCACTTCTATAGCATTCTCAAAATGCCCAACCTCGTATTCATAGTGGTTGCGCATGTCCACTATAATGGTTTCGGGGTCGGCAGAAAGCTCGTTGTACTCTTTGGCTTTTAGGTATTGGCCCGTTTTAGCCATGTCAAAAGTCGGGTCGTCAATACCATCGGCTACAATTTTGTTGCGCACTTTTATCTTCAATACCCAGAACGATTTACCGTCGTCATCCAATGCGATGTTCATACGGATGCCATTCAGCGCATCATCGGCGGCATATAACGCAGTTTTAAAGGCTTCATAGTCTTGCTGCGGTACGCTTACCTGTCCGTTAATACCCTCGTTGGCAAGGTATATCCGCCCAAAAACTTTCAGTGGCTCAAAAACCCTCCATAAATCGTCCCTGAATTGCTGCGGGTGTGCAATGTTGAAATACTTGTAAAAGGATACTGTGGTACGTGGCTCTGTTTCGGCAAGCATACGCTGTTTCAGTTCCTCGTTCGATACCCGGTTGTGTAACACTGGCATGGTGTACCTTCCTTTTGTTTTAAACGAATGAATAAAATTGAGTTGCAAAGATAATTAATAGTTCACAATCAACATAAACAGGGTGTTCTATTCCGTTTTTGAATTCTTACTTTTGAATCTGAATTTTATTAGCAGCATGAGAGTATTTATAGCCGGAGCATCAGGACTGGTAGGCGGTAATTGCCTGAAGCATTTTATAGAACAGGGCTGGGAAGTAGTTGGTTCTTATTTTTCATATGCTGTACCGGGCACGGTATATTACAATACACTCAATCCCACAGACAGTAATAATTTTGATGTAGCAGGGTTTAAACCTGATGTGATAGTACACTGCGGAGCAATGACGCACGTGGACAATTGTGAAACGCAACAGGATGAGAGTTACCGCCAAACAGTACAGAGCACCATCAACCTGGTGCAGGTAGCTAAAAACTGCGGCGCAGGATTTGTATATCTTTCTACCGATTATGTGTTCGACGGCACAGATGGCCCATACAGGGAAGAAGACGAAGTAAACCCGTTAAGCGTTTACGGCAAACATAAGCTGGAAGCAGAGCAATATGCATTAAAAGAAATACCCGGTACGCTTGTACTGCGTGTTACTAATATATATGGCAACGAGGTGCGTGGTAAAAATTTCATAGCACGCATAGTACAGCAATGTAAAGATAAACAGAAGCTAACGCTTAAACTACCTTACGACCAGTTTGCCTGTCCAACCAATGCATGGGATATAGCACGCTGCATGTACTTATTACTACGTGATAAAAAAACAGGCATTTACCATATTGGTGGTACAGATTATACCAATCGTGTACAACTGGCATTAAGGGTGTTACAATATTTTCCGGGTGCGGAGTATGACCTTATACCGTTGAGCACAGCAGAACTAAATCAGCCTGCGGCGCGGCCATTAATAGGCGGCTTTGTTACCATGAAGTTTAATAGTGAATATCCAGACTTCCTGTTTGGCAATGTAGATAGTTTCCTGAAAGAATCTTTCAGCCAATAAAGTATCCCTCTATAAAAAGGCATAAAAAAATCCCGACTCATCGTGATAAGTCGGGATAGGACTGTACTTACTAACCCATCGTAAGTATAGCAAATATCCAAAAAAGGATTTGGATAGTAAAATTATTTTTTTTGTTATATAATCGCAGTATTTCAGGGTAATAAGAAACGGTTATACACTTCTACAGTCAACAGCTATTAGACTATTTCAACGTTTCTGCCATTTACTTTATGAAAATACACGTTTTGTCAGTTCGTTGCAATTAAACAAGACACTTTGTCATTTAAATTGCATTGGTATCCGGTTTGTATATGTACCTGTACAAGTGAAATTGATAATTAATCATCTTAAAAAAATAAACACTTATGTACAAGCAAAGAAACAATTTCGTTCTGACCCCCGCATCTATTAGCGGAATGGTGGACAACATGCTGAACAACAAATGGGACCGCTACTTTTTTGACGATAACCGGAACTACACAACAGCACCGGTAAATATTAAAGAAACTGACGCTGCTTACCAACTGGATGTAATAGCACCGGGATTAAACAAAGAGGACTTCAATATTAATGTTGAAAAAGATGTGCTGACTATTTCTTTCGAGCAAAAAGAAGAAAAAACTGAATCAACCGATAAAGTGATCAGGAATGAATATCAGTACCGTTCATTCAAAAGAACCTTCAACCTGGGTGACAAAATAAATATAGCAGGTATAGGTGCGTCGTACACAAATGGAGTGCTGAGTATCACTCTGCCAAAAACAGAACCGCAGGAAGCAACAACAAGAAAGATTGATATAGCATAGTAAGAGTAAATAGCATAGGAGTAAGTTGACAGACGGAGGGGTATCTACCCCTCCTTTTTATTTTAATGTATCATCCTGGTTGCTACACACTTAGCTAGCGCGTTCTTTATTTTCAAGATTATTATTTTCCGGCTTTCTCTCATCTACTATGCTGGACTGGATACTTAATCGTTCGCCTATATCCATTGCATGGAATAATGTCTGTGTAGGGTAAGCAAAGCCAATTCCTTCTTCTTCAAATTTTTTAAATATCGCCAGGTATATATCCTGCTGCTTATCCATGTATATATTATAATCAGGTGCTTCTACATAATAAACGGTTTCAAAGTCCAGGCTGAAATCTCCATAGCCCGAAAAATGTGATCTGTCAAACCTTACTCCCTCCTCTTTTTCTATAATTTCCTTTATATAGCCTGGTATTGCTGCAAGCTGGGCGTGCGTGGTTTGGTACAATACACCTAACTTAAACACAACTCTACGTTCCTGCAACCGTTTATAGTTATGCACCCGTGAGTTGGTCAGGTTAGTATTGGAAACCACCAATATATCACCTGTGAGGGTACGTATCCTGGTTGTTTTTACACCTATATATTCCACAGTACCGGAGTCATTGTCCACTTGTATAAAATCACCTATTTCAAACGGCCTGTCGAAGAAGATGACGAAATAACTGAAGAGGTCGCCAAGAATAGTTTGCGCTGCCAGTGCTATTGCGATACCACCAACGCCCAGGCCAGCAATAATTGCAGTAACATCGCGACCAAGGTTGTCCAACAGGAACACTAAGCCAAGCGCCCACACAACAACATTTACAATAATCAGTATGCCTTTGGCCTGCGTTTTCTTTACTTCGGCGTCTTCCTGCCTGTCCAGGTATTTAAATACGGTAAATTTTATAGCAGCAGTAATAATACGCAGAATATAAAAGGTGAATATTACCAGGAGTGCTATATGGGCGGCGTTATATACTCTTTCTGGAAATACCAGGTAACGCATGCCCAGGTATACACCACAGAAATACAGCATAGGCACTACAGATTGCTGTATCACCTCCACCAAAAAATCATCAAACTGGTTGGCAGAACGTGCCGCGTATTTTTTAAGCCGGTTTATAAGCAGATATTTAAACACACGTACCAGAATGTACACGCCGGCAAATACACACAAGGCTACCCCCCAGTCTTTTACCGGGTTACCTAACAAAACGTAATTCAAAAACTCATCCATAAATAACTAATAAAATCCTGCTCAAAGTATCATTCCCATGTTTCGCGATAAACAACGTTTTATACTATTTGTTTAGAATGTCCGTCGTGTTCCCGCAGTTCGTTACTGATAACTGCCGGGGTAGCTGTCAGGCGTTTATCTACGTAATCAGAGTTCATAACCCTGAGTATGCCCATATAGGTCATGTCAAACTCCAGCAAATCCCCCACTTTATAATTCCCGGGATTATTGCCCAGGTCAACAACTATCATATCAGAACTCTCTCCTACAAGGTGCACATGCTCATCAACCGGCCGCAGGTGGGTAGATTCAATATCTAACAAGCCAAGCGCAATAATAGCCCTGCATGATGATTGCTGTGTTTCCAGTTCAAATTCCAGCTTGTCTCCTACCAGGTTATGGCCCAGCTCGCCCATGGGAACGTTGGGCTTATCTGTCAGCTCTATTATTTCTGCATACAATTTAAATACATCGTTGTGCATTTGTTCAAAAGGTTTGTTGTTATACACATCAGTGCCTAAAAACAATGTTTCACCTACCCTGAAATGGTTTACTCCATGTGGTAAAAGATTCTGAAAAATGAGCGGGATAGTTACCGAAGACCCCCCTGAAACAAAAGGTATCTTCCTTTTAAACCTCGCTTCTATCAGCTGTTTGTATAAACTAAGCTGTATCAGCTTATCATGATTGGGCAGTACGCCATACATACAGGCCAGGTTAGTACCTATGCCAATTACCTCGATATTCGGCAGCATAAACACCTTAGCATAAAAGTCCATTATTTCCTCACGCATCACACCTTCCCGCAGCTCACCAAGCTCTATCATGATGACAATCTTATGTACTTTATTTTGCTGAACCGCCGCATTGGAAAGCAATTTTATAGTTTCATATTCAGTGTTGTAGCTTATATCTGCATACTCAACTATTTTATTTACAGACCGGCGTGGCGGCGGCTTAATGTATGCAGTTTGCACATTAGGGTTTATCGCTTTAATGCGTGCCAGGTTGGTAACACGGGAGTCGCAAACCTCGGTGATGCCCATATCCAGCAGCACCTGCAGGTATTTTTTATTGCCACAAAGCATTTTAGTTACGGCAGACCACTTAATATCTTTACTATTAAATAATTCTTGCAGGTACATAAAATTGCTTCTCAGCTTATCTGTATCCAGTACTATAAATGCCATGATTATTTATTATTGGTTAACCTCATTTCGAGGTATTTATTCGTAAAGCCCAGTTTCTCATACAATATTTTTGCAGGATTGTCGGGCTCCACATGCAATGCCATGTCACCATTTGCAGCTTCTATAGCCGCCTGCATCAGTTCTTTACCTATACCTTTACCTCTATGCTCGTTGTGTGTAGCTATATACACCAGTATATGGCCGGGTATATAACCATTCATACCGGTATTATTTACAACAACTGCTCCTGTAATATTATCAGTTTCGTCTTTTGCCGTCAACATAAATCCCCCTGCAGTATTGTTGCGGCCTAATGAATATTCCATTGCTTTGGCTATATCCGTTTTGGCATCGCCATACTGCTCCAGGTGGTTGTATAAAAACTGATTGATTTCTGCAAACTCTTGTTCGGCCGGCTCACGCGATGGTGTATATGTAGTTATCTTCATCATAAATGCTATGCAGCTAACGCACGCAAATACCAATGCAACATTGGCAAGAGAAAAAAACCGGTGGGGAAACGTGCGAAGGCCTTGCTAAAAACAAAAATTACACCGGCACAAGAAAGAAATATCCCTGCAAAGGTACAAAAAATATGCTAAACCGGTTACAATAACCACAATTAAACATATTATAGCGGTAGAATTAAATTAAAAAACTATAGGAATATTTTTAGCTTTATGGTAATCAACAATTGGCTGGAATGGGCCGAATTTGTGCTGCAATTCTGAGAAAGTATCTACATATGGCCCGACTCCGTAGTCTATTGGTTTCACATTCAGGCTATCATACCCCCTTGACACATTTGGCACAGGACGCTGATGTATCCTGTCATCATTTATAAATGCAGCCACGTCTATAGCTTCTTCATCCGTCAGCACAGGCTTATACCAGAAGGCTTTTTTATCGGGCATATTGGCTTTAATAAAGCGCGCGGCCTTCAGCACCCTATGCATGCTTGAACCCTCTTCATAACTTTCCATGCCCCACAATGGCGGGTATGCGTAAGTAACCGAATCGTAGCGCCATTGGCCTTCCCCATTAGCGCCATGGCAGGATGCGCAATGTGTAGCAAAAACCACTGCCCCTCTTTCAGGGTCAGCGGGTCTATCAGGAAATTTTATATCAATACCATTATCTCCTTTTACTCTATGCCCTACAGGCACATCTTGTCCCAGCCATTTTATATAGGATATAATTGCAACCATCTCTTTACCGTCCAGAGGAATGGGTATGCCATGATGGGGGCGTTCAATACAATTATTCACCCTGTCTGCCAGCGATAGTATTTTATTTTCCCTGCCACGATACTGCGGGTAACGTGCATGAGAACTGAAATAGTTTAATGCAAAAGGTCTTGTACCTGCATCCAGGTGGCAATTACCGCAATTCATTTTATTGTTCAGATGATGCCCGACAGTGCCGTCAGGGCCCAGGTAGTAGGCAGTATTTACTATAAGTTCCCTGCCATACCTTATCATATCCCCGAATTTACCTTCGGGAATTTCTGAAGTATCCGGCGGAACAAACAACGGTTCTTCCTTCAAAGTATCGGCTGTGCCTGCCTGCTGGGGTGTACTGTTTGTACAGGACTGAAATATGAGGATTGCAGCTACCCAAAAAAACAGTAGCTGGCATTTACAATTACGGGTATAATTATTAATCATTGAGTACTGTCAAATTCACTAAACACTATTGCTGCTTGTATGTAATAAGCAACGCCATAAAGCACTAAAGTTACACATTTTCATAAATAAGCGATAACCATAAGAGGTAACACCGGCTGGCATTACCTCCTGAAGTATATTCAATTATATCAGCCACAGATCATCATGTATGCGCCTGCCGGGTCCTGTATCAGCACGTAATGCCCTCCCTTACCATCGCTGCGCTTTTCTCCCAGCACTTTTCCCCCATTTGCATTTACAGCAGCAAGGCTCTCATCCAGGTCAGGCACACTTACATATGGCAGCCATTGTGGTGGCAGGTTAGCGTTATTACCCTTCGAATGGCATATACCCGCAATGGTTTCACCGGTTTTCGGGTCGTTCATACAGTAGTCTTCATAGTCGCCCATGCTCAAGCCCATACTGTGCCAGCCTATTACTTTGCTGTAAAATTCGCTTACTTCTGTAGCATTGGGTATGGTTATGTCCATCCATACTACATGGCCTGTTTTTTTATTTTCCATAATTATTAGTTGTATGCAGGTAGAACTTCTTTCTTTTTCAATACAAGCGCACTCACCAGCGATATGATTATACCCACGGGCAGCATTTCAGCCATAGTCACTAAAAAGCGAAATGCTGGATTGCTATAAGCACCTTGGCCAAAAGCAATAGTCTCTGCTTTCTTCCTTGCTATTTCAGTAGCTGTTGCTCCGGCATTTGTCATCGACTTCACCTCACATTCAGCCATAAAAGCCATAAATTCTTCACCTGTTATGTTATTTAACATCAGGCTTATTTCCCAGCCAATGGCATATATAATACTCGCTATAAGTACAATAAGCATTCCAACACCGAAGCCATTTATAAATTTAATACTCCCTCCTTTATATTTATCACGGTATGCTTTTATACCGAAAAAAAGAGGGATGAGTGCAATGACCTGGGAGGTAAAGCCCCAGCCCATGCTCGCCTGAAATTTGCCATTTAACATATATGGCACAGAAATCATGAGCAGGGCGGCCGCAATGATACCAGAGATAGAACCGAAAATCAATACTACTTTTTTCATAAGCTTTGTTTTAATGTTTAAGGTGCAAATGAACGATCCCTGTATGTTTTTCCTTTCATACTAAAGTATGATTTTGTGTATTGAAGAGGTTTTCATGCCAAAGTACTACGGTATTAGCTGTAATTCTTTGGCCCTCTGTACTGCCTGTGTACGCCTTTTAACATCCAGCTTAATATACAGGTTTGCAGTATGTGTTTTCACCGTACTTAAAGATATAAACAATTTATCTGCTATCTCCTGGTTAGACATTCCCCGCGACATCAGTTCTAATACCTCGTACTCCCTCTGGCTGATACCTAGCTTTTTCATTTCAGCATCGCTTACCACAAAACCGGCGTTAACCATCACAGGCACATGTACTTCTTTAATAATTGTCTTCCTGTTGATAATTTTTGTACCAGCCCATATTCCTAAAACCATAAATAATATAGCTATAGCACCCAGGTACATTTCCAGGCTCATGTCCCTTACGAAGTATTTAAACTCGATAAGTTTAAGCAAGCCCAGGAGGCCAGCAAGTAATAAGCCATATATAATAATAGTACGGTGCATGGCCATAAAAATAATGGATTGTAAGAGAATCATTCAACTGATTTTTATAGCACCCTGCCTAACCGTATCTTTGCGGCTTATGCATTACGTTACAGCAGAAGGTATAGGCAAGTCTTTCGGGATAAAGCCATTGTTCGATAATATTACATTTCATATAAATGAAGGCGACAAAATAGCCCTCGTAGCTAAAAATGGCAGTGGTAAATCTACCCTGCTGAAAATACTGGCCGGCCAGGACAAGCCCGATACCGGTAAAGTATGGATACATAAAGATGTAACAGTTGCATTGTTTGAACAGGAACCAAAGTTTGAAGAAAACCTTTCGGTACTGGACAATATATTCCACTACAAACATCCTGTGGCTGAAGCCCTGCGCGAGTATGAGCACCTTATGGAGCAGGAAGGGGAAAAAGACCCCGTAGCGCTGGGTGAAGCCTTCAGCAAACTGGACGACCTGGGTGCGTGGGATTTTGAAGCCAAAGTAAAACAGATACTGGGCAAGCTGAGGATACACAACCTGGAGCAGCTTGTAGGCAGTTTATCTGGCGGGCAGCGCAAAAGGGTAGCCCTTGCACAAACACTGATAGATATCGGTTTTGAGCACAAACATGTATTGCTGATAATGGATGAACCTACCAACCACCTGGACGTGGAAATGGTAGAATGGCTGGAACATTACCTGAACCAGGAAAAAGTAACCCTGCTGATGGTAACCCACGACCGCTACTTCCTGGATGCGGTGTGCGATGTGATATGGGAGATAGATGGCAGCGAGATGCATACCTACAAAGGAGACTATGAAAACTATATAGAAAAGAAAGCCGCGCGTATAGAAAATACCCTGGCCAGTATAGACAAGGCCAAAAATGAATACCGCAAAGAACTGGAATGGATGCGCAAGCAGCCCAAGGCACGCAGTACCAAAGCACGCAGCAGGATAGATAACTTTTACGACGTAGAAAGCCGTGCCAAGCAACGTGTGGAAGACAACAAGGTAGAGCTGCAGATGAAGATGAACCGCCTGGGCGGTAAGATAGTGGAAATGAAAAAGGTATATAAAAGCTTTGGTGACAAGGTCATCATGCGGGGCTTTGACTATACTTTTAAAAGAGGGGAACGGATAGGTGTAATAGGCAAAAACGGCGCGGGAAAATCAACCTTCCTGAACATACTGCAACAAACAGAACTACAGGATAGTGGTAAAGTAAATATCGGCGATACTGTTGTTTTCGGTAATTTCTCGCAACAAGGGCTGGATATAAAGGACGATGTGCGTGTTATTGAATACGTAAAGAACATTGCTGAAAGCTTTCCGTTGGCCAAGGGCGGCACCATGAGTGCGGCACAGTTCCTGGAATTGTTCCTGTTCTCACCTGAGCAGCAATATACATACCTGTCTAAACTTAGTGGTGGTGAAAAGAAACGCCTGCAATTACTGGCTATACTCTTCCGCAATCCTAACTTCCTGGTATTGGATGAGCCGACCAACGACCTTGACCTGCCGACACTTTCTGTCCTGGAAAACTTCCTGGACAATTTCCAGGGTTGTTTGCTCATCGTATCTCACGACAGGTATTTTATGGACCGCCTGGTGGACCATATGTTTGTTTTTGAGGGTAATGGTGAAATTCGCGACTTCCCCGGCAACTATAGCCAGTACCGTATATGGCAAAAGGAAAATGAAAAGAAAGGCAGTGATAAGAAGCAATATGTAATGGCAGAATCAGAGCCAGACATTGCTGTAGCAGCTGCCCCTGCACCGGCTGTAAAGGAGAAAAGAAAACTTTCTTATAAAGAACAGCGGGAACTGGAACAACTCGAAAAAGACATGCCTGCACTGGAAAAAGAAAAGGCTGGACTAACCGAAAAGATGAGCAGCAATATCCCTTACGAAGAGCTGGAGCAAGTAAATAAACGCATGATGGAGATTACCAACCTGCTGGAAGAAAAAGAACAACGCTGGCTGGAGTTGAGTGAGCATGCATAAAAAATCCCGCTCCATTTTCTGTGGAGCGGGAGTGATAGAATCAGAATTCTTTTATTATGGTGTTTCTTTCTTTTCCAACTTATCAAAGTCGAACAAGAGGGAGAAACGGAAAGTATTAGAAAGTGGGTTACGGTTGATACCGCTGCCTGAAGGTATCAGGTAAGCAAAGTTCAGGCCGAATACGTTGTAGCGCACACCCAAACCTACTGTAAAGTACTTGCGGTCGCCTTTCAGCTTATGCTCCCAGAAGTAACCCGCACGCACTGCAAACTGCTGCTGGTACCAGTATTCAGCACCGGCTGATATCTGGAACTCTTTCAACTCTTCGCTGAAACCACCCTGTGCATCGCCAAATGAACCCAACATGCCCGAAACAACACTCTTGTCAGGGATAATATAGTTAGGTGCTCCGTTAGCTTCTGTATTGGTATCCTGCGGAGTTGGCACCAATAGCTTGTTGATGTCCAGCGCAAATGTAATCGCATTGTATGCATCTGCCTGATAAGTATAGGCACCACCAAGGCCCAGGTTGATAGGGATAAAATCCCTGCGGGCAGATGTATAAGATATCCTTGAACCAACGTTGCTCAATACTGCACCCAAAGACACGGTATTTGAACGGAACTCATCTATATCATTTTTCTTTTTGTAGAATACACCAAGGTCAGCGCCAAAGGCCTGGCCGGGCTTGTATTCAATACCCTGCTGCTGTGCGGCCAGCCCGGATGCTATGGCAGAGTTGATATACCTGAAGCTTAAACCTGCAGATAGGTATTCTGACAATTTCCTTGAATAACCCAAGTCAAACGCAAACTCGTTTGGCTTACCTGTACCTATGGGGTTAGCATAAATATCAGTATAGTTTATTTCACCAAGAGAAAAGTAGCGTAAAGAAGCGCTGATAGCCTGATTGTCGTTCTGGCCAAATTTGGCATAACCCGCCAGGTAGGCAAGAAATATATCAGGCACCAGGTCTTTCAACCATGGGGTATAAGTAGCTGATACTCCGTATTTTTTAGTAGCAAAAGGTATTTTACCCACGTTCCAGTATTGCGCATTTGCATCCGGGTCTATGGCAATACCCACGTCACCCATGGCACCGGAGCGTGCGTCGGGAGATATCCTTAAAAAAGGTACAGCTGTTGTTACAGTGTTAGCGCCCACAAGGCTCTTCTGCGCCTGTGCAATGGTGGAGGAGATCAACCCTGCTGCCAGTGTCAATCCTATTAAAGCAAAGCGTTTTGCCATTCTATTATTATTTACTTTCAAGTTTTGCAAATCTATATGTTTTTTTTACGGGCCTGTCAAATTTTCACCGTCCCCTTATAAAGAAGCTGCAATTTAAACATTGCAGCCAATATATTAACGCACGATAACCAATTTTTGGTATGCGGTAGTCTCAATTCCTTGTCCCGCCTTTATCATCATACGATAAATATATACGCCGGCAGGTAGTTTTGCACCATTATCGGCGGTGCCATCCCAGGTTACTTCATTGCTGCGGCTGCCTGTACTTAAAAAGTCCTGTTTCAGGTTACGTACCAGCATTCCGGAAGTATTATATATATTAATTTCTGCACTTAAGTCCACGTCCGGGTGGTTGTGCTCAAATACAAAATGCGTCATATCCCTGAAGGGATTGGGATAATTCATCAGGTTCTGCACCTTCACAACTTTACCATCTGCCACTTCAAAATCTACATGTCCCGTACCTGAATTATTGTTTACATCCCATGCTTGTATTGTAAACCTATGCCTGCCATCCGGTATGTCCTCTACAGGGAAATACACAAATCCTCTTTTGTAAGTATTTGATGCAGTTTCGTAATAATCATTCATGACATACGGATTGCTCTCATCACCGTCGAGGATAGCCGTCAGGTCGTGTCCAACGGAATTACCGGAAACGTTGATGCCCGTTTCATCTTCCAATATCGCGAATATCGCGGTATTAGAACCTGTAAGCCCGCCATTGCGGAATAAGCTATCTTTTATAAATGCTGTAACTACCGGTGGATTATTTTCCTGGCGGGGGTTATCAGAATAGCCGCCTACAGATACGCTGGTATCACGTCCGGCAGCATCTGTCTGCCCATTATCAGCATAATAACTGATAGTGCCACTACCCTGCTCATAGTTAATATCTTTTGGTGCTATAAAAGAGAATGAGAACCTGCCATTGGCAACCGTAGCCTTACCCTTATAAATAGTGTTATTCTGTACCTGGAATGTCTTTTCTTCTCCGTTTATAGTTTTTATTTTACGGGGCTTGTCGAAAATAGTTACTGCCAGCGTACCGTTAAAATAGTCAAGCAGGTTACCATCTACATCGGTTACTTCACCATCAATAACATATTCACCCAGTGCGCCTATTGTATTTGTTGACAGGCCCGTTGCACCATCTTTTACGTTTTCGGTTTTAATGAAAAACTCGGGGAAATTTGGTTCCAGGGCAGGATCACCCAGCAATACGAACTTCCTGAAATTCTTTATCACGTCAGACGTTGTTGAAGCCTGTGTATAAGTACCGTTTTTACCTATACGCATGGCATCGCCAAAAGTGTTCCATTTACCATCTACGTGCTGAAACTGCCCTTCAAGAAACTCCCTATTCAATATATTATTAGCATAAGCATACACCAGGTGCGTGGTAGTAAGTGTAGCTATTACACCGCCATTGCTTTTCAGCATCAGTTCCTCACCCGATGACACAAAAGAAGGTTGGTCAAACTGGCCAAAATCGCAGGTAGCAGTTACCATAAACGGCAATTTGTCTATGTTACGCCATTTGTTATAATCGTCTTTAGCTACTATACGCTCATGAGCGAGGACCGTTGTATTACCGTGTCCGTTATAGTTAAAAAGAAACGTGCCTTTAAATATCGCATCGTTAATAGATTTATTTGCCTCTGGGGCACGCAGCCCACCAGGTGTAGATATGAATGGCACTGCATTCAGGTAAACCTTTGTGGCATTGTGTATAGCGCTGTTTTGGTTCACTACAGAGTTCATCAGTTCAGCATCTTCAAGGTGGTCTCCGGCATTATCATTATCATCTGCTACAAACAACGTAGATAAGCGCCATGCGCCAAGCGTGGCAGGGCTTTTGTAGTGAATTATTTTACTGACCACGCCCTGTGCTTCAGAAAGGCTTTTTGCCGGGATACGGCCAACGCCTATATCCAGCGCGTTTACTATATCATACCGTTCTATTTCCTCATTCTCATCAAGGAAACCGTAAAAGTCATCATTGCTGTATGTTTCCAGGAAATTGAAAGATTCTTTTGCTTCAAAAGTTGGTACAAAGTTGGTATTGTTTTTTATCCTGTCTTTATAATCGTAAGATGCATCGCCCATCAGCAACAGGTACTTAGGCATATTGCTTTCGTCCATGCCAGAGCGCTCATAAAACATACGCGCGAAATCGCGGATGGCAGATATATCCTGCCCGGCTGATGAGAACTCGTTGTACACCTGTGTAGTGGTTGCTACTATCACCCTCATGCCGGAGCGTTGCCTGTGAAATTGCGCCAGTCTTTCAGCAGCCGACATAAAATCGGGGTGGGAAACTATAATATAGTCAACAGGTGCTGCCCCATACAGGTTTTGGTTAGGTATTGTACCCAAGTAGCCCGGTGCATCCAGGTCTGTACTATTCATAGCCACAAACCAATGCAGTTCATCTGCCTCCTGCGAAAAACTGTAGGTATTGCCGTTAAGGCTGCCTTTCATCAATACAGGGTTTTGCGGGTCTGTTACATCCCACACCTGTGTAGTACTATTCGCATTGCCAATGTTATAAGTAGCAACATTGCCTGTACCTACGCTTTTCAAATCGCAAAACATCAAAGTATTGCCGTTTGCAACCAACGGTTTACGCAAATTCACCCGGATATAATCCAGCCAGCCGGCACCATCGCTGGCACCTGTGTTATAGTCTATTTTCACAGTACTGTTTGCCGGTACACCGGGAAGGCACCAGGAAACTGTACTGCCAGCTGCTTTAGGCGCATATTCGTAATTGTTAGCAGGGCTTACATCAGATGTACCCATATTTTGCCCGTTCAGGAATAATGTGAACAACCCCGGTTGTGTAGATGTATTCACCAGGTTTATTTTAAAACAGGCGGTATCAATATAATTTCCAAGATCTAAAGAAAAACTATGGCTGGCCTGTTTACCGGGCCCGCTGCTGAACTCTTCCCCCCACCACAACTTTCCGAACCTTTGCGGGTTATTCAGGTCTTGTTCATGCAACACCACTCCCGAATAACTTCCTGTTGTATAATTGCCTGCAGGCACGGTACCTTGCATGGTTATCCTTTTCTTTGCGGGAGCGTCAAAATTCAGTAAATAGTAACCTTCGTTACTGTAGAAATTCTTTTCCTGTACCAATTCATTGTTACCGGGTGCAACTGACCAGTTAAGCGGCCCCTGTGCATAAAACACGAAAAAATCCCCGGGGTCGAAACTGCCGTCCCCACCGTCATTCATCCATATTGCATTCTCTTCCAGCCCTTTTACACCATCGGGGCTGTTGCGCTCACTCAGCATCTTTCCACCATGCCCGAACACCCTTATTTTGGAAGAGCCTATGCCTGTAATACCCAATTGAGTCGACAGGTAGTTGTAGTCGATTTTGTACAAACCTGTGGCAGGTATACTTACCTTATGCCATGTGCCCGTAGCCAGTGGCGAGATTGCCCCTTCCGTACCTTTTGCCGCGCTGCGTTGTGTGCCACCGGGTTGTGGTGCTTCATTTTCTTTGTATTGTACAGACAGAGATGCTATGCGCCTCAGCGTGCCGTCAGCATTGTATGAATAGGCCGGAATACGAACTACCGCAAATGGTTTTTTTCTGTCTTTACCCAGCAAAACATCAAAATTTTCCGGTTTAGACGGGATGGCATCACCCCTCAGTTTTTCTACGTTTTCGTAAACAATATTTTCGAGTGTTATGTTGGGTCTGGCATAATGTTGCAGGTCTATCCTGCGGGCTATATATCCCGATTGGATGTCCATCTCAGCCACAGTTACGTCAAGCTGCTGTGCGGTTACGTTGTTTGCTATAATGAAGCAAAACGCAAATGCCGGTAAACACAAAGAAAAAAATCGTTTTTTAGTCAAGCTCATAGTTATTATGGGGGCTGTCAAAGATAATGTTTTATACGCTCGGGCGTGTCAGTCACCTGTCACATACACTATAACGCTAATAGTGTGCCAATATTATTAAACCGATAAAAACAAGAAAAACAACATTTTTTTAGCATTATTACTTTAAAGCTTGACATTTTGAAAAGAACACTCTAATATTGTAACACTTTAACAGATTATTCAACACAATTTGTAGCATACTTTTATGAAAAGATCTCTTGTCGGCGTGAGCTTGCTTTGTATCGGTGTAGCAACCCTTTTTTCGGCTTGTTCCTCTAAAAATAAATCAACCGGTGTATCCCGAGTTACCGGTTGGGACTATAACGACTCCCGTCTGGGCGGTTTTGATGTAGCCAATTACCAGGGGCAGCAAACAGGCCCTGGCCTTACATTTGTTGAGGGTGGACGCTTTACAATGGGGCAAACAGAAGAAGATCTGTCTCTTGAAAGGAATAATATACCCCGTACAGTTTCCGTTTCTTCCTTCTACATGGACGAAACAGAGGTGGCAAACGTACACTACCGTGAGTATATCTACTGGCTGTCACGCTCTTACAGCGCTGACTATCCTTTAGCTATCGCTGAGGCAATGCCTGACTCTTCTGTTTGGCGCTCTTCTCTTTCTTACAACGAGCCATATGTGCAATATTATTTCCGCCATGCGGCATATGATAATTACCCGGTTGTCGGGGTAAACTGGCACCAGGCACGCGCATTTGCCAAATGGCGCAGCGACCGTGTTAATGAATACATCCTGATTAAGAACGGCCGCCTGAAAAGGAACCCTAACCAGGTGAATGAAGATATCTTTGATACAGAGACTTATGTAAACGGTCAATACGAAGGTTTGCCAACAAAAGGCCGCAAACGCGACCTGGACCCACAGGGTTCCGGCTCTCGTAACATGAGGTATTCTGATGGCTACCTGCTGCCAAACTACCGCCTGCCTACAGAAGCTGAGTGGGAATATGCCGCACTGGGTAACATAGGTAACAACCCTGAGCCAGAGACTAAACGTCGCCGCGGTGAAGAAGTTATCACTGACCGTAACGTATATCCATGGGGTGATGCTTATACCACACGTTATGGCTTACGTAACTCTTACCAGGGTGAATTCCTGGGCAACTTTAAACGTGGCAAAGGTGATGCGATGGGTATAGCCGGCGCACTGAATGATAACGCTGATGTTCCTGCTCCTGTATTCTCTTATGCTGCAAATGCTTATGGCCTGTACAATATGGCCGGCAACGTGAGTGAGTGGGTACTGGATACTTACCGCCCTTACACCCGCGATCTGAATGATTTCCGCCCATTCCGTGGTAATGTTTACGAAACATATGTAAGGCTGAATGAAGATAACAGCCTGGAAGAAAAAGATACAATGGGACACCTTATTACCCGCCTGATGGATAGTACAGAAATGGCATCTTACGAAAGGTTTGATGGCCTTGATGCAGACCTGAGGGACTATGGTGATGGTGATACTGCTTCTATGTTTAACTACGCATATGGTACTAACACGCTGATCAACAACGAAGCTAAAATATACAAAGGTGGTTCATGGGCAGACCGTGCATACTATATGAACCCAGGTGCGCGCCGCTTTATGCAGGCCAACCAGGCAAGTTCTACTGTAGGTTTCCGCCTGGTGATGGACCGCCTGGGCAGCCCTAACGGCAGCAATTCTGAAAAAGCAGGTAACTACTTTGGCGAGAAAGGTCGTAGCCCGAGAAGATAATACCAAAATTGAAAAATCTGTTTAATAAAGGGAGCCAATCGGCTCCCTTTATTATTTTTGCCTGGTACGAATAATACCAATCTTTCTTGCCACTTTCTAAGAAGATGCATGCCCCGCTTAATGAAATAAATCCTGATTCCTGAGTTTCTCAGGGGTGGGAAAATGGGAAATGCAGGAACTCACTACATTTATTTAAATTATTCGAGAGTACACCTGAACAGGGAGGTTTATTCGTATCATTTGTACTGCACGATACACCGATACACTGTGCAAAACTGGACGCCCTATTCTTTTTTGTGCATCACCGGTTCTTTTTAAACCGACACTCTCTTTATAATAGTACTTATTTGTAATTGGCAAATGTTACATGTACAACGCGAGCGGGAAATCATTATTCAGGAGATTTTGCGGGGGAAACTATATATGGCTATTTAAAACCGGCTTATGACTACGCTTTGCGTGCTTATGTTTTCTTGTGTAAACATAAATACTCATTTAACGAATGAAAACTTATAGATCAGGAACATTATTTCGGGGTAACAAGAGATTAATAAGTACATTACTTATTCAGATAAGTTATAAGAAATATAAACTAGTCAAACGACTGCTGTATTCAGGACAAAAAAGGTAATAGATAATCGGTGCCACCCGTTGACTTTTTTCTCCTGCAAGCCTCTTCTAAAAAGATTAATAGTTTATGTAAACAGAGCGTTCACATTTGCACGGTGTATCACTGTATCAAACGATACTAAAAAGATCGGCAATAGTATGTCCCTGTTTTACTCTTTCAATTTAAAAGCGTATCGCCATATCGTACGGATACAACGACACACAATACCACTGGCGCGGATGTTTATACCTCAATTGCTTATACCCCTGTAGCCTGCATAAAATGAATCACAGGGATAAGCATCAAATACGATTACGCATAAAAAAACGCCCCATCAGGGGCGTTTCGCTGAATATATTGTACTTACTATATTACAGTTGGTTGTAGATAGTTGCATCCATACTTCTCCTGATACCGTAGTATTGGAAAGTTTTGCGGCGATAACCTTTTTTATAATAGTTATCAGTATCACCTTCTTCAGGTACAGTTACCCAATCGTTGTTTTTAGGAACATACCAGCGGTACACGTCAACTGTATTTGCACCACGGCGTGTTAATGCGTAAAACTGCAGGCTTTTATCTGTATAGCCCATTTTAATCATATTGTCATCGCTGTACTCATCTTCAGCAATGCTGGCATAATCTTTAGTTTGCGGATTGTACCAACGGTAAACAGCAACACGGTCAGGAGCAGGATTGCGGTATGCCACAAAAACTTGTGTTTTATCTTTCCAGTTCCAGTTCAACAATTGCCCTTCCTGGAACTCCCCATCTGCAACTGTAACATAGTTTTGATCTGCCGGGTTGAACCAACGGAAAACCCTTACTAATTCATCTTCCTGAGCGAAACCTTTGTTTGTCATAAATATTGACACCAAAACGATTGTAACGAGGACGAAGGTTTTTTTCATAATTATTGCTTTTTCTGAATTTATTCCACCAAAATACATAAAAATTTTCTTGCCTTGCAAGCTATTACGATAAAAAATTTTCAGACGGCATATTAAGCTTATATAACTGTTTGTTGAAATGCCCCAATTGGCGTAGTTTTGACCCCCTTTACATGCCAGCCTGTCAGTTTAATAAAATTGCATGGGATTTGATATAACTGGTACATAAAGGCGTGATAAAGCATTTATCGCAATCTCAACAACAAAAAACAACCCGGATAAAAAAATGTTAGGTTTTCTCTCTAAAATATTTGGCGGCAGCAAGTCTGATAAAGACGTAAAAAAACTGGAGCCCATTGTAAAAGAAATAAACAGCCACTACGCGCAGTTACAAAATCTTACTAACGACCAGTTGCGTAATAAAACCAACGAGTTTAAAGCACAGATTGCTGAATACCTGCAAGCTATAGATGAAGAAATAGCCGCAAAAAAGGCTGAAGCTGAAGATAATGAAGATGGTGAACTGAATGCCCGGGAAGCTGTCTATGACGAAGTAGATAAACTGCAAAAAAGGCGTGATGAGCTTCTGGAAGAGATACTTGAGAAAATATTGCCTGAAGCATTTGCTGTAGTAAAAGAAACAGCACGGCGTTTTAAAGAAAATGCAGAACTGGCATCTACAGCTACAGACCTTGACAGGCTGTTTGCGGTAAGCAAAGAACATATTACTATTGAAGGTGACAATGTAATATATAAGAACACATGGATGGCAGCCGGGAGCCAGGTAACATGGAACATGCTGCACTACGACGTACAGTTGATAGGCGGTATGGTACTGCACCAGGGCAAAATATCAGAGATGGCTACCGGTGAGGGTAAAACACTGGTATCTACCCTACCGGCTTACCTTAATGCCTTGTCAGGCCAGGGTGTGCATATAGTTACGGTGAATGATTACCTGGCACGTCGTGACCAGGAGTGGAATGCCCCTATTTTTGAATTCCTGGGACTGACTACGGATTGTATAGATAAACACCAGCCCAACTCAGAATCGCGCCGCCAGGCATACCTTGCAGATATTACCTATGGTACCAATAACGAATTTGGTTTTGACTACCTGCGCGATAATATGGTGCACCAGCCTAATGAAATGGTGCAGCGGAAACATCACTATGCAATGGTGGATGAGGTGGATAGCGTATTGATAGATGATGCCCGTACACCTTTAATTATTTCCGGCCCCGTGCCCCGTGGTGATGAGCAGCAGTTTGCACAACTGAAACCGCGCATAGAAAGACTGGTAGAAGAACAAAAAAAGATAACAAGTAAAAGCCTGACGGAAGCTAAAAGGCTGATAGCGGAAGGTAAAGCTGATAAAGAAAATGGTGGATTACACCTGTTTCGTGCACACAGGGGTTTGCCTAAAAACGGGGCGCTGATAAAGTACCTGAGCGAAGAAGGTAACAGGCAGATACTACAGAAAACAGAAAACCACTACCTGGGCGAGCAACAACGCAACATGCCCAAAGTAGATGCTGAATTGTTTTTTACTATAGATGAAAAAAACAATAGCGTTGACCTGACAGAAAAAGGCCTGAACCTGATAACCGGGCATACTGAAGAACCTAACTTCTTTGTACTGCCGGATATAGGCAGCGAACTGGCAACCATTGAGAAGATGGACCTTCCCGATGAAGAAAAAGCCAAACGTAAAGATGCTATGCTGCAGGACTACGCAGTAAAGGCAGACCGCATACACTCCTTACAGCAATTGCTGAAAGCATATACCCTCTTTGAAAAAGACGTGGAATATGTGGTGATTGATGGTAAAGTGAAAATAGTAGATGAGCAGACCGGCCGTATCATGGATGGCCGCCGTTACAGCGATGGACTGCACCAGGCAATAGAGTCGAAAGAGAATGTAACTGTAGAGGCAGCTACCCAGACATTTGCCACTGTTACCCTGCAAAATTTCTTCCGTATGTACCATAAACTGGCCGGTATGACCGGTACGGCAGAAACTGAAGCGGGTGAGTTCTGGGAAATTTACAAGCTGGATGTTGTAACGATACCTACAAACGTAGGCATTGCCCGCAAAGACGAGCAGGACCTGGTTTATAAAACCAAGCGTGAAAAATATAAAGCTGTAATAGATGAAATAGAATCTCTGCGTAGTAAAGGCCGCCCTGTACTGGTGGGCACTACATCTGTAGAGGTGTCGGAACTGTTGGGGCGTATGCTGCAGCAAAAGAAAATACCGCATAATGTACTTAACGCCAAGCAACACTCCCGCGAGGCTACAATAGTAGCTGAGGCAGGTCTGGCGGGCAATGTAACCATTGCTACCAACATGGCAGGCCGTGGTACGGATATTAAACTGGGTGCCGGTGTAAAAGAGGCAGGTGGCCTGGCTATCATTGGTACAGAGCGCCACGAAAGCCGCCGTGTAGACCGCCAGTTACGTGGTCGTGCTGGCCGCCAGGGAGACCCCGGTAGCTCTCAATTCTTTGTATCGCTCGAAGATGACCTGATGCGCCTGTTCCAATCGGGCCGCATAGCATCCCTGATGGACAAAATGGGCCATAAAGATGGCGAGGTGCTGCAACACAGCATGATAACCAAGTCTATTGAGCGTGCACAGAAGAAAGTAGAGGAAAACAACTTTGGCATACGTAAGCGCCTGCTTGAGTTTGATGATGTAATGAACTCTCAGCGCGATGTTATATACAAACGCAGAAGACATGCCCTGTTTGGAGACCGCCTGTCTATAGACCTGGATAATGCCCTGTATGACGTATGTGTCGATCTTGCTACCCAGTTTGAAAACGACCGCAATTTTGATGCGTTTAAAATTGAGGTAATGAAGCACCTTGCCATGGAGCCTGACGCTGCCGTAGAGCAAAGCTTTGAAAAGGGTAACCTGGAAGAAGTGGGCGATACATTGTACCACGAAGCTAAGGCCATGTACAACCGCAAAACCAATGCTATAGCAGAGGGCATACACCCACAACTGGAAAGGTTGCTTGCAGAGAATGGCGACCGTATAAAAGATATACTGATACCATTTACAGACGGGCTGCGTGGCATACAGGTACAAACTGACCTTAAAGAGGCTGTAGCACATGGTGGAAAACCGGTGATACAGACACTGGAAAAAATCATTACGCTTGCGCTGATAGATGATGCATGGAAAGAACACCTGAGGGCAATGGACGACCTTCGCTCATCTGTACAAATGGCATCGTACGAACAGAAAGACCCCTTGTTGATTTATAAATTTGAAGGTTTTAACCTGTTTAAGCAAATGTTACTGGCTACTAACAGGAGTATCGTATCCTTCCTGTTGCGTGCGGGTATCCCTATGCAGGAGCAACCACCACAGGAAGCGCGCCAGCAGCCACAGCGTACAGATATGAGCAGTATGCGTGCCAATAAAGAAGAGATAGATGAAGCAGGACAGGATTACGCAGCTAATGAGCGTGATATGTACGACGAAAGGCAAGGCCCGAAACCTACGCCCGCGGTGGCAGAGCCACGTATTGGCAGGAATGACCCCTGCCCTTGCGGTAGTGGTAAAAAATACAAACAATGCCATGGTGCCGGCAGGTAATGCAACATTCCGGTAACAGGTAATAGGCAATATTATTAAACGCCCCGTTCAATACGGGGCGTTTTTTTGTAACTAACTAATTCACACATGGTTATTATTTACTTTTGAATATTGATTTTATACGATTTACCTTTGTAAACTGATATATTTATATAAAGCAATGAAAAACAACAGAGCAAATATCCTTTTGGTGGCGGGTTTGATACTTATGACGGTAGTGATACGCATAGTAAACCGCGAGTTGCATATATACAACCTGGCACCTGTAGCTGCTTTAGGATTATTCAGCGGTGCCATATTGAAAAACAAAAAGGTATCTTACCTGCTGCCCTTGCTGGCTATGTTCATTTCAGATGCATACATCCATTTCTTCACCCCTATGCAGGGCTTTTATGACATTTCCCAGTTCTTCGTATATGGCGCTATGGCCGTTATCACATACCTGGGTACTACAATGAAAAACCAGAAAGCTTTGCGCATAGCAGGCTACTCGGTAGCGGGTTCTGCTATATTCTTTATCATGTCAAACTTTGGTGTTTTCCTGGCAGGATATTGGGGACTGGATATGAATGGATTTATTACAACCTACCTGATGGCGATACCATTCTATACCACTGAAGGAACTAATTTCTTTTTCAATACATTCATTGGCGACCTGGTATTCAGCGGCCTGTTATTTGGCGCATATGCAGTGCTGAAGCAAGCAACACAAGGCCGTACCGTACAAGCGTAACAAAAATTACTACACATATTCACTAAGAGGCTGCATGAAAAATGACAGCCTCTTATTATTTTAGTGGCTCTAATAACACAGGCATTGAACATAGAAGAACTATATAAGCTATACCTGCAGCATCCATCTGTACAAACAGACACCAGGAAACTGAAATCCGGGGATATATATTTTGCGCTGAAAGGGCCTAACTTCAATGGCAACAGTTTTGCAAACCAGGCGCTGGATGCAGGGGCCGCTTATGCAGTGGTTGACGAAATAGAATATGCCACCAACGATCAGTGTATTTATGTAGATGATGTTTTGCACACCTTACAGTCTCTTGCAAAACACCACAGGCAGCAATTCAACATTCCTTTTATAGCTATAACTGGCAGCAATGGTAAAACCACTACCAAGGAGCTGGTAACAACTGTCCTTCGTACAAAGTACAGGACATATGCCACACACGGCAACCTGAACAATCATATTGGCGTACCCCTTACCATACTGGGCATACCCGCTGATGCTGAAATGGCTGTTATTGAAATGGGTGCCAATCACCTGAAAGAGATTGAATCTTATTGTGAAATAGTCATGCCTACCCACGGCATTATCACTAATTGCGGCAAGGCACATATAGAAGGCTTTGGTGGCGTAGAAGGCGTGCGTAAAGGTAAAGGCGAACTGTATGACTACCTGCGCAGTAATGACGGCACTGTATTCCGCAATGCAGACCTTGATTACCTTAAAAACATGGCAGAGGGTATTACACATCAGGTAACGTATGGCAATGCAGATGCAGACTATATTGGCAGGCCACTGATGGATGATGTATTCCTGAAGGTTGCTATACAGAACGCAGGACAGGAAACCAGCATATCTACGCATCTTGTTGGCGAGTACAACTTTGCTAACGTAATGGTGGCAGTGGCAGTGGGCTTTCATTTCAACATAACAGTAGATGAGGCAAAAGCTGCAATAAGCAATTACAACCCGGATAATAGCCGCTCTCAATGGATGCAGATAGGCAGCAACCACATTATACTTGATGCTTACAATGCCAATCCCAGTAGCATGAGGGCTGCCATACTCAACTTTGCACATGCCGACCTTAACCATAAAATACTATGGCTGGGTGGGATGAAGGAGATGGGCACAACAGAGTTGCAGGAGCATACCGATCTTGTGGCCCTAATAAAAAGTTATGAATGGGAGCAAGTAATACTTGTTGGCAAAGAATTCGATGGCATTGCAGGCAACTATATTCATTTCCATACCTCCGCAGAGGCCAAAGAATATATTACCGCTAACAAGCCCCGAAATTCGTCAATACTAATAAAGGGCTCGCGCGGCAGTAAAATGGAACTGCTGCTGGAAGCATTGAAGTAAGTTACCTGTTACTCTACCACAAACGTTAGGCCTTTTCAATCTTAGGATATACAAACCATCCAACGCATCATATTGTGTAGTTGGGAGTCTATACTATCAACCTTATACCTCTATATTGCTTATACGCAAAATAATCCAAACAAAAAACAGTGTTTTTCCCGTTTTTTAAATGAATGCACAAGGTTATTTTTGTTCTACGAAAAGGGATAAAAGACACACAACGCATATAGAGGCTAAGAAATTTTCTGGCTTTTCACAATATCTCCGGATTAACCCCCTTATCCGGTCCTGCCAGCATAGAGAACGAAAATTATCCCTGTCATAAAAGGCAGGGATATTTTTTATACCCCAATATACGTACAACTACCTATTTTTGCGGCAAATAATATTGAACATGAGCCTGGTTGAGAAAATTAAAGCATCGGCAAAAGAAGCATTGGCTAAACTATATCCCGGCGTTGATGTCCCCAAATCATCTATTACAGTCAACCAGACCAAACCTGAATTTGCCGGGGATTACACCCTAGTACTGTTTCCTTTTTTAAAGCTGCTGAAAACCAAGCCCGATGTTATAGGGAACGAATTGGGCAAACACATCGTTGAGTATTCAGGAATTTTTACGAGTTACGATATTGTAGCCGGCTTCCTCAACCTGACTGTTAAGGACGAATACTGGTCTGAATTCCTGACAGCTCATTATAACGATACCTGTTACGGCACACAGGCTCTAACCAATAAAAACATTATGGTGGAGTACTCCTCCCCCAACACCAATAAACCACTACACTTCGGCCACCTGCGCAACAACTTTTTGGGATATGCCATGGCCGGCATACTTAAAGCCACAGGTAACAATGTGGTAAAAGCAAACTTGGTAAATGACAGGGGCATACACATCTGTAAATCAATGGTGGCATGGAAGCATTATGCTGATGGTGCCACACCACATAGCACTGGTATAAAAGGTGACCATCTGGTAGGTGACTACTACGTGAAATTTAACGACGTTTACAAACAACAAATAGAAGAGCTTGTAGCAGGTGGAATGGACAAAGCCGCAGCCGAAAAAGAAGCGCCTATTATGAAAGAAGCGCAGGATATGCTGCGTGCCTGGGAAGCGGGCGATAAAGAAACGGTTGACCTGTGGAAGACCATGAACGGGTGGGTATATGAAGGTTTTGACACTACCTACAAGCGCCTGGGCATAGACTTCGATAAGATGTACTACGAGAGCAATACCTACCTTCTGGGGAAAGAGATAGTTCTGAAGGGCCTGGAGAAAGGTGTACTCTATAAAAAAGAAGACGGCTCTATCTGGATAAACCTGGAGGAAGATGGGCTGGACCAGAAACTACTGCTACGTGCAGATGGCACGTCTGTATATATGACACAGGATATTGGTACTGCTATACTAAAGTATAACGACTGTAATCTTGATAAATCTGTATATGTAATAGCCGATGAGCAGAACTACCATATGCAGGTGCTGCAACTGATACTGAAGAAGCTGGGTGAGCCTTGTGCATATGGGATCTACCACTTGTCTTACGGTATGGTAGAACTACCCAGCGGCCGTATGAAAAGCCGTGAAGGAACGGTGGTGGACGCTGACGATATGATAGCCGAAATGATAGCCATGGCTCAGCAACAAACTGAAGAAGCCGGCAAAACGGAAGGCTTTACTGACAGCGAACTAAAAGAACTATATGAAACCATAGGCCTGGGCGCATTGAAGTTTTACCTGCTACGCGTTGACCCTAAAAAGAAAATGATATTCGACCCTAAGGAGTCTATAGACCTGCACGGGTTCACAGCCACTTTTATACAATACGCACATGCCCGTATCTGTTCTATACTGCGCAAAGAGGGCATTGCACAGCTACCGGATAACAGTGCATTTACCGGGTTTACCCTTACACAACCCATAACTCCGGCAGAAAAGAAACTGGCAGTATCGCTGGAACAGTATGCGAGTGTCATGCAGCACGCAGCGGAAGAATACAACCCGTCATTGCTTTGCAACTTTACCTTCCAGCTGGCGCAGCAGTTCAATTCTTTTTACGATGCGCATAGCATAGGAAAAGCGGAGAACGAGGAGAAGAAGCAATTGCGCCTGATGCTGATTATCATGACAGCACAGGTTATGCGTCATGCTATGGGTACTATGGGTATAAGGCTACCTGAAAAGATGTAATTCCTAATCACTTTTTAATGATATGCCACTAACCCTTGCTGCACGCAGAGCGGGGAACCATGCTGCCAGCAAACCTATAGCCAGTATTGTGACCAGCACCACAATGAAATCTGTAAGCTGCAGCCGGACAGGGTACGCTTCTATAATAAATGAGCCACCAAGTTTTATCCACCCAAACTGCATTTGCCCCAGGCATACCAGCAGGCCTAAAAGCAAACCCGTACCACCACCCAGCAAAGCCCACAGCGCACCTTCTGCAAGAAAGAGCCTGCTTATCTGGCTATTACCGGCACCCATTGCCTTTAATATGCCAATGTCCTTTTGTTTTTCCAGCACCAGCAGCGACAGTGCACCCACCATGTTAAAAGCGGCTATCATCAGCACCAGCACCAGTATGCCATACACAGCCCATTTTTCCGACCGCATAATCATATACAAGGTCTTGTTCTGTTCAAACCGTGTCTGTACTATATACCCTGTACCCAAGGCTTGCTCTATTTTTTCTTTTACATCGTCAATATCAGCGCCCTTCTTTACTGCAATTTCTACAGACGAATATTTACCCTCTTCCTGCAACAGGCCCTGCACCAGCCCTATGTCTGCCAATACATACTTTCCATCAAAATCGTCCTGTACCGTAAAAGACCCATCAGGCCTTAATCTTATAGAACGGAAAGCCTTATCGGGAGATTGCATTACTTCAGCAGGGGTTGCCTTGGGATTAGGATAAAAGACCTCCATAACGCTGAACACGTTATTCACGTCCAGCCCCAGTTGTGCCAGCAACTGCGACCCTGCAATGGCAGTTTGTACAGGCGCTACGGCCAGTTTACATTCGCCCTCTGTCACATAGGGGGCTACGTTGTTCACCTTAAAATATTGCGCATCCACTCCTTTTAAAGTGGCCACGCGTTTCTGGTCAGAACTGCTGTTGAGTAGCACTATATCCTCTATAACCCTGCTGACTGCGCTTACACCTTGTATCCCGTTCAACTCCTGCCAGGCCTTATCATCCAGCCGGTAGAACTTGCCTTTTGCTGCGGTGATTTTCAATTCAGGATAGAAGGCTTTATAAAGGTCTTTAACCAGGCCTTCAAAACCATTAAACACCGAGAACAGGATAATCATAGCACAGGCACCAACACCTATAGCCACCATACTTATGCGCGACAAAACAGGCACCGCATTTGCAGAGCGCTTACCACGCAGGTATCTCCAAGCCAGTTGCCTTATCAGTACCATTTAGCTTCCTGTACCTTCTTCGCCCTTCTCAGGTGCAATATTCAGAGACTTGAACAATTCTTCCATTTTATACACATGATCCAGGGTATCGTCAATGTAAAAACGCAATTCAGGCACACGGCGCAACTGGTGCCTCACCCTACGCCCCAGCAGGTTGCGCCATTCCGGCGTGCGGTCGGCTATCTGCTGTACCAGTTGTTCCGGGTCGTCTATTTTATACAGGCTCAGGTATATCCTGGCCTCCAGCAGGTCAGGTGTCACCGCCACCTTCGATATCGACACCATTCCACCTTTTATGATATTTACCCCCTCTCTTATAAAGATGTCTGTCATCTCTTCCATCACCACCTGGCCTACCTGTTTTTGCCTTTTACTTTCTTCCATAACAATCCATTTTACTGTCACAAAGTTAACCGAAATAGAATGATTACTATTATTATGACTAAAATCCGTAAATTCACAGGCTAATTTGCATTATTTAAGTATGAAAAAACTATCTGTTTTTATAGCCCTGTCAGGTGTATTATGGTTTCAATCCTGCAAAGAAATAGGGCCTGCTATAGACTTTGGTGAAGTAGGCGAAGATACCGCTTACACAGCTACACCGGAAACACCGCAAACCAGGAAGATGCTGGCAGAAGAGTTCACAGGTGTATCGTGCCCGCCCTGCCCTGCCGGCCATGCTGCCATGAGGTCTATCACGGCTTCGCAGAATGACAATATGATCATAATAGCATACCATATATTTAACTATGCCCAGGCGAACCCCGTAGAAAAAGACGGCCAGAAGCTATCTAAGTATGACTTCCGTACACAGGACGCAACAGATGTAGCTAACTCTGTATTAGGTGGCCTGGGTGGTATGCCAGAAGCTGCTTTTGACAGGACATTATATAAAGACAAACACCTTTCATCGCGTATAGAATGGCATGCTGCTGCTGATGCAAGGGCTGCTGCACAAACTACAACCCCTGTAAATATCCATATTACCAGCACCTACGATGCAACAACACTTGAAGCAACAGTAAGGGTAAAGCTCGCCTATACAGATGATGTTAACTTCAAACAGACACTTACCCTGGCGGTGATAGAAGACAGCATAATAGATGCACAGAAGTATGAGGATAAAATAGAGAAAGACTATGTGCATGAACACGTGCTGAGAGACATTGTAACCCCCGTTACCGGCGTACTGATACCTGCAAAAGTTGACCCCAAAGTAGCCGGAAGGGTGTATGAAAGAACTTTTAAAGTGCCGATAAAAACGGAATGGCATGCGGAGCATTGCAAACTTGTAGCGTTTGTAAGCAACGATGAGCCTAACAACCGCGATGTGGTACATACCGAGGAAGTCCATCTTATACAATAACATTCGTTTCTAAATTCATATATCCAATCCCGGCAGCTACACACGCCGGGATTGATGTTTTAACGCCTTTTTACAACATCCCGCCAGATACGCTACACTACTATAGCCCTAAGACATTATCTTTGCCCACAACATATATTTTACATAGTGAAATACCGTCATGCCATACTGATAATACTACTGGTCATCATTATAGACCAGGTGAGTAAAGTATATATCAAAACCCATTTTTATTACGGAGAAGAGGTAAACGTCCTGGGTACATGGTTCAGGCTGCACTTTATAGAAAACGAAGGCATGGCCTTTGGTATGAAGCTTAGCGAAGCTGCAACCGGCAAACTCATCCTTACCCTCTTCCGCCTGGTAGCAGTTGTGTTTGGCTTTTTCCTGCTGAAGAAATTTGTAAAAAAAGGCTACCATAAAGGGCTGATAATATGCGGCTCTTTAATATTGGCCGGGGCGCTGGGCAACCTGATAGATAGTATTTTTTACGGACTGATATTTACAGAAAGCACCTTTCATATAGCACAAATGGTACCCTGGGGCCAGGGCTATGGCAAGATGTTTTATGGCCGCGTGGTGGATATGCTCTACTTTCCGATTGTTGACACCGTCCTGCCTACATGGGTACCCATATGGGGCGGCAAGCCGTTCTCGTTTTTCGACCCTGTGTTTAACATAGCCGATACTGCCATATCAGGTGGAGTAATAACCTTGCTGGTATTTCAGAAGAAGTTTATGCAAACACCCGGCACACAACCAGGCAATGAAACCGCAACAGTAAAATAACTTCAACATCTTACCAATGAGCGAAGAAGAACTGATACCGATAAATGTATGGCTGGCTGGCCGCAGCTACCGTATCCGGATAGTGCCGGGGGAGGAAGAGGCTGTACGCAAGGCCATAAAACAGGCTGACACCAAAATAACAGAACTTCGTACGCAATACGCCGGTAAAGACGACCAGGATTTTGTTGCTATGTGCCTGCTCTCTTATGCCGCTGATGGTGCCGTTTCCATTTTCAACCACCCCTTGCTGCAACAGGAATTTGCCGACATGTCTAAGAAGATAGATGAGGTTTTAAATTCCAAAGAATAAAATTCCAGTAAAAATCCAAAACAGAATTTGTTGCGTTTTGTTGCAGTTTCAGGGCAAATCCTGAAAACGGTTTACACAGTTGTTGCGTTTTGTTGCATTTTCAGAGCAAATGATGGCTTAAACCAAATGATTTACAGGAAGATCAATTCTGGCTATCAAGGAGTAAGGTCTTGTTTCAAAGAACTGTAAGCACAATACAAATATACACATAATTGACGTTAATTAAACATCATTAATCATAATAATAGTGTTTTCCAACACATTTCACCCGTGTATATGTATGAGTCAGACATTTTTAAATAAAAAAATTGTTCGTTTTGTTTAGCTCAACAATTCTCCCGCATGCCTGTTATAATAACATCAAAAAAAACTAAACACATATTATGGGCGATTTTAAAAACCTGTTCGGGCAGGATGCGGTAAAGAAACTAAAGGAAATAGCGGAGCACACGAATATATGCATGTTCTGCACGCATAGCAGCGAGCTGCCGTTCCCTACCCGGCCCATGGCCACGCAGGAGGTGGATGAAGAGGGCAACTTCTGGTTCTTCAGCGGCAGGGAAAGCAACAAGAACAAGGAGCTGCGGCAGGATGATACAGTGCAACTGATATACGCTAATGTACCCAAAAGTGAATACCTGTCTGTAACCGGGCATGTAGATGTATATACAGACCATGCCAAGGTGGAGGAACTGTGGAACGGTATAATGAAAGCATGGTTTAAAGAAGGCAAGGACGACCCCAACCTGACACTGATACGCGTGCGCCCTACAGACACCTACTACTGGGACACTAAAGACGGTAAAATAATGTCTATGCTGAAAATAACGGTATCGGCCATAACAGGCGCATCGTTTGACGGTGGTGTTGAGGGCAATGCCAACGTATAACGGTTGGGCAGGCCGCCCTATAAGGCACTGAACCTGTAACTGCCGCGCGTATGCTCTGTTGTAACAACAAGGCTGTAAACACCCGCAGGCAGGCTGGTAATATCAAGCTTATTATTACCGGCAGCCAGTTGAAAAGCTAAAACCCCGCGCCCCATTGCGTCATAAACTGTTGCAGCAGTTGCAGACCTGTGCTGTGATACTACCTGCAGAAAGCCTGATGCGGGGTTGGGATAAATGTTTATTGCGGACTCCGGTGCTTGTACATTGTCCAGGCTATAAAAAGCGTGTGGATTTACTATGGCATACATTCCAGCCGGAACGTTTTCCCTTTTTACAAATGCTATACCGTTACCTGCCGATGTGGAAGGAACCGCAGGCACGTGTTTCTCCCACTCGGGCCCGATGAAACGCGTTAGCACGCAGTTTTTATAATCGAAAGCGAGGTGTGTACCTGAGGTATCCCATCCCAGTTCTACGTCTATATTCGTATATGGATTAGTAATTGTCCAGGTAGATTCCGGACCATAATCTTTATAGGCTACGAACTGCCCGGTATGCCCCCCAAAGCGCACTCCCAATGTGGTATATATCGTACAGGTGTTTCCGGGTATTTTAGAAATTTTTGCAGGCATATAGCTTCTATATGTGCCTACAGGAATGAAAGCCTTACCGCTATCAGCTCTGACAGTTACCCTGCCGCCGGTATCTGTGACGATATATGTGCTGCCCAGCACAGGCCCTTTCCCCGTGATATTTAAAACCCCGTGTTTAATTGCCAATGGACCATAATACAATAATGTCAACGTGTCTGTGCTTACATCCCCATTAACCACCAACTGCCCAGCTGCAAAGTGTGAAAGTTTGCTTTGTGGTTGCCTGAAATGCAAGGTGTCCCATTTGCCTGTGGAAGCACTGCTAAGTGTTAAGTGCGAATCAGGATGTGCCACAATAACACCTTCGCCCCCTTTATCTTCCAGCGTACCCCTGAAATCATGGCCATCCATTACCAGCCCGCCCGATGTTAACACAAGAACCGGGTCAGTTAAAACGTCAGCTTTCAGTTTTACATCCACCTGCCATTTTGTATCAACCTCAATCCGCTTCAGGCCCTTGCCACCCTGCTCATTATACACATCGGGTCCTGTGGCAGTGTTATCGCAGCCGTAGTATAAATTGTACCCTCCAAGTTCAAACTGGACACCTGCAGGTACGGAAAGTCCGCCACCATTTATAAACCTCATATTAACAGGTGAGCTACCTACCGGAGGTGCATAATAAAATATATTGCCCACCCAACTAGGCCCACCCGTAATGTATAGATTCTTTTTAACCGCAAACGCCGAATGAGGACCAGCATTGAAATTTGCGCGGTCCAGCATCATTGCATTTACGTTTATTGTGCCCCTGAACATAAACGAGGCACCGTTGCCTATGTACATGCTATCTACTTCTATACGTGAGAGTGAGCATACAATGCTGCCGGCCGGCATGGAAATATAACGTTTGCCGCTTTCCTGAACCAGTGTATTCACAAGGTCTATTCTGGACAAGGCAGAAAGCGATAAATCAACGTCGAGTGCGAGGCTATATGTCGTCAGTGATGGGGCAAGTATCAATGTATCCGCTCCCAAGTTGACAGGAGGAACATTTCCACCCATCCATGTAGATGAGGCGGAGTAATTACCAGATGCTACGAGTATGTACGTTGTTGCATGTAGCGAGTGTGTTGGTAAAGTAAAAAATACCACAATCAGGATTTTAACTATAGGTTTCATATAAAATAAGAAATTTATACCAAATAAAGATATGCAAATTCCAGATAATTATCATATACCTGAAAAGTGTAAAAAGCTTCATTACGTCATTATAGGGCTGTCATTATGACATTATAGTATATACTGGAACAGACATTGATATACTGTCTTGTAAGCTAAAACAAGAAGATAACTATGCAAGAAAAAGGTACTATTTCCATACACACGGAAAATATATTCCCCATCATTAAAAAATTCCTGTATTCGGATAACGAGATTTTCCTGCGTGAGCTGGTGTCTAACGCTACGGATGCGATACAGAAGCTGAAACGCTTATCGTCCCTGGGAGAATACAAGGGCGAACTGCCGGTGCCTATGGTAGAGGTAAAACTGGATGCGGAGGCGAAGACCATCACCATATCTGACAATGGGCTGGGTATGACAGCCGATGAAATAAAAAAATACATCAACCAGGTAGCTTTCTCCGGTGCGGAAGAATTTGTAGAGAAGTTTAAAGAAGCAAAAGATGCCAACGAAATCATAGGCAAATTCGGCCTTGGTTTCTACTCAGCCTTTATGGTGGCAGACAAAGTGGAGATAGATACACTGTCTTACAAAGACGGCTCTGAACCCGCAAAGTGGACCTGCGATGGCAGCACGAGCTTTGAAATAAGCGAAGGCAGCCGCACTACCATAGGCAGCGATATCATCCTGCACATCAACGAAGATTCAAAAGAATTTTTGGAGGAATACCGCCTGAGGCAGATACTGGACAAACACTGCCGTTTCCTGTCCGTGCCTGTAAAGTTTGGCACTGCCACCCGCGAGGAAGAAGACGGTGTGGATGAGGAAGGTAAAACCAAATACAAAGAAATAACAGTAGATAACATCATCAACAATACAGCGCCTATATGGACAAAATCCCCATCGGACCTGAAGGATGAAGACTACCTGAATTTTTACCGCGAGTTGTACCCAATGACAGAAGACCCGCTGTTCTGGATACACCTGAATGTTGACTATCCTTTTAACCTGACGGGTGTATTGTACTTCCCCAAGCTGAAGAAGGATTTTGAACTGCAGCGCAACAAGATAAAACTGTTCTCGCGCCAGGTATTTATTACCGACGAAGTGAAGGAAATAGTGCCTGAATTCCTGATGATGCTGCACGGTGTAATAGACTCGCCGGATATACCACTGAACGTATCGCGCAGCTTTTTGCAGGCCGATGGTAATGTGAAAAAGATAAACACATACATCACCAAAAAAGTTGGCGATAAACTTGCAGAGTTGTTTAAAAGTAACCGTGAAGCCTACCAACAGAAATGGGCAGACATTGGCCTGTTTGTGAAGTATGGCATGGTGACTGATGAAAAATTTTATGACAAGGCAAAAGAATTTGCCCTGTTGCAGAATATAAAAGGTGAATACTATACACTGGAAGAATACAATGCTAAAGTAGCACCCATACAGGAAGACAAAGAAAACAAAGTAGTGTACCTGTACACCACAGACCCTGAGAAGCAAAACTTCCACATACAGGCGGCTGAAAAAAGAGGTTATGACGTGCTGCTGATGGATTCGCCCATAGACAAGCATTACGTAAGCTACCTGGAATACAAGCTGGAAAAGGTAACACTGAAGCGTGTGGACTCTGACGTGATAGACAACCTGGTAAAAAAGACGGATGCTCTGGAACATGTGCTGACGGAAGACGAGACTAAGAACGTAACCGAGATATTTGAGAAGGCCATCAGCAAGCCTAATATGAAGGTACAGGTAGAAGGCATAAGCGCAGATGAACTGCCCGTAACGGTGACGATGGACGAACTGAGCCGCCGTATGAAAGAGATGGCGGAAATGAATGGCGGCATGGCTATGTTTGGCGTAATGCCCGAAAGCTACAAGGTAGGCATCAACGGCAACCACAACCTGATAAGCCGCATACTGAAAGCTGAAAACGAAGAAGAGAAAATACGCATAGCACGTCATGCATACGACCTTGCATTACTGTCTCAGGACATGCTGAAGGGTGAAGACCTGACCAACTTCCTGAACAGGAGCGTACAGATGATGTAATAAATGAATACTGTTATAGCCAAACAAAAGACCCTTCCGCAACGCGTGAAGGGTCTTTTGTTTAAGGCTTATTATATACATCCAGTATCCTGAAACGTTTCAAACCTGCGGGGACTTTCCACATTACCTCTTCGGCTTTTCGGAAACCTATGAGCGCGGCGCCCATAGGTGTAAGGATAGATACCCTACCCTGCGTGATATCGGCCTTATCGGGCATCACAAGTGTAAACTCCAATACCTTCTGCGTTTGCAGGTCCAGTACGGACACCTTTGAGTTCAGCCTGATGGTATACGGTGGCAAAGCATCGTTTTTCACCACCACAGCCCTCTTCAGTTCCGCCGCCAGGGACATCTCCCCCTCGGCAGCAGGGGTACTGTTCACATAAGCTCTCAGTACATTGTAATCATCTTCTGTAATCACTACAGCATTCTGTTGGTCATAATTCATAATAAAACAATTTTAGTTCAATGCGGCGGCTTTTAGCCAGCTATCCCTGGGCCCCTCATCTACTTGGTTAAAATATATATCGTGAAAACTCTTAGTTATCAGCGGGTCTATCTTCCTGAAAAACTTTGATGGGTTGATATCACCTGTATGCCTGAACCCACATGCTTCCATCATTTCCACCGTAGCCTTTATAGTATTGTTATGAAAGCTGGCCACCCGCACACGTTTATCAGCAACATTCAACCCGTTATACAGTGATGGTGTCTGCGTAGCAACACCTACAGGGCAATGGCCACTATCGCATTTTAAAGCCTGTATGCAGCCAAGGGAAAACATCATCCCCCTTGCACTGTAACAACTGTCTGCCCCCAGGGCCAGCGCCTTCAGCAGATCGAAGGCGGTGATGATTCTGCCTGCGGCTATAAGCTTAATATGTTTTTTAAATCCAAACAGCACCAGTGTCTGCGTTGCAAAAGACAATGCCTCATATAGCGGCATGCCTATATTATCTGTAAACTCAAGCGGTGCAGCACCTGTACCCCCTTCAGATCCGTCTATCGTTATAAAATCCGGCAATATGCGGGTAACACTTATGGCATTGCAGATATCTATAAACTCCTGTTTATCGCCGATGCACATTTTAAATCCCACGGGCTTTCCACCAGACAAGGTGCGCAGGAAACCTATGAACTGCATCAGTTCAACAGGATTTGAAAAAGCTGAATGGCCCGGCGGTGAATAAACAGTGGTGCCTTGCACAACGTTACGTATTGCAGCTATTTCAGGCGTATTTTTTTCTGCAGGCAAAATACCGCCATGACCAGGTTTAGCCCCTTGCGAAAGCTTCAGTTCTATCATCTTCACAGCACTGCAGGCAGAGTTTTCTTTGAATAGTTGGGGCGAGAAGTTGCCACCGGTATCCCTGCAGCCAAAATAGCCCGTACCTATCTGCCAGATAAGGTCGCCACCTTTAAGATGGTGTTCACTGATACCACCCTCGCCGGTGTTGTGGGCAAACCCACCTAATGCCGCCCCCAGGTTCAGCGCACTGATAGCTGTTTTGCTGAGTGCACCGTAACTCATAGCGCCAATGTTAAGTATGCTGGCGCTATAGGGTTGTGTACACTGGTAGTTGCCCATCAGTACCCTCAGGTCTGTATTTTCTACATGTACCGGAAATACTGTGTGTGCTACCCATTCATGCCCCGGCTTTGAGGGGTCTTCCTGCATACCAAACGCAACAGTCTGCCTTACGTTCTTTGCCCTTTGGTACACGATAGACCGCTGCCTGCGGTTGAATGGCCGCCCATCTGTATCAGACTCACCAAAGTATTGTCTTAGCTCCGGCCGGATGGCTTCGAATACAAACCTGAAATACCCCAGCAAAGGGAAGTTTCTTAAAATAGTATGCTTCTGTTGCCTGCTGTTGTGAAGAGCAATAACAGCCAGCGAAAGGGTAATGGACAGTATCCAGAACCAGATATGATCTATAAAAATTGCTGCAAGTAGTATAGTCACGTTCAGACCAAACAATGCTGAAAGTATTATACCCCTTGCCGAAATCTTTTTGAGATTCCGTAACATAGTTGTAAAAATTAAGTGAAGAAAAGAGATGCCTTAAACAACCCCCGGACCAAATATTTTAGCAGGCCGGGGTGGCAGTATTGAAGTCTTTGAAATTGGAAATAAAATAGACTTTATAGCAAAAGCAGACGAAATGCGCCGGTGTAGGCACATGTAATGCAGTACCCGTTTCTGTTAAGGAAAAACGGTTAGTACTTTGAATGATATGTGCTGCTTGCCTTTTCACTTAGTGTAAAAGTAAAGATAATATCTTCATCAAAATGTTAAAATGAGGCAGAACTATACTCTACGCCTCGTTCTCGTACACACGCTTTACACGTTGGGATATGCCTGTCATCAGCTCGTAGGGAATGGTATTTGCCCACGCAGCCAGTTGCGTAATGGGCAGCCCCTCACCAAAGACAATTACCTCATCGCCTTCTTTAGCCTCGGGTATGCTGGTTACATCCACCATACACATATCCATGCATATCCTGCCGGTTATCTTTGCCTTCTTGCCATGTATCAGTACATAGCTCTCACCATTGCTCAGTGAGCGCGGGTACCCGTCTGCATACCCTATGCTGATGGTGGCAATCGTTCTCTCCCACGATGCGACTGCGGTGCGGCCGTAGCCTATAGTCTCGTTGGCGGGCACTGTTTTCACCTGGGCAATAACCGTTTTTAGTGTGGTCAGTTGTTTCAGCTCTTTCTGTAGCATACCACTGCCATCTATACCATACAGGCCTATGCCCAGCCTTACCATATCATAGTGCAGTTTGGGGTGGCGCGCTATGGCCGATGAGTTGCACAAATGCCTGAGTGGCTTGTTGGGCAGTACCTCCATTATCTTATCGCAGATTGTATTGAACAACTGCGCCTGGTGATAAGTAAACTCATCTTCCTTCGGGTCGTCACTGGCGGCAAGATGGCTGAATATGCTCACTACCTGCATAGTAGTATTACCCTTCAGCATAGCGGCAAGTTCGTCTGCATCGTCCTGCACAAAGCCAAGCCTGTGCATGCCTGTATCCAGCTTTATATGTACGGGATAATTTTCTATCTGCAGCGTTTGTGCAATCTGCATAAAGGCATGTAAAGAGCGGAAGTTGAATATCTCAGGCTCCAACTTCCAGGCTATCATCCTGTCAAAAGATTCCGTGTCCGGGCTCATCACCATAATAGGTGCAGTGATACCACCCTTACGCAGGGCAATGCCCTCGTCAGAATAAGCCACTGCCAGGTAATCTACACCGGCGTATTGCAAACTGTGCGCTATTTCATAACTACCGCTGCCATAAGAGGAAGCCTTTACCATCGCCATGGTTTTTACACCCGGCTGCAGCCTTGCCCTGAATACATTCAGGTTGTGGGTTAGTGCAGAAAGGTTGATAGACATCACCGTCTGGTGTACTTTTTGTTCCAGCAGGGTACCTATACGCTCAAAAGCAAATACACGCGCACCTTTCAGTAATATAGCCTCGTTATTGAACGTCAGCAGGTGGAAGTTCTTTAAAAACTCATCGGTTGTTTTAAAGAAGATGCTGCGTATTTTCTTATGTTTTCTGAATACAGACTTATGCTTGTATAATGATGGCCCTATGCCTATAAAGCGCTGTATGTGTTTCTTACTGATGATATCGGCCACCTCCTCGTACAGTTCCATGTCGGGCCGGGCTATCTGCAACATGTCAGACAGTATCACGGTGTGGTGCGGGTGCTGCTTCTGCTGTTCCAGGTATTCCAGCGCTATCAGCAGCGATGTAAGGTCTGAATTATAAGTATCATTGATAAATGTACAATCGTTGATGCCATGCCTCAGTTCCAGCCTCATCTTCACAGGGGCCAGGTGCAGCATACGTTCCGTTATTACATCCTGCGGCACGTTCAGCAACAACATAACACACCAGCAGTGGATAGCATTTTCTACTGATGCGGGGTCGGTAAAGGGAATGGTAATTCCCATACTCTTTTCCAGGTACTCAGCACTTATCACAGTCTTGCCGGGTTCTTTGGTAATATTACGCACGCGCAGGTCCGCCTCTTTTTTCTGCGACCATGTAAATAATTTCAGGCCTTCTTCCTGGCTGCTTTTTATCTGCCGCACGTACTCTACTATGCATTGGTTCAGCTCCTGGTGGTCTTTACAATACACCAGTTGCTTACTGTGGCGGAAAAGCATCAGCTTCTCCTTTATCTTCTGCCTGATATTAAGAAAACCCTCGCTGTGCGCCTCGCCTATATTGGTAAACACACCTATGGTAGGTTGTATAATATGCTCCAGCTTCTCCATTTCTCCGGGCTGGGATATACCAGCCTCAAAAATGGCTAGTGTATGTTTTTTGTTCAGCAGCCATACAGACATGGGCACACCTATCTGCGAGTTATAGCTCTTAGGGCTGCGTATGGTATTATAATCAGGGGCAAGCAACTGGTACAGCCATTCTTTCACAATGGTTTTCCCGTTGCTGCCTGTAACACCTATTACAGGTAGGGTATATTGCTTTCTGCCCGCTATAGCCACTTGTTGCAATGCGGCCAGGGTATCATTTACCTTAATAAAATTAGCACCCGGAAATGGAGTAGTATCCACAGCGGTACTTACCAGGAAATTCCGTACACCTTTTTCGTATGCCTGTTCTATAAAGCTATGCCCGTCGCGGTGGCGGGTTTTCAGTGCTATGAACAACGCTGTTTCAGGGTGAGCTATTTTGCGGCTATCAATACACAACTCGCCCACGGGTATGGCATCTGCCTGTTGCAGCCAACTACCTGATACCCATTGCAAAATGGTTGCGATACTTATCTTCTGCACAGCTTCTTTAGCAGTTTTAATCATAATGCCCGTGTATAAATTGGGGGACAGTAAAATAACGAATTTTACACAAAACACCATGCCATGCGTAAAACAGGCCCGTGTATATGCAGTTATTGCTGTGCTACATCATTTTCGTAAAATTCGTAGCCCTTACGAAACATTTTATCGAAGGTATTGGTCTGTAATATTACCGTGTCTTTACCATTATTAATGATTCCGTACAATCGGTCGGCATCAAATTCGGGAATTTCTTCTTCTGTAACGTTTTTACTCCTTTTATTCACCCTCATTTTGTAAACAGCAATGTCATTGCCCTTACCTTTATCGTCCAGTATTTTAATGTCGCAAAGTTTGGGGACAGAGCCAATAATGGAGTCCAGTCCAGTCACGCCTTCAAGAAAACCCTCGCAACCCACCTTCTGAAAAAAGCCTGCGTATGTTTTTACCCTTCGCTCATTCAGTGGTGCTGTCATTTTCAGTTCAGGGTGCAACTGTACATCAAATTTACCATCCGGTTTCTTTACCATAGTAAAGCTGTTCAGGTATTCATCGGGAGATGCATATTGTACTGATACGGTAGCTAACCGGGCAGCAGGAATATCAACAATGGTCCTGTTGCGCCATTCGCTTACATCTGTGCTGTACCTCGGGGTGATATACCCTTCATATGAAGGCAGCTCTATGACGTATGGACGTTGTGCACCTTCCATCAGCATATAAGTACCTTTTTTCGCCCCTGCCTGGCCACCCACATAAAACACCTTCATCACTTTGCCTTTCCTGTCCATCACCTCTACCTTTATGCCCTGCCCTGCCAGCGATTTTATAACGGTGTTGTGTGCGTTTTCAGGCACAGGGTAAGCGGCCTGTTGCTGTTGAAAAGTTTCAAGCAGTGTTTGTGTCATGCGTACACTTGCAGGGTAGCGATTATTCAGTATCCAGCCTTCGTTTGTCTTTTTTAATGATATAGTATCACCTTTCTGGTTGGCAAGGAATATTGAGCCTATACTTGCAGTGTCTGTAATCTTAAACCCTGCTTCCTCTTCGCCAAACGTACTGTTGTCTTTGAAAAGAAAAAACCAGACACCAAATCCAAGTATCCCCAGTATCAATATATACACGATCGTCTTACGCATCTTACAGCTCTTTCAGTTTTTTTTGTAATTACAATTCCGTTACGGGCTTTTCGTACCTGCGCTTGCGGAAGAATATATAGGCCGATGCAAACACCAGCACCAGCAATACCGGTATGCCAATATTTATGAATTGCCATTTTTGTTTTTCCTGCTTTATGCGGTTTTCATCCAGCAGCCTCAAACGGGTATCTTTTGTACGCGCTTCCAGCAGTCCACTGTTGTCGGTCAGGTACTCCATGCAGTTCAGCACAAAGGTCTTGTTGGCAAAACGCGTATTAGTATATTCCCAGAAACCCATCTCGGCCGGGCCTGTTTTTGAAGAGAATTTGTTTTCCAGCATATTACCGTCGGCAATCACTATCATGCTGGTTGGGGTATCAGCGGCAGATTTAAATTCCTGCTTGATTGAATCTCTGAGTATAGCCAGGAAAGACGGGTGCAGCCTGTTGTGGAAGACAGATTTAAACTTTCCTTCCAACAATACAGCAACGGGCTGCGGTGTTTTGGCGTCTTTAAACATGGCATCTATTGGATATTGCAACATACTGAGGCTGATACGTGCAGGGGTAGTGGTTCTCCTGCTGTATTTTGATGATGCCAATAGTACAGTCTTCTTTATTTCAGGATTTGCCAGCGTATCTATAGTACTGCTGTATAAACCAAACACACCATCCAGGTTTTTAACTATAGGGTGGCTGCTTTCGGGGATGAACACAGGGAAATACATCCAGCTTCTCAGTTCCATTTGCGGCTGTGCATCGCCGGGCTGGCCAAACATCACCGGCATAGGCATGCATTGCTTGTCTTCAATAAGGTCGCTGTTGATGCGTGCCCCGTATTTAAACAACTGGTCATCCAGGTTCAGCCCATAGTCCAGCGCTATAGCATAGCTGTTAATAGCCAGGCTATCCATAGGCATGTTTACCTGGTCTATAGCCCACAGTACATGGCCGCCATTCATTATGTACTGGTCAATCTTAAACTTATCTTTATCATCTACGGGCATAGTAGGCCTGTTGATGATGATAGCTTTGTAGAATGCCGGTATGTACAGGCTATTGGGGAGGTCCAGCGTATCTACCTTGTATTGCTCGCTTAGGGACGTCAGTAAATCATAAGTGTTTAGCCCCAATGTTTCGCCATGCCCCATTATATAGGCTATTTCCGGCTTCTTATTCTTTGTCAGCTTATGTATAGCGCTTGCAAACTTATATTCCAGCAGCGATTCTGAATAGTTCAGGTTGCTGAGGGGGTCCATACCCAGTTTATTTTCCAGCAGGCGTACTGCGGTTTCCTTGCCCTTGTACTGTACCAGCGCCCATGGGAAAATGAATTTCTCAGAATAGCCTTCTTCCTCGCCCTGTACTTTCAGGTTTACGGGGAAAATGCCTTTATCGGCCAGCATCTTGTATATCCTTACCTTTTCATCCTCGTCTTTACCTGCAAACGGGTCTGTGTACTGGAATTTAATATTCCCGCCGGCAACATCCCTGAAGGCCTGTAACTGTTCGCGCGTGGCTTCTTTCAACCGCTGGAAACCTGCAGGGAATTTACCCTCAAGATATATTGTCACTACGGCAACATCATCCATGCTGCGCAGCACATTTTTGGTTGATTTTGTAAGGGTGAACCTTTTTTCTTTAGTAAGGTCGACCCCGGCATGAAAGCGTGCTGCCAGCATATTGATACATATCAATATGGCCGACAGTATGACAAGGCGGATAATAGCCTGTCTTCTTTGTTGTTTCCTCTTTTTAGATTCGTTGGTTGCCATGCGTGTATATCAATCCTGTGTAGCCGTATCCCATGTGCGGCTGTTAAGCGAAAAACGTGTTAATGCAATAAAGAGCGCAATGACTGATAGAAAATAAATAACATCGCGGCTATCTATCAAACCACGGCTGATAGACTTATAATGAAACTCCATCCCTATCATAGACAGGTAGTAATCTACCCCCTCGGCAAATGCGGGGAGGCTTGCCAGCGAATCGAAACCGCTGTATAACAGGTAACATGCAAACAGCGATATAAGAAAGCCCACTACCTGGTTGTTGGTAAGCGACGAGCAGAAAATACCAACTGCCGTAAAACCCGCTGCAAGAAATAATAACCCGAAATAAGAACCTGCAATGGCACCAAAGTCCACCGTATTTTCCAGCATGGAAAGGTTGCTGATGGTGTATGCATATATAAGTGTTGGCAGCAATGCAAATGCAACCAGCGTTAGGCAGGCCAGGTATTTCCCCATGATGATATCCAGGTCCGTAAGTGGCTTGGTAGATAACCATTCTATGGTTCCGCCTTTAAACTCATCTGCAAATGAGCGCATGGTAATAGCCGGAATGAGTAATGCCAGCAGCCAGGGGGCCAGTTCAAAATACCTGTCCATAGTGGCATAGCCATAGGCCAGTATGCTGGAGTCTTCAAAAACCCACAGAAACAGGCCACATGCCGCCAGGAAAACCAGTATGGCCACGTAACCTACTATAGAGCTGAAGAACGAATTGATTTCTTTTATGAAAATACTGCGCATTGCCGCACTGTTATTTTTGGAGTTGGCAAATATAACAAAATGGTGTTGGTTTTAGTGTCATGCCTTTGTTTAACCAAGCATTACAATAAACAACAATATAGAAGCCGTCCGTGCCAGCACGTAGTAACAATACCTTTATACACGTATCAGAACACAAACCGCCTCTTGGTAATTTTGTGATATAACCCGGCCATTAAGATTTTACCCCCTTTATGAAAGCAAGCGGCCCCGCCCTTGGCGGGGCTGTCTTTATTCAGGCAACTGACCCGCCAGGTAATAATACGGCTCGGGGAAATGATGTATAAATACCTGGTCTTCTTTATCAGGATACTCTTTCCTGTACACGTCATTACCCGTAAGTACCACCGGTGTGCCCGCACGCATATAGTTATTACTGTTGTACAATGCAGGATGCCGGTATTCGTTCAGTTGTTTTTTCACCATTTTATAGGCTTCGTCGCCCAGGTAGCGCTGGTAGCGTTTCAGCAATTTAGCTGCCGGCCTGCGCAGGTTATTGTACACAAGTTTTAGTACTACATTCTTAGGAAAGGGTTGTTTTGAAAGCATCTCGCCAGCGTTGGTAAAGGGATTTACCGTGTTAAAGTCAGCAATGGTTTGCAATGAAAGCGGAGTTTCCGGCACCCAGTCATCGGCATTTACCACGGTGTATGCCCATCCTCCATAGTTAATATGCTCATAATCGTATGCATAATAAAGATTGCCGGGTTTAGGAGCAGCACTGTTATATGTTTTCACCCGTATGTCTTCAGGCAACTTTCCTTCCTGCTGCAGGTAGTATATATGGGACCTGAACATGTAAGCCAGTGCCCCACCCTGGCTATGCCCCATTATAATAAAGTCTTTGTACCCTTTTTTATATAAAGAATCTGTTTTGCGAAGAATATCATCAGACAGGAAGGCCATACCCAGCAACCAGCCTATATGTACCGCAGCCTTGGGGTTTGAAGCAAGCTTGTAAGTGAAGGTCCTTTTGTTATCCAATTGCAACGCTCCCTGCGCAGGTACCATGGCTGCATAGAAGTTTTCCAGCCAGCTTTCAGGGTTTGCAGTGGTGCCGCGAAGGCTTAATACTGCTATCTTATCAGTTTTGTGTATCCACAGATCCCACATATTATCAAGTCCAACTATATCTGACCTGTACACAAAGTTGTAATTATGCGGAGCCGGTACTTTTACATTAGTCCATGGCGTATCTACCTGCCGGGCTGTCACCCTCAGCATATCAAGGTATTCGTTACGGTTGAAACCGGGCTGCAATACCTGTGCGCTACCTGTTGACACAACAAAAATGGTCCAGAGCAGGACGGCAGTATATTTCATAAGCGTGGATTTTACAGAGGAAGATACTATTTGCCCTGCTATAACTAACCATAAATATTTTCTATTGTATGTTAAAGGACTGCCAACGTATTTGCAGGCATGCACTTTTCTGCGCATAAAAAGTATTTTTACCTGCCAATAACGTTATTTGAAGCGGGTAAGAAAATATTACTATAACACAGACACGCACAGGTTTGAAAAACTTGAGCTATCCTGGAAGACCAGGTTGCTGCGGATATTAGGCGTGGTGTCTGCCGCATTGGTTACAGCCACCATCACAGTTGCTATAGCCTTCCAGTTTATTGATTCGCCAAAAGAAAAGCGCCTGAGAGACGAAATGCACCAGCTCCAGGAAGGGTATGGAGTACTGCAAAAGGAACTGGATGAATTGAGCAAATCGCTGGCGCAACTTGAAACACGCGATAACAATATATACAGGGCTGTTTTTGAAGCGCAGCCACTACCCGATAGCATACGCGTAGGGAAAGACTACGCCCACTCAGACCCTGCCCTGGCCTATACCAGTTCTGAAGACCTTGTGAACAGTATGCGGGTAAGGATAAACGGATTGCGCAACAGGCTGCATATGCAGGCAACCTCTTACGATACTCTGCAAAAACTGGTAGAAGCAAAAGAAAGGATGTTATCATCTATACCGGCCATACAACCTGTATCCAACCGCACGTTAGACCGTGTAGCATCAGGTTTTGGCTACAGGATAGACCCTATATATAAAACGCCCAAAATGCATACGGGTATAGACTTTACCGCGGCAACCGGCACACCCATATATGCTACTGGCGATGGAACGGTAAAGGAAGCGGGATATGATAATGGTGGATATGGTAACAATGTGGTAGTGAATCATGGATATGGTTACGCATCTCTGTACGCACATATGCAAAAAGTAAAGGTACGCGTGGGCGACCGTGTAAAACGTGGCGAAGTGATAGGCTGGATAGGCAGTACCGGCAAAAGCACCGGCCCGCACCTGCACTATGAGGTAATAAAAAACGGGACCAAGATAGACCCGATACACTTTTTCTTTAACGACCTTACGGCCGCAGATTATGAGCGCCTGACAAAAATAGCTGCCGCCAGCAACCAGTCTTTCGACTAAGCTGGTTGCGCATATTGTATAAAAAGCGTGCCGCATGGTAGAAATACCACGCGGCACTTTAATATACCCCAATTAAAAAAAATAGTTTGCTTATACCGTAGCTGTGTCATGCTGGGCAGAGTAAACTTTGCTGAAGTCAACCTCACCGGTGCCTACATTGTACATTGCAGGCACAATATCAACCTTCCCATCGCTTACAAGCTTCCTTATTATTTCGCTCTTGCTTAATATCTCCATTACAGAGTTTTCAACATTGAGGCGGGCAACTTCATTTACAAATGGTATGTTGCTGCTATCGCGGTTTGCCTTGAAGGTTGTTTCGGTGTCAACAGCAGGGTGTATCTTCCCAAGCAGCTTATCAAGGTTACCTCCTGAATTGGCCTGGCCTACTGTATCGCAGGCACCTTTTACCGCGCCGCAGTTCGTGTGCCCCAGCACTACTATCAATATAGCACCTGCCGCGCTTGTAGCGTACTCAAGGCTGCCTAAAATATAATCAGAAATGATATTGCCGGCAATACGTATGCTGAATACATCTCCCAGCCCCTGGTCAAAAATCAGTTCTACAGATGTGCGGGAGTCCATGCAACTAAGTATTACTGCAAATGGCCACTGCCCGTCTTTAGTTTCATTCATTTGTTGCAGCAAATTGCGGTTCAGCTTCAGGTTGTTTACAAACCGGCCGTTACCTTCCTTCAGCATACGTAATGCTTCTGCTGGTGTAATATCATGAGAAATAGCTTGTGTACTGCGTGTACCTGGCATAAAATATAGTTTGATTGATAAATGATTAAAAGAATATAACACGGTATGCGCTAACAGCACACCGTTGTACATGCTATACAAGCATGTATGCTACACCACAAAATATGTGTGCACTTTTTAAAAAAATATCAACAAACGTTTGGAGGAGGCGTGGTAATGTCAGGAACAAACCTATCAGGTAGATTTTCAGCCTGGTGAATGGCTATCTGTATGACGGTTGTGAAATATAAAGCGCGGTTATCATCCGCAGTAACGTAATATTCATTCAGTGGTTTCCATTTCAGGTTTTTCCCGTCTCCGGCTTTACCTTCTGTTTCTACCTCGTGTATTTCTTCGGTCATCATCCCCTTATACAATATCCTGCCTATCTCCTTTACAGGCAGCACCTGCAAGGTAAAAATGGTCAGGAAGATATAAGAGATGATTTTTTTCATTGTTGCAAAATAACGAAAACGCACTCAAAAGAAATCAATAGCGTTTATGAAACTATGTTAAAAAAAAACGGCCCCCGTGCGTGGAGGCCGTAATCGGTTAAGATTTATAAAGGCAAACGTATTATTGTATTGTCAGTTTCTGTGTGCTGCTGCCGGCATCTGAACTCACATTCAGGAAGTAAAGCCCGGCCTGTAAAGCAGAAACATCTATTGTAGTATTAGCACTCATAGCTGATGTACCGGTGTAGATTGTCTTACCGCTTATGTCTGTAATGCTGATGTTTGCATTGGCATTAGCCTGTTTGTTCCAACTAATAGTAACAACATCTGCAGCAGGGTTAGGGAATATTGCATACTCCAGGCCATTGTTTGCAACATTTGCAATTCCTGAAGCCACAGGTACAATTGTTTTCCCACTGTGAGAACGCTCAAAGTTAACACCTGTTACACTAGTATTAGCGGCCGTTATATTCAGTACTGCAGGCGTAGTAGCATAGTTCAGGTTTTCAGGAGCTACACTGTACGCCCCCACAGGTATATTAGAGAAGCTATAAGCACCATTCGCATCTGTTTCTGTAAATGCAATAACATTGCCCGATCCATTTACCAGGAATACGTTAAGACCTGCTATACCATTGGCTGTGCCTTTATTAGCACCCTGGTTTACATTACCTCCTATAAAACCGGGGCCTGATGTAAGTGTACCGGTTTGCATAGTAATATTCTTGCCTGAAGTAATACCACCTGTATGGTTGATAATAGTTGCAGTATTCCACATAAGTGAAGAAGTGTGGTACGTAGGCACATGCCCTGTACCAGAAGTAGCACCGCTATGTAAGGCTGCTTTAGTGCGGTACTGGCCTGCCGCCGGATTATTAAACGAATACGTTCCGCCACCTGCCATAGTGGTAATAACCACAGAATCTACAGCAGCAAGTATGCTGGTTGCAGAGTCGTAGGTAATCAACCATACTTTGTAAGAATCTATATTGCTGGTTGAATCTACTATCAGGCTGCCGGAGATGTAATTCTGGTTAGCACCTGTAACCGTTACAACCACCCATGTAGAATCGTTGCATTGTGTTGGAGGGAAAACCGTTGAATCAAGCACACTTTGCATCAATGCGATGGTATAGGTACCACCTATGGTGTAGGCGTGTACTTGTGCTGCATTGGTAGTAACACCTGTGGGCGTAGAGCCATCTCCCCAATTTATACTATAGTAAGTATAAATACCTGTAGATGCTGTAGGCGTACTGGTATTGGTCAATGTTACAACATTACCACTGACGGTAGCGCTGGCCGAGGCGTTGCATGTTTGCGCCTGCACCTGCGTTGTGCACAGTAGCGTAAGCATGAATAGTAGTAGATTTCTCATATCATTTTGTTTTTAGTTAAAAAAATACCGTTAATACAGCTAAGACGCAGGCTAATGTAAAAGTGTTAGACCAAGGCAAAATAAAAATGATAGACATAAAAAATCCCGGAGTTGCCTCCGGGATTAATTTAAAAAACATAAACCAACGGTTATTATTTCATTATAATAGCAGACACTTTATTATCAGTCATCTTTACTTCCTGCTTTGCTTTTGCTTCTGTATGGCTACCACCCGTACCATGTATATCTGCCAATGTAGGAGCTATAACCAACGCCACGATAGACATCAGTTTTATCAGGATGTTCATAGACGGGCCTGAAGTATCTTTAAACGGATCGCCGACTGTATCACCTGTTACAGATGCTTTGTGTGGTTCAGACTTCTTAAAGAACATTTCACCATTTATTTCAACACCTTTCTCAAAAGATTTTTTGGCATTATCCCATGCACCACCTGCATTGTTCTGGAACATACCCATCAGTACACCACTAACAGTAGCACCTGCCAGCATACCACCCAAAGCCTCTGGCCCTGCAAGGAAACCTACCAGCAATGGAGATATCAACGCTATAGCACCCGGCAATACCATTTTCTTAATAGAAGCCTCTGTAGATATTGCTACGCATTTTTCATACTCAGGTTTGCCTGTACCTTCCATGATACCGGGAATAGTGCGGAACTGGCGGCGGACTTCTTCAACCATTGCCATTGCAGCTTCGCCCACAGCACGTATCGCCAGTGAAGAGAAGATGAAAGGAATCATACCACCTACAAACAACATAGCCAGTACATCTGCCTTATAAATATCAATACCTGTGATACCCGCAACGCCTACGTAAGCAGCGAACAGTGCCAGTGCAGTAAGTGCGGCCGACGCGATTGCGAATCCTTTACCTGTAGCAGCAGTAGTATTACCTACAGCATCCAATACGTCTGTTTTTTCACGAACGTCTGCTGGCAATTCACTCATTTCAGCTATACCACCGGCGTTATCTGCAATAGGGCCAAAAGCATCAATAGCCAGCTGCATTGCTGTAGTAGCCATCATACCCGCAGCAGCTATAGCCACACCATACAGACCTGCCATTGCAAAAGAACCCCATATACCGCCTGCAAGCACCAGTATCGGCAGGAAAGTACTTTCCATACCCATTGCCAAACCACCTATTACGTTGGTAGCATGACCGGTACCTGATTGACGGATGATAGTCAGCACAGGGCGTTTGCCCATTGCAGTATAATATTCTGTAATGATGCTCATTAAAGTACCCACAACAAGGCCAATGATGATAGCGCCAAATACTTCCATATTAGTAAATACAGTACCACGCAATTCCATAGATTCAGGAAGGATATACATAGTCAGGAAATAGCAAACTATTGCTGTCAACACCATTGATCCCCAGTTACCCAGGTTCAGCGCCCTTTGCACAGCATTGGTGCTTACACCTGCACTGTCTGATATACGCACCATCCATGTACCGATGATAGACAGGATGATACCTGTACCGGCAATCATCATAGGCAGCAATATAGGGCCGAAGCCACCAAAATTATCTATTGAAGTTGTTTCGCGGCCCAGTACCATTGTAGCCAGTACCGTTGCAACATAAGAACCAAAAAGGTCGGCACCCATACCTGCAACGTCACCTACGTTATCGCCCACGTTATCTGCAATGGTTGCAGGATTGCGGGGATCATCTTCGGGGATACCTGCTTCTACTTTACCCACCAGGTCAGCGCCTACGTCGGCAGCCTTGGTATATATACCACCACCCACACGGGCAAACAACGCAATACTTTCAGCACCAAGAGAGAAGCCTGTAAGTACTTCGATGGTACGCTCCATTTCCAGGCTATCTACCATAGAGTCGGGAGCAAATATCATTTTGAAAATGATGAATAAACTACCTAAGCCCAATACTGCCAGACCGGCAACACCCAGGCCCATAACAGTACCACCACCGAAAGACACAGCCAGCGCTTTACTAAGGCTGGTACGTGCAGCCTGTGCGGTGCGGACGTTAGCTTTAGTAGCAATGCGCATACCTATAAAACCCGCCAGTGCACTGAATACCGCACCTATAACGAATGCAACGGCAATCATAGGGCTTGACTTAGGATTACTGTAGCCCATATAGGCCAGCAGCAGTCCTGCTATGATTACGAAATAAGTAAGGATTTTATACTCTGCTTTCAAAAATGCCATAGCACCCTCGGCTATGTATTTGGCTATTTCCTTCATACGGTCGTTACCCGCATCCTGTTTGCTCACCCACGAGCCTTTTATCATAGTGTATATCAGTGCCAATACACCAAAGGCGGGAACGAGATAAAACATTTCCATATATATAGTATGTGTTTAATTTAAGGCGCAAATATAGCAGTTCAACTATTAAAAACATAGTATTAATCAAGATGTTATTTGTGGTCCTGAGGTTATTCATAATTTGTTGATGGTGCATTATCGATTTATCTATTATCTTAGTTGCGCTAAATAAACACGCTCAACCCCTTTGGCGCTACAGGATTATAATAAGCTGGCAGACGAAGAACTGATACAACGCTATACAGAACGTAGCGAGCAGCTTGCCTTTGCCGCACTGTTTGAAAGATATAGCCACCTGGTATTTGGCATATGTGTAAAACTGCTGAAAGACACAGAAAACGCCAAAGACGCTTCCCAACAAATATTCATCAACCTGCTGGAAGACCTGAAAAAACACCAGGTAACACACTTTAAAGCCTGGCTATATACCGTGGCCCGCAACCATTGCTTTATGGTACTGCGCAGGGCCGACCCGGTAGTGCATAAAGAAAATGTGGCTGATAATATGGAATTTGAAGAGGAATGGCATCAAAAGGTAAAGGAAGAACATTTTTTGACCGAGTTGGAAAGCGCCATACAAGACCTGAGTAAGGAACAAAGGATATGCATACGCTACTTTTACCTGCAAAAAATGAGCTATGCAGAGGTAGCCCGTCAAACCAACTACGACCTGAATACGGTAAAAAGTGCTATACAAAACGGCAAAAGAAACCTGAAAATCAAGTTAGCAGGACTGTTAGAAGTGAAGTCATGAGTAAGGAACAATTGAAACATATTTTTGAACAAAGCGCCTGCCTTACCCCCAGGCAGGTGAAGAATTATGTTTCGGGCAAGATGGTACACGAAGAAGCCCATGTTGTGGAAGCGCACCTGCTTGGCTGCCCTCTTTGCAGTGATGCGGTAGAAGGTATAATAGAACATAAAGCACAAGGAGCGCTGGCAGCTATTGAAAAACCGGATGCAGGGTTCTTGTCCAAACACCTGGGCTTGCCCATACAGGAAATAAAAGCTATCACGGCAGCGCCGCCGGTAATAAAAGCAGGCACATACTCTACACAGCCTGAAAAAACTGTGCAAAAAGGCAGTAACATACCCTGGAAAACACTTGCAGCGGCTGCAGGATTGATAACCATAACCTGCGTAGCATGGTTTATGAGGGACAGCATATTTCCACATACGGAAGAGCAACAACTGGCGCAAAGCACTATCTCAGAGCCTGTGCCTGCACCGGAAATATCTTATAATGCAACCACTACAGATACTACCACCGGGGTGACGGGAGATAGCGCTGAACTATTGACCATAACAGAACCAACACTGCAAACACCCGTAACAACCACTACCACCCCTGCAAAAACGCCACAGGAAATAGCCGCAATGGCAAAGAAGGAAGCGGAAAAGAAAATACCGCTTACAGATGGTGCCAAAAAAACTGATGCCGCCAAAGCATTAACAGTTGCAACACAGAACAATTACGGCATTACCGAAAGCAAACCAACCGCCGCTGCACCTGCTACTACCGGCAACACCTCACCCGCACGAACAGGCAATAGCTTTACAGGGCCAGAGGCACCTGCATTTGATGCTGCCGCTGACGTGGCAGAAACAAAAACAGAAACCGTTACCAAACGAAAAGTAAATATTGCCAAACGTGCCAGTAATGGTATGGATAAGGCTGACGAATTATACAACAGCGGAAAGTATAAAAAAGCCCTGAAAATATACCAGGACGAGATGTACGACAGCAAGTCTAACAAGAAAGATGCCGCTACGTTGATGGCAGCACAGTGCCATATAGGGCTTGGACAGGCAGAGCAGGCGAAAATTCTGCTCAACACACTGGTAAATAAGAACTCTGTAAAAAAACAGCAGGCGCAACAGTTGCTGACGCAAATGGGAGAATAATCATTATCCTGGCCTCAAATCAGTTGTTATTCTATACTGTTTGCGGCTTTTCCCCACTTCGCCATGTATTTACATAGTCGTAAAAGTTCTGGCCATACTGGTTGTTAATAACAATTGAAAGATACATTTCACTCTCATCTATCGCTTTGGCTACTTCATCCAGCATCAGGTCGTGCTTCAGGTAGGGTGCTTTTTCTATAAAATAACGTTCAAGTTTTTTCTGCATCACGCTCACCTGTTCGCCCGACAGTACGATAGTTTTGTTTGTAGTATTTGTAACCTTGGGTATCAGGTCAAGCTCATGTACCTGTTTAAAATCTGCATGGCGCATTACTACTATATATCCAAACCAGGTAATGAGCGCAGATGTTATCAATACCAGGAAACAATCAATAAATATGTAGTGTGTCTTAATAGTGGTTAGTATAATAATAATGATAAGGCCTACAATGGTCCATGCGGTGAAAATTGAAGAAAACTTCTTCATCTGCAACAGTTTATTATCAAACCCCACATTAGACATCACTTCCCGCAAGGCTGCACGTGTTTCCAGCACCTTCCTGCCTGAGTAAAATATATACACATATGCATGTGCTGCCAGAAGAGCAACGGTCAGGTATTTTACATCTTTACTAACATGTGGTGACATTTGCCTGATGATGGTTATAGCCAGCAGCATACATGTAGGTATGATGAAATGTATCAGGTCCTTGTCGTTAAACGAATCTGTAAGCGAAAACTGCCTGTTGGTGTACAGCCAAAAGAATGGGCCCAGGAAAAATAACAGGGGATATGTGATATAACCATTGCGCGGCGCTATAATGTTGATGCCCGATACAGACAGGGCATATTCAGCAAAAAATGCTGATAGCAGGAAGATGAACAACGCCAGCCAGCGGTTAGAGGCCGGTGCCGCATCTCTTGCCCACATCACTATTGCCAGTACCAATCCCTGCATGGCAGCCAGCAAAATAAGCACAGACCAAATATTGAGCGAGTAATCAGGCATTGCAGAAGCAAATATCTGTTTAAAATACAGAACTATTTAACAAATTTACTTCAAGTAATTGTTTGAAAGTATAAAAAAGTAAATTTACTTTGTACAACAAAGCACTTTTATGAATAACGAAAACGTTAGCTCAATAGATACTCTGCGGGATATCAAAAACATCATGGAGCGTTCCGCCAGGTTTATATCATTAAGTGGCTGGAGTGGTATCTGGGCAGGGTGCGTAGCCCTGGTTGGTTCATTTATTGCAAAAACATGGCTGGATGAATTGCCTGCTGCATACCAGGAGATGACAGATGAATATCGTGCTATAGCGGGGCGATTTGTTACTTTGGCTGCAATAGTGCTTGCAGTAGCCATAGCAGGTGGTGTCTATTTCACATGGAAAAAAGCAAATAAAAAAGGACAGAAAATATGGAATGGTGCCAGCAAACGTATGCTGATGCATATAGCAGTACCCATGCTGGCGGGTGGAATATTCTCCCTCCTGTTTTTATACAACGGGCATGTAATGTATATTGCCCCCGCCTGCCTGGTGTTTTACGGCCTGGCACTTATCAATGGCGGTAAATACACTTTGTCAGATATACAGTATCTTGGCTACATGGAATTAGTTCTGGGTTTCATCACTATGTTCCTTCCGGGATATGGACTTATTTTCTGGGCTATTGGCTTTGGAGCCTTACACATAATATACGGAGTATTTATGTGGAACAAATATGATAAAAATACTGGGAGCGCAGCGTAATGAAAGACCCGATACAACATCTTAATAAAATATTTGATAGCCGTATACGCATCGGCATCATGAGTGCATTGGTGGTAAACGAGAGCATGAACTTTAATGAACTGAAAGAAATAATGGACGTGACTGACGGCAACCTGGCCACCCATCTTAAAACACTGGAAGAGAACGAATACATTAAAATACAGAAGGGTTTTATAGGGAGAAAGACCAATACTATCTATACAATTACAAAAAATGGAGAAAAGGCATTCAGGGCGCATCTTGACGCACTGGAACAAATCATTAAAAAACTGAACTGATATTTTTTTGCATTAGACACTTTGAATTACAAAGCACTTTTAAAATAAAAAAAATGGAACAACAAATCAATCCCCAGCCATCATTCTTTGAGCGGAACAATACATTGTTAAAAGGCATACTCATTGCCTTTTTAGTGCTCATTATGCTGATACCCACAGCCTTTATCAGGGCACTGATATCAGAAAGAGAGCAACGCCAGCAAGAGGTAACTAATGAGATAAGTAATAAGTGGGCTAAAGAACAAACTATAATAGGCCCTGTGATTGTAGTGCCTGCTTATAAATATGTTACCAATGCAGACAACCAGGTGGTTAAAACCACGCACAAACTGCACTTCCTGCCCGAGCAGCTGAATATAAACGGCATCGTAAAACCGGAGGTGCGGCACCGCAGCCTGTACGATGTGTCTGTGTACCGCTCAGAGCTGCGCATAGAAGGCACCATAAACGCAGAGGCTCTTACCCCCATACTTAACACAGTAGATAGTATAGACTGGGGTAATGCTGTTTTTGTAACCGGCATAACAGACAGTCGTGGGCTGGACGATAACCCCGTGTTAAACCTGGGTGATACTGAACGCAGAACTGATGTGTCTGTTTACAGTTCACCCTTCCTGAAAGAAACTATAAGTGCACCTATAGCCCTGTCACCTTCTGGCAAGGCCCGCTTCTCATTAACATTGAAGTTAAAAGGCACCGGCAAGCTCTATTTTACTCCGTGTGGCAATACAACTACAGTCAACATTAAATCACAAAAAGGGACACCGTCATATGATGGCAAGTATATGCCTGATAAAATAGACGGTAGTGCAGATGCCGGTTTCTCTGCTGCATGGAAAGTTTTACATGTATCGCGCGGTTATCCTCAATATTGGTCGGGAGATATAAATCAGGGCTTTGAAGAATCGGCTTTCGGGGTGCGTTTGATTCAGCAGGCCGACCACTATACAAAAACCGAACGGTCTGTTAAGTACGCTATACTTATCCTTTCACTCACGTTCCTTGTCTTCTTTTTTATTGAGATCATACAGAAAAAACGTGTTCACCCGCTACAGTATGTGCTTGTAGGGGTAGCACTGTGTGTATTCTATACTTTGCTCTTATCTATATCAGAATATACAGGCTTCAATATAGCATATGCAATTGCCGCATTTGCTACAGTCGTGCTTATAGGCAGGTATATCTACCATACATTCAAGAGCACTAAAGTGGCTGCCTTGTTCTCCGCAGCGCTCACCAGTTTGTACGCGTATATTTTCTTCCTGATACAGTTAAAAGATTATGCGTTGTTATTCGGCAGTATAGGTTTATTCCTGATAGTAGCCATTATTATGCACTATTCACGAAATATAAACTGGTACCAGGCACCACAAGGAGATGCAAGTGAATAAAAAACAAATGATTGGATATCTTGCCGCTGTACCGGTTCTTTTACAGGATCACAACATTAACAGTTACTGATTGTTATTTAAAAGATGATATTGGTCAACCTAGAGGCTACAGGAAATGACTACTTTTATAACATAGTAAATTCAAGATATTATGGCAAAATCAAAAAAGACATCGACAACAAAAAACCCCGCAACTAAAAACCAGATAGGGTTAGATGCGGAGCAAACCAGCAAACTAGCCGCAGGGCTCAACGACTTGCTGGCCAACTACCAATTGTTTTACATGAACATACGGGGCTTTCACTGGAATATTAAAGGGGAGAAATTCTTTGAATTGCATGTGAAGTTTGAGGAACTGTACAATGACATTATCCTGAAGATAGATGAAATAGCTGAACGTATAGTTACATTGGGCGCCACGCCTTATCATTCCTACAGCACTTTCTTGAAACATTCTACTGTAGAAGAACATATAAATGTGCACGATGGCAGAACCTGCGTACAACATATAGTAAAAGACATGCAAACCCTGCTGATGATGCAGCGCGACCTGCTGGATATGTCTGACGAGGCCAACGATGAGGGTACCAACTCACAAATGAGTGACTATATCAGGGCACAGGAAAAACTGGTATGGATGTACAGCTCCTACCTGGGAAAATAATTTTTCCAGCGATAGGACTTTAGTATAAATTTGGTGTGCTTTTTAAACAAAGAGCACACCTTTTTATGAAAGACATGTTCAATAAATTTTCAGACAAAGTAACTGAAACTACAGGCAGCATGATGGAAGACCTGGGCAATATGTTCAGCCCGGATAAGCTGGCGGAAAAGCTGACAGGTATGTCTGATGCCAGCAGGGAAAAATACACGAAGTACACCAACGACCTGATATCGCTTTCACCAACAATCGAGGCCATCGGTTTCAAAACCTCTGAAATAAACCTGAGCATGGGCATACCACCATCTTTTACTTTTCACTTCGAGAAGATAAAAGATACTACACCTGAGGAAAGAGAGGCTATCCTGCAGCAGCATAATGATAATTTACTGCTGAGGCCTATAGTAAAAATGCTCATCGCAGCTGACACTTATCAAAGCAAAATACAATTAGGCTCGTTCAAGTTTAGCTGTATAGAAGTGAGCCTGGGACTTACGCCCGGTGTAAACATGATACTGACACCCAAAGACTAAGCATTAAAACCAACGGCAGCTTCGGCACAACGCTCGCCGTCTATAGCTGCGCTGACAATACCACCGGCATACCCTGCGCCCTCTGCGCAGGGATACAGGCCTTTTATCTGCGTGTGTTGTAGTGTTTCTTTATCGCGTGGTATGCGCACCGGTGAGCTGGTGCGCGATTCTGTAGCAACCATCACTGCCTCATTAGTATAATATCCTTTCATCTTTTTCCCGAAATCTGTCATAGCACTTTTTAATGCCTGTGCCACTGCGTCGGGCAATACATCATACAGCGATGTGCTATGCAAACCAGGCAGGTAAGAACAACCCGGCAGTGTTGAAGATACTTTTCCGCGTACAAAATCATCCATACGTTGCGCAGGTGCAACCAGCCTTCCTCCTCCGGCTTCAAATGCTTTTTGCTCAACCATCTGCTGGTATCGCATCCCGGCAAGAGCCCCAGTAAATCCGTATTTAGCATAGTCCCTTTCATCTACGGCTACCACTGTGCCTGAATTAGCGTATGGATTATTCCTTTTAGACGGCGACCAGCCGTTGACTACAATCTCTCCCGGATTGGTAGCGGCAGGTGCAATGATACCACCCGGGCACATGCAGAAGGAAAACACGCCCCTGCCATACTCCTGCGCTACCACACTGTAGCTGGCCGGCGGCAGGTGCTCGTCGCGCACCGTGCAGTGGTATTGTATGCTGTCTATCAGTTGCTGCGGATGCTCTATACGTACTCCCAATGCAAATGGCTTACACTCCACTTCTATACCTTTATTGTGTAGCAGTGTATATATATCACGGGCTGAATGCCCTGTCGCCAGTATTAATTTATCGCAGTGTATAACCGTACCATCAGCGCACTGTACGCCTTTCACTTTATCACCGTCCAGCAGTATATCCTTCAATTTTGTATCAAAGCGCACCTCTCCCCCACACTCTATTATGCCCTCGCGCATAGCTGTGATAATACCGGGCAGTTTGTTGGTGCCTATATGCGGGTGGGCATCCAGTTGTATTATCGGGTCTGCACCATAGTGTACAAAAAGTTGCAGTATGCGCTGCACATTGCCCCGCTTGGTAGAGCGTGTATAAAGCTTACCATCGCTATAGGTTCCCGCCCCACCCTCGCCAAAGCAATAGTTAGACTCAGGATTTACTACCCCTTCTTTGTTAATGGCTGCAAGGTCGCGCCTGCGGCTGCGTACATCTTTACCGCGCTCCAGTATTATGGATTTGTAACCCAGTGTTATCAGGCGCAATGCCGCGAATAATCCCGCCGGGCCTGCACCTACTATCACTACAGGCTTTGCATTGGTAACATTTTGCAGTTCGGGATTGAAAGGCGTGGGTTGTTGTACTGCTTCGTCTATAAAAACCTGTACCTGCAATACATAATACGGTTGCCTGCCCCTCGCATCTATCGATCGCTTTTGCAGCACATAACCTGTTATCCTTTTTCGGGGAATACCTGTTTCAGTAGTTATAGCAGCTAAAATTGCCGCTTCACTTGCAGCCTCTGCCGGCTTAAGTTTCAGTGATACTATCTTTATCATACGCGTTAGGTTTTTATCCTAAAAGCTTTTTTGAGTAAGACGAATAATCCTATAGCGGGATTATTGCTTTACACGATTCTTGTAATTTTCTTTCACCTTATCCAGGTGGTCAATAAATGCCTGGACATCGGGATCATAACCGTAACCTTTATCAATCAGTTTGTTACCATCACCATCAATAAAGAAGTAGAATGGCTGCGAATTTGCGCCGTATTTTGATGCCTGTAAATCAGAATTACGCTGCCCCAGGTTAACCACAGTCTTCTTCAGGTAATCAGAATAATACTGTTCATCCACAGGTATTTTTACATTCTGTGCATCGCAATACAATGATGCTACAATAAAGTCATTCTTCATCCGTTGCATCACAGCGGGATCAGACCAAACCTGTCCTTCCATTTTACGGCAGTTAATACAGTTGATACCTGTAAAGTCCAGCATAATTGGTTTATCCAGGGCTTTCGATGCTTTTATTGCCTCATCATAATCGTAGTAAGACACCAGGCCGAATTTCACAGCCGCTTCCGGCTCATACATTTTCATTTCGGCCACATACCTCGTCGGGCCGTTACCGGAATTGTCAGTTGCATGAACGGTAGAGCCACCGCTTCCTCCTGCCCCCAAAACAAAGTCCTGCGTACCCATAGGTGGCACGAAAGCGCTAAGGCCTTTCAGCGGCGCGCCCCACATACCTGGCACCATATATACTGCAAAAGAAAAACAGGCTATGGCCATGAACAATTTGAATATGGAAACATATTCCTGCCCGTAAACATTTTTAGCATTGACATCATCATGAGACATCTTCAACTTACCCAATAGGTAAAAACCTAACAGCACAGAAAGCACTATCCATAATGCAATGAATACTTCCCTGTCCAGTATCCGCCAGCCCATTTGCAGGTCAGCATTCGAAAGGAATTTCAATGCTAACATCAGCTCTATAAAACCCAAAGTAACTTTTACCTGGTTGAGCCATCCACCCGATTTTGCCATGTTATTAAGCAGGCCGGGGAACACTGCGAACAATGCAAACGGCATAGCCAAACCTATTGAAAAGCCCAGCATACCCAGTATAGGCCCCTGGAAACCACCTTTTGCAGCACCTACTATCAGCGGACCTATTATAGGGCCTGTGCATGAAAAAGACACTATCACTAATGTCAACGCCATGAAGAATATTCCTTTAAAGCTACTGGTGTTTGCCTTGGCATCTGTCTTGCTTGTCCAGGAAGAAGGTAACGTGATTTCAAATGCGCCGAGGAATGAAATACCGAAGATGACGAATATGGCAAAGAATATAAGGTTAGGTATCCAGTGTGTAGATATTACATTCAATGCATCAGCCCCAAATATGGCTGAAATAGCCACGCCTAAAACAGTAAATATGATGATGATAGACAAAGAATACAGCATGGCATTCTTGATACCCTCTGCACGTGTTTTGCTGCGTTTGGTAAAGAAGCTTACCGTAATCGGTATCATGGAATAAACACAAGGCGTCAGTACGGCTAATATGCCACCTGCCAGCGCCAGGAAAAATATGGTAAGAAGAGACCTGTCTTTTTCTTTTTCCTCCTTTATTATGGCCGGCTTCACCTCTGAATTCGCTGAGCCGGTAGTAAGGATGTTAGTATCTAAAGCAACTGTACTATCAACCGCTACAGTGTCATTTTTTTTTTCAACGGCATTGCCGTTGCCTATTTTAATGCTGAAATTAAGTGTTTTGGGTGGGAGGCAGGTTTCATCATTACAGGTCATGTAAGTGTACTCACCGGTAATTACCATGTCTTCTTTGGCCAGTTCTACTGTCTGTATGTAGTCAACATTTTTATAGTAGTGCATTGTGCCTATATCCTCTATCGTCTCGTGTATTATCTTGCCCTTCTCGCGTAATTTGCCTACCAGTTTTATGTCTGCATTCTTTTTTATATTGAACTCCGGCGGCAGGAAGGAGCCATCGCCACCCGGATCTAATGAAAATATATGCCAACCATTCTTTACATCGCAATGAAATACCAGGTCGTATTTATTACCGTCCAGCTTCTTAGCTTCAAACGTCCATACAGTAGGGTCTTCCAGTATCTGGGCAGTTGCACCAAATGAAAAAAGTACATTTAGTAACACCAACCATAGTAGTCCGGATAATTTTCTCATTACAATATTTAGCTTTTCTACTCTAAAGAAATAAAGATTTATCTATTGGTTTGGTTAACGCATATGTTTTAAGAAAACTTTAGCGCAGGCCATAACCCTATAAATATATACTATCAGTTAGCTAACGCTTCCAGTATCAGCTTTCCGTCAATGTTGCTCAGGGCATCGCTGCAGGCACGCTCAGGGTGTGGCATCATACCAAACACATTACGGCCTTTGTTGCATATACCTGCTATATTATTGGTAGCGCCGTTAGGATTATATTTTACTCCCTCGTGGCCATTTTCATCGCAATAGCGGAACAGTACCTGGTTATTCTCTTCCAGTTGCTCCATCGTGGCAGCATCAGCATAATAACGGCCTTCTCCATGCGCAACCGGTATCTCCAGCACTTTTCCCGCAACATTTTTACCTATTACATTATCACCTGCTACAGGCTTGATATAAACGTTTTTGCAGGTGAATTTCTGGTGGTCATTCAATAAAAGCGCACCGGGCAGCAATCCTGATTCACAAAGTATCTGGAAGCCATTGCACACACCCAATACCTTTCCGCCTTTATTAGCAAACTCCACTACAGCTTCCATAATAGGGCTGAAACGTGCTATAGCGCCACACCGCAAGTAATCGCCATAAGAGAACCCACCCGGCAGTACGATACAATCGTCAGTAGTAAAGGCCGAAAGGTCTTTATCTTTATGCCATAATGTTACTACTTCCTGTTTCAGGTCTTCCTGCAAAGCGTTTATCATGTCCCTGTCGCAGTTAGAGCCCGGGAAAACAACTACTCCAAATTTCATCTCTTCTTTGAAAGTTTATATTCAGCTACCGGCCATCTTGCAAAAAATAACCAGCACCAACGTAAAATAAAATGCAAAATTACTAAATGCTTTATTCTTTTCGGCATAATAGGCGTTAGTAATCACTAATGCCAACGCAGGCATCATTACCAGCCATGCAGCTTTTACCTCAAAATCAGTAAAAAGGGCTACAAGCATGGATACAAACAGGCATGCCGCAATGGCCGTCCAGCCACGCCGTACAAATATGCTTACTTTCGTTATATGCCTTTGCAGGTCATACGTACCCATCACAAACAGTGTAATAGTGCCCAGCAGCATACATATAACATAAAAAGGATGAGCAATGGTACGGGGTAGGTTTATGCCCACATCTATCCACTGGGGGAACCAATGCAATCCGTCAAAAAGAAAAAGCAGGCCTGCAGCGAAATATATTGGGGTTATACATCCCAGCAACGCTACCATCCATTCACCGGGATTAAGGTTGCGAAGCATAGACAGGGCAAACAGGAATACAACGATGTAGCCTATAGCAGGAAACATGACTAACGCCGCTGTACCTATACCAAATCCGGCATTATATATCAGCTTCCTTGCCTTTTGCGTCTGCGCCAGTTGCAATATTATGTCTATGACCATTATCAGCACCCAGTTTACCACCAAGGGTTGGTTGAAACTGACAAAAGGCGGATAAAGAGATGCCAGGGATATATAAGCGAATGCAACTACATACGCCGGCTTTGCAAACAATTTATGCCTGTTGGCCACAGCATTTATATAAATAGCTTGCAACGCTATGAGTATCACGGCAAACAGCGTTAAGGCGAAAGCACTGTTAAACAGCAGCACCCTGAAAAAATTAGCGATTATGTGAAAGAAATAATCCCCCTCCGGCAGTACCGGCATTACAGGATGAAAGAGCAATTGCCAGTTGATGACAAGTGCATATATAAAAAGTATAATGACTGTAATGGGATTGTTATTCCTGACTATTTGTAACACACAGGGTATTTTGCGCTAAAATACAACTTTAGCAAAGCAGATTTGATTTCTCTTTAAACAAGGCACTACAAATTCATTAGCAGATACCTGTTTGCCCGATTTGGGCAGCCAGTCAGGTTCCTCAGGCTTGTAGCCTGTCACTGAAGACAACACAATATTACCACCTGCATCCATGCTGGCCAGCTGTATTTTAGAGCGGCTCATATTAAAGTCGTTAAACAGGAAGCCCAGTGCCCCGCCGGTGTTTATTAAAGCATAAGACGAAAATAGCCCTCCATCTTCCTGCGAATACTGGCTCTTCCTGACAAATTCAGACCATTCCGGCTCTCCGCTTGCGTTGCATGATATAGCCAGTATATCACCATAATTATATTCGCGCACACTGGCAGACATGGTGGGATAATACCAGGAATAGTAACCAAAACCCTGGTTATAACTATTGCGGGTGGTAATGAAAAAGTCTTCTGCTATCAGTACAAAGCCCCCATCATTACGTACAATTAAATGGCGTACCTGGTAATCATTAAAGGCACGTTTCTTATTTCGCTCTCCCGTAGCATTTCTCATTCTTTCAGAAAATGATATGGTTTTAAACTCTTTAAATGTTTTCTCCGCCACATCATAATAAGTATATATTATGCCGTTAAAATATCCGTTCTTCCTGTCTGTGTAAAAGCCGCCTACATATATGCGGCTGCCGGCGTTGGCTATCTCCATATACGTACCTGCGGCAAAGAGTTCGCCCATAGGCAGTTCAGCAGCTTCAAAATCAACACTGCCCTCTGTTATAGCCAGCAGCCATATCCTGTCGGCATACTGGCGACTGCCATAGGTGGTATATGCAGGCAGGAAAAAAGCGCCATCATCATTCAGTATTCCCTCGCCAAATGAAACGTCGTTATCAGCAGTAAAAGAGCTTTCCTTAGCAGACACTATATTCAGGGCTGTATCCAGCATTACAATCTTTGCATTCAACTGGTTGTTCTTACTACCTGCACCATATATGGCTATACGCTGCTTATTCTGCGAAACGGCATAGTTATATAAACCGCTGCGCCCCCCTAAGAATGATGATTTTACAGCATCTATCTCAACAGGCTTTTTCAGCAGCCTGCCTGTTTCATCCAGTACTGCGGCGTGTTGTATAACCCTGCTGCTTTCTGTTACCTGGTACAGTACAATTATCTTTCCGGGATAGGTGATGAATTTTGTGCCGAAACTTTTACGTGGCAAAAAGTCTAATACAACAGTAGCATTGCGGTGCATATTATTATCGTACGCATCCAGGTAATACCCTTCTGAAGAGCCACGGTACACGTAAAGCGTATGGCCTACCTTACCCACAACAGAGAATTCTCCTGAACGATAATCAAACTTGTCGTATTTAGAATAGAGAACTTGTTGCGCTGGCAATATATTAGTGGCAAATAACAGTATAACCGTAAGAATGGCGGGGATACGATTCCGTTTCATGACTCAAATTTAAAGGTAAGCTACCACAATGTGAACTATCAATCTAAAAATCTGGAATTGAGTTCCGGGGTAGGCATCATACACTCGTCGCGCTTGCCGTACCATTTGTACCGGTTGCGCGCTACTATATCGTAAATGATATTTCTGATAAAGCGTGGCACTATATAACCGGCAGTTAAAAGCAGCCATTTCCCTTTTAAAAGCAAGGCAGTTTTTAGCGCTGCGTCAGACTTGAAATAGAGCTTGCCCTTATATAGTAAAATTAAACTATCCGGAACAGTGCCGGTATTTTGCTGTATGTATTGCAAAACACGTTGCCCTGTTCCGGATTGTAAAGATGAAAACCTGAAAAGCTGCCGTTTATCGTTCCTTATGATGATCTGCACAAAACGATTGCACAGGTTGCATATACCATCAAACAACAATAACGGTCTATCACTATCGGGCAATAAGCCCTCCGTGCCGGATATCCTGTTCAGAAAATTGAAATTATTGAGCCGGAGTAGCTTTCCTTGCAGCTACTATAGAGTCAGCTTTGGGTTTAACTTCGATAGCTAACCTCCTGTCCAGGTCTTCTGTAGCCTGCTGGTTAAGCTCTTCCAGTTTTGTACCAACTGTAGAATCTACTTTAACCTGTATGGTAGCATCGTCCATAACAGGAGCTGCCTTTTCACCGCATGATGCGAATGCCAGAGTTGCAATTACTGCAGGAAATAATAATAACTTTTTCATACTTCTTTTTGATTTGGGTAACAAAGTAACATAATATCCCCTGAATAGTTGCTTACATAGTACCATATTATGCTAATATTTTAACGCATTCTTTTAAAACATTGGCAACATAAATGCTTTATATTCTCATGTAAAAGCAGGAATTTTACAATAAGCATGTTTATCAGGCACCTGAAATATATCATAACCGTTCTCGCTGTTACATTTAGCTGCACTACAGGCCTGTATGCACAGCCATCGGGCAATGACACGCTCATGCTGGGGGGTATTGTTGTTGACGGGCAAACCTATGCTATGGTGTATATGGATGAAGTGCTGGTAAAAGACAAAATGCCGCGCAAATGGGCGAGGAAAAAAGCTAAATATGATAGATTGAGGCATAACATATACAAGGTTTACCCCTACGCAGTAATTGCTGCCGATGTATTGAAGGATGTTGACTCCACCCTCATTGCTATAGATGACGACAAGGAAACCCGCAAGAAATACCTGAAATCAGTTGAAAAAGAACTTAAATCGAGGTTCGACGGGGAAATATCAGACATGACGGTTTCCCAGGGGCATGTTTTGGTAAAACTGATAGACAGGCAAACAGGGAAAAGCTGTTTTAATATAGTAAAGGAACTAAAAGGCGGTGTACCTGCTGTAGTATTTCAGTCGATAGCTTTAATATTCACCCATAACCTGAAAAAGGAATACGACCCTTACGGTGACGACCGTGATATGGAACAGATTGTCCGCGAGTTGGAAGAAACCTACCGTTACCAATACCAGTATAAATTACAGCAGTCAAGGTTGAAAGCAGCTCGGAAAAGTTGACATGCTTAATTAATGTCTATACTTTTTATGGTGTATTTTATGAATAAGTAGTATCTTTATCTTAACAAAAGGTAAACGAAATGAAAAAAAACTACGTAGTTGCCGGCGTCTTAATCGCTAGCCTGGGCTTAGTCCAATGTACAAAAGAAACCCCGGAACCTGATCCGGTGACCCCAAAAACAGTAACAGCTATAACAGACCAGGAATTACTGGATATGGCAAAGACGACTTCGGGGTACACTTATTACAAAAACAGCAACGACATTACAGCTTCATCGTCTCAAAGCGGACACAATGATTTTTTCAGGGTACGTTTTAACAGCATAGCACTGGCGGCGTTAACTGACAATGGAAAGCTGCCGGAGGGCGGAACGTTCCCTGAAGGCTCTGTGATTGTAAAAGAACTGCATAAATTACAAGATGGCACTGAACAAACCGGTTTGGCAGTAATGATAAAACGTAAAGGCGATCCCAACGCATCTGAAAAAGATTGGGTATGGGGCGAATACTTTGGCGGTACTACAGCTAACGCAAAAATGGTCACCTCAAAAGGTACAGGATGCCTAAGCTGTCATGCTGGCAGCAAAAGGGATATGGTACGTGTTTTTGAATTATTTCCCTAAATAATACCGCGGGCTTCTCAGAAAAAGCCCTGAACACTATAAAAATGGGCTGCAAGATGTTGCAGCCCATTTTTTTTATACTATTTTTTGTTACCCAGTTCAATTGTCGTCCCGCTACTCCTCACCTTGCCTTCATTGTCATAGTACGTAGCAGACTTTGTTTTCAGGTTACCTATCTGTCCCTGTTGCTGTTGTACATTCATCATTTGCGGCTGGCCTTGTATGATACTGGTGTTAGGAGCTACGCCCTGGTAAGTGCCATTCAGCTCAACATCTGTTTTATATTTTTCTGCAAGGTCTTTATCCGTTGGAGTAGTGACTTCGCTTTTGCCGGCGTTTTTCAGCAGTTCGGCATCACTTTGCTTTGTTACAACAGGTTGCTGCACGGGCGGTTGAGACAGATCTATTTTAGCAGACTGTGCATAAGCTCCTGTAGCACTGAATAAGGCGCACGTTATATATATTACAACCCTCATAAAAAATCTCTGTTTTGTTACTACAAGTTACGAAAAAAAATGCAGCCACCCTATACGGATGGCTGCGTGTAATTCGTTTATAAGTACTTGTAGTTTACAGAGGCTGACTACTTGGCGCCCAAGAAGTCTTTCACTTTGTCTTTGTGCACCATAGACTCTTTAAAAGTATAAGCACCGGATTTCGGACTACGTACAGTCTTGATGACTTTTGTGTAGTTCTTAGAATCTGCACCACCTTTTGCATCCGTTTTAATCGCCGTTTTTGCAGCTTTTGCCATGACTCAGAATATTTTAATAAATTATTTAATTTCTTTATGTAGCGTAACCTTTTTCATCAAAGGGTTAAACTTTTTCAATTCAATACGCTCAGGGGTATTTTTCTTGTTCTTCGTGGTAATGTAACGGCTGGTACCGGCAAGGCCTGAGTCCTTATGCTCTGTACATTCCAAAATTACCTGAACGCGGTTTCCTTTCTTCGCCATTTTATATGGAGTTTATTCTTTTAAATTAGATTTTTTCGCCTTGAGCGCGCATTTCTTTTACAACAGAAAGCAGGCCATTTTTATTAATGGTACGCAGCGCGTCAGTTGACAATTTCAACGTTATCCAACGATCTTCTTCAGCAAGGAAGAGACGTTTTGTCTGCAAATTGGGCAGAAAACGACGTTTTGCTTTCTTATTAGAGAAAGATACTTTGTGACCTGTAATCGGTTTTTTTCCAGTTACCTGACAAACACGTGCCATACTTTAGATTTTTTGGGACTGCAAAGGTCTCTTTTTTTTGCGGAACAACAAAATAAAATTTCAAAAAAATTACATCAGGCCAGCTCGGGCAGCAGTAAGCTGTCCAGGTTGCTGATGCCCGGGGTATTTTCGCAGGTAAAACCCTCCCCATAGGTTACACCTATACGTTTGCCCAGCATTCCCGCCCTGAACTTTATCTTATCCAGGAAGTTATCCGTAGCTATGTAGGTTACCGGCTCATCAGAACCGGGATTGTGAAACTGGCTTTTATAGGCTTTAACAGCCTCCATTTTCACGTTGAAGGTAGTTGAAATATCGACAATAAAGTCGGGCTCCAGGAAGCGGTCCTGTATCATATGATAAACCCTTTTCGGCCTCCATGCTGCCTGTGCTTCACCGTTATGCATGGTTTCTATCTTAGACAATCCTGCCAGGAAGCAGGAGTCGGAAATAAGCTTACCGGCACGGCCATGATCGGGGTGGCGGTCTTCCATAGCGTTGGCTATTACCACCTGTGGCCTGTATTTGCGTATATATTCCACCAGTTTCAGCTGATGTTCTTTGTCATTCTGAAAGAAACCATCGGCCATACCCAGGTTCTCACGGGCAGCAAGCCCCATGATACGGGCGGCCTCGGCAGCTTCCGCTACACGCAATTCGGGCGTACCGCGGGTACCCAGTTCTCCACGCGTAAGGTCGAGTATGCCCACTTTCTGCCCCATTTGCACATGTTTTATCAGTGTGCCCGCACAGCCCAGTTCCAGGTCGTCAGGGTGTACCCCTATGGCTAATATGTCTAGTTTCAAATTAAAAGGTCAAATATCAAAAATCCCGTTTATCGGCTTAACGGATGTAAAATTCAGATGTTGCAAGGTAATCTCAAAATCCGGCACCGCATATGCTTATAAGTTAAGTCGATAAATCATCAGTAATCCTTCGAAATCAAAAACAACCACCTGGGTGGTTGTTTTATTAGATTGATTATCAATTTATTATACGAGCATCGTCACCGGATTTTCCAGGTGCGCCTTCAGCGTTTGCAGGAAGCGCGAACCCACTGCCCCATCTACCACGCGGTGATCGCAGCTGAGGGTAATCTTCATCTGCTGGCGCACTACTACCTGGTTGTTTTCCACTACAGGCGTAGGCACTATAGCACCAACTGCCAGTATGCAGCTATCAGGAGGATTAATAATGGCTGTAAACTCGACTATATCCATCATACCCAGGTTAGATATGGTGAACGTATTGCCTGTAAACTCGGGCGGCTGCAGTTTTTTATTACGCGCCTTTTCTGCCAGTGTTTTAGACTCTTCCGCAATCTGCGACAGTGATTTCTGATCGGCGAATTTTATAACAGGTACTATCAGGCCATCGTCTATTGCTACCGCACTGCCTACGTGTATATGATGGTTCTGGCGTATTTTATCGCCCAGCCAGCTACTGTTTACATATGGATGCTGGCGCAACGCCATAGCACATGCTTTTATCACCAGGTCGTTGAACGATACTTTTACAGGTGATACCTCATTGATAGCTTTACGCGCTTCTGCCGCCTTGTCCATTGTAATGGTCATAGTAAGGTAGAAGTGCGGGGCAGTAAACTTGCTCTCGCCCAGCCTGCGGGCTATTGCGCTGCGCATCTGCGATACGGGCACATCTGTATAACCCTCCTGCCCTACCGGTACAGCCTGGCGTACCTGCGGAGTAGCAGGGCCGGTTGCAGCCTGTGCAGCAGGTGCTGCCTGCGATGGCTTGTAATTATCTATATCGCGCTTGATGATGCGACCACCATCGCCGCTGCCCTGTACGCTATTGATATCTATTCCTTTATCTTCTGCCAGTTTTTTAGCCAGCGGAGATGCTTTTATGCGTTCGCCGTCATTACCTGTTGCAGGTTGAGATTGTGCCGTCGCCTGTTGCTGTGCTGGCTGTTCAGCAGATTTTTCCTCTTTAGCCGGGGCAGCCCCTGTTGTTTCACTACCATCGTCCTGCAGGTATGGTTCAATATCCGTACCCTCTTTACCCACTATAGCAATAATACCATTTACTTTTGCAGCCTCACCTTCCTTCACACCGATATACAGCAAAGTGCCATCTGCATAGCCCATCACTTCCATAGTAGCCTTGTCAGTTTCCACATCGGCCAGCACATCATCGCTCTTTACCTTATCGCCTACTTTCTTATGCCATGCAGCGATTTTACCTTCTTTCATGGTATCGCTGAGCAGGGGCATACGTATTACCGTAGCATCGCCCGATTTCGGTTTGCTTGTTTTGGGGGCTGCAGGTTGCTCTGAAGTCTTTTCTGCAGGTTGCTCTTCTTTTGCAGGCCCCTCCTTTGCCGGGGCGTCTTTTTGTTCAGCAGCAGGTGCCTTAGCATCCCCTTCACTCAACAGGCTTTGGTAGTCTTCACCCTCTTTACCAATGATGGCGATGATACTATTCACCGCAGCAGCCTGGCCTTTTTTAACACCTATGTACAACAGCGTACCGTCCACATAAGGCATTACCTCCATGGTGGCCTTATCGGTTTCCACATCGGCTATCACATCATCACTTTTCACCTTGTCGCCTACCTTCTTATGCCATTCGGCTATCACACCTTCCTTCATCGTATCACTCAGAAGTGGCATACGTATCGCTTCAGCCATAAACTAAATTTCTTTTTTAAAAGATTGAGGTGTCAAAAGTAATCAATTCCCGTTTTTATTTCACCTGAAATTAAATAGCAACTGGAACCTTTATATATATAGAATAATCAGAAATCAATTTGCAGCCCGAGTTTTTCCCTCATTTCTGCCAAGACAGGATTACGGCGGGCCATTTCATCAAATATCTCAGGCTTGCTCAGCACTTTTGTTTGTTGCTGCGACTCCAGTTCTTCATTCAGCCTTATCTCTGTTGTCACCCTCACCAGGATGCCGGTTTCAGCACGGTAAAAATCGAGTATGTCATTCTGCTGGGCGCGTGCATAGGTATCTGCCAGTATGGTAGGGCATATCAGCCTCACTTCATTGTCAGGATGCAGCTCTACACCCATAGCCAGTAGTTGTGCGTACACCATCATTTTACCATCGGCCTGTATCTTTTGTTTGTAACGGTCGTACAAGTGGTCTACCTGCCCTGCAGTAAGTTCTTTCTTTTCTTCCACGAGCGTAGCTGCACTGTTCAGCACATCATCCAACCCGTCTATAAGCCCGCGACTGATGCGGCGTGCAGGGGCATTACCGGCAGGTTTAGACACAGGCAAGGGTATAGATGTGGGTTTCGGGGCCTCTGCTACGGGTAGCGGCATGGGTACCGGAACAGGCTCATCCACCGGCATTGCCGCCAGTGGTTGTACCACGGCAACAGGTGCCGGGCTTGCTTTAGCCGCTACAGGCGCCGCCGTTTTAGGAATAAAGGTATCCTCAGTTACGCTATCAGTGTTTTTTTTTTCGCCCCCGGCCTCTATAGCCTGGAGCAGGTAGCAAAGCCTTATCAGGCACATCTCTACATGAAGCCGCTTATTATTGGCATTCCGGTAATTTATCTCGGCATCACTTACCACATTCAGCGCCGAAATGATAAATGACGGCGGAGCCTGGTTGGCCTTTTCGTGAAAGATAGCCTTGTGTTCGCCGGGAACATCCAGCAGCTTTGCCATACGGGGGTCTTTGCACAGCATCAGGTTGCGCAGATGCTCTGCCAATCCTTCCAGTATTACGTCGCCCTCAAAACCACGTTCCAGCGCACCGTCCAGCTTCAGTAGCGTACCGCTTACATCCTGGGCAAGCATATTATCCACCAAACCGAAGTAAAAATCGGCATCGAGCAGGTTCAGGTGCTCCATGGTATTGTTATATGTAAGCATACCATTGGTAAAGCTTACTATACGGTCGAACATGCTGAGGGCATCCCTCATGCAACCTTCACTTTTCTGCGCTATAACGTGCAGTGCAGCTTCCTGCGCTACTACGCTTTCTTTGGTAGCAATGCTGTGCAGGTGGTTGGATATATCGTTGGAAATAATCCTTTTAAAGTCGAATATCTGGCAGCGGCTGAGGATGGTAGGCAGTATCTTATGTTTCTCCGTAGTAGCCAATATAAAAATGGCGTAAGATGGTGGTTCTTCCAGCGTCTTCAGAAAGGCGTTAAAAGCCGAGGCACTCAACATATGCACCTCATCTATGATGTATATTTTGTACTTACCTGCCTGCGGTGCAAAGCGCACCTGGTTCACCAGCTCGCGGATGTCATCTACTGAGTTGTTACTCGCGGCATCCAACTCAAATACGTTGAAGGACGTATTGTTATTAAAACTATCGCAGGTGGCACATACGCCACAGGCTTCCATGTCAGGCGTGGGATTCTCACAATTTATAGTTTTGGCCAGGATACGCGCGCAGGAGGTCTTGCCCACGCCACGCGGACCACAAAACAGGTATGCATGCGCCAGGTGGTTGTTCTTTATCGCATTTTTCAGCGTAGTGGTAATATGCTCCTGCCCCACCACCGTATCAAAAGTCTGGGGGCGGTACTTACGTGCCGATACTATATAATTGTCTGCCATTTCCTATTGTCAAAAGTAAAAAGTAAAAAGGCAAAAGAAAAATGAAGATTATTTCAGCGGGTTATATATTCAATATTTTTGCCTCATCCCCGGCTCCTCTCCACAGGTAGAGAGGGGCGATGCTTTGAAAATGTCGTCCTCCACGAGTGAGAGGAGGCGATGCTTTAAAATTGTTGCGTTTTGTTGCAGTTGTACGGTGTTTGCAAATTTGACTCATCCTGAACAAGGTGTACAGATTGGTGAGTCTTCTGCAAAACACGATAATTGCAAAAAAAATAAACAACTGCAGGAATACAGCTATTAATGTGCAAATATATGTAAAATTGTTTATTTAAACGTAAAACGCTGAGCCTATTTAAAACTTCAGATAATTTTCAGACCCAAATATCCTGCAAAGGAATCAATTTTAAAAAGCTATGCCACTGGCTGAAGTGTCTGCATTATTATCTGAATGAGGCTCGTACCGATATATCCCATAAGTATCTCAGTCAACATTTTCAAACGTGATGTGTTTTAATACAATGGCAACTAATTCCAGCGACTTATTCGAAATGATACGGACAATCTCAACCGAAGCAGGAGATAATGTTCCTATAGACATTCAACATCTGGCGGCATCTGCCGATTTGAGTCTCACGGGGCTTATTTCTGTGCTGACTGAATTGGAACAACGTGATGAAATCATTGTTGAGATAACCACGTCAACCGACCCTGCGGGAGATTTAGTTTATGATGGGACCGTACGTTTGATGGAGCGACCACCGGACGAAATACAAAACACATCTGGACTTTGACCATTACAATAAGTAGTGCAGCGATGTTCAATCCTGCGCGAGGCTTATTTTAGAAAAACAAAAAAAGGACTCCAATTACTTGGAGTCCTTAGTCTTTATTAAGTGGAGGCACACGGATTCGAACCGCGGACCCTCTGCTTGTAAGGCAGATGCTCTGAACCAGCTGAGCTATGCCTCCTTACCGCTTTTCCCTAAACGGATTGCAAAGATAGGCAGCTTTCGCATTTCTCCAAATCGTTTTTTAAAAATTTCTGAAAGAAAAAGCCCCGGCCGAAAATGGCCGAAGGCTTTACTCTATGAAACAATTTAATTGGCTTATCTTATAACAAGTTTCTGCATGGTTTTATTGCCTGTGTCATCAACTATTTCTGCCATGTAGGTACCGGGAGTTATACCAATCAATGCTAAGCTAACTGTACTGCCATCTATCTGCCGGCTGAGTGCTACCCTGCCGGACACCTCGTACAGGTTAAAATATTTAGCACCGAAATTATTTTTTATCGTTATGCTTTCGGTGGCGGGGTTTGGGTATAACTCAAAGCTATGCTGTACCGTTGGCGTAGTGGGCACGCCGGCCGGCGATGTCCAGCGTGCTATGCTATTGAGTGTACCGTTACTGCTGTTGCCTGTATAGCCTGTATTAAACTTACCACCTACAAAAAAACCGCCTTTAAACATGGCCATTGCATTAATTGTACTGTCCACTAAAATTCCATCGTAGCTCACCAGGTTTTTGGCCTCCCATACCGCGGCACAGTTTGAAGAACTGGTGGATGGCTGCATCAGGGATTCATATTTAAAATCTCCGCCAACAAGCAATTCATTACCTTTTTTGCAAAGCACCTTTGCCGCAATCCGTTCAGTATTTGTTTCGAATGGCATTTGGTATAAAGCCGTCCATGTATTAGCAGTAGCATCCAGTTTCATAATCATCCGGGTGGAATCTATATCGGCCGCTGTTGCTGCAAATACCACACCTTTATGTATTTCAATATCATTCACCTCGTTCTGTATCGCGTTGCTGTAAGGTAAAAATCCATTTACCGGGTGCCATTTTATAATATTCTGTGCATTGCCCATGTAGGAGAACATACCGCCAAGTATCAATTCAGTACCTGTATTATGTACTGTATTTACATGCCCTTCAAGCATATTAATACCAGTCCAGACAGTGCCGTTCCATTTTGCAAAGTTGACCTCGCTCATAGCAGCACATACATCAAAGTCACCTACAGCGTATAGTTCATCATTAAATACGATCAAATCCTTCACTTCACCGCCTATGCAGCCGGTTGCATTCCACTTACTACCATCCCACCAGGCAACATTGGTAAGTTGTGTACTACCACTCATGGTAAAGCTGCCAGCGGCGTATATCTTACCTTCAAATTCTACTATGGCATTTACTATGCCATCCAGGCCATCGCCCATAGCATGCCAGGTATAATTGCCATCTTGTTCTGTTATGTAGGCTATGTTATCAGCAGGAATGTTATTATCTACGTTTGAGAACTGTCCACCTATATATAACCTTTCACCGGCTTTATCAGCATACAGTTCAACTATTTCGCCATCGGTACCGCCACCTACCGGCTTTACATACGTAGCAGGCGGGTAGCCCGGCTGTATCCATGCCAGTTCATCTTTGGTAAAACCATAATCCCTTGCCCAATTATCCAGTTCAGCATAATTCATCTGCCTAACATATGCCAGGTTGGTATTGGCGGCTATCATGCGGGATACTTCCTCGTGGCCTGTTGCTTTTACCAGGTAGCCTACGGCACAAAAATTATCGTAGCGGTCTATAAATATTGGTGTACGGTAATTGTACAAATCATTTACGGGAAAATTGCCTTCCTGCCAGTATTTGTTCAATTCATCCAGTGCTGCCACCCGGTTTGCTTTCTGCCCGGCAGAAAGATGAGCCGCATTCCTGTTGCGTAGTGTTTGCTCTACGAGTTGCAGGTGTGTGCGTATCCATTCTTTTTCAGTACGGTTATCATATACAGGATATTGCAGTTGCGCAACATCGTTTTGTTCAGTCCAGCATTTATTTACTTCACATAATTTCAGGTATGTATCCGTATTTTTACCCATTCCGGGTAGCGCCATCAAGGCAAATAAAAGAGTAAAGAGTGTTCTCATAAGCTTTGAATTTTTATTCTGTAATTTACGAAGAAGCCGCATGTACAATTGTCATTTTTTTGCAATGTAACTATAGAAACATGCACAGAAAGGGTGATTTTTAAGTTAGGATTAAAAAGATTGCTTTTCTTATTTTCGCGGCACGTAAAACTTTTACAATTATGAAAGATTTGATACTGGCAGCATATGCCGACAGGGAATTGCTGAAAGATGATAAATATAAAGACGCCGTACGCGCGGTAATAGAAGAGGTGGATAAAGGTCGCCTGCGTGTTGCTGAACCTAACGGTGATGACTGGCAGGTAAACGAATGGGTAAAACAGGCTATACTGCTGTATTTCGGCATACAACCCATGCAGACCTGGACGATAGAACCTTTTGAGTTTTACGACAAAATGCTGCTGAAGAAGGACTATGCATCTCTTGGCGTACGTGCTGTACCACACGCTGTAGCCCGTTATGGTGCATACATTGGCAAAAATGCCGTATTGATGCCCAGCTATGTAAACATTGGCGCCTATGTAGATGAAGGCACTATGGTAGATACATGGGCAACTGTTGGCTCTTGCGCACAGATAGGCAAAGGCGTGCACCTGAGTGGTGGCGTAGGCATAGGTGGCGTATTGGAGCCACTGCAGGCCAGCCCGGTAATAATTGAAGACGGATGTTTTATAGGCTCCCGCTGTATAGTGGTAGAAGGAGTGCGTGTAGAAAAAGAGGCCGTACTGGGTGCCAACGTAGTATTGACACAGAGCACTAAAATAATAGATGTAAGCGGCGCAGAGCCTGTAGAATACAGGGGTCGGGTACCTGCCCGCAGCGTAGTGATACCGGGTAGCTATACCAAAAAATTTCCCGCGGGTGAGTATAGTGTAAGCTGCGCCCTGATAATAGGCCAGCGCAAGCCCAGCACCGATCTTAAAACCAGCCTTAACGATGCCCTGAGGGAGTTCAACGTGTCTGTATAAGCCGGAATTGTTAAGTTTTGTTAAGTAAAATGCGTTTTTAACAGGAAACTGTCTATAATAAACAAGGCCCCTTAATGAGGGGCCTTGTTTATTATATGTCATTAATGGCTTAGGGCCAGAATGCAGTATGGTATGCATTTTTTACAACATTTACTAAAGCAAAAATACAACTATTAAACCAATAAAACAAAAAAACAACCTATGTCCATATCCATCATCCCAGCTTTTTTGTTGCCTGTATTGCTGCAATACTCTGTTAACAAACAGCCGGTTAAACATTGCGATGAAAATGCAACTAATTAAAAACCAATTATTTAGCATATAAAAATTGTTAACAGTTGGTTAGCGGGTTGCTAACAGGGGGTTAAGCGGGGCGGATTATTTCCACTGTTTCATCCGCCGCCGCATCTTTGCATCACAATAACGAACTAACAACAAACAAACACAAACAACAATTATGAAAAAGATCATCGCAATCGCA
>CAYXHM010000010.1:0-112874 GCA_964464965.1 uncultured Flavipsychrobacter sp. | reverse complement strand
AAGAACTCCAGGTAACCTTCGTTACCCTATGTAGTACCAGTGGATTTGAACCACCATCTCAGCCTCTATACTGATATACCTGTTGTTAAGAACTTGTTACGCGTTGATTAATTTTTAGTTAACTATACTGCGAAACGGAGTGCAAAACTATAACCTCTTTTTCAATTCTCAAAATGTTTTTCAGATATTTATTTTCCGAATGAACTAATTGATTATCAAGGTGTTCTGCGTTGTTAAGAGCTATCCTTTTTGCGAAGGGAGTGCAAAGGTAGGAAAGTATTTTAACCCACCAAATCTATTTTCATTTTTTTAGAAAATATTTCCTGCAACAACCTTACAAAGAGCTTCCCTTTCTCCAAAGGGACGGCAAAGATACAGTCGATATTTTTCACCACCAAAAGGTTTAAAGGTATTTTAAGAATATTTTTGGGGAAAGCCTTTTAAGCCCCCGTTGTAGCCTGCGCCTGCATGCGTTTTATCCTGTCCTGCAGGTTTTCGCTGGTCAACTCATCGCGCAGGCTGTCCACCTTTATAGGAAAGCAGAATGGCGTCCATCTATCAGGACGGGTTATTATTATCTTACTATCTGTTATACGCATTAACGACTGGTACAGGCGTGTAGCTTCTATTTCGTGGGCGAGCACCTCGTGATGGGCCTGTTGCAACAATAAGCTGCGTGGTTCATTTTCTACCAGCACATCATATAATAACCCTGTAGAGTTTTGTAAATGCCGTTGTTTCTTCTGCTCTCCGGGAAAACCCTGGAATATCAGCCCGGAGATAACTGCTATATCACGGAACTTGCGCCTGCTCATTTCTGCTGCGTTCACGCTGCGTTGCAGATCTGCATACCAGTTCTCGGGGCTAAAAACGGCGTGTATATTAGTTTCATCTACAGGTATAGGTTGGTCGCTCAGCAATTCAAAACCATAATCGTTCATAGCTATAGAGAAGGTAATAGGCTTTATACGGCCAATACGGTACGCCAGTAGTGATGCCATGGCATGATGCACCAGCCGCCCCTCGAAGGGATAAACAAATAAATGATGGCCGTCTTTTGTACTAATAAGCTCTACCAGTAATTCATCCTCTTTAGGGATAGCAGACCTTTTACGTTGTGTATCAAACAGAGGCTGCAGGAATTCCAGTAATTCATTGCCCCCAGGCTGTGTAGCTGCCTGCTGAAAGGCGCCACGAAGGTAAGAACCCATGTTGGCTGATAAAGGCAGGCGGCCCCCACCCCACACCGGCACAGCAGCATTTTTGGCGGTAGACCTGCGTACAAACACTGTCATATCTTTTATCTGTACCAATTCAAGCCTGCGACCGGAAAGAATAAAAGCATCGCCGGGCGTCAGCCTTGAAATAAAATACTCCTCTATAGTACCTACATACCCGCCACTCATAAACTTTACCTGCATAATAGGATCGCCTACTATAGTGCCTATATGCATCCTGTGCCGCATTGCCACCCGCTGGTTGGTTACATGGTAGGTACCATTTATCTCTACAACTTTGTGATATTCATCGTAGCCATGTAGTGTTTTGCCACCTGTGGTAACAAACGACAGCATCCAATCCCATTCATCATCCGTTATATCTGCAAAACAATGCGTGTCCCGTACTTCTGCCAGCAGGTCTTCGCTCTTAAAGCCATCACCGGTAGCTATAGTTACTATATATTGTATCAGTACATCAAAAGCCAAAACTACCGGCTGGCGGCTTTCTACTGCACGTTCCTCATACGCCTTCATCAAAGCCGCCGCTTCTACTATCTCCAGCGAATGTGTGGGCACAAAGTAAATGTTACTGATTGCATCCGGCTGGTGGCCACTGCGCCCTGCCCGTTGCATAAATCGTGCTATACCTTTAGGGCTCCCTACTTGTATCACCGTATCTACAGGGCGGAAATCAACACCCAGGTCAAGACTGGCCGTGCATACCACTACCTGTAATATGCCTTTATGCAAGGCCTCTTCCACCCACAACCGCAATTCCATATCTATGCTGCTGTGGTGCAGGGCAATAGCGCCAGCAAGGTCGGGGGCGGCTTCCAGCAGCGATTGGTACCACATCTCAGCCTGCGAGCGCACATTCGTAAACAACAGCGTGGAACGGCTCTGCCTGATAACCGGCAATACATGTTCTATCATTTTTAAGCCCAGGTGCCCCGCCCAGGGGAAACGCTCTACAGTTTCGGGCAATATAGTATGTATAGCAATTTGCTTTCGCTGTTCTGCGCGTACAATAACTCCGTTTGTGCCATCCCCCAGCAACACCACCATAGCCTCTTCAAGATTGCCTATGGTGGCAGATATACCCCATATACGTAGTGGTAAGTGATTAGTCTTAAGTGATAAATCGTCTGTTTTTTCTTTTTTATTTTTACTTGTTAATTTTTTGAGGTGCGCCAATGCCAGTTCTACCTGCACGCCTCGCTTACTCCCAAGTAGTTCATGCCATTCATCTACCGCAATACAGGTAAGGCTTTTAAAGTATTCCGCATGATTTTTTGAAGCGAATAACAAGTGCAGGCTTTCCGGGGTAATAACCAATATTTCCGGCATCTTCCTTTTCTGCCGTTCACGTTCAGCAGTGCTTGTATCCCCGTTCCTGATAGCCACATTCCAGGGAATATTTAATTCTTCCAGGGCCTCGGCCATAGCCCTGGCTATATCTTTTGCCAGTGCTCGCAGTGGCGTTATCCATACCAGTTGCAGACCTGAATTTGTTTTTGTTTGATACTCCTGCGGGTAGCGGTTTATCCAATCTATAACCACAGCAAGGAAAACAGAATAAGTTTTACCGAAACCCGTAGGTGCGTTCACTATACCACTCAGGCCTTCTACATGCATCTGCCACGCCTCCTCCTGGAAGGAGAAAGGCTGCAGCCCTTTGCTGTTGAGCCAGGTCAGTATGGTTTCGTAACCTATGTTTCTGTTAGCAGGCAATGCAACGATTTATTCTTTCAATATTACAACATCACATCCTTAGTTTAGTTGCCGGGCTGATTAGATAATACCCGTTAGGACTAAAAGTCAATGCGCCCTTTTTTCAGGGCCTTTTCAATTTTATCATTCCAGCGGCTTTGCTCTTTTGATACCAAACTATGTTTCGTATCCCTGTCATAAGCCTGTTGTACTGCTTTTAGCTTTTTGACATACTTATTAAAAATGCCATTTGCTTTTTGAATGGTACGCTTATCAGCAGAACGCAATGCCCCCAAAGCCCGGTCAGCTTCTGCAGCAACAATTCTTGCTATATCATAATGTCCTTGCTCATGCTTCAGCAAATGAGCCGATTGTGCTTTTGTGCATTGTTTCAGGTATTCTTTTGAAACCCATGACATCTTAGGATTGAAATAGCAGGTGACCTTATAGCTGAATTTCTTATTCTTTACTTTGCTTTCATAGCCCATGTAGGTATAGGTCTTGGCCTTAACAGAGCCCTTTATCGCCTTGCCCCTGAAGTCATTCCATGTTAAAGGCCTGTGGACTATTACCACTCCCTGTGCGAGACACATATGTGCACACAACAACCATACTATGACCAGTAGTATTCTCATGCCTGAAATCTCTTTTTAAAAAAAACGATACTGCTAACAACATCATGGGAGTAAAAAAGTTCCTTGCAACTTCTTAGTAGCCGGAGAATATGCATGATAGAACAAAAACGCACAATATTAAAGATCGATACGCCCCTCTTTCAAGCCTTTTTCGATCTTATCATTCCAACGGATTTGTTCATCAGTCACTTTGCTATGGTTGGTGTCTTTATCATAAGCATCCTGGACTTGTTTTGCTTTTTTCACATAACTCCTGAAAATACTGTCTGCCTGAACCCTTATCCGTTTATCATCATATTTAAAATCACCCATTGTCTTGTCGGCTTCAACAGCAATAATTCTCGCCACGTCATAGTGGCCTTGCTCATGTTTCAGCAAATAGGCAGACGCCTCGTCCGTACATTGTTTTAAATAATCTTTAGACACCCATGACAACTTAGGATTGAACACACATGTAATTTCATAAATCAGTTTCTTATTTTCAATCTTACTTTCATACCCCATATAGGTATAGGTTTTCGCCTTATACACATCTGTTGTAGGCTTACCTTTAAAATCTTTCCACACCAATGGCCTGTCTTCTATCACCACTCCTTCCTTTTGTCCATAACATAACCCACAATGAAATAATAGTGCAATAATGATATATCTTTTCATAGCTACAATGTAAAAAAATCCCCTCTATTTTTCCAACCATGGACTATACTCCACCCCTTATACTTGCTTAAAAAAGCATGGAGCAGACAGAACACATCACGGAGTATTACTCATTTAACAACCGCCTGAAGAACAACCTGCTGGAGCAGCGAAAAATATTCCTTTGGGAGCAGGTGGACGACCAGAGCTCGAAAAGCATTGTAGAGCAACTGGCTTATCTTGAAGCCATCCAGCCGGGGCAACCTATCCATATGTACATCAACTGCCCCGGGGGTATGGTTACAGCTGGATATGCCATGTACGATATGATGCAAACCATCTCATCACCCGTGTACACATACTGCATAGGCTTTGCAGCCAGTATGGGCTCTGTATTGCTATCGGGCGGAGAAAAAGGCAACAGGTATATCTACCCTTCTGCAGAGGTGATGATACACCAGCCCGGTATAGGCGGGCGCTTCAGTGCAAAATCCATTGATATTGAGATACAGGCCAGGCAAATCATCAAGACCAAAGAGCTGACGGCAAGAATACTGGCGGAAAACTGCAGGCAAACAATACAGAAAATCATGAAGGACTTTGACCGTGACTACTGGATGAATGCAGAGGAGGCTGTCAACTATGGCATTGTTGACCAGATCATAGCAGCTTAAGCTGCTATTTTCATTTCAGGCAACTGTATTATATGCCCTGTCTTCTTTTGCAGCAACAACTGCTGTTCCCTGTTCAGGCGCATTTTATAGGCGTGCAGCTTTTCTATTTCAGTATCCAGGCCGGTTATTTTGCGCTCTACTATGTGCAGCATTTTATGCACATCCAGCACTTTTATAGATTGCAGCACCAATACCTCGCGTATCTCCTCAAGCGTAAAACCCAGTTCCTTATACTTGCGGATGGCATTTAGCGTAGCAACTATCTCTTCTGGATAATCCTTATACTTATTATCTTGTCTTCGCCTCTTAGGCATCACCAGTAAACCTATCTTCTCATAGTACCTGATGGTATCCCTGGAAAAACCTGTCCTCTTTGATAATTGACCTATAAGCATGATAGTAAAGATAGATTATGTTGTTCATTGTAGTGTTTGTTGGAGTCACCATTTTTCGTTAAAGTATGTCAAGCCATCATCCATATATGAGCATGGGCAAGACATTTGTAGTGACTTTTCGGGGAACACCAATTTATAGTATTTTTTCCTATTGAGTTCTTTACACGGATAATGTGTATCACTGTAAAGCCATAATCCAATATTTAAAAATGGATGGTGCATGGGAGGACGCCATCCGTCATATATGAACTCCAACTGTGTATGATATTTAATTCCTATGCCCAACAGTTGTTCCGTATACTCATTCTTTGCTAACTGTTCATAACGAAAAGCGTTACTCTCCGCGCATAAGCGAGTGAATTTTGAAAATTCCTGCCGGAATGATTGCAGGTACAGCAACAAAGGGATGAGAGACGCAATCAATCCTGTCAACATACAAAGCCGGCCAGACATTTCCCCTTGGCGGAAATACATAACTACCTGCCACAACAGGTAAGAAGGAAAATAAGCCAAAAATCCTCCGCCGAAAAGCAGTATGAGTAATGCATATCCTATATACGCTTTTAAAATGCCTGCTGGGCTTGCCAGAAAAACAATACAATAAACACATGGCAATACGCCTGCACCTAATACAAAGGCTGATAAATTCCTTGCAATTGAATTACCCGCAAACGGGTATATCAACAATGTTAACACGAATACGATGCAATACCATGCAGCCCAATCTACCGGCCAGCAAAACACCTGTAACATAAAAAAATTTGCATACAATGCTATTGCAGCATATAAGAGGGTAATGATGGCGCGTTTTTTCCTGTTGGGATGAAAAAGGATTATTTTGAAAAGGCCTATGAATTGCTTCATAGCTAATTAACGAATGAGAGGTCTTTTTATTTTCACCCTCCAAAACTAAAACTCAGCCCAAACAACAAGTTGATGCCGGGCATTGGCCGGGCATTTACTACCTGGTAGCCACTGTTCCATATGTTGTTGCACTGCGCGATAATCTGCAACGGATTGTTGCCGGGGGTTAATGAATACATCAACTGAAGATTGCCGATGGTATAGTACGGCAACTCGTACGACTCGTCTGTTGTAATATATCGTAGCCCTGTATAGGTATGGTTATAGTTCACGTATAACCTCTTCCACGTAAGACCGAGATTTCCCTGCCCGTTATATAGTGGCGTGTAAGGAATTTGCTTACCAATGCTTCCATCGCCGGGCTGATAACTGGCCATGGTGGTAGCAATGGTATAAGCTGCATTTAAAGACAAGTGTAGCGTAACACTGCCAAGAGTATATTGAAAACGGTTTTCTGTTTGTAACCCACGGCTGCGAACAGTCGCAATATTGTGCGGTGTCCATATCGCACCGCCAAACCATATTATCCAGTCATCTATCACGCGGTTATAGGCCGACAGGCTGTGTTGTACTGCCAACTTTCTCTTTACACTTAAAGTATATCCCGCATCTTCATTCCAGCCTTTTTCCGGCTTCAGCAAAGGGTTGCCACCGGGGTTATAATACAATTCATTAAGTGTAGGCATACGGAAGGTACGTTGCACATTAGCCCTTAGCTGCAGGTAATCAGTAACATTGTAAGATGCGTTAATACCCGGCAGTAGGATTTTCACATCATCAATTAACTCTCCCCGTCCGTTTACAGATATATTCAGCTTACTATCAAATGCAGAATACAGATAAGCTGCTGCTAATGCATAACGCTGCTGCTCATATCTGTCGCCCATGCTCACCCTGTCTATGCTTGATATATGCACAGGCGAAAACAACAATAATTTGTGGTGCTCATTAATGCGGTGATTGACACCCGCCTCTGCATATAGCTGGTTGGTAAAATTCTTAGCATTTACCAGCACTGTACTGTCTTCATACCATACTATATCGCGTATATACGCAACTTTAACGTAGGTACTGGTTTTATTCCCCTTCCTGTTCCAGTCCAGTAAGGTGCGCAGCGACTCGTCCCGCTGGTTTTTCACAGAAAACGCTTCAAACAATGCCCGTGGTATCTCCCTGTAGTATTGCTGGTACCATGCCCGTGCAGTAATAGTTTGTTTATCATTTATTTTATACCCGGCTTGCAACATACCTACCCCGCTTTGCAGCTTCACATTATTCATGCGTTGCTCCATCCCGTTGTTATCTTCGTAGGGAAAATCATTTTTAGCCGATTGCCCGAAAGCATCCACACTTAAAACAAACCGCCTGGTGGCGAGTGCAGATTTCACCCCTGCCTGGTAATGCCCGTAACTTGCTGCAACTGCGGATACTGATTGCGTAAAACTCCCGCTATCATCAAAAGCAGGCAGATCGTTTTCTATCAGCAGTGCACCGCCAACATTACCACTGCCCCACATGGCTGAAGAACTGCCATACACAACATTCACTCTATTAATAAGTGATACAGGCAATAGCGACACATCTGCAATGCCCAGCGCCGCATTCTGTATGGGTACACCATTCCAATATACTTGCGACTGTGCTGCTGATGCACCACGAAAGTTAAGCGTAGCTATATTATTTAGCCCGTAAGACTTTACAAACACCGGCACTTGTTGAGACAACAGGTTGGCCATATTCTGAAACTTATACTGCTGTAGTGTAACACTATCAATAGTTACAATCGTCTGCCCAGGGGAATATGTATTCAGGCGTTCTTCGTTAGAGGCTTTAGGTTTATTGCGCTTCGCGCGAATTTTCACTTCACGCAGGGTATCCGCTATCTGGCCAGATGTTTCTGTAAAAGAAAACAGCATTGCCATCAGCAATGCTGTCCCTCTCAATACGTTTTGTAAAAATTTACGACTGTTATTCATCAAAATAAAAATAACCCGGCCCTACACCTGTGGCAAATGTCCTTTTCTGGTGACCGTTGGCATCATAAACAGTAACAGAGCCTTTCTGCACAAAACCTTTGGGGTCACCTACAAATATATCATCTGATACAGGGTCTATGCCAAGCCCCCAGTAGTACTGGTATTTTTGTGCAGGTATAAACGGCACGGCAGGTAATGTTCCATCTGTAATGCCCATGCGGTAGATACCGTTATATCCGGTATTCCCGTTATAATCCACTGCTATAAAATACAGCATATTACCACCGTTGTCAATTACAGGCTTCATCACATCCTGCTTGTCTTTAAACTGGAATGACTTAATGATATCCTTACTACCAGGCGCCAATTGTGTCAGTGCTGCATTTCTTTTCTTCTCAACATTGCCTGACAAAACCCATACTGTATTATAACCATCGGCAACAACCTGCTGCGGTGCGTAACCGGCAATAGGGAAGCTGTCAATCACCTGGTCGGTTACTATACTCACTATATACACCTTATCGCAATTAATATCCCAGGTACATATATACGCCTTTGTACCCTGCAGCAGCATCCCCTCAGGATTTTGCGCCGGCATGTCGATAGTACCTGTAATGTCTAATGTCTTAGGATTAATAATATAGACCTTGTTACTGAAGAGCGTACTTACATAAGCTTTTTCAGGGTTTATCTCCAATACATATCTTGGCTTCGGTATATTGATAACGCCTTCCTGCATCCTGGTAGTCGCGTTAATAGCAATTACTTTATCAGAGTTATTGACGCAAAGAAATATCCTGTCACCAATATGTTCCATACTCTGGAATACGTCTCCTAAAGACTGGTCATTCACTGACAAGAAAACATCATCATAACTGGTAAAACTGGTAAGGTTCTGCATAAAAAGGGATGCATTGCCATTACCCAGGCTACCCTCGCACGCAATGTACACATTACGTTCGCCAACACCTTTTACAGGTGGCGCTTCTTCCACAACATTGGGTTGTGCACCTTTATTCCTGTCTTTGTTACATGCCGCAAGCAGCACGCAGGTCAACAGGCTGCAGCTTAATATTTTGTAAATCTTGCTGTCCATTCTTTTCCATTACCTTTTATCAAAGTTACATAATATACACCCGCTGTAAGTTGCTGCACATCAATCTTTACAATGCTATCGGTCATTGTTTCTGTTAAAAGCAGCCTGCCTGTAACATCTTTAATACTAACCACTCCGTTACTCACATTGCCGGCCTTAATATGAATTATATCAGTAGCAGGATTAGGATACAGTTGCATTACTTCTTCATTGTATGCCCCCCCAATACCTGCAGGCCATTTACCCGGTGAATGAATAACACCAACAGCATCCAGGTCGAAACCTGAGGATGGAAATGCTGTAGGGTACGGGTCGTTTATCAGGTTACCGTCTTTATCCTTACTGCCGTGGTCGCCAATACTGCCCACTACATCTACCAGTCGCACATGTGTTATCTTGTCAACATCCAGCCCCTCAGTTCCTTTCAATTCCTCCAGGTCGAAAGGTGTACCGTAGCTGCCTATATATTTCCCTGCCAGGTTATGCACTTTACGCGCGTTCATAAACACACCTGCTGCAGGCACTTGTGGCACACCATTTAAAGAAGAAGACGGGAAACGTACATATTTCACGCCATCAGAACTTACTTCTACAAAAGCAAATTCAAGGAAGGCTTCTTCAGCATTGTTAGGGTCTGGAAAACCATTTTCAAACACCGCAAAATCATCCCCCGGACCGTTATAAATCACACCCGAGAACGTAAGTACTGCTATACCACTATCTCCCAGGCTCACTATAAAATTATCAGCTTTGCCGGTGCCATCAGCATCTGTACCCAGGCTTGCTTTACCTGAAGAAGGAACGGCAATATCCTGCCAGCCGCGCTCTACGATACAACCGCTTGCCCAATCAACAAAACGTGCATCGTTTTTACTGATGGCGCTGCTGCCTGCAACACCAGCCTGCGGTGCAAACTGTGCTACCGCAGGCTGTGCTATACAGGCTAAACTATATAACAGAACTATTTTTTTCATTGCTACTGTTTAACAAACCTTACAGATGCGGTGCCATTTGTACCAGTCATTTGCACCAGGTATATTCCGGGCGCAAAGTTTGCAGTGTTTATACTGGTTACTTTATCCGTTGCGTTAAAACGCCCTACTATACTACCGGATATGCTTGCTACGGTTATTTCTTTTATGGATGCATCATTAACTTCTACAAACAATTTATCTGTAGCAGGGTTAGGATATATTTTTGCAACATAGCTAGCTATTGTTGCTACTCCTTCCGGTATATAACTGGTAATCAGATTATCCATACAGAAATAGAGCGGGGTATTGGCGCCAAACTGGCCAACGTCCGACGTGCTTACTAAGAACGTAAGGCTGTCAACTTTACCCAGTGGGGTCAGATCAACCCACTCCCATGTTTTGATAATGTAGTCCTTCGTACTGTCTGCATCCCGGAAGTCTGCCAGGTAAAAATCAATACTGTCGGCAGTCAGTGTATCATTCATGAAACCTTTCACCGTTATTTTAAACCAGTCTGAATCTACGTTCGGTATACCACCGAATTTCTTAGCAACCAAATATCCATCCCTCATTGCATTATGTGCATAGGTTGTATTGGTTGCGTAAAAACCCTTAACCATTTTTCCTCTTGCAGTGCCTTTAAGGGTTACAGAAATTGGTTCTTCAAAACCAAATCCTACTGCATACTGATTGGTACCACCAAAGCCCTCTCCTGGCTTAGCTGAATTAGGGATTGTATAACTGGTAGTAACGCTGTCTTTTACGTTAGAATACACAAATCCTTTGCGTAAGGAGGAGTAGCCGAAAGTAGTGTCGTAAACAGTTTCAAAATGGGCAAGACCATCTTCAAAACCCACATCAGTACCGGGAGCACTGTAGTTTACATAAAACGTATCTGTACCCGGCAGTTGCAGGGTATCAAATTGGGCTACAGTTTGTGCCTGTAGCGCGGTGGCACTCATTACCAGTGCCATTGCAAGTGTTGAAATTTTGCGCATAAATTGTTAAATAAAAAAGTTAAACAATTACGCAGCTACGTGTAAAAAAATCCAGATACAGAAAAAGACGAATATGCCTTGTTCTTACCTGTGCCTTTAATCCCGAAAGCAGCGATAAGTAATTTTTTACCAAGGCAGGTCTTCTGACTTACTTCACTTTTTGCGGCCTTCCCGTCTCGTGCACAGACAGTGGCTTGAGGATACAAAAAGTATATATGAAGCTTACAGCATCGGGTAATGTCCGGGATTTACACCCGGTTCCCTTTTCATTCCACTAAAAGCGGAAACCTTAGCAATGCAAAAGTAGGAGGAAAATCGTAACTGAAAAAAGATTTTTTTGCCACGACCTTTATTCGCCCTGTACACGCTGTCTTACAGCCTCGTACAGTACCATACCGGTAGCTACAGACACGTTCAGCGAGTCAAATCCCTGTGTCATGGGTATATGTACCAGTACATCAGCACGTTTCAGCACATCTTTACTGATACCTGTATCTTCCGCCCCCATCACTATGCAGGATGGTATGGTCATATCTGTTTTGTATATAGGCACACTGCCTTTCATCTGGGTGCCCAGCACCTGTATGCCATTCAGGCGCAGGGTATCTATAGCTTGCTGTACAGATGGGGTACGGCACAGCAATATCTGGTTCAGCGCACCTGCTGATGTTTTTATGGCTTCTTCAGTAAGAGATGCGGAAGATGATGTGGGCAATATCAACCCATGCGCACCACAGCACAGTGCCGTGCGGGCTATTGCACCCACATTACGCACGTCTGTCACACCATCCAGCAATACAAACAAAGGCACTTCACCATTCTCCACTACGTGAGATATAGCATCCTGCAGTTCTATATAGTTGATGAGGCTGGTCCATGCCACTACACCCTGGTGCAAAGCACGGGTCATGCCATTCAGCTTTTCTTCCGGTACCTGGCTCAATGGTATGTTCCTCTCACGGGCCAGCTTCTTTATTGTACTTATTTCTTCGCCGGTAGCCGTGCGCAGCAGGAATATCTTTTCTACAGCAGTACCCTTTTGCAGGGCTTCTATCAGCGGTTTGCGGCCTATCAGTAAAGGCAATGGATTGGAACGTCTCACGCTGCAAAGGTAATCGCTATTCTTTATTTACAGGCATGCTTTCATTTCCGGTAGTTTCTGTGGTATAACCAGCCAGGCAGTCCGGGCACAAACAGTCTGCAAAATTGCTCCTTAAATGAGCCAATTGCTCTACAGGAACGCTGTATTGCTCGCACCAACAACCCGCCACAGGGTTAGCGCAGCCAAATTCAGCTCCACATTTACTGCATTGTTTGATTGCCATAAAACAAACTTACAAGAAAAAATAATGAGCGGCAGGTTTACTGCCGCTCACATAAAAGCTATTTACATTATCGTTTATGCCATATTATGGAATACACGCTGTACGTCATCGTCCTGCTCCAGGCGTTCTATCAGTTTTGAAACATCATCAGCCTGTTCATCTGTCACTTCAACAGTATTCAGGGGTATCCACTCCAGCTCGCCCGATATCGGTTCCAGGCCCCTTTCTTCCAGCGCCTTCTGCATATTGCCAAAGTCGCTGAAACCACACCTCAATACCAGGTGGCCTTCGCTGTCCTCGCCCATTTCTTCCAGTCCTGCGTCTATCAGTTCCAGTTCCAGGTCTTCCTGGCTCAGGCCGGCGCTGTTCAGTTTAAACACACCCAGGTGTTTAAACATAAACCCTACAGAACCACTGTTACCCAGGTTGCCACCCCCTTTGTTGAAGTGAGAACGCACATTGGCAACTGTACGGGTTGTATTATCTGTGGCTGTTTCTACCAGCAGGGCTACACCATGTGGTGCGTACCCTTCATACAATACCTCTTCGTAACTGCTGGTATCCTTACCCAGTGCATTTTTTATTGCACCTTCTATACGGTCTTTCGGCATGTTGAAAGACTTGGCATTCTGCATAATACGGCGAAGAGCAGAGTTGGTATGAGGGTCAGGCCCGGCATTTTTTACAGCTATGGCAATTTCCTTACCTATACGGGTAAATTGTTTGGCCATCCGGTCGTACCGGGCAAACATCTTGGATTTACGTACTTCAAATATCCGGCCCATGCGTTTTTATTTTAACAGGTCGCAAAAATAAGGATTGTTTTGGCAGTTTTTACCATAAATCACAAAGCGTGGTAGTGTGATGTGGCTAAAATTTTACAACGAAGTAGAAAACAGTGGGCTGGCGAAAATGCCTTCATAAATTTTATTATACATAAATTTTACGTATATTTGCTTATATATTCACCTCAATGAATATCGATAGCTCTTTGACATATACACTATATCACCTATGGAAATTTGTTAGGCCACATTTTTCAGAAAAAGGCAGAAAAAATCAGGGTTTGGCAACAAAACACAACAATAGTGTAAACTAATTGCGGGATTATTTAACCAAACTGTAAACCTTTTTCAGGACAAGGTGAGCAGGAAAAAGCGTAAAAACTGCAACAAAACACAACAAATCCGGCTCGCCTTTAAAAAAGCCACTGTTTTCACAACAATTCACAACAATTTAGCTATTGAATATTGAGCTGGTGAGTAATTAGCTAAGTATATTTGCGCCCATGAATCATCAATTACTGAAACGTTTCAGGCAAGTAGCCGTTCTGGAAGGGATATCTTACCTGTTGTTGCTGTTTATAGCTATGCCATTAAAGTATTTTGCAGATTTACCCGAGGCTGTAAAATATACAGGCTGGGCTCATGGAGTTTTATTCGTATTATATGCCATACTACTACTATGGTGCTGGCAAAGCTACAACTGGAAATTCAGCAAAGCTGCGCTGGTATTTGTAGCATCGCTGCTCCCATTTGCACCATTCTATGTAGATAAAAAGCTTAAAGCTGAGGGTTAAGCATTAGCGGGGCACATATACAGCATATTTCTCTTTAAAGAACTCCTCTTCAAAAATATCAGACACGCTCCATGCCTCTGCCTCAAGGCCCGACAGTTCTATTTCGGCCTGCAGGTCTCCGCCCTTCAGGCATATCAAACCGTTACGCAGTTCTTCCGATTTTTGACCCTTTACTATTAATGGCGATACCCAGCGCCATAAATCGGTCAGGGGGGCTACTGCACGCGATACTGCAAAGTCACAGCTACTGCCTTTAAGTTCCTCTGCCCTGCCATGTACAGCCGTTACGTTTTTCAGGCCTATCGCTTCGGATACTGCTTTTACTACTTTTATCTTTTTGCCGATGCTGTCTATTAATAAAAACTCTACATCAGGGAAGAAAATAGCCAGCGGTATACCGGGGAAGCCGCCACCTGTACCTACATCCACTACCCTTGCACCGGGGTTGAAATTGCAAAGCACGGCTAAAGCTAATGAGTGCAGGACATGTTTTTCGTACAGGGAGTCTATATCCTTACGCGATATCAGGTTAATCTTCTCATTCCAGTCGCGGTACAAAGCGTCCAGTTGTTTGAATTGTTGTTCCTGCTTGTCTGTAAAGTCACTAAAGTATTTTAGAATTATGTCCACTGCTTTTTGTTTTTCCAGAGTATGTACGGCGAAAATACAAAGTTATACAGCAGCCAGCCTAAATCAAATAACGGGAAGTAACGTATCAGTCTTTTTTCATTCAGTATGCAGGCGGCACGCTGCCATACCATCCAGTATATAGCGCAACGCAGCAGCATAACGGCCAGGGCCTCGCCCCACATGGGTGTAAACAGCAATATAAAGAAGAGCACCCAAGCTATTGCATGAGAAAAGCCATACTTGGCCAGCAGTATCTTGGTCAGGAACCTGTAATACTTACCTGTAGAAAGGTGCCGCTGCTTCTGATGCGCCCATGCTGCCCACTCCTGCTTTGCCTGTGTTATAGTAAAAGCACCACGATTCGCCATTACCGCCACGTTGCTCCTGCCCCCTGCAGCCCTCACCAGCAGGTCGTCATCGCCCGATGGGAGCTTACGCCATTCCGGGGAAGACTGCGCTTTCAGGAATGCGGCCCTGGTGCAGGCCAGGTTACGGCCAACAGCCATGTAGGGCCTGCCAGCTTTGGCATAGGAGCTATATTGTAAAAAGGTGTGAACGGTCTCCCAACGTACAAAGGAATTGAGTATGGTATTATCGGTCCGGTACTGGCCATAACCCAGCACAATTTCTTTACCGTCCATAAACGGCTTGGTCATTTGCAACAGCCACAATGCGCTTGAAGGCTCGCAATCTGCATCGGTCATCACCAATATATCATGTTGCGCCATCTCTACAGCCTTGCTCAACGCATGTTTTTTCCCTGGCAGCCAACGTACTGCATCAGCCGGGACGGTCACCAGTTTCAGGTTGCGGTATATGGCCTGTAGCTGTGCTACTACCTGCTGTGTATTATCAGTTGAGGCATCGTCAACTACAATTACCTCAAAAATGGTATTACCTGTAGCATTAACATATCTTTGCGTCAAAATTGAAGGCAGGTACCGTTTCAGGTTGTCAGCTTCGTTTTTTGCACAAATGATAACAGAAACAGGTTGTATGGGCGAGTAACGGGAGGTTTTTTGTGCCAGTGAGAATATATGGGTAAAGAAATACAGGATAAATCCGAGCTGTATTACAATACATAACAAAAAACAAATGAATAATCCCCCGGTAAGCATGCTACTAAAGTAACAAATAAAGGCTTAGATAAAAACTTGTTTTAACAGCATATTCAATATAAATAACAGATTTTTGACCGCTAAATAATGGAATTCGAATTATCCGGCAAGGACGCACAATCATCAGCAAGGGCAGGGGTTATTACAACTGGTCATGGCAAAATAGAAACTCCCATTTTCATGCCGGTAGGTACTGTGGGGAGTGTAAAAGCCGTTACCCAACAACAACTTAATGATGAAATAAAGGCCCAGGTAATACTGGGTAATACCTACCATCTTTACCTGCGTCCCGGTACCGGCATCCTAGAAAAGGCAGGCGGGCTGCATAAATTTAATGGCTGGGATAAACCCATACTTACAGATAGCGGGGGTTACCAGGTATTTTCATTGTCTAACAACCGTAAACTGAAAGAAGAGGGTGCATTGTTCCAATCACATATAGATGGCTCAAGGCACCTGTTCACGCCGGAAAATGTAGTTGACATACAGCGCAGCATTGGTGCAGACATCATTATGGCTTTTGATGAATGCCCCCCTTACCCGTCTGACTATGAATATGCCCGTAAATCGATGGAGCTGACACACCGCTGGCTATCGCGCTGTGTACAGCGCATGGGCGAAACAGAACCTAAGTACGGGTATGAGCAATCATTGTTCCCTATCGTTCAGGGCAGTACTTATAAAGACCTCCGCAAAATGTCGGCGGAGTTTATAGCCTCTATGGATTGCGATGGGAATGCAATAGGTGGCCTGTCTGTAGGTGAGCCTGAGGAAATGATGTATGAGATGTGCGCCCTTTGCTGCGAAAATCTGCCGATGGATAAGCCCCGCTACCTGATGGGCGTAGGTACACCGTGGAATATACTGGAGAATATTGCCTTAGGTATAGACATGTTTGATTGTGTAATGCCCACACGCAATGGCAGGAACGGTATGCTCTTCACATCAAACGGGGTTATCAATATCAGGAACAAACGGTGGGAGGATGACTTCAGCCCGATAGATGCCGGTATTGAGTGCCATACCAGCAACTTTTATACGAAAGCTTATGTGCGGCACCTGTTTGTAGCTAACGAGATACTGGGCCTGCAGATTGCCAGCATACACAACCTTGCATTCTACCTCCATTTGGTAAAACAAGCCCGCCTGCATATTTTACAGGGCGATTATACCGACTGGAAAAACAAAATGATACCCATATTAAAACAAAGGCTGTAACAGCTTCATGAAAAAGCTAGACCTCTATATTATTAAAAAATTCCTGGGTACGTTCTTCTACGCTATCATGATACTGGCTATTATAGCCTGCGTTATTGACTATACGGAGAAGGTAGAAGATTTTGTAAAAAAGAACGTATCAAATGCTGAGATACTGGGCTACTTCAGCAATTTCGTACCGCATATCACAGCACTGTTGTTCCCTCTGTTCATATTTATAGCCACTATCTTCTTCACGTCAAAAATGGCGTATAAGTCTGAGATAATAGCCATACTTGCTTCGGGCACTTCGTTCCAGAGAATGTTACGGCCATTTATGATAGCCGCCACCTTTCTTTGCCTGATATCCCTGGTTGCAAATCATTACATAGTACCAGCCGCCAATAAAAACCGTATTGCATTTGAAGACAAGTACCTGCACTACAATGCGCAGTCGTCTGACAAGAATGTACATTTAAGGCTCAGGGAAAACCTGTACGTTTATATCCAGAATTACGACTATGTTTCTAACATGGGCTGGCGTTTTACCGCCGAAACCATAGAAGGTACACACCTGAAAGAAAAGATACTGGCAGACCGTGTCAGCTATGATTCTGTAAAAAGGACATGGAAACTGTACACTGTAAAGATACGTACCAACGATAGCCTGAACGAAACCCTAACTGAGATGGCTGAAATGGAGAAGAAATTTCCATTTACCCCGCAAGACCTGGATGAAGATGAGGCTATAAAGGATGCCCTGACCACACCGCAGTTGAATAAGTATATTGCCCGCGAAAAACTCCGTGGCAGGGAAACCCTCAGCTTCTTTTATGTAGAAAAATACAGGCGTACCGCGCAGCCCTTTGCAGGGCTCATACTGACGGTAATAGGCGTCTGTATAGCCAGCCGTAAAGTACGTGGTGGCAGTGGCCTGCACCTGGCGCTTGGTATCATTATCAGTGCCATGTATATTATGGCTATGCAGCTCACCAATACCTTTGCCACTAAATCGGGGTTAGACCCCCTACTTGCCGTTTGGATACCAAATATTATATTTGGGGTATTGGCTACCTACCTGTTCGTCAGGCAGGTGAAATAAACTCCCGGTTAATATTATTGAAATATCATGAAAGGCAAGAATAACTACATAAAGTTTTCAAACACGCTGTTTGTCATATATGTCGTTTCCCTTATAGGATGTGGTCTGTTCTTCTACAACAGGGTTAAGGTAATGGACAAGACTTTTGACATGGTAGCACATACCATGCTCATCAAACAGAAAATAAGACAGGTAGAGGCCGAAGTAAGTATTTCAGAATCTGCGCAAAGAGGTTTTTTACTTACCAAAGACCCTGTTTTCCTCACCCATTTTGAAATGGCTAATAACAACGCAATGCGGGCAATCGATACCATAGCGGTATTGACAACAGACAACCCTGAGCAAATGACAAATGCCAGGGAACTAAAGGCATTGACAGCTATGAGACTAACGTTACTGAAAGAAATACTCCAGGCCGAAGACTTTTTCACTAGCGATAGCGGTGTGCGTAAAGAACGCCTGCTGAACGGTAAGAAAATCATGGATAGCCTGCTGAACCTGAGCGACACAATGAACAGGATAGAAAATGAATTGCTGGCAAGCCGTTCAAAAGCCAGGAACCAGGCTAGAGACCTTACACCAAAATATGTTTTCGGGATATTGCTTTTTTCCGTGATGGTGATTTCACTTGTATATTTCGCTTTGACAAGGCGGTATAGGTAGCCATTAAACACTCATCGTAGTAGGCTCATAATGCTCTTTTATTTCTGCGAAGATATCTTCCAGTTCCAGCACAGTTTCTGCCGTTACCAGCTTGGCGCGAAATTCTTTAATATTTGGTAAGCCCTTCAGGTAATTAGCATAGTGCCTGCGCATTTCCAGCAGACCCAGGCGCTCACCCTTCCACTGCGCAGAACCATGAAGATGTTTCCTGCATGCATCCAGTCGCTCATCCAGCGTAGGTGGGGCCAACACTTCACCGGTAGCCATATAGTGCTTTATTTCCCTGAATATCCAGGGGTAACCTATTGCTGCACGGCCTATCATTACACCATCTACACCATACCTGTTTTTATATTCCAAAGCCTTTTGCGGGCTGTCTATATCACCGTTGCCAAATATGGGTATGTGGATACGGGGGTTGTCTTTTACCTTGGCTATCAAGCTCCAGTCTGCCTCGCCTTTGTACATCTGCACACGGGTGCGGCCATGCACAGACAATGCCTTTACGCCTATATCCTGCAGTCGTTCCGCCACTTCTTCTATGTTTTTGGTGCTGTCATCCCAGCCCAGGCGGGTCTTTACAGTTACCGGTAGCTTTGTTGCGTTTATTACGGCCTTGGTCAACCGCACCATCAGGTCTATGTCTTTTAACACAGCCGCACCAGCCCCTTTGCACACCACCTTTTTAACAGGGCAGCCGAAGTTAATATCTACCAGGTCAGGATTTGTAGCATCTACAATACCTGCTGCCATAGCCATGGCTTCTTCATCGCCGCCAAATATCTGTATGCCTACAGGACGCTCATATTCAAATATGTCTAACTTCTGCCTGCTTTTTATAGCATCACGTATCAACCCTTCGGATGATATAAACTCTGTGTACATCAGATCTGCACCATACTGCTTACATACCGCACGAAAGGGCGGATCACTTACATCCTCCATCGGGGCCAGTAACAATGGAAATTCACCCAGCTCAATATTTTCTATACGTACCATCAGGAAGCCGCAAAGTTACTACATTCTTATTTTAGATAATTTTTACCTTTGCTCTTGCATAAACTTATCTGCACCTTCAAGTTTTGGGAAAAAACCTGCACAAAACATCGGCTGCCGGCTTATTAATAGCTCTGGGCATTATTTACGGCGACATAGGAACCTCTCCACTTTATGTATTGAATGCAATATGCAATGGCAAGGTTATCAATGAGTTGCTTATTTACGGCGCCCTATCCTGCGTTATATGGACGCTGACATTGCAAACCACCATCAAATATGTATTGCTGACACTGAATGCAGACAATAAGGGAGAAGGTGGCACATTCGCCTTATTTGCCAAAGTCAGGAGGCATGGTAAATGGACAGTTTTCCCCGCAATGATTGGTGGTGCTACCCTGCTGGCAGACGGGATGATTACACCACCCATCTCTGTAACATCTGCCATTGAAGGCCTGCAGGCCATACCCGGTATAGGCACCGTGACGGACAAGACAATCGTTACTATTGTGCTTATCATACTTTCCGGACTGTTCTTTTTTCAGCAGTTCGGTACAGAGTATATCGGTAAGTTTTTCGGCCCTGTTATGACCCTGTGGTTTATAATGCTGGCTACACTGGGTATTCTGAATATCAATACACATTGGGAAATACTAAAAGCCTTCAATCCTTACTATGCTATTGAATTACTGACACAATACCCCAAAGGATTCTGGATATTAGGCTCGGTCTTTCTATGTACTACAGGGGCAGAGGCCTTATACTCTGACCTTGGCCACTGCGGTAAAAGCAACATCCGTATATCCTGGATATTTGTAAAATCTGCACTTATTGCTAACTACCTTGGGCAAGGGGTATGGTTGCTCGCAAATCATAGAGGAGAAAGGTGGTCATCGTCAGGGGCCAATCCATTCTTCGACCTGATGCCCGATTCTTTTGTTATCATAGGCATTGCCATAGCTACCATGGCAGCTATCATTGCCAGCCAGGCTATGATATCGGGGTCTTTTACACTCATCAGCGAGGCCGTAAAACTGAACGTATGGCCTAAAATGAAAATCAATTACCCTTCTTTACAGAGAGGGCAATGCTTTATCCCGGGCATCAACCTGCTGCTGTTTGTGGGTTGCGTATTAATAGTATTATACTTCCAGAAGGCATCCCGCATGGAAGCAGCGTATGGGCTGGCAATTGCCATCTGTATGACGATGACCTCCATTTTATTCTCTTATTACATGTTCATCAAACGTGTAAAAATTATCTGGATTGCTATATACATAGTTGTGTTCTTCACTGTTGAGTTGTCGTTCCTTATAGCCAATCTTGAAAAATTCCCACATGGTGGTTATATAGCTTTGATTGTAGGCGGACTGTTGTTTGCCGCGATGTATGTATGGTTTAAGGCGAGGAAAATAAAAAACAGGTATGTGGAGTTTGTACGGCTGCAGGAACATATATCTATCCTGCAGGATATCAGCAATGACAAGAGCATACAGAAATATGCAACGCACCTGGTGTACCTGACCAGCGCTAACAATCCAAAGGAAATTGAACATAAGGTTATTTACTCTATCATACAGCGGAAACCTAAAAGGGCGGATATATATTGGTTTGTGCACGTTGATGTATTGGACGACCCGTACACAATGGAATATGTAGTGCAAACAGTGGTGCCTAATGAAATAATACGTGTAGAATTCAGGCTGGGCTTCAGGGTTGACCATAAAATACACCTGATGTTCCGCAAAGTGGTAGAAGAAATGGTGCACAACAAAGAAGTAAACGTGATGAGCCGTTACGACTCTTTGCACAAGAATAAAGTAGTAGGCGATTTCAGGTTTATTGTAATGGAAAAATTCCTGTCTCGTGATAACGAGTTGCCTCTGTGGGAGCGGCTGATTATGCAGGCCTACTTTATCCTGAAAAAATACAGCCTGTCTGAAGAACGTGGCTTTGGGCTGGACCAGTCTGATGTAACGATAGAGAAATACCCTATCATAGTATCGCCGGTATCAGACCTACAGCTAAAACGCCTGAAAGATGAAGAAATAAATTACCAATAGGATACATAGGATTAGGTATATCAGTTTATATACCTAATCCTATTTCTTCGTGAAGGTCAGGAACTATTACGTCCATATACCCCTTTCTTAATAACCGGTTTTTGAATTGCTCCTGTACATCATATTCGCCATGCACCAGGAATATCTTATTTACTTCCCGCTTGTCCTGGCAGGAAAGCCATTGTGAAAGATCATCATAGTCGGCATGTGCACTCATAGAGTCAATAATGCCGATAGCTGCACGAACATTATATTGCGTACCGAATATACTAACGCTTTCCGGCCTCTTTTTCAGTTTGCCTCCTAAAGACATAGGCTCGCAATAACCTACCATCAATATTGTATTGCGGGCGTTTCCGATATTATTTGCGATGTGGTGTTTTACCCTGCCTGCTTCAGCCATGCCGGAAGCGGATATTATTACACAAGGATCAGTTGATTCATTTAATCTTTTAGAATCGTTTACGTCTTCAACAAATACTAACCCGTCAAACAGGAAGATATCATCGTCCTTCTTTAATGTATCCTGCACATGGGCATTAAAGCATTCAGGATGCCGTTTTATAGCATGTGTTATTTTGATAGATAACGGGCTGTCCACATAATATTTCAGTTTAGGTAGCCTGCGCTCAAGTTCAAGCCTGTTCAGCAAATACAACAATTCCTGTGTTCTGCCGAGGCTAAAAGCCGGGATAATAAGCTTGCCTTTATTCTTAATGCAGGTCTCTTCAATATAATGCAGCAGGTCATCTGCAGCCGGCGCAATAAGGTCGTGCAGTTTATCGCCATATGTCGATTCCATAATGATAAAATCAGCCTGGGGAAACACATCGGGCGAACGTAATAAAACATCCCTGTATCGCCCTATATCGCCGCTGAATGCTATCCGGACCTGCTTACCATTCTCATTAATTTTCAGATTTACAGTAGCACTCCCTAATATATGCCCGCAGTCGGTATATAGCAATTCCACATCATCATCTATATTATGTGGTGTATTATAATCAACAATTTTAATCAACGGCAGTACTTTATAAACGTCTTCTTCAGTGTACAGCGGCTCTATTAATTCGCGCCCCTGTTCATCGCGCCGCTTGTTTATATACCGTACATCGGCCTCTTGTATATAGGCAGAGTCAATAAGCAATAGTTCAAGCAATTCCCTGGTTGGTGGGGTGCAGTAAACATCACCATTAAAACCATCTTTTACCAGTTTGGGCAACAAGCCTATATGGTCTATATGCGCATGAGACAAAACGACATAATCAATCTCAGATGGCTCAAAGCCCCATTCTGAATTGAGCCGGAGTGTATCCTTGCCCATTCCCTGGAACATACCACAATCCAACAGTATTTTTTTCCTGGGATTATTTACATGTATAATATGCTTAGAGCCTGTAACCGTGCGTGCCGCACCATGAAATGATATCTTCATCCTGGTTGTTTCTTTGCGATGAAGGTAGTTATAGCTTTGCGAATAAAGAAACGGCGCTTGTTAAAACAAGCGCCGTTTAAAAAATGCTTAAACAAATTATAATTACTTTACCATTGATTTAAAAACATCCTCGTTAACCGTTACAGGATATTTCTCACGCAGGCTTTTGTTCCAGTTTTTCTCCAGGTAATCCTGGTATTCAGCTATAACATATCCGCGGGCCTCATCAAGTGTTTTTGTGGTTTCAGTTTCAAACACTTCCCTTGCTATTGCTAACGTATAGGTGCCATCCTCATTTTTCTTTGCTTCAGTAGGTTTGCCCTTCCTGATAGTTTCCTTCGGGAATTTATCTTTTACTTTATCAAATTCATAATACCCTTTCTGAATATTTACAGCATCCGGTGTTTTCTCCGTGTTCATCTCTTTTACCAGTTGCTCATCAGTCATATCTTTCTTAGCCAGCAACTTCAGGCCCTCATTCATAGTCTCCTTATTTTTGAAGGTATATACAGAGCCCCTGAAACCCGACTGCCATTTGTAGTTATTTTTCCTTTCTTTATAAAACGCTTCAAGCCCTGTAGAATCTTTAGATGCTTTGCCCCATACATTTCTGTCCATCAGTTCAAACAGCATGATACCATCCCTGTATTCATTCATCAGGCTTTTAAATTCCGGCTTTTCATTCATCAGGTTTTCTTCTTCAATATCAGTAACTACCATCTCTATATAATTACCATACATATCCAGGAATATAGCTTCTTTGGGGCCTACTACCCTGCCGCCTGTAGCCTTTTCAGCATATATCATCATGTCTGATGCTTTGTAGCCTACTCCTTTCACCTCGAACAATACATCGTCGGGACCGTTAAAATCCTTTGCGGAAAACGCACCTGCATTTTTACCTGTATCCTGTATAGAAGTTACAAAGTAATTTTTAAGCCTGTCAATATTTTTGGGATACTCCTTGAATTTGTTTTTCTCTTTGATACCGTTGTAATAAACCTCTTTTGCCAGTTGGGCACGGTCATCTTTTTTAATCCTTGCCTGCAACTCGGTACGCATACTGTCCAATGGCATTATAGGATACTTTTTTATAAGTTTTATAATATGGTATCCATATTCGGTTTTAACCACATCTGATATGTCGCCTGGTTTTTTCAATGCATATGCTGCGTTTTCAAATTCTGGCACGAAAACACCCGTACCAAACTTTTCCATCACGCCGCCATTGTCTTTAGAGAACTTATCTTCTGAGTGTTCTTTTACCAGTTCTTCAAAATTTGCACCTTTTTTAAGCTGCTCACGTATGTTCTGCGCTTTTTTCAAAGCTGCTGCTTCATCTTCAGCTGTTTTAGACTTAGGAGCTGCAATCATTATCTGCGCAACCTGCACTTGTCCTTCAGCAGGTTTCCTGTCTGTCACTTTCAGTATATGGTATCCGTACTGGGTCCTGAATGGCTTTGACACCTTGCCTACAGGTGTGTTGTAAGCCACGTTTTCAAACGCATAAATGGTTTGCAGGGCCGAGAAATATCCCAGGTCGCCGCCTTTCACTTTACTGCTTCTATCATCGCTAAAGGTGCCTGCCATTTGCGCAAAATCTGCCTTTCCCTTTACTATAGCATTGTATATACTATCTATTTTAGCATAGGCTACCGCTGTATCTTTAGCCGGCGCCATAGGAGACGACATCACAAGGATATGCGATACCTTCACATTTTCCTTCAGGCGGTTGTAGGCTTCCTCCAGTTGTTTTCTGCTTACTTCCTCATCTGTCAGGTAACCCTGGGCCAGTTGTTTGCGATAATTGCCTAATTCATATTGAATACTTGAAATAGTATCCATTTTCTGCAATTCCGCTTCTCTCACCTTCATCCTGAACAGGGAGTAAAGGTCAAGATATTCTCTTAGTGCAGAAGCGCTGTAATCCGGTTTCTGGTTAATGGCGTTCTTCTTGTATATCCTTAAAAACTCTTCCTTATCTACGGGTGTGTTTCCAAACTTGAACAATGTTTGTGCATGTAGTGCGTTGGATAAGATAAGTACAATGGAACAAGCCAGGGTCAACTTTCGCATTAGTATATGTGTTTGATTAATTTTATCAGTTGGTCGATTTTTTATTTTTTTCCTTTCTTTCAAGCATTTCAACAATATCAACAATATTAGTATGATCTATCCTTTTTCCCCTTATTATTTTTCTTTCGTCCAGCAAATATAAAACGGGTGTGCTGTAAATATCATAATCAGACCTGAATCTTGATTTTCTTTCGGGGTCGTAAACATGTATCCAGTCGTCCAGCCCTTTATCTTTTATCACTTCCTGCCATTTATCTACCTCACCCTCTGTACGCACGCCATATATTTTCACCCCCTTCTTTTTCAGCACTGCTTTATATACAGAGTCAACCTTGGGCATTTCGGTAAGGCAATGACCGCACTCAGGCGACCAGAAAATGAGCAAAGTATATTTGGCATCCAGTTCATGCAATGAATGTATCTTACCATTCACATCGGGCATTTTCAATTCGGGCGCTATTTTGCCTAATACATTAGGGGCAATTTTCTGCGCACGTTCTATATATTTTTCCAGATCTTCAGGCGACAACCAGTAGGCATCCCCTTTCATGTAATAATTCTCTACAAGATACACAAAGGCGGCATCCATACCCATTATTTTGCTACTCTCTACAAAACGGGTTATCCACCACAGGGTATATTTAAACATGTCCCTGGTGCCTTTCGCTTTTTCCAACAGCATATCCGCTTCCTTCTGCACCGTATCTGCTATTGGCAAAACCATTTTATTGAAATATTCGTCAAGCCTGCCATCATAAATAGGTGTGTGTATCAGCCTGTCGTCCCTGAAGTTGAAATCGTCCCAGTAATGGTCTTTATAATAGTTGTAGGCAAAAGAGCTGTCTTCCGTACCATCGGGAAGTAAGTGCTTGCCTTCCGGCACTATCGGCACTTTTAATGCATTGAAAATGTTAGCCAATAATGTATTAGGGTGTTTTTTCACATAATCGTTACGATAATCCTTCAGCTCATCAGACATCTTTTTAAATTCGGCACGTACAGAAGCGCTGTCTGCTGCGGTTTTAGCCGCTTCATACTTCTTAGTAAGGGCGTTACTACGATTGCCATAGTCCATAAGATAGGTAACATAACTTACAAACCTTTCGTTCTCAGGGCTGTTTTTAAATACCACCCCTTTAGGCAATTCTTTTTTGGTTGCTGTTACAGAAAAATCGTCGCCGTTATTCAGCAGCAATTCAAAATAAGTTGACTTGTCTGAGAGCAACACCATATATATACCACCAAGCGTAAACGTGTCGCTTTGAAAAACCGCTTCGCCCTTGCTGTTCAGCTTTGCAGAGTCTGCACGGTATATTTTAGGCAATGGCTGGCCATAATAATGCACAAGAGAAACAGAGCTGTCTGTAACATCTGTAAATTTCAGCTTGATCCTGTACCCGTCTTTTCCTTTAAATGTTTTAGCCTGTGCTTGTGTATCAGCAACACATATTAATGAGAGTAACAGGCTTAGTAATATTTTACGCATATTTTATCTTATTTGTAATTAGCGGCTATTTCTTTGAGGTTACGTTTGATTCCAGCATTTCCATGACAATCCCTACATTACTATGATCAAGTTTTTTGCCGCGGATAATTTTTCTTTCGTCCAGCAAATATATACTTGGCGTACCATATACATCATATTGGGCCCTGAAATCTGATTTGCCGCCGGCGTCGTGCACATGCGTCCATCTTTCCAGCTTTTTCTCTTTAATTATATTTTTCCATTTCGAAGTATCCTTATCTACGTTGAAAGCAATAACCTCCAGGCCTTTTTTCTCAAGCCCCATGGCCCTTATTACAGAATCTACACGCGGCACCTCTTCAAGGCAGTGCCCGCAGTCGGGCGACCAGAATACGAGTAATGTATATTTTGCTTTAACGGTGCTCAGTCTCATTTCGCCCCCATCCATCTTCGTCATTTTAATATCAGGCCCTATATTACCTATCACATTAGGTGCTATACTTCTTGCACGCTCCATGTATTTTTCTACCGCTTCCTGGCTCAGCCAATAAGCATCGCCTTTCATGTAGTAGTTTTCTACCATATGCACAAACACGGCGTCCATCCCCATTACATCACTCTCTTCAGCATATTTTGTTATCCAGTGTACAATGAATTTAAACATCTCTTTCGATACCCTGGCTTTACTGATAAGAGCATCGGCATCAGCATTAAAACTGTCCGGCACGGCCATTACCAGTTTCGAAAAGTATATATCCAGCCTGTTATCCAACAAAGGGGTGTACACCAGCCTTTCATCGTCAAACGCTACATTGTCCCAATATATCTTTTTATAATTCCTGTACCAGGCCTCAGTGTCCTGTGTACCGTCAGCTTTGGTAACCATAGGCACAGGCGGCATTTCAAGTGCATTGAAGATATTGCTAAGCAGCGTACCGGGATTTTGTTTTATATAGTCTTTACGAAAAGCTGTGACCTTACGTGAAAGCTCATTAATGTTTTGCTGCACCTTAACCGAATCTGTATGGGTTGATGCTTTTGACAAATCTTCCGTTAGCGCCTTCTGCTCTTTACCAATATCACTTAAAAAAGACATGTATTTAAAGAACTTCTCATTTTCAGGGCTGTTTTTAAATGTAACGCCCAATGGCAGACGGGCGACTGTAACATTGGCTTCAATTTGCTGCCCATTGTCCAGGAGAAATTCAAAATACCGGGCATTGTCTTCCAGCACTACCAGGTATAACCCACCAATAACGCTGGTTTTTGTTTCCAAGATAGCAACACCGTTTTTATCAACTACAGCAGAATCTACTTTATAAATAGTGGGAAGAGGTTTGCCGTAATAATGCGCCAGGAATACCTTCTTATCAGCATAGTTTGTAAATTTCAGCTTTATTGTATAACCATCGGCAGCAAACAAACCTGTATAACTACCAGATAAAAACAGTAGTGCGAGTAAAATATGTCTCATAATAAGCCCGTGAAGTTAATCGTTTTTAGAAAAAATGGATATAAAATAAATTTCAAATATTGTAACGCACGCAAATTTAAACCATACTGACGGGCAGAACAGGGAAAGCGTTGTAGCTTTGCGCTTGTTTAACGAAATTCTAACAGGTTGGCAAGGAAGAAAGACAAACCGGTAGTACATAATATTACAGTAGAAGCGTATGCTGCAGAAGGCAAGAGTATAGCTCGCCTGGAGGATGGCAAAGTACTGTTTCTACCCAATGCTATACCCGGCGATGTGGTGGATGCAAGGATATTAAAAAACAAAAAAAGCTATGCAGAGGGCAAAGTGTTATCGGTTATAACACCCTCACCTACCCGCGTGGTGCCATTTTGTGAACATTTTGGCATATGTGGAGGCTGTAAATGGCAAATGCTGCCTTACCCGCTGCAATTGCAATACAAACAGCAGCAGGTAACCGACCAACTGAAACGTATAGGACATGTAGAACTGCCGGAAATGCAAACAATAGCGGGTAGTCCCGTACAGCAGTATTACCGTAATAAACTGGAATTTACCTTCAGCGCACACAAATATCGTACACAGGAGGAACTGGTAGCCGCAGATGGTGAGGAGTTGCCTGCGGAACCGGCATTGGGCTTTCACGCACCGGGGCTTTTTGATAAAGTTGTGGGCATAAACCAATGCTACCTGCAGCCGGAGCCTACCAATACTTTGCTGAAGGTTTTACGCGAATATACTACAACACACCAGCTACCTTATTACGACCACAGGGCACACACAGGCTGGCTGCGCAATGTGATGATAAGGGTAGCACGCACAGGCGAAGTATTAGTAAACCTGGTTTTTAAAAAAGAAATGAAACAGGAGCGCCTGGCTATTTTACAACATATACAGGCCAATGTTCCGGGCATTACATCCCTGCACTATACCATCAACCCCAAAGTAAATGATACGGTGCATGACCTTGACGTGCAGTTGTACAGTGGCAAGGGTTATATTGAAGAAACACTGGAAGATTTCCGTTTCATCATCTCTCCGAAATCTTTTTTTCAAACCAATACCTACCAGGCGGAAACCTTGTACAAAATAACACGTGATTTTGCAGGGCTTACCGGCAGTGAAGTATTGTATGATTTGTACTGCGGTACAGGCAGTATTGGTATCTTCTGCTCTGCCGGGGCAAAAAAAGTGGTAGGTATAGAAGTAGTGGCAGATGCAATAGTCGATGCCAAACGAAATGCAGAACTCAACAATCTGCAACATTGCAACTTTTTCGCAGGTGATGTCGCATCCATATGTACAGATGAATTCTTTGCTGAACACGGCCGCCCTGACGTGATTATTACAGATCCGCCCAGGGCTGGTATGCATGAAAAACTTGTGCAGCAGTTACTTAAAATGAGGGCTCCTAAGATTGTATATGTAAGTTGTAACCCTGCCACACAGGCGCGCGACCTGCAACTTTTATGTACAGACTATATTATTACCAGGCTGCAACCTGTAGATATGTTTCCGCATACGCACCATATAGAGAATGTAGCGCTACTTGAGCTAAGGCCCGAACAGTAAGTTCAGGGTAAAAAAACGCCGGGCAATATAGAATTTAACCGTAATATAGTATATTCACTTTTCATAATTGATAAGGTAATAACTGTATTAAAATAATATTCATGAAGCGGTATCTCTCTATTTTCCTGTTTTCCTGCTGTTTGCCCCTGGTTTCATTAAGCCAGCATAGCGTTATGCTCAGGTCGGGCAATGTAACACCCTCACCGGCTGCCGTAAATGAAACCACCCATACGGCACCGGAAGTTGTGAATGGAAAGTACTACCGCTTTATACAGTTTAAACAACTGCCTGATGCGCAGCAAAAGGAAGAGCTTGGTAAAAAAGGAATAGTCCTGTACAACTACGTACCGCACAATACCTACATGGCAGCTATACCTGCGTCACTTAATCTCAGTACCATACCATCTGAAAATATCTATGCAATATTCCCAATAGAGGCCATTCATAAACTGGATAAATTTCTTGCAGCCAGGCAATACCCTGACTGGGCTATGCAGGGCAAAAACAAAATAGAGCTGGTAGTAACTCACCACCCTGATATCAACCACAAGGCAGTAGCCGCACTGCTGGCGGCAGAAGGCATACAAATAAATAACTCCCTGCCTGATGTGCAGGCATACAGCATATTTGCCGATACAAAAGACATCGATAAAATAGCAGCACTACCCTACCTTTATTTTGTAGAAGTAACAGACGGTGCTCCCATAGCGGAAAACCTTACAGGCAGGACCAACCACCGTGCTAATACTATAGCTACAGAATATAGCGGAGGTTTAAAATTTGACGGAAGAGGTGTGAATGTAGCATTGAATGATGATGGTACCATAGGTGCGCATATAGACTACACAGGCAGGCTTACAGACCAATACATTACATTTAACAATGGTGACCATGGCGACCACTGTGCGGGGATACTGTTCGGCGCCGGGAACCGCAATCCGACCACGAGGGGCATGGCATCAGGAGCGAACCTGGGTGTATATGGTGTAGGAGCATTCCCAACCGCCTACCAGGCCTTTGACAGTATTAACAACCATTATACCAGTAAAAATATACGCATCACCTCTACATCATATGGCAATGGTAACAATGCAGGCTATACAACCCTTGCCCGGCTGATGGATGTGCAGGTAAACAGTATGCGAGAACTGACACATGTTTTCTCTGCCGGAAACTCAGGTACGGATAATTTTGGCTATGGAGCAGGACCTGGATGGGGAAATATTACCGGTGGCCATAAACAGGCAAAAAATGTAATAGCCGTTGCCAATCTTGATTACAGGGATGTGCTGTCAGGCTCCAGCAGCAGGGGGCCTGCATATGATGGCAGGATAAAACCGGATATCGCCGCTGTGGGCAGCAGTGTGTATTCTACCGTTCGTAACAATAGTTATGCAAACAATTCAGGTACTTCAATGGCTTGTCCTGCAATAGCAGGTGTGGCGGCACAATTATACCAGGCCTATAAAGAAATGAACAATGGGGCAAACCCACAGGCTGCACTAATAAAGGCAGTGTTACTGAACACGGCTGATGACATTGGCAATCCCGGTCCAGACTACAAGTACGGCTGGGGCAGGGTGAACGCACGGCGTGCATACAACCTGCTGGCTGCCAACCAATATAAACTGGATACTGTTGCAAATGCTGCTAGCAAAACCTACACGATAGCAGTTCCCGCAAATGTTGCAGAGTTGCGGGTGATGGTGTACTGGCAAGACTACGAAGCCACAGCTAATGCAAACAAAGCCCTGGTGAATGACCTGAACATGTCTGTAATAGATCCGCAGACGCAAACAATACTGCCGTGGGTATTAAACCATGCACCGAATGCAACTACGCTGGACCAGGCTGCTACCATGGGTGTTGATGCGTTGAATAATATGGAACAGGTTACAGTTACTAATCCTGCAGCGGGTAACTATATTGTAAACGTAGCCGGATTCCAGGTGCCGCAAGGGCCGCAGCCATATTACATAGTGTACGAATTTGTAAAAAACGAAGTGGTTGTTACCTACCCTATGGGTGGCGAATCGCTGGTACCTGCACAAGATGAAACTATCCGTTGGGATGCCTATGGAAATACCGGGACTTTCACCCTGGAATATTCAATAAACAACGGCACTGCATGGACCACCATAGCAACAGGTGTTGCAGGCAGTCAGCGTTACTACAACTGGACAGTACCTTCTGCTGTAACAGGTCAGTCTTTAATAAGAGTTACACGGGGTTCTTTATCTGACCAGTCAGACGCACCATTTTCTATAATAGGCATACCGGCATCTTTAAACCATGACTGGTCGTGCATAGATTCAATGCAGGTAAGCTATAGCACTGTTACCGGGGCTACAGGTTATATTGTATCTATACTGGGAGATAAGTATATGGATTCTGCCGGCTTTTCTACAACCGGCACCTGTGTTGTAAAAAACGTAGATACCCGTAAGCCGGGCTGGTTTACAGTACAGGCGATAGGTCCAGACGACTGTATTGGCCGTAAGGCAAATGCCCAGGATTACGTAGCCGTTCCTTATGGTTGTGCCGCACCGGAGGATGTTGCCCTTATTAATTTTGTAAGCCCTTCGACAGCTTCAGTTATAACCTGCTCGCAAACTATACCTAACGATACAGTAAAACTGGTTATAAAAAACAATAGCTTCTCAAGCATCGGGCTTGTACCTGTCAGGTATTCCATAAACAACGGAACTCCCGTTTCTCTTACATCCGGCGCATCTTTGCCAATAGCTGAATCAGATACGGTTATTTCATGGAAACCCACGGGGCTTACAACACCCGGTACCTATACCATAAAGGCATGGCTTGACTACTCATCGACGCAAAACACTATTGCTGCTACCGATACAATAACCATGCAGAAAACTATTAACAACACAACTGCAAAGACAACACCTTTTAAAGAAGATTTTGAAAGCTTCTCATTGTGCAGCACAAACGCAGATTGTGGTGCAACGGCCTGCCCCACTGCCAATGACTGGTTAAATGAAAACAATAGCACAGATGGCATCGATTGGCGCGTTAATTCCGGCCCTACACCAACGCGTACAGCTACTTCTTTAACGGGCCCAACTATGGACCACCTGCCCGGCACAGCAACCGGGAAATATATTTATCTTGAAGCATCTCAATGTTTTGGTGAAGAAGCACATATAATTACACCCTGCCTTGACCTCAATGGCATACCCGGCATGGCTGTAGTGAACTTTGCCTACCATATGTTTGGCAGCGATATGGGAGAGCTGCATATAGATGTGATAGCAAATGGCGTTTGGCACAACGATATAATGCCTGCCATATCAGGGAACAATTCAGACTCGTGGAAAAGAGCAGCCGCATCTCTGCAGAACTTCAGGAACCAGGTCATCAATATACGTTTCAGGGGCATTACCGGTGCGGGAGAAAACAGCGACATAGCACTTGACAATATTCGCGTAGAAGGCGTAGAAAGCGTATCCGGCACTGGAGAAAATGAGCCGGATTACGTTGTTTATCCTAATCCTTCGTCAGGACGATTTACCCTTACTACATACGGTAACACTTCCGGAGCAGAGATAAACATTGCTGACATTAGCGGCAAAACTATTCAGCAACTGCAAGTGGCCCCTTCAAAAAGCATTTCAAACACTGCCATAGATATGTCCGGCGCTACACCGGGTATTTACTTAATGACCATTAAAACACCGTATAGTATCAAACATCACAAACTCGTAATAAAATAATATAAGAACGAAAGCTTTGTTATTTGTAAAATAATAAATACATTTATTTATGCTATTGCTTTAAAAGCAAACTACATAGACATAAATAGAAAGCACATTTGTTAAAATACACAAAAAGTATTTTAACCTCTCATTAATACCCTATTTTTATTCACCCCCTTTGTATGTAAGTGTTTTTCATTGCTAAAACTTAATGAAAATGGGCGGAAAAGAACTGGTTATGGCTATATTATGCCTGCCATTAACAGTGAAAGAAGTACTTACCACTGAAAAAAAGTACAACGTAATCATTTATCGTAAAATAGTTTACGATAACCATGCGGGGGCAGAAGCCCTGGCCAGGAACCTGGGACGTATGAGTATTCCTCTGAAATTTATGTTTATATTCGGCATGGACGACTGTGTGCTTGTAAATACGGCAGACGATATGACTACCGCATACAAAAGGCTGCTGACAATGTATAACACAGATCCGTTGACGGCATAAATGATAGCAGCATTGTTTTGCGTTTCCTTATTTTATTGATATTTTGCTCCCAAATAACTTTTATGAACACAGCCAGGGTGCTGATGCTGCTATTATCACTTATGGTAAGCGGGGCAGCATATGCACAATATAGTGAGGATGAAGGGGGAATAGAACTGGAAAGCGGATACCTGCGGTACCTTGGTATAGGTGGCGGAGCTACTTACCAGGTAATGAACGACCCTGCAGTATCGCCTATCATTTACAGCAGGGTGGGTGCGCTACCTATGATTACCAATTTAAAAATCAACAACACCATCTACTCGGAATTGTCTATGCGTGCTTCAAGAATAAACCTGACGCACAATACCGACAAGCTGATGAAAGTAAAAACAAGAACCCAACGTGCATTGGCAGATTACCGGTTTATGCTAAGGGTACCCAGCGAAGAAATGCGCAACTGGGACATACGCGCGGGTGGCATATTCTCTGCTATGTTCATGCACAAAAATTCTCCGCATCTTTATGATGCCTCAAAAGTATATGAGTATGCTGTGAGCCTGGGGCTATCGGGCAGGATAATAAGGGAAATAACCCTGTGGGGAAAAACCAGCTACTTCACCTGGGATGTTTCCTTACCGCTTATAGCAAATGTTTCCCGCCCGTATTTCCTTAACCGTGAAGAAATAGAAGACCCGGAAAACAAAGTCATAGGTGATTTTCTAAGCAATTCAAAAACAGGCAGTATAGGCACCTTTTCCAGGCTGGACAGCCGGGTAGCCGTATTATACAGGCTTGACAATGGTAATGCCGTACAGTTTGCTTATGAATGGGATTACGGCAGGATTAAAACATTTGAGAAGAGCTATTTTGCAGAGCATATTGTTTCTGTGTTATTTATGTTCAATTATTAATAGACAGGTTTTTGCATCTTATATGAAACGCTTAATATTATTCCTGGCACTGATCCTTAGCCTTGCTTCCTGCGAAAGGCTGATGATGCCAAAGCCCACAGGGAAGAGCCCCACAGAAGTATTTGAACACCTATGGAAAACCATTGACGAAGGTTATGTATATTTTAAATACAGGGGGGTAAACTGGGATTCCGTACACACAGAATTTAAAGAAAAGATTGTGGATACCATGACACAGGAAGCGCTTTTTGACACCTGTGCCGTAATGCTGGAGAGACTGCACGACCCTTCAGTAAGCCTTAAATCCTCATTCAGGGAATATTACCACATTGATACAACCTACCACCTGCCAAACTTTAACCGTAAGGTGCTGGAAAGAAATTACTGGAAGAACCATAAGAAAACAGGCCCTTTTATACATACCGTTATTGATTCTATAGGGTATGTTTACTACGGCAGTTTTAAAGACAAGGTAACGGAAGAGCACCTGAATATGATTATTGAGCCTCTACGTTTTAACAATGATAGCATCCAGGGCATGATATTCGATATCAGGAACAATGAAGGTGGGGATATCAACAACGCTTTCGAGTTGCTGAAACGTATGGGTGTAGATACGAACTATACAATCTCGGCAGTTCTATATAAAGCGTACTATAAAAACAGCCGCGAAAATGATGATATTACCGAGGCGCAAACCGCATTTATAGAACAGAACGACAAAACAAAGTTCCCTAAACAGTTTATAGTACTTACAAACAGGGGAGTAAAAGCTGAGGCAGCATTATTTGCCACGGGAGCAAAAGGGTACCAGAATGTAAGGGTGTTTGGAGACACCACCGGCGGCGGCGCCGGCAGGATTGTTGGCGCAGAGCTGCCCAATGGCTGGCAGGTGCAATACCCGGCATCATACTTCACCACAGACGATGACCGAAATATTGAAGATGGAGTTGCCCCACACCAACGTGTGGACATAACTCCTGCAGACGAAGCCAACGGCATAGACGCGATACTGGATGCCGCGCTTAAAGCAATAAAAGATTTATAACATAGTACGGATACAATAACAAACAGGGGACGCCATGGCGTCCCCTGTTTGCTTTAAATTACCAGCATTTATTAGTTGGCGTACTCCATGCCTTTATAATAAATACGGAACATATTTTTGCCTACCTGGTATTTTATAACATCATAGGTAAGTTCCCAATTTTCAAGCTGGGCATTTGTAACATCATATATCTCGCCATAAGAGAACAAGCGCAGCATGCCTATGCGGTTGATATAGGCGATGGAGTTATACTGCATTACATATTTCTCAGGGTAATAGCTTTCCAATGTGTAGATTTTCCCCTTGTAAAACACTTTAAAATAACCGCTTTGGTCGCGGTAAGCTACCATATTGTCTATTACACGATAATCTTCCGGCTCAAAAAATCCGATATTTTCAATAGTGTTGTCATAAAACACTTTAAAGTATCCGTCGTTAGAAACATATGCAACTACATTATCGCCCACCTGGTAAGAGTTAGGTGGGAAATCTTCAATGATATAGGTTTCTCCTGAGTGGAAAATCTTAAAGCGTCTGTTGATATCTATATAACCAACAGTATTGCGCCCTACTTCAAAACTGTTTACGGCATTATCTTCCTGCCCGATAATCGCTCCGCCGAAAAATATCTTAAACTGGTTGGCGTAGTTATCATAGGCGGCTATGTTATCTGTTACCTTTACTACTTCCAGTGGGTTGCCCGCGAGGAATCCTTCTATCGGGTACACATCACCATTATAATACGCCTTATACTCGCTGCGAATACCGTCAAAAAAAAGAAGTATGCTATCGCCCAGGTAGTACTGGTCGCTGAATGTGGAGAGCTGCTTTATTTTACCTCTGTCAAATACACTTAAGGCAGTATTGTTCTTAAAGGCTACAAGGTTATCACTTACTTTAAATTCATTTGTAAAACCCGCGTTAATAACTTTCATGCCACCGCCATAGTAAATCTTAAAAGAACGGGCATTATCCAGGTAAGGTATAGCCACACGGCCCGTTTTTATTTCTATAGGCGGCAGGTAGTCTATTTTCCGCATCAGGCCATTGTCCCATACCATTACCTGGTTTTGCATATTCACATAGTTAGACAATGGTTGACAAATACTAAGCAAGGGAAGGAGAACGGCTATCGCCGACAAAACTGATCTCAGAAACATACGGGACGTTAGATTAAGCAACTAAGATAGGGAAAAAATAAAAAAGCCGGCCCGAGAACAGGCCAGCCCCTATAAACCCTATCACCATGAAAACTTCTTTATATTATCAGTTGCATTGCAACCGTATGTTTTTCTGTGTTGGTAGTGCAAATCTACTATACGTTTTTATTTTTTGCAAACAAGGTCATCTTTTTTTTATTTTTTTTAAGATATAGCCTTATCGCTTATCTGTATAATGCACTATTTCTTTTTGGGTGTAAAAATCGCAATCATTCTACGACCTTCCATTTTAGGCATAGATTCAAGCGTGCCAACCTCTGCCAAGCGCTCTGCAAACTTCAGCAGCAACAACTCTCCCCTGTCTTTAAACATGATCGCACGGCCCTTAAACTGCACATAACACTTTACTTTATTGCCATCTGCCAGGAATTTGTAGGCGTGTTTGGCCTTAAAGTCAAAGTCATGATCGTCTGTATTAGGGGTAAAGCGAATTTCTTTTACCTCAGATTGTTTTGATTTAGCCTTCTGTTCTTTGTCTTTTTTCTTCTTTTCGTACAGGAATTTCCTGTAATCAATCAGGCGGCAAACAGGCGGTACTGCTGTAGGTGATATTTCCACCAGGTCGACTTCCAGTTCCAGAGCAAGTTTCAGCGCTTTTTCTATAGGATAAACTGCCGGCTCTATATTCTCTCCTACCACGCGTACTTCACGTGCGGTAATTTCATCATTGGTACGGTGTTCTTTTTGTGGTCTCTGTTTGAGATATGGCTTTTTTATTCTTTTCTGCATTAAAGGTTTTTAAAATTGTTGCAAAAATAGCGTATTTGTTTTGTTCAATAGCAATAATATACAGATAAATTACTATGCCGTAGCCGCAGGCTTTTTACCAGTCATCTGCACATTTACAGTTTCAGTAATTTCTGCAATGAAATCCTGCAATGAAACAGAGCCTTTATCACCTTCTTTGTGTTTACGCACCGCTACCTGCTGTTCATTCATTTCCTTCTCCCCTATTATCAGCATATACGGTACTTTCATCAGTTCTGTATCCCTTATTTTTCTGCCTATTTTCTCGCTGCGGTCGTCCAGTTCCGCCCTTATACCGGCATCTTTCAGGGCTTTAAACACTTTCTCTGTATATTCTGCATATTTGTCACTGATAGACAATACCTTAACCTGGACAGGCATCAGCCAAAGGGGTAAATCACCACCACAGTGCTCCAGCAACACGGCTATAAACCGCTCCATAGAGCCAAATGGCGCACGGTGTATCATCACCGGGCGTTTACGGGTGTTGTCACTATCCACGTATTCAAGCTCAAACCTCTCAGGCAGGTTATAATCTACCTGGATGGTGCCCAACTGCCAGTTACGGCCTATGGCGTCTTTTACCATAAAGTCCAGCTTGGGGCCATAAAATGCCGCCTCGCCATATTCTACAACAGTATTTAAGCCTTTTTCTGCTGCAGCTTCCATAATGGCCTGTTCTGCTATTTCCCAGTTTTTCTCGTCTCCTATGTATTTACTGCGGTCTTCCTGGTCGCGCAGAGATATCTGTGCGGTAAAGTTTTCGAAGTCGAGCGAAGTAAATACATACAGTACCAGGTCAATAACCTTCTTAAACTCTTCTTTTACCTGCTCCGGACGGCAGAACAGGTGAGCATCGTCCTGGGTAAAGCCACGGACACGTGTAAGCCCGTGTAACTCACCTGACTGTTCGTACCTGTACACAGTACCAAACTCTGCCAAACGCAGCGGAAGATCTTTATAAGAACGGGGTGATGATTTATATATCTCGCAATGGTGGGGGCAGTTCATTGGCTTCAGCATAAACTCCTCACCTTCCTGTGGGGTAGTTATGGGGCGGAAGCTATCTTTGCCGTACTTCTCCCAGTGTCCGGATGTTACATATAGCTGCTTACTGCCTATGTGAGGAGTAATTACAGGCAGGTAACCGCTGTCCATCTGCGCTTTTTGCAGAAACTGCTGCAACCTTTCGCGCAGCATAGCACCTTTAGGAAGCCATAGTGGTAATCCACTGCCTACTTTCTCTGAAAATGCAAACAGCTCCAGTTCCTTACCCAATTTACGATGGTCGCGTTTCTTAGCTTCTTCCAGTAATGCCAGGTGTTCGTCCAGGTCTTTTTGCGCCGGAAAAGTAACACCATATATACGGGTAAGCATTTTATTTTTCTCGTTACCACGCCAGTATGCACCTGCAATGCTATTCAGCTTAATGGCCTTGATATGACCGGTGTGCGGAATATGGGGCCCGCGACACAAATCTGTAAAGTTGCCCTGGGTATAAAAAGTTATCTGGCCATCTTCCAGGCCTTCTATAAGTTCAAGCTTGTATGGGTCTGACTTTTCTGTGAAATATGCTATAGCTTCGGCTTTAGGCACTTCTTTTCGGTCGAATGTACTTTTGGCTTTGGCCAGTTCTTTCATTTTGGCCTCAATGGCAGGCAAATCCTCTTCACGCAGCAACCTGTCGCCCAAGTCAATGTCATAGTAAAAACCACTGTCTATGGACGGGCCAATGCCCAGTTTTACCCCGGGGTATAATGCTTCAAGCGCCTCTGCCATAAGGTGTGCAGAAGAGTGCCAGAATGTAGATATCGCGCCCTTGTCTCCCCATGTCAGTAGCTTTAAAGAAGCGTCTTTATTAATAGGCCTTGAGGCATCCCAAACCTCTCCATCTATTTCTGCCGCCAATACTTTACGTGCCAACCCCTCACTTATAGACATTGCTACATCCATAGCAGAAACTCCTGCTTCATATTGGCGTACCGAGCCATCGGGTAATGTTATGTTGATCATATATTATTGTTCAAACTTAAATTATGGATGCAAATCTACAAATTGCACCTGTTGTTAAAAATAAAAACCCGCCGGATTGCGACCGGGCGGGCTAAAATACATTAGCTGGTCATTATTATTCTTTCTTGGGAACAAATTTTTTGAAATACAACGTGTAGGTTGTCGTATCCGTCACCCAGTAGCTCGCCTGGTTAGGGAAAGTGATATGCTTGTCCTGGTAAGTACTATACCTGATACCAAATTTATCATTGTAAAACTCTACTATATCCGCATTAACATCAGCTCCAAAGAATTCTTTGGCGTCATATATAAACATCTTGGTATCGTTTTCATAAAGGCCCCAGCGGAATTCTACTTCCGCAGTCTCATTTATAGAGCATGTTGCTTCTCCGGGTATATGAGCACCCTCACTTCCCTCTCTGAAAATAAGCTGGTCGTCCTGCTTACATGCAGGTTCGTTATAAGTTTCTGTAACGTCTATATCAGCAGGTACAGTAGTGCCGTCCATTTTCCATTGCTTACGTACAAACCCTGTATCAAGCACCCATTTTTCAGCCCTCAACATATCTTGTTTTGAAGTGGTGGGTTCTACTTTAGTACAAGATGACAACAGCAGAAAAGCAGATGCTATTAGTAAACAATATTTCATAAATTAAATGTAATTAACCCTTAAAACTAATGAATATCTTGATGTTGCAAAAGTTTTGACCCTAAAAAATCATCTCTTTTCTTCGAAAATACTGTCTGCCAGTCCTTTATTCACCTGGTAGTTAAGGTAATTAATCTCAATTGTCCCTTTTTTATTTTTCCCACTGGCTGCAGGTGCTGCTTTAACAGGCTGCTGGCTATCATAATCCATAGTTACACCTTTGGGCAATTTAAACTCTTTTACATCCAGGTGTACGGTGATTTTATCAGGTAGCCCCTGCTTAATGTAATTGCCAAATGAGAGGTCCATTTTTACTGTACCATTGTCTCGGGTAGTAGTTTCTGTACGCAACGCAAGGTTGCGTTCATAATCTACCCATATCTTTGTCAGCACAATATCACTCTCTTCCTGTGGTATTACCTTCAACACCCTTACATTTCTACCATTTATTATATCCTTACCCGCATCTATTACAGTAGCGCTACCTGAAGGCAACATGCTGTTCAGGCTCATGTTCATATTCTTCTTAGGCAATATAGAAATGCCGCCGTTGCGCTCCAGTTTCATTTTATCAGGAGCTTTAAAATACAGCTTACCCACCAATGGCGGCACTTTCATAAACGACACATCAATTTTCACACGCACATCTGCAGTATAGTCTTTTATAGCATTAAGCCGGGACCTGAGTTTATTGAACGTTTCCGTCGCCGTATCTGCCTGGGCAAAAGTTATATTACAGCATGTCATCATCACAACTGTCAACCACATTCCTAATTTCATCATGACTGAATATCCTTTTTATTAAACACGACTATTGTTGCACCTATGAATACGACTATATACGCAACCAGCACCAATACGGAATGCAATATAGCATCATAGGGCACAGGGGCATCGAAAAACCCTTTCCAGGCTATCATATGTGTTGTAAACAAGTATGGTTTTACCAGGTTGAACAACGGTATCTCAAGGTTTGAAAAAATAGTAAGCACAACTATTACCCCCATGGTACCGATGATTGGCCCAATGGAGTTATCAGCAAACACAGACATAAATACTGACAGTGCAGCTACCGTAGCCATAGCCAGCGCAGCAAAGGCAAAAGCCAGCATATAGCGCCATAAAATATCATTTTCAAGCAACATGATAAAAGTATCACTTTTCATATTGATCATATCGCCGGTACCAAAAAGCAGTAAAGAAAGGCCTAAACCCACCACCGCTAACCATACCAGTAAGAGTAAAGCGTACAAAACACTGGCTATATATTTAACAATCACCACCTGCCAACGGCTTACCGGCTTGGTAAGCAACAGCCTCATAGTGCCCATATTAGCCTCACCGGCCAGCACATCGCCGGCTACAAGCGCCACCAGCAGGGGTATATGTATCAGTAACGATTGCAATACCAGGTAAGTAACAAGGTAACCATTCATAATATTGCCACTGATATCAAACTGCTCGCCTACCCCCTGCATAGCAAAGGACACAAAACTGCTGCCATCTACATACATAGCCAGCTGTATCAGGAAAGTTACGGCCGTCATTATCAGGAAGCTGATATATGTACGCGGCCTTCGGAATATTTTATAGAGTTCCAGCCCCAGCATTTGCCTGGTTTGTAAGGGTTAAGAAATAAGCTTCTAAAGAGTGGCGGGATTTAATCTCCAACACATGCACCTGCTGCTCTACCAGGTATTTGTTTAAACCCGGCATCTTGCGCGGGTGCATTTTAAACAGGAGCATAGATGAGTTTCCTCCATCAGCTATGTATTGTCCCCACCCTTTTTCTTGCAATTTTTCAGTTATGCTGTCGTCAGGCAAAATCTTCACTTCAAAAAGTGTTTCGTTCAGGTTCAGCAGTTCAGTTACTTTCCCCTCTGCTATCTTTCTGCCTTTATGTATTACCAGCATATCCGTAGCTACCTGTTCTATTTCGTGCAGCAAATGAGAGGATATGAGTATAGTCTTACCCATTTGCGTACCTAATGTGCGCACCAGGTCGCGCATTTCTGCTATACCTTGCGGGTCCAGCCCATTCGTAGGCTCATCCAGTATCAACAGTTCAGGGTCGTGTACCAGTGCCACAGCTATACCCAATCTCTGCTTCATACCTTGTGAGTATGCTCTTACCTTATCCTTTTCCCGGCCTTGCAGGCCTACAATTTCTATCACCTCATGCAGGCGCGATGCGGGTATTTTTTTATTGCTAAGCCGGGCAAATATGCGCAGGTTATCCCATGCAGAGAGGTATCCATACAAATCCGGCCTTTCTATTATAGCGCCTATGTGCTGCAGGGCTTTATTGCGATTACTATTAAGCTTTTCACCATTTATCATTACCTCACCTGCGGTTGGATATATCAGGCCCAGCAACATACGCATGGTGGTACTTTTGCCGGCACCATTCTGCCCCAGGAAACCATAGATACTGCCCTTATTTATAGCAAAAGACAGGTCATCTACAGCCACAAAGCTGCCAAATGTTTTAGTCAATCCATGTACTGCTACAATATGTTCCAAACCACAAGAATTTTACCATCACAAAATAATACACAACAACTACAATAACCTTACGATACTGTTAAACAGGAAATAAATTATATTTACAATGTAAGATACAACCGGGCTGTATATTCAATAGTTAAATGACAGTTAAACAAAATAAGGCTGTATATGTTGCATTAGCCATTTGTATAATTTTGCCGCTGCATGAAGAAAGTATTTCCACTTATCGTTTTCCTTATTACCCTGTCTGTACTAGGTATTACTTTTATACAGATGTCGTGGATACATAATTCTGTAGAATTGCGCAAGCAACAAAGGGAGCAGGACATGCTGCACGCCATCAGGCAGATAAAAGACGTACTGTACAGCACTTTCCTGATGAATAGTGGTGTAATTGGATACATGAACCCTGACTCAAGAGATTATTACCTGCAAACATTTACTATAGAGGCCATTGCACCGGAAGATGTTACAAAAATCATAGAATCTGCACTAAGAAGATATAATATACGTGAGCCTTTTGAGTATGCTGTGACAAATATCTTCCAGACAGAAACGGTAAAATCCAAAGGATTTACGCCTGACATGAAGAACCATACTATAGATGTACGATTGACGCTTGAAAGTGTGGATGCACAATACTATGAAATGCTGCACCTGTACATAAAAGAAGAAAGCAACTTCATCATCCGTAAAATAGGCTGGTATATTGCAGGCTCTATATTATTTACCATCATTATCATTTCTGCATTCTACCTTACGGTACGTACAATGTTCAACCAGAAGAAACTTTCTGAAATAAAGTCTGACTTTATCAATAACATGACGCATGAGTTAAAAACTCCGTTAGCTACCATATCATTAGCCATTGATGCACTTACCAATGAGAAGGTAATACACGATACAGATAAGATAAGGTATTACAGTAAGATGATTAAGGATGAAAATAAGCGGATGAACAAGCAGGTAGAGAAAATACTACAATCTGCCAGGATAGAAAAACAAGACATAAAACTGAACCTGCAAGAACTGGACGCCCATGAAATAATCAATAAAGTAGCAGACAGTGTTAACCTGCAGATACTTGACAAAAACGGCAAGTTGTACGTGCATAATAATGCTGAACATTATAAAATACACGCTGACGAGGTTCACTTCTCAAACGTCGTATTTAACCTGCTTGATAACGCTATAAAATATTCGAACCAAAGCCTGGTAATAGAAATAAACAGCAAAAACGATGCAAATATGTTTGTGCTACAGGTAAAAGATAATGGCATAGGCATGAATAAAGAAACACAAAGCCGCGTGTTTGAGAAGTTTTACAGGGCGCATACCGGCAACCTGCACAATGTAAAAGGTTTCGGGCTGGGGCTTAGCTATGTAAAAGCCATTGTAGAGGCGCATGGTGGCAAGGTGAGGGTAGAGAGTGTATTAGGAAAGGGAAGCACCTTTTCAGCGTACTTCCCTCTTGCCGTTAATGCTTAATTTGTGGCGCATTTATATTACCACACACAGGCTTTTTATAACAGCTGCAAGACGCACGGCATCATATATCCTCGCTTCACTTGTGCCCAGCGCTTTTACAGAATATTCGTGAGAGGTAACACATTGTTCACAGCCGTTTAATGCTGAAACAACTATACTCATCAATTCAAAGAACTCCTTTCCCAGCACAGGGCTCATCATAATACTCATGCGTATGCCTGCGGGAGTATTATTATAATATTCATTGCCATGCATATAGTGCCTGAACCTGTAAAAAACATTATTCAGGCTAAGCAATGAGGCACATGCATGTGCTTCTGCTATTTCATCAGCACTTGCGCCCTCTTTTGTACTTAATCCCTCAAAAGCGGTTATCAATACATCATTCTTTTCATTTGATGCTGTAGCCAGTGCCAGTAGCGCCGTTTCTTTTGCAGAAAGGTTTTTGCTTTTCAATACGGCAGATACATTCAGTTTAAGGTCGCGCAGGTATTTACTATCTGTAGCAGACAGGCTTTCCAGGCTCTTAGATGTATGCGACTGAGGTATGCCCAGGTCTGTAAACATGTTATATACCGTTGCTGCAAGGGTGCCTTTAAATTCTTCCATGATTTATGAAGTGTTTTTTATGAAACATCCGCCCGGGTAAAAGCGGGCGGATGCTGTAATGTCATTTTTATAATAAGATGATTATGCTGTTTCAAGTTGGCTGGTCAGAGTCTCTTCTCCTTTCTTCCAGTTACAAGGGCACAGTTCATCTGTTTGCAGAGCATCTAATACACGCAACACTTCATCTACGTTACGGCCTACATTCAGGTCATTTATATTTACCCAGCGCACTATGCCCTGCGGGTCTATAATATATGTAGCGCGATACGCGATTTTCTCCGTTGGTTCTAATATTCCCAACTCTTCTGCCAGGCTTTTTGAAGTATCTGCTATCATAGGGAACTTCAGGCCACGAAGGTCTTCGTGGTCATTTCTCCATGCCAGGTGTACAAATTCACTGTCAGTAGAAGCGCCTAATAGTACCGTATCCCTATCCTGGAAATTGTCGAAATTATTGTTGAATTCCGCTATTTCAGTAGGGCAAACAAATGTGAAATCTTTCGGCCACCAGAACATAACAGACCATTTCCCTTCCATGTCGCTGTTACTGATGTTTTTAAATTCTTTACCTTTCTCTAAAGACACTACGGACTTTTTATTAAACTCCGGAAACTTATTACCCACGGTAACACAATTGTTGCTCATCGTTTTCTATTATTTAGTTTTAATTTTTGCAAATGTCGGCTAAGAATTACAATAACACAAACATGTAACGATTGGCTTTAACTATCAAATAATAAAGAGCCGCTATAAGGGCGGCTCTTTATTGTAACTAATTTATCTTATCTGAAACAATGTCATCGTATCAACATGACGTTGCCCGTAGTGTTTATCCGTTTACCAGAGAGGCAAAAACCATCCACCTCCCACACATATACCCCTACAGCAGCTTTTTCTCCGTTTATAGTACCATCCCATTGTTTGGTAGGATCATTAGTTGTAAACACCAATTTACCCCAGCGGTCAAAGATGTTGAACTTATCCAGTTTGGCAATTTGCCGGTTTAACAGCCCGAATTGTGCACGCGCCCCATTGCTTTCCGGCATAAATGCATTGGGAAGATTAATGTTTTCGCAGCCTACCAGCACCACTACTGTATCAATATCTGTACAAACCTTAAATGGGTTCAGTGTGTCAGAAACAACCAGGTAGTAAGTAAAGTCATGTGGTGGGCGCACTATCGGGAAATCCGAATACACATCATTGATGTACTGTTCGGGTATCCATCTTTTAATATAACTACTGCCCTGTATGGTATTAGGCCCGCCTATCATGGTACTTGCACCATCTGCAATTGTACGGTCCGGGCCTGCATCTGCTTTTACCTTTTTAACATTTACTGAAACAAAAGTATCTACTATACAGGTTCCTAACGGGAATGGCATACGGATTCTGTAATCTGTAGTATATTCAGGCCATACTTTTATTTCCAGCTTGTCTGTAGAAGATATGTTGTAGTTAGGTGTCCATGTAGTTGATATTGCGTTTACTGACACTACCCGTATATTCAATGTATCTCCCTGGCATATAGTAGTGTCTTCAGGGAAAAGGAAAATTGCCGGTATTGGCAATACGCGTATTTGTTTACACTGAACCTGCATATCAGGCATACCCTCATTTATCGCATAATATACATTGTACAGTCCGGCTGTATCGTACCTGTATTCAGGAGGAGTATTTGTCAATGAATATTTAATATTTGTACGGGTACACGCCTCAAATTTCACTTTTGTTACTGAATTATCTGCCTGGTTCGTAATGTATATAAATACATCATCCCTGTCACGTATTACTTTTGACATACCATTAGGGCCTAATATCTGCCCTATGTTACTGTAATCTATGCCGGTGTATGGTCCGTCCACAGCAGGCATATTTATTTTTATAAGGTCATGACTTGCTCCGTTTGTAACGTAAGCATGTATCTGGCCGCAATCGCGAACAAGGGTAATGTTTGACGGAAAAGAAAGTGTGGGAAAATTTCCTGTCAGAACATTAGACGCAGGAGCAGTATTCACCAGGGAATCCATTTCAACCAAAGTAATAGTTCCGTTGCCACCATTAGTAATAAAGAAATACCATTTACCGTTATCAACTAACGGACCAATATCTGTAGGCCCTGCCAATGTGGGAACCAATTCAGTAACTTCTGTTATGGTAGGTGTAAGTGAAATATTCGAATCTAAATTAAAACGCAATATTTTATTGTCACCTGAATTCACCAGGAATCCATACCACTTATCATCATTTTTAGTGACGAATACACCGCGGGGCGCAAACAACTTATTCTCAAGATTGCCAAAGTTTACAATGTTGGGCGTATTTGACAGCGACTTGCCAAAATCTATACGGGATAACGTAGAAGTAGTCGGGGTAGTACCGCCTGTAACGAAAATATACCAATGATCGTCTGCTTCGTCGCGAACAAGATACATTGATGTTGCTTCGTCAGGAAATATACCATCCATTGTTCCGAAGTCGGTAGAAGTCGGTATATTATCCAGGCTTTTACCAAAATTGAGCCTTGTAAAGGTTTTGCCTGTGGTATTTATGATAAAGCCATAATAATTGTTGTCATCATCTTTAGCTATCTCAATACCACCGGGACCATCAAGGTCAAATGTACTACCAATGTTTTCACCTTTAGGATAATTATATAAATAACCGGAACAAAACCCCCAATAGTGCGATTTAGCACCCGGTACATTACTCATTAACTTAACAGGTTGGTTGGCACAAACGGTGTCCGGTGCTTCAAATAAATCCTGAACCCCCTGGGCAAGAACAGAACCACATACAGACACCAAAAAAACTACCAATAACAGGCTTTTTCTCATAATACTGAAAAGAGTTTCACTTTCTAATGGGCTAATATAACTAAATTGCCCAAAAGTTTTATAGCAAAACTGTATATTTATTTCTATCAAAATTAATTTTCGTTTCTTCCCATTATGAAAAAACAACAACTCCCTTTTTTTACTAAGACATTCATCATCATCATTTTAGTTGGCCTTTCAGCAAATACCTATGCTAAAAAAGGCATGTGGATGCCCCCACTGCTGAAAAACCAGGAGGCGGAGATGGTAGCCCAGGGCCTGAATATACCCGTTGAAAGCCTTTATAATGAAGACGGAACAGGGTTAAATAACGCAATTGTACTGTTTGGCAGTGGCTGCACGGGAGAGATCATATCCCCTAAAGGGTTGATACTCACCAACCACCACTGTGGTTATGGCACTGTACAGGGATTGGTTACCAAAGAAAAAGATTACTATGCTGATGGCTTCTGGGCAAAAAACACCCAGGAAGAGATACCCTGCCCGGGGTTGACGGTGACGTTTATACGCAAAATAGAAAATGTAACAGGCAGGATACTAGTTGGCCTGGAGGATACACTTACAGAAGCCGCACGGGACAGTATTATTGATATACGCATAAAAAACCTGAAAAAGGGCTATGAATACTCCAGCGGTTATGATGTAATCATTAAGCCATATTATAATGGCAATGAGTACTGGGCCATACTAACTGAAAAATACAAGGATATAAGATTAGTAGGCTTCCCGCAAAATGGCATAGGCTCTTTTGGCGGAGATACCGACAACTGGATGTGGCCCCGTCATACCGGCGACTTCAGCATGTTTCGTATATATGCAGGTAAAGACAATAAACCTGCAGACTACAATAAAGACAACAAGCCTTATAACGCACAGCAATTTTTAACCATAAACACCGGCGGATACAAAGAAGGAGATTTCACTATGGTGTATGGTTTCCCGGGCACTACACAGCAGTACATATCATCGTACCAGCTGAACCAGGTATATAACATCATTGACCCTATACGTATTGAAGCCCGCACCATAAGGCTGAACACATGGGCAAAGAATATGGATGCTGACCGTAATGTATTCCTGAAATACACATCGAAGCACAAGAGTATAGCCAACGGCTGGAAGAAATGGCAGGGCGAGGTACGTGGACTGCGGCTTAATAATGTTCCTGCAAAAAAAGCGGCTTATGAGCAGGAATTCCAGGGACTGGTAAGCATGGACAATACTATTCCTTACGCAGACAACCTGTTAGCAAAAATAGGGGCTGTTTCCGAAGCGTCTGACGAGGCCATAAAAGCAGACGAGTATATAAAGGAGGCTGTACTTGCAATAGAACTGGTAAAGCAGGGAGGAGAGTTGCACAAAATGCTGAAGGTTTACAGGGCAGGTATATCGGGTAGCCAGCTGACTGACAGCCTGGCTAAACTGGCTAAAGGCTGGAACGGATTTTTCAAAAATTACGACGCGGCTACTGATAAGGATATATTTGTTGCATTAATGCCATTGTTTATAGAAAGATGCCCGCAATATGTACCCAGGCTGTATAGCGAGCAATACAACAGGTACGGTAAAGACTACCAGCTTTGGGCAAATTATATATACAGCTCTGCTGCAACCGACCCTAAAAAGCTGGAGGCTATTGCAAGTGCAGATAGTATGGCAATCGTTAAAGACCCCGCATGGCAATTATACAATGCCCTGCAAGAGGTAAATGCCAAACGTATAGCCCCAACCCTTACTCATTACCGCGACCAGATGAGCTACCTGAACCGCTTGTACATGAAAGCACAAATGACACTGGATAAAAGGACCAACTTTTTCCCGGATGCGAACCTGACACTCAGGCTTACTTATGGTAATGTACAGGGAATAGACCCTGATGGCCCTGCCGGTTACTCTTACCAGACCAATCTTGATGAAGCTATTGCAAAACACAATCCTGCGGTAGAAGAGTTCAATATGCCTGAAAAACTGAGGCAGGTACATGATAAGAAAGCTTATGGCCGCTGGGGTGTTAATGGCACGGTGCCTATCGCATTTATAGCTACCAACCATACTACAGGTGGCAACTCCGGCAGCCCGGTACTGAACAGTAAAGGACAATTGATAGGTCTGAACTTTGACAGGATATGGGAAGGCACAATGAGCGACCTGTATTTCGACCCGAATCTTTGCCGCAACATCGGCGTAGATATCAGGTATGTATTATTCATTACCGACAAGGTAGGCGGCGCCGGATGGTTGCTGAATGAAATGAAACTGGTGAGTAAATAACCTTTTCTTATAACAATTTTAAGAGTGCCTGTGACATACCACAGGCACTCTTTGTTTATATTTACTCTGTACAGTACAATCTGTAAAAGCATATGAGAAACAATATTTCCCTGGCCATCATTATAGCATTGTGCTGCATTAGCTTATCAGCATGTGCGCAAAGCAAAAAGGCAAGTACTATTAAAACAAAGAAAGGCAGCACAAAGCCCGAACTTCTGGTTGCTATCAATCAAAAGAACATGTTGCCGGGGCGCAGGGAAGCACCTCCTGAATATAAATTTGTGATAGTATGGAGGGACAAAAATGAACCCGCTGCTTTTTTCTGGAAAGGTATGCAGACATGGGAAGTGTGTGATATTACCAGGGCGATGAACTACAATGAAAAAACGCATGATTATGAAACAACACCGCTGGGAAAAAGAATTAACGAGGGTGACACTTTGGAACTACACCCTGTTAAAGGCGGCAAGCATCCTATTCCGCAGGAAGTACCATTAGATGCCGAGAACAAGATTTATTATAAAACAAGTACCGGCCTATGGAAGAATATGCATGTAAGTAGCTTTGAAGAGATACGCAAAGAAGATTCCGGTCTCAGCAATTAATTCAGTGTTACCAGTTCGCGGGCGTTTTGCAATGCAGCCTGCCCGGGTTGTTCACCGCCTATCATCTTGGCTATGGCTACTATCCTGTCTTCACCTTCCAGTATTTTGATGCGTGTCGTAATACGGCCTTTTTCATCCTTCTTATACACATACATATGATTATCGCCACGGGCTGCTACCTGCGGCTGGTGGGTAATACATATCACCTGGTGGTACTGCGCCAGCCGGTGCAGCAATAAGCCCACCTGTTTGGCTGCTTCGCCTGATACACCTGTATCTACTTCGTCAAAAATCAATGTAGGCAGGTGCATAGCTTTTGCAGTAAGGGATTTAATGCACAGCATAATACGACTCATCTCCCCGCCGGATGCCGCTTTGTGTACGGGCAATGGCCGGCCACTTTTATTAGCATCCAGGTAAAACTGCACTTCATCCATACCCAATTCAGCAGGCTCTGATTTCTTATCTACCACTACACTGAATACAGCATTAGGCATGCCTACCAGTACCAACAACTTATTTACTTCCGCCGCAAATGTCTTAGCGTGTTGTGTACGCGTGGCAGAAAGCTTTCCTGCTATTGCCAATAACTGTTGTAACAGCTCCTGTAGCTTTTTCTCTTCGGCATTTATTGCATCTTCTATATCCAGGCTGGCCTGCAGTTCTGTGTTCAGTTGCTGCTGTATGGCCAGTAGTTCAGCGGTGGTTTGTACACCGTGCTTTTTCAGCAGTTTATACCCTATGTCTATTTTTGCCTGTAACTGTTGCATCTGCTCGGCATCTATCGTCACGTTATCTGCCAGCAGCTCTACTTCACCTGCTATATCTTTCAGCTCTACATGTACAGCGTTCAGTCTTTCAGTTACAGATTTTGCTGCGGGCATTATTTCTGCAATACTTTCCAGTTGCTGCAATATGCGTTTTATCTCATTCACCAGCGGGCGTTCACCCTCGTCCAGGTTTTGTATAGATTCCTGCAACACCTGTGTAATACGTTCTGCATGTGCCAGTTGCTTCAACTGCAGGTCTGCCTGTTCTATTTCATCTTCTTTAAAAGCCGCTTCCACCAACTCATCCAGCAGGTATTGTTTGTAGTCAGACTCCTTCTGCCATTCCGCTTTCTGCGCTTTCAATGCCTGTAGCTTTCTTGAAACAGATTTATATGCGGCATAAGCAATGCTATATTCTTTTCTTAATGCACTATTGCCTGCTACAGCATCCAGCACATCCATCTGGAAGTGGCTATCGTCGAAAGCCAGATGGCCAAACTGCTGGTGAAGGTCAACTAACAGCGATGTAAGCCTGTTCAGTACATCCAGCTTTACGGGGGTGTCATTGATAAACGCTCTTGATTTACCACTTGTATTTATTTCCCGGCGTATGATGCACTGGTCTTCATTATCCAGTTCCTCTTCCTCCAGCGCAGTCTTGAATGCCGCATTTCCCTTCACATCAAACAATGCCTCTACTACGCACTTCTCATCTTTATTAATGAGCACAGAAGTGTCTGCACGGTCACCCAGTATAAGCGATAACGCTCCCAGTATGATACTCTTTCCAGCACCTGTTTCTCCCGTTACGATGTTCAGTCGCGGGGCGGGCTGCACAGCCAGGTGGTCTATAATGGCGTAATTGCTGATAGTCAGTTTCTGTAACATAAAGCTTAGCAAAAATAAGTAACTATCTACCACATTACCACAGGAAAATGAAAGACCGTTTTGATTGCCTACTTTTGCGCCATGGCTAAGTTTTTCTTACGCAAAAAAATAGGTGACAGGGTGGTACAAGGGCACCCATGGGTATTTTCAAACGAGTTGGGAGACAGCGATGGTGAGTACCAGCCGGGAGACATAGTAGAATTATATTCCTACAATGGTTCCTTTATAGGCAAGGGGTATATCAATCCTTCATCACAAATAAGGATACGCTTGCTAACCCGCAACAAAGACGAGCAGATAAATGCAGCGTTCTTTTATAACAGGATACTGGATGCGTGGAAGTACAGGCAGCAGATAGGTTATACAGAAAACTGCAGGTTGATATTTGGCGAGGCCGATGGCTTGCCGGCGCTTATCATAGATAAGTTCAACGACTACTTTGTGATACAAACACTGTCCCTGGGTATAGATATATGGAAAGAAGCGATAGTAGATGCACTGAATAAAATATTCTCGCCCAAAGGTATATATGAGCGTAATGATGTGCCTGTACGCGAGGTAGAAGACCTGCCCCAACTGAAAGGTTTTTTATCGGAGCCATTTGACACGAACCTCATCATCAACGAAAACGGGCTGAAATTTCATGTAGATATAGTGAACGGGCAAAAGACCGGCTACTTCCTTGACCAGCAGGACAACCGTCGTGCCATACAGCATATCGTAAAAGGTGCAGACGTACTGGAGGCATTCTGTTATACCGGCACCTTCTCGGTATATGCAGCACACTACGGCGCTAAAAGCGTACTGGGGCTGGATATATCTGACAAGGCTGTAGCTACCGCAACAGAGAATGCAAAGCTGAACGGCTACGAAGATATATGCAGGTTTGAGGCGGTGAATGCTTTTGACAAACTGAAAGAATGGTCGAAAGACGGGAGGAAATATGATGTGGTGCTGCTGGACCCTCCGGCATTTACTAAGAGCAGGGCTAATATAGACAAGGCCGTAACAGGCTATAAGGAAATAAACCTGCGTGGCATGAAGCTGGTAAAGCCCGGTGGATTCCTGGTAACAGCCTCTTGCACCAACCTGGTACCGCCTGATATGTTCCTGAAAACAATAGAAATGGCTGCTAAAGACGCCAAGCGTAAGCTAAGGCAGGTGACATGGCAGACACAGGCATCAGACCACCCCATACTGTGGCACGTACCCACTACGCAGTATCTGAAATTCTTAATCGTACAGGTATTATAATAAAAGGCAGGACTTATATCCTGCCTTTTTTGTCTTTATTTAACCATAAACAAAACGCCCCGACTTTTGTCAGGGCGTTTGTAGTATTATAAAGTAATTACTATTCAGCTATTGCTTTACCACCTTTTGTTTTAGCTACAACCTCGTCTTGTATGTTTTTAGGCGCAGGAGCGTAGTGGCTGAACTCCATTACTGAAGTAGCACGGCCTGAAGACAAAGAACGCAGTTGGGTTACATAACCAAACATTTCGCTCAGTGGCACTTTAGCCTTGATAACCTGCAGGTTGTTACGGCTGTCCATACCTTCCAGCATAGCACGACGACGGTTAAGGTCACCTGTTACATCACCCATGTACTGGTCTGGTGTAGTTACCTCTACTTTCATGATAGGCTCAAGGATGATTGGTTTAGCCAATTTACCCGCCTCACGGAATGCAGATTTAGCACACAATTCGAAAGACATAGCGTCAGAATCCACCTGGTGGAAAGAACCATCGAACAGGCGCACTTTCAGGTTCTCAACAGGGAAACCTGCCAGTACACCCGTACCCATAGAAGATTGGAAACCTTTAATAATTGCAGGAATAAACTCCTTAGGTATAGAACCACCGAAGATATCGTTTACGAACTGGTAAGTACCATTCTTCTCTTCTGCCAGGAATTCAGGGTCAGCCGGTCCTAACTCAAATTGTATATCAGCAAACTTACCACGACCACCTGTTTGTTTCTTATACGTTTCACGGTGAGTGATGGATTTTGTAAGCGCTTCTTTATAAGCAACCTGTGGAGCACCCTGGTTGATCTCTACCTTAAACTCGCGACGCATACGGTCAACGATGATCTCCAGGTGAAGCTCACCCATACCACGCAAGATGGTTTGGCCTGTATCTTCGTCTGTGTTTACACGCAGTGTAGGATCTTCTTCTACCAGTTTAGCTATCGCCATACCCATTTTGTCAGCATCTGCCTGAGTTTTAGGCTCTACTGCTATAGATATTACGGGCTCTGGTATAAACATGTTCTCTAGTACAATCGGGTGTTTCTCATCGCAAAGGGTATCACCCGTTTTGATGTCTTTGAAACCTACCGCTGCGCCAATATCACCTGCTTCGATGAAATCGATGGGGTTTTGCTTGTTAGCATGCATCTGCATGATACGGCTGATACGCTCGTTTTTACCTGAACGTACGTTCAGTACATAGCTACCTGCATCCAGGTGACCAGAGTATGCACGGAAGAATGCCAGGCGACCAACGAAAGGATCGGTCATGATTTTGAACGCTAATGCGGCAAATGGTTCTTTTGCATCAGGCCTGCGCACTATCTCTTCACCACTGTTCGGGTCTGTACCTGTGATAGCCTCAACATCCATTGGAGAAGGCAGGTAACGTATTACCGCATCCAGCGCTGTTTGTACACCTTTATTTTTGTAAGCACTACCACACAGCATTGGTATAATGCTCAGGTCGATAGTAGCTTTACGTACCGCTTCATGTATTTCATCTTCAGAGATACTGTTAGGATCTTCGAAGAACTTCTCCATTAACTGGTCGTCGTATTCAGCAACAGCTTCTACCAGTGCAGCGCGCCATTCGTTGGCTTCGTCCACCATATCAGCAGGTACTTCACCTTCTGTATGCGTCATACCCTGGGTAGAATCATCCCAGATGATAGACTTCATACGGATAAGGTCTATCACACCTTTGAAATCATCTTCTGCACCGATAGGCAATTGCAGGGGAACAGATTTTGCCCCCAGCATGTCGCGTACCTGCTTAACCACCATCAGGAAGTCTGCACCGATACGGTCCATTTTGTTTACGAAACCTATACGTGGTACTTTATAACGGTTTGCCTGGCGCCATACTGTTTCAGACTGGGGCTCAACACCGTCAACCGCAGAAAACAAGGCAACAAGACCATCCAGTACACGCATAGAACGCTCTACCTCGATGGTAAAATCCACGTGGCCCGGAGTATCGATGATGTTGAATTTGTATTTTTTAGATTCCGGTGTAGGTTTACCCTGTACCATAGGAAAGTTCCAGAAACAGGTAGTAGCAGCCGACGTAATAGTAATACCACGCTCTTGCTCTTGTGCCATCCAGTCCATGGTAGCAGCACCTTCGTGCACCTCACCTATTTTGTGGTTTACACCTGTATAATACAGGATACGTTCTGTTGTTGTGGTTTTACCAGCGTCAATGTGCGCTGCAATACCAAAGTTCCGCTGTAAGCGTAAGTCTGCCATTGTTTTAAATTATTATAATTATAAATTGATTTTTTACAAACGAGGTGCAAAGGTAGTGATTTTTTGGATTGAAAAATTTGTATTATTAATGATATAAAGGTTTTTTCAGGCTATGTCGGGGCTATAGCAGATGAAGGGATATATTAAATAATATTAAACAAATTCAAAGCTATTTCTGTCTATACCTTTATAGATTATGTAATATACTTTTAACAGTTTTATAATAGGTACTGGTAGTAAATTTGTTCTATTACAGCTAAACGAAAAAAGGAGATAAAAACTATGAAATCAAGGTTCATCCCTGTTATTCTGACAGCCGCACTTACATCATTACTAACACTTTACATTGCGGCAAAGTATTCTGCCAACGATAGCTTCACTTTACCTGGCGCAACCGCCAACAATATGCCGGTAAATTATGTGAACTATTCCGGTGGTGTTGTATCCAGCACCCCACCGGCCGATTTTCAACCTGCTGCAGAGGCTGCTGTACAGGCTGTAGTACATATTAAAACAAAAACAAATGGCCGCCAGGTAGTGGTAAGAAGGCCAACTATATTTGGTGATATATACCAGGATATGTTTCAGCCGCCCCAAATGGGTGCAGGCTCCGGCGTGGTAGTATCGCCCGATGGCTACATTATTACCAACAACCACGTAGTGGCAGGGGCTGACGAAGTGACAGTTACCTTTAACGACCGGTACACTACAGTAGCTAAACTACTGGCAACAGACCCTTCTACAGATATAGCCGTATTAAAGATAGATGCAGAGAACCTCCCGTTTATGGAATATGGTAACTCTGACGATGTTAAGCTGGGACAATGGGTGCTGGCAGTAGGTTACCCTCTTACGCTGGATGCCACAGTTACGGCAGGTATTGTGAGTGCCAAGAGCCGCTCGCTGGGTATTAACCAGACACAGAGCGCAACCGCTATAGAGTCTTTTATACAAACAGATGCTGCGGTAAACCCCGGCAATAGCGGCGGTGCACTGGTGAATACCAAAGGCCAACTGATCGGCATCAACGCTGCTATAGCATCACCAACGGGTTCATATGCAGGCTATTCATATGCCATACCATCTAATATAGTAAAGAAAGTAGTGGAAGATATAATAGATTATGGCTCTGTACAGCGCGGCTACCTGGGCATCAGCTACCTGGACGTAAGGACAGCAAGACCTGAACAAATAAAAGAACTGGAGCTGGACCGCAACAAAGGTGTATATGTAGCCTATATATATGAAAATGGCGCTGCTGCCAAGGCAGGCATACAAAAGGGCGACTTTATAGTATCTGTAAACGGCGCAACAGTAAACAGCGCTCCCCAGTTGCTGGAGCAGATAGCGCTGCACAAACCCGGGGACAAGGTTAGTATAGACTATACACGCAAAGGTAAAATGATACACACCCTGGTAGAACTGAAAAACCTGGATGGTAACACAAAGATCATAAAAAGCACCACACCGGCTAAAGTACTGGGCGCTAAACTGCGCAACCTGAGCAGCAAGGAGATACAGGCTTTTAACATACCGGGCGGCGTAATGGTAGAGGGACTGGAAGATGGTGCCATCGCACAACAAACGGCTATGAAGGAGGGATTTATCATCACGCAGGTGAATGATAAGGAGGTAACAACCATAGACGAGTTTCATGCAGTGGTATCTGCCAATACAAAGCTGCAACTGGCAGGCTTTTATCCCGGCAGGAACGGCATGTACCATTACGGCCTGCAATTGGCGCAATAATTCAGATTTTTATACACAACAAGGCTCCCTCAAGCCGCAGGGGGCCTTGTTTTTGATACCTGTTTCTCCACAGGCATACATCAAATATATTTACCATTAATTGTAAAGCAATGGAGAATAATTATTTTTGCAAGTCAAATTGATATTTAGCAATAGTGAGACCTGTTTATATTACACGCCTTTCGAAGTATTTACCCAACGATCCGGTAGGCAATGACGAGATGGAAGAAGTGCTGGGTATGGTAAACGGGAGGCCGTCAAAGGCGCGCTCCATCGTACTTAGGAATAATGGCATTAAGACACGTTACTACGCATTTCGCAATGGAGTGAGTACACATACCAATGTAGAAATGGCTGCAAATGCCATCCAGGCACTTTTCGACGAAAAGATACCCATAGAAAAAATGGAGATACTTGCAGTGGGTACCAGTTCTCCTGAGCAGGTTATCCCTTCCCATGCATCTATGGTGCATGGCGCGCTTACCAATGCCGGCCGTGTAGAGCTAATATCGGCATCGGGTACCTGTGTCAGCAGTATGCAGGCATTAAAATATGCATATATGGCCATAGCAGCAGGTATGGCAGATACAGCCGTAGGTTGCGGTTCTGAAAAGATGAGTACCTGGATGCACGCTTCCCGCTTTGAGTCCGAAGCTGAAAACATAGCAAAACTGGAAGAGAACGGCTACATAGCATTTGAAAAAGACTTCCTGCGCTGGATGCTGAGCGATGGTGCTGCTGCAGCGCTGGTACAGTCTGAACCCAATAAAGATGGCCTTTCTTACCGCATAGAGTGGCTGGAAACTACGTCTTTTGCCAATGAGTTGGAAACCTGTATGTATGCTGGGGCTACAAAAGACCCTGAAACGGCTGCACTTACAGGCTGGAACGACCGCAGTATCGAAGACTGGTCGAACGAAAGCATATTTTCTGTAAAACAGGACACACGCCTGCTGGGCGAGCATATAGTACCCAAAGGTGGTATATTCCTGAAAGAACTCATGGAAAAGCATGGCCTGACATCAGACATGGTTGATTATTACCTGCCGCACATGTCCAGCGAGTTTTTCAAGCACCAGATACATAAATACCATGCAGCATTGGGCATGGATATACCATTTGATAAATGGTTTTATAATCTCCCTAAAGTAGGTAATGTAGGTAGCGCATCGGCCTACTTTATGCTGGAAGAGCTGCTGAACAGCGGGAAAGCGAAAAAAGGCGACAGGATATTGGTAATGGTGCCGGAAAGCGCACGTTTTTCATACGCATATATCTATCTTACGGTAGTTTAAACCAAACCGTACATACAGCACAAGCAACCTGATGAAGAAAAAAATACTTGTAATATACTATTCACAGTCAGGACAGCTGCGCGATATACTTGATAATATACTGTACGATATACAGGACAAAGTAGAAATTGACATAGCTGAAATAAAGCCTGTTACCCCATTCCCATTCCCCTGGAAGGCCAACGCCTTTTTTGATGCCATGCCCGAGAGTGTAGAACTGATACCCTCGCCCATACAACCACTGCCGCAGGAGGTGATGGATAAAGATTACGACCTGGTGCTCTTTGGCTACCAGTCCTGGTTCCTGAGCCCGTCGCAACCCGCTACCTCTTTCCTGAAAAGTGAATATGCCCGTGTGCTGAAAGGCAAACCTGTAATAACCGTTATAGGGTCGCGCAATATGTGGCTGAACGGCCAGGAGAAAGTAAAAGAGATGCTACAGGTCATTGGCGCAACGCTGGTGGGCAACATTGTACTGGTTGACAGGAATAGCAACCTCATTTCACTGCTCACCATCATACGCTGGTCGTTCAAAGGACAAAAGGCCGCATCGGGCATATTACCGGAAGCAGGCGTACAGACTCCTGATATAAAAAACGCGCAACGCTTCGGTATGCAGATATACAAGCACCTGCAGGAAAACCGCCTGCACGAGGTGCATAAGGAACTGCTGATGCAGGGAGCTATACACCTGCGCCCGGGACTGGTACTGCTGGAGAAACGTGGTATAAAGAACTTCCGCAAGTTTGCAAAGTATATACGTGCCAAAGGTGGCCCCGGGGCGCCTGAACGTGCCGGCAGGGTTAAACTTTTCCAATGGCTGCTTACCATACTGGTATTCATCCTCTCCCCCATCTCATCCCTCACGGCCACTATACAGTTGCAACTGCAAAAGAAAAGCCTGCTACGCGATGTGGAGTACTTCAAAGGGTTGAAGTATGAAGAGGGAAAGATATAATACAGTTGACATAAACCTGTGTATGATATGATACAAGGCTGGATAAAGAAGCATTGCAGGAAAGCAGGCTAACCCATCTGTGCAAAAAGTGTGCTGTGCGGATTTTCGCACACTATATTTTATGCTACCGGCTGTTTGCTACTATCGGGCATCGTTGTGTCACTCACATGAACGGCAGTTACCCTATTTTTCACTGAGCGTTTCCAACGTTTCCATTTCCATTTGGAAACGGAAACGTTTTTATTTTAAGTTACCGGCTGTTTGCCACTATCAGACATCATTGTATCACTCACTTGTACGGTTGTTACCCTATTCTTCTCTTGTCACGCACGCTAAATTGGGTGGTCTTGTACACAAATGGGTAACCCGTTACTGCAAAAAATCTGCATAGTCGTTCAAATCGTTCATCGTTCAATAAAATGAACGGTGAACGATTATTTTATGTTACTGGCTGTTGTGCTGCTATCGGGCGTCCGTTGCGTCGCACACTTGTACGACAGTTACCTTATTCTTCTCTTGTCACGTACGCTAAATTGGATGGCATTGTACACAAATGGGTAACCCGTTACTCCAAAAAATCTGCATAGCGTTCACTTTGTTCACTGTTCACTTTTGTGAACGGTGAACATGTCACGCGTTATATACATAATATTATATTTGTACTTGAAATGAATTATTCATCTAATAGTTTAAGAGACGTGCTTGACCTTTTCCCTGAGGACTTTTACTACATTGGAGCTAAAACAATGATGGCTAACTTAACTGGGAACACTAAATTTATTCAAGAAGTTCGAATCATTCCATTTAGCAAATCAATGATAATACAATACGGCTTTGCATTAAATACTGTAAATGAAGATATTGAAGGACCTTTTATTTCAATTTCTCATCTTGAACATTGCTCAATAATATATAACATGATAAAATTGCGCAATCCTCAAAAAGCATCACAATTATTATAAGCAAAATACTTAGGGTGAAAAGTATCACATTTGAAAAATATTTCACCATAGAATTTCAAAAATTATTACCCAGTATTATTGAGCATACATTTCTGGGTAAAACATTAAAGAAAGGTTATTCAGGATTGCATTTTTATAATACAGATTTGGTTGAACTAACAAAACGGTCAAAAATTGGCGACAAAGGTTTATGGAATACCAGCATTGGGTTAAAACTGTCACAAACAGATAAAGTAATAACAAAGTATACAAGAAATGATTCTACATATTGGCCTTACGATTGGACAATAGAAAAAGTTATAATTGAAATAAGCATTGCCTGGAAAAACAAATACAAAGAGAAAGATAGCAATTATAGATATAGAGGTAAGACATCAAATGACATTTCAGTTTTATTTGTAATAGTTAATAATACTTTGAAGTCTGTTTATCCCGTTATGGAGAAATCCTAATTGTATTTAGCTTTTTAAACCATTATTATAAGTAGCAACAGTGCTATTGCGCAATGACGTTTGTGGTGTTTTACCGTTCATCGTTCACAAAAGTGAACATGAACAAAAGTGAACACCCACTCATCCATCAAGGCCGTCATGTCGAATGCAGAGAGATATCTCCTGAGCATATAGACACGGCTACATCGCAGTACTTCAGCAGATTATTACGTCACTCGTTGCTCTCGCTCCTCATAATGACAACACGATTGGGCAATGTGTATTTTCTACCGTTCACCGTTCACAAAAGTGAACATGAACAAAAGTGAACACCCACCCCACCATCAAGGCCGTCATGTCGAACGCAGAGAGACATCTCCTGAGCATATAGACAGGGCTACATCGCAGCACTTCAGCAGATTATTACGTCACTCGTTGCTCTCGCTCCTCATAATGACAGCGCTATTGTGCAAGTGTGTGTTGTACACGTTTCCCGTTTCCATTTGGAAACGGAAACGTTGGAAACGCACACACCCCTAACCCCTCTCAAAGAGGGGAATGTTTTTTTGTAAAATGTCAACTGTAAATTGCTTACCCCCTTACATCTGCAAGAAACGCCTGCAGGTGTTCTACTTCTACGTGGTCCATCACTACTATTTTAAACCAATTGGGGTGGTCATCGTGGGTATCGGGCACAAGGCCGTGTTTGGTGGCTACGTGGTGCGGCACGTCTTTGGCGCGTATGGTAATGATGTTCATCTTAGGATAGCGGAAGTAGCTGATGCCCAGTTCGTCCAGCTGCTTGCAGCACCAGTCGGTACGGTACAGCAGTTTGTTTATTTTCTCAAACCAGCCATGCGGCCCGTAGGTTACCAGTATCATCCATATAGCTATGGCGTTGCTGCCTGAGCGGCTGCCGCTGAGGGTGATATCCTGCCCATGCACATACTGCGCCTCTTTGGTAAATACATATTGCATCAGTCCCTTGCGGGCGAGGAACACCCCCGTGCCGTAGGGAGCCTGCAGCATCTTATGCGCATCCAGCGTCACAGATGATACATGGGGATTGCTGAAGTTGACGTTGGAAACGGGTGTACTTATGGGGTAAATAAATCCGCCAAAGGCACCATCTATATGCAGCTTAAAAGGCAGGTTGTGCTGCTGCATGCAGGCTACATACACATCAGGATTGTCCACACTGCCAAACATAGTAGTAGCCATGTTGGATATGATGATGAAATACTTCACGCCATCGTTCACCGCCGCCTGCACTACCCTGTCCAGTTCTTCGGGTATAATCTCCCTTGTATCATCGCTCACCGGTACGCTGTACCATTGCAGGTTTAAGAGGTTGGCCGCCTTTGCTATTGAGTAGTGTGTGTCGGCAGAGCCTATCAGCGCTACCTGTTGCTGCGTAGCATTATGTTCCTGTATAAAATAGTTCCTGTATATCCACGCGGCCTGTATATTGGCTTCTGTACCACCGCCTGCCACATAGCCATCGCAACTGCCTGCTTCGGCATGCAGCACATCTACCGCCAGCATCTCTATCACCTCGCGCTCTATATCCTGTGTGCCTTTAAAGAAGTCCTCAGACTCGCCCAGTGTATGGCAGCCTATATGGTTAGGATTGGCCACATAAGTGCGCAGCAGGGGCGCATCTTTCAAAAAGGGGGCCTGCTCATAAAACACATTACTATCCAGCCTTGACGCGGGCACACCCAGCGATACTTTAGTTTTATAGTCTATATTCAGCGCCAGGGCTTCAGTTATCCTCCTGTCCTGCTCGGCATGGCTTAGCTTCTTCCACAGTTTCATATACCAGCTATTTTGCCGCAAAAGTATTGTTTTTGCGGAACACAGGACGGTGACGGTTGTCATAATCGGGAATAGTTTTTTACCTTGCCGCATCATGTACTTTTCAGGCAAAGTAATCTGGATAACCGGGGCATCGTCGGGTATTGGGGCAGAATTGGCCAGGCAACTGGCCGGGCAGGGCGCTAAACTGATACTGACCTCCCGCCGTGCCGATGCGTTAACAGATGTTATAAAAGAATGTGCGCCGGCAGAATGCCGGGCCCTGGCGGCCGATGTAGCCCAAAGTGAAACCCTGCAACAAATAACGGAGCAGGCCATAGGGGTATTTGGCCATATAGATGTCGTAATACACAGCGCGGGTATCAGCCAGCGTTCTACAGCAATGGGCACGGCTATGGATACCATCAGGAAGATTATGGAAGTGAACTTCTTTGCCACGGTGGCCATTACCAAATACCTGCTGCCGCATTTTAAGCAGCGCAACAGCGGGCATGTGGTGGTCATCAGCAGTATGGCGGGGCTGATGGGCTTCCCGCTGCGTACGGGGTATGTAGCGTCTAAACATGCAGTGAAGGGTTTCTTTGAAACCATGCAGACGGAGATGGACATACCGAACCTGGACATAACTATAGTAAGCCCGGGCAGGATCAACACCCCCATATCGCTATCGGCCATAACGGAAACGGGACAGCCGCATGGCAAAATGGATGAAGACCTGGCCAACGGCATACCGGTGAGTGAATGTGCGGAGAAGATAGTGAAGGCAATGCAGCATAAAAAGAAGCATGTAATAGTTGCCCGTGCAGAAAGATACCTGTGGTGGTTCTGGTGGTTTATACCGGGAGTGTACAGGCGCATAGCGCATAACAAGGGAATGCCTAAAAAGTAAACGATCACAAACCAAAAACATATACCTAGAGGATAATGCACGACTATATATCAGGGATACAACAGGTAGGCATAGGCGTGCCGGACGCACAGGTAAGCAAACTGAAATACAAGGAACTGTTTGGCACGGATGTACAGATATTTGATGACGTGGCGCGTGCTACGCTGATGACACAGTACACCGGTGGAGAAATACACGAGCGCCGCGCTGTACTGGCACTGAACCTGGCCGGTGGCGGAGGTTTTGAAATATGGCAGTACAAAAGCCGTACACCCACAGGCCCTGCTGCCCCCCCTGTATATGGCGACTATGGTATAAACGCACCGAAAATAAAATGCAGGGATGTAGCACAGGCACATACGTTTTATAAAAAGCAAAATGCCTGGGTAACGGATATACAAACCAACCCGCGTGGCGAGCAGCACTTCTGGGTGAAGGACCACTACGGCAATGTATTCAACATGGTAAAGGGCTGGCACTGGTTCCAGGACAGCAAAAGCATTACAGGCGGTGTGTCGGGAGCGGTAATCGGTGTGAAGGATATGGAGAAGGCCATCACGCTTTACCGTGATGTACTGGGTATTTCAGAAATGGAGTATGATGTTACAGGCTCGTTTACAGACAATCCTGCCAGCGAACCGCGTATATGCCGCAGGGTACTATTAAAAAAACCACAAAGTGGTAAAGGTGGATTTGGCAAACTGCTGGGTTCTGTAGAAATAGAGCTGGTACATGTAAATGACAAAACACCTGTAGCAACTTTTGCCAACCGCTATTGGGGCGACCTTGGTTTTATACACCTGTGCTTTGATGTTATTAACATGGATGGGCTGAAGAAGGTAGCACAGGAAAAAGGTTTTAGTTTTTCTGTAGATAGCCAGAACTCATTTGACATGGAAAGTGCAGCGGGCAGGTTCTGCTATATAGAATCTCCTGAAGGGACACTGATAGAACTGGTAGAAACACACAAAGTACCGGTGCTGAAAAAGCTGGGCATATATATCAACCTGAAAAAACGCAACCTGGAAAAACCATTGCCCAACTGGATGGTGAAGCTGCTGGCATTGAGTAAGGTGAAATAATCTATAGGGGTTAGTAGCCAGGAATTAGTAGTTAGTTTTTATGATAAACGATATCACACTATTTACTAACCAGCTAACTCCTGAACTGCTTATAACTCCATGCCGTAAATGGCAACAACAAAAATAACAACCAATACAGCGGCTGTTGCGTTATGGCAACGGCCGTTATTGTTATAGCCAATACCAGTATGGGATAGATCATCAGCAGACTGGCGAACAATACAGAATCAAAAAACACAGTCCCCTTTGTTTTGCTTTGAATGAAACTGCGCCATAGTAAGAAGAATGGCTTGTGTATAATCCATCCAGCTAATGCAGGTAATGCCAGCAGTACCTTATAAAAGGTATTGTGCTCATCCTTTTTCAGACGCGGGTCGTCTTCTGCAAATACTATTGGCTCCAGCCGCTCTGTGAGTACATCATTAAACTCTTTATAAAAAGTAGCGGGAGATTGCATATCGCACCCCGCATTGGTCATAACCGGGCCGTATTGTACATGTACAAGTTTTGGCAACGCTTTGAAAGAATTATAATTGATACCGACAGGTTGTATCAACATATCTTTTATACCATGTTCTTCCCAGCACATATAGGCCAGGCGGGCGGTGCCTTTCTTCAGCGGGCGCAGCTTCCATTCATTCACACATACTCCTTCAGAAAATATCAGCACCGTGCCCCTGTTCTTAAATACGCGGTTACATTCATCAAATGTTTCGCGGTTGTTCTCTACATGCTCTTTCCCCTCACTAAGGCGGTATATCGGTATCATGTTCAGCATGCGTAGTGCCTTTGCTGCACGGGGATTTTTAAACGCATCTCCACGGGCAAGGAAATGCAGTCTGCGCGGGTGATATGCCCCCATCACCAATGCATCGAAAAAGGAATTAGGGTGACTGCAAGCCAGTATCAGCGGTTGTTCGCCATTGTACATATGCGTTTTGTCAAAGTCAATTTTACCACAGTAAAACTGTAGCCCCGTCCTCACCCAGAATTTTACGAATAGATACATAGAACAGCGGCAAGATAATATAAAAGCCCCACCCATCCTCACGCAGGGGAGGTGGCTGCATTTGTTCATGCATATTATGTCTTCTCTTTCGTGTTGTAAATGATATTTGTAACTTCCGTGCTGTAACTGAATTGGAGATAATATGCGTGTAATAAAAAAGGCGGGGAAAATATTTCTATATCTTTTGGGTGCCAGCATAGTGTATTTAATTATCTGTAAATGGATATGGCCGCCTGTTACCATCACGCAAATAGGCGCACTGGTAGAGGGGTACGGGCTGAAACGCGACTACGTAAGCTGGGATAAAATTCCCAACAATATAAAACTTGCCGCCATAGCCAGCGAAGACCAGTTGTTTATGGAACACAATGGCTTTGACTGGAAAGCCCTGGAGAAAAGCCTGGACGATAAACCTACAAAACGGAGGAAGAAAAGGCAGAAAGGCACTGCCGCAAGTACCATCAGCCAGCAAACAGCTAAAAACGTCTTCCTGTGGCAGGGGCAGGGAGCAATGAAATATATACGTAAAGGCCCGGAGTTTTTCTATACCAAAGCTATAGAACTGGCATGGGGGAAGAAACGTATTATGGAAGTCTATCTGAACGTGATAGAAATGGGCCCGGGCATATATGGTGTGGAGGCTGCCGCCCAAACATATTTTAATAAGCCTGCAAAAAAATTAACTAAGGCTGAAGCTGCACAGATTATTGCCTGCCTGCCCAATCCTAAAAAGTTCACTGTAAAGCCAATGAGCCGTCGTGTGCAATGGCGTTACCCCGGCATTATGAGGCAGATGAATAATGTGGATGATTATCCGAAAGTGAGGGAACTGCTCGACTAACTGTATTGCCCGTGACGTCTTTTCATTTTCATTTCGCGCTGCCAGTTGTGGCCTTTTACCCAGCCCTTTGCAAGAAAAGCTATCATACCTGAAGCAATAAAGCCGGTTATTAACCAGAGAATGACTTCTAATGTGTTTGTCGTTTCCATTGTACCTGTTTTTTCGAAATTATGATGAATGATAATATCTTAACTTGCAACTATTCCACAGATGTTGAAAATTTTATAGAAAAATATAATATCATTTACGTAATCATAGTATGTATAACACCGGATTGAAAATATTGTTTGCAGCAGTTGCGGTGTTATATACAGGATTTATATGCCGGGCCGGTACAGATACAACGCGTATATATTTCCGGCTGGATAATCCCGCGCTGGAACCACAGGCCAAACAAAAAATAGATTCAGTCTTATACCACGACATTATCAATGCAAGCCATGATATACTAATCGTTGGCTATGCAGACCACCTTGGCACTGACAAATACAATGGCCTGTTATCTGAAAACAGGGCAAAAAATGTAAAAGCCTACCTGCAGGAAATGGGTATCCCTGAAAAGCAAATATCCTACTGCGTAGGGAAGGGTGAAATACCAAGAGATGTGGAACTCCCCGAAGGATATGCAGCAGACCGCAGAGTGGATATCATAAACATAACCGGGAAGAAAAAAGTAGCTGCGCCACTGCCCGCAGCCAGAAAAAAAGAACCCGCGCCTGAACCCATACAATCAAAAGACGCACTGAAACTGAACGAAGCAATACCTTTTAAGCCGGAGGGCATAATAGTCGGCCAGTTATTCGTACTAGACAAGATATTCTTTCATACAGGAAGACATGTGGTAATGGAAGAATCTATACGTGAGCTCGAAAACCTGTACCGCATAATGGATGAATATCCTACGCTGGCCATCAGGATAGAAGGGCATGTATGCTGTGTACACCCTACGCTCGACGCGCTGGATTTAGACACGGGGGAAATAGCGCTGTCTGTAAACCGGGCAAGATATATATACAGCTACCTGGTGAAAAAAGGTATAGAAAAAGAGCGGCTGTCTTACATAGGGTATGGTAAGTCTAAATCGTTGAGCCGTACTGAATACACAGCCGAAGAACAGGACATGAATAAGCGTGTAGAAATAAGGATTATTAAAAAATAAACCATGACGTTACAACCTACCATAAGCAGAATGAGCTACCTGCTTGATGTGGTGCCGGATAAAATAAGAGGTATAGATGATACAGTGCTCCACCAGAAACCTGCTGCTGATAAATGGAGCAAACTGGAAATACTGGGGCACCTTGTAGATAGCGCTGCAAACAACTGGCAGCGCTTTGTGCGCATACAGTTTGAAGACAATCCGGATATAGCATACAACCAGAACGGATGGAATGAATACAGCTATTACAACAGGATGAACAAGGAGCACATTATTAACTTGTGGCAACTTATTAACCGGCACTTATTTTATATCATCCGGAATATTCCTGAAGAGAAATTAGACCGTACCAGCACAGCCAACGGGCAGGAAGGCCTGACACTGCGTTTCCTGATTATGGATTATATTGCACATATGGAGCACCACCTGGAACAAATACTGGGTAAAAATTATTAAGTTATGATGGATACATTATCAGAAGTAATGCAGGTACTGCGCGAGCGTGGGTACACCACAGATTTTAATCTTGAACAGAACTGCCTTGTTTGCAGCAATGGAAAATACCGCTTGATGCACGATGAATTTTCAATAGACAAAACATACCGATTTGAGGGTGAAAGCAACCCTGATGATGAGGCTACGCTCTATGCCATATCATCAGAAAAATATGGCGTAAAAGGCATACTGGTAAATGGTGGCGGTATATACACAGATGAGTTGGCCGATGAAATACTGGCGGCACTCGAGATAAAAAGGAAGTAAACAATATTGAAATGAAACATACGAAAATCATAATACTGCTGCTACTCTTAGCAATGGTAACACAAGCCCGCACACGTAAGGTGCTGTTTATAGGCAACAGTTATATTTACACCAACGACATTCCTGATATGCTGAACCTACTGGCAGCATCTATGGGCGACACATTGATATACGACCAATCTGCACCCGGGGGACAAACCTTTCAGCAACACGTAACCAACCCCACTACCCTCAACAAAATAAAAGCACAGAAATGGGATGTAGTAATACTACAGGAGCAAAGCCAACGGCCGGCATTTCAACCAGGACAGGTAGCTACCGATGTATATCCATATGCAAAAATCTTAGACAGCCTGGTGCGTGACAATCACGCTTGCACAGAAACCATGTTTTACATGACATGGGGACGTAAGAACGGTGATGTGGACAATTGTCCGTTCTACCCGGTTATATGCACTTATGAAGGTATGCAGCAACGCCTGCGTGAAAGTTATATGGAAATGGCACAGGACAACAAGGGCATAGTAGCACCTGTAGGTGCGGCATGGAAGCTTGTAAGGGATAGTGCTTCTTCTATAGAGCTGTACAGCCCTGATAATTCTCACCCAAGCGTGAGCGGCTCTTACCTGGCAGCATGTGTGTTTTATACCTCCATATTCCACAGTAGCCCGGTGGGCAGCTCCTACACTGGCGGGGTGGCTGCTACAGATGCCCTGAAGCTGCAATACTTTGCAGCCAAAGTAACACTGGACAGCCTGAACCAATGGCAGCAACATGGCAACTATACTACGGCAGGTTTTAACCATACTGTCGCGGCCAACAAAGCAACTTTTCAGAACACCTCAGCTTTTGCCACTACTTACCTATGGGAGTTTGGTGACGGCAACACAAGCACACAAGCAAGCCCTGTACATACCTATATCAATACAGGTAAGTATGCGGTAAAACTAACAGCCAGCAACAGTTGCTTTTCTGAAACTTATACCGATAGTGTAACCATCGGCACTAATAATGTAGCAACCAGTATTTCAGGTGATGAACTGATACGCGTAGCAACATTAGGCAATGGCAGCGTAATACTTTACCTGCCTGAAGCAGGAGGCTATAAAACCCTGCAAGTGTACTCTGTGAACGGAGGCATTATTTCGGGATATGATGCAGAACGTACAAGAAAAATAACGCTTAACAATCTTATCCCGGGCTTGTACATATACAAGCTAACAGGCGATAATAACAGCAAATCAGGATATTTCAGCGTTCAGTAGCTTGTATAAAAATTCAAAAGGACAGTTTGCAGAGCGCAAGCTGTCCTTTTTATTACACCCTGAAACAGGGCATTATATACCTATCATTAGGCCAACATTGGCACGTAATGAACGGTTTTTATTATCATTGCTGGTTACGTTTATCAAACCATGGTAGTAGTCTCCATCAAGATTTAACCACGTGTAACGTCCTACTTTTATATTAACACCGGCACCCGCGTTTACACCAAAATCCCATGGTTTAAACATAGCACCATTGGTCTGCATAATTACGCCGTCGCCAACAGGCCTTGGCTGGTCAAGATATTGGTCTTCTGCAACTTTATATGCTACAGATGGCCCCAGGAATATTTTAGGCCTTACATTGTCTTTGTACTGGCCGAAGAAATAATATGCCCTGGGTGTTAACCTGATGTAGGTGGGATCATAAGCATTTTTATAGGTATTACCATTTTGATAGTATTCATCAGCATATCCTTCGTGAGAAGCTGTAAGGATACTACCAAAGCCCCAGTGCTCATAACGGCTGTACAACATACCTATACCCAGGTGTACACTGGGCTTAAAGTTGTTCACATTGTTTGACACCCAACTGTGCCCCATGCCCAGTACCGGGCCTATAGATGTGTATTTTGATTTTTTGGCTTTTTTATCAGCATCTGCATCCTGCGCTGTTGCTGTTGCTGAAACAAGTAAAGCCACCCCTAAAATCTTAATCATTGTCGTTGTCATAACCTATCGTGTTTGATTCGATGGTATAACAGCAAGCGCAAAGAATAGTTGAATTGCAGACAGCATTAAGTTTTCCTTAACACATTCGATAAGTCAATATTCAAACCAGACCTCGGTAGCACCAAAGCCATAACGTGCCTGCCATTCGTTTGAATAGCTTTTTACCTCCGGAGTCTCCGCAAGTATGCGGTGCACTTCATCGCGCAACTTTCCTGTGCCCAGCCCATGTATAACAATCAGCCGTTCCTGCCGGGAGTTTATGGTAACTCTTAACTGTGTTTGCAATGCAGAAAGCTGCACCATAATTATATCTGCATTACTCATGCCCTGTATATTATCTGCCAGTTGTTCTATATGCAGGTCTATTTCCGTTTGCACCGCTATTGGCATGGTATGGGTTTGCGTTGCAGGTGCAGGCTTTTTCACCTGTACCGGTGGCAACTCTTTTACCGGAACATTTGGGCTAAACTCATCTATAAGCAGGTAGTTGAACGATGGCTGGTTGCCAGACAGGCACTCATCTATATGCTGAAACAATTTTTGCGGCTTGATGCGTAACTGTCCGCTTGCAGGAGCCATATCCGAATCAACCAGATTATCCAGCCACCAGTTGAAACGTGGCTGGTCGTTCATATTGTCGTACGGTATGGTGTGCAGGTACACATGTGCAAAAGCATGCAACTTACCTTCATGGCTGAAAGATGGAGCGTTCTTCAAAGTCACCTCGTAATTAAACCTCACCTCTACCGGCAACTCATTCAGCAGGTACACTTTAAGATGGTCCACCACGTCCTCCATTTCCTCTATCTTAAATTCGGGCATAAAAGACAGGTAAACGCCTTTTGCCAGTCTTGGTTTTCGCAGCTTCGGTTTTTCTACAGGCAACTGCTCAGGAATTATCTTTTTTACAGGTTGTTGTTTCTTTTCGGTAAACCATTTCAGGTAAGGATGGTCTATCTCGTCTATATGTACCGGGAAAGTAACACCATGCACCTCTACCTCCACCATTTCTTTATTGATGTATGCAATCACTACCCCCTCATCCCTGGTATGTTTAAACATTACCTTATCTCCAATAGAAAACTTCATGTTACTATTCCAAATTTTTTATAAGAACAAATCCCATTCCGGGCAGCAAACATTACTGCCTTTTGCTGAGTATAAACTCCATCATCTTCCTGATGGCCTGGCCACGGTGGCTTAGCTGGTTCTTTACCTCCTGTGGCAATTCACCAAAAGTTTCTGTATATCCGTCAGGTATAAATATAGGGTCGTAGCCAAAACCCTTGTGACCGCGGGGCTCCTCTGCCAGTGTACCGTAGCAGGTGCCGTCAAAGAAATGTTCTACCCCTTCCCACACAAGGCATATCACTGCTTTGTAGAATGCACGCCTGTCTGTTTGCCCCTTCATTTCGTCCAGCAGCTTTTGCAGGTTGCGGTCATCGTCAGCGGGTAGCCCGGCATAACGTGCACTGTGCACGCCCGGTGCATTGCCCAGTGCCGGTACGCAGATACCACTATCATCGGCCAGGGTATTGGTGCCGCAAAACTCATATACGGTTTTGGCTTTGGTCGCTGCATTCTCCTCAAACGTATCGTAAGGCTCGGGGATGTCGTCTGTAAAGCCGATGTCCTGCATACTCTGCAAGGCAATATCCCAGGGCAACAGTTGCCTTATCTCTTTTAATTTACCCTTATTGTTGGTTGCTGCTACGAGATCATTCATATACCCGGCATTTTATACCCGACTGCGAATTTATGCTAAAACACCCAGCCGCCAGTTGTATATATAATGATTTTAATAGGTAAAATGTTTATACTCCCCGTCGGCATAGAAGAGGACAACTTCCTCAAAATGTTGTGATTTGTTGTGTTTTTACAGATTTAAAATTGAATATCAGCAACCTCTATGCATTTAAATAGTCTTTTCTACACAGCGCTAAAAGTAGCGTAGCACGCAATGAGTATTCACTACAAATATACATAAAAAAAATTAAAAAAGGCCAGGCATATGACACGAATATTACAGGCTATTCTACTGGCAGATATATATTAAATCTGGCTCCCTTTCCGGGTTGACTTACGGCATTTATAAAGCCATTATGGTTTTCAACTATCTTCCGGCACAGTGCCAGGCCAATACCCGTACCGGCATAGTCCTGTTTGCCATGCAACCTTTGAAAAAGGGAAAATATCAGCTTGCTATATTCCTCTTCAAAACCAATACCGTTGTCTTCTACACTGATGTGATAATACTTTTTTTCCTGTAATGACACAGGTGCATCGGTTATTGGTAATTTATCAACTACCGCCGCTTCTATCTTTATTACAGGGGGCTCTTTACTGAACTTCAAAGAATTGCCTACAAGGTTAGAAAATAACTGTACAAGTTGAATATGGTTACCCGCAACATGTGGCAGATCTTTAATGACAATGCCGGCCTGCTTCTCTTCTATCAACAACTCAAAATCCTGTTTCACCTCTTCCAGCACGTCATGCAAATTCACTGAAGCATCAACAGGTTTATCTTTTGAAAGGCGGCTGTAGTTCAGCAAGGATTTAACCATCTCTGTCATACGGGCAGCAGATGAGCTTAATTTTTCAAAATACTTATTTACAAATTCTTTATCATCAATGTTTTCTTTTATCAGGTCAGCAAACGTCCTGATCTTACGCAGTGGTTCCTGCAAATCATGCGAGGCTACATAGGCATATTGCTCCAATTCCCTGTTTTGATTCTCCAGTTCTGCCGTATAAGCAGCCAGTTTCTCTTCAGCTATTTTCTGTTGAGTCAGGTCGCGGGTTACTTTAGAATAACCTATGATACCCCCCTCTTTATTGTGCAAAGCTGTAATAACAATAGTACCCCAAAACATGGTCCCGTCTTTTCTTACACGCCATCCCTGGTGCGTTGCCTTACCTTCTTCAGCTGCAATTTTCAGTAGTTTACCGGGCAAGCCATCCTCGCGGTCGGCCGGGGTGTAAAACAATTCGAATTTTTTACCAACGATTTCGTCTGCGGTATAGCCCTTAATCTTTTCCGCACCGGCATTCCAGTTTTCTATAACACCATCAACAGTCAGTAATATTATAGCATAATCCTGCACTTCAGCTATCATTTTGTGATAGCGCTCTTCACTCATTCTCAACCGATCTTCAGCATTTTTCTTATCCGTCAGCTCACGGGTTACTTTACAAAACCCTATGACGCCACCAGCATCGTCATGTATGGCTGTTATAACAATACTGGCCCAAAATACTGAACCATCTTTTCTCCTTCTCCACCCCTCCTGGGCTGCACGGCCTTTATCCTCTGCTTCTGCCAATAACATTTGCGGCAGGTTGGAAGCCAGGTCGTCCGCTAAATAAAATACACTAAAATGCTTACCTACAATTTCTTCTTCAGTGTACAATTTAATTTTGTGTGCACCCTGGTTCCAATTCTGAATGATACCCTCTTTATCCATGACAATGATGGCGTAGTCCTGTATCTCCTCTACAAGCTTTTTATAAAGGTTGCTATCGTCCGTCATCCTATATGGAGTTTCCTTTTTTGTGCTTAGATGCATAAGGCGGTTAGCTATTTATCCCGGAACCATTTAAAAATATATCAGACAATTTAGCCTTCAACTCAGCGGTATTGGCCGGCTTAATAATAAAATCTGTTGCGCCCAGTTGTTTACTCTCCTCGTAAACGCCCCTTTCAGACGTTGTTGAGTACATCATTATTTTAGCATTTTTCAGTCGCTCTATGCTTTTCAGTTCCTTCAGGCACGCGAGGCCGTTCATTTTAGGCATGTTCACATCCAGGAAAATGTAGTCGGGTGTATATTCAGGAGTGGTTTTCATCATTGATATAGCCTCCACACAATCACTGATTGTAAGGCAATCAATGTTTTTACTGATTTTGCCAACACACATCATGAATATCTCCTGGTCGTCCTCATCATCATCAATAATCAGGCAGCGTTTAATTTGTGTCATTTAGAGCGTCTTAAAAAATGTGTCCGGATTTCAGCACTTCAAATTAAAAAATGCCTCATATAACTATAATGATGGCATTTTTGAACTTTTCCATACTACAGAACAAGCAAAAAGGTAAAAAGTTGTGTCCGTGGTATAAGCAACTGTTATTACCGCGCTTTTGTGCCCAAACTACGGGTTATCACCCTGTACACCAACAACAGAAGCGCCAGTAATATCATTACTAAAGCTGCCCATACCTGCCATGATGGGAAGGTGGCTATATGCAGGTCCATAGCGAGGATATACTTGGCGGTTCGAACCTGTAATACAATAGCAGCAACACCGGCGGCTAGCATTACTGCAAATAAAATAAATACATAACGGATATATATAAACCTGCCCAGGAAGCCGGGGCTATATCCTATCTGTAAAAGCAGATGCAGGTTGACCCTGGCCCTGGCAAGGGTCAGCTCTGCAAACAACATGAACACGATAGCCCCCATAGCCAGTAATATTGTGGCCAGCAGGCCAATGCCCAGCGTGGCGGCCTGCATCACAGTGCGCAGCCGGTTGAAACGCAGCATCTCTTTATTGACAAGGTATTTACTTTCTTTAAGGTATTGTACCAGCAATTCGTCAGAGGGGTCTTTTACCCTGATGATGATCCTGGAAGGTGGCAGCGTTTTACCCGCTGCATACCGTTCATTGCCATAAGCAATAAAGTCGTGCGGCACAAGTATAGAGCTGATACGGTCTGAAAAGCCTACCACCCTGGCAGTAAACTCCTCTGCATCAAGACCATTACCAACCAGCAATGTAAAAGTCAGGGCCTTGATGGTGCCTTGTGTTAGTTGCGGCACGCCCTGGTTAGGCGCATAACCAAAGTTGTACAGGTTCAGAAATTCGTTGGATACAATAACCGGAACCTCCTTAGAACTGTATTGCCAGTACCAGTCCAGTGGTTTATCATCAATAAACCTATCGGGAACTGACTCTAAAAACAAACTGGTAGAGAAGCGGCTTGCCTCACCTGTAAAAGCTACCTCCACAGGAAAAAGGCCAGGTGTAAAAAAGCCTATATCTTCTACTACGGGCAGGCTGCTCATAGCCTGTATTTCTTTATTACTAAAGAGGTTTTGTTTCTGTTCGGTAATATTCTCGCGGGAAGGTATGGGCTTGCTGATGGTAAGATAGGTGCCATCAATATTACCGTTGTCATACCTGCCTGACAATATATCGTTGAAACCCGTCCATAAGATAATAGCATACAGTAGTAATACCGTACCCATAAACAAGGCTATGAGTGCAGGCCACAGCCGCCTGTTGCCACCGGGGCGCATCAGCAGTTTGCGTAGCAATATCCTGCGGGATTTCCCTTTCACAGCAATATCTTTTTATCATACACAAAATCATCATTATCTGTGCCGGAGGTGACGATGATACCCGCCCTGGTAAGACCTGCCACTTCTTTTATCAGCGCCACAGCTTTCTGCCTGTTGAAAAAGTCGAGATGACTGAACGGCTCGTCGAGCAACAACCATTCAAAAGGCTGTACCAATGCCCGGACAATGGCTACCCTCTGCTGTTCTCCAAAAGACAAGCTAGCAGTTTTAACCTCCAGCTTCTCCTTTAGCCCCAGGCGGTCCAGCCACTTCTCGGCATCATAAGCCGGCACAATATCTGTCAGCCTTCGCTTAATATCTATATTCTCCCATGCAGTCAGTTCTTCAAACAGGCGTGCATCCTGGAAGACTATACTCAGCGATGCGGCGCGGAGCCGGGAGAGTTGTTGGGGATTTATTTCCGCCATGTTATAAGCGCCCCAATGTATTTTGCCTTCGTAATCTTTTCGCAGACCATACAACAAATGCAGCAACATGGTTTTGCCTGCACCGGATGGCCCCTGTATCAATATCTGCGCCCCCTGGTTGAACAACATTTCCTGCTGCCATACGGTAGCATTATAGGTATTATGCCTTTGTGTTAGCGGTATGGGCACCAAATGGCTGATACTAAGTCGCATGAATGTAAAACTCCCTAACTAATGTTAAAACGCTTCAAAAGTAAGGAAGATTAATACCGAAACATAACAGTATGATTTTGAAATTTATTATATTTAAGTATGGTACAGCGTATATTTGATATAGTAGCAAAAAGGGCGCAGGAGCAGCCCTCTTCTGTAATGCTGGCTGCCAAAGAACAGGGCGCCTGGCGTACTTATACCACCGCACAGGCATGGGATATGGCCCGCAAGCTGTGTGGCGGACTGCAAACGCTTGATTTGCGCAACCATATATTGCAACCGGAGTTCCAGGAAAAAATAGCTATTGTATCGCCCAACAGGCCGGAGTGGATTATTACTGACCTGGCCGTGCAGATGAGCGGTGCAGTACTTACACCGCTCTACCCCACCATCAGCCCGAAGGAAATGGAGTACATACTGAATGAGGCCGAAGTGCACATAGTATTTGTAGCCAGTAGAGACCTTTACGAGCGTTTCAAAACAGCATTTGCCAATACACCATCCGTCAAACACATATACTCTTTTGACAAAATAGACGGCGTGCCCGGCTGGCAGGAACTGTTGAACAAAGAGCTGAAGCCCGACCAGGGGGTGATAGACAACATAAAAGAGGATACACTGGCCACCATCATCTACACATCGGGCACAACAGGCAATCCAAAGGGTGTAATGCTGAGCCATAAAAACATAGTGAGCAATGTATATGATTCCATGCCGGCATTTTCTTTTGCAGAGCAAGGCGCCAAGACATTAAGCTTTCTTCCCCTGAACCATATTTTTGAGCGTACCGTAAGTTATATATACATAGACGCGGGACTATCTATCTACTATGCTGAAAGCATGGAAACTATTGGCGACAACCTGAAAGAGGTAAAACCACTGGTATTTACCACCGTGCCCCGACTGCTGGAAAAAGTATATGAAAAAATACTGGCCAAAGGCATGGAACTGAAGGGCATAAAACGCGCATTGTTTTTCTGGACGCTGAAGCTGGGGTTTGAATTTGACAATGCAAACAGGGGCAGCTGGTGGTACCGTTTCCAGCTGATGCTGGCGAACAAACTGATATTCAGCAAATGGCGGGAAGCCCTGGGTGGCAATGTAAAGGCTATCGTAACTGGCTCCGCACCCTGCCAGCCAAGGCTCATAAGGGTATTTACGGCAGCGAATATTGTTATTATGGAAGGTTACGGCCTGACGGAAACATCGCCCGTGGTATCTGTAAACAGGTTTGAAAGTGAAGACAGGCGTATAGGCAGCATAGGCCCCCTGATAGATAATGTAGAGGTAAAAATAGCGGAAGATGGTGAGCTGATGTGCAGGGGTAACAACATAATGATAGGGTATTACAAGCACCCCGAAATGACTGCCGAAGTAATGACGCCGGATGGCTGGTTTAAAACAGGTGATATAGGCGAATGGGTGGAAGGCCGTTTCCTTAAAATAACCGACCGGAAGAAAGAGATATTTAAAACATCGGGCGGAAAATATGTTGCCCCGCAGGTGATAGAAAACAAACTGAAAGAAAACCGATATATAGAACAAATGATAGTGCTGGGGGCTAACGAGAAGTTTGTAAGCGCTTTAATAGTGCCCTCATTTACCCAGTTGAGAAGCTGGCTGAAGGTAAAAGGCCTGCCTGAACCAGAAAAAAATGAAGATATCATCAAAATGCCGGAGGTGATTGATAAAATGCAAAGGCAGATAGATAAATACAACCCGCTGTTCAGCCACCCCGAGCAGATAAAACGGTTCGTGTTACTGCCGCAGGAATGGACTATAGATACCATGGAACTTACCCCTTCTTTAAAAATAAAGCGTAAGGTTATCATGGAAAAATATGCGGATGCTATCAGGAGTATCTATGGCAGCACTGGATACTAGAACCCTGTAGCCAAGTTGTTCTTGAATATCTTTATGGCTATCGCCAGCAGGATAACACCGAAGAACTTACGGACAACCAATATGCCCGACGGGCCTAAAGCTCTTTCTATCAGCTTCAGCGAGCGGAGTATTACAAATATGACAACAAGATTGATAAAGATAGATATAAGGATATTATAGGCATGGTAGGTAGCCTTTAACGACATAATGGTAGTAAGCGTACCGGAACCCGCTATAAGAGGGAAAGCCACCGGCACTATATTACCCGATTTTTCCCCTTTCTCACTCCTGAAAATCTCCATACCCAGCACCATTTCAAGCCCGAGAATGAATATTACTATGGAACCTGCTATGGCGAAGGAACTGATATCCAGCCCAATAAGTTTGAGCAGTGCCTCACCTGCAAAAAAGAACAATATCATTAACAGGCCCGATACAAGCGTAGCCTGCATAGAATTGATCTCACCCATCTTCTTCTTCAGCGATAATAATACCGGCACAGAACCCAGCATATCTATCACTGCAAAAAGCGTGAGCGAGACAGTTACAATCTCTGATATTAATATATTCTCGATACCACCCATCTATTGGCAAAACTACAATTGTTTTCAAAGGTTTTTACTTGGCGGGCAGAATGCCTATTTTTACGCCCTGATTTAGAAATAATCACCCAAACTGCAATTATGGCATTAGACAACTACCAACATACTACAGCAGAGCGCTTTATGCGTTATGTGCAGATAGATACACAAAGCGACGCCAATTCACCCACACAACCTTCTACAGAAAAACAAAAAGACCTGAGCCGAGTGCTGGTAGAGGAACTGAAAGCCATAGGCATTAATGATGCTGAACTGGATGAACACGGTTATGTATATGCCACAATCCCTGCTACCACAGATAAGGACGTACCGGTAATATGCTACTGTTCGCATGTAGATACTGCACCTGACTGCAGCGGTACAGGTGTAAAGCCCATCCTGCACAAAGCATGGGATGGCAGTGATATAGTACTGCCCGACGATAATTCTATTATTGTTAGTAAAAAAGACCATCCCTACCTGGAGCAATGCATAGGTGATGATATTATAACTGCATCAGGCACTACGTTGCTCGGGGCAGATGATAAGGCAGGTGTAGCCATCATCATGGACCTGGCTAAGTACCTGACGGACCACCCTGAAATAAAACATGGAAAAATACGCATACTCTTTACCCCTGATGAGGAGATAGGCCGTGGTGTGAACAAGGTGGATATGAAGAGGCTTGGCGCACAGTTTGGCTACACGCTGGATGGCGGCGAGCGCGGTCACCTGGAGGGTGAATCGTTTTCGGCAGATGCCGCGATGATTACTTTTCATGGTGTGAGCGCGCACCCCGGATATGCAAAAGGCAAAATGGTGAACGCCATAAAAGTAGCAGGTGCATTTGTAGATAAACTACCTAAAAAAGAATGGAACCCTGAAACTACAGAAGGCATGCAGGGCTTTGTACACCCGGTAAGTATTGAAGGCCAACTTGAAAAAGCAACGGTACAATTTATAGTACGTGATTTCGACACGAAGAAACTGGCCGAACATGAAAACAAACTGAAAGAAATAGCGTTAGAAACGCTTAATGACTTTCCCGGTGCGAGTATGGATTTTATGGTAAAAGAGCAATACCGCAACATGCGCGAAATGCTGGACCAATACCCATTCGTAATGAACAATGCAGAAGAAGCATACAAACGTGCGGGCATCAAAGCAGAACGCCTGAGCATACGCGGAGGCACAGATGGTTCGCGCCTGTCCTTCATGGGTATGCCCTGCCCTAATATCTTTACCGGGGAAATGGCGATACATTCTAAACAGGAATACGTGAGTGTGCAGGATATGAACAAAGCGGTAGAGGTACTGGTGCACCTGGCACAGGTATGGGAACAAAATAATTAATAACAACCTTTCAAATAAATAAAATCAACTAATCAATAAACGATGAACCAGCAATTAAAAACAATACTGCTTACTATACTTACTTTGTCTGTATTTGCCATAGCATTGGTAGAACTGAGTGGTGTAAGCAGCAACGCCTTGTTTAACAAATACAATATAGGAGAAGGCGGCCATGTGCATGAAGACGAAAATGCTGTGAAGAACAGGGAAAAGCAAATGAAGGCCATGCCCAAAACCACAATTTCCTTCGATGATACCAAGCATGACTTTGGCACCATTACTGAAGGCGAGAAGGTAAAGCATGCCTACAAATTCAAAAACACAGGTAGCAACCCATTGCTTATTTCAAACGCGGTAGCATCCTGCGGCTGCACAGTGCCATCTTATCCCAAAAAGCCGATAGCACCGGGCGAAGAAGGTGAGATAATAGTAGAATTCAACAGTACCAACCGCGTAGGCCAGCAAAAGAAAAACGTGCTTATATACAGCAACGGGCAGGAGGAAGCTATGTCTATAGGCTTTAATGTTGAGGTGAAAGAAAAATAATGGCTACGGCAAATATATCTGTGATGCAACGAGTAAAAGACTACCTGTCGCTGATAAAATTCAGCCATACGGTATTCGCATTGCCATTTGCACTGATAGGCTTCTCGCTGGCTATTGTATATGAGCAGTTCAGCTTTGAGTGGCACCTGTTAGTAAAAATGCTACTATGCATGGTATTTGCCCGCACTGCAGCTATGGCCTTTAACCGCTACCTGGACAGGCATATAGATGCCAGGAACCCGCGTACGGCAAAAAGGGAAATACCCGCAGGTGTTATTAACGCAAGCAATGCGCTATGGTTTGTGATAGCCAACTGCGTGCTGTTTGTCATTACCTGCTACTTCATCAATATGCTGGTATTCTGGTTGTCGTTTATAGCCTTGTTTGTAATACTGTTTTACAGCTATACCAAACGTTTTACAGCCCTTTGCCACCTGGTATTAGGACTGGGGTTATCTCTTGCACCTATTGGCGCATACTTGTCTGTTACAGGAGCATTTGCCTGGCTGCCACTGATATTCTCATTCATAGTACTGACATGGGTCTCGGGCTTTGATATTATATACGCTTTGCAGGATGAAGATTTCGACCGCAGCAATAAACTACATTCTATACCTGCAGCACTCGGCCTGAATTATGCTTTAAAAGTATCATCATTGTTGCACATTATATCAGCAGCATTAGTATTGGCTGCCGGTTTCCTGGCCAGCTTCAACTGGATATACTGGACAGGCGGCGGTTTATTTATAGGGCTGCTGATATACCAGCATACATTGGTAAAACCAAATGACCTGAGCAAAGTAAACCTCGCTTTTATGACGACCAATGGCATAGGCAGTATTGTCTTTGCAGTATTTACAATCCTTTCTTTATTCTTTTAATATTATGAACATAGCACTGATAGGTTACGGGAAAATGGGTAAGACTATAGAACAGGTAGCTTTACAACGCGGGCATAACGTTGTTCTGAAAATCAGCTCTTCCAACCTGGATGAACTAACCGCCGACAACCTGAAGAAAGCAGATGCCGTAATAGAAATGACGCAACCTGAAGCCGCTAAAGCCAACGTGATGCTGTGCCTGAAAGCAGGTGTACCTGTAACCAGCGGCACAACCGGCTGGAACCTGGAAATTCCAGAAGCCAACAAAGCTGCTGAGGATTATGACACTGCTTTCCTGTATGCATCTAACTACAGCGTGGGCGTGAATATATTTTTTGAAGTGAATAAAATATTGGCAAAACTAATGAGCAGCCAACCTGAATATGATGTAAAGATGAAAGAGATACATCATACGCAAAAGAAGGATTCTCCAAGTGGCACGGCCATTACCCTTGCCAACCAAATACTGGACGAATTACCGCGTAAAGACAAATGGAGTGAAGAAGAAACAGGGAACAATACTCTGCACATAGAAGCCCTGCGTGAAGAAGGTGTACCCGGCACACATACCATCACTTACACATCTGCCATAGATGATATTGAAATCACACACACAGCCCACAACCGAAATGGCTTTGCGCTGGGCGCAGTCCTTGCAGCAGAATTCATTGCAGGCAAAAAAGGCGTGTTTACAATGAAAGATGTGCTGGGGATAAATGAGTAAAGACCAAAGTCTTATATAAAGAGAAACGCCCCGCAATTGCGGGGCGTTTCTCTTTATGGTTTCAAATACATATCAAAGTAGTCTGTTATTTTCTGCATCAGGTGCACGCGGTCTTTACCGCGAACGTTGTGCGGGTGCCCGGGATAAATAAAGTAATCTATCTGCTTACCTTCATCTACAGATTTCTTTATCAGCTTCATAGAGTGCTGCCATACCACAACATCATCGTCCGCACCGTGAATCATCAGTAATTTACCATCCAGTTTGTCTACATAATTCAGCAGGTTGTTCTCGTCATAGCCTTTTTTGTTTTTTTCAGGCGAATCCATGTAACGCTCTGTGTACATCACCTCGTACATATTCCAGTCTATAACCGGGCCACCGGCAACCCCTACTTTAAACACACCGGGGTGGCGCAGCATCAGCGATGTGGTCATGAATCCACCATAACTCCAGCCATGCACGCCCATCCTGTCCGCATCAACAAAAGACAGTGCTTTCAGGTAATCAACACCTTTCAGTTGATCATTCATTTCTACGGTACCCAGCTTACCAAAGGTAGCCTGCTCAAAAGCCAGTCCGCGGGTGCTGCTGCCCCTGCCATCCATTGTAAACACTACATAACCACGCTGTGCAAGGTATTCATACCACAGGTTGCGGCTGGCCGGGAATGAGTTGCGTACCAGCTGTACATGCGGGCCATTGTACAGGTAAACTATTACGGGATACTTCTTATTAGCATTAAAGTCAACCGGCAAAATCAACCTGCCATAAAGCGGGGTGCCATCGTCGGCAGTCAATGTTACGCTTCTCACCTCCGGGCGCTCATATGCTGCGAGTGTATTCTCAGATTCTTTCAATACTTTATTGTAACTGCCATCTGTAGTTTTTACAGTTGTTCTTTTAGGCACATCGCTACTGCTGAAGACATCCAGCAGGTAACGGCCGTTTTCGTTTACGGTAATGGTATGCCAGCCCGGTTCTGTTGTTATACGTGTCATCTTCCCTGTATTCCAGTTTACCGTATAGGCATGTTCTTCCAGCGGAGATTCTTTTGAGGCAGTAATAATGAATTGTTTTTCCGCTTCATTCACGCCAGCAATTTCATTTACTATCCATGGCCCTTTTGTAAGCTGTTTCAGCATTTTACCATTTGTATTATACAGGTACATATGCATATAACCATCACGCTGGCTCATCCATACAAACCTGTCATTGCTGCCGGGTATGAATTTTAACGCGTGCAATGGCTCAACATATTTGTCAGAGGTTTCTTCAAACAATGTTTTTACGAAAGCACCGGTTTGCGCCTGGTACTGGTTCAGCCACATATGGTCCTGCTCACGGTTCAGCACGGCAATGTATATATATTGCTCATCGGGACTCCATGTAACACAGGTCAGGTATTGATCAACAGGCCCCTCGGTATTGATTACAGTTGTTTTTGCAGTAGTTGGATTAAAGACATTCAGCTTCACCTGGTGAGAGGTGCCACCCGCCATAGGATACTTTATCATCTTTGCCTTTGCAGTTGCGGCATTCCAATCGGTAATGGGATAATCAGCCACCATAGTTTCATCCATATGGTAATATGCCAGGTAATTGCCCTGTGGAGAAAGAAAGATGCCGCCAGTTATTCCGAACTCATTCCTGTGCACAGATTGCCCGTTGATGATGTGCGGGTCTTTATCATTAGTTACCTGCAATACAGCTTTGTTGGGGGTAATCATGTACAGGTTATTGTCTATAGTGTACACCACATTCTGCACTTTATCTACTGTAATATTTTCAGCTTTTTCAGGCACGGTCACCCATTTAGACCACAGGTAACCCGTAGCGCTTGGTATACCCTGGTACAATTGTTCCCCTTCCTGCGCCCAGACAAGGCCTTTGTCTATCCAATGTAAAGCAGGCAACGACTTATTATTACCATTTATGCTTTTATTAAATTCTTCCAGCCTGAGCACAGTATCCGTCTTCATACCGGGAAAGTGTACAGACACCCATGCATCACCAGTACCCGTTTTCACTATATGATACAAGGTATTAGTACCCGGCTCCCAACTCGTAGCCTTCAGCCCCTTGGGGGCCAATGTAGTTGTAATACCATTTGTGGCTTCCGCCATTGTATATTGTTTCTTTTGCGCTTGTGCTGTGTTAACTAACCCAACAAAAGCAACCACCCCCAGGATGGACAACTTTAATACATTCATGAATTTACCTAATTGATAAGAAAGGCTGAAAATATGGATAAATAAGCGAAAATCTATACCCCTAAGCGGGTTATAGCATTTACCGTAACTTTAAACCATCTTCCCAAACGGGTTGTTATATTTTCATGTACAGGTTTTTTTTAATCATTTTTACACTCATCACTTGCCCTGCATTTGCACAGAATTATCCTTTTAACGACACTAACTGGTGGGAGCGGCTGGTTTATGAAGAAAAACCCGCTGTAAAAGATTTCTCAGATATAGACAGTGCAATCATCGTTATCAGCAACAGGGGTAAAACAGAAAACAAGCTGCGCTTTATGAGTGAAGTACGTGGAGATGGCGAGCTTCTATACTTCTTCGTGTATGCATACAAGGGCAAATGGCATGTACTGAAAGTGAAGGACCTGCAAGCGGCTGTAAAGCATATGCCGGAAAGGAACCGTGACTGGGTAATATATACCGAAGGCATGGGTAAAATATTTACGGCAGAACTTAATAGAGGAATGATGATGAATACGCAGTACAAGGTAAACGTCATTATGCTGGATTACCCGAGCATCACTACCAACAAAAAACAACTGGGCAATTACCTGTTTTCCATTAAAAACGCCAGGGCTAGTTATAAAGACTACGTGCCCGTTTTAAAAACCATCAAGGAGCAACACATACAAGATAAATTGGGTACAGGCAATATGACCCTCTTCTTTCACAGCATGGGTAACTACCTAATGGAGCAGACCGTAAAAAAGAAACAGCTACAACTATTAAATGACACGGTTTGGGCTAATAACATCATCCTGAATGCGCCATGTGTGCCACAACGACGCCATGCAAAATGGCTGGACAAAATACAATTTGCTGAAAATATTTATGTGCATTACAACCCCGAAGACCGCACACTGTACTGGCCGGAACTGTTTAATAAAAAGAAACAATTGGGCAGGAGGTTGCGCAAACCGGTCAGCAACAAAGCGCTTTATATCAACTTCCATCCTGTGGTTGGCGAAGGACATAGTTACTTCCTTACACTGCATGGGCGTACTGTATTAGAGCCTGTTTCATTTAAACATTATAATGCTATCCTGCATGGCAATAGTGTTGATTTAAATTCCAATCCTTACAGGCCATCTTCTTACAGGAACATAGGCGTAGAAATATTGCCCGATTAGGTTAGATTTACAAAACAAGTAATCTATACAGATGAAGGCAATAGTATATCACCAATATGGCGGGCCGGATAACCTGAGCCTTGCAGAAGTGCCAAAGCCGGTGCCAAAAGATAATGAAGTACTTGTAAAAGTACATGCAGCCTCCATTAACTCCTGGGATTGGGATATGATAGTGGGCAAGCCTTTCCTGGTACGTATATTAACAGGCTTTTCCAAACCCCGCAAACCCATTATCGGGTCGGACATTGCAGGCGTTGTAGAGCAGGTTGGTAAGGACGTAAAACATTTCAAGCCCGGCGATGAAGTTTTCGGAGACATTTCAGGTTATGGCTTTGGTGCTTTTGCAGAATATGTTTCTGTACATGAAAAAGCATTAGCCCTTAAATCACCAAACATAAATTTTGAGGACACGGCTGCACTACCTCAAGCAGGGTTGTTAGCTATACAGGCGCTGCGTGACAAAGGGCATATAAAAAATGGGGATAACGTACTCATTAACGGCGCAGGTGGTAGCGTGGGTACATTGGCCGTACAATATGCAAAATCAAAAGGTGCCGTAGTTACCTGTGTTGACATTGCTGAAAAATTTGACATGCTCCGCGAATTGGGTGCCGACCATTTCATTGATTACAGGATAGAAGATTATACCGCAGGTACAAAACAGTATGACCTGGTACTGGATGTTATTGCCCACCGCACAATTGCCGACTATAGCAGGGCATTAACGGCTAACGGACGTTTTGTAATGATAGGTGGTTCTATGGGTGGCTTGTTAGCGCAAATGATGTTGATACAACCACTGCTCAACAAGTTCCGCAGTAAACAGTTGGGCATACATGGTTTCAAGCCAAATAGAAATGACTTAGATATACTGATGCAGCTTTGCGAAGAAGGTACGCTGAAACCTGTAATAGACAGCGTATATCCATTAAGCAAAACGGCAGAAGCATTCCACCACTTTGGTAGTGGTAAATTCAAAGGGAAGATCATTATAAAAGTAAGCGAAGACTAGAAACCTGCTACAGCGTATTCACCACTGCACGCAACCTGGTCAATTTGTCCATCAGGCCATCCAGCATGTCAAGGTGCAGCATATTAGCACCATCAGATTTTGCTTTTGACGGGTCAGGATGCGTTTCTATAAACAACCCATCGGCCCCCACTGCAATGCCGGCACGCGCTATAGTTTCTATCATGGTGGGATTGCCACCTGTTACTCCGCTACTTTGGTTAGGTTGTTGCAGCGAATGGGTACAATCCAGTATAACGGGCACTCCCATATTTCTCATTGTAGGTATGCCACGGTAATCAACTATCAAATCATGATAGCCAAAAGTTGTGCCCCTGTCTGTAAGCATTACATTGTTGTTTCCGCTCTCTTGTAGTTTAGTTACTGCAAACTGCATGGCCTCCGGGCTCAGGAACTGCCCTTTCTTAACGTTCACTACCTTGCCTGTTTTTGCGGCCGCTACCAACAGGTCTGTCTGGCGGCAGAGGAATGCCGGTATCTGCAATACATCTACATATTCAGCAGCCTTAGCAGCTTCGTCAGCAGCATGTATATCTGTTACTACCGGCACATTAAATGTATCACGGACTTTTGCCAGTATTTTCAGAGCAGCCTCATCTCCTATGCCTGTAAAGCTGTCCAGCCGGGTACGGTTTGCTTTCCGGTAAGAAGATTTGAATACTAAGGGTATATTATACCTGCTGCATATACCTACCACTTTTTCTGCAGTACGCATAATCACTTCCTCACCCTCTACGATACATGGCCCTGCCAGCAAAAAGAAGTTTTCTTTATTATATTGACGGGCAAATAAACCCTGCAGTATTTCAGTATTCATATTGCGAAAGTAGTATTTCTGTTTCTATTAACCGGAACGTTCTATTCATTAAGATTTACCAAGAATTACATTTTTTTGGCCATCCTTCTCAATCTTACGAAGCCATCGTTGGTATTCAGTAAACAATTCCGGATCATACAAACCCTGCCTTTGAGTAAACTGACGTAATACAATCAATTTTGTACCATCAAGCCTCATTGACCTTTTATACATTCCGAATGTCGTGGTTATTGTTTCGTCTGTTGGCACCTGGTATATTTTACTTGTATCCGGCAGTTCGATAACAAAGCTATCTATAACATTGGTACTTTTACTAATCCTGAATTTTGACAACCTTTGGCCTGCCTGGAAAACCGAAGGTAAATCGAGCGGCAATACGTCATAATCCAGCAGTAGGTAATTGTCAGTTGCAGTAACCATATAATTTATTTTCAACGTACATTCTTCTGACATTTCAAGAACCATGTCGTTATGCCTGGATTCATATTTAGCAGTTATAACATCATAAGAGGCCAGGCTAAACTTACTACTCGCATAATGGTCAATTTCAGAAACGCTTTTACGTGCTGTATTCCACAACGTTTTTACAGCAGGTTCGCCAAAATAATTATTCCTGACAGTAGCTATAAGACTACCTTTTTCACCATATTTAACAATCGAGTTTCTACGTATAATATTATAAGCCGTATCATAAACCGGTGTGCGTATTAAACCGCCGTTTTCGTGTGCCAAAACCAGTACATCCCTGTTTTGTGTAAAATCACTCAGATATCCTGCAGGTAAATCCTTACTGGTACATTCTAACCATATAGTATCGGGGTTAAGTGGCACCATTAATATAACATGATTAAATTCGACACAAGGGAAGTTGCTGATTATTTCATGATCATTTTCTTCACCGGCATATACCAACACAGCATTTGATTGAATACCCGCGACTGAAAGTAAGCCTTTCATATAATAACTCAGGGCTTTACAATCGCCATATTTGTTAGTTGCTGTATAAGTAGCATCCAGTGTCTGCCAGCCATTTATTCCATACTCTATAGCAACATACCTGGTATTATCCTGCAAATACTTATACAATACTGCTACCTTTTTTCTGATGTCTGTTTCATTTGCTGTCAGTTCCTTTACTTTAGCTATTACGTGCTCAGGTAATTTATCCCTTTTATCATTCAGGTCGTAAACAAAACTGCTGAGACGCTCCCAGCTACTCATATCACCCACATAATTTTCCAGGTTGAATTTTACTGGCGCTATAATTACGGTACCGGCTGTGTATAGTGTTCTGTATGCAAGCGGCTCATTCTTTTGTGCCTTGATATTACCACACTCCCACCGGAATACAGAATCATCTTCTTCATTTATTGTTACCTGTGGCCATTGCTCATCGTAGCCGAACTGCCTGTAATTAAAACTAAACGTTGCTGGCTTCTTAATTGTTAGTGAGGCTTTCTCTACTGCGCATCCTTCATCCATTTCGGGAATAAATGACGGAATGTAAAAAGTGTGATTTTGTTTATAAACTACATGATACCTTATAGTGTAAGGATACTCAATTCCTTTTACTGTGTAACTCCATAACATGGCATCATCATAATAACCACTGCCAAGCGAAGAGTTGGAAACACGCACATCAGATTTTTTTATTTTCTGTATATATTTCCCATTCTTATCAAAAATCATCCCTTCAAAATCTAAAACGCTTTGAATGCTTCCGTAACTTTCAGCATAGTTTCCAAACTCTTTGCCCTGTTCATTAAGTACCGTAACTGTAAAGTCTTCTGAAACCGTAGTGCCTTTACCTGTTTTGTCTATAGCAATTTCCATTGCATACACTCTCAAAACCGCATTTGCATTTACCAGCAAATCCTTATTAATACCCGCAGTTGCCAGAGCGGGAACATGATTATCGGCATGAGCGAAAACCGATTGCAGCAAGAGAAAAAATACAAGGCAGGATTTCATTATTTACCTTTTTGTCATTAAAAGAGCAGGTTTGCTCTGTTGGGCAATTACGTTGTTAAAAAAAGTCTGTATCGCTCCATAATTAGCAACATCAAAGTATGTATTTGCGAGACTTAACCTTGTAACTACTGAAAGCATCCGGGCATCTTCACTGTATTCTACCATATACCTGTATGTATTCTTATCATCAAGTTTACAGCTGAATGATGAGGGGAATTCTGAAACAGAATAACCTTCAGGCAATGTAAGGTTAATCATGTAATTATAATCTATTGCATATGGTAATTCTACAGGATTAGTTCGCATTGTGGCCATAAAAGGATTATGGTCGTAATAATTAAAAATAGAGGGGTTGAAAAATGTACTACCATTATCGGGCAAATCCAGTTTCATCCTGATAGCTATTTTTAACTGGTCGTCAATATCATTGAAATTTTTCACTTCATAATTCAGCAGCTCCCCTTCAAAAGGAAAAGATTTAACTAATTCGTGAATGTATTCATCTTGCTTAGACTTGTCATTGATCCACTCTTTGCGATATGCAGCACCTGCTACATGCCCTATCACCTGCATGATATTTATCGTATAATCGCTGACTGCCGGGTTTTCTGTGGTGATAACAATACTTGTACGCTCGCGCAGGCTATCCGGAGCAATGTTCACCATATATCCTTTATCATCTACAACCCACGCCATGCCATTGTAACAAGATGGAGACATTACACCAAAAGGATTATATTTTTCGGTAGGGTCTAAATAACAAACACGCCCATCCACCTCAGCACGGCATACCATATAAGTCACATTGTCAACAACAGGGCATTCCGGAATCATTTTACCGGCCTCTCTTGTAGCAATCATTACAAAATTGCTTTTGATGCCGACTTCTTCCAACAATTTAAATAACAACAAATTTATCTCTGCCGAGGTGCCTTTCTTTTCATCTATTACAGTTTGAGGTTTCCTGCTTGTAACATCAAGATATTTTTCAGTGGCATTATAATTGTTCCTTACATAATTATAAATATGTTTAGCGCTGTCTGTTTGCGATGAAAGCTTTACCTCTGTGAATATTTCTTTTGATAATTTCCTGATAGCTTGCCTTGCGAGGGGAGCGTTAATATAGAGTGCAAACCTTGAATGCATCATTTTATTAAAGCCGGGCCAGCTCCCAAGTGTAAAAGAAGCATCATAAGGAGAACCTACCACGTACATATCCAGCCTGTCAATATTATCTTCTATGTTATACAGGTATGGCTCTTCAATTATTGCAGGTAAGTTTCTCCTTACCCATTTCATAGTAGTTGCTTTACTAAAACTACTATTGCCTGCTTTATAAGCCAATGGCACAACCGAATCTACCATAGCTAAAATATCATTATCAGCAATTTCTTTAAAATCAACCGATGACTTGGTAATAGTAGCAACCTGGAACTCATTAAGATATGTAGCAGACAGTTCACTATGCAACACAGGTATCATATCCTGAAACCGCCAATCGACAAATGTAATAGTTGCAGGTTGATCTATTTCGTATGTGTAATCTATAACACAACCTTCTGTAACAGCCGGCAGGCTAAATTTCAGTAGCTTATAGTAATCATTTATCACATTAATACTGATTACTTTATCATCCAACTGTTTCATGCTTACTTTGCCATTGCCATCCAGGCTATATGTCTTTCCAACAATTTTCACAGGGCGTGAATCAATGTTGTTTGAGGAAGGGTAAGGGATAGAGATATCTGCTTCTGAAATACCTTTTGAGGATAATATCTTAACTACGCGCCGTGTATAAATATTAAAGTATAACTGACCGTCAGGTTTCCTATACATTTTATAGGCACCGTATTCATATAATACTATTGCATTGGCAGTTGTATCCAGTGAATAATTTCCCCTCTTTAAATGCTGAAGAAAAAAACTTTCATTATCTACAAAAGGATGATATGCCTGTGCAGAAAGCGATAAGAGGAAGCATAAGAAAAATGATATGATTTTCAGGTTCATTCAGTTGAATTATAGGAGGTAAATATAAAAAAAACATCAACATTCCGGTAGGCTCAATGGTATATGCACTTCTTCCTCTCCCCTTATCTGCATAGCCAACCCGCCTTCAGATGTTTCTTTGTATTTATGGTTCATGTCCAGCGCGGTCTCCCACATACTTTTCACGGCATGGTCCAGCGATACTTTGGCATTATCGGGGTTGCTGCCCAAAGCCAGTTGAGAAGCAGTGATGGCCTTAATTGCCCCCATCGTATTACGCTCTATACATGGCACCTGCACCAGTCCGCCCACCGGGTCGCAGGTAAGGCCCAGGTGATGCTCCATGGCTATTTCCGCAGCCATCAGTGCCTGGCGTACACTGCCACCCAAAGCCTCTGTAAGTGCCGCCGCTGCCATAGAAGACGATACACCTATTTCTGCCTGGCAACCACCCATAGCAGCCGAAAGCGTTGCACCTTTTTTAAAGATGCTGCCTATCTCAGAGGCTGTCAGCAGGAAATTGATGATCTTTTCATCGTCCAGCCCATCGCAAAACGTAATGAAGTATTGCAATACCGCAGGCACTACACCTGCAGCACCGTTGGTAGGTGCTGTTACTACCCTGCCAAATGAAGCATTCTCTTCATTTACAGCCAGTGCAAAACAACTTACCCAGTCAAGTGTATATTTAAAATTCTCTCCACCCGCACGTATGGCCATCACCCATTCATCGTAGTTACTGTATGTACGGCCGTTCAGCAATCGCTTATTCAAACCTTCTGCACGGCGTTTTACATTAAGCCCGCCAGGCAATTCCCCTCCTATATGTGCGCCCCGGTATATACATTCACGCATTACGCGCCAGATATTCAGTACTCCATCTTTAGTAGCTTTCTCACTACGCCACTCACTTTCATTCTCCAGCACTATCTCAGCTATACTCAGGCCGGTTTTACGTCCCCAGTGCAGTACATCATTAGCAGTATCTATCGGGAAAGAGAGTTGCACATCGCCACGGGCAATATTATCATCGGCTTCTTTTACTACAAAGCCACCACCTATACTATAATAGGTTTCGGCAATTTCCTTACCATCTTCATATCTGCACAAGAAAGTAACAGCGTTGGGATGAAAAGGCAGGCTTTCCGTATAAAGGAATACCAGGTCTGTATCATAGTCAAAAGGTATAACAACCTGTCCGTTCAGATAAAGCTGCTTAGTGGTTTTTATATTTTCAACTCTTGGCGTTACTTCGTTTACATCAAAAGTAACCGGATCTTCGCCACACAGGCCTAACAACACAGCAATATCCGTACCGTGGCCCTTGCCTGTTTTGGCTAACGACCCATAGAGCAAGACACTCACTTTCTCCACGTTTTCAATACCGCCTTTTTTCAGCGTATCTATAAAACGTTGAGCTGCCCGCCATGGGCCTAATGTGTGCGAACTGCTGGGACCTATTCCTATCTTAAAAATGTCGAATACCGAAATACTTTCTCTGATCACTACCGGGTGGCTTTACAAAAAGCAAAATTAGGGGAACTAAGTCCCCTAATCAAGTTTAATATATGCTGCGTTTACCTAAAGTATTCTTAAATATCGTATTATGGCATCAATACGTGGTCTATTACGTGTATTACACCGTTTTCCTGGTGTACATCAGCAATTGTCACCATAGCTTTGCCACCCTTGGTATCCATTACCCAAAGTTTCTTCCCATCCTGCAATACTGTCAGTTTTTCGCCTTGTACGGTTGTAAGTTCGGTTTTACCATTACCTTTTTTCACCCATTTCATCAGTTCGGCAGCATCCAGGTTGCCAGGTACAACATGGTACGTCAGTACAGATGTCAGTGCGCCTTTATTCTCAGGTTTCAGCAGGTTATCTACCGCACCTTTTGGCAGCATGTCAAAAGCCTTGTTTGTAGGTGCGAAAACCGTGAACGGGCCATCACCCTGCAGGGTTTCTACCAGCCCGGCAGCCTTCACGGCAGCTACCAGTGTAGTGTGGTCTTTCGAGTTAACAGCATTTTCAACAATGTTTTTAGAAGGGTACATGGCTGCGCCACCTACCATTACAGTTTTTTCTTTTTTGTCGTCGCCTTTAGCTATACCGGTAGTTGGTTGTAAAGCGATGAGCGCGATTGCCAGAGCAGGCAGCATCATGATACGTTTCATAAAATAAAAATTAATAGTTAATAATTGGTTTCAGAAGCATATACGACGAACCCGCGAAAACGGATTTAAGCAACAAAAAAATCCCACCGGATTATGCCGGTGGGATTCAACTATAATTATTACAATGAACTATTGCATGCTGATACTGAAAGGCATCAGCATCATTTTCTGGCCGCTTATACTCTTCAGCATTTTCAGTTGCTTTATAAAAGGATACTCTTCGCTCATTTCTTTTGCAATATTAGCTTTTACAGCAGCAGACATACCTTCGTCGCCCCCCATACGTTTCAGCAACATATCAAACTCATCTACCACTTCCGGATAGGTAACAATAGAATAGTCTTTCAGTTTTGCCATACTGGCTGCGCTGGCAATAGCACGATTCAGGTCACCAAAACCGTCTGCCAGTTTATTAGCTACGGCGTCGCTACCACTCCATACCCTGCCTTGTGCTACAGAGTCAACATAATTTATATCCAGCTTGCGGCCTGCGGCTACATGGCCTTTAAATATATTGTAGATGTTATCTATAGAGCGTTGCATCTTGCCCGCCTCCTCAATTGTAAGTGGACGGTAACCGTTAGGAAAATCGGCGTAGGGTGCATTCTTAACATGGTCGAAGGTAATACCTAATTTATTCTTCATGAGCTTTTCTGTATTGAACAGCATAGCAAACACACCTATACTACCGGTAACGGTATTCGGCATCACGAAAATACTATCCGCATAGCAGGAGATATAATATCCACCCGAAGCCGCAACATCTCCCATTGATACAATGAGCTTCTTATCTTTTTTCAGCAACTGCAACTCCCTCAATATAACTTCAGATGCAAGCGCACTACCACCCGGTGAATTAACACGCAGCACTACTGCCTTTATTTTATCATTCTTCCTTATTTCACGAATAGTCTTAACCATATCCGCACTGGCTATCTGGCCCATATCATCACCTTCACCATCTACGATAGAACCCTCTGCATATAAAACCGCAATACGTTCATCTTTACGGGCGCCATCTTTTAAGTTCTCAGCATATTTACTTACAGAAACCAGTTTCACATCTTTATCTTCATCGGTACCTGTCTTGGTTTTCAGCAAGTCGTTTACCTGGTCTGAATACCACAGGCCATCCACCAGCTTGTTAGCCAGCGCATCTTTAGGGAATTCTATAGTACCATTTACAGCCAGTTGGGTTACAGCCGCGGTATCCGTTTTCAGCCTTTCGGCTACAGCACCTGCAAATTCAGCCCAGAAATCATCCTGGAATTCGCGTATCTGTCTACGGTTTTCTTCACTCATTTGTGTAGCCCTGAACGGCTCTGTAGCGCTTTTGAACTTACCCGCATAGTATATTTCAGGTTCCAGCTCCAGTTTATCCAGCGTTCCTTTAAAGAACATCAATACCGTAGCAAAACCTTTCAGCTCCATGTCGCCTACAGGGTTAAGGAATATACTATCGGCTACAGTAGCCACATAATATGCCCCCTGTGTAATATTTTCGCCATAGGCATACACGAATTTACCACTGGTTTTAAAGTCTTTTACTGCCGCTCTCAACTGCTGCAAGGTGGCCCAGCCGTTGGCTGTAGGGCCTAGCTTCAATACAAGGCCTTCTATTTTATCATCTGTTTTTGCCTGTTCCAGCGCCCTTACCACATCATACAGACCTGCATTGTAGCCACTGCCGCCACTCAGGCGGGCAAAGGAATTTTGCCGGGGCTGTTCGCTGAAACGGGTATTCATATCCAGCAGCAATACACTGCTTGACGCTACATGAACAGCAGGCTTTGAGTTAATGGCACTGTTGACAGCCCCTATTATCAAACCTACAAAAACAGCCACTACTATAACACCGGCCACTATCATGGCCAGTAAAGAGGCGAAAAACATCTTAAAGAACTGCTTCATATCTTTTATGGGTATTATTATATTTTGCAAATATAGGTGGCATTATGCTAAGATGGCATTAATACAATGCTGACCGGGGGTGAATATTATAGTTATTTTATCATCTGTATTATAACTTTACGGAATCAGGGGAAATAAACCATGTTTGTTAAGTTATGAAAAGGTTACTTACTGTTATTTTGATGATGCTACACGTAGCTGCTATTGGCAGGGAAATATCTCCGCAGGCTAAAAAGCTGAGGTATTATTATGAATCGATGATAAAGCAGCCGCATGCGCCTGTTATAAAGATTCAATTCATACAGGCTTTCCCTGCCAATAAGAAGGACTTTATTGATGTATTTAATCATCATACCAAGGACGAACTGGCAGCCACGGGAGAGGATTATGTAAAAACATTCAGGAAACTGGGGTATGACTTTACAGATTCCGTGTTGCAGAAGAGCATTTATATTGGGGTAGATTTAGCTGCATGGAGTTCAGGGCCGGTAAATGAACTGCAAAAAACCATCTACTACCTGACGAATAAAAAACCTATGCTTTTTGTAAACATGGTGCGCGAACTTACAAAGGCGCAACAAAACGACCTGGCACAATTCCTGCGCTCAGGGGCGGGAGATGTTGAGAACGAAAACTACCCTACCCTGCTTGACCTGTTTGAAAAGACAGACACAAGGATTTATAAAATATTCAGGGATGCAAAAATGGCTACAGAAGAATTAATGGATGAATCGTAATAGAAATGACAACACCGATATATGATAAGATAGGAACGAACTATAACGACACCCGCACTGCGGATGCTTACATAGCCGGCAGGCTACATGCACTGCTTGCACCTGTTAAAGGCGGCAAGTATATCGACATAGGTTGCGGCACTGGCAACTACCTGCGTGCATTAACGGATATGGGCGTTGTGTTTACCGGCGTGGAGCCATCGGCGGTAATGATAGAAAATGCAAGGCTTAATAACCCCGGCACTGAAATGGTGCAGGCCAAAGCGGAACACATTCCTTTGCCTGACAATTCTTTTGACGGAGGCATGGGTACATTTACCGTACACCATTGGGATGACCTTGCACAGGGCTTTAAGGAATTACATAGGATACTAAAGGCCGGTAGTAATTTTGTATTGCTAAGCTTTACTCCCCAACAACTACAGAACTATTGGTTGTTTCATTACTTTCCTAATACCATGCAGCGGTCTTCAGAGGTGGTATTAAGTATTCCTGAAATGACGGCTTTGTTTGAAGAAGCAGGATTTACAAATGTGATGACAGAAAAATATTTTGTACACGAGGGATTGACAGACCATTTTCTATATTCAAATAAATACAAGCCGGAACAGTACCTCATACCTGAAATAAGAAACGGGGCATCAAGCTTTACTGTATATGCCGACCAGCCCGAAGTAGATAAAGGGTTAATAGCGTTAGAGATGGATATACAATCCGGCAGAATTAAAGACATCATACAGTCGTACGAAAATGAGTTGGGTGATTATCTTTTTTACAGGATCACTAAACCATAATTTTTATTGTTAGCATGAATGAAGTTTACCTGCTGTTGGGCAGCAATGAAGGAGACCGCATAGCCTGGCTGCAACATGCCGTAGCTGATATAAAAAATACCGTTGGCGAGGTAACCAAACAATCTGCCCTGTACCAGACAGCCGCCTGGGGACTGGAAGAGCAACCTGATTTCCTGAACATGGCTTTGTGTGTGCATACTGGACAATCATCTTCAGCAGTGCTGGAAAGCATACGCAGTATAGAACTGGCACATGGCAGGCAACGCACGGTAAAATGGGGGCAACGTACGCTGGATATAGATATACTATTATACAATGATGAGGTAACAGATATACCAGAATTGACCATACCACACCCACGCATGGCAGAACGCAGGTTTGTATTGGCACCGCTGTGCGAAATAGCTCCCAAGAAAGTTCACCCTGTTATCGGTAAAACAATACAACAGCTACTGGATGAGTGCCCTGACAAACTGGAAGTAAAATTGTTTGGGCAACTAACACCGCAATAATTATTCAGGCTTCGTAGCCCTTATAGCATACATCATAGGCAACTTCCTTTCCATACCTTTTATCTGCCACTTACCATCGGCTATCTTTACCGTATTTGCAAAGCAATCGTAAACTGAATAGTCATATTCTTTAAATACGTCCAATGCCAGGCCGGCATCCGTCAAAGCCTGTATTACGTCGCTCATAGTATGGTTCCAGCCTATTTCCTTCATGGCTATATCTGCATCGCGGTCTGCATAAGTGCCCTGCAATGTTTCTATAATAGGCTCAATATTAAAATAGGAGTATTGCACATGGGTAAAATCATTATCAAACATCCATACCATTGGATGAAACTCTACAAAAACCAGCTTGCCCCCTGGTTTCAGCATATGTGCCACCACCTGCGCCCAGCGTTGCATATCGGGCAGCCAGCCTATAACACCATAGGTGGAAAATACAATATCAAACTGCTCTTTCACTTTCTCGGGTACACTATATGTATCCGCCCTTATGAAAGTTGCTGTCTGTTTTATTTCCTCTGACAAGTCTATGGCAGCAGCAATAGCATCTTCCGCTATATCCGTTCCGGTTACTACTGCCCCCATCCTTGCCAGTGAGAGTGTGTCCTGCCCGAAATGGCATTGCAGGTGCAGGATAGACTTACCGGTCACATCGCCCAGCAATTCCAGTTCCGGCTCCTTCAGGGATGTATTGCCTGCAATGAATCCCTGCACATCATAAAAGTCTGATGCTGTATGATGTTTTGTCTTTTCATTCCACAATGCCCTGTTGGCCTCAAAGTATTCCTGTTCCTGGTTCATAGCATACGAAGTTAACATTTCTCTTAATTGCGTTGCGAATAATCCAGAGAGAATTGATTACCATCGCAATCATAATTCAAAACTCTAAATCCACATCCTACATACAAAGAAATGCTTGACGGTATTGTTCTACTATCTGTCGCTACCGCATTTTGCCCCTTGCCGAACCATAAATATGCCTTGGTCCATACCATGTAGCCTATTTCTACATCGTGATAATTATACTCCATCTTTTCAGCATATTCAATTACATCCTTACTTTTGTTTGGATTAATAAAACTACCACGGTAATATTTTAATTTTATTGTAGTAAAATGGAGCAGCAGTGTTTGGGCAGCAGTCGTATCCATGGCCATCACAATCGCTTTTAGTTCGTAGGTTTTGTAGCGTCCAGGACTAAACATTTCCCCCAATAATGATCTGTCTGCATGGTAGATTCGATGAACAGTATCTCCTATCTTATAATTATCAGTAGCTTTTCTTATCTTATATAACCCTGTGATATTTTGCCAGTCATATATATCTACCCATTTTTCTTGTCCCATTTTTAATCGGCATGAGCGATACGGAGTTATATATTCATCAAGATGCTCAACACCGTCTTTGTAATGGCGTTCAATGCTAAATATTTTCAATTTCAAGCCTTTTACCATATACGAATCTGTATTATCAAGAGTACTTACGTCGTGTACAATAGCACGTATTACATATACAGGCCTAAATTGCGTTTTAGGATAATGACGAAATACAAGATCATATATATTGCTCCACGCATTGGGTGGAGTATTATAAACAGCAATTACAGTATCGTCAGGCAAGTAACTTTTGCGCCCTACATCCACAGGCAGGTTTATATAATATTTATCCAGGATACTATCAGGTTCCACGGCATCAATTTGTGCGTGGGCTGCTTGTACAAATGTGAACAGCATGAATATATTCAGGTATAAATGCCTGGTGGCAATCATAAAACAAACCTATAAACTATCGTTAACAGAAACATCTTAAACTTGTCATTTGTTTTTTTAGCCCCACACAAATATCCATATTTCACATGTCAGGCAATTACCTTATTGAAAATACTGAATAAGACGCTTAAACTCTTTAATTTGCAAGCCTGCTAAAGAACAGAAAAAAATGAACGATTTTTTAAATGTATTCCTGGAAATATTGAAGTACACGGTACCATCACTTATTGTGCTGATGATAACCTATATGATAGTGAGTAAGTTCCTGACAGAGCAAACCACCCGCAGGCAACTGGCGTTATTTCATGAAACACAGAACATAACCATACCCCTGCGACTACAGGCATACGAAAGGCTGGCACTGTATATGGAGCGTATAAGCCCCCGCAACCTGCTGAATCGTGTTTACCAGAAAGATATGAACGTAGCCGTATATGAAGCGGTATTGATACAGACCATAAAGGGTGAATTTGAACACAACCTGGCACAGCAGATATATGTATCGCGCGGGGTGTGGGAGACTGTTCGCGGTGTAAAGGAGCAGGAAATCAACATTGTAAACACCATGGCCCGCAGGCTGAACCCAGAAGCGCCTGCTAAAGAGCTACACGCAGTACTGATGGATTATGTGCTGACAGTAGAAGGCGAGCAGCCAACAGAAGTTGCGCTGCAAATAATTACAGACGAGTCGAGAAGAATATTGACGCACGGACCACAGGCTTAATCTATACACCATTACAAAAAAACAAGAACGTGAGCGACAAGCAATATAAAACAGATGCAGGCATAGAGATAAAGGAAGTGTACACAGAAGCCCCTGCTATGAATGAGCTGCCGGGCGAGTTTCCGTATACCCGCGGCGTGCACAAATCTATGTACCGCGACAAGCTGTGGACCATGCGCCAGTATGCAGGTTTCAGCACGGCTGAAGATTCTAATAAACGCTACCACTTCCTGCTGAGCCAGGGTGTTATGGGCCTGTCCGTAGCTTTCGACCTGCCTACGCAGATAGGCTACGATAGTGATAGCGATATGGCAGAAGGTGAGGTGGGTAAAGTAGGTGTGGCCATAGACTCGCTGGAGGATATGGAGATACTGTTTAAAGACATAAAGCTGGAAGATATTTCCACCTCTATGACCATTAACTCAACCGGCTTCATCCTGTTGGCACTCTACATAGCATTGGCCAAAAGGCAGGGAGCAGATGTCAAAAAAATATCCGGTACTATACAGAATGATATACTGAAAGAATACGCTGCACGGGGAACTTACATTTACCCTCCGGCACCATCTATGCGTATCATTACAGATATCTTTGAGTATTGCAGTAAAGAAGTGCCTAAGTGGAATACCATTTCCATAAGCGGCTACCATATACGCGAGGCTGGCTCTACCGCAGTGCAGGAGCTGGCTTTTACACTGGCCAATGGCAAAGCATACCTTCAGGCCGCACAGGCAAAAGGGTTAGATATAAACGTGTTTGCAAAACGTTTGTCTTTCTTCTTTAACGCGCACAACAACCTGTTTGAAGAAGTAGCAAAATTCAGGGCGGCACGCCGCATGTGGGCTAAAATAACCAAAGACCTGGGCGCTACAGACCCTAAAGCGCAGATGCTGCGTTTCCATACACAAACAGGGGGCAGTACACTTACAGCACAACAGCCAAAGAACAATATCATACGCGTATCGCTACAGGCTTTAAGTGCAGTGTTGGGCGGTACACAGTCGCTGCATACCAACGGATATGACGAGGCGCTTTCTTTACCAACAGAAGAAGCTGCATCTCTGGCATTGCGCACGCAGCAGGTTATAGGCTACGAGAGCGGTGTAACGGAAACCGTTGACCCGCTTGCAGGTTCTTATTTTGTAGAAAACCTGACCAACGAGGTAGAAGCCGCGGCATGGAAGCTGATTGAGAAGATAGACGTAATGGGCGGGGCAGTAAAAGCTATAGAGCAAGGTTTTATACAGGAAGAGATAGCCCGTTCATCTTACCAGTACAGCAAGGATATTGAAAGTGGTGCCAAGCCTATTATAGGGGTGAACAAATTTGTAGTGCCGGAAAATAACGATACCCCGCTGCTGAAGATTGATGAGTCCATCAGGCAGATACAGACAGAAAAGCTGAAAATACTGCGTGCAAAACGGGACGGTGCAAAAGCAAAGCAATGCCTGGATGCGATAGAAAAAGCCGCAAGTGGAACAGAGAACCTGATGCCACTGGTTGTAGATGCTGTAGAAAACCTGTGTACGCTGGGCGAAATAGCTGATACGCTGCGCGGTGTATGGGGAGAATATAGAGGCTAAGGTATCATTAAGACATTTTTACTTTTAACACTATCGGGGGCTTGCTCCCATGTCCATGCTGTTATTACGGCCTGGTTATAACTCATGATGCCCTCTTCCTGTTGCAGCATTTTCAGGTACAGATCATACATGCTGCTGCTGTATAAACTTACATCACTCTTGTACCGTAGTCTTATTTGCTTCAGCGTATCCAGGTGTTGTAAGGTCAACGGGTTCAGCCAGCCTCTCATTTCATCTGCAAGTACAGAATCGCGTCGCCTGATGCGGTTATGATTGTACAGCCACATATTCAGGTAGGCAGAATACCGGAACGTTGGGTCGCCTGATTTTATACTGATTGTATAGGCCATCAGGTTAGCATCATCTTCTGCAGCAATACCCGCTTGGTGGGCCATCTCGTGCACCACCACAAATGGCAACATAAACTCCGGCAGAAACCTGTTTACCTGCGCCTCACCTGTAAGCGGATTGTAATAACCCTGTATGCCCAGGTGCTGCATCAGGAATCCGTAAATAGATGGTTTAATATTCAGGCCATGCAACCTGGCTTTGCAATCCGTATGCTGCTTGTAATAATCCATAGCATTACCACGCACTTCCTTGAAACGCAATGGCTTAAAACCGGGAGCATAAAGGTTGAGCTTATCTACCAGGAACTTGTCATAAATAATCTCTGTACTGTCTTTCTGCCATTGCCCCTTATCCATATGCCAATAGGTTGTAAGCGATGGTTTATAATAATTACCACCCCACCCCAGTAAAAACAATAGATATATGAAAGAGAAAATGATAGCAGTATTGAAGATAGAATGTAGCAACAAATCACCTTTATTCCTTATCCTTACCAGGTAGTATATCCACTTTACCACTACTTTCAGCAGGAAAAAGGCAAGAAACAGGTATAACAAATCGCCAAAGCTCAGCCTTGACCAGCCAAAAATGAGGTTGCGCAACGACTGGTAAGGAACAAAAATATAATCGGCATATATGATTGTCCATGCAGGCTTATAGGGCAATATAGTTTGTATGACAGTAAGCAAAACCACTATCACACACAACCAGATTAGCTTTTTCTTATAGCTCATAAAGCATTAACAATAAGGCATTTGACAGTCCACACGCTGATTATCAATATATTTGCCTCACTTTTCTAAGTTATTGAATTTAAAGCAATAGAAATGAACGTGGGCAGAAACATTTTTTTGACGGGACTGATGATGGCGGGTAGTATCGTATTTTTTACTGCCTGCAAAGGTGGTGGGGACGCCCCTAAAACGGGTGGCAAACCCAGTGGCATGTCTGCTGTCGGCCACGTGGTAACTCCTGCATCCTTTTCAGATATGTACATGGCAACCGGTTCCTTGTTGCCGAATGAAGAAATAGACATCCTGCCCGAAATTTCAGGCCGTGTTACTGCCATCAACTTTAAAGAAGGCACCGCAGTGAAGCAGGGGCAATTACTGGTACAACTTTATGATGAAGAAATAAAAGCGCAGATAAGAAAGCTGAAATCTCAGCGTGAATTACAGCTAAACACAAGGGACAGACAAAAAGCACTGGTAGATATAGGCGGCATCAGCAAGCAGGATTTTGAAACTACGCAAACTGAAGTACATTCTGTAGAAGCAGATATAGCCCTCGCGGAAGCACAGTTAAGGGCGACTAAAATCATAGCGCCTTTCTCAGGCAATATTGGTATCCGCAACATTAGTGTAGGCGCGGTAGTAACCCCGTCAACGCTTATTACTACACTGCAACAGACCCGCAACCTGAAAATTGATTTTACAATTCCTGATAACTACCGCAACGCCGTAAAGACAGGTGCCGAAGTATTGTTTTCTATTAACGGCATAAGAGATACGCTAAATGGTACAATAATAGCTATAGACCCCGGCGCTGATGCTGTAACGCGCGCCATACGTGTACGCGCCACAGTGCCTAATGCTGACGGCAGGCTGGTAGCAGGTTCTTTTGCCAGGGTATTAGTACCGCTAGAAAGCAGCGATGATGCTATACTGATACCATCTCAATCTGTAATACCCACCACTAAAGACAAGCTGGTAGCAGTAGTACGCAATGGCAAAGCAGAATTGACCAAGGTGGTGCTGGGCACACGTACCAGCAACAAAGTAGAAATACTGAGCGGACTGCAAAAAGGCGACACTATACTAACTACGGGCATCATGCAGGTAAAAGACGGCATGGATGTAAAGATCACTAAGGTGAAGTAAGCGGGAGGTAATTGGCTATGCGTTGTCATCTTTACTGTACCAGCAAACATAAACAGCTTCCCATAAACCTGTCAGGTGTATAATAAGTGCCAACTAAAAAGGTTAAAATATTTTATAGCAGGTTGTCGATATATACAACCCTGTTGCAGTTTCTGTAACTTTGCATTTCTTATATGAAATCGTTTGAAGTACCGGTACATTACCGCAGCCCGCTGATAACAGCTATAAAACAGCAACGCAAGGCAGCAGACAAGATGAAAAAGGATTTTACGCCTACACATCTTGCTGCCGGAGACCTGCATATATACCTGGCGCGCCACTTCGGTTTTTGCTATGGGGTAGAAAATGCGATTGAGATAGCCTTCCGCGCTGTTGCAGAAAATGAGGGCAAGCGCGTATTCCTGCTGAGCGAAATGATACACAACCCCGGTGTGAATGCAGACCTGCAAAGCATGGGCGTTAGCTTCATCATGGATACCAAAGGCAATATGCTGATGGACTGGGATGAACTGAACAGCAACGACATCGTAATAATACCGGCTTTTGGCACTACTATAGAGATAGAAAATAAACTTAAACAAAAAGGCATTGAACCATCTCACTACGAAACCACCTGCCCCTTTGTGGAAAAGGTATGGAACCGTGCGGAGAAGATAGGCAAGGAAGGTTACACCATAGTGGTGCATGGTAAGCCAAGACACGAGGAAACAAGGGCTACGTTTTCTCACAGTAAAGAGAACTCCCCCACGGTAGTAGTAAAAGACATGGCGCAGGCAGAGCACCTTGCAAAATTCATAACAGGTACCTTACCGGCTGAACAATTTTATATAGATTTCAAATGGCAGCATTCTGAAGGATTTGATGTAACCAAAGACCTGCAACGCATAGGCGTGGTGAACCAGACCACTATGCTGGCCAGCGAAACACAGGGCATAGCCGACTACCTGAAACAGGTAATAACAACCCACTATAAGTTGCCGGCAGATAGAGCATCCGAACGTTTTGCCGAAACACGCGATACCCTTTGCTACGCTACTAACGACAACCAGAGCGCCGTACAAGGTATGCTGGCACAACCTGCCGACCTGGCTATAGTTATAGGCGGCTACAACAGCAGCAATACCACACACCTGGTAGAGCTATGTGAAGAACATTTACCCACCTACTTTATAAAAAATGAAAGCTGCCTGGTTGACGAAAACCTGATAGCGCATTTTGACTTGCATACACACACCGAGACGGCAACTACAGGCTATCTGCCTGCCAAGCGCCCTCTGAAAGTATTGATTACATCGGGAGCTTCCTGCCCTGATGCACTGGTAGAAGGTGTGGTGAACAGGCTGGCTGCCATTACCGGTAACAGTGCACACCTGCGGCAGGTTATTGAAAAATGGTCCGTATAGAATAACCAGGTAATACACGTAATAAAAAAAACGCCCATCTTGTGGGCGTTTTTATATTGGTTGAAACTACCTTGCCATTTATTTAATTATCACTTTGTCTATATACTGCATACCTTCACTGTCAGTTACTTCTACAGTATAAAGTCCGCCTGCAAGCTTTGACATATCTATCACCTGCACATTACTTCCTTTGAATTCCTGTTCATACACTTTATGCCCGGTGGTAGTATATACCCGCACCTGCTGTATCTCTTTACTATTCAGTTGCATCCTGAACACACCGGTTTCAGTAGGATTTGGCGCGATGAGCATTTCATTCCGGCCACTATTCATTCCATTTAAAGACATAGGCCCTGTTTTTTTCTGATCACCTTCCTTACAGTCAACATATAGCTTAACATTCACAGTTTTTTCGCAGCATTGTCCCCTCTCTATGTCATACCCTACTATCTTTAGTGTAACAACGTAGAACCCTGGCGCTGTATAATTATGAGTAGCTACCGCTCCTGATGTGTTATCTGTTACGCCGTCTCCAAAATCCCACAGGTAAACACCTAAGGCAATACCCGGATTCGCATTGGCATACGCGGTAAACTCATAATTACAACCTCCTAAATGCTTGATGGATATTTCAGGATACATACACTCATCAGAAACACCACATACAGAACCTACTTCAAGGTTTATATTCCGGATATTATGGTCGCTGCACTGGGTAGCCCTACCGCCTGTAAAGCCCCATCTTACATTTGAGGGAGTAGCGAAACTTGCTGCAGGATTAAACGAAGGCACAACTATACGCGGTGTCGGGTTGATTGATGGCTCATAATAGACCCTTAGCTCACGGGCATCACAGTCCCATTCTATCCTGTAAGACCTATATCCGACATTCTCTATATTAGAAGTTGTTGGGTCGATAGGTACAGGGGCTGCCAATACAAGGCCGGGGTTGGCATCTTCAGCCACCATTGTATGGTTAAGGGCACCATTGGGAGCCACGTCGCCTTTACCACCAAGGTTATCAAAAATATCAAACTCAATTCCGATAGATTGATTAAAGTCCGGGTTGGAGCTATAGTAGCCCATATCTCCACCACCATTACCCAGTGAGCCTCCGGGAGCAGTATTAATGCCGCTGCCAAATACTACAACAATCCCGTCTGCACCATTACCAATACTCCCTGTATTGATGAATTCAGCTTCAAAGTCGAGCGTGAAGCTTTGGTTAAAATTGATCGATGTGGTGCTCCATGCAGCACCAGCCCTCATCTGTCCGCAATTAGCGTCCGGCGCTATCGGTACCAGGTTAATAACTCCACCACCGCTGGTGGCGTAGCCTGTCAGGTTAAACTGGGCATGCAAGGTGAAAGAACAAACCAGGCATGAAAGCAAAAGCAATAGATTCTTTTTCATATAATTTTGTTTTATGGTTATCAGGCAAACTACCACGCAACAAAACAGAATAAAAAAAAACTGCAACCAACGGGAGTATTAATACAATAAACGGGAAATTAATAATCAGGGTTGTATCAGGCGGGCAAAGCGGGCATATAAAACTATATTAACTTCCGCTCCTTGCATCCCATCAGCGCGGTTGCCGATTTCTAATTTAAACCCAACATTGTAAAATTCAGAAATCCGCTGTAGCCTCTGGCGATTAAAATCAATACCCATTGAAGTTTTATCCTTTGTTCCCTGTTCACCCGATGGCGTCTGCAACCCAATGCCGTTATCAATGATTTTTACACTTAGGTAGTCATTCACCGTTAGCCTGATTACAACATCAATCTTAAAATCGACCTGCCCTTTCTTAAAGCCATGAACAATGGCATTCTCTATAAAATTGTGCAGTAATAACGGTGGCAGGAAAATATCCTCAGAATTTTCCATGTCATGACTTATCGTTAACTGTATGTTGTTATTAAAGCGCAGGTTTTGCAGATGGACGTAGTTTTTTATCAACTCAAGTTCATTTTCAATAGGTATCAGGTTAAAGCTGAGGTTTTCAATATTCTGTCGAATCATTTTGCTCATGGTGACGAGGTAATTATTAGCAGATTCCTTCGAGCCATTATTAATCAGGTCCTGTATGTTATTCACCACATTAAAAATAAAATGAGGATTCAACAAGCTATTAATTGCTTTATGTTCTAATTGAAGGTGCTTTAGTTTATTCTGAAACATTTTCTTCTTTTGGCGGACGTATAAGCGGACTGAATAAATAACAATTGCTATGATTAAAAGGCCTGACAGGAAATAAAATGAATTAGAATAAAAAAAAGGAGGATGTATGTCTAATGTCAGGCCTACAGGTGCAGACACCTTATTGTTATCGCTTACAGCATATATCTCGAGCCTGTATAGTCCTGCTTTGGATAACAGTATTTCGAGGTTTGGGGTAATGCTGTAATACCAGTCACTCCAACTATTGCCCCTCTGTATCCTGTACCTGTAGCGCGTGTTATCATTTACAGTAACAGCGCTAAGATAAATTTTGACATTGCATTCGGTAGTATTTTTCAATTGAATATAGTTGCCTCCATATCTCTTGCCATTAATGTCAGCCTTCTCTATATACAAGCGTGGTGCATACAAATGTTTGTTCAGCAATGCTTTGTCAAAAAACAGGAGTTGCCCGTCAATTTTACCTAAAACATTATCGCCCTGGATATCCAACACCTGGACGTCCAGGTGTTGAAGAGGATATTCTAATGCGCGAAACTCAATTAATCGGGGGTAGTCTCCTGCTATATGGGCTGTCACGTATCCCTTATCTGTATGCAAAAGGTACTTATTATTAATTTTTTCTCCGCTGTATATTATGTAATCACTATGTGCATGATACTTCCTGTACCCATTCTTTAAATCATATACACGTATTTTTTTACGGCTATCACAAAGGACAAGCAGGGAAGACACACTCCACATGCTTTCTATCATAACATTTTCCTTAAAGCGGTCTATTATTAAAATCTTATTTGTCGCAGGGTTGAAACAACTTAACTCCTTTGAGGTAGCGTAATATATTTTCTTATCATAATCAGGGAAACAGACTTTCAGTATTCTTGTCCCTGATATCACTACCGGCATCACCCAACAACCTCCCGGGGCAAAATGCACCTTATACATATTATCACCGGTTACAAATATCAAGGTATCTTTTATCCATGGGAATATATATTTAGGCTGTGAGACCTTACTAATATACTCATGTTTTCCGGTATGCCTGTAATAAACTATAACACCTTGTGTACCCCAAAAAGACGTATAAATGAACTTGTTACTATCCAGGTATGATGGGATGTTGCTATGATTATCCAGCGTCACTAAATGCCTGACTTCCGGCTGGTCTTTTTTGGCGGAGAAATAACTGTAACGATTGCCACTCTGTATAAAAATGGTATTATTACTACTTATAAGCTGAAAAGCCGGGTCATACAATATTTTCTGTGCATTCAGCAAGCCTTCACTCAAGTAATACACTCCATTATTTAAAGTTGTTATCCAATAATTCTTATACGAATCCTGCCTGATGCTACTTACGGCTACATTATGCAATAGCTTAGTAACCTTACCTGTGGTGTTGTTAATGATGGTCAAACCGTTTCTTGCGCACACAAAAAGATTTCCACTACCATCAGCATAGAGGTTTAAGAGGTTAAAATAGTTGAAATCGTATTGTGCATATACAGTCGTATTCTCCCTGTTGTCCAGCATCCTGATGCCTGCATGGGTTGATGTAATCAAATTGTCATTGTATGCAAAGCTCTTATTTGCCATTACTTTTTTCACGTTGACAATACGGTCATCTTTCAGGTATGTGTATGTCTCTGATGATACGGCTATCAACGAATCACCCTTTTTTACAAATGCCTGGAGCAAGTCGGGCCCATCAGCGCACTTTCGCAGCCATTTTATTTTCCGTTGTGTTATTTTTATCAGGGTTCCGTTCAGGTATCCTATGTAAATAGCATTGCCATCTTCATACATTGCATTGATGTAGGACAGTACCGGTAGTTTACTTAGTAAATCATCATTATCAGAATTGTAGAATTTACCATTGTAATAGTATGAAGGTTCCCCGTTGAAAGTAAACAACCATAGCCGCCCCGTTTTATCTTCATACATATTAAACACCTCGTTCCCTCCCAATCCATCACTGCCGGAAAAGTTTTTAAACTCCCTGCCATCAAACCTAGACAAACCCTTGTCTGTACAAAACCACATATATCCCTTGCTATCGCAAAAAGTATGATAAACGGTATTACTGATTAATTTATCGCTGGTGGTATAGTGCTTTAAAATCAAAGCAGCGCTCTTTCCTGTATAAAAGACCAGGACAATAAGTAAAAAAATATAATTACAGAATCTATTCAATTACCTGTTTTGACTGCATATAAGTAATAAACTCACTAACACGCCTTTTTGCAACTGGTATTATATCTCCTGTTTTCATTTCCAGAGTCATGCTGCCATGCTTTATCATAGCATTTAAGTTGCGCGTGTTAACAATATATGATTTGTGCACCCTGAAGAAGTAATCTGCACTATATTCACGTGCAGCGTGGGTTAACAACTTGCTTATTAATATTTCCCGTTTTATGCCATTGTGCAGGAAACACACCTTTGTATAAAAACCTTTAGCTTCAAGGTATAAGATATTCAACAATGTAACAACATAAATCTTATCGCCTTGTCTTAATGCGATAGTCGGTTCCTTTATGGGATGCCCCTGTTTATCTGCGGATGCTTCTTGCAACTGGCCGGACGTAACGAACCATTTCTTTATTTTGTCATAGCAGGCAAGTATATCTACTTTAGAGAGGGGCTTAAGAATGTAGTCCAGGGCATCTACTTTAAAGGCATTGATTGCATATTGATCATATGCAGTTACAAAAACAATTTTAAAGTTGGCTGTATTGAGCGTACCCAGCAGTTCAAAGATATTATCATCAAACAGCTTTACATCAAAAAAGGCTATATCAACATGCGTATCAAGTAAAATACGTTTTACATCCGAGAGACTTTCACCCGTAGCAACAATATCAATATCCGGGCAATATGTAAGAAGGTTGTATTGAAGGTTGGAAATACATGCCTTCTCGTCGTCAATGATTATAGCTTTTATAGTTGATTTCATAGTAGTGCGATGATGGTAAGACTAAGTTAACCTTTTTTACCAATAACTTAGCATTAACATCATTCCGTTGGCAGCACCATGCCAAACTATTGCCGATGGCTATATGCCATAATACAACAATGGCCGCAAGATTGCGGCCGTTGTATCTATACACCAATCAACATCACACTTTCATACTAATAAAATCTTTGATAGCATCACTTAAATCATACACTTCTGTTCCTTCCTTCAAAGACGATTTGACTATAGTACTTGCCGCTGCACTCCTGTACCCGGCTGCGCAATGCACTACTACGGGCTTATCCGTTGGTATTTCCTGCGCCCTGTTCCTTATTTCAGCCAGTGGTATATTTATACTGTTGTCAAATGGCTTCACCTGTTTTACTTCAGATGCATTACGCACATCTACTATTGTGTAATCGTTCACATTATTCGAAAATGTTTCCAGGTCCAGCAAGGGTTCTTTCTCTGCAGCAGCATCTACCAGTATAGCACCCTTCACCTGTGGTTCGTAGCCTATAGCTGCTATGCGTTCTGCCAGCCTGCTTAGTTGTTCCTTACCTTCACCCGCCAGGTAAAAGTTTTCTCCCGGCATTATAATAGTGCCTAACCATGTTTCAAATTTCCCATCCTCCATCAGGTTAATGGAATGCGGTAAATGACCTTGTTTAAATGCTTTTTCCGGCCTTGCATCAATCACCCACAGTGCTGTATCTGTATGCGCAGAGGCTTTTATCGGTTCATTATTTTTTATGCCTTTTATACTTTCTTCAAAGCCCGGGGCACCTTTTCTGTTCAGCTCCACATCGTACGGGAAATATGCTGGTACAAAAGGCTGGTCGGTCAGCAGGTTGTTGATAAATTCCTGCTCAGTAGCCTCCTGCATGCTCCAGTTGGTTTGTTTTTCCTGCCCTATAGTGCTACTGCTTTCTTTGCTCAGGTTTTTACCACACAAAGAGCCTGCACCATGTGCAGGGTAAACCAGCACGTCATCTTCCAGTGTCATTAGTTTTTCCCTCAACGAATGGTACATCTGTTTTGCAAGGTCTGCCCTTTCCGACCTTATATTACCTGCACCCTCCCTTAAATCCGGGCGGCCGCAATCTCCTATGAAAAGCGTATCACCTGTAAAAACAGCTTTTTGTTTACCATTATGCTCCAGCAATATACTGATGCTATCCGGCGAGTGGCCGGGTGTATGTAACGATGTCAGTTTGATATTACCCAGTTCTATACTGCTGCCTTCGTCAAACGCCTTGTGCGGGTATGATACCCCTACAAGGCTGTGTGTATAAACGGTACAGCCGGTAAGCTTGTGCAACTCCAGGTGCGAGCTTACAAAATCTGCATGTGGGTGGGTTTCAATCACCCCCACTATAGTTGCATCATTCTGTTTAGCCCATTCCAGGTAAGCATCAGGGTTGCGGGCGGGGTCCACCAGCACTATCTTTTTTTCAGCGTCGCTTAAAATTCCATAACTGAAGTGCGACAGGTTTTTATCTTCCCATTGTTTTATCTGCATCTGCTCTTATTTTTATACTACAAAAATCCTTTTAATTTTCTACCCGGACAGTGACCTTCGTCACATAATACACTGATGATTGTTAATTTAGTGTTTTAGTGCGGCAGCCTGTCCCTAA
>CAYXHM010000009.1:0-139047 GCA_964464965.1 uncultured Flavipsychrobacter sp. | reverse complement strand
TGAAAATAATCAGGAGGGGTATTGCTGACCTGAAAACGTTTGCAGTGTACAACCGCTGGGGAACGAAGGTGTTCGAAACATCTGACATCAACGAAGGATGGGATGGTACTTTCAACGGTGAACCACAGCCAATGGGTGTGTACATCTACGCCATAGAAGCTGTTGCGGCTTCAGGACAAACGATTAACAAACAAGGAAATGTTACATTGATTAAATAACACCTCAGTACATTTTTATATAAAAAGCGATGGATGCCAAATGGCATCCATCGCTTTTTATTTGACTTTAGACTGGTTATTTATAAATAGTGCATAATAACTGATCATCAATAAAAACACATGCATTTACAGCGCACTATAAGCCTGCAACAGCACAAAAATAAAATACTATTTAAGATAAATTAACTGAAAGTAAATAACAACAATACTATTATTAATAGTAAATATTCAATAACATAAATTTACCAAAACGCCCAACTACAAAGGATTTAAGGTGGTCTTTCTTATTGAAACCGTTTACAATCATCTAATACAGTAGCAATGAAAAACAGATTATTATTTACATTAGCTCTATTGTGCTTTATAGCAAACACCTTTGTTCCAAACAAAGTTAAAGCCAATCATGGTACAGGAGGGGAGCTCATTTATGTTCATCTTGGGGACTCAGCATACCAGTTTATCCTGAAATTCTACAGAGATTGTACAGGTCCACAAGCACCTGGCGCGTATGCATTATGTGCATATAATTCGCTTACGAATTCCTCCTTCACTCAAATCATGAATCCATGGACCGGTCCCTTGCCTCCTGATAATCGGAATAATGGAGACCCAATATCTCCGGGTTGTTCAAATTCAAGCACAACTTGTGATACCCCCCCAGGTACCACCCCTGGGTACGAGGAATACTGGTATACCTGTATTGTTCCAAGATTACCATTCAGAACCAATTGGAGATTTGGCATACTTGACGGAGGGGTTATACCTCCAACGCAATCGCTATGTTGTAGAAACGGCAGCTACAACTTAAATCCTAATAATCCTTTTGGTCAATTTTATATTGAAACAGGATTAACCTCTACACACACATTTAAAAACTCGTCTCCTTACTATTCTATTAAACCCGTACCCTACGTTTGTCTTAATGTACCATTTCAATTTAACAACGGCGCACTTGATGCAGATGGAGATTCACTCTTTACTTACTTAACCACCCCATTAGCTAACCTGCATTGCACAACAGCAGCAGTACCAATACCTTTTACTCAACCACCGGCCGGTATGCCTTCGTATAATCTGACAAATAATCCATTTCAGACTAGTGGCAGTTTCTTTTTAAACGGTATCAACGGACAGTTTGGTTTTACCGCTACCCTTCTAGGGAAAGGCGCTCTTTCTACCAAAACGGATGAGTACAGGACAAAAGACCCCCAGGACACCTATCAGATAGGCTATATAATGCGTGACATGCAGGTACAGGTTACCCTTTGCGATGTAAAACCACCAAAGTTAGACACCTTTTCTATTGATGCGGAAAATGGGTCATTTATAAATGGTGTAGCTCATGGCTGTATTGGTCAGCCACTTAAGTTCTGTATGATGGTGGCTTCTCCTGATGCAGAAACCGTCCTGAAAATATCTGACAACCTGGCCAATCATCCCACACTGAAAGGTGCTAATGTAACGTATTCAGACCAAGGTACAGATAGTGTAAAAGTATGTTTCGAATGGACACCTGCCAATACTAATGTAGGCAGACATAGCCTGATATTACTTATCAGGGACTCTACCTGCAAGCCTCCTGGTATTTTATTCAACTATGCACATACTGTTGATATGGTTGTGTGGGATACTGTAGTAGCAGTTACGGATATGGACACTATATGCGCCGGTGAGCCATATTCACTGGACGTAACAGGTGGCGGAGACTGGGAATGGTCTGTATTAAGCGGCTCTTTCGGCAGCATACCTAACCCTAATCAGAAAAATCCTCTTGTTTATCCTCAGGTGACAACAAGATATGTGGTCACATCCAAAGCAAATGAATATTGCCTGACAGGCAGAACTGATACGGTAGATATACATGTATTGCCCGGTACAGAAATAGCCGGTCAGGGCGATACCGTTTCCTGCCCCGGTTTCGCAATGCCATTGGACATAGGTATGGTTACAGAACCCGGTTATACTTATGGTGTAAGCTGGACACCGGCTAAAGGCTTGAGCAGCACTACCATACCAAATCCTACAGCAACGCTTGATACCACGACACAGTATATTGTTACAGTCGTATCAACCAAAAACCGTTGTAAGACATACGATACTATAAATGTAGATGTGTTGAAAGGGATGAAAATTGACAATATTGACACTAAGATCTGCCTTGGCCAATCTGTGGATATAATAGGTACCGGTGACCCGAGATACACATATGAGTGGACATCAACAGATCCTAACCCGCAGTACAGCAGCCCCGGTGCTATATTGAACACGATTACACCAAGCGATACAGGTTTACATACTTTCACTCTGAAAGGTAAATACTTTTCCTGTGGTACTAAAGATACAGTTACCGAGCTGAAAATAGAGGTACAGCCTGTACCTACAGTACAAGTAAATGATGATATAGTAATGTGCCATGGTGACACAGCACAACTGGAAGCTATTGTAATGCCGGATACTTATGGTGGCTATACTTATAGCTGGACACCGGGTGCGCAACTGGACTACCCTGACCGCAGGATGCCGATATTCTCTGCTGTACAGGAAGGCAAGTTTACCCTGAAGCTGGTGGTGAGTACATCTGCAGGTTGCAGCGATGAGGATGAGATGACACTGGAAGTATTTTCTTCTACCTTTATGCAACTGCCCAATGACACGGCTATATGCCCTGGCGATACGATAGCGCTGAATGCTGTCATACAGGAAGGTTCTCAATTCTACTGGCTGCCTGATTATAACATCAGCAGTGTAAGCAGCGCTGCGCCACGCATATGGCCAGTTGCAGACCAGACTTATACAGCCTATGGCATAGATAGCTTTGGATGCCTGGATACACAATCTGTAAGGGTAGAAGTTAGGCCAAGGGCTACTATTGACATGCCTGATTCCGTTGTGATCTATCCCGGCGAAAGCTACCGTGTTGACCCCGGAGGAAACTGCCTGTACTACACATGGTTCCCGCCACTTGGCCTGAGCAATGCAGACATCAGCAACCCTTCGGTCAGCCCTAAGGTAAACACGCGTTATCTAGTTCATGGCCGCACAGAAGCTGGTTGTGGCGTTACGGACACACTGGATGTCTTTGTTAAGAACGATGGCATACTGGACCTGCCTAACGCCTTTACACCCGGCAAACGCAGCAATGGTACCCTGAAAATAATCAGGAGGGGTATTGCTGACCTGAAAACGTTTGCAGTGTACAACCGTTGGGGAGCGAAGGTGTTTGAAACGTCTGACATCAATGAAGGATGGGATGGTACTTTCAATGGCGAACCACAGCCAATGGGTGTGTACATTTACGCCATTGAAGCAGTAGCAGCTTCAGGACAAACGATTAACAAACAAGGAAATGTTACATTGCTGAAGTAAACCAACGAATACATACAAAATGCCCCGGTCGATAAAAACCGGGGCATTTTTCTTTTAGCAGGTATGTATCGTTCAGTCAATATATTTTATGAAAACATTGCATATCAGCTGCATTTTAATTAAATTGTTAGTTGTAAATTCGCACACCGTTGTAAAAATCACTCACATTAATATAATTCACATAAATATACTTGATGATAATAAATTTACACGGAAGTAAAAAATAACATATGACAGCAGGTACTGCTTCGAAGAAACCGATTTTCAACTTAAAGAAGTCGCTACAGGAATATTTCGGTTTCGAAAAATTTAAAGGGGAACAAGAAGATATAATAAAAAGTATTCTTTCTGGTAAGGATACATTTGTAATTATGCCAACAGGCGGGGGTAAATCGCTTTGTTATCAATTGCCGGCATTAGTGAGTGAGGGGGTAGCTATTATTGTATCGCCACTCATCGCACTTATGAAAAACCAGGTGGACCTTGTAAGAGGCTATAGCAGTAATGATAACATAGCGCATTTTTTAAATTCCTCACTAAGTAAAACACAGCAAAAAAAAGTAAAAAGTGATTTGCTTGATGGTACAACTAAACTATTATATGTTGCGCCGGAAACACTTACAAAAGAAGAAAACATCACTTTTTTCTCGGATATGAATATATCCTTCGTAGCTGTAGATGAAGCTCACTGTATATCTGAATGGGGACATGATTTCAGGCCGGAGTATAGAAAGCTGCGTGAAATGATTAATAAAATTGACGAGAGTCTCCCTATTATAGCCCTGACGGCAACCGCTACCCCTAAAGTACAGGATGATATCATTAAAAACCTTGGCCTGAAAGACGCCAATGTATTTATTTCATCATTCAATCGCCCAAACCTTTACTACGAAATACAATCTAAAGGCAGTAAGAGCCAGAATCTGAAAAACATAGTAAAGTTCATTAACCAGAATAAAGGTAAAAGTGGTATAATATACACGCTGAACAGGAAAACTACAGAAGAGCTGGCAGAAACGTTAAGGGCCAATAAAATATCAGCTGTAGCCTACCATGCAGGGCTGGAAGGAAATGTACGTTCTAAGAGGCAGGACGACTTCCTGATGGAGGAAGTGGATGTTATCGTTGCTACTATCGCTTTTGGAATGGGCATAGACAAGCCTGATGTTCGGTTTGTAATACATTATAATATTCCAAAATCACTGGAAAACTATTACCAGGAAACAGGCCGTGCCGGCCGCGATGGGCTGGAAGGCAAATGTATTCTTTACTATTCGCACAAGGACGTACAAAAACTGGAACACCTGATGCGCGACAAGCCACTGAGCGAGCGCGAAATGGGGGCCCAGCTTATAGCTGAAACAGTAGCATATGCTGAAAGTGGCGTGTGCAGGCGTAAATTACTGCTACATTACTTTGGTGAAGAGCTGAAACAGGAAAACTGTGGCCAGTGCGACAATTGCCTGAACCCCAAAGAGAAACTGGAAGTGAAGGACAGTTCAAAAATAGTATTGGATGCTATAGACCAACTGGATGAACGCTTTAATATCGACTATGTTGTTAAAGTAATACTGGGCAAACAAACACCGCAGATAAAAACCTTCAGGCATGATAAGCTTAAGGCTTTTGGTAGTGGCCTTATTATGGAGATGGAAGAGAATTTCTGGTTCTCGCTCATCAGGCAAATGATGCTGGAGGGTTTGGTCAGAAAAGATATTGAGGAATATGGTTTACTGAAAATAACTGCGCAGGGACGCAAATTCCTAAAAAAACCATTCTCCATAATGGTAGCGCTGAACAACAAGTTTGAAAACAGCGATGCAGAAGATGAGGATGTACCTGTTGGTGCAAATAACGGTGGTACTACAGATGCTGCACTATACGAGATGCTGAAGGACCTGCGCAAACAGGTAGCTAAAGAGAAAAACCTTCCACCTTTCGTAGTATTCCTGGAAAACTCGCTGAAAGACATGGCGACCAACTACCCTACTACACTGGAGGAATTGGAAAACATACAGGGTGTTAGCAAGGGTAAGGCCACCAGGTATGGCAAGAAGTTTGTAGCATTGATTGAAAAATATGTTGAAGAGAACGACATTATGAAACCGGATGATTTCGTAATGAAAAGTATCGTCAACAAGAGTGGTATGAAGGTATATATCATACTGAACATCGATAAAAAAATACCGTTGGAGACCATTGCGGCGAACAAGGGTCTAAGCCTGCAGGAGTTGCTTACTGAGATGGATACCATAGTCAGCAGTGGTACACGCCTTAATATTGACTATTGCATAGATGAAGAACTGGACGAGGCTGAACAGGAGGATATTTTTGATTATTTCAGGAACAGTACAGACGATAATATGGAGGAAGCTTACGAAGAATTTAAAGACCATAATGTAACCATAGAACAGTTGCAAATGATGCGTATTAAATTTATGAGTGAGTATGCCAACTAGGCTTTAAAAATAAACAATAAAAAAGCAGCTCTTGTAGCTGCTTTTTTTTGTGCATTTTTACCGGAATACTAAATAATACAGTAACTTTTAACCCTGTTGAACGACATAAAGTTTAGAATATGAATGGCAAAACCGTATTTATTTCAGGAGCAAGCAGGGGCATAGGCAGGGCTATAGCATTAAAACTTGCGGCACAAGGGGCGAATGTTGCCATTATCGCCAAATCTGAAAAGGAAGACCCCCGCCTTGGGGGCACCATATATTCTGTGGCAGAAGAAGTGAATAGCGCGGGTGGCAGGGCATTAGCCATACCCTGTGACATAAGGGATGAAAACCAGGTGTTGAAGGCTATCAGGGAAACAATATCCCTGTTTGGAGGAATAGATGTTGTCATCAACAATGCTTCTGCAATATCACTTACCAATACTGAATATACAGAGGCGAAGAGATTCGACCTGATGCACAGTATAAATGTCAGGGGCACATTCCTTGTTACAAAACACTGCATACCGTTCCTGAAAAACTCATCAAATCCGCATATAATTACATTATCTCCACCTTTAAACATTACCCCCCAATGGCTGGCAACAGCGCTGCCCTACTCCATCAGTAAATACAATATGAGTATGCTGGCCATAGGCTGGGCAGAGGAACTTAAAGGCTATAAAATAGCATCAAACGCGCTGTGGCCGGCAACGACTATCGCTACAGCTGCAGTAAAAAACCTGCTGGGTGGCGAAGCACTGGTACAACGCAGCCGTAAACCTGAAATAATAGCTGATGCGGTAAATTTCATACTTGCCCAGCCATCTGCAACATATACAGGACAGACGCTTATAGATGAAGATGTACTGAAACAAGCCGGCATCACAGACCTTGAGCAATACGCTATAGTTCCGGGCGGCCCACTGCAAAATGATTTATTTTTAGACTAATCATCATCAACAACATATTGTGGCTACAATACTATCCATTAATTCAATTTCAAAATCGTACGGGCAGATATTAGCCCTGAGTAACGTTTCTTTCGATGTGCCTGCGGGCTGTGTGTTTGGCATATTAGGCCCTAATGGAAGTGGAAAGACTACCATGCTGGGAATAGTATTAGACGTGCTGAAAGCGCATGCAGGCAGCTACGAATGGCTGGGTGGTGTACCGGCAGCAGATGCTCGTAGAAAAATCGGCTCATTGTTAGAAACCCCTAACTTTTACCATTACATGTCTGCATGGCACAACCTGGAGATAGCCGCAGCAATAAAAGGACATGGCATGGGCGACAGGCAGGCTGTATTACAAAAGGTAGGTTTGTGGGAACGAAAAGACAGCAAATTCAGTTCCTACTCGCTGGGGATGAAACAAAGACTTGCTATAGCCTCTGCATTATTGGGCAATCCGGATGTACTGGTATTTGATGAACCAACAAACGGACTGGACCCTGCGGGCATCGCAGAAATCCGCGACCTGATTATACAACTGAACAGGGAGGGCAAAACGATTATCATGGCCAGCCACCTGCTGGATGAAGTAGAAAAGGTTTGTACGCATGTAGCTATATTAAAGAAGGGCCAACTATTGGTAAATGGTAAGGTAGATGAGGTATTGATCAGCGAAGACCAGGTGGAAATAAGCGCTGGCAATCTTCAGCATTTAGAAACAATTATCAGGCAGATGCCGGGCGTAATAAGTATAAAACATATAAACGGAGCTTTGCAGCTCAACTGCGGGAACATAACGACTGTAGAGATAAATGAATATTGCATCAGTAAAGGCATTACACTATCTCACCTGATATTGAAAAAGAAAAGCCTGGAAACAAAATTCATGGAACTTACCAACAAATAATTTTATGAATAAACTACTTGCTATAGAGTGGATGAAGGTGAAACGCTACCGTACCTTCTGGATAATGATAGGTATGTTTTCCCTATTGCTGCCCATGTGGAACTACGGTATTGCCAGCGGTGTATTACAGTTATTTGGCAAAACGGGCATAGATGTTATCAGCAAAGCATATGCATTTTCCAATGTTTGGAATAACCTTGGGTTCTGGACCAGCATTTTTGTTGTATTCATTTCTATACTTACAATCATTATTACCACTAATGAATATGTATTTCGTACCAACAGGCAGAATGTAATAGATGGATATTCCCGTGAACAATATTATCATGCAAAATGGCTGATGGTATTAGCATTCACTATTTTCACCACGGTATATGTATTTATATTGGGGCTGATATTCGGAGCTACAAACGATTCATTCAGCAACTTCCCCGGCAAAATTGAAAACCTTTTTTATGTATTTGTGTTGGCGCTCAATTACTATTCATTTGGCCTACTGCTAGGCATTTTGTTTAAAAGGAGCGGTATAGCCATTGGTATCTTCTTTTTGTATAACATGATTATCGAGTCGTTACTTAAATCATTGCTGAACTGGAAACTTGATACTGTTGGGAATTACCTGCCATTGCAGGCCAGTGATGAGTTGCTGCCATTTCCTATACTGGAACTTGTAAAATCACTGGCGCAAATGGAGAAGGGCCCACCTGCTTATGGTTATATCATTGCCAGCTTTGCATGGATTATTATCTATTATATAATTGGCCGGGTGCGGTTACTGAAAAGCGATTGGTAAATTTGCAACATGGCAATTGACAAACCGGTAATACTGGTAACAAACGATGATGGCATTACAGCCCCCGGCATCAGGGCATTAGTAGAAGCAGTTAGAAATTTAGGGACGGTAATAGTAGTAGCACCGGATAGCCCGCAATCGGGCATGGGGCATGCTGTAACAATAGGGGAACCATTAAGGCTGCACAAAGCGGATGTGTTTGAAGGTATAGACGCATGGGAGTCGAGCGGCACACCGGTTGATTGCGTGAAACTTGCCAGGGATATAATATTAAATTTCAAGCCTGATTTATGCGTTAGTGGTATCAATCATGGTGCAAACCATTCTATAAATGTTATTTATTCAGGCACAATGAGTGCTGCCATGGAAGCAGCGATTGAAGGAGTGCCGTCCATAGGCTTTTCATTGTTAGATTACCGCCACGAAGCTGACTTCACAATAGCGGCAGAAGTCGCGCACAAACTTGCAAAGAAAATGCTGGCAAATCCTATGCCTGCTCATACCTTGTTGAATGTAAATATTCCAAAGGTTTCCCGTGAAGACTACAAAGGCATAAAGATATGCAGGCAGGCTTATGCCAAATGGCAGGAGGAATTTGACAAGCGTACAGACCCAAGAGGAAAAGACTACTACTGGATGACCGGCAAATTTGTAAATATGGATACCGGAACAGAAACAGACGTTGAGGCTCTTGCCCAAGGATATACATCTGTCGTACCTGTAAAATTTGACCTTACAGATATTGCTATGAAAGAGAAATTGCAGGCTGAATGGAAAGACCTGGTGTAGCTACTTCAAAATCATGTTTTGTGCAGCAATGTAGCCGCTGCTCCAGGCATTCTGAAAATTAAAGCCACCGGTAATTCCATCAACATCTATAATTTCACCACCGAAGTAAAGGCCGGGCACTACCCTGCTCTCCATACTTTTAGGGTCAATTTCCGCCAATGAAACACCGCCACTGGTTACAAACTCCTCTTTAAAAGTTGTTTTGCCGGATACATGGTATTCATCTGCTACAAGGGTTTTGATTAATTTATTTTGTGCTGCAGCGGGAAGCTCACCCCAGCGGACAGAATCATTAACACCGCATTGCTGTAACATAAACTCCCACAACCGTTTGGGAAGTCCGAAGGGATTTTTATTGTTCACAATTTGTTTTCCTTGTTCTTGTCTCAGGTACCTTATTTCTTCCTGCAGGTCATTTTCGCTTTTATCTACCAGCCAGTTTACAAGTATCTTAAAGTCGTAATTCTTCTCATTCAGTTCTCTTGCTCCCCATGCTGAGCAACGTAATATAACCGGGCCGCTCATACCCCAGTGGGTGATAAGAATTGGCCCCCGCTCCACAATTTTTGTACCGGCTATCTTCACAGAAACCTCACCTACACTGATACCCATTAATCCCGTAATGGGGTGCTTAGGTATATTAAACGTAAACAGTGAAGGAACAGGTAGTTGCACATTATGCCCAAGGTCTGTTATCCATTTGTATTGTTCAGCCTTAGGAAAACCGCCGCAGGCTATCATTACTTTATCGGCAACATAATCAGTATCGTCTGCGAACTGTATTGTAAAAACACCATCCGTCTTTGTGATACTTTTTACTGTTTTATTATAACGCACCTGCACCTTGTTGCGCATTACCTGTTGCCATATACAGTCTATTATAGTTTGAGAATCGTCTGTAACCGGAAACATACGCCCGTCATCCTCCGTTTTAAGTGCCACTCCCCTGCTTTCAAACCAGTCTATGGTATGCTGCGGTGTGAACTGGTACAAAGTTTTCCGGAGAAAACGCTGCCCCCGCGGATATTTTTTCAGAAGCTCAAGGATATCAAAACATGCATGAGTTACATTACAACGCCCCCCGCCGGAAGCTTTTACCTTTTGTAATACTTTACCTGTTTTCTCAAAAAGCACTACTTCAATAGCCTCGTTATATGGGATATTAGCCGCAGCAAAACAACCTGCCGCACCGGCACCAATTATGGCTATGCGCATTATGCCTGTGTGGTTTTAGACTGTGCATCTACTACAGCTATTGCTACCATATTTACTATCTGGCGCACGGTACTACCCAGTTGCAGCACATGCACAGGCTTTCTCAATCCTAACAGTATAGGGCCAACAGCCTCTGACCCGCCAAGTTCCTGCAACAAATGATATGCTATATTACCCGCAGCAAGGTTGGGAAATATCAATGTATTAGGCGATTCATTCACAAGGTCTGAAAAGGGATAGTTTTCCTTTAATAGCTCTTTGTTGAATGCTACACCCGCCTGCATTTCACCGTCTATTATCATATTAGGGTGCATCTCCTTTATCCTTGCTACTGCATTGCGCATCAGGGTTGCTTCAGGCGATGGCGTAGCGCCAAAGTTAGAATAAGACAACATAGCTATCCTGGGCTTGATATTAAAATGCTCAACAGCCCTGGCCGTTTGCAGGGTAATATCTATCAACTCGTCCTCTGTCGGGTTAAAATTGATAGTTGTATCGGAAAAGAATAATGGGCCTTTTTTGGTAAGCATAATATACATGCCTGCTACCCGCTTAGCACTTTCATGCGTACCAATAATTTCCAATGCAGGACGTATAGTATCAGGATATTGCCTTGTAAGGCCTGATATCAATGCATCAGCCTCTCCTGCATCTACCATCATACAACCAAAATACGGCCGTTCTCTCATTACTTTTTTAGCCTCATAAAGGTTGTAGCCCCTGCGGTGGCGTTTGGCAAAAAACTGCTCTCCATAACGCTCCCGCCGTTCTGTGGTATCATCGCTGCGGGGGTCGAGTATCTCAACATCTGTAAGCTGTATTTTATGGTCAACTATCAGTTTCTTTATTTTCTTTTCATCGCCCAGTAGTATGGGTATGGCTATTCCTTCATCTTTTACTATCTGCGCAGCTTTTAATACTTTAAGATTTTCTGCTTCTGCAAACACTACACGTTTTGGATTTTGCTTTGCTTTATTAATTGCCCAGCGGAGGATATTATCATCAGTTCCCAGCCTTTTATACAATTCTTCTTTGTATGCGTCCCAATCTACTATGGGCTTACGGGCCACACCACTATCCATAGCAGCCTGCGCTACAGCCGGGGCTACTGTCACCAGCAGCCGCACATCTATAGGTTTCGGTATTATATATGTTGGGCCATATACAAGACCGCTATCGTTGTAAGCAACATTCACTATCTCCGGCACCGGCTCCTTAGCTAATGCTGCCAATGCTTTTACAGCGGCCAGTTTCATTTCTTCGTTTATGGCTGTCGCCCTTACGTCAAGCGCACCGCGAAATATATATGGAAAGCCCAGTACATTATTCACCTGGTTGGGATAATCGCTTCTGCCGGTTGCCATAATTGCATCAGGCCTTGCTTCCATCGCATCTTCGTATGGAATTTCAGGGTCTGGATTAGCCAGTGCGAATATAACTGGGTTAACCGCCATGGGCATTATCATGTCCTTCGTCAACAGATTACCCTTAGATAAGCCAATAAAGACATCAGCGCCATGCAGTGCATCTTTAAGTGATACGTCTTCTCCGGCCTGGGCAAATTGTTGTTTATACTCGTCCAAGTCGGTACGCGATTGTGTAATCAAACCCTTACTATCAAACATGTAAATATTCTGAACAGAGGCGCCTAATGCCAGGTATATTTTGCAGCATGATATAGCTGACGCTCCCGCACCGCTTACTACAAATTTTACATCAGCAATATTTTTCCCTACCAGTTCCAATGCATTGAGCAAAGCAGCGCCGGATATTATGGCTGTACCGTGCTGGTCGTCGTGCATGATAGGGATATTCATTTCAGCTTTCAGGCGTTTTTCAATTTCAAAACATTCCGGCGCTTTTATATCCTCAAGATTTACGCCACCAAAGGTGGGCTCCAGCGCTTTTACCACGTTACAAAAGCCGTCAATATCATTCGAGTTCAGTTCTATATCAAATACATCTATATCCGCAAAGATTTTGAATAGCACTCCTTTACCTTCCATAACCGGTTTGGAAGCAAGCGGCCCTATATCTCCCAGGCCTAAAACAGCAGTACCATTCGTAATTACCGCTACAAGGTTTCCTTTTGCAGTGTATTTATAAGCATCATCAGGATTTGCCTGTATTTCTTTGCAGGGCTCTGCTACGCCAGGTGAATATGCCAGCGCCAGGTCTCTTTGTGTCTTTGTTTCTTTTGTGGATATTACTTCTACCTTTCCCGGCCTTCCTTTAGCGTGGTATTCCAGGGCATCTTCTTTTCTTATCAAACTTGCCATTTATCTATTCCTGTTTGTTTAGATACAGGAAAGTTACAAAATAGTATGGCAAGGCAGCAATGCCCTAAGCTGCTTTGTTTTTAAGTACAGCATTTTCAGTCCTTTCTATTTGTATAAAATGCCTTAGCTGGTGAGCTATTAAAAACCTGAAAGTATCCCCCAGTTTCAGTTTTATCCATTTACTTATGCTGATAGGCACCCTTATGCTACCCATGTCCACATTACGGGCTTTATCTAATAACACCAGTAGTTTTTGCTGGCCGTCCATAAATTCCTGCACAACCCGCCCGGCATCCAGGTCTGGCGGAAAATTATATTCCTTTGGGGATGACATCTTTTTTGCCAGTGTACCGTTTCCCTTCGGCAGCATCAGGTTGGTAAAGTAATTCCCTATCCAGCCGGATTTAAAGACCGGGGTTATGTTTACAGTCCTGTCCTGTAACGCTTTGTCTATTTCAGTAAGATAAAACCTATTGTAGCCATTAAGATGCTCCAATACCTGCGCAATGCTCCATTTGCCCGATTGTGGTTGTTGTAACAATACATCATCCGGCAGGTGGAGTAAATGCTCCATTCCAACCAATGTATTTCGTACATCCTGCTGAAGATTGCTTATCAGTATTTTTGTTTGGAATGCTGCCATATTGTGATATTTGCAACAAAGTTAGGATCGCATTATTTACATAATCTTGGCCTGCACCAAGATTTTATAATCTTACACTCCCCAGTAACTTGCTGAAAGTAGTAGGGTCCACACCAATATAGGATGCCAGGTATTTATGCGGTATCATATTCAACACCTGCGGGCTGCGCTTCAGCAATGTAGTAAAACGCTCTTCTGCACTGAATGACAATAGCTCAATATTTCTTTGTAATGTGCCGGCTAGTGTTGCAGTAATGGCAATACGCGTCCATGTTTCCAGGTCCGGGTGCTGTTTCATCAACCTGCTGAAATCGTTGTAATGAATGCGAAGCAACTTACTTCTGGTAATAGTTTCAAGATAATACAGAGAAGGCTTTTGCAGGAAAAAGCTATCAATTACGCCCGAAAAAGAATGGGTATAGCTGAATACAAGTATAGATTCTTTGCCATTGTGGTCTATATAGGCCCGTTGTACACCATCTATTACAAAGTAGATGTACTTTTCTATATCCCCCGGCAGGGTGAGCATTTGTTTCCGCCCTAATTCTACAGGCTGCCAGCAAACAGACATATCCAGCCACGCCTCTTCTCCTATTGGATGGGTAGCTTCAACCTGGCTGTATAATATATCTAATACATCTGTCATTTTAAAGGCAATATAATAGTCAGAAGCTTATTCTGGCACGAAATTTACTATATAATGAGTAAGCATAAAACACCCACCAATGGAATATTATCAACAACTGCAAAATATTGATGATGCTACAGACCTGTTTTTACTGGCCAAAGAACGGCTGCTGGATGTAAACGACTGGCAAAACATGCCGCCAGGCAATAAGCACAGCATAACCCTCACAAATAACAAAGGTGTAAAGCAACACCGGGACGCACGTGTTGGCGATATGATTAATATTAAATCAGATATAGCCAATATATGGATAGACATCTGCAAAATACAGTACGACTTTTTTCCCGATATCAACAATGAGAGCATTTCTTTCCTGTTCAAAAGCGGGTATTCACCATCCGGTAACAACACACACAACGGTGAAGAATATTTTGAAACCATATTATTGAAACGAAACGGTACTATAGTGGCTATACATTGCAATAAGGGTGACGAATTGCCCCGCCCTGATGCTACTACTCCGGATGAAAACGCCGACAACCATACTGATATCCATCCTGTATTAGATATACCTAAGGCCCATCTTCAACAACTACTAAAGAATATGATAGCGGTATATGAATACACATCAACCTGATGTTTTTATATGGCTATCATTTTATAGTATATTATTGGTTTTTCTATAACAGGAAATAAGCTGAACTTTGCCCACCAATTTTCAAAATGAGTTCGAAGGAAAGGATAATACTACTCTTGCTGGCAGCCATCAACTTTACCCATATCATGGATTTCATGATTATGATGCCACTGGGCAACTACCTGATGCCGCATTTTAATATCACCGCTCAGCAATTTTCACTTCTTGTGGCTGCATACACTTTCAGCGCTGCAATTGCCAGCCTGTCTGCAGCGCCAATTGTTGACAGGTTTGACAGGAAAAAGATGCTGATGTTCGCCTATATAGGTTTCCTTTTAGGAACACTATGTTGTGCTGTTGCACCAAGTTATGAGTTATTACTTGTTTCAAGGATTGTTGCAGGGTTGTTTGGAGGCCTTATTGGCGCGCAGGTGTTATCAATCGTAGCAGATATAGTTCCTTTTGAAAGACGTGGAGCGGCAATGGGTATTATAATGGCGGCATTTTCTGTAGCATCCGTATTTGGGGTTCCTTTTGGGCTATACCTTTCAAAATATATTAGCTGGCATGCCCCGTTTTATTTCATTGCAGCTACAGGGGCACTGCTCATACCACTGCTGCTAAAATACATCCCGAATATGCGGGACTATATTAATAAAGAACCAATAAACACTGCTGTTATAATCAGGATGGTATTTCCTTTGATACTTGTATGGGAGATAATAAAAGAGAAAAACGAACGACTGGGCATATTGCTTATATCCACTATGATGATGGGCCACTTCCTGATTGTACCATTTTTGAATCCATTTCTTGAGTTTAACATGGGTTTTACTAATACACAAACCCCCATGGTTTACCTGGTGGGTGGTACACTTACACTATTTACATCTCCACTCATAGGTAAGCTTGCTGACAAACTTGGGAAATTCAAGTTATTCAGCTATATGGTTTTATTGGCTGTTATACCCATCGCGCTTATAACAAATATGCCCGATATCCCGTTTTACCTCGTGCTATGTATTACAGGCTTCTGGTTTGTGGTATCTACAGGCAGGGCCATACCTGCGCAGGCAATAGTTAGTGAAATAGTACCACCTGCACGCAGGGGCAGTTTTATGAACATCAGCTCATCTATACAGCAGATGGCTGTTGGCCTGGCTTCTTTGGGGGCTGGGTTGATTGTCGTGAAAACACCTCAGAATACCATTGAAAATTATGATATTACCGGCTATATCAGCATGGCAATTATACTATCCTGCCTGTTGATTGGCTACCGCCTGAACATTGCATTGAGTAACAGGACGAAACATGTACATGCAGCAGATAGCCCTATGCAGGCTGCCGCTATACAACCCATGACTTTGCTGAAAGATGCAGAAGAAGAGGATATTATAAAAAGGTGATTATTCCACTAACTCTTTATTATTTTCTCTTTATAGATAATATCATTATTATGGTCAGACAGGCTTATGTAGTATGTACCGGTATCCAGGTTGTTTACAGCAATCTCATTCGTTCCGGGATGTAATTCGCATTTCACAAGATCATTACCTGTATAATTGTCTGATATAATAGCCAACATTGGTTTGTTGGTACGATTAGTAATAAACAGTGTCTTTTCCATTATTTTGTTTTAAAAAAGGGTAATGTGCTTCCTACCCTAAATATACGATTAATCTGTCGTCAGGGCAATACCTGCCAGCACGTATATTTAACAACAGGGTTAACATATTGTTGTGAGGAATTTAATTTTTTATGCTTTGCGTCCATTAGTTTCATTCATTGTTCATATGTCCCTTCAATAAATCATTGAAAAAATCAGTGGCCTTCTGTAAAATACAACCGGTATTTTGTGTTAATATTTGTACATATGACTTTTTTTACTAAAATTGCATTCCAACATACCGTGCGAGGCGCGTTGAGAATATGAAACTATATATCTTCAGCTCCGTTAAGGAGAAAAATACGCTACCTTTTAAACTGTTTGTCATTAACCAGAATTTAAAGGTAACACGGCTCACCAGCCTCTTAGCTGCAACTGCATGTGCAATTTTACTATTATCCAAACTCTTTTACGACTATACATACATAAACAACCACATACTTTACCGCAATTGTTTTATATTTCTTACAGTTGTCTCTGCTATTTATTTTTTTATTACAACTTATATTGAATCATGGTACATTGGCCGCAGGCTCTTCTTTAAGCGTTTTGTAGGCAATAGCTATCCCATTATGCTGATATTCAGTATGATGACGATATCATTTATTAATGGCCGCACCCCGGCAGACAATATGACCTTATTTATGTTCGGGTTAATTTTTGTTGCCGTATCCTGGTTGTTCAGTATCAGGGATATAATCATCATAAGCATAATTACCTATATAGGCTTGTCTGTCGGTATAATCTTTTTTCTTCCCATAAAGGAAAGTATTGTCACGAACCAGATTGCAGGATTTATTATTATCTCCGGGTTCTATTTTATATCAAGAATGCTGTATTCCTACCATGCAAATTATTTTATTCAACTCAAACTGATTGAGCGGAACAACCATGAAATAACAAAAATGGCCCAGCTAAAAACAGAGATGCTGGGCATTGTTGCCCATGACCTGCGTAGTCCTTTAAATAGTATATCTGCTTTAGTTGAGTTATCTAAAAATGAAAAAACTACCCATCACGAAAGAGAGCAATATGCGAATATGATACTTGAAGGCTGTGATGAGGCCAGGAACATCATTCGCGATTTAATATTAATAGTAAAAGGAGAGAGCTCACCGGGCCTGCAATTAAAGGAGACAAATATCAACTTACTGTTGTCCCAGGTACAGCAACACTGGCTTCACCGGTTAAGGGATGATAAACAGATACTATTAACCCTACCTGAAAATGTCATAACTATTAATATCGACGAAGACAAAATGATGAGGGTTTTTGACAACCTGATCAGCAATGCTATAAAATTCACACAGGATAATGCCCGGATACATTTGTACCTCCATTCTTCAGACAAAGGGCATGCACGCATAACAGTATCTGATAATGGCATTGGCATTCCTGAAAGTATTCAACCTTATCTTTTCGACAGGTTTTCTAAAGCAGGCAGGTTAGGCCTGAAAGGTGAGAAATCTCATGGCCTGGGGCTGAATATATGCAAACAGATAATAGAACAACATGGTGGTAAAATAGCACTTGAAAGTGCAGCAGGCCAGGGTACTCATTTTCATATTACCTTACCATTATACAAAGAAGCTGCTAATATTATCGTCCCTGAAGAGCAGGAGATATTTGCATAAAATAAAATGGAGCACTATAAGTGCCCCATTTTTTATGCTTACTAAATATGTTTTGGTATTATCCCTGTATAATTTTAAGATATGCACCGGTAAGTGGAAACGGAACCTTCTTAAAATAAAAATTAGTCAATTCAAAATCCATTACATCATTACGATCATACTTTGGGGATTCTGTTGCCTCAGGTAAAAATTTGTATAACTGTCCAAAGAAGAAACCTCTTAAGTTACCACCTTCATTTCCCTCAATGTTTATAGTAGCATAGCCAAAATTCTCTCCTGTATTTGCAGTGTAGTATTTGTACAACTGCCTTCCGGCTATATCAAAATTGCCAACATCTACCATTTTCAGAGTTATTACTGGGTCGCCTGTCTGGGCGTTGATGGTGTCAATTCTCTTACCCTCAAATTGACCATATGTAATGTATATGGTACGACGTAATATTGTATCGTCTTTTATTCTTGCAACAAGTGTCATTACACCCTGGTCGTCCTGGTAACAAAATGCAGGCGAAAAGATGGTATGCTTATCATTCAGTACGCCTTCCATACTACCCAGGTACACCTTCACACCGGAACTATCATCAGTTAAATGATTTAAACCCGCGCTGTAATCCACATCGGGTTGCGCATCATATTTACCATTATTGCACGAATAAGTGGCAGTTGCAATCATTATAGTTAAGGCAGAACCAATTAACAGTTTTCTCATAATACTTTATTACAGCTATAAAGATAATAATCCCAAGAGAAATTCAAACACTTACCTTCTAATGATTGGCAGATTTTTTGCTATCTGACAATCTGATATTTAATTCATCCAATTGTTTCTGGTCAACAGGCGATGGAGCGTCTAACATAACATCACGCCCTGCATTATTTTTAGGGAATGCTATAAAATCACGTATGGACTCCTGGCCACCCATAAGCGCGCAAAGCCTGTCAAAGCCAAGCGCTATACCACCATGCGGTGGTGCACCATATTCAAACGCACCCAACAGGAAACCAAATTTCTCATGTGCCTCTTCTTTATCCATACCCAGGGCTGCAAACATGTTTTCCTGTATATCTCTCTGGAAAATCCTGATGGAGCCGCCTCCTATTTCTGTTCCGTTCAGCACTATATCATATGCATTTGCTTTAATGCTTCCGTATTTCTCAGGGTCAGACAACAAATGGACCTGGTCTGGCTTTGGAGACGTAAAGGGATGGTGGCGTGCCGCCCATTTACCCTCTTCCGGTATATGTTCCAGCAACGGGAAGTCTAATACCCATAATGGTTTATATACACTATTGTCACGCAATCCCAATCTATTGCCCATTTCAAGCCTCAATTCGCTCATGGCTTTTCTTGTTCTATCCTCTCCACCTGCTAAAATCAATATTAAATCGCCTGCATTTGCATTACAGAAAGCAGCCAGTTCTTTTTGCTGCTCTTCATTCATAAACTTATCTATGCTGCTCTTAAACGTACCATCTGCATTATGCCGTACATATATCAGCCCGGTCATTCCTATTTGCGGACGTTTTACCCATTCAGTAAGTTCATCCACCTGTTTGCGGGTATACTCAGCAGCTCCAGGTACGGTTATAGCCAGTATTGTTTCCGCATCTGTAAATACCTTAAAATCTATTGCCTTTAAGCTATTATAGTATATTTCATTATTTGCTTTACAATTGTTAATAGACATCCCAAAACGCAAGTCAGGCTTGTCATTACCATAGTGCCACATAGCATCATCCCATGTCATTCTGGGGAAAGGTTCGTCAAATGTTAAGCCTTTTATTTCTTTAAACAGGTACTTTAGCAGACCTTCAAAAGTTTGCAATATGTCTTCCTGCTCTACAAAACTCATCTCGCAATCTACCTGGGTAAACTCCGGCTGGCGATCTGCACGCAGGTCCTCATCCCTGAAACACTTCACTACCTGAAAGTATTTATCAAAGCCACTTACCATCAGCAGTTGCTTAAAAGTCTGCGGGCTTTGTGGCAACGCATAAAACTGGTTTTCATTCATGCGCGACGGCACAATAAAGTCCCTCGCACCCTCAGGGGTCGATTTAATCAGGAATGGGGTTTCTATCTCCAGGAAACCTTCTTTATCCAGGTAGTTTCTTATTGCACGGTTTACCTTATACCTTAAATCAAGATTGCGGCGCAATGGTTGTCTTCTCAGGTCCAGGTACCTGTATTTCATCAGCAGTTCATCACCGCCATCAGTTTCTTCTTCTATCGTAAACGGGGGCACAGCCGATTTATTAAGTATCTTATATTCAGCTACTTCTATTTCAATATCGCCGGTGGGTATTTTACCATTTTTACTAGTGCGCTCCAGCACTTTACCTGTAGCCTGTATCACAAATTCACGTCCAAGCGGCGCATCATCCAAAGCACCATTAAATTTCTCATTGAACAATAACTGGGTAATACCATAACGGTCCCTTAAATCAATAAACGTAATTGACCCGAACTTACGGACAGTTTGCACCCACCCGGCCAGCACTACCTGCTGATTTATATTTTCAATACGCAATTCACCACACGTATGCGAACGATACATAATATAGATATTTAAAACAGCTGCAAGATAGGCTTAATCAACCGATTGTTGATAAAACCGTTTTACAATATCTGCACTAATCGTTATCTTTCAATAAGTTGTCTGCTACTAATTTTTTACGCGCCATGCGTCTGCCATCGTTGACCAAGAAACAGAAAAGGTTTGCCGGGGTTATTTCGGTTATACTGGTGATATTATTCATTGGTGGTAATATTATTGCATATCGCTATAAGAAGATAATAGAAAAAGCGCTGCCTCAAGCGGTAGCTGATGCAACTGATAGCCTCTATCATATCTCGGTAAAAAGGGTAAGTATCAACTTACTCAACCGAAGGATAACTCTTCATAATGTAAACATCTGGGCAGATACTACTATAATAAATCAACAAAAAAGAGATAGTACCGCTAAACCCAATTACTATAAAATGTCTATACCCAAATTGCAGGTTAGCGGCATTATGTGGGATAAGCTAACAGGTGGTGAAGGATATAGCTGTGGAACTTTTATACTGAAAAGGCCTAAAATAAGCATATATAAAACCAATAAGGCTTTGACAGTGCACAATGTGACACAACATACTATTACAAGGGAGTTTTCGGCTGATAAAATACAGGTAAACAACGCAAAAATTACTTATATTTTTGGTGCAACAGACACGGTTAAACGACTGGATATCATCAATTTAAAAGTAAAATTATGGAATTGGTCTTATAATGATGAAAGCCTATCAGACAGCACAAGGTTTTTGTTATCTGAACATGGGGAAATTGAAGCCGGACAAATTACCTATGAGCCGCCTAATTCTTTTTATCGCTTTTCCGTTAAAAACACCAAGTATAGCAGCAGAAATAACAAATTGACAGCCAGTGATTTAAAAATGAAACTTAAAGTTTCAGAAGAAGTATTTTTAAAAAACCGTGAAGAGCAGAAAGAGATTTATGACATCCATTTTCCTACCATAGAATTAGATAACATGGACCGATTAAAACTTTCAAAAGACAAGGAACTCCATATATCAGATATCTATTTAAACCACAGTAAGATAGCAATCTCACTTAACCGATTACTTCCGGAAAACACAAAAAGTAAAATGGGACGCTTCCCTAACCAACTATTACAAAAAATGAAGTTACCTGTAAACATCAGGAAGATAACTATCAACAATGCAGCGGTGACCTATACTGAAACAAGTGAAAAAACACATAAGCAGGCATCTATCATATTCGACAAGCTGAATGGCAATATAACTAACGTGACTAATATACCTGCCTACCTGAAAATTGACAATAACTGTATTGCCAGGTTTAATTGTAAGCTAAATGGCTATACAGACGTTTCTACTATATTCAATCTTTCCCTAACGGATAAACAGGGCGCCTTTGCTATGAATATGGATATAGCGGGGCTACAGGGCAGGCAACTGACTGAACAAACCAAAGCATTTGCTTTATTAGAGATACGTGCTCTGAATATGAAGAGTATGACCATGCAGCTCACAGGCAATGAACTGTCTGCCAAAAGTAATTTCGCTATGCTGTACAATAACCTGTCTATCAAAATGTTAACTGATGAAAATAAATTATTGAAGGATAAGAAAAAGAAACGCTTCATATCATTTATTGCTAATAATATGATTCTCTTTTCTGCCAATCCAATGCCGGGGGAACAGCCCCGCAGGATTAATACTTATGTAGAAAGGGATGAAATGAAATCCTTCTTTAACCTTATATGGCAAAACATATTATATGGGGTGAGGGAAACTACCATAAGAGATATGGAAATAATACGCTGGCTACAGAAAAACGAAAAGGAGAAGAAAGAAAACAACAGGGAACGAAAACTGAAAGAAATCCTGAAAAGAGATAAGAAAAAGGCAAGACGTACAAGCGGATAGTGCTTTATATATCTTGCCTTAATAACTAACAACCAATTAGTTACTTGCCGTATCTTAAGCCCATATTGTACAACATAAAGGCCCATTTATCTGCCTGTTCATCAATTATCATAGAAGTTGGCTTGCCGGCGCCATGCCCTGCCTGCGTCTCTATCCTTATCAATGTTGGCTTATCACAACTCTGCGCTGCCTGCAATGCTGCTGCAAATTTAAATGAATGGGCAGGTACTACCCTGTCATCGTGGTCAGCAGTTGTAATCATAGTAGCAGGATAGCAAGTTCCTTTTTTAGCATTATGAACCGGAGAATACTTCAACAAGTACTTAAACATCTCTTCACTCTCGTCTGCCGTACCATAGTCGTAAGCCCAGCCGGCACCCGCTGTAAATTTATGGTAACGCAACATATCCAGCACGCCAACAGCCGGGAAACATACTTTAAACAAATCGGGCCGTTGTGTCAGGCATGCACCTACAAGAAGGCCTCCGTTTGAACCGCCGGCTATGGCCAGGTAATCTTTAGAAGTATATTTTTCTTTAATGAGATATTCAGCTGCCGAAATGAAATCGTTGAACACATTCTGCTTTTGAAGCTTTGTACCCATATTGTGCCAGTTGTCTCCATACTCACCACCACCACGCAGGTTTGCAACGGCATATACACCCCCGTTCTCCATAAATACCAGGTTGCTCACGCTGAAATAAGGAGTGAGGCTTACATTGAAGCCGCCATAACCATACAGCATCAAAGGATTTTTACCATTTAGTGTAGTACCTTTTTTATAGGTTATGATCATAGGGATACTTTCTCCATCAGGGTATGAGGTGTAAAATACCTGTTTGCTTTCATACAACTCAGGATTAAAATTGATACCCGGCTTTTTGTACAAAACCGATTTTCCTGTATTAATATCATATTTAAAAATAGTAGGAGGGTATATGTACGAAGTGTAGCTATAATACAACTCCTGCTCATTCTGTTTACCACCAAAACCGCCGGCCGTACCTAATCCGGGCAATGAAACTATACGTTCTTCTTTACCCTGCAGGTCGTGCTGGTGCACTTCAGAAACAGCATCTTTCAGGTAGGTTGCAAAAAACTTATCTCCGCAGGTAGAAATAGTCATTGGGTATTTTGATTCAGGTATCACCACTTTCCAGGATGATGCGTCCGGCGCATTTTTCAAGTCTGTGCTCATTAACCTCCTGTTAGGTGCGCCTATATTCGTGGTGATGTATAGCGTACCGTTTTTTGAATATGCTACATCACTTTCGTACTCCATACCTTTTACAACAGGAATAATAGGCGCATTCTTCTCTTTTAATGACTTAATATAGAGTTCATTACCATAAGTGGCGTTTGCAGCTGTGATCACCAGGAACTCTTCATCTTCTGTTACACCACCACCCACATACCTGCGCGGGTTTGTATCACCGCCAAACACTAATTCATCAGTATTCTGAGCAGCGCCCAACTTATGGAAGTATAATTTATGATTTTGTGTTTTACCTGACAGCTGGCTGCCTTCCTTGGGTTTATCATAGCTGCTATAGTAAAAGCCCTCGTTTCCCCTCCACGACAGTCCGCTGAATTTTACGTCCCGCAATGTGTCGTCCAGTTTTTGTTTTGTACGGGCATCCAGTACTATTACTTTTCTCCAGTCAGACCCGCCTTCAGATATCTGGAAAGCACACAGCGAGCCATCTTTTGAAAAACTGATACCTGCTAATGATGTTGTTCCTGCTTTTGAGAAAGTATTGGGATCAAGAAATACTTCGGGTTTACCCTCGCCAAGCTGCCGGTAAAGAACAGCCTGGTTTTGAAGCCCGTCATTTTTGTAGAAATATGTATAGTCCCCTTCTTTAAAGGGTGCACTGTACTTTTCATAATTCCATAATTCCGTCAGCCTTTTTTTAATGGCATCCCTGAACGGTATTTGTGCCAGGTACGCATTTGTAACTTTGTTCTGGGCCGCTACCCACTGTTTTGTATCATCGCCAAGGTCGTCTTCCAGCCAGCGGTATGGGTCATTAATTGTCTGGCCGAAATATACATCTTTTTGCCCGCCGTCTTTTGATGGTGGGTAAGCCCCTTTGAATGCGGGATTGTTTTGTGCGTTAGCTCCCATTGTAATAAATGTAGTGAGCATGAAAATCGATATTTTTTTCATAATATACTTTGTGTGTCAACATGTAACCTTGCTAAAGTACGCCCGATTTCACAAACAGCTATATACAACTGCAAAATTGCAACAAATGGCACTTATATATATGATACAGATATTGTAATTTATTAACAAAATCATGCATAGGATATGATTTAAGGATGCTATTTTTGTAGTTCTTTAAAAAAACAGAAGGGCACCGCTGAAGCGTTTTCTCAAAATATTACAATATACTGTACTTAGCCTTGTGGGGTTAATAATACTTGTGTCTATCCTCATCAATGTGACATCTGTACAAAACTTCCTGGTAAGACAAGTAACAAAAACATTATCTCAGCGCCTTGAAACAAAAGTCAGTATTCAGCACGTCAGGTTAGATTTACTGAATCACGTATTGGTGCAGGGCGTATATGTTGAAGGCCAGCAAAAAGACACATTGCTGTACGCAGGCGAAATACGTTTCCGAATCACAGACTGGTTTATATTCAGGGATGGGGTGCCTGTAATAAAATATATAGGCCTGCAGAATGCCTATGCCAACCTGTACAGGACTAAAAATTCTGACCAGTGGAACTACCAGTTTATTGTTGATGCATTCAGCAGCAGCGAGCCTAAAAAAAACAAAACCCAAACCACCTTCAACATAGACCTGAAGGAAGTTGACCTGAAAAATGTGCGATTCAATATGGACGATGCATGGGTGGGTAGTGACATGGACTTTGTAGTAGGCAGCTTTCATATAGATGCAGATAAAATAGACCTCGACAAAAAAATAATTGCTATAGACGATATTACAGCCACAGGTACCAAAGTAATATTAAGAAGCTATGACGGTGGAAGGCCACCTAAACCTAAAAAACCAAAGTCAAACACGATAGACTCCACTGCATTTAACCCCGACAGGTGGGCTATAAGTCTTGACAAACTGGAACTGGAAAATTGTTACTTCAGCACTGATATTTTAGGTACCACCGAATTACAGAACGAATTTGACCCGGAACATATACGCGTTGCCGGTATAAACGTTGAAGTAAAAGATTTAAAAATAGATGGCGATACACTGACAGCAAAATTAAAACACCTGCAGGCAAAGGAGCGTTGCGGGCTTGTAGTAAAGCAGTTCAAAGCTGATGTACGTGTATCTCCAACTGAAACTATCTGCAAGAACCTGTTACTACAAACAAACAACAGTACGCTGGAAGACTATTACGCTATGCACTATAGCCGTTTCCCCGACTTTCTTGACTACATCAACAAAGTAGTGATGGTTGCCAATCTTAAAAAGTCGAAAGTGGACTCAAAAGATGTAGCATATTTCGCAACAGCACTTAGAGAATATCCTACTATCATAACTATATCGGGTAGTGCAAAAGGTACCGTTGCAGACATACAGGCAAAAAACCTGCAGCTTTCAGATGGGCACACCATCATAAAAGGCAACCTGAAAATGGAAGGCCTGCCGGACATCAACAAAACGCTTATTGACTATAACAATGGAGAACTGATTACCAGTGGTGATGGTATATTGAAATATGCCCCTGGCCTGAAAAACAATCCTTCTGTTTCTATAAGCAGTATTACCCGTGCATATTTTAAAGGTGACTTCAAAGGTTATATCAACAATTTCGTTTTAAACGGCACCATTGTCAGCAACCTGGGTACTATAGTTTCCAATGTAAAAATGAAAATTGCACCCGGGCATAATGGTATGACCGACTACAGCGGCAACGTAAAAGTAAGCGACCTGAACCTGGGCGTATTACTGAAACAACCTGACCTTGGCACCGTAACATTGAATGCCGATGTTGACGGCAGGCAATCGAAAGCAGAAGGTACCGATGTAAACTTTAAGACCATAATCCAGCATATTGAATACAGGAAATACGCATACACCGGTATAAATGCAGACGGCAAGCTGGAGAAAGAAAAGTTCACGGGTAATTTGCTTATTGCCGATTCAAATGTTTCCATGGGTTTTTACGGGCTGTTCGATTTCAGCCAGGAAAAACTAAAGATAAAAGCCACTGCCAACTTATTGTATAGTGACCTGCAAGCGCTTAATCTTGTACCCGACCCTATGACCCTTGCTGCTGACTTTGATGTGGACTGGGAAGGCAACAACATTGATGAGTTTACAGGATATGCCAAGATATATAATATTAACCTGGTACGGAACGGCCACAAATTAGACCTGGATTCTGTATATGCAACCGCTACTGAAACCGGTACTGATAAGTTACTCACAATTGCCAGCAATGCTTTTACGGCAAGCATACAGGGCCGGTACCAATTGAGTACATTGCACAATTCATTTCAATATTATCTTGCGGGCTACTTGCCTAACTACATTAATGTCCCTGTGAAAGAAGCCCCACCGCAGGATTTAAGTTTTCAATTAACAACACACGACCTGGATAGCCTTTTTGGTGTATTGGCTCCTACCGTGTCAGGATTTAACAATGCCGAAATAACAGGCTACCTGAATACAACCCGGCAACAGTTGAAACTGGATGCGACTATACCTTATGGTGTGGTGAATGGCATTACACTACAAAATGCGAAAATAGAATCTAACGGAGATTTCAAAACACTGGCATTAAATCTTGATATAGAAAAAGCTACATTGCCGGATACGGCCATAAAAGGAAGCCTGAAACTGAATACAACATTAGGAAACGATAAGCTGACTTTTGATATAACCACTACTTCACCCAATGCATTTGGCGATGCAATAGTAAAAGGACAAGCATTTGCACATGGAGATACATTAGATATCAGCATCAATCCATCTGAGTTTTTCCTGCAAAAAAACAAGTGGGATATCCGGGGCGGCAATACAATAGTATTTACAGATGGATACCTTTATATAGATAAGTTCGTTATAGAGTCCGGCGATCAAAAAATAAGCATCCAATCACAAAACAATGGTTTAGTTCAGAATATTGGTGTTACGTTAAGCAATCTGAGTGCAGCAAACATCGCTAACCTTGCAGGTCTGTCATCCTATGGCATACGCGGAAATATAAATGGCAATATCGAAGCGGTCAATATTTTTACCGATATGATGATCGCGTCAGACATTAAAGCCACAGAGGTATATTTTGACAGCCTTGTGGTGGGCAACATTAATATCATTGGAAATTATGACGGCAAGAAAAACATGGTAACATTAGACCCTGCCACAGGTATATACAAGGATGATAAATCCCTGTCTGTTTACGGCAAATTGTCTTTTGACAGTACCGTTACCCAGAAAATAGATGCGGAAATAAGCCTCAACCACAGCCCGCTTGCATGGATATCCCCTTTATTGCATGGTTTTGTAAGCAACATCAGTGGCACACTGAATGGAAAAATATCTATAAAAGGCACCTCAGAATCTCCTGATGTACAAGGCAAGGTTGACCTGGCGGCAGTAGGTATGCATATAGATTTTCTTGGCACCCAATACACCATACCCGAAGGGACTATTACGGTAAACGAGAATGAAATCGGGGTTGGGAGAATGACCCTTCATGACAGGTATAACAATACAGCTTTGCTGACAGGTGGGATTAACCACAAACGTTTCAGCAAAATGCAACTGAACCTGAAAATGACCTCATCAAAATTTGAAGTAATTGACCTGGAATCCGATGAAAGTGAGGTCTTCTATGGCAACCTCATAGCGAAATTTGAAAACCTGGGCATAACCGGCCCTTTTAACGATGTGCGGGTACGCATTAACAAGGCGCAACCTGCACAAAAATCACATCTTTACCTGCCGATAGGTACCAGTAGCAACGAGGTGGGAGCATACAGCTACATAACTTTTAAAAACGAAGGGGACACAATAAAACCTGCCCGGAAAGAAGAAAATAAACTCACCATATCTATTGATGCATTGCTTAATCCTTTGGGTGAGATAACGATGATTATGGATCCCTCTACCGGCGATGCTATAACAGCAAGAGGCTCAGGCAACATTACCATGGAAATCCCGCCAAATAATGAAATAAGAATGTACGGCAGGTATGTTATAGAAGATGGCAGCTATAATTTTACACTTCCTCAACTATTCTTTAAACGTAAATTTTTGCTCAACGCCGGTAGCGTGATACAATTTGGCGGGCCAATCAGCAGTACACAGCTAAGCGTGGATGGTATTTACAAAACACGGGCCCGGCTGTACGACCTGTTAGACGCCCTGGACAAAAAGAATATTAACGACCTGGGCGAGCGCGAAATAGCACAGGCTAAAATGGTGCGCGATGTTGATGTGATACTTGAAATGAATGGAAGCCTCGGGGCGCCTGAACTGGATTTCAAAATAGATCTTCCTGATAAGAGTGGCGCTGGTTCTATAGCATTTAAAAAACTGGAAATTGTCAATAATGACGAACGCCAGCTTTTCAACCAGGTAGCTTCTCTGCTGCTCATAAACTCTTTTATGCCTGTAGATGGTGGTGGATTTGAAGGTGGCGCTTCTGCCGGGGTTGTCAGCAATATCGGCGATGTATTTTCGGGTACGGCATCCTCTCAGCTCACCAATCTTTTAAGCAAATTAACGGGTGACGATGATATTGCGGTCAACCTGAAATACCAACAGTACAGTTTGTATGATGATGGGTCACAGGCATCCGGCAGCCGCAATGCGGTGTCTCTTGGCCTGAAAAAGAACCTGTTCAGCGATCGCCTTACGGTGGAAGTAGGTAGTTCTGTAGATTGGGGAAAACCTGCTTCCAGCACGAGCAGCAGCAGCAATTTTAAGCCTGTTGGAGATTTCCGTCTGCAATACCTTATTAAAGAAGGGGGCAACCTGCGGGGCAATGTATTCAGGACCAGCAGCTATGATGTGTTGACGGACGGAGACATCACACGTGGTGGCATAGGGTTAACCTGGCGTAAATCCTTTGATAACCTGGAAGAATTTTTTGGCGGAACAAAATATTATATGAGGAAAGAGGAAGAGATGCGTGAGAAACTTGAAAGACAGAGCGATACTACCTCTTCCGGTAAAAAATAGGTTATTTTGATGCCACCTGCTGCAGGTATTGCTCCAGCCTTACGGCTATTGAGTCCCAGCCAAAGCCATTTCTTATTACCACTGCGCCTTTTTGCCCAACTATAGCTCTTTGTTTTTCATCTGAAAGCAATTGACATACTGCTTCTGCAAATTCAGCTGGCGACTGACGCATGATAGCACCTTCACCACTTTCAATACCCAGACCTTTAAAGCCTATATGGGAACAAACCACGGGCACCCCCATGGCCATTGCCTCCAGCACTTTATTTTGTGTACCCGCGCCAAACCTTAGTGGTGCAACAACTACACTGGCCTGGTTGTACATAGCGGCAAGGTCTTTAATAAAGCCTGTAACCTTTATCTTATCAGATGCCAAGTCTGACACTTTTTTTACCGGGCGCTGGCCTGCTATAATAAACTCAGCCTGTGGGTGGCGCTTATGGATCAACGGGAGTATATCCTGTACAAAATATTGCACTGCATCTACATTCGGCGCATAATCCATATTACCTGTAAATAGCAATGTTTTATTGTGGCTGTAGTCGTGGTCCTTAGCAGCAAATGTATCAAGATCCACCCCATTGGGTAGCAATGCGATGGATGAAATATGGTGCTTGTCCTTAAGATATCCAAGGTCTTCTGCTGAACATACAAGCGACAGGTTATACCTGCCCATTACTTTAGGTTCATACCGCTCCACTCTTTTCTGTTCCATACTGTTAAACAGCCTGACCACAGGATTCGTCGCAGACTCTACCCTACGTTTCCAGTACAAAGAAAAGGCATCAGGCATGTCTAATATCCTTGGGGTATCTGTAATGTCTGCCAGGTATGGAGACATGCGCAGGTGTTGCACATGCACAGCATCAAATTGCTCTTCGGCTAATAGCTTAGCAGCACTGCGCCTCATTTCAGCAGAGTTGAAATACAACACCTGTAATGGCTTAGATGACCACAAAGCTGCTACACAGTTTAATACGGACTTCCACTTTGGGAGTGGAATAAAATGAACCTTATGAAATATCTTTTCAAGCTCCTGCCTGTAAGTATAGTCTTCTGCCGTTTGCGCAAAGGTCAACAGGTGCAATTCATGCCTGGCGTTTAACCTCTTTGCAAGGTTAAAAATTTTCAGCTTATCGCCGCGGTAAGGCGGGTATGGCGTACGATTGGCTAAGAAAAGGATTTTCAATATTCAACAGGCTTAATGTACAAGTACCTTATTTAAGAATCTCGTGATCTAATTTATCACGTTTGGTCTGCAAATAAAATTCATTGTGCGGATTTGGCCTTATCTCTATGGGTACATTAGCTACAATTTCCAGGCCATAACCCGACAAGCCTGCTCTTTTCCGCGGGTTATTGGTCATTAATTTTATCTTGCTGACACCCAGGTGCCTTAATATCTGCGCACCTACGCCATAGTCTCTTTGGTCATTTTTAAAACCCAGCGATAGGTTCGCCTCAACAGTATCCTGGCCATTTTCCTGTAACTTATACGCTTTCAACTTATTCAGCAGGCCTATGCCTCTGCCTTCCTGGTTCATATACAGCACTAAGCCCTTCCCTTCTGCCTCAACCATTTCCATGGCTTTCTGTAGCTGTTCACCACAGTCGCAACGCAGGGAATGCAGTATATCGCCTGTAAAGCATGAGCTATGTACCCGAACCAATACGGGCTCATCCTTTTCCCAATCACCCTTCTTTAGCGCCAGGTGGTGCTCACCGGTAGTTGTCTGGCGAAAAGCTATCAATTCAAAATTGCCATGTTTTGTGGGCATGTCCACCCTTACTTCTTCCTCTATCAGGCTTTCAGTATTCAGCCTGTATTCTATCAGGTCTTTTATGGATATTATCTTCAGGTCAAACCGCTTGGCTATCTCCATTAATTGCGGCAGGCGGGCCATAGTGCCATCATCATTCATTATTTCTACCAGTACCCCCGCCGGTGCAAATCCTGCCAAACGTGCAAGATCTACAGTAGCTTCTGTATGGCCCGACCTTCTCAGTACACCGGCAGACTTAGCCCTAAGCGGGAAAATATGTCCGGGTCTGCCTAAGTCTTCCGGTTTTGTATTAGGGTCTATAAGTGCTTGTACCGTTTTTGCCCTGTCATGCGCAGATATACCTGTTGTGCAGCCTTGCCCTATTAAATCTACAGAAACTGTAAATGGTGTCTGGTGCAATACTGTATTGTTCTCAACCATCAGGTTCAGCTTCAGCTCATCGCAACGGTCTTCGGTTATCGGGGCGCATATCAGTCCACGTCCGAATTTGGACATAAAGTTTATTATTTCAGGAGTAACATTTGCCGCGGCAGTTATAAAGTCACCTTCATTTTCACGGTCTTCATCGTCCACTACTATCAGCAACTTCCCCTTTTTCAAATCCTCTATAGCGGACTCAATTGTATCTAACATATTATATACTTATGTGATTTTGCAAAGTTACATCTTATTCTATGCTTAAAAACATAAAACAGGATTAAGTAGCAAATATAAGTATCAGGAAAGGCTATAATGTTGCTAAAACGGGAATAATACTATAACAGCTTCATTCACAATAAAATGAAAGGGAAATGGTTATTTTTACGACCACTGATAAAGATGACCAGCAACAGGCATATAGTATTTACCGTAACAAACGACCTGAATTATGACCAGCGCATGATGCGCATCTGCACCTCCCTGACCAATGCAGGGTATAAAGTAACGCTGATCGGTTTCAAGCGGTCAAAGAGCAAGCCTCTGTACGAGCGTCCGTATAAACAGGTAAGAATACCCATATTGGCCGAAAAAGGCAAACTGTTATATGGCGGATATTGGTTCATGCTGTTTTTCTACCTTTTATTCAAACGTTGTGATGCTTTTTGCGCTATAGACCTGGATACGATATTGCCCGTATATATGGCATCTGTTATCAGGAATAAAAGACGCGTGTATGATGCCCACGAGATATTTACAGAGTTGAAAGAAGTGGTAACAAAACCCCGCGAAAAGAAAATATGGGAATGGATAGAACATATAACAGTGCCCCGGTTTGAATACAGGTACACGGTAGGAGACTATTGTGCTTTACACTTCCGGGAGAAATATGGCAAACATTTTGACGTGGTAAGAAACGCGACAATACTACAACCTTTCACCATACCTGAAAAAAAAGAAAAATTCATACTCTTCCAGGGCTGGGTAAACGAGGGCCGGTACTTCGAAGAGCTCATTCCTGCAATGCACCGGGTTAACGCGCCATTGATAGTATGTGGCGAAGGCAATTTTTTCGCACAACTTAAAGCACTTGTAAAAGAACATAAAGTTGAAAACAAAGTAAAACTGATGGGCTTTATACCGCCTGAACAGTTAAAAGATTATACCGCGCAGGCAACAATTGGCTTATCACTATTCCACCCTATCAGCAAGAACAATGAGTATTCCCTGGCCAATCGCTTTTTCGACTATATGCACCATGCGGTACCACAGCTGTGCATGAATTTTCCTGAGTACAGGAAAGTGAATAACGAATTTGAAATAGCTTGCCTGATAGACCTGCCTGTTACAACTGACAGCCTGGTAACCGCACTGAACAAGATGCTGGCTGATGAGGAATACTATAATAAATTACAGCAAAACTGCCTGGCAGCCAGGGAAAAATATTGCTGGCAAAATGAAGAGAAGACGTTGTTGCGCATTTATGAAGAGGTATTTGCTAAACCAAATAAGCATAAATGAAAATCAGCGTTGTCATACCCGCATATAATGCAGCCAGTAGTATCAGCAAGGCTATAGCGTCGTGTATGCGGCAGACACTTCAGCCCTGCCAGGTGATAGTGGTGGATGATGCCAGCATTGATAATACGGGCGAGGTTGTTATGCAGCATACGGGTGTATTTCTGATAACCCTGAATAAAAACAGCGGCCCATCAACAGCCAGAAATGAAGGCTGGCGTGCTGCAACGGGTGATATCATTGCCTTCCTGGATGCTGATGATGAATGGCATAATGAGAAGCTGGCAACGATACACAATGTATTCCAGCAAAATAGCGAAGTACAATTCCTGGGGCATCCATATACCCTTAGTCATACTCACAAACCGGTACAGGCATCTGTTGAAACTCAAAAGAAAAGCTATGCAGCTATTCTTTTGAAAAACTCTTTTCAACCTTCCTGCATTGCAGTACATAAAACCTTGCCTCTGCGCTTTGATGAGTCGTACCGCTATTGCGAAGACCATGAACTGGCTATAAGAGTAGCGCACAAATATTCCTGTCATTGGCTGGATGTGCCACTTACCATTTTAGGACGGCCACAGTTAAGTGCGGGTGGCGCGTCTGCTAACCGATGGAAAATGAGAAAAGGAGAGTTACGGCTTTATACATCTATATATAAGCATAACATCTTTTACGCGGTTTTTATTCCACTATTATGGATATACAGCCTTGCCAAAATGTTGTTGCGCAGGTTATTACATTAGGGCTTACATACCCGCTACAGATATTTCCTTTACACCGCTATGTTCTATACGTACAACACGTGCGGGAAATTTCTGAATGATCATGTAATCGTGCGTGGCCATAATAACGGCCGTGTTATAGTCCCTGCATATGTTGAACAACAGGTTCATGATTTCGTCCCTCGTATCGGGGTCAAGGTTACCCGTAGGTTCATCGGCCAGTATCAGTTTGGGGTTATTCAGCAAGGCGCGCGCAATGTCTACACGTTGCTGTTCTCCACCACTCATTTCATAGGGCATTTTAAAACCCTTATTTCTTAGCCCTACTTTAGAAAGTACGTTATCTATCTTTTCTTTTATTAAAGTTTTGTCTGTCCACCCGGTAGCTTTCAGTACAAATTCCAGGTTATCATACACATTCCTGTCGGTAAGCAGCCGGAAATCCTGGAAGACTATGCCCAGGTTTCTCCTTAAATGCGGTACTGTCTGCCATTTAAGTGTCTTCAGGTCAAAACCCGCCACATGCCCTTCACCGTCTTTCAGGTATAAATCTCCATACAGTGTTTTTAATAAGCTGGATTTACCACTGCCTGTTTTGCCAATCATGTACACAAACTCTCCTTTCCTTACCTCAAAATTTACATTACTGAGTATAAGGCTTTCTCCCTGGTAAATATTGGCGTTTCTTAAAGAAACAATGGCTCCGTCCTGCATGGATTATTTTTTATCTGACCAGACAAATATACTTTCTAAAAACTGAAGATTTCACTAAAAAAATTGAGGGCAAATATTGCTATTTGCCCTCAACAGAAAAAATATGCTGATATTACTTAATAGCCAGCTTTGCTTTTACCAGCGGCATAATATCGTCAGCTGTTTTTGCGTGCAGCAATGAGCCGGTACTTGTATCAAATATGTAATCGTATGTCTTTTCGGCTGCGACAGCTTTTATTGCTTTGTCTGCTTTATCTATAATTGGCTGTAGTAATTCCTGCCTTTTCTTTTCTACTTTTTCCTGTGCGCTTTGGTTAGTGCTTTCTATGCGGGCTTCCAAGTCTTTTATTTCTTTCACTTTCACTTCTTTCATCGCATCAGTCATTGTCTTTTCACCTGCCTGAAATTCCTGCACCTTCTTTTCATATTCCTTACCCATAGCCTGTAGCTGGTCCTGGAAAGTTTTTGCATAAGCCTGGATGTCTGTTTCAGCTTTAGTAACCTCAGGCATAGATTTTAATAGGTCGGCAGAGTTGATGTGCCCGAATTTGGTTTGTGCCAGTGCAATATTGCCCATTAATAAACCACAGGCTACAATCAATACTATTCTTTTCATATTATCTTTTTACAATTAATATATTAGGGTTGCAAAATAAAGGCCATTATTTGTTTATTCCAAGTAATTTTAACACATCGTCACTTTTATCTATCTTGGGGTCTGCATAAAATAAGGTGACACCACCTGCTTTATCAAACACCACATCGTACGCGCGGGAAGTAGCATATTTCTGCACTGCGTTAAATACTTTGTCCTGAACGGGCTTAATTAACTTTTGACGTTCTTTGAAGAGTTCCCCTTCGTATCCAAACCGCTCTTTCTGTAAATCTTTTACCGCTTTTTCCTTTGTAATTATTTCATCCTCGCGTTTTTTGCGCATCTCTTCAGACAGCATTGCGCGTTCTGCCTGGTATGTCTTGTACATCCTGTCCACCTCCTGCATACGGTTATCTATATCCTTTTGCCAATCTGCAGACAGTTTGTCTATTTTCGTCTGTGCATCTTTATACTCAACCATCTTTTCCAGTATATACTTAGAGTCAATTACGATATACCGTTGAGCATTAGCGGAAAACGCCGCCATTGCTAAAAAAGCAATCCCTAAAAATATCCTTTTCATAACCATTGAAATTTACGCAAAATTAAGAATCATATTTAACATCAATCAGGTTCAAAACCTAACATAAAGGTAAAGTTAGCTATATCGGTTAATTTGGTAATGCCCGCAGCTTTGTTGTAACGGTCGAAACCAACACCATAATCTAACCCCAGTAAACCAAACATTGGCAGAAACACTCTTAAACCAACACCTGCAGAACGATTAAGTTTAGAGGGGTTGAACTGGCTGAAGTTTGCCCATGCATTGGCAGCTTCTGCAAATACTAAACCATATATAGTAGTAGATGCACTAAGAGAGAACGGAAATCTGACCTCGGCAGTATATTTATTAAAGATAGTAGCGTTGTTAGAATACGGCCCTTTATAACCACGGTGCGCAACTATATCACGCCCTATGAAGAAGTTCTGACCCGCAAGGCCATCGCCACCCACCTGGAAACGCTCGAATGGCGCGAAACCTATATCAGCATTGTAGTATCCCATAAAGCCATATTTGGTGGCAAACTTGAATACGGTATTACCTACAATGCGCTGGTACCACTCTGCGGTAAAGCGGTACTTATGGTATTCTATCCATTTATATTTTTCTGCGGCTGTAGCTCCGCTGTATTCTTTACCGTCGAAAGAACTATATGGCGGTGTAAACTGGAATGTGAAACTGATATTAGAACCACTACGCGGATATAATGGCTGGTCAATTGAATAACGGGCTACCACTATCTTGGCATACAGGTTGTTGCTTGGACCATTACTAAAGCCAGTACCCTGTATCAACTCATATTCTTTAAGCTTAAAGTTCTGGTAGTTGATACCGTAAGTAAATACAAAGTTATCATCAGGCCATTTTACACGACGGCTCATAGACACCCCACCACCCAGCATCCTCATGTACGATTCATTCACATTCGTACCTGTAATTGAGTTGTTGAACTTGCTGTACATGAAGTTAGTAGTAAGTGCATTCGGTTTTCTACCTCCCAGCCACGGCTCTGTAAAAGCTACGTTCATGGAGTTAAAGTAACGACCGTTCGACTGGTAGTTTACAGAAAAACGTTGTCCATCGCCCACAGGCAGCGGGTCCCAATATTGTGGTTTAAATATATTGCGTAAAGAGAAGTTGTTGAATGTAACCCCAATGTTGCCATAGAAGTTGATACCACCACCAAAACCTGCAGATAACTGCAATTGGTCACTTGATTTCTCAACAACAGTATATTCTATATCTACAGTACCATCTTCCTGGTTGGGCTTTGGCTGGATACCTATTTTTTCCTGGTCAAAAAATCCAAGGTTAGCTATTTCACGTTGCGATCGTATCAGGTCGGCACGGCTGAATTTATTGCCGGGCAGTGTACGCAACTCTCTTCTGATAACATGCTCATTTGTACGGAAGTTCCCGGCAATCTGCACATTTTTAATGGTTGCCTGCGGCCCCTCTGTTATGCGCATCTCATAGTTAATGGTATCACCTGTTATTGATATTTCTACCGCATCAACATTAAAAAACAGGTAACCGTCGTTCATATACAGGCTGCTTACATCATCACCACCTTCAGGATTCAGCATTTTACCCAGGCGGGTATCCAGCAATTCCAGGTTATATACATCACCTTTCTTAATGCCTAATACCTTGCTTAGTTCTTCACTTGAATATTTAGTATTGCCTTTCCATTCTATATCACCAAAATAATATTTATGCCCTTCCCTTAGTTTTATATCAATGTTCAGGTTACCACCATTAACAGTATATATAGTATCCTCTGCTACTGCTGCGTCGCGGTGGCCCAGGGTATTATAGTAGGCTATCATGGTTTCCTTGTCACTCTCATACTTTTTCTCATTAAATTTTGACGCGGAGAAGAATGTGTACCTGAAATAAGGGTCCAATGCTTCCAGCGTCTTTGATGGCGACAAGAAACCAAACTCATTCATGTATTTACTAAAAGACCTTTCATTCTTCTCGTAAATACTAATTTCATCAGCCGGGTGCAGGCTGATACGTGGCATTTCTTTTGTGCCTTTCATGGTTCTTTTCAGGCGGGTATCGGCAACTATTTCGTTCCCGGCAATATTTATCTGGTTAATACGGGTACGTTCGCCTTTATTAATATCAAAAGTAAGCACTACAGAGTTTACCGCAACGGTATCTATATATTCGCGTGCATTTACCGTTACATTATTATACCCTTTTTCAGAAAAATATTTTCTTATCCTTACGCCCGCTTCTTTCTTAGTCGCTTCTGTAACAACACGCCCTTTTACCAGCCCCAGTTTATCTTTCAGTTCGGTGGCCTCACTTTTCTTTATGCCTTTAAAGTTATACCGGCTTAGCCTGGGCCGCTCCTCTATTTCTATATTAAGGAACACTTTATCCCCTACAATTTTGGTTGCTGTAATACTGATGTCAGAAAACAGCTCCTGCTTCCAGAGGTTGCGTATAGCACGGGTTATTTTTTCGTCCGATGGTATTCTTATTTTATCTCCTACAGCCAGCCCTGTAACTGTTATCATCAGGTCATTATCCAGGAACCTGGCACCTGTAACGGTAATACCGCCTATGGTATATTCCTTAGGTTCAGCCTGCAATGGCTGCTGGCCGGCTTGTTTCATTTTACCGAGACCGACACCACCGGTATTGATCTGCGCAATAGCTGCCTGCCCGGTATAAAAACAGAAAAAGGCAATAAGCAATAAACTTCGCAATACGTTTTTATACATTATTATGATTATGGGCTGTATTCTTTTGAATTTGTTCACTTGTTTTTCCAAACCTGCGCTCGCGTTGCTGATAATCGAGCAGGGCCTCGTATAGATTTTGCTTCCTGAAATCAGGCCAGTGTACAGGTGTAAAGTATAGTTCAGCATAGGCAAGCTGGTACAACAGGTAATTACTTATCCTGTACTCGCCGCTGGTACGTATCATCAACTCGGGATCAGGAAAATCTGCTGTCGTAAGGTATTTATGAAATTGTTCGTCTGTAAGTTGGCAGGCATCTGCCCTGCCTTCTTTTACATCTTTTGCAAAACGCCTGGCGGCTTCCATTATTTCCCAGCGTGAGCTATAGCTCAGTGCCAGTATCAGGTTCAGGCCTGTATTTTCTGCGGTTATTTCTTTAGCCTCATTCAGCTCTTCCCGGCATATTTCAGGTAATGCCTCAAAATCGCCTATCACGTGCAGCCGGACGTTATTCTTTTTCAGTTCATCTGCTTCTTTACGTATGGTGTTCACCAGTAATTCCATCAGGGCATTTACTTCTTCCTGCGGGCGGTTCCAGTTCTCGGCCGAAAAAGCATATAGCGTAAGATAGCCTATGCCTAATTCACCACAGGTATTCACTATATCACGAACACTTATTACCCCCTCATGATGACCGTAAACACGGTCTTGCCCGCGCTCCTTTGCCCAGCGTCCATTACCATCCATAATGATGGCTATATGGCGGGGTAGTTTATCCCGGTCTAATGACTCAAGTATATTCATTTTAATAGCGTATAGCTGTTGACTTATTCAAAATGGCTGCAAAGGTACAAAAATAGAACCTTGAACTATGTATCAAAATTTCACCCTGCCAGTTTAACGCCACTTTAACTGCTTTAACATTTATTATATTGATTATTAACAACTTCCCAGAATAAATATTGATTTTAAACTATGTGTTTTATATTTTTCGCGGTATTATCATTTTTGAATAACTTGGAGGTATGGTTACTAACCTCAGTGACGGCAATTCTATACTTTGTAACTGGATAGCACAGGTAAGGGATGTAAATATCCAGAAAGACCGCATGCGTTTCAGGCGGAATATGGAGCGGATTGGCGAGGTAGCAGCATATGAATTAAGCAAATACCTGCCTTATACTACAGGTATGGTGCAAACACCTATGGGTGAGGCAAGTTGCAACCAGCTTACAGATGTGCCGGTACTTGCTACCTTGTTAAGGGCCGGGTTACCGTTGCACCAGGGGGTCATGAATTATTTTGACCATGCTGACCATGCTTTTGTTGCAGGCTACCGTAAACACCACCGCGACGGTACATTTGAAATAGCACAATACTATGTAACCAGCCCCGGAGTAAATAACAGGCCCCTGATAGTAACCGACCCGATGATTGCTACCGGGGCATCGCTGGTTTTGGCGCTGCAATCTCTTGCTGAACAAGGCAAACCATCACAAATACATATCGTTTCTGCCATTGCATGTACAGTGGGCATAGAGCATATCCGCAGAAAATTTCCTGAGGCATATATCTGGGCCGGTGCTATTGATGAGGAACTTACGGCCAGGGGGTATATAGTACCCGGGCTGGGCGACGCCGGCGACCTGTCATTTGGCGATAAAATACAATCCTGAAGCCCAACTAAATAAATATTTAAGCCGTCTTGCATTATTATAGATTTTGGCTTAATTTGCCAACAGAAAACCGATAAATTAACATTTAACAAAAGTTTTACCCAGATGAAGAAAATATTATTAGGACTTGGTGCTGCAATGATATTCACAACTTCAGGTATGGCTCAGGATGCGCACTTCACGCAATATTTTGCCTCTCCTCTTACATTAAATCCCGCTTTAACAGGCCTTACACAGTGTGATGCCCGTTTAGCTGCAAACTATCGTTCACAGTGGGGAAGCATTACTCCCAATCCATATACTACCGGTACTTTGTCTTATGATATGGCTACCATGAAAGGCACTTTAGGCAATGGAGACGCGCTGGGTGTTGGTGTTTTAGGCTTTTTTGACCGTTCCGGCCTGGGTGCTCTGCAAAATGTTACTGTCGGTTTATCTCTCGCTTACCACAAAGCTTTAGGTTACGAAAAACAACATACACTATCGTTTGGTTTACAAGGTGCCCTGGTTCAAAAATCTATAGATTTTACAAAAATAAAATTTGAAGACCAATACAACCCCGGTTCAGGACTTGCAGAATACCAGACCAGCGAAGCTGTAGGTAATTCAGATTTGACTTACCCTGACTTTAATGCAGGTATTATGTATTCAGGCCGCGTTTCAGAGCACGGTACTGCATATGTAGGTTTTTCATATTACCACCTTACTAATCCAAATGAATCTTTCAAGGGTGACTCACACACAATCGCTTCGCGCTACACTGGTTACATCGGTGGATCATTCGACCTGAACGAAACATTGGTGCTGTATGCAAGTGGTATGTATCAAAGCCAGGCAAAAGCATCTGAAATAATGGGTGGTGCAGCTGTAGGTTTCGTATTAAACCCGGGCTATGATAAAGAATTCTCTAAAAGCACAGTATTTTACCTGGGTGGCTGGTACCGTTATAACGACGCTATCGCTCCTTATATAGGCTTTGAGTGGTCTAAAATGAAATTAGGTATTACTTATGATATCAACGTATCCAGCCTGGCACCTGCTACAAATGGTAACGGTGGTTACGAAATATCATTAATATACAATGGCTGCTTCAACAAACGTGCGGCACAGCCTTCATACAACTTTGCTTGTCCTAAATTCTAATATCAGTTTTCTAAATAAATAATAAAGGGTAGCAAATGCTACCCTTTATTATTTATCGTACTTCATCCTCCCGGGCTCATTAAGCCCTTACCTTTACTCACATAGGCATTACCTTTCACCCAAAAGCGGTAGGGCAGGAAAGCATCTTCCTGGGCATAGGCAACCCCTACCCTTGTGCCCGCAACAATATCTGTTTTCTTTATTTTTATTCCCCTGTCTTCAATAAAGAGGGTTTCATCAAGCAGGGATAGCCCGGTATGGACTGTATGTATGCCCAACGCCATACTTAATGCACCGGGTCCTGCTGTGAGTGCAGGTGTAAGTTTATCCTTCCCTCGTCTTTCCAGCATTATATCCATGCCATCTATGGGCTCAACACCACGTATCAATACCGCATGCGGGGTATCCTGCACGTTGGTTACCACGTTAAACAAATGATGTATGCCATAACATAAGTAAACGTAAGCAATTCCACCTTTGCCATACATAATTTCCGTACGTGCCGTACGCCTGCTGCCGTATGCGTGCGATGCCTTATCTCCGGCACCGGCATACGCTTCAGTTTCCACTATTATTCCGGCAGTATATTCATTATTGAAATTGGTAACCAATACCTTGCCCAACAGTTCTTTAGCTATCTGCAGTACATTATTCCGGGTGTAAAAATCTTGAGGTAACATACATTAAAACTACAACAGTCAGGCGAATCTAAAACATTCACGTATTTTTAGGCAATATGGCAAAATTATTCCTGGTACCAATACCTATAGCAGAGGGCGGACTACATACGCTTAGCGAAGAAGTAAAGACCGTCACTGCCGGCCTGCAATACTATTTTGTAGAAAATGCCCGCACGGCCAGGCGCTTCATAAAATCTTTGCACCCTGCAATGATTATTGAAAATCTTCAATTTTCCGAAATAGACAAGCACTCCGGTGTGGATATGAACACATTTACAAACTGGGTAAAAAAAGGCCATGATATTGGCGTAATGAGCGAGGCCGGCTGCCCCGGCATAGCAGACCCGGGTTCTGTCCTGGTAAAAAAAGCGCACCAGTTAAATGTAGAGGTAGTGCCGCTTACCGGCCCCAATTCAATAATCCTTGCGTTAATGGCTTCAGGGCTGAATGGCCAGAGTTTTTGCTTTCACGGCTACCTGCCCTTAAAAGACCCTGCCCGCAGCAATAAGATAAAAGAATTGGAAGAATTATCTGCAAAAGAGAAGCAAACACAAATATTTATAGAGACCCCATACAGGAACCACGTGTTGCTGGATGAATTGTTGAAAAAATGCAAAAACAACACATTGCTCTGTGTTGCAGAAAATATCACGGCATCCAATGCCTTTATTAAAACACGTACTATTTATGACTGGCGGCAGAATAAACCTAAATTAGGTAAAGAGCCTGCTGTATTTCTACTCCTTGCTTAGTAGTTAACATCTACATCCTTTACTTGTGCAATGGCATCTACTATATACTGCCCTTTGGTATAGTTATCATTTTTATGATTATCTCCACGCCATGGCAGTGGCCGGCGATACTGTACATAGTGCAGCTTTACACTTTTGCCCATGCAGTTCTCTAATGAGTCTGCCAGTTTAAGGTCTGTAACGCTGAAATAGAAATACTGGGCATTCAGGGCGCCGCCTGTGCGTTGCCCAAAACCCAGTTGTATAATTTCCCCTTCGTGGGTTTTAAACAGGTTTCCCTTGCGGGAGAATTTTTGTAAAACTCCTTCCCTGTAGCCCTCGCTGTATGGGTTGTAATAGTACCAATACACATAGCCTGTTACAGCAAATAATATAATAAGTATTGAAGCAAAAATCACCCTGCGCATACTGAAAGGTACGAAAGGATTGTTTTATTTAATAGTGTTGTATTCGAGGTAATGGTATAATAATACTTAACGTACACTCCTGCCTTTCCATTGATACACGCCCGCAAAACCCATTAGCCCGGCAGTAATTATATACGCGATGTGCATTGGCTGCAAAAATGGGAACACCCATAACTGCCGCCTTTTATTAAAGAAAGAAGACACTGGTCGCAGATACATGATCTCAAACAAAATTTTCACAGCCAGGATGCCTGCGAAATGAAACAGGTATTCATTATGCAACAATACGAAAATCAGCAGCGGCAAAAACAAAAGATTAAACAGGTACACCAGCATGAGCACGGCTGTAAGCTTATGGTCACCGTACTTGCCCGACTTAGATGCCCAGCGTATCCTTTGTTGCAGAAAAGCTTTCCAGCCTGGTTGCGGTGGTGTATCTACAATAGCGTCTGCTGATTTTAAAAAGGATATTTTATCGGGATATCTTGTTGCCAGCTTGGTCATCAGCAAGTAGTCATCCCCTGATGCTATATGGTCTATATCTTTATAGCCACCTACCTCTTCATAAGCAGTTTTGCTGAACGCAAGATTAGCACCATTGCACATATTCCCCAGCTTCAATTGTAATGTTGCAGCAGTGATGCCCTGCATGCTCATAAAATCCAGTGATTGAAATAATTGAACTACACTGTTATCATTCGTAAAATTAACGGGAGCTACTACCATCACAGGCCGCTGCTGTTCATATATGGCAGCGATGTTTTTCAACCAGTCTCTTCCCGCAGTACAATCCGCATCTGTAGTTACTACCAGATCTCCATTACTTATTGCAATACCGGCTGCCAGTGCCAGTTTCTTATACGCAACGATATTTTCATTTTGCTGCAGATGTTCTGCAAGGCTGACGTATTGTACGCCCTGTATTGAAAAAGATTTAATTATAGCTGCTGTATTATCTGTCGAATAATCATCAACCACTATCACTTGCAATAGGTAGCGAGGATAATCCTGCGCAAGTACAGAGTTAAGACAGGCCTCTATATTCACTTCTTCGTTTCTTGCCGGAATGATAACCGAGATTTTAGTAGTGGGCATATAACTGCTATCAATCCAAAAAGAAGGCTGCTTCCCCCACCCCATTTTATACAAAACCATGAGCAGTGCATAAGCACAGGCCAATCCCCACGATATATAAATAAATACAGGCATCTGGATAATAAGGCGGCAAGATACCGCAAAAACTACCTTTATAACAACATTGCAAACAACTATGTAACTGTAATAATTTAACAAACGTTAAGACTCAATTTTGTTTAACTTCATACAAAAGCACTGGCTATGGATAATACCCAATTAAAAACTATACCGGGTGGCAGTTTCCTCGTAACCGAATCCACTCCCGAACAGACATATACCCCGGAAGATTTTAGTGAAGAACAATTGATGATAGCGCAAACCTGCGATGATTTCCTGGAGAAAGAAGTAATACCTAACCTTATAGACCTGGACCTGCGCAAAGAAGGCCTGATGGTTTCACTATTGGATAAGGCGGGTGAGCTTGGTTTGTTAGGCGCGGCATTTCCTGAAAAATATGGCGGGTTGGGTGAAGATTTTGTAACGGCTACGCTCATCAACGAATCGCTGGGTGCAGGCCACTCATTTGCAGTAGCCATGGCTGCGCACAATGGTATTGGTTCACTACCCATCCTTTATTTTGGCACAGAAGCGCAGAAACAGAAATATATTCCTAAACTGGCCACAGGAGAATTGAAAGGCGCTTATGCACTTACAGAACCCAATTCGGGCTCTGACGCACTGGGTGCAAGAACAACTGCTAAACTAACTGAAGACGGCAAACATTACCTGATAAACGGACAAAAAATATGGATAACCAATGCCGGCTTTGCAGATGTATTTACCGTTTTCGCCAAACTGGATGGTGATAAGTTTACCGCATTTATTGTGGAACGTGGCAGCGAAGGGTTGAGTTTTGGTGAGGAAGAACATAAGATGGGTATAAAAGGCTCCAGTACCAGGCAGGTCTTTTTTGAAAATTGTAAGATACCTGTTGAAAACCTACTGGGCGAAATTGGCCGTGGGCATATCATAGCGTTCAATATATTGAACATAGGCAGGCTGAAACTTTGCGCTGCAACACTTGGTGGCTCTAAACGAGCCCTGGACACCACTATAAAATATGCCATTACCCGCGAGCAGTTTCAAAAACCTATAGCGCAATTTGGCGCCATACAGCACAAGCTGGCAGAAATGGCCATACGTGTGTATGCTACTGACGCCGCACTGTACCGCACCGCAAAATGGATAGCTGATAAAGAACAGGAACTGGCAGCAGCAGGTAAAAACGAGGATGAAACACTACTGGGCGCTGCAGAAGAATATGCTATAGAATGTGCCATGCTGAAAGTAATAGGCTCAGAAACACTGGACTACGTAGTGGACGAAGGTGTACAGGTACATGGTGGTAATGGCTTTTCAGACGAATATGACATATCCCGCTCTTATAGAGACAGCCGTATCAACAGGATATTTGAAGGCACTAACGAGATAAACCGCCTGCTGACACTGGATATGTACCTGAAAAGGGCAATGAAGGGACGTATAGACCTGATGAAGCCTGCTATGGGTGTACAGAAAGAACTGATGGGCATACCGGATTTTGATGAAGATGATACGCCATTTGCAGCAGAACGTAAGGCTATTGTCAATTTCAAGAAGGCCATACTGATGTGTGCCGGTGCAGCCGTACAAAAGCTGATGATGAAGATAGAACAGGAGCAGGAAGTGCTGATGTACATTGCAGATATGCTTATTGATACCTTCATGGCAGAAAGTATGATGTTGCGTACTATGAAGCTCCCTGCTGACAAATCTGAACTGGCCCTGGATGCTACCCGTGTTTTTATTGCAGATGCGGCAGACCGCATTAATCATGCAGGCAAAAACGCCATCAATGCATTTGCAGATGGCGACGAACAAAGGATGATGTTACTAGGTATAAAACGGTTCACAAAAGTGAATGCTTTTAATACAAAAGAAGCACGCCGCAGGATAGCAGGGCAACTGATAGAACAGGAGCAATATATTTTCTAGTAAAAACTACGTTAACAAATGCCCGTCTTGTCACAACAGGATGGGCATTTTGCTGTTTTAATACAGATTTCCCACCTCTACAGGTTAAAGAAATTTTACAATTATGATTGTTTTAGGGAAAATCTACATACCTTTGCGCCGTCAAAAGGAAGATTATAATAATATAAACTTAACAATTTGTCTGCTTGGGATTAGTGATATAACATCACCTTTGTAAAGCAGACTACAATTATAAATACTTTATAAATAAAAACAAATAAAATGGCTAACAAAGACAGCAAAAATTTTGTCGAGACAATGGTAGATGCGCAAAAGCAAATGCTGGAAACAGTAACTGAGCAATCTAAAAAGTTTGCAAACGGCAACAATGTTGTGAAAGAAACTGTAGAAAAAGGTAGTGAGTGGTACAAAAACTGGTTGGATAGCCAAAACAATATATTTACTACAGCTAAAGAAAAAGCAACTAATATGACCAATAATGGTCAGGACAACATGAGTAAAATGAATGAATTTTACCAGGGTTGGTTCAATACACAAATGAACTGGGCTAAGCAAATGTGGGAAATGAACATGAACCACATGAAAAACAGCACACAATCTACATCTAACGACCCTATGGCTATGTGGAATAACATGACCAACAACTGGACTACAGGAATGAACCAGGCTGCACAGTGGAACGATATGATGAACAAATTCCAGTCTATGAACCCGTTTAACGCAGACGCATGGAAAAAGACCAATGAAAACTGGACAGGCATGTTCAACCAATATTATGAAATGCTGAACAACAGTTTTTCTACCCTGCAGAAAGATATGCAGAATGGCACTACACAGGATGCTTTCCGTAACATGGTAAATGTTTCTGAAGCTTTCACCCGTTTTTCTGAAATGTGGATGCCTTTCTGGAAATCTATCCAGGACAAAACATTCAATACTGAAATGTTTAAGCAATATGCTAATCCTGCTATGTACAAAGACATGATGGATAAATACTTTGGTTTTATGCCGGAGCAAAGCCGCGAGTACATGCAGAACATGAGTAAAATGATGCAGGATAACTTTGGTAAAATGGGCATGGGCAATATGGCACAGTTCCAGCAGATGCGTGATATGATGAACAGCATGATGCCTTCTTCATCTGAAACATTCAACACGATGCTGAACAACTACACATCATTTACCAAAATGATAAGCGACGCTGCCGCACCATTCAGCAAAATGGTATCGCCAAACCAGCATACAAAAACTATGACTGAGTGGAGCGATATAGCTAACCGCATGGTTATATACAATATCAAAAATGCTGAGCTTCAGCACATGGTTTACAACCAGGGTACTAAAGTAATGGACAACCTGGCTGCACATATAGCTAAGAAGATAGAAAGCGGCGACGAGATAAACAGTATGATGACTGTGTACCAGGAGTGGCTGAACATTGGTGACAAAACTTTTGTAGAATTGTTTGAAAGCGAAGAATACAGCCAGAAGATGGCAGAAGTAAACGCTATGCAACTGACACTGCGCAAAGACGTTGAAAAACAACTGGAAAAAAGCATGTCTGCTATACCGGTAGCTACACGCAGCGAAATGGACGAGATGTACAAAACCATCTACGACCTGAAAAAGCAAGTACGTGAGCTGGAAAAAGCAGTAGAAGCCAACAACACTACTGAAAAAGCAAGCACCCCTGCTGCTGCAAGCAAAACTGCTAAGAAATAGTAAATAAGGTTTCGTGTAATATTTATAAAGGGCTGCAATCGCGGCCCTTTATTTTTGTGCCTTCAGCATACGGAAGTTGCCGTGTATATCCTGTTTTACCATTGCATAGGCATACCCTATTGCTTTAAAAAGCTCCATGGTTTGCATGGCATAGTCAACATGCAGTTCGCAATAGATAGCACCACCCTCATTTAAGTGTGTAAGCCCGAATTCAGCTATATTCCTGTAAAACAGCAGGGCATCATTGCCCGGGACGAACAGGGCCAGGTGAGGCTCAAAATCCCGCACATTGGTATGCAGGCTCTCGCGCTCCGTTTCCGGTATATATGGCGGATTGGACACTATTACATCGTAAGACGGCAGCTCATGCCACTTGCTTTTATCCAGGAAATCAAGCTGTCTGAAGCTAACGTTTGCATCAAGCCGCACAGCATTCATCATAGCAACGCCTATAGCACCATCGCTCACATCAATTGACGTAACTACTGCATCAGCCAGCAACCGTTTTACTGATACCGGTATGCACCCACTGCCCGACCCTATATCTAATACAGACGGAAGCTTACCCTTCCAGTCTTCTGCAATCCATTGTACCAGTTCTTCAGTTTCAGGGCGGGGTATCAGTACATGTTCATTCACAATAAACTCCCTGCCCATAAACCAGGCTGTGCCCAATACATATTGCAGAGGTGTACCCTTGAGCAACAGCTCTTTCATTCTATCAAGTTCGCCCTGTTGCCCTGCTGTAAGTTGCTTATCCTTATCAGTAATGCGCTGCAGGCGGGTGGTACCTGTTATATGCTCTAACACCTCGTGCGCAATAGAAGCCCCCTCACGCGCATCGTAAATGGTTTGCAAGGCGACAGATAAATCTGAAAATGCAGAAGCGTATGAATACATAGGGTAAAGATAGTGTGTAATGGCTATGATGGGTTAGCACAATCCCCATTTGCCGGTGAATAAACATTCTTTCTTATCTTCATACTATGGATTTTGGAAAGGTAACACACGAAGAACTGGAGCAGGTAGATTTCATTCTTCCACCCGACCCGCCTGAAACCACCAAGGTGCTGCACCCATTGAAAAACAAGACCAAGTTCTACATAGGATGCGCAAAATGGGGCCGGGCAGACTGGGTGGGAAAGCTATATCCCAAGAAGACAAAACCTAAGGACTTCCTGGAGCACTATGCCCGTATCTTTAACTGCATAGAGTTCAACGCCGTATTTTACAAGATGCCCTTCCCCAGCGATGTATGGCAGTGGAAGAGCAAGGTGCCGAAGGACTTTTTGTTTTGCCCGAAGTTCACCAATACCATCACCCACCTAAAACGCCTGAAGAACGTTGAGTTTGAAACAGGCAAATTCCTGGAGGCTATAACAGAATTTAAAGAGAACCTCGGGCCGATATTCCTGATGCCGCACCCGCAGATGAGTCCCAAGCAAATGGATGCGCTTCACGGGTTTATAGAACGCTTTCCGAAAGACCTGGATATGTTTGTGGAGTTAAGGCATCCTGACTGGTATATAGGCGGATATAATAAAGAACTGTATCAATTTTTAAAAGAGCAAAAGCGCGGCACCATCATTACCGATGCATCGGGCCGCAGGGACTGTGTACACATGTGCCTTTCTACCAATGAGTGCTTCATACGCTTTGTAGGCAACAGCCTGCACCCTACAGACTACACCCGTATAGACGACTGGGTGCAGCGCATAAAGAGTTGGATGGAACAAGGGTTGAAAACCTGCTACTTCTTTATGCACCAGCACGAAGAGCTGCACAGCCCCGAACTGATAAAGTACCTGATAGAGCAACTGAACAAGCACTGCGGTACAGACCTGACGCCGCCTGTTTTGCTTAACGATTCTTCCCCAAAACCTCCAGAGTCCAACACATTATTCTGATTCTTCATGCAAGCAAATTTTGCTATAATAGCTGCATATTTTCCGCTATCTTCGCCCCGTATTTTTTAAAAACATTCAGATATTATGAATCTGCACGAATATCAGGCAAAAGAACTTTTGAAACGCTACCAGGTTCCTGTACAGGACGGTATGGCAGTTGGCAATGTAACCGAAGCTGTAAACGCTTACAAGCAAATAGCTACAGACAGCGGCAGCAAGTTTGTAGTGGTAAAAGCACAGATACACGCCGGTGGCCGTGGTAAAGGCACTATGAAAGAAACACCCGAGCAACATGGCGTGCAGGTAGTGAAAAGCGCTGATGATATAGAGAAAGTAGCCAAAAACATAATAGGCAATACCCTTGTAACCATACAAACCGGCGATGCGGGCAAAGTGGTGAACAAACTGTATGTAGCATATGACATGTACTACGATGGCCCCAGCGAGCGCCAGGAGTTTTACCTGTCTATACTGCTGGACCGTACCAAGAAGCAGAACGTGATCATGTACAGCACGGAAGGCGGTATGGATATTGAAGAAGTTGCTCATAATACTCCTGATAAAATATTTAAAGAATGGGTTGCCCCGAATATGCCATTGCAGGGTTTCCAGGCGCGTAAGATTGCCTTTAACCTGGGCCTGAGCGGCACTGCGTTTAAAAACTGTGTTAAGTTCGTTACCAACCTGTACAACGCATATGTAGAGCTGGACTGTGCCATGCTTGAAATCAACCCGTTGTTCAAATCTGCAGACGACAAGATAATAGCTGTTGACTGCAAAATGAGCCTGGACGATAACGCGCTGATGCGCCACCCGGACCTGGCTGATATGCGCGATAAAAACGAAGAAGACCCTACTGAAGTGGAGGCTGCTGAATACAACCTGAACTATGTAAAGCTGGACGGCAACGTGGGCTGCATGGTAAACGGCGCAGGACTGGCTATGGCTACCATGGATATGATAAAACTGGCCGGTGGTGAGCCTGCTAACTTCCTGGACGTGGGTGGTACTGCCAATGCTGAAACTGTTGAAGCCGGTTTCCGCATTATCATGAAAGACCCTAACGTTAAGGCTATCCTAATCAACATCTTCGGTGGTATCGTTCGTTGCGACCGTGTTGCATCTGGCGTGGTAGAGGCATACAAGAACATGGGCGATATCAATATCCCTATCATTGTACGCCTGCAGGGCACCAATGCCGAGGCTGCAAAGGAAATCATCGACAACTCAGGCCTGAAAGTACAATCGGCCATATTGCTGAGCGAGGCTGCTACAGCGGTGCAAAACGCCATCAACAACTAATACTTAGAGTACGATACATATAAAGTGCCCCTGCTATGCGGGGGCATTTTTTATGTAGTGGCGCCGCCCTGTGCGTCGCTATCCCTGTTTGTCCTGATGTTTATGAGCCCGCCGGGCGATACAAATGTTGTGGATTGTTGCAACGAGTCTTCGCCGGGTTGTTGGTTTTCATTGCTTTTATCTGTCGCGAGTGGACATCCTCCGTCACCGATTGCATCGGCGACACCTCCTTCTAAGGAGGAAGCTTCCTGTTCTACGTTACTTTGATTTGCATCAGCAGCATTTTTGTTGTCTTTTGTTGGGATTTCAACAGTTTTTTCCGGCGTGGGGGCAGGCGCTTCAGTGGTGGGGGTTTCTTCCCTGCACGAGTCAACCTCCCCCAATGACAAACAGGCTTCGCTGTTTGTCATTGTCCCCTCCTTCGTAAAGAGGGGAACTTGTTCTCCTGTTGTTGTGTTTTGTTGCCGTTCACCATTCTTTCCTATTTGCTCCGGAGCCAGGCCAAGAGACTTTAAAAATTTATCTACCTGCTGCAATACATCTGTATTGAGTGCAGGTACCGTTTGCGGTTTGTGGTGAGCATGCGCGGGTGCGTACAGTCCCACCATCCTGTTGTCTAGGTCTATAGCCTTCAGCATCTGGTTGATGGTGGGCATTACGTGCTGGGTACACTGGTTACAATCTTTGCCTTTGTACACCTGCACGGCATACATTTCTCCCGTGGCTATTTTGGCCAGTATCTCGCGCTTGCGCTGGGTGGTCAGTAAGTCGGTTTTTAGCTTTGCGCGTAGCTCCTGCTCCACATCGTGGCGGATGCCGCTTAGTATAGAATCTATAACGGCGGAGACTTCGGGATGATTGAGCAGGCGGTTAGCGGCAGACATAATGCTGTCGTAGTTACCGGCATCTTTGGGATTGTAAGCCAGGCAGTAGGCTGTATAGGCGCTGTTGTGGCGCAGGTACTCTGTGACGAAGGTTTGTTGTTTAAAGTTCATGATGTTGGAAATTAGACCCTCTACCCTACCTCTCCCTTGGAGAGGAGTTGGTGAAAGGCGGTTAAGAAATATGGCATATTGGATGCCATTTTACTACAACAAAAATAAGTGTTTATCGGGTATTATACAAATTTAATTGTTGTATTGCGTGGTTTATTGGCACAAGTCAAAAAGACTTGCTCCAATGGGGAATTACTAGTTATGGAAAGTGTTGCTTATATACGGTTATCATTTGACAGCTTTTAAAATCATGCCTATGTTTCTGATGATGAAATTAAAAAAATATGGTTCAGAAAAAAGCGATAGAAATATTAGAAACATAATATTTCTTACTGATTATTGAATTATGAATAGTATTTATCTGTAATTTTATAGTAAAATATTATTTTATGTCAATAATTGATTTTTATTTAATAAAAAATCAACTACAAAATCTTGAGTGCTCGGAACACAATAGGCACCCTGAAATTATTTCTACAACGCTTACTTCGTTAGAAGTAAAAACGTGTTGTGAGGCATTTAGAGGCACTGTAACAAATAAGTATAGAGATATGATAATTGAACAGGGCAAACATATAGCAATCAACAAAATAAAAGAAGCGAGTGGCAAATTCTTAAAATAGCAACAGATATGACTTATAGAGATTTTGGGTTTGATTTTGAGGCTGCGTATAAAAGAATACAGGGGTTGGGCGAATTTCAATTACTACACAATGAATTGGGCAAAGATTTTTTAGAGTTGTATCGGGTTACTATTGCTTCTATTGAAGCTGGGAATAAGTCACCAGAGCTAATAAGAAGTTGTATTAGAGAGTTCTTTAGCCTCGTTGAAGCTGATTTGTTCTACCTGAATTATCTTGAGCCATACGATGGCTATGACGACGGACATGCAATTTTAGATAAATTCAAAAAGACTTATAAAGCACATTGTAAATTCCATGATAAGATGGATTTATACCGAAAATTCCTAGACCATAATTTTTCCGATTTCAGGGTACTCAAATTTAAAAGAGATAAAATTACCCATCCGAAAAATAAGGAAGGTATTACAGTTGATAGAGATTTACTTGATAAGACCTATAAATTATCTATTGCTTATACTTCATTTGTAAATGAAGCAATGCGAGATACAGGAGTTAAATTTCAAGCAAACAACCTCATGGACGGCTTTAATATGTTTAACAGGGATTAACTTTATACAGCAGTTCGCGTAGTCTTTTATTTCTCCGGCGAGTCTCCTGCATAGAGACTCGCCGGTTCGCGTAGGATGGGCAATGCTTTTAGGATAAAGTAATTCGCAATACGCGATTTACCAATGCGAGGCTGCCGAGTCCTTTGTAAGAGACGTCGGCAGGGAAAGTGATTTACTTCAACACCGTAAATTGCTGTACACCCATTTCACCCTGTGCAATAAGGTGTAACAGGTAATTACCATCAGGCAACGTACTTACAGGTATAGTAACTTCATATTTTCCGGGAGTAATATACTCTGTCCATTGCCTTTGCAGACGTCCCTGCATATCAACTATTGCCATGGTACAATCGGCAGCTTTTTCAAATATGGCGCTAATAGTAATAGTATGTTGCGCCGGTGATGGATATAGTTTGAATTGCAGCGCCGTAGTATTATCAGGAGCTATAGAAGATGGGAGGGTACCATAATAATAATTTCTTTGGCATACACTCTGCCTGTTGCCCTGGCTATATTCCGGCACCCAACTACCTGCCTTCCATGTTGAGTCGTAGATTGTGACCGGATTATTGTCGGCATTGTACACAAAACATGTTTTACCAAAATTATTCCAGTTGCCTGATGCATCCATAAGTTCGTAAAGTATCTCGAGAGGGCTGCCTTTTGCATTCCACTTATAGTTATAGCGATAATTGAAATAGGTTGGCCCTTGCAACTCCCAATTAGCATAGCGTTGTACCAGGTTATTGCCAACATATACATTACTATCCCGACTATAGCTTGATATAGAGGGGGTGGTACCGTTCATAAGATACCAGCCTTCGTGAATATGTACCTGCGGCTTGCCGTTTATGTAAGAGGTTTGCCTGTCAGAGCCATTCTTATACCAGCTACCGGTTGCGGGCAACCAGCTATAATGTATAAACCCGGTCAGGTCGTTGCCCACCCAGGTATATTCCTCTTTACGTCTTTCCCACACATTTGTAATACTGCTTAATTCATGTATCTCTTCGTTGAGCAACTTGCCACCGGTGTAAGTAAAAATATGCTTTCTGACACTATCATATTTCCCGGTGTTTAAGTCATACAAAAAATTGTACGTTGCTACTAATTGACTACTGTTGTACTCAAACGAATCTTTTACACCGTGTAAAAGTTTCCATGACAGGTTTGAGACATCCCATGAGTAAGACCAGGTAGAATGAGTACGATTGGTGCTATCATAAAAATGAACCGCCATAAAGCTATCTACGTAGCCTCCTGAACCAAATTGCCTGTTAACTATATAGGTAGTATCTGGTGCGCTTATGTCCATAAATAACCCATAGTATGTCCAGCCGACCAAACTTTGCTGCAGCAATGTTGTACCTCTTCCTTTTGAAAAGCTGTGCCAGTATTTTTTATAATGAACAGGAGAACCTGAAGCATCATTCATAAATTCCTCGTACGCTATCAGCCTCGTCAGGTTTTGAGCATTGGAATCAGGAATAACAGTAAGCATTAAGGCAATAGCGAAAGTGATACGTGTTAGCATAAATGGTTAAAGTTAAATTGTTACAGAAACGACACTTGTTATTATTAATCTCTATGCATTTATTGTGCCAATTTTAACTTTTAATTTACGGTTAATCACCATAGTCTGTTGCAGGATATAAATTGCAGTTCGGCGTAGTATTCGGCTATGTCGCCGAGGAGGCAAACCTCCTGATTTGTGAAAGCTGCTAATCATTCCACCCCGAATCCTCTTCGCCTTCTACCCAGCCCGGGTTCTGATGTATATAGTCGAGCTCTTTTACCGATTGCTGCTGACGGGAAACAGGTTCGGGGCAGGTACGGGTTCAAAACGGCTCAGGCCTACATAATCTTCATCAGATGTTTTGAACAGGCCATTTCGCCGGAACATCCAATAGGCAATACTTTGGAGCCGTGCGCGTCCGGGGAAGAGCCTGCCTGACTGAACTGTCATATTGTAATAGAGCACAGAGTCGCCGCTCTTAAAACCAAGGACATGCCCCGAATGACCGGGAAATATCGCCGGGACAGCCTCAGGCAAAGGCGATACATAAGCAATATTCCTGTGCCTGTCCAGCCAATACCCGCGTGATGCCGTGCGGGTACCGGGCTTGTCTTCAGCCTCGTAGGAAATTTTCACCCGTGCTTCAATGGCTTTTTTCACTTTCTTCCATCTCCCTCTTTCTATATCCCTGCAAAAACCACAGTCGTCTTTGCACTCGTCAAGCTTATTATACACCTGTTGCGATGCAGGCATTAATTCTATCCTGAAAAAGTCTGTAGCGCCGTTGTATTGTGAATGGTCTTCAATACCCTGGTGCGCCCTGCCTGTTAGTTCGAGGTCTTCGTAAGGCAGGTACCAGGCTTGTAGTTGATATGCACCTGTATCCAGGGGCCGGCTGAACCAGTGTGGCTCAGAAGGAATCACCGCAAGACGGGCATCAGGGTATACCTTCAGCCGTATGTCCAGGTGTTCTCCGGGAGCTAACTGGTAATTGTAAACCCCCGTAGAATCTGCCAGGCCAGTATTATCCTCCACTGCAAGCGGGGTTTTGTATTGATCATCTACATGAGCTGTCAAATAAATAAACTTCCTGCCCTGGTACCCGGGCCCCGGCAGCAGTACCGGATGTGTATTTAAATCGTCCCAGTTTGTAATGCGTAATGTAAACTCCATCACAGCTCCCTGTTCATACAATGTGGACTCAGAGATAAGCTCGAACAGGAATGGCCCGGGAGGACGACCTGCATACGCGACATTGCACCCAATTTGTAAACAGAGGACGAGGAATATGTATTTTATATAACGAGGCATATCATATTTGATGAGGTGTAGCTTTTATAAAGCGATACAATAAATATACCAAGATAACAGCTTACAAAAATTACTTACACTTCAATCCGTTTCGGCATAGTGTCCCTTGCTAACGTCGAAGCGGGGGCAACTTCTTCATAATATACCTGAAAACATCACCCAACACAATAGCTTATCCGGTTCGGCGTAGTCTCCTGACTACGCCGAACCGGTTTTTGCCTTTATCACATTAAAGCTTCATTCGGGCAGGCTATGCTTCCATCGCCTTAGTAACCTTACGATATACAAACGAATGGTATATATGGCGCCTGCAAAATCTTGCAGGCACGTCAGATGAAGTGAGCTTTATGTATATAGTTTTGGGTACATCGAAATACTCGTAACTGCTGCCATCTATAAAGTTCAGCAACAGGGTAGATTTTTCGTAAGAGTAGTTGAGGATTGTGCAGGCAGTAATGGTCTGCGTATATTCCGGCAGCGCTTTTTCTATTGTTTCCGGCGCTATGCTTAATAAAAAGTTATAGGCCTCAATAAACTCACGACTTTTCAGTTCAGCTTCATTTTTCCCTTCTTCATTATCCTGAAATTTATCAGGATGCCAGGCTTTCATCAGGGTTCTGTATACTGTCTTCAACTCCTGTACATCAGCAGTTTTAGTTACGCCTAAAAGTCTTCTGTACTCTATAATCTTTTTCATAATGACTACTATGTAGTAAACGTGTTTTGCAATAGCTAAATGCCCAACGAAACATTTTCGAAGGCGCAAAGGTATGACAATTTCGTAGCGTCACAAATGAACTTCTGTACTCCGCGAGTATCAACCTCTCCTCCCGCCCGTAGCGGGATAAACTTCCGGACTCCCTCCGCCGACGGCGGAACGTCTATTCTCCGCTCCTCCTCTTAGGTGGGGAGCTAACTTATACTACACCGGGCTTTAATCTTCTTCATCATATACCTGAATGCTTTGTCAATTACCACAGAGTAAGACTTATTGATAAACTCTTCTGAAGAGTTATCCTTCTTATCAAATATCATCAGGTGCATTTGTGCATCTTCATCCATATCGATGGTGACGGTGTATAGCTGCAGTATATGCTTCAGTTTTGTAGTGGTACGCATGGTAGCATAAAGGTAAAGAAATCACGCCTCTCCAGCAGGCTGACGGAAAAGCATACCATTTTTGTCGCGGCTCACCCCTATGTTATTGACGCCCATCTTATACTTTTACAAGTACATTTAAAGACAAACTACATGAGGACTGTAACATTTGCTATGAATATAAGCCTGGATGGCTATTGCGACCACACAATGGCTGCCCCGGATGACGCACTTATGGACTACTTTACGGCGACGATGGATGATGTGGACCTGTTGTTTTACGGCCGCATCATGTACCAGCTTATGTTTCCCTACTGGGCCGATGCTGCAAAAAACGGAACGGGCACGGCGGCGGAACTGAGGTTTGCCAAAAGGCTAAGTGAAATTGACAGGGTTGTCATGTCCAGATCATTAACAGAGGGGGATGAGAAAACGCGTATCATCAAAGGCAATGCTGCTGAAGAACTGCGGAAACTGAAACAGCAACCGGGAAAGAAGATATCTGTAGATAGTGTGAGCCTGCTGCCTGAGCTGATAGAAGCGGGCCTTATCGATGAATTTAATTTGGTTATCCACCCGTTGCTGGTAGGAAAAGGAAGGCCGTTGCTGCCTTCCGGCAGTCTTCAGCAGGCCCTTAATCTGAAGCTGGTTGACACAAAGAACTTCTCATCAGGGTGTGTTGCACATCATTACGCGAAGCTATAAGGTAATCCGGCACGTTATGACCTTACCCCCGGGCAAACACACCCCTAACCGCTCTCTAAGAGGGAAAATGTTATGTACCTCTTGCTTTTACAAACCTGATGTCCTCATCTGAGATGGGGAGCTTACTATATTACGTTTACAAAATACGTCTCCCCTTTAGGGGGATAGGGGGAATATCTCTTGAGTGCTGCGCCGCGCGGTACGGTGTGCGGCACTTGTAAACGTCATTGCATATTGTAACCTTTATACAGTGAAGGATTAATATTCTGACTTTTTTATATCCTCGGCGAATGCTGGATTAAGCCTCGCTATTTTCATTATATGAGCAGCACTCGTAGTTGTATCAACATCCACTTCTTCTGCTTTTCGCAAGTAATGAAAAAGCAAAACTCTGGTATCCTTATCTACTAAAGAAAAGTCAATAGTATCCTTAGACCTGTCAAGATTGTATAAGTCCATTAATGAGTGGCAAAAGTCTATATAAGCCGGAGGATAATCATATTTGCTTGCCATGATAAACGTGTATGGCATCATCTCATTTGGGTCGTAGTCAAGAGCCATAATATAGAGATCACCATATGCGGTAGTGTCTCCCTTTTGAATAACCAAGCGCCTTAAACTATCCATATCATAGCCATAATCATTCATTGACCGTTCAACTACCTCACTATTTCTATTGCAACCCAATGCAACAATAATTAAGCTGATTACCGCAATATGTTTTATTTTAAATCTACCCCTCATGCTTCTTCAGCTTCAGTACTATAAACTTTGAGGTGGGGGTATTGCTTTTATCGGCAGTGCTGTCTATGGGTACCAGTACGTTGGTTTCGGGGAAGTATGTAGCGGTACAGCCCTGCGGTATGCTGAACGGTACTATGATGAACCTGCGGGCTACACGCTCTACCCCGCTGTGGTAGTTGTACAGGTCTATCACATCGCCGCCTTTAAAGCCTGCCTTGGCTATATCCTGTTCGTTCATAAAGATTACCCTGCGCTCGTTGACAACGCCACGGTAGCGGTCGTCAAGGCCGTATATGGTGGTGTTAAACTGGTCGTGGCTGCGTACGGTCATCATGATGTACTCGTCTGCCGCCAGGTTGTGGTAGCTTACTTCTGTATCGCTAAAGATGGCCTTGCCTTCCAGTGTATTGTATTTTCCCGCACGGGCGCCGTTGGGCAGGTAGAAGCCCCCCAGGTGGCGTACACGCTCGTTGTAGCTGTCAAAGCCCGGTATAACCAGTTCTATATCATTGCGTATATAGTCGTAGTCTTCCAGGTACAGGTCCCAGTTTACACGGGTGCGCCCTGCCAGTGTTTCTTTAGCCAGCCTTGCTACAATTACAGGTTCGCTCAGCAGGGTATCGCTCAATGGTTTCAAATGCCCTTTAGACATCTGCACCACACCCATAGAGTTTTCGCAACTGATGAACTGCTGTTTGCCATTCACCACATCTTTATCACTACGGCCCAGGCATGGTAGTATGATTGCTTCCTCGCCATGTACCAGGTGGCTGCGGTTCAGCTTGGTAGATACCTGTACGGTTAGTTTTGTATTGCGCAATGCCTGTGCTGTAAATTCGGTATCAGGCGTGGCAGAAAGGAAGTTGCCCCCCATAGCTATAAACACCTTTGCCCTGCCCTCGTGCATGGCTTTTATACAGTCTACCACATCGTACCCATGCTCACGCGGGGGCTCAAAACCATAGGTGCGTTGTATGCTGTCCAGCAGTGCTTTAGATGGTTTCTCAAAGATACCCATCGTCCTGTCGCCCTGCACATTGCTATGCCCGCGTACAGGACATGTACCGGCGCCGGGTTTGCCTATGCTGCCTTTTACCAGCAGCAGGTTCACCACTTCTTTTATGGTATCTACAGCGTTTTTGTGCTGCGTAAGCCCCATGGCCCAGCAGGCTATTATTTTCTTTTTATGTTTAATGATATCTACCGCTTCATTTATCTGCGCCATAGAAATACCACAGGCTTCAGATAGTTTTTGCAGGTCGTTGTTCTGCTCCAGGTTGCGGATGTAATGCTCGTAGCCCTTAGTGTTGTTCTTAATAAACTCATGGTCGAACACAGAGCCGGGCATCTTCTTTTCCTCCTGCAACAGCAGGTGGCCTATGGCTTTCAGCAGTGCCATATCGCCGTTTATCTTCACCTGCAAAAACAGGTCGGTCAGTTTTGTTTTGATACCCAATGCACCCCTCACCTCCTGCGGATTGCTGAAGCTGATAAGCCCCGTTTCGGGCAGGGGGTTTACAGATATTATCTGTGCGCCATTCTGCTTAGCCCTTTGCAATGCAGACAGCATACGCGGGTGGTTGGTACCGGGGTTTTGCCCTAATATGATGATGACCTCTGCTTCGTAAAAATCTTCCAGCGTTACAGAACCTTTACCTATGCCCACGGTTTCATTCAGGGCTACACCACTGCTTTCGTGGCACATGTTAGAACAGTCGGGCAGGTTGTTGGTACCATACTCACGCACAAACAGCTGGTACAGGAACGCAGCCTCGTTGCTGGTGCGCCCCGATGTATAAAATACACTCTCGTTTGGGTTGTTAACCTCGTTCAGGTGTTTGGCTATTTTTTTGAAAGCATCGTCCCAGCTTATGGGCTGGTAGTGGGTTGCACCTTTGGGCAGGTACATGGGTTCAGTTACACGGCCCTTCTTGCCAATCTCGTAGTCGGTAAGGGCAGCCAGGTCGTACACACTGTTTTTAGCAAAGAAAGCGGCATCGCATTTTTTTGTAGTAGCTTCTTCGGCTATGGCTTTTGCACCATTCTCACAATATTCTGCTATAGGTGAGCGATGGCCGTCAGGATCGGGCCAGGCACAACCGGGGCAATCAAAACCTTTTTTCTGGTTCAAAGCTGCCAATGCGCTTAGTGCACGCATAGGGCCCATCTCGCTGAGCATGTGCTTAGCGCTGGATATTACCGCAGGTATGCCCGCAGCCATATCTTTAGGTTTAGTGAGTTTCAGCCCCGTAAATGTTTCGGGGTTTTCCGCATTAGGTATATTGTTCTGCTCTTTGCTCATTACTTATTGAATTGTGCCGCCAACGGATTGTCGTAATTGTCGCCCTGGTCTTCTATGCTGTTGTCCAGGCATTTAAAATCTTTTTCCAGCAATAAATATAATACTTCTCCGCCGCCTATATCCATGTTGGCATCATATCCTACTTTTTCTGTTTTCACCCATGTCTCCGCCTTGTCTTCGGGCAGGTACACCACCATCTTGCAGTTGTCAAATTCAGCCGTCATTACAGGTGCTGTGGTCTTGCCCAGCGCATAAGTAAATACAGGGCCGCCAAACTTAGTACGCTGCTCTATATACCCTTTCCGGCCAAATTCTTCCACCTCGCTCTTGCTAAGCCGCAGCCTTACCGAATTGCCATTTATCCTTATTTTCATAAATGTTCTTTTTAAATTAGTCCGGCACAATCCTTTCCGCCCCGCAATATATATTCATCCTGTCCTGCTTCACAAATCCTGCCAGTGTTACCCCGTACTCGTCTGCCGTTTCCACCGCCAGGCTACTGGGTGCACCTACCGCTACTATCATCTTTATACCTGCCATTACGGCCTTCTGCACCAGTTCAAAACTTGCCCTGCCGCTCAGCAGCAGGATATGCTCCTGCAAAGGTACAATACCTTGCTGCAATGCAGCGCCTAACAGCTTGTCCAGCGCGTTATGACGGCCCACATCTTCACGCAACATTAACAGGTTGCCCGTTATGCCAAACAAAGCGGCCGCATGTATGCCCCCTGTATCTTTAAATGCCTCCTGGCTGACGCGCAACAGTTGTGGCAAATTATATATAACAGATGCTTTTACCGCAAATGGTTTTGCCTTATCATATATGGCAGATTCTGTACGTATAGCATCTATGGAAGCCTTGCCGCATACCCCGCAGCTGGATGTGGTGTAGAAATTCCTGTCCATGCTGTTCAGGTTGAGGGAGATACCCTCCCGCAGTGTTACCTGTACCACATTTTCGCGTAGTATGCTGCAACCGGCTACATCGTTTGCATTGCTGATGATACCCTCTGTATAAAGAAAACCCATGGCCAGTTCTGTATCGTTGCCAGGGGTGCGCATGGTCACTGCCAGGTTTTTCTTTTGCGGGTGCAGCTTTGTACCATAAACCAGCCTTATTTCCAGTGGCTCTTCTGTGGCCAGCAGGTCGTCCATCGTTGCTATGCCATCGGCCGTTATCCTGCTTATCTGCCGCCTTGTTACCGAGCCATTGTCCATAGTTCAAATTTAGGGCTTAATCGGGATTATCAGAACCTTAGCTTCCCGATAAAGCTATAAGAACAATTGCTACTACCGCCATTGCAATACCTGCTATCCGCAGGCGGCTTGTTGTTTCTTTAAAGAGAAATATAGCCGTAATAGAGGTAGTAATTACAATCCCCACGTTGTTTACCGGTATAATAGATGAGCTGGGCAATATATCCGCATCGAGCAGGCGTATGAGGTAGTAAATGGAAAAGTAATTGGGAATGCCTAATGCGATACCTGCTATTACATTCTTCATAGCAGGCTTACTCTTACCCGTAGCAAGACTTATTAACACAAAGGCAGTACCCAATGCCGCAGCTGTAGCAAAGGTAACTATGGTAAATGCTGCCTGTGAATCGGGGTGGTGCAGTTGTGTATGCTGGATGTATTTTATGGCCGTGTCAGACAGGCCACTGGTTATGAATATGCCTATGGGTGCCAACAGTTGCTTTAGTTGTATAACCCCCTCTTGCTTAGTAGCAAAATATACTGCGGGTAGTGCCAAAGCAATACCTGCCAGTTTCATCCATGTAGCAGGCTCACTATACAGCCAGAAGGAGAACAGCACAGGTATTACCAGCGATATTTTGTTAGCTACAGTGGTAATGGTCATGCCTTGTGTACGCGTGCTGTATGCCATAAAGTTGAACAGGAAGATGAAGTAAGCACCCAGCAACATACCACTTATCAGCCAGGGCTCACCCACCATGCAGGGCGTGCATACATCGCTGCCGTGCGTCAGCAATCCTGTAGCCACACATACCCAGTAGTTCACAGTTACAGCCTGCAGGGTGTTAATCTGAAACCTGCCAAATAGTTTAAACAGTGAGAAAACAACTGTATTAAGGAGAATAACGGCTACCAGGTAGAACATAGATTATAAGTCGTAACCGTTTACAAAAGGGTACCTGCTTAAAGGGTTTGTATAGACATGCAGCATATCGTCTGCTATATCCATCTTCATGGCGGGAGAGAATTTCAGCACGGGTGCGGCTATGCCTTGTTGTAATGTAATGTTACCTGTAAACACCCTTGCCTCATCCCACCATCCTGCATTTATAAAATGGCGCAGCAACACTGCCCCACCCTCTACTATCAGCGATTGTTTCCCTGCAGCATACAGGCGTTGTAATAATTGTGGTATAATGTCTTCAGCAAAATCGAGTTGTACATAACGTACTTCCCTATCTGTACCTTCCTGCTTATTGTTCAGCACCCATGTTTCGGCCTGATTGTCAAACAGTTTTAGGTCACGCTGCAATTGCAGGTTTTTATCCACCACCACACGCAGCGGATTTTCACCTTGCCAAAGCCTTGCTGTAAGATGCGGGTCATCGTTCACGGCCGTATTATGCCCCACCATGATAGCATCTTCTTCTGTACGCCACTTGTGTACCAACTGTCTGCTTTGCTTATTACTTATTTGCAATCTGCTGCCATCTGTAGGTGCTATAAAACCATCCGCAGTCTGTGCCCACTTCAATATTATATATGGCCTTTGCTGTTCATGTACGCAAAAGAAACGCCTGTTTATCCATCGTCCTGCATCTTCCAGTATGGCAGTGGTTACTTCTACACCATTTTGTTGCAGTATGGCTATGCCCTTCCCATCTACTTTTGCAAAAGGGTCTGTGTTGCATATCACCACTTTCGTTATACCCTCTGCTACCAGCCTGTTGGCACAAGGGGGTGTTTTGCCAAAATGCGCACAGGGCTCAAGGCTTACGTACATGGTACTATATGGTATAAGCTTCCTGTCTTGTCCTGATACATTGCCCAGACAGTCTATCTCTGCGTGTGCTTTACCATATAGCTTGTGCCATCCCTCGCCTATTATTCTTCCATCATGCACCAGTACGGCCCCCACCATCGGGTTAGGACTTACGTTTCCTTTACCCCTTAAAGCAAGTTTAAGGCATCGTTGTATGTACAGTTCGTGGTTCAAACAGTGCAAAGATATTAAGTCTGATGGCTGATTTATATAAAAATAAAAACGGGCATACAGTTATGTACACCCGCTTTATTTAATTTTTAAAGGTTATTACTTTTTAGCAGATCTGTTGTCATTCTGCTCTCTGTCTTTTTTCAGTCTATCGTTTTCGCGACCTAACTCCTGTTGTTGAGTTCCGGGACGTTTTTGTTGCGTGCCCTGGTTCTCCTGGTTCATGTCGTTCTCGCGGTTTCTGTTGCCGCCGTCACGATTTTTTTCAGTCTGTGGCATAACGTTAGTTTTTAAATAGTTAATAATACTTAATAACGCTAAAAAAATATGCCATGGACGTAACAGCTGGTATTTGCGCTGAATGCAGGCTGGCACATCAGGCTGTTGCAACAATCTGTTGAAATTTTTCCTCAGAACAAATAGTGGCATACTATAAACAGGGCATTACAGCGTGCTATAATTTTTGGCATAATTTTATGACTGGTACAATAAGCCGCGAGGTATTAGAAACAAATGATAGCAATAATAGTGTGCATATTATGTATCAGCGGCCTGAGCAAGGCATACAAAAGCCAATAGGCTGGTAAAACGTAGAGGTAATAAATAGTAATAAAAAAGGGGTATACGTTTCGTATAGCCCCTTTGTTTTTTCATTTAAACATCTCCGCTGCTATAACAATCGAATAGTTCTCACAGCTATATTTAGTTATTTTAAAATATTTGTTTAACTTTAAATTACACTTGAAACAAATACAATATGATTGCCACCTTACACTACAATCATGCGCCTCCTTTAAATGGCCCCTCGTTTCATTTCCATTCTACTATAGGTTTACTAAAAACCTGACATAGGACATAACCTGTTTCCCGTTCTAATATCTACCTGTTCAGCCCTTGCATAATATCGATTGTTAATCGTAAAACCACAAAATATGCAACCAGCGAAAACCGAATGCATGAAAATACTAATTGTAGATGATGAAGAATTGATCTGCGAAAACCTTAAAGCCATATTATCTGAGCATATTAATTACAACATTTCAATTGCCGGCATGGCGAATGATACGTGTGCAGCTGAGCAACTTATCGCTGTTTCTCAACCCGACCTTGTTCTGCTCGATATCAATATGCCGGGAGAAAACGCATTTGAATTTTTACACCGCCTGGGCAATTTTTCTTTTGAAGTAATATTTGTTACTGCCCATGATGAATTTGCATTAAAAGCTTTTAAACTGAATGCAATAGACTATATACTGAAACCTATCAGTATATCCGATATTACCATCGCTATAGGCAAGGCAAGAGAAAGATTAATACAGAAAAAAATAGCTTCAGGCAACCCGTCATTCTACAGCAAGATATTACAGCAAGTATATAACAAAAGCAGCCCCGACCAGTTTACCTTCAGGGATAACAAAACTGTGAATATTATACCATTTAAAGACATAATATACCTGGAAGCCAAGGGTGCCTACTCCCGTATTTATTACACACACAACAACCGTGAGCAGAGTTTCATTATGAGTCACTCACTTTCGGAGTATGAGCAGCTACTGCCTTACGAGTTATTTTACAGGGTACACAAGTCTTATCTTATCAACCGGATGCATGTGATGAATGTAACGAGAAGTGGCAACCCTGCAACCTTGCTCACTGACAACAGGAGTTTGCCCGTAGGAAGACGGCGGTTGTCAAAATTCCTTTCCTTCCTGAACGGAATATGATGACGAAAGCTATATTGCAGGCGCTGTTGCTCTTTTTGTCGCTAAACATGTTGCATGCAGGCGAGCCGATATTTACCCATTACAACAGCCAGGATGGGTTGCCATCTGATATGGTATATGATATATACAGGGATAGTCATGGAATGCTTTGGTTTGGCACAGATAATGGTATTGCCAAATACAACGGTGTAAATTTCAAAGTATATTCTACACATCATGGCCTGTCAGACAATGAGATATTTTTTTTCAAGGAAGATCACAATCGCCGGATATGGATGAGCACCTACAACGGCACATTGTGTTATTACCACGATGGAACAATATATAATGCAGAGAAAGTTGACTTCTTAAAAATCCCTATAAAACCTACCGACACAAAATTCATTACGGCTCATAAAGACAGCAGTGTATCTATATCCTTTTTAAACTGTAATTTTTTTCTGAACATAAAAGACACAACCTTAAGAATATTACAGGTCGGCAGGCTTGGCATCAGCCATATTCAAACCATCAACAAACATCACGCAAACCTGTATGAGATCATTACTGAAAAGAATAAGATACTGATAGACAGCAACGCCAGGGCTATTGAGATATTTCCGTTAAAACACAACAGGCAATACTACATTTCTTATGTCCAGGATTCTGTGCACCTTTTCGACCAATATGGCATGTACAATACCAATGAAGAGTTAGTTTATCGTTTCAAAGAACCTATACAGAACAGGATCATCAGGATATACCAGCACAATGGCATACTACTGGTAGGCACAGATAACGGATTGATAATTGATGGGAAGCAATACTTACCCGGGGAGAAAATATCATCCATCACCCAGGATATAAATGGCAACTATTGGATAGGGACTTTAGGAAATGGTGTATATAAACTAAGTGAGAATTTCGAACAATATTCAGTACAGAAGAATGCATATAACGGCATTGTCAAATATGTACACAGGAGCGATAAAAGGATAATATTTTCTACTACTGAAAATGAATTATATGAGATCAACGACCAATGTAAATTATTGCTAAAAACTGACAAGCCTGCGGGAGATGACATACACTATATAAACGATGAATTTTTCTATACATACAGTGGACATGCCATTTTGAAGATAGCACACAACCCTACAGCAAAATCAGTTTTAGAGAAATACATATCCAATCAACCTTCTTATACCTTGAAAGCAATGATACTCAACGATAGTGATGGATATTTTCATTATGCTAATAGTGTGCTATATGCCAAGATACATGGCAATAAAATATCAGCAAACAAATTACTGACAGGTGCCAACACACGGGTATTCTGGATGAATAAAGACGACGAAGATAAAATATGGTTTACTACCGGCGAGTTATATAAAGCATCAGGCGCTTTCGCTACCAGGCAAACACAGTTTGACGATATTGCTTTTCAATGGTTCAGGTTTTACGGTCATTCACTTGTGGGCGTCACCCAGGACAACAAGCTCATTTATGCAGAAAACATCTACAATAAACAAGCCCCCTATTATATTATTAAAGACAATTGCAGCTGGAACACAGCTTTTAGGATAGACGATCATCATATCCTGTTAGCTACAAATGATTTTTACAGGTTGCTTTCTATGGGGCCGTACGGAAAAGCCAAGGATGGTTTTTCAATACACGTGCTGGACAATGAGTTTCTTCCACTGGCCGCTGAATATGTCACAACACGGGACAGCAACGTATATGCTATGAAAAACGGGCATATTTACAGCATATCCATAAAAGCATTGTTGTCTGCAATAAAGCCGCCTGAAATTTCGGATGTTATTTTCACGACAAATAAACGACGATACAATCCGAAGGAACCAATAGATATATCACACACAGAAGCACATAACATATTGGTGAATTTCGGGGTCTTATCCTTCAGCAGTAAAAAACTTTACTATCAATACTCAATATCAAAAAATGATAAAGACGAATGGAATATTATAAATAACCCTGAACTGAACTTATACCTTTCAGGTTTTGGAAACTTTGAAATAAAACTAAGGGCTATTACACAATCCGGCATTAGTAGTAAAGTGTACATTTTAAATGTGGAGGTATCAAAACCCTATTATTTCCGATGGTGGTTTATAATATCCGCTTCGTTACTGGCTGTCATCGTAGTATTCATTATCATGCGGTACAGGATACACTACCTGCTAAATAAAAAAGAGAAAGAACACCAGATGCATCTTAAAGTCATTAAATCTGAATACAAGGCCCTGAATGCATTAATGAACCCACATTTTGTCTTTAACAGCCTGACTAATATACAAGGATTTATAAATACGGGCAATAAATCTTCTGCCAACCTTTATCTTGACTTGTTGTCAAGGCTTATGCGTCAGAATATGCAGAATGTTTCTAAAGAAATAATCGTGCTGGATGAAGAGTTGGAACTGATAAAACAATACCTTTTACTTGAAAGAATGCGGCATAATGACTCCTTCGTGTATCACATGGATATTGATGCCCGCCTGGACAGCGCAAATATTTTTATACCACCACTACTCATACAACCACTCATTGAAAATGCCATTAAGCATGGGTTATTACCTACCCGGAACAACGACAATAGATTATGGCTACGGATATACATGTCCCAGCAATATTTAATTGTAGAAGTAGAAGATAATGGCGTAGGCTTCAACATTAGGACCGGCGATAACGTTAACGCTCACAACTCATTTGCCTTGAAAAATATATATTCCCGTGTATCTCAACTTAATGAATTGCATAACAATGCTATAAAAATTGAGATACAAAGCAACGCAGATAGCGGCACCAAAGTTACTGTCACCATTGATGTAGAAAAGCTCACGCCTGCCGTTCATTACCGTTCGTAAACAGAATACTACCGTTCGTTAACGATTAGGATGCAATAATAATATTGCAATATAGATTCGTAAGACAAATTATCTGTCACTCAAAAAAACGTTTCTATGAATATTATCCGCGCACCAGACTTACCGGCTATTACAGGTATTTTCTTAAACATTAAAAACTTTTGAAAACAATTTAAAAACAATTACAGATGAGGAATCTATTATCAATTTGCTTTATGCTGTTAATGGCCTTTACATCACAGGCCCAGCTCGTGAATGCGCTTAATTTCAGTACAGGCCATGACAACACCTCCGGTACAGCCTTGCCACTCGGCTCGCAAGACCCCGAATGGCTTGTAACTGCACTTTCGGCACCGTTTACACCCGGCGGAGCCATCCCATATGCATCATACGTTCAGACAACATGGACACCCGGGCCTACTACACCTGCCAATACGGAGTGGATATCTTACAACACCAATTCAATGGCTGTTGGTGAGTTTGACCCTATTGGTGGAACTATGACACTGCAATACACTTTTGAAACCTGCCGCGAAGATTACATCCGTTTTAATGCACAGATAAGAAGCGATAACGGCATCCTGGACCTGCGTGTAGATGGCGTTAGTACCGGTTTTACACAAAACCCCATGGTAGCAAACTGGGTAACAGGCAGCGCATTCGTGTATGGTGTAACATTACCTGCAGGCGTTCACACAGTAGAAGTTGACATTAAAAACGTAGGTGTTGGGCAGCCATTCAACCCCGCAGGCTTAAATGTAGATGGCTTTATAACATCAATGAACAACTCAATAATAGACCGTTCTAATTTTCCTGATTATGTATGCTGCAACGCAAACTTTGTGTATTGTATCAATACAAACAATCCGTACCAGGTAACGCTTACTGCAGACGACCCTACACAACCTGGCACTTACGACTGGACTGTTAACGGTGCTTATGTAGGTAGCGGTACTCCGTTTGTCTATAATTTCCCTGGCCCCGGCACTTATAAAGTATGCCTGCGTTATTTCAACCCTGAAACTAAAACAGGCTGCGAGAAATGTTTCAATATCTGCATAGCAGACAATAAAGGTGGGGCAGACGGTACACAACATAAAGGCGCTACACAAAGCACAGGTATGCTGGACAAGGCATCATTGGATATAAACAGGATATACCCTAACCCCGCAAACAGGGAAATAAACATTGAGTTTAACTCCGGTACCGAAGAAGGTGTAATAATTCAGTTATATGACATGTCTGGCAAAGTTGTAGCAGAAGAAAACATGAAGGGTAATGGCCGGAAAAATTTCAGTATAGCTACCGGTAAAGTTCCTGCCGGTGTTTATATGCTCTCTATTTCAAATGGCGCAGAAATAATGAGAGAAAAAGTGGTAATAGAAAAATAGAAGGTTGTTAGCAAAGAAAAATACCCGCCTCAAATGAGGCGGGTATTTCTTTTTTAGTGACCGCGTTAGGATTCAAACCTAAAACCTTCTCATCCGTAGTGAGATGCTCTATTCAGTTGAGCTACGCAGCCATCCCTTTTTTAATTGGGACTGCAAAGATAAGGGCATTTATGAATTTTACAAAGCATTTTTTTCTTTCTGTGCCCTCCCCCTTATTTATGCTAATTTTACGGGCAAAATCAAGCTGTTTTGGATATAGAAATATGGTCGGTAGGCAAAGAGAACGAAGCTCATATAGAAGCCGGACTGCAATACTATTTCAAGAAAACCCGCCCTTACAACCCTATTAGCCTCGTTACCCTTCAAATTCCCAAAAAAGTCGCCACTACAGACGTGGAACGCGCCAAACTGCAGGAGGAGGAAATGATACTGAAGAAGCTGCAACCACACCATTACCTGGTAGTGCTGGACGAAAGGGGCAAAATGCTCACCTCTCCTCAATGGGCCAAACAGTTTCAGCAGTGTATGAACCAGGGCGTAAAAACGCTGGTAATACTCATTGGCGGTGCCTATGGGGTAACAGACAAGGTGCAGCAACAGGCAAAACAGGTATGGTCTTTATCATCGCTGGTATTTCCGCACCAACTGGTAAGGCTGATAGTGGCCGAACAGGTTTACAGGGCTTTCAGTATCTTGCACAACAGCCCGTACCACCATTCTTAAAAAAACATCAAACAAAATATACAATGAGTTTAACTCTTATTATAATTATCATAACTGCTATCACATCTGTTATGGCTTTCAGCAACCACCAGTTGCTGGACAAGCTGATTTTCTACCCAGCCAAAATGACTACCCCTGCGGAGTATTACAGGTTTATAACCCACGGCCTGATACATGCCGACTGGATACACCTGTTTTTTAATATGTATGTGTTGTATATTTTTGGCACCCAGGTAGAATACCTGTACCAGGGCTATATTGGCAAGCCATACCTGTATATGGTAATGTACGTGTTGGCATTGGTTGCATCGTCGCTGCCCTCTTTCGCCAAGCACAGGAATAACTATTATTATTCAGCACTGGGGGCTTCCGGTGCAGTAGCTGCCGTTCTTTTTACGTTCGTCTATTACGCACCATGGTCCACCCTGCTTATCTTTGGTATTATACCAATGCCCGCTATTATAGGTGCTGTTCTATACCTCGTGTATTCCGCCTATATGTCCCGCAAAGGCACAGATAACATAGGCCACGACGCTCACTTTTATGGTGCTGTATTTGGCTTTATCTTCAGTTTCCTTTTCGACCCTTCTCATGGCCGTGTATTTTTAGAGCAGTTGCTGAAGCCGGAGTTTAATTTTTAACGCATTTTACTACCAACGCCTGCGTTGTGGTGTCAGTCACCTTAAACCGCTCATCCAGCCTATAGCCGGCTACCCATACTATGCGCCTGTTGCTTTCCAGCACCCAGACATTTTCCTTTTCGTGCAGGGGTATTTTTTTATCTACCATATACCTGCTGAGCTTTTTCTTCTTCATGCCCATACCCAATGGGTAAAAGTAATCACCCTGTTTCCAGCGGCGGAGTATTAAGGGTTCTTCAAGCTTAGCTGCGTTTATCAATGCTGTATTGCTATCGTCAGTCACAGTTACTTTATCCTTATATTCAAAACTAAACTGCATACCCGCCGCCTGTATTGTGGCAGGCACGGTATCTATTTTAATAAAATCAGTACCTGTAGCGGCTACGGCTGTTATTATCAGGAAATCCCTGTTGTGTATTACCCTATGGGTAGGAGAAGCCACATAATGCCCGCTTTCAGAATCCATAAGGCTTACAAGGTGAGGCACTTGCGCAGGTGTAAAACCGTATGGTTTAAACAGTTCGTAACAAATAGTATTCAACGGTGTTCTTAACCTCAGTTTGCGAATAGGGATATAATAATCATTACCTCTTTGCTCTAATAACTTCTTACGTTCTCTTTCTATTTCACGATTGTATAATATTTCCGCCTCTGCAAAACGTTGTATGCTGTTGTTCAGGTTATCAATTACCTGCGGGAATGATTGTTCAATAACGGGCAGCAAGTTCAGGCGTACATCATTGCGTGTATACTTATCTGTTGCGTTAGATGCATCATCCCTGTAGGGTATATTGTTTTCCTGCATATAAGCCATAATGTCTTTTTTAGCAGCAAACAATAACGGGCGAATGATATTGCCGTTCACAGCTTGTATGCCATGCAGGCCACTTATGCCGGTACCTTTAAAGAGGTTCATCAGCAGGGTTTCTGCGTTATCATTAGCATGGTGCGCCGTAGCAATAAATGAATAATTGTGTTCAACACGGATATGTTCCAGCCATTCATACCTCAGTATCCTTGCCGTTTCCTGTATGCCTTTCCTCCACTCATCTACCTTAGCCTGTGTATCAAACTTTATGTTGTGGAAGGTAATATTATTGTCAGCACACCAGTCTTTCACTAACTGCTCATCTTTATCCGCCTCTTCCCCCCTCAGCTGAAAATTACAATGCCCAACAGCAAATGGAATATCGCTTTGCAGGAAAAGTTTACACATAGCCATAGAGTCTATACCACCACTCACAGCCAATAGCACTGTTTGCCCGCCGGTGGTAAACCCTTTCCTCTTCCAGTTTTTAATAAACAGTTCCTGTAATGGCATATTTAAAATGTAAGTTCCTCGTAGGCGCTTCTCAGCTCGCTGTAGCTATGGTTATCGCCTGCAGCCTTGCTTTGCGCCATGCCCTGCTCATATACCTGTATCGCTTTTTCTTCGTTACCCAATCTTTCCAGTAGCTTGGCATAATGATAATAGGTGGCTACGTAAGCGGCATCGTGCATCATGTTCTTTTCAAACAATTCTGCCGCCTTGTAATCGTCACCTTCTTTAATATATTCCAAAGCCAGGGCGTGATTCAGGAAACAATCGTCGGGCGACTGTTGCAGGAAAGTTGCCAGCTTTTGCATTCTTTCATTCATAATGCTGCAAAGTTATTGTAATTCAGCCTGGATATCAGGCACATCATCTATGCTATAAAATATAGGGTAACCTTTAGCCACCACATGGTCGCGCTCACGATTAGCGCCAGGACTTTCAGCTATAAGCAGCAGCGCCTCGCATTTATCTATCACAGCCATCGATATATCCATGATTGCTTTATAAGGGTCTTCAACAACTGATTGCGCAACCACGGGCAACGCGGCATTTACCCCTATAAGCGGTACATGCCCTTTTGCAAGCAATTGCGCAGCAGCCTTGTTCATAACTTCAAGATTAGCAAGACGTGCTTCTTCCGTAGGTGCAGAATATGGTCCAGCTACTGCTATTATCATATCTATCTCGCTACTATTACTTTACCCTGCAATTTTCCCTTCATAGCATCGCCTGTATATTCAATTATATAGATGCCATTGGCAATACCGGACACGTCTATTGTATTTACCATATCGGTCGCTTTCTGCTCCACTACTATCTTACCCGTCATATCTTTAAGCTGCAACATACCATTAGCGTTTTCAACTCCATACACTTTAACCGATACGGTTGTCTGCGCCGGATTAGGGTGTGCTACAATAGCAGGAGTTGCATTTTCAATACCTGTTATACCTGCAGGCCAGTCCACATTAAAGTATTGTGTAAATCCGCAGCCGAAATCCCCGCCAAAATACCCGGTAAGGTTTTCAGGGAAAGGTGTGCCCGTACGCAAAAACCTTAACGAACCTGCACCAGCTGCATTATTCGCCCACCAGCTCAATCCATCGCAACCTGCATCTTCTACCACCAGTTTGTACATACCTACCGTCAGCCTCACGGTATCTGTATATGAAGTGTTGGGTGCACAGTTCTTTCTTTCTGCAGCTATAATACCATTAAAAAGGTCAACTATTTTCCAGCTTGACTCGCTGATACCTGATACAGTACTTGCATTGGTGGTCAGTTCTACCAGCATCGTCGTGGGCACCTTCAGTGTTGCATTAAATGTTGAAGACATTTTATTATTGGTAGCATCTTCATCAGCCGCACCATTTACTGTAACAATCTCCACGTTGAATTTATTACCGCTACCCACTGCCTTTCTGAAGTCGTAAAACGGTTCAAATTCTATATTGGTACTTTTTAATGATGCAAGGCTACCCTGCCATGTATACTCTACCGGCCCTGTACCGCCCGCCATTTCATATTTAAACTTAATACTGGTGATGATAGCGCTACCTGTGTTGGTTACTGTAACCAGTGGTCTGCCGGTAGCAGGATTGTACCGGAAGTGCGTTTCGTGATTGCTGGGTGCTATAATATCATCCAGCGACGCATCTGTAGTCTTATTGAACGCACCGTAATAGAAGGCAGCAGCACCTATAATATACTGACCGCCTGTGTTTCCCTGTGGAATACCGGTACGTGTGTATGCTTCAAAATCCACATCTATTTCGTAATTACTTCCTCCTGTCACTGCCAGGTTATGCACGTTAGTAAATACTTTATCGCCGGGGCACCAGTTACCGCGGTCATATATCCATGTGCCATTTTGCGGATACATATGGTTAGAACCACAATCGCCACGCCATATATCCGTTTGCGGCCCCAGCGCTTTATTCAGGTTTACTGTATAGTATTTTTTACAAAACTCGGAACAACCGGCATTATCCGCACCATGCCCTGTAATGATAAATTTCATATCAGTAAACGCTGTGTTTGCAGGAGCTGTTTTTGTAAAGGATGTGACTTTATCATCTATTGGAGATGAAGCGCCATATTCATAGCTGCCGTGCCATAATCTGTCTATACCCAATACATTTCTGGGTGGTGTACCCTCTATAAAATCAAAACGGGTATTGGCTGTAAAACCCCATGAGTAACCTGAATAATGCACGCGTATAGTAGCGGAATCTTTCAGCAGGGGATAAAAATCAGTTACATCAAACTCGTAGCGCTGTTTCCAGGCTGTTGAAGTACGCGGCCAGCCATCACCTGCATAGGGAGATATCAAACGTCCCAGTTCCAATGTATCGCCTGTTTTGGTCATCAGGAAAGTTTGAATGGTATAGTCCCAATCACCACAGTACTGTTCACCGGGAGGACATGCATAACGACCCAGGGTAAAGGTCATCATGATCTTCCTGTAAGATTTTGTTCCATCCGGGAATTCTATAGTTGTATCGAAATTGCCGTAGTGGGTCATTTGAATATCACCATGCCCCTGCACTTTGGTAGTATCTCCGGGAGCAGCCTGTGCGGTTGCTACCAGGGCCAGTATTCCTGTAAGTATTGTTAAAATACGCTTCATGCCTATCAGTTTTATGCGGTAAATCTACAAAAACATCAGTGGGAATTACTATTTGTCATGCTCCTGACATGATAACCGCCTAATATATAGTAACTTTGCGCACTAATTTAAAATTATGCCGGGATTTACCGTAGCTATTGTAGGAAGGCCTAATGTGGGCAAGTCAACCCTCTTCAACCGTTTGTTGGAAGAGCGTAAGGCTATTGTGGATGACGTAAGTGGTGTAACGCGCGACAGGCAATATGGTATTGCAGACTGGAATGGAAAGAATTTCAACCTGATAGATACAGGGGGCTTTGTGACACATTCTGACGATGTTTTTGAGCGTGAAATACGCAAACAGGTGCATATAGCGCTGGAAGAAGCTAATCTTTTGATATTTGTATGCGATACCACAACGGGAATTACAGACCAGGATGCGGAAATGGCAAACATATTGCGCCGTGGCACTAAGCCCGTATTGTTGGTAGTAAACAAAGTGGACAATCCTGAACGTGCACTGGATGCAACGGAATTCTACTCCATGGGATTTGAAAATACATTCTTTATATCATCCATATCAGGAAGTGGTACGGGCGAACTTCTGGATGAGATTACAAGACATATAGAGGAGCCGGCAGAAGAGGAAGAAGAAAATCCCATACCGAAATTCATTATCATTGGACAGCCTAATGCGGGTAAATCTACCCTGCTGAATGCCATGACCGGCGAGGAACGTACCATCGTTTCAGACATCCCCGGTACTACCCGCGATACGATACACACCCACTATAAGCAGTTTGGCAAAGAGTTCATGCTGATAGACACCGCGGGCTTACGTAAAAAGAAGAACGTCCATGAAGATCTGGAATTTTATTCTGTAATACGTGCCGTACGTGCTATGGACGATGTGGATGTATGCCTGATAGTGATAGATGCAGAAAAGGGTGTTACATCGCAGGATGTGAGCATTTTCAGCCTGGCAGCAAGGAAAGGCAAAGGCATAGTGATACTGGTAAACAAATGGGACACTGTAGAAGAGAAACAAACCAATACTGCCCGCGACTACGAAAAACTAATACACGATAAAATAGCACCGTTTACAGACGTTCCTATCCTTTTTATATCCGCAAAAGATAAGTTGAGAATCTTCCAGGCAATGGAAAAAGCGCTGGAGGTTTATGATAACAGGCTGCAGCGTATAGCTACGTCAAAACTGAACGAAATACTGCTGAAAGAAATAGAACGCTTTCCACCACCTATAGCGCGTGGCCATGCGGTAAAAATCAAGTTTGTACAGCAGCTACCTACAGTGGTGCCGTCTTTTGCTTTTTACTCAAACTACCCTGACGCTATTAAAATGCCTTATAGAAACTTTTTGGAGAACAAACTACGCAGCCATTTCAATTTTAGTGGTGTGCCTATACGCATATACTTCAGGGCAAAATAATTTTTTTAATAAAAACAGATATCCGTGCAGACGAAGAAATTAAAGAAGGACAAGGTAAACATCATCACGCTGGGCTGCTCTAAGAATATGGTGGACAGCGAGGTGCTGAGTGGGCAACTGGCGGCTAATGGCATAAAAGTAAAACACGAGAACACGAAACTGGACCATAACATAGTTGTAGTAAATACCTGCGGCTTTATAGACAAGGCCAAAGAAGAAAGCATCAATACCATACTGGACCAGGTGCAACTGAAAAAAGAAGGCAGGCTGGATAAAGTATATGTAACCGGCTGCCTGAGCGAGCGCTACCGTGGCGACCTTGCTACTGAAATACCCGAAGTGGACGCATGGTTTGGCACAATGGAACTGCCGCAAATGCTGAAGCAATTTGAAGCTGATTATAAACAGGAACTGATAGGCGAACGTTTACTGAGCACGCCTAAACACTATGCCTACCTGAAAATATCAGAAGGCTGCAACCGTACCTGTTCTTTCTGCGCTATACCGCTCATGCGCGGTACACACGTTTCTAAACCGATAGAAGAGGTTGTGGCTGAGGCAAAGAAACTGGTGAAGATGGGCGTGAAGGAAATCATGCTGATAGCGCAGGAGCTTACCTACTACGGCCTGGATATTTATAAAAAACGTATGCTTCCCGACCTGCTGAAATACCTCTCTGACGTAGAGGGCCTCCACTGGATAAGGCTGCACTATGCCTACCCTACCAAATTTCCGCTGGAGATACTGGATGTAGTGCGCGAGCGGGATAACATCTGCAATTACCTGGATATGCCGCTGCAACATATTTCTGACAATATGCTGAAGGCTATGAAAAGACAGATAACCCGTAAAGATATTGTTGAGCTGCTTGCCAATGTACGCGATCGTGTACCCGGTATAGCCATACGCAGCACATTAATAACAGGCTTCCCCGGAGAAACAAGGGAAGATGTCGAAGACCTGAAAGCTTTCCTGGAAGAAGTAAGGCTTGACCGTGTAGGTATCTTTACTTATTCTCACGAAGAGAACACTACTGCATACGAACTGAACGACAATATTCCTGCCGATGAAAAAGAAGCCCGTGCGCAGGAAATAATGGAAGTACAGCAGGAAATATCATACGAAAAAAACCAGGAAAGGATAGGTCATACTTATAAAGTACTGGTGGACAAAAAAGAATCAGGCCGCTACCTGGGCCGTACAGAGTTTGATAGTGTGGAGGTGGATAATGAAGTTATTATTAACACTGACAAACCACTTGTAATAGGCGACTTCGTAAATGTACGCATTGACAAAGCTTACGATTACGATTTGGAAGGAACGGTTATCTAATCCAACCTGTAATATTTACCCGGCAAAGCCTTTACCAATCCCTGCATTTCCATCATCAGCAATGTAGATGCTATCATACTGCTGGTCATACCGGAAAGGTGCAGCAACTCATCTGCATGTACATGGTCTTTGCCATTCAGCAAGTCAAACACCGTTCGCTCATCCGGGTTCAGGTTGAGGAACAATTGCTTTTGTACAGGTTTTGCTTTTGTATCACCCTTCCAGTTCATCAGTTCCAGCAGGTCATCGGCACAGGTTATCATACTGGCCATATTGGTGCGTATCAGTTCATTGCAGCCTGACGATTTGCTATCATAGGTCCTGCCGGGAAATGCCGCCACATCCCTGTTGTAGCTATCCGCTATACGTGCGGTTATCAACGCACCACCCTTTATATCACTCTCCACTACTACTGTTACATCGCTCATGCCGGCCACTATACGGTTGCGCATGGGGAAATGTGCCCTGTCTGCAATAGTGCCCGACGCGTACTCTGTAAGTACACCACCATTTACCTGCATCTCTTTGGCCAGGTTTCTATTGGCCGCCGGGTACATCATATCCATTCCGTGCCCCAGCACGCCTATGGTTGGCAGGTTGTTTTTCAATGCTGCCTTATGAGCAATAGTATCTATTCCTGCAGCAAGCCCGCTCATAATAAGTATGCCTGATTCTTTCAGTTCTTCCAGGAACTGTTCACAAACCCGTTGCCCATAGTCTGTATATTTCCTGGTACCTATTACAGCTATTGTTTTTGCTGTATTTACATCTGCATTGCCGGTATAGTATAGCAATACAGGGGCATCAGTACAGTTCTTCAGCCTGTGCGGGTAGTTCTCGTCAGATACCCACAACACCTGTACATTGTTTTTATCAATATACTTCAGTTCTTCCTCAGCCCTGCTCAAAACAGCTTCATCTTTAAATGCTTTAGAGCGTACCTCACCCAATCCTGTAAAGGCTTTTAATTCCTTCAGCGATGTATTAAATATCGCCGTAGCGCTGCCATAGTGTTCCACCAGCTTCCGTGCGGTGATGGCACCTACTTCTTTCACAAATGTTAAAGCTATTCTATAATATAGTTCCTGGCTGGTATCGGGCAGCATATTTGTTATAAACTTATTGTAAGGTGATTATATCACTTATCTTTGGCACGGAAATTAGAAAAAAATGAAGAAGAATATCCTGACTTTTATTACGGTATCGGCAATTATTTTCAGCGCATGTGCGCAACAGAAAAAAACCACGGCATCTAAGGCAACCGGTGATAAGACAAAAAATGCGGTGAGCAATTTAGAGCAGGTAGCTATGGAGCGTACTCCTTGCTTTGGCACCTGCCCCGCCTACCGGGTAGAGGTGAATAAAGATGGACATGTGAAATATACCAGCTGGTCAAACACCAAATATGAAGGCACATATGAAAAGGATTTTGATCCTGCCAAAGTGGCCACACTGTTCAATCGCTTTGAAAAATACAAAGTGGATACCTGCCAGGCAGAATACCAGATGATGATAGCTGATATACCGGGCATCAATTACCATTTTAAATATAAAAGCAAAGAAACTTCTATATCCAACGCAAATTTCGGCCCCGACTTTCTTTCTGAATTAGGCGGAGAGGTAGATAAGTTTGCACAAGTAGATGGCACATGGAAGAAAACCGCCGAAGCTGGGCAGAACTAAAGATTATTTGAATAGAAATACAAAGCCCCACAAGTTTGCGGGGCTTTAATTATAAGTGTAGTTTCTCTTTTTTCACAAGTAGTTCCTCAACCGTCTCCCGGTACATCTCGTCGGGCACGCAGCAATCTACAGGGCATACAGCCGCGCACTGCGGTTCTTCATGAAAGCCCTGGCATTCCGTGCATTTATCAGGTGTTATATAATATATATCTACAGCTTTGGGTTCGTGGCGGGTATCTGCATTCGTTGTTTCGCCGCTCATTAGTGTAAATGGTCCTTTTACCGAGGTCCCGTCTGTAATAGCCCACTCTACACCTCCTTCGTATATCGCATTGTTGGGGCATTCCGGTTCGCAGGCCCCGCAATTGATACACTCATCCGTTATCTTAATTGCCATAGCTCTTTATTTATGTTATAAATTTGCTGGTAAAGTTACAATTTAGCAGCCACAAAAAACAACAGGGGAAATGATATCCTTAACGGAGAGAATAGATTTACTGGAAAGACTGGGCAACTACATGGCTGGCGAAGATGAAGAATGGATATTGGCAAAAGACCATGCAGTACAATGGAACGCATGGTTCAGCCCCGCAAGTATAGACATGGCTGTTAATGGCATAGTACAGCAGTTTTTACAAAAAGAGCTGTTAACCGAATGGGCGCAGAGCTATCCACAACCGGCGGAAGCTAAAAAAGTTGGTATAGTCATGGCGGGAAATATCCCCCTGGTAGGCTTTCATGATTTCCTTTGCGGCTTCATTACGGGGCATGACCTTTATATCAAACTATCATCTAAAGATGAGGTGCTGCTGAAACACCTGGGTGAAAAACTGGTTAGCTGGCAACCGGCCCTGGCCGATACCATACATTTTGCAGAAAACCTGAAAGGCTGCGATGCATATATAGCCACGGGCAGCAATAATACTGCACGGTATTTCGAGCAGTATTTTGGCAAGTACCCAAACATCATCCGTAAAAACCGCACATCGGTAGCCGTGCTGGATGGTAATGAAACACCGGAGCAGCTATATGCACTGGGGAAGGATATATTCAGCTATTATGGGCTGGGGTGCAGAAATGTCACCAAGGTCTATCTACCTGAAGGGTACGAAATTCCTAAACTGCTGGATGCCCTGCAACCCTACCAGGATATCATCAACCATAATAAGTATAAGAACAATTACGACTATTTCCTGGCTATATATTTGCTGAACAGGGTGCCCTACCTCACCAACGATTTCCTGCTGCTGGTAGAGAACAAAGTACCATTTTCAGCCGTGAGCGTGTTGCATTATGAATTTTACTCAAGCAAAGATGTCGTCATACAGGATTTACAATCTGATGACAACATACAATGTATTGTAAATAGCGCGTATGTTAACTATGGTGCATCGCAAGCTCCCGCACTATCTGACTATGCTGATGGTGCTGATACAATGATGTTTTTGAGCAGTTTATAAAAATGAATAATAATATATTTTAATGTGCTTAAAATTTAACAATTTCCTTTGCAGGTGTAAAAATTATTAGTAATTTGACCCTTGATATTGCCCTGTAATAGAATTATTGCGGCTATATTATTATTAAACCAACTAATTCACATAAAATCATGTCTTAGCAATAAGGTAAATGGTTTTTATAGATTTTAGAAAAATAATAACATGATAAGAAAGTTATTTTCTCAGCGTTTATTGCCTCTGCTCGGGCTGGCATTGGCGTTTGGTAGTGTTGATGCGCAAACGTTCTCTCTGAATGCTCCAGCTGGTACAAGTTCGCAATTTTTTACGATGACAACAACGCCTCCTGCACCAGTAAATTATATAACGTTCGATGTAGAGAATCCCACAGCTTGCCCTGTAAACATTACAGATATAGATATGTATCATGCGGCAGACAGGGACTTTTTATTTCAAATAAACCCTCCTCCTGCACCACCTACTGCAGTAGATAATGTTTCTACCAATGGAGCTGATTACACTTTGTATTCTACTTATACAGCGCTTACAGGCTCCCCATTCCCACTAAATCGTTGGACGAAAGAAGCTGTAACAAACGATGTTGTTGCAACGGGAAATGGTGTCATAAACATCTTTAAAAACTTAAACATCATAGTTCCGGCTAATGGCAGTGTAAGGCTTATGGTTCATGCTACTGACACTATGATTATAGCTTTTAACACCACTCCACTTTCTGTTACTCAAAACAATATAACTTTAGTTAGCGGTAGTTCTGGCAATCATATGGCCGGTAATTTTGAAAACAGTTCCTTTACATACGCATCACTCAATGCAGGGATGACTTCAATCAATTTTTGGGGTAATGTAGTAATAAAGCCCCTCCCTCCTACCATTAATGTAGATCTGGCCTCTAAACCTAAAACAGCCTGTATAGGTGATAATGTTACTTTTAAAGCTGTTACTGCACCTGGCAATGTTTTTACATGGAGAGATGCACAGGGAAATATACTGGCACAAAACACCACGGGCCTGCTGACGCTTAACAACGTGCAACTGACAGATGCCGGCAGGTATTATGTTACAGCCGCAGGTTGTAATGGTAGAGAATCACTACCTGATTCCGCTACATTGGTGGTGAATAACCCACCCGCCCCTACAGTATCCGGTAAATTTGACTACTGCCTGAATGAACAATTTGAGCCGGTAACGGTAAACGGCACAAACCCCAACTGGTATTATGTACCGGCCGGTGGTTCGCCAATGCCGGTGGTTCCTACCATCAGCACCGCATCGCCCAATACATTGATACACTATGTATCCCAGACTGACCAGTTCGGTTGCGAAAGTATAGAACGTACAATGGTAAGGTTCAGGGCTGCACCAAGGCCGGCACCACCAATAGTTAACACGCCTATATATTATTGCGAAGAGGCTGTTCCTGACGAGCTTTTTGCTGTTGGTGATTCATTGAAATGGTATTACGTTCCGACAGGGGGCATACCTACTGTTATTCCACCAATACCCAATACTTCAAAAAACGACTCATCTGCATTTTATGTTTCCCAGACGGTTGATGGCTGCGAAAGTGACAGAAGTGTTATAGACGTGGTGGTTACTTTCAAACCTAATGGCCAGATACTTACAGACCTGGATAATATTTGCGAACTGGATTCTGTTATTGTCGGCTATTTTGGTAGTGCATTCCCCGGTTCTCAATACAACTGGAGCTTTACCGGCCCGGGTGGCATTACATTTTTATCTGAGCTTGACCAGGATACTATCCGTATAAAACTGGACTCTGCAGGCACCCACATAATTGGCCTGCGTGTAGGTAGCAAAGGTTGCCTCAGTGATTTCTACACGGCAGAAATATATGTGGGTGATTTGCCTGAAGGTGTTATTGCAGCTAAATCTGATGCATGTCTTGGACAGGCGGAACTGATAGAGGCGCGCGAATATACTGCCGAACTGGATTCCTTCATGTGGGATTTTGATGGTGGTGTTACACAACATGCTACTACAGAACAGGGGCCTTATGGCATATACTGGACTGAACCCGGTGAAAAACATATCAAAGTCACATTTATAAACCAGGGTTGTTACAACTATGCGTATGATACCATAATGGTACATCCCAAGCCTTCTGCCAACATACTGGCTACTTATGATGTATTCTCAAGCCAGGCCAGGAATTTTGTTACGGTTGACTATAAAGAGGGCGATGAAATATGTATGAGCGATAGCCTGAAAGTTTCGCCGGATATTATAGAGCCAGGTGCTACCTACAAATGGACGCCTACACGTTTCTTTGACACATACAGCGATGTTCCCGTAACTTATGCAAGGGTAGACTTTAACAGCCATATATACCTGGAAGTAGAAGACGTATATGGTTGCCAGAACAAAGACAGCCTGAAAATACTGACCAAGAGCTGCTGCGAAATGTTATTCCCAAATGCCTTTACACCTAATAATGATGGTAACAATGATATCTTCCGCCCAATTACGGTTGGCAACAGGGAGATAGAAACCTTCAGGGTGGTAAACAGGTACGGGCAAACAGTGTACGAATCTGCACAGGGCCACCTGGGCTGGGATGGTACCTTCAAAGGACAACCTGCAGACCTGGGCACATACTTCTACCTGATAAGCTTTATGTGTGAGAAGGAAAAAGTGGACCAGGGCGGTGAAGTGATACTGGTGAGATAACAATAATTAAAAAATGAATAGTACAAAGAGCCACTGCAAATGCAGTGGCTCTTTGTTTGTTGATTGCTTCTGAAAATGTTCATGCTATCATAATAAGTATGCTTTCAGACGTACATATTCACGGTAGTAATGCTGTAACTAATGAGTATAAGGCAAGACTAAGGCATAAGAAACACATGCCATTGTAACGGCAATAGTTTACACCAGCTAAATGTTGTTGAATAAACTCATCTCCTCCTAAAGAACACAAACCCGTTCTTACTGCCTATTTCTTCAAGCTGCGGCATTGCCCGGTAGTTATCAGCCTGCATTATTTTGCAAATGAAGTAAGTGGGTTTATCTACATCGCCTGTCAGCAGCCATTCTTCATTATACTGCCGGGGGTTTGCCTTGGGCATTTTGCGTGAATAAAAAAGGTGCGCATAGCTCTTGTAACCCAATACTTTTATATACACGTCTTTGCCTTGCAGGCTTTCAAAATATTCTATAGCCGCCCGTTGAGAATAAGCCTCAATCTTTGGGGTAAAGTGCAGTACTGTTACCTGTATAATGATTACCTGCACCGCAAACAACACTATAACACCTTTTCGGGCATTTTTAGTTATTAATACCAATGCGACAATCACCCCTACCAGGTAAAAGATACCCCAAAGCATTTCTGCAGCACTCCAGTTCACATCTGCCTGCAGGTTAGCAACGGCAAAAGGGTCTTTGATATAAGGTATCAGCTGCTCTTTATACAAACCAACTGCGGGAAATAATGTGATAGCAAGCGCAAGCAGCACGCCAATAACGCCCAGCATTATTTTTACCGGCTTGCCCACCCTCTCTTTATTGCTGGCCATGCGGTATATATGCAGGGCTGCAATAAATGTGAGCGGGAAATAGCAGAGCGACGAGTAATGAACGATCTTTGTCTTAACTATGGAAAAAAGTATCAGCACTACCCAAAACATTACCCACATCCATTTTTTAAAATCCCTCACGCCCGTGCGTTCTTTATACTTCGGCTTCTGGAAAAGAAAAACCGATGCCGGGAAACAGCCCAGCAGCAGTATAATAAAGTGGTAAATAAAAGGGCCTCCGTGCCCGGCATCTTCCGTAGTAAATAGGCGTACCTGGTAGGTAATAAATTCGTTCACCATCCACCAGCCGTTATGCAGCACTTCCAGCCCGAACCATATACAGGTGGTGAGAAAAGCCGCGACTGCTATCACAGGGAAATGCACCCATTTAAAACCGTTAATTCCCCGGTTGACGACTATATATACCACCATAGCAAGCAATGCTATGAGTATGGCCGCAGGCCCTTTTGTAAGAACAGCTATACCTAAAAATATACCTGCAAGTGTTGCATGCAGCAGCTTGTAGCGCCCTGTTTTAATAAGAAATACCTGGAAAAATGCAAGAAAGATAAACAGGTTGAACGTAGGATCTATAATGCCTGATTTAAAATAAAAATGTGGCAACCACGACGCAGCGTACAGGGCCACCCACCACATAGCCATCTTTTCGTTCACTATTCTTTTACCGGCGTAAAACAGTGTCAGCAGGGTTGCAATCCCTACCAGGGCGTTGGGCAGGCGGGAGGCATAGTCATTTACGCCCAGCAGCTTCATACACAGCACCTGCAACCAGATAAAAACAGGCGGCTTTTCCCAAAACGGCTGGTAATCTATCTGCACCTGCAGGTAGTTGTTGGTCACTATCATTTCGCGGGCGCATTCGGCAAAATTGATCTCATCCCAGTCGAACAGGTGCACCTGCCCCAGGAACGGCAGGAACAAACAAGCCGCCGCAATGGCTATAATAATATACTTGCTAATGGTTTTTGCCATAAGCAATATTACTACTTTTTAAAAAACAAGGATTGGTAACGGTTCATAACAGCGATTACTGCCAGTACAAGTACTGTACCTATGATACTACCGGCATATACATCAGCAAAAAAATGCACAGCAAGGTATATGCGTGAATAACCCACCATCAGCGCTATAATAAAAAGCAATGCCCCCCAATGCCTGTACTGGCGCGGTAACAATATAGCCAGGAATGTAAAAAAGGCGAATGCCCCGCAGGTGTGGCCTGATGGGAAGCTGTTTTCCAGGTGGCGGGGCCAGTCAGGCAGGGTATGTATCCAGCCTGCTTCATTAAAAAACTTGAGTGGCCGGGGGGCGTTTACCCTGCGTTTTACAAATTGGGTAATAACAGAAGGCAGCACATTGCATAATATAGCGGCGGTAAAGTACCACCAGTTGCGCAGGCTGCTTACGCCCAGCAGTATCAGCAGCACTACAGTAATAGTCACCCCTTCTCCTATCAGTGTCGTATAATACATGATATAGTCCAGCGTGGGGGTATGCGCCAGGTTTATAAAACGGAATATGGCTTCATCTCCGTGTACGGATAACAGTATGCCACCTGCCACCACCCATATGGCAAAAGGTACCAGGAACCAGGGATTATATGTTGTAGCTGGTTTATTCAACAGGTTTGCTTTTTTTGAAGATTCCAGTAATCATTTTCCATATCCTTATATACCATTCTTTAGAAAATATCTGTGAATCGTTCCTGGCCTGGCGTATTAATATAAAGGCTATAGGCAGCAACATGCCGGTGGCCATCCACATACCCGCCCACACATCTACCGCGCCCGTACGCGCCAGTTTCTCTCCTGTTATAGACATGATATGAAACACCACGAAGAAGCCAATAGCTACCACCAGTGGCATACCCAGCCCCCCTTTGCGTATGATGGCACCAAGTGGCGCACCTATCAGGAAGAGTAATATACAGGCAAACGACAAGGTAAATTTGCGATTCAGTTCAATATTGTAGGTTGTAAAATTCATATCGCGCAGCACAAGGTCGGCTACGGTAACCTCAACCAGGTTTTTACTGCTGCGCGCCTGGCTCGATGCCTGTTGCAGCACCCGCATACGCAATGTATCCGGTATGGTATTTAAAAAAGTAGAATCGTACAGTAATGGCTTTGCACTAACATTGGCTACCATCCCGGGCAGGGTATCTTTATGTTCTTCGTTTGCAATGGTAATGTATGGGGCTATATAGTTGTACACCCTTTCCGGCACCTTATCATAGTACCGGTTCATACTATCAATTTCGTATTTCAGCTGCCGTACATTCATCATCTGGTAGGCGTTCTTAAACAGGTCCTGGTTGGTGCGCTGCAACTTGAACGACGAAAGGTCGAACACCTTGTCCCACTGTTTAAAATACATCCTCACCTGCTCGTTCTTATCCGACCCATCCTTGGCATACTCTTCATACCTCCACCCTTCTTTCAGCCTGAAGATCATAAACTGCTTATCAGGAGACGATAACATTTCGCCCTCACGCGCTATTATCACTTTATCGTTCCCTACCCCGCTTGTATGATCGTAAATAATGACATTCCTTATAGTACGTCCGTCTTTATCTTTCTCACCCACCCGTATAGAGAAGTTCTCAATATCTTTATTAAACTGGCCTGCTTTTATGTTGAAGGCGGGTTTTGAATTGCGCAGGTCGTACAACAGCGACAGCGCCCGCAGGTTAGCATAGGGTATTACATTGTTACTGAATACAAAAGCCAGCCCGCTGATAAAAATGATGAAGAAAAATAAAGGCCGCATGAACCTGAGCAATGATATACCCGCCGACTTTATAGCCACCAGTTCAAAGCTCTCGCCCAGGTTGCCGAATGTCATGATGGATGCCAGTACGATACCCAATGGCAATGCCAGCGGCACCAGCGTGGTTGACATGTAGAACAATAGCTGCAATATCATCCAAACGCCCAGCCCCTTGCCCAGCAGCTCATCCATATACAGCCAGAAAAACTGCATCACCAGCACGAACAGGGTAACAAAAAACGTGACAATAAAAGGGCCTATAAAGCTCTTTATGATAAGTATGTCCAGCTTTTTAATCAAAGGAAGATGTAAATTTTCACAAACCTAACTAAAAACAGGGCTATTTCATTGTATTACATGGCATTATTAACCATTATTTGGGGATGTGCATTATAAAGAATATACCTTGATAACACCTACTTCTTATAAGGCCAGTGCCGGTCCCTGGGTATGTTATTGACAATAATGGCTGAAAGGAACAGGATAGTCACACCCGTTAATACCGGCGACAATACGTACATATATCCAAGCCCCAGTATTTTGGCTGAGCCTATGTTGGCAATCAGCGCGGTAGCACCCCCGGGTGGGTGCATGGTTTTGGTTATCTGCATACATACTATAGAAAGGGATACCGCAAGTGCAGCTGCAAGCCACAGCATATCGGGCGAGGGTAAAAGCTGATGGATGCTAACACCTATTATAGCACAGACAAGATGGCCGCCCACCAGGTTGCGCGGCTGCGCCAGCGGGCTGTTGGTAGCGCCATATACCAGCACCGCCGATGCCCCGAAAGAACCTATCAGGAACACATTGTCCATATGACTGAACTGCATGGATTGCAGCCAGCCTATGGTTGCTATGCCAATAAACGCACCCAGGAAACTCCAGAAATGGTCGGCAGGCTCCATAATGGTTTGCCGGTACACTACATATTTGCTAACGCGGTAGGTGCGCTTGATTCTTTCTTTCAATTGAGTAGCTTGTTTTTAGCCCGGGCAAAAGTAATGCCTATACTTTACATGTCTGTTATCCTTATGAAAACATTCTACCAACCAGGCTTTACGCTCATCCAGGCAATATCTTATATCGGCAATCCATCCCCCTCCTTTATCCTCTTCAGATATTCCGGGTAATCCATTCCTTTTGGCAGGAGTAATAAATGACACCTGCCCCTGTGCGCTATCTGCGTGGCAGATTGTAGCAGGGCTTGTTCTTTCATATACCATGCCTGGTAGCTGTTAGCCTTGCACCAGTCCAGCACCAGTCCGGCATTTTGCTCCATGGGCATTTCTGCCGGGCCATGCATCTCTACCATAAATACGGCCTCTTGCCTTGCTGCCAACTTTACGGCGCCTTGCAGTACAAAGCTTTCAGCTGCTTCCACATCTATCTTTACCAGCGTGGGCCATAGTCCTGTGTCCGCTACCATATCATCCAGCGTGGTGGTAGCTACCATATAGTAGGCGTTCACTTTCCGCGCGCTTTCGGCATGGCTGCCAAACATGCTGCCTGCAGAGCCTGTACCCAGTGTGTAAAACTTTACAGACTCACCCTTTAGCGCACCTGCAAATGCATTGATGTATTCCTTGCCCGCTCCCATGCCGTTACGTTCCAGGTTATGCCTGGCTACGTCCAGCGCTAGGGGATTAGGATCTGCCAGCAATATCTTTTTGCCTGGCATATTTATGGCCGCCAGTATAGAAGAGTAGCCGACATTCGACCCGATATCAAAAATAACATCATATCTCTGGCACAATATGTACCACCACGCATCGTCCTTGTCAGTCTTTTTAGGAATAGTTCCTGCAGCAACTGTTAAAGTCATCCCACAAAGCTTTACAGTTTCCAACTGCTGCTTCCGGCCTAACAATTTTGTTTTATATGCACTTAAAAGTTTTCTAATCTTCACAAAATCAATGATATAATGCATAAAGATAATGACTTAGTTATATTAATTGGATTTATCCGCTGTTTTCTGGGAAATGTCTATTCACCGTATTATCTTAGCCACGATAAAGTAATTTGTTAATCTCAATTTAATAAGTACGGCGATCTACCCAACTATTCTGTTTCTACATCAGTCTAATTGTTTGTAAATCATTAATACCCGTTACTTGCCTATAGCTTTGGCTTATACAGTACCTGGACAGGCTAGTGAGTTAGAAGAACTCATAAATGGATGCGCGAGGAATGATCGCGCTTGCCAGGAGCAATTGTACAGGATGTTTTATCCGAAGATGATGGGTGTGGTAAAAAGGTATATTGATCATTACGAGCAGGCAGAAGAGGTGTTGAACAATGGATTTTTACGGGCGTTTCAAAAAATAGATCAATACACATTTCAAGGTTCTTTTGAAGGTTGGTTAAGGAAAATAGTTTTTCACTCTGTATCAGACTACGTGAAGCAGAATACGCGTTATAATGAAAAAATAATGCTGGTGGAAAAAGATGAGTACGTACATAAAGACCACGCAGATAAAATGTACTACGAGCAATTACTGAAATTAGTTCACGAATTGCCAGATGCTACAAGGTCGGTGTTCAATATGTACATCATGGAGGGGTTCGCTCACAAGGAAATAGGCAAAATGCTGGGTATCAGTGAGGGAACATCAAAATGGCACTTATCAGAAGGACGACGGATATTGAAGGAAAAAATTGAAAGACTACAATTACATTATAAAAAATAAATTTTATCCACATGGATAAAAACATGATTAAAATAGACGATTTGCTGAGGCAGCGCTTAGGCGATGCCGAAGAGCAGGAGCGCCCGGCAGCATGGCTGCAGATGCGTGACTTGCTCGACAAGCAAATGCCGGTAACCAGGGCGGCGGTAAATTGGAGGCGTATGTTCGCCTATGTGGCAGGGGTAGCTATATTGGCTGCGGTATCTGTGGGTGGTTATGAAATGTCAGAATCATTCTCAGGCGGCAGTACTACAGCTAACAATACAACAGGTAAAGGGGCATCAACCTCACCGGCCACTACAGGCCTGGCGGGTTCTGCCATCAACAGCCTGCCCGATACCCGCATACAGCAACAGGCAGCTGCACAATCCGCACCTGCTACAGACGCAACTAATGGCACAGTGGCTGCCGGCAACAATGTAGCTTCAGCAAAATCGGCTGAAACACAACAAAATGCAACAAATAGCGCGGCAAATGGTGTAAAACACAACAAATCGCAACAAAATGTTGTAGTCGGTACTGCAAAAGGCAACAAAACGCAACAAAACAGTGCAACAGCCAATGCTCCGCTTAACGATAAGCAACAGCAGGTTGATAACGGTGCTATTGCTGGCAATAACAGCAACAAGGCCGCAACAGCACAACAAAACACAACAAAATCGGCAAGTGGAATAAGCGGTGCAACAAATCGCAACAATTCACAACAAACTGCAGATAATAATAATGACAAAACCACTGCGGCTATAATACCTTCTTCAGGTAAAGTTGCAGGTGTTTCATCAGGCACGCCTTCAGCACCAGGTAAAGCAGGTGTAAATAACGGTGCGCAAACAGGTAATGCTAATACCATTGCCGGCAACACTCCTGAACCTAAAGTTGAGGAAAAAGAAATCCCAATACGCCTTATTGACCGTGTAGGTAAAGAAGGTGAAGACAGGATGGATACCATCTTTAACGGTGATGCTGTTAAAACAGTAACCATACCTAATAAAAATGGAGAACTGCTTGCCCGCAACGATGAAGAACTTGCATCGGGTACTAACATGATGCCGTCTTCTGCAGCAGCATCTGCTAAAAAAGGAAGCGGTACCGACGAAGCAGCCATGCAAAAACTGGGCGACCACAAAGAGTCCAGCAAAAAAATGAAGAACTATAATCCTCAACGTTTCGAGGAAATGGTACAGAATGCCAAATACAGCATCGGCAGTATGAAGTTTTACCCTGGTATTGTAGGTGGTGTCAATGCATCACTGAACGGTAACATGGGTGTACAGATAGGACTTGCGGGCAACCTTACAATTGGCGACCGCTGGAGTATATTAACAGAGGTTAAATATGCATACAGGTTCAATAATGTAAAAGAGAACATGCAGGATGACTACATAGACAATGTAACACCTACATTTGTTAATGGCCAATTCGTGTACAAATACGACTCAATGGAGCATTACTACAACTTCGCTTACTATCAAAGCCTGGAAGTACCATTGATGGTTACATATACCAACAACAGGTTTGTCTATATGCTGGGTGGTAACTTCAGGTATAACTTCAGGATAAAAGAAAATACGCTTGAAGAAGTGACCCAACGTTACCTGCTGGAACAGTCTTATACTACCACCAGTGAGCCTAAGTTTGCTTCAGAAAAACAAATATTGCTGAGCGACTTTGGTAGCAGCATGAGCCTCTCGCCAATGATAGGCCTGGGCTACCAGTTAAGCCCCGGTTGGAGAGTTGATTGCCGCGTTAGCCAGTCTATATGGAACAATGCTACCACAAAAGGACAAAAAGAGATTTTTAAATCTTTACATAATATGCCACAGGTGCAGTTTAACCTGACGCACCGTTTCAGAAGCAACAAACCTTACAAAAGAGCAAGGTAACAGGTAATCTTTACGAAAATCACTCAGCCGCTATACCCATAGCGGCTGATTTCATTTTAGTAGCTATGTCTTTGCCCAGGTATGCATCTATTCTCGCCTCTACAAAATAAAGAACGGGTGTCAGTACCAATGCCATCAGAGCTTTATAGGAGTAATTAACCAGGCCAATAGCCAGCACCCGTTGCATACTCCAGTCGCGGCCTATATGAAAGGCAATGAAGAGCACTATAAAACTATCTACAAACTGGGATACCAGTGTTGAGCCTGTTGCACGCAGCCACACTTTTTTTTGTCCTGTGGCTTTCTTTATGCGGTGAAATACCCATACGTCCAGCACTTGGCTTACCAGGAAGGCCACAAGGCTACCAACGATAATCCACATGCCCTGGCCAAATATACTACTAAAGGCTACCTGCATATCGGGTATCCCGGCCTCCTTCTGGCTGCCTACCCAAAACGACTGTTCTGCAGGTACGGCGATAGCCATATAAAACATCACGAAAGCATAGCAGATAAGCCCAACAGCTATATAAGATATGCGCCTTACCGCTTTAGGCCCGTAATATTCATTTACAATATCCGTCATCACAAATTCTAGCGGCCAAAGTAATACACCGCATGTTAGCGTATAGGTCAGCCCCTTCTCTCCCAGCAGGGAAAAGGGAGAAGGCTCCATACCCATCAGCAACTCAAGAGAAAACAGCTTGGTACCTATACATTCTGCAATAAGGGCATTTGCCACAAAGAAGCAGGTCAGTATTACAAATAGCTTGGTGGGCTTGTCTTTCAGGATATTATGCAGCATTTAGTACGATATTATGCGCACTAATATAACCACTAATTAGCTGATGTTAGTAATGATTATTACAAAAATGTACTGTAATTAATACCTATAAGTTGTTGTCCCAACTGGTATTACTGTGGAGAAATTGCCCCTGCATATCTGCTACAAGGCTTTCATTTTCCAGTTCAAAATAGTTCCAGATATGGTTACGGCCATCTTCAGTAAAAGCCCTCTCCCCACAATAAGCAAAGCCGGCATCTTTTAAACTATTCATCATGAGTGTATCATTGGTACGGGCGCATATTTTATCAATACCAAGAGTATGAAAAGCATAATCTATAACAAAATTCAAAGCATCTGTTTTATAAGTATCGCTGCCAGGCAATGTTTCACATATCACTTCATACAACTCTGCATCAGCAAGATAATGCAGCCCGGCTACTGCTATACACGCCCCTTCATCATTTTGCAAATATCCTATTGCTGCACCGTGTTCAATTCTATGCTGTTCAAGTGCATCCAGCAATTCCCCCTGCTGAACGGATGCGCTTGTGTTCATTACCTTTTTAATAACTATGGCTACTTCTGGAACAACATCTGTATGCCGGAAAGAATGGTATGAAAAATTAAAAGCCCTGTTTTTCATAATTGTATCTTTTAGCGTAAAACGGACTATAAAGATACAACTTTTATAACATGTAAACTAAACCACCTATAATCTTCCCTGAGATGTTAATTTTTATATAAGAGGTGCCCATATTGTCATATTATAGTCTTGATTATAATCCAACACCAACCATTGGCACGGTTTTTACGTATATGTAAGTGTATAAAATAGTTATTTATGCGACTGAAAATATTACTGACAGGTAGCGACAAATACAACCACGAGCCGGATGCCGAATTACTAAGGGAAAAAGGTTTCCTGGTATATCGTTGTAATGAAGCAGCAGTAAATGCTATGATAGAAGAAGTACGGCCTGACGTGCTTATCATTAATCCGATTGATGAAAAGCCATCCGACGCCTGTCTATATCACCGTTTGCTGAGGAGCATAAAATACGCAAAACTTCCACTTATTTATACCGTATCTGAAGATGATGTGTACCTGGTAAACCGTAAACGTACCATCCCAAGGGAAAAAAGAAACTTTGTAGTTGATAATATTATAGATGGTATAAAGACTGCCCTGGGTGGTATTAATCAAAATGTACCCGGTACTTACGAATTGGGTATTGCATCATAATAGTTAGCTTTTATCCATTGAATATTTCCCTGGGCCTAAAATGGTCAAAGCCAGGAATACTACAGCCAATTCTATAGAATGAGATGCGCCCATCAGCCCATCTCCAGCATAAAGATGTTTTAGTGATGCTACCAGCATTGTAAAAAACAGGAGTAACGCTGCCGGACGTGACGCCAGGCCCAGTATCAGCAATCCCCCACCGACAGTTTCAGAGAAAGCCGCCATAAATCCCCAGAATTCAGGAGCATATGTTATACCCAGGTGCTTCATGGCTTCGCCTAGTTTAGCCCATTTACCAGGCCCACCCAGCATTTTAGGATATCCATGCATCACCATCATGAAACCAAGCCCTACCCTCATTACCAATAAGGCGAAATCATTAAACCTGCCCAGCTTGCTAAACATTGCCATATAAAAGCATTAAAAACGGAAAATACAACTTTGATTTATTTCTTATCAGAACGGCAGGATAATTTCTTCGTGATTTGTTATCCACATACTACAATACATACCATTTGTTCCGATTGGGTTAATGCCTGTAAACATCTCTCCTGAATTTCCAGACGAAACCCGCATAGGCATCTATATTGGAAAGCCGCCTGGTCATCAGCATACCTAATGCACTTGTAGAACCTATGTAAAATGGCCCTGCCCGTACTATGGCACCTATTGCAAATGTCTGGTAGCCTATTACTGTAAATGGAAGGCCAACATTAAAATTCTTACTACCAAAGGTTGTCGTTATGTTGAGGTAATTGACATATGCAGGGCGATAAATATCCCTTGTATTACCACGTAGATTCAATAACATATTTACGGCAAAGTTCATCTTCTCACTCACGTTATAATCTGCGCTTAACCTGAAAGCCGTTGGCAACCCCATGCGGAACTTTTCTACCTTTTCAGATTTGCCTGTAAGTGAATCCCTATCCATACGCATCATGTAGTCGTTAATACCTTCATAGGAAATCTTGCGGATAGTAGTGTCATATGTATTACTGATGTTGAGCTCATACCTGCCACTTCCTGTATCCGCAACATAACCTATACTGCCCAGATCTGTAAGCGAGGCTGAGATACTGAATAGATATGGCGTAGGACGATTTGGGTTACCCTCAGGATGGTACTCATATTGAGCACCTATGTCCAGCCCCAAACCACCGCGCCCGGCACGTGTAAACCAGGATGTTAGGTCGTTTTGAACATTATTATCAACAAAGGCGCCTATGTTATGTGTATAGGCAAGGTTCAGGTCGCCTTTTAACGATATACTATCATCATTCTCCATGGTAAAGCCCAGGTCATTTGTATATATACTGCCGCCAACAAAACCCATCAGGTATTTTACAGACACCCCGCCGCGTAACAGGTGATAATAGTCGTTGCGCAATATACGGCCGTAGGTAATACCGACTTCCGCAAAAGCATGTGTACTAAATCCTGCTTTCCTGAAACCTACCGGGGCACCATAAAAACTCTCATCCACTTCCTTACCCAAAACCTGCAGTGCAGAGCTATTGATATTTCCTGCACGAAATATCTGGCGTGCACGGGTAAAAATGCCAAAGAAATGTTCCTCGTTATATTTATAAGAAAAGGCAGGGCCGTTATATTCAATATTTGCCCAAAGGTGTTTATACCCAAGTTCAGGATTGCGAAAATACGCGCTATTTTTCCCTTCTTTCCCTGCGCCACCAAAACCCTCAAAAACAAACTTTTTACTTATGGTGAATGTGTTGGTACCGGCCAGCGCGCTTACAGAAAACAACATCAGCTCATTACCATTGCTGGCAGCAGCCACCCAGGCAGGGTTTGTAGCCATATGCTGTATGGCGGAGAATTTAGTAGTGTTTAAACCTATAAACTGTTGTGCATCGGCACCCCGGGGCAGCAACATTGCATATAAGACAAACAGTAAAATATTTCGCAATGCTGTCATATTTAAAATATGGTAACCAATGGATTATTCGCGGGGGCAAGTTAATGATATATTTTAAAGCCGTGTAATTACAAACGAGGGCATTTGTGTTATATTATGGCTGCGCGCTACAGTTTTACAATCCTATTACATTGAAAAAGTCCCGTTGGAATACAACGGGACTTTTAATATCGGACTAAAGTAAAATTATACTATTTCAACTTCAGCACCTGCTTCTTTCAGTTTAGATGCAAGTTCATCAGCTTCTGCTTTGCTAACGCCTTCTTTCACTGTTTTAGGAGCGCCATCTACCATTTCTTTAGCTTCTTTCAAGCCAAGACCTGTAAGATCCTTAACGATTTTTACAACGTTAAGTTTGCTTGCACCAGCGCTTTTCAACACAACGTCGAAAGCTGTTTTCTCTTCAGCGGCAGCTGCGGCTCCACCACCGTCGCCAGCGCTCATTACTACTGCAGCAGCAGCTGGTTCTATACCATAATCAGCTTTCAATACGTCAGCCAATTCTTGAACGTCTTTTACAGTAAGGCTTACTAATTGTTCAGCCAATGCTTTAATATCTGCCATTTTATTATCTTTTAATGTTTTAAAAATTGTTTTTTATAATGCGACTTGGAAGCCATGTTCATTGTGCCGTTTTATACCCGGCAAGGTAGCAACCTATTCAGCTGCAGGTGCGTCTGTTGCAGGCGCATCGTTTGCAGGTGCATCATTATTTGTTGTATCAGCAGCAGGTGCTTCAGGAGCAGCAGCCTCAGGAGTACCGCCACCTTTTTCAGCATTGTGCAATAATGCAGCAATAACGCGTTTTGCAGGAGACTGCAGCAAGCCGATAACTTCGCCGATAAGCTCGTTTTTCGTCTTGATTTTTGTAAGGTTCGCCAGTTGGTTGTCGCCTACAAATAAGTCACCATTGATGAACGCTGCTTTCAGCACAGGCTTTTCAGACTTAGCTTCTTTGCGGAAGCTGCTGATGATAAGAGCCGGCTCTTTGGGGCTTTCAGAAAACATCAGGGCCGTAACGCCGTGCAATGAATCGAAAGTACCGCTAAAACGTTCAGTGTCCAGTTGCTCCAGCGCTTTGCGTATCAGGGTGTTTTTAGCCACCGTCATTTCTACATTCTTCTCAAAGCATACGCGGCGCAGTTTGCTCACCTGGTCTACTGTAAGAGATTCTGTATTTGTTATATAGAAGTTGTTGTATTGAGAGAATTTTCCCTTCAGCACTTCAATCACTTCACCTTTTTGTTCAGTTGTCATTGCCATAACTGTAATGTTTTTTAAGGATAATTAACCTTTGTTCGAGATTTACGATGCTACGCTTTTAGTATCGATAGTTATGCCCGGGCTCATGCTGCTGGCCATGCTTATACCTTTCAGGTATATACCTTTGGCAGTAGCGGGTTTCATACGTACCAGCGTGGTTATCAGCTCCTGTATGTTCTCAGCCAGTTTGTTAGGCTCAAAAGACACACGGCCTACAGATGCGTGGATGATACCTGCTTTATCTATTTTGAAAGCAACTTTACCACCTTTTACATCATTTACCGCACCTGCAACATCGTTCGTTACCGTACCGGTCTTAGGGTTTGGCATCAGGTTACGAGGGCCTAATACTTTACCCAGCTTACCTATTTTAGGCATTACAGAGGGCGTAGCAACTACTACATCCACATCGGTCCATCCACTTTCTATTTTCTGGATAAATTCGTCCAGGCCTACAAAGTCAGCGCCGGCAGTTTTTGCTTCAGCTTCTTTGTCTGGCGTACACAATACCAGTACCCTTTTGGTTTTACCTGTACCGTGAGGCAGGCTTACCGTACCACGAATGGCCTGGTCTGCCTTCTTAGGGTCAACACCCAGGCGTATGTGTACGTCAACCGAACTATCGAAATTAGTACAGTTAATGCTCTTTACCAGTCCAGCGGCTTCTGCCAGCGTGTACTGTTTGTTACTATCTATTTTAGCTTCCGCAGCTTTTCTTTTTTTACTGATTGTTGCCATTGCTACAATGTTTTAAATAAGGTGAACCAATGGATTAATTATCCCAGGGGGCAGCGCCCTCTACGGTGAAGCCCATACTACGTGCCGTACCCGCTACCATGCGCATAGCGCTTTCGGTAGTAAAGCAGTTCAGGTCAGCCATTTTGTCTTTAGCTATTGCCTCTACCTGCTCCCAGGTTACTTTACCTACTTTTATACGGTTAGGTTCTTTACTTCCTTTTTGTTTCTTAGCTGCTTCCATCAGCTGTATAGCTGCGGGCGGAGTTTTGATAACGAAATCGAAAGATTTGTCAGCATATACTGTGATAACTACGGGAAGAACTTTCCCTATTTTGTCCTGCGTACGAGCATTGAATTGCTTGCAGAACTCCATAATGTTGACACCTTTAGCACCTAATGCAGGGCCTATGGGTGGCGCCGGATTTGCCTGGCCGCCTTTACATTGCAGCTTTACAAAGGCACTTACTACTTTTGCCATTTTATTAATTTTTGGTTTTAGCGAATGCTGTATTACTACAGCTTTTCTCCCAAATGCAATCTATTATAAGAGCAATATTGAGAATTGGACGGCAAAGGTATGGGGAATTTTCAAAATAATAAAATAAAAATCTAAAAAAGCCCGTGCAGGGACCAGTACATAGCCTGAATAACTACCAAAGTCAAGGTGTAAATCACAAATCAGGACATTTGCTGCCGCGGTGTAGTCAGAACTATGCCGATTTGATTCTTTACACATCCCGTGACAAAATCGGCAAAGAAAGCACATGATGTTCAAAACTGCACAGTCACTAAACAATCAAGGCCGTCATGTCGAACGCAGAGAGCCATCCCCTGAGTATATGAACTTCAGGAGATTTCTCAATCGCTCCTCTCTTTCGAAATGACGGTACTATTGTGCTGAGTGTGTAACCTGCCCAGCGCGAATATCAACCGCCCCTGAATGGACTTGCACAACCGACGGCGTGATGTCCATTCTCCTTCGTATCAGCTGAATCGGGAGAAGTTTCCGGTGCAACAAGCTCTTAAGCAGTACAAAATACCTCCTTTAGAGGATAACATTTGCGGGCGTTTAAGTGTTTTAATTGCAGCCTTCACAAAAAAGTAATGATAGTATGGACAGGCAGATATACAACAAGACAGTAAAAGTAAATGGAATAAATATCTTTTACAGGGAAGCAGGGGACAACAAGAACCCGACGCTGCTCCTGTTGCACGGATTTCCAACATCATCGTTAATGTTTAAAAACCTGATGACGGCACTCTCTGAAGACTTTCATCTTATTGCGCCTGACTACCCGGGATTTGGTTTCAGCGATTTCCCTTCAACAAAAGATTTCGACTACTCCTTTGATAACGTTGCTTCATACATAGATAAGTTTACCAGGGCAATTAAGCTCAGGTCTTTTTTCATATACCTGCACGACTATGGCAGCTATATAGGCATGCGCATCTGCATGAAGAACCCTGATAAAATTGAGGGTATAATTGTGCAGAACGGGAACAATTATGAGAAGGGACTGGGACCTGTATGGAATGATATAAGAGCATATTGGAAAAAGCCTGCAAAGGAAAAAAAGAAAAAAGTATATGCCTTCTTAAGTGCAGAAGGGACTAAAGAGCAATATTACGCAGGTGTGCCAAAGAAACTATACAAGAACATAAGCCCTGAAAGCTGGATAACAGACTGGGAACGTATGAGCAGGCCCGGCAACCTGGATATGCAATATAAACTTAACTGCACCTACCCTACAAACTTTGAGCTGTTTCCGGCCTTCCATGAATATTTCCGCAAATTTCAACCACCGGCGCTTATTATCTGGGGTAAACATGATGTTTATTTTGACGTGGCAGAAGCATCTTGTTACAAAAAGGATTTACCCAAAGCGGAGACATATATTTTAGGAGGCGGGCATATGGTTCTGGAAACTAATTTTGATGAAGTGCTAAAACTGGTGAAGGATTTTTTAAACGGCAACAAAGCCTAAGCGCGGGGAGCTATAGGGGTTTAAAATACGAAACGGCCACCCTTCGGGCAGCCGTTTCAAATATAACTTACTAATAATTACCAACTACTGATACCTTAAAGGTGTATTGCTTCGCCCAAGGCTACTTCTATGGCATCTTTCACAGCCTCGCTCATGGTCGGGTGCGGGAAGATGACATCCAGCTGCTCGTGGTAGGTAGTTTCCAGTTTGCGGCTGGAGACTGTCTGCGCTATGATCTCGGTAACGTTTGCACCTATCATGTGCGTACCCAGCCATTCACCGTATTTAGCATCAAATATTACTTTTACAAAACCTTCAGGCGCACCGGCAGCACTTGCCTTGCCTGATGCCGAGAAGGGGAATTTACCTACTTTAATTTCATGGCCGGCATCTTTAGCCTGTTTCTCCGTCATACCTACTGATGCTATTTCAGGAGAGCAGTATGTACAGCCGGGTACGTTGTTATAATCCAGCACCTCGGGCACATGGTGGAATTTACCTTCCTTCTGCGCGAAAGCCTCTACGCATATCACGGCTTCTTTCATAGCTACGTGCGCCAGCGCCTGGCCGGGAACGATATCACCTATGGCATATATGCCTTCTACATTCGTTTTGTAGTAGCTGTCAACCGTTACTTTACCTTTCTCCGTTTTTACGCCTGCATCTTCCAGGCCTATGTTCTCTATGTTTGCACTCACGCCTACTGCGCTCAGCACCACATCAGCTTCCAGTATCTCTTCGCCTTTTGCAGTTTTCACAGTTGCCTTTACTTTCTTACCGCTGATGTCCACTTTTTCAACAGAAGATTCCAGCATGATCTCCATGCCCTTTTTGCGGTATGCCTTAAACAGTTCTTTAGACACGTCTTCGTCCTCTACAGGCACTATGCGCGGCATAAACTCAACAATAGTAACCTTTGTACCAATACTGTTGTAATAGTAGGCAAACTCAACACCAATAGCTCCTGAACCCACAACTATCATAGACTCGGGTTGCGTTGGCAGGCTCATAGCCTCGCGGTAGCCTATTACCTTCTTGCCGTCTATAGGCAGGTTTGGCAATTCGCGTGCGCGGCCACCTGTAGCCAGTATAGTGTGTTTGGCCTGGTACGTGGTAGTTTTACCATCTGTACCGGTTACCTCTACTTCTTTCTTTTTGTTCAGCTTGCCCATTCCCATCAGCACGTCTATCTTGTTCTTCTTCATCAGGAACTGGATGCCCTTGCTCATTTTATCGGCCACACCACGGCTGCGCTTTATCATAGCGTTAAAGTCCGCTTTTGCATCGCCAACAGTTATACCATAATCTTGCGCATGGCTGATATATTCAAAAACCTGTGCAGATTTCAACAGCGCTTTTGTAGGTATGCAACCCCAGTTAAGGCATATGCCGCCCAGGCTCTCACGTTCTACAATAGCTGTCTTAAAACCTAATTGTGATGCACGGATAGCCGCCACATATCCACCGGGGCCACTACCAATTACGATTACATCGTATGACATAAACAGGAATAATTTTATTATAAATAATTGTTCAAAATCAGAGGCGACAAATGTAGCCAATTATTCGGATAGATTATAGTAGTAGGTAACAGCCAAAAAACAAGGGTGCGCCTGAGGCGCACCCTGCCATAAAATATATCCGGAAATTATTATTGGTTGGTATGTTTGTTCCTTCTTTGCGTTGCTATTGCATATATAATAAGGTGCAATGCTGCAAAACCAATAGAAAAATAGAACAATCCATCAGAGCTTTCTGCATCCATATGATAAAGCAGGGCTACTACAACTAAAAGTACTGTAGTAGCTATACCTGTATAGGAAACCGTTTTAAAGCTTTTGTTTGAGAAGCCCTGTTTGTTCAGGTGGCTGTTGTTCATGCCATAAAACAGGTACAGGTCAAAGCCTATCATCATCCATGCCACCAGGCGTATCCATGTATCCAGTGGCAGGAACACCATCATAAACAGGCAGGTAGCCACACCCAGTATCGGTACCAGCGGCACCAGCGGTGTTTTAAACACACGGGGTGCATTGGGCTGGCTTTTGCGCATGATGATAACGCCTATGCACACCAGTATAAAAGCAAACAGAGTGCCTATGCTGGTCATCTCCCCTACTACATTGGCAGGTACAAATGCGGCAAATACGCTCACCAGCAACATAAACAGGAAGTTATTCTTCGCCGGTGTCCTGAATTTTTTATGAACATCAGAGAAAACCTTTGGCACCAGGCCATCACGGCTCATAGAAAAGAACACGCGCGACTGGCCCATAAGCATCACCATAATAACAGATGCGTAACCACCCAGTATGGCCAGTATAATGGCCTTATTAAGCCAGGGATAATCGGGTACGACTACCCCATCGGGTCCGGCTGTACCCATATTGTCAATAGCTACTGCCACAGGGGCTATACCATCTATGCCTTTAAACGTTTCGTAACTGGCAACACCCGTCATAACGTGCGCAAACAGTATATATAATATAGTACAGATAGCCAGTGACAACAGGATACCTATCGGCATATCCCTGCCGGGATTTTTCGCCTCCTGCGCGGCTGTAGAAACGGCATCGAAACCTATGTAGGCGAAGAATACAATAGCCGCGGCACGAATGATACCACTGAAACCAAACTCGCCAAAATTGCCTGTATTCTCTGGCACGTATGGCGTAAGGTTGTCGGGGTTGATGTATTGCCAGCCCAGTGCTATAAACACCAGTACTATCGCTACTTTTATCATCACGATAAAGCCGTTTACAAAAGATGATTCCCTGGTGCCACGCATCAGTATCAGCGACATAAGCATAACGATGAACACTGCCGGCAGGTTCATAATACCACCCTCCGATGGCGAAGCCGTAAGCGCAGGATTGATAGTGATATCATAATATTCCAGGAACTTGACCAGGTAGCGGCTCCAGCTGATAGATACCGTAGCTGCACCTACCGCATATTCAAGCACCAGGTCCCAGCCTATTATCCATGCAACAAATTCGCCCATGGTGGCAAAAGAATAAGTATATGCGCTACCGGCTATGGGTATCATAGACGAAAACTCAGCATAACAGAGCCCTGCAAATGCACAACCCAGCGCAGCTATAATAAAGGAAATAGTAATGGCCGGGCCAGCATGGTTTGCCGCGGCCAGCCCTGTAATAGAGAACAGTCCCGCACCTATGATAGCGCCTATACCCAATGCTACCAGCGACCGGGCAGACAAAGTTTTCTTTAATCCCTTTTCCGAGTCAGACGCTTCCTGGAGAAGAAGGCTGAGCGGCTTTGTTTTAAATAAACCCATATATATTGATGATATAAGCGTCCAAACTATAAATAAAATGCGGTTTCTACAAATCAGTTATGCACACAACTATTTGTTATGGAAATGAAAATATTTAACACAGGTTTCTGCAAAAAAGAAAATTACATTAGGTTTGGCGGATGTTTCGTAGTGCGTTTTATCGTTTTTTCATATTAATAGCCATCGTTTTTACAGGTGTGCCTGCTATAGCGCAACCCCCTGAATTGCCGGATATCATCGCCGCATCTGACAAAGGTGTAAACGTTATCAGCTGGACCTGCCAGTATGAAGGCATCAAATCTATTTCGGTACAACGCTCCTCAGACAGTGTATTTAATTACTCTACCATAGGTTATGTAAAAGACCTGAAAAAAGGCCCGCAGGCATTTATAGACGGACACCCGCAGGCAGGCAACAACTGGTACAGATTGTACATCGGCTTCAGTTCTGACCTGACATGGTACAGCAATACCATAAAAATATTCATAGATAGCGCTACCCTGTTAAGCAAAAGCGTGATACCACCTAATGACTCTTTGCAGAAATACGCTTCTTCTGTAAAAATAGAGCCCGGCGATATCATAGCCTCATCTGCACAGCAGGCAGCTGAGAACACCGTGACTACCAGCACCGGCACTACAACACCCACAACCAAACCAAAACTTAACCTGAACCTGCCCAAAGAGGATGAAGTAAGCCAATTCACTTACGTCAAATCCCAGCATGTATTTACCAACCCCTTTACAGGGCATGTAACGCTGGAACTGCCGGAAGATATGCGTGAGCCCTATGCAATAAAATTCTTTAAACAGGGTGATGAAAAGACACCCGTGCTGGATATACCGCGCATACGTAAAAGCAAAGTGATCATTGACAAACACAACTTCCAGGGGAAGGGGGTGTATAAATTCACCCTGTATAGAGGGACAGAAAAAATAGAGGAAGGGTATATTTCTATCTTCTAATAGTCGCCCAGCTCATGCTCCTGTACCATTTGCGCCCATTCGGGGCCCAGCAACAGCTTGTTTCCGATAAACAGTTGCATCATGTCCACTATCTCTTCAGCACTCCAGGAGTAAATACCTTTACCAAACCTGACCGGGAAACCACCGTAGTTAAAATACAGGTTGCCTTCGTTGTGCAGGTTGTGTATCAGTTTTTCCTGTGTTTCAAAACCAAAATAGTCATAACATTTCCCTTTAAGGGGATGGTCTGTCTTTTTGCCTTGCCCTACATAATGTAGCGGCCCCATATGTGCCCATTCAAAACTGCGGGATTTGTAAGAGAATGGTGTACGTGTTATAATATCCAGTGTATAGCGATTCAGCAATAGCTTTTCCTTTAGAAAAATGCGGGAGAAAAACCTGTATGTTGCCAGCATGTAAAGGAAAATAGCGCCAAGCACGGTAAGTATGTTCAGCACCTGGAAACCCAGCGGGAACGCCCTGACCAGGAAAATAGTAGCCCACCCCGTAGTCAGCAGGAACTCAGCCCAGAATAATATCCTGATCCGGGGCTCTACCCTGTTCCCCAGTTGTATCAGCAGGCTATCGTCGCCCCAGTGATATGATATATTGTTGTTTGCAGGCATCTATCCATAAACTAGCAGGATAATAAATTTATGCAATATTTTCTAAACAACCATTTCAGCCTTTAATATTTCTGCCTCAAATACAGTGGCAAATTCTTTAGCCAGTATTTCTTTCACTTCCTGCTCATCTACTATCCTGCCCAGTTCTTTTTGCATAGATGTTACAGCCTTATCTGTAATACCGCAGGGCACTATATAGTCGAAGAAACGCATGTCTGTATTTACATTCAGGGCGAAACCATGCATGGTTATCCACCTGCTGCAACGTACACCCATAGCGCATATCTTTCTTGCCCGTTGCGGGTCTTCTGCATCCAGCCACACACCGGTGCAACCCTTCAGCCTGCCGCCTTCTATGCCAAAATGCGCCAGCGTGCGGATAATCACCTCTTCAAGGCCACGCATGTATTTGCCTAAATCTGTAAAGAATTGCTCAAGATCGAGTATAGGGTAACCAACTATCTGCCCCGGGCCGTGGTAAGTGATATCGCCGCCACGGTTGGTTTTAAAGTAGGTAGCCCCAAGTTCCTTCAGGCGATTGTCATTGATGAGTAAATTCTCTACATGCCCGCTTTTGCCCAGGGTGTACACATGCGGGTGCTGGCATAATATAAAATGGTTATCAATAACAGCACCTGTTACTCCATCAGGGTTGGTTATCCTTTGCGACTTTATGGCAAGCCCCTGCTTCAGTATATCTTCCTGCAACTGCCATGCCTCACCATATTCTATGCTACCTAAATCCCTGAGATATATCTTTTTCATACAAAGACTTTCAAGTTGCAAAACTACGCAATATCCACTGTGAAAATCCCCCTGTAACTGCCGTCAGTACATATAGCGATTAGCTTTTTATTAACAGCAAATACTTTACATTTGTTACCATAGTAAATTAATCATAGATTATGTTGAGATTCATGAGGAACAAGATTCTGATACCTGCGCTCATTATCACTGCTTTAGCGACCTTTTTCTCTTTCAGGAAAGGCGCAAATGCCACAGATGCTGAAAAACAAAGTAAACTTATAGTAGAGACAGTGTATAAAGCACTGCAAAGCAGTCATTTTTCGGCTAAAGATGTAAATGATTCTTTTTCAAGCCATGTGTACCACGTATTGCTGGACAGGATGGACTACGATAAGCGTTTTCTTACCCAAAAGGACATAGACATACTGTCTAAATACGAATATAAAATTGACGACCAGATAAAAAGCGGTTCTATAGAATTCTTTAACAAGTTTACGGAACTGTATGATAAAGGCATAGTTGAAACTGAAAAGTATTATAAAGAGATCCTTTCAAAACCTTTTGATTTTTCTAAAGAAGAACAATATGTTGCTGCAGACGAGGGGTCGGCATACCCGGCTGATGATGCAGCGCTGAAAGAGCGCTGGAGGCAATACCTGAAATATCGCGTGCTGGCACAATATACAGACCTGAAAAAAGCACAGGATAAAAGGGTAACAGACAAGGACACAAGCCTGAAAACTGTGAAGACCAACGCGGAACTGGAAGCCGATGCCAGGGACAAAGTAAAAAAGAACATAGAATCGTACTACAAACGCCTGAACAAACTGGACGACAACCAACGGTTTGCTGCCTTTATGAACAGTGTAACCAATACTTACGATCCGCACACAGACTACTTCCCACCGGAAGATAAGAAGAGGTTTGACGAAATGATGTCAGGTTCTTTCTTTGGCATAGGCGCAAGGTTGCAGAATAAGGATGGCAAAATAACTATCGAGTCTATAATAACGGGTAGCCCCTGTTGGAAGCAAGGAGAACTGAAAGCCGGCGACGAGATAATAAAAGTGGCGCAGGGCGATGCTGAACCTGTAGATATACAAGGGTTTGAAACAGAAGATGCCGTAAAGCTTATAAGAGGCCCTAAAGGCACAGAAGTACGACTGACAGTAAAGACCATAAGTGGTGCTACTAAAGTAATACCCATCATAAGGGGAGAAGTGCTGATAGAAGAGACCTTTGCCAAGTCTGCCATCATTAATACAGGTGCGGGTAACATTGGTTATATATACCTACCGGAGTTTTATGCACCCTTCAATGCCACATCCGGCCGCCATAGTGCAGAAGATGTTGCCATAGAAGTAATGAAACTAAAAAATGCGAAAGTTGATGGCATCATACTGGATCTGCGCTACAACGGGGGCGGTTCTCTGAATGATGTTGTAAACATGTCCGGCTTATTTATAGACGAGGGCCCGATTGTGCAGGTAAAAAGCAGCAACTCAGCACCTGCCACACTGGAAGACCGCCAGCCCGGCACACTCTACGATGGCCCGATGGCTATCATGGTGAACCATGGCAGCGCATCAGCGTCAGAAATACTGGCGGCAGCCATGCAGGACTATAAGCGTGCTGTGATAGTAGGCTCACGCACCTTTGGTAAAGGAACAGTACAAAAAGTAGTATCGCTGGATGAGTTCCTGAAACTGACCGACAAAGCAGGTGATGAGCCTATAGGCTCCCTGAAACTGACAATACAGAAATTCTACAGAGTGAATGGCGGCTCTACGCAACTGAAAGGTGTAACCCCGGACATAGAACTGGCAGACCCTTACAATCATATAGACATAGGCGAGCGCAAAGAAAAATCGGCTTTGAAATGGGACGAAATACCCGCAGCCAGATATGCGCCTGTAGCCAACCCCGTAAATGTTTCAAAACTGGCTGCACTGAGCAAGGCTCGCACTGCCAACAACGAAACATTCAAGTTGATTGAAGAAACTGCTTTACGCATGAAAGAGCAGGAAGACGACAAAACTTTTTCCCTGAACGAAGCAAAATATAATGCTGAACTTAATGAGGCCAACGAATTGAACGACAGGATGAAAGCCTTATCAGAAAAAAGCACCAGCCTGACAATAGTGAACCCGAAAGAAGACCTGCCTAAAATAAACATGGACAGCAGCAACATAAAGAAAAATGAAGAATGGCTGAAGGCATTGCAAAAAGATGTACAACTGGCGGAAACAGTAAACATACTTAAAGACATGGCCGGCATGGACGTAAATGTAAAAATGGGCATGAACATAAAATAATAAGGTTGTGATATTATTAAAAAGCCCTTTCAACTCCGTTGAAAGGGCTTTTTAATAATACTTGCATTATAGTCAGGGCTTTGGGTTAAATTTGCACATCATTTTATAGTCCGTATTTCTTGAAACTACGTTTTGCCATAATAATCGCAATGCTGCTATCCGGTGCTACTTCAGCCTTCGGACAGGAGGAATCAGCACAGGACAGGTTGAAACGTATGGCTGACAGCAATACTGTAATCATTGACAGCGCTGTGAAAGACACGGCAGGTGTAGTGATACAAAGCGCTGATAAGCTACCTAACAAAGACACTGTATTCAGCACTATAAGAGAAACAGCATCAGATACGCTACCCGCTAAAAAACTGCCTTTTGAACCCAATGCAAAAAGGGCAGGCATGTACTCTTCCATCCTGCCGGGGTTAGGGCAGGCATACAACAGGCAATACTGGAAAGTACCGGTGGTATATGCAATACTGGGAGCAGCCGGGTATTTCATTAACTTTAATTATAAACGATATTCAGACTACAGGCAGGCATATATACTAGCTATAGACGGCAATCCTGAAACAGAGAGTATAAAATATGCCTTGTATGACGCCCCCCAACTAAAGCGCCTGCAGGACGACGCTAAAAGAGACCTGGATATTGTGGTGTTACTTACGTCTGTTGGCTATGCTTTGCAGATAATGGACGCTGTAGCATCTGCCCACTTAAAGAATTTTGACATTTCCCGTGATATATCAATGCAGGTAAAGCCCGTAATGCAAAACAACTTTATAGGTATGGGCCTGGTAGTGAATTTCAAATAATAGCCCATACTGTTATTTATCTGTATGCAGCGGTTTTTATTTAAACGAACGCTGTTTTAATTTTGCACTATGCTGAACAGCAAACCCAGAGAAGACGATTACAAGCATAAAGGCCTGAGGAAACAACTCATAGAAGAGCTAAGGGAAAAAGGCATAACAGATGAGCAGGTATTGGCCGCAATAAATGCCATACCCAGGCATTTTTTCCTGGACCCTGCCTTTGAGCGCATTGCTTATGAAGACCGTGCGTTCCCCATTACAGCGGGACAAACTATATCGCAACCCTATACTGTAGCGTACCAGACACAACTGCTGGAAATAAAAAAACACGACAAGGTATTGGAAATAGGAACCGGCAGTGCCTACCAGGCATGCGTGCTGGCGGAGATGGGCGCGAAAGTGTTCAGCATTGAGCGACAGAAAGAATTGTACGATTTTGTATCTACCTTCTTCTTTATAAAAAACTATCATAACCTGAAACGTTTTTATGGAGATGGCTTTGAAGGGCTGCCGAAATATGGGCCTTTTGATAAGATCATCATTACGGCTGCTGCGCCTTTCATCCCGCCCAAACTGGTAGAGCAATTAAAACCCGGCGGAATAATGGTAACACCTGTAGGAGATGATAACGGGCAGAAAATGATACGGTTATGGAAAGACAAAGAAGGCAATGTAACCCATGAGGAACTGGGCGATTTTTCTTTCGTACCCATGTTGCAGGGAAGGAATAAAGCTTAAAGGTCTAAATCCCAATCGGCCGGGTGAGGGTTAGCCTCTTTTGCCTAATTCTATTACCTCGCAATTTATTATCCGGCTTCCATCTATAGCAAAACGGACGATGGTACGCACCTTATGCCAGCCCTGCTTGCCTGCCGCACCGGGATTTATGTGCAGGCATTTCAGCTTGTCGTCGTATATCACCTTCAGTATGTGCGAATGACCGGAGATAAAGAGCTGAGGAATAGCTGCCTTCATGGCCTGTTTTGTCAACGGCGAATAATGTGCAGGATAGCCGCCAATATGTATCATGAGGACATCCACTTCCTCACAACGCCATTTTAAAACTTCAGGAAATTCAGCCCTTATTACATGGCCATCTATATTGCCATACACGCCGCGCAACGGTTTGAAAGCCTGTAGTTCTGCTATAAGCTGTGTATTACCGAAATCTCCGGCATGCCATATCTCGTCACAATCTTTGAAATAAGTAAACACAGCAGGGTCTAGATAACCATGCGTATCAGAAATCAAACCAATTTTCGTCATTAAAACTATTGAGCCTTCATACTTGCGAAGGTAAATTCTATGGGAGAGGTACCTGTTACAATTATTTTCAGTGAAGCTTCTGTTTCACTGATCGTACCGGAACCCGTATATGTATTTTCAGCCTCAGTTCTTGATACGATGCTGTAAGTAGTATTAGATTCCAGTTTTACATCAAATGTATTCATTGGCTGGCCAGTCCCGTCAAAAATCTCCAGCTTCATTGCTGTAATATCATCACCGGATTTTGAAAAGGCCAGGACAACGCCAGGATACTTCTCTTGTTCGGAGTCAATACCTTCACCCACATATTTTTTGGTGTAGCCATCCCTCGTTAAAGCCTCGCATGTTTTGCCATTATACCCGGTGGGGCAAATGCAATTACCATCTTTGCAAGTGCCATTGTTAGCGCAGGACACTTTTTTGCATTTATCTTTTTTACAGCTGGTGTATGTTACCGTTGAAAACGTCACCAACATCAATATGATGGTTAATGGCAGGTATCTGTACTTCCTCATCAGGACATAATTTTAACAATGAAAATACAGAAAAAATTTAATCATAATGTAATACCCCTTAACATACCCGCCATTATTTTCTATATTATTCCTATCTGCCTTGAATGTTCAATAGCCTTATCACTTGCAGCAAAATAACAGGTAGCTACATCCAATGTTTCCAGGTTATCAAGCACCTTTTGCACGTTCCGGCTTTTATGTCCGTCTGTCTGCCTGATGTACACAGCCTTAATGCTCTTAGGAAATATTTTGGCAATATGCTCGTATATCCAGGGGTCGTGTTGAGAATCATCGCCCAATAACACATACTGGAGGTTAGGATAGAAAGATATAATGTCCTTTATCTTGTAAAACTTATGATTATGGCTACCACGGCCGCTAAAGAGAAAGTCGGTAATACCATTCTTTATATCTTTTAATTTAATAACCGCTTTGGGCAAGTCATTTATTTCAGCAAAGTCGTTTATCAGTTCATATAAATTCCATTCACTGCTGGAAACATAAAAGAATGCATTGCCCGCATCGCTTTGCTCCTGGCCTGCCTTACTTAGCTGGCGGTAATGCTCTACCACATCAGCATATACCTTCCTGTCATTTACATTCCTGTACAGCATAACATATAATTTCCTGAATATATTATCTGAATGAGAAACGAGAAAAGTATCATCAATATCAGATATTATACCCAGGTTGCCTTCATGAGGTTTCAGCAATTCACCATAACCTACCATGCTTATACCTTGCAACCTGCAGGTTACAGTGTAGCTATGCCAGCCGCTTGGCAAATTGTTATGATGAGGTATATCAAACCGGAAATAGCCGTCTTTCAGGCTTTTAGTGGTTATCTCTACATTATTAAAATTGAGGGTTACCTCCACATTTTTCAAGGGTTTTATGAAAAACATCCTGAGCACAGAATAGGCATGACCGAAGCCTTTCCGGTCTAACCGGTATTTATCAGGCGCCCATGAATTAAAAACATGCCCGAAAACAACAAGATGGTCTTTGTTTATATATCCCCTATATAATTTTAAATCAACTTTCACAACTCAATGGCGCTATTATTTGTTATTAAACTTCATGAACAATACAGATCGCATATTACTGGTAGTAAACCCTGTGTCCGGTGGAACAGACAAAACAGAACTTATTGAAACAGTTACAGCCGAAGCAAAAAGCAGGGGCATGCTGCTTGAAATTTACGAAACATCCTGTGATAATAATGAACAGAAAATAAAGGATTTAGTTCGCAATAATCCACCCGACCGCGTATTAGTGGCGGGCGGCGACGGTACTATCCAGTTGATGTCGAAAATATTCCAGGGTACAGATACGCCAATAGGAATACTGCCGGCAGGCTCTGCCAATGGTTTTGCAGTGAGCCTGGATATACCCGATACATTGGAAGAGCAATTATCCATAGCTCTGGGCGACAACCTTGTAGAGATAGATATACTGGAAATAAACGGGCATATCTGCATACACCTGGCAGACATGGGCGTGAATGCCGAATTGATAAAAAACTACGAACAGGGAAAAATAAGGGGAAAACTTGGTTATGCCCTTCAGTCTATTCAATCACTCATCAGCGCAGACTTCCCATATACCTTTAATGTTGAGGCAAATGGTAAACAGTATGAACAAACAGGCATCATGATGGCAATAGCCAATGCCAACAAGTTTGGCACCGGTGCCATGATAAATCCACACGGAAAAATAAACGACGGAAAGTTTGAAGTGATCATTTTTAAAAACTTTGACCTGGAAGGGATAATTAAAACACTGAATGGTCAATTAACCCCTGACATGGAATTTGTAGATATCATCAGCACCGACCATGTTATTGTGACTACTACAACCGGAGTGCCTTTACAGGTAGATGGAGAGTTTATAGGAGATACACAAAAAACAGAAGCGAAAATATCTGATTATAAAGTATGGCTTGCACTACCTGTTTCTGCAACCTAGGCAGTGTTGCATAGGCAGCGTACTATTACAATACAGGTAAGGGACGTCCCGTAATAATATATACCATACGCACACATAACACATGCAGTTGTGTTTTGCTATGTGCATTACGTTCTATATAATAGATGGTGTCCGTTATTTCTTTCACCATCTGGTTTATGGTTTCAAAAGAAATTTTCATGGCCGCCACTTTGCTTACAAAATCAGCTTCGGCAGGAGGCAGTGCAGGTGGGTGGCCTGGTAAATAACGAACTCTTATGGCCTGTTCTAAAAGCTGGATGGTATAGTGCAGGAAGTTTTTCTGTTGCTCCCGGCCGGATTTACTCCATTGTTCTGCAAAGGCAGCAATGGCGACACCATTATTGGTAAACAATGCATTAAACCAGTTACGCACCTCCGGGAACAAATCGTTCTCAGCATGTTGTAACAAGCGCAGAGCTTCTGCATAGCTGCCATTGGCTATGTGGCCGATTTGCAGGGCGCGTTTTTCATCAGCCAGTTTTTTCTTCACCAGCGTACCAGCAATATCAGCCGGTGGTATTGGTGCCAGCCGCACCACCTGGGTACGCGATAATATAGTGGGCAGAATCTCTTCGGTACTTTCTGCCACCAGTATGATATATGTATTAGCCGGAGGCTCTTCTATCAGCTTCAACAGAATATTACCCTCCTTCCCCAGGTACTCGGGACGCCAGATGATCTGCACCTTAGCCCCACCCTCGTACGATTTCAGGTTGAGCATATCTATCATTTCCCGGCACTCTTCGGCTGTAATGTTACCCTGTTTGTTTTCTGCATTTATAAACTGTAACCAGTCGTATGTACTGCTATATGGTGTTTGCTTTACAAACTCCCTGAAATCTTCCATATAGTACTTACTCATGGCTTTTGTGCCAGGCTTGGGAGATATGGTTGGGAAAGCCAGGTGCAGGTCTGCATGTTCCAGCCGCTGCACTTTGCTGCATGCGCTGCATGTTCCGCAAGCATCTGTATCTTGTTTGTTTTCGCAGAATATATAACGGGAAAGCGCCAGCGCCATTGGTAAGCCACCCACACCTTCATTGCCCGCCAGTAGTAAAGCGTGGGGAAAATGATTGTTCTGCCACATGCCTAACAAGCCATGCTTGGCAGCTTTTTGTCCGGGTACATCAGCAAACAGCATATAGGGGCAAATGTAAATGAATAAGCTTATTTGGCACAATCAAAATGTCTTCTGAATATTTGGCGGATATTTTTTTGTTTCTTAAATTTGATATCATAATGATATCACAATAAATCACACACGCTAATTTTAGAATATGGAAAAAGTTATTAAACCCCTGAATGGGTACATGGTACTGTTTGTTTCGTTTGCACTGCTGGCTTTATCAGCTTATGGTTTTGCAAGCATTTATATGAACCCCGCTTATGCGTGGATAGCATTCCCTGCATTTATTGCAACTTTATTTTTATGGAAAGGAATTATGATCGTTCAGCCAAATCATGCCCGGGTGCTGAACCTGTTTGGCAAATACATTGGCAGTGTAAAAGCAAATGGCATGTTTTTCATCAATCCCTTTTATACTACAATAAAACTTACACAGCGTGCCCAGAACATGGCCATACCCACCATAAAAGTAAATGACAAAATGGGTAACCCTATAGAAATAGGCGCCGTAGTTGTATGGCTGATAAAAGACACCTATAAAGCGGCTTACGACGTGTCTGACTACATGTCTTATGTAAAAACACAAAGCGAGGCCGCTGTGCGTAACCTTGCAGGCAGCTTTGCTTACGATAACATTGAAGATGAGAACGCTAAAATAACCCTGCGCAGTGGTGGAGAGCAGGTAAACCTGTTGCTGGAAAAAGAACTGACCGACAGGCTGGCTACCGCAGGGATAACAATAGTTGAGTCCCGCATCAGCCACCTGGCCTATGCGCAGGAAATAGCGGGCGCTATGCTGCAAAGACAACAGGCAACTGCTATAGTAGCTGCACGCTATAAAATAGTAGAAGGTGCGGTAGGCATGGTAGAAATGGCGCTGGAAGAGCTAAGCAAAAAGAACATAGTGCAACTGGACGACGAGAAAAAAGCAGCTATGGTAAGCAACCTGATGGTAGTGTTGTGCGGCGAAAAAAGCGCCCAGCCCGTAATGAATACAGGAACCCTTTATCAATAGTATAAAACAGGGATGCTTTGAGCACTAAAAAAAGCTTTGTATTAAGAATAGACGAGGACAGTTTTAAAGCCCTGGAAAAATGGGCGGCAGATGAGTTTCGTAGTGTGAACGGACAAATAGAATGGCTTATAGATAAAGCCATGAAAGATGCCGGCCGCAAAAAAGACTCATCTGCACGCCCACCTAAACAAAAAGAATAGGCTATTACATTTTAAGCTATAAGTTCAAATTCACTGATAGCCTCTTCATGCCCGTTAATAATAATGGAAACTTTGTGCATACCGGGGTAATATACACGGGTAGTTATGGGCTTAAAACTTTGTTTGCGCTTTACAGGAACCGTGCTACCCGGTGCATATTCTCGTTCACTTATTTTAAATACTTTTTTTGAATGTGAGCCATTTGCTCTTACATAATACATTGCATACTCTACTCTTACCACCTGCGGTTGCTTACCCTTATTTATCAGGTCAAAAGAAAAAACAAGGTCTCTGCCCATCTTCACTCGTGGTGTACTCACTACCAAGTCCCTCAATACAATATTTTTATCTTTCTTAAAACCAAATAATCCCATTACTTCGGTATTGCCCTGCTTCAGCAGGGTACGTGCCGCATGTTTTACAATCCAATCTGTTTCCTTACTGCAGCCCAGCCATCTTTTAAAAATACCTACTGCCAGTTCAGGATTGTCCTTAGAAATATCATTCAGGTTGTTGGCAACAGTTTTGCGCACCCATATATCTTTATCTTCTTTCAGGTTCTCCAATATCGGCAATATGAGTGTGGGGTCTTTTTTAAAACGCGGTAGCGCTACCGCCCATGGCAGCCTTGGCCTGCACCCTTCACTGGAAAGTCTCCGCACACGTGCATCTTTATGTTTAGACCATACAAGCATCTGCTTCATCATCTTATCCTCATACTTCAATATAAAAGGACGCACTGCAAATTCGCAGCTCATAAACTGTGTTACTGTTTCCATCGCCTTTACCGATTCTTTGTAATGACCGGTGCCATACACCTCTATGTATTCAGGCAGGCATATGTAGCCAAAACTACCCTCGCGTATGGTTTGCATACGCAGATGTTCCACTACCTTAACAATAATTTTCGCGGCATCAGGAAAATGGGCAGGTAGCAGGTCATGCAGGACATTTACAATATGGCGCGTACGTTGTTTTAGTCCTTTGTGCTTCCATTCCTTATCAAATACTTTTTCCTGAAAAGCTTTCTTATTAAAGGAAGGTATTACAGTTGCCAGTGCAGCAGATAGTTCATGAATAAAACCCGGCTTAAAAAAGATGTCTTTGAATAAGGTACTTTCTTCTTGCATAGTTGTGAAGTATTAAGCCAAAATTAAGACTTAATACTTCACAAGTTTATTGATTGTAGTTCCTTCATTTTGCTCTGTTACAAACAAATAGATCCCAGCCGGCCAAGATGCTGTAGAAATTGAGAAATCATTATTTTTAATACCGTTAGAATTATACACTTTATGCCCGAACATGTTGTATATCGTTACACCGGCATTCACCACATTAGTTAGTTTTACCATATCCGTAAACGGATTAGGGTGGGCTTTTATGTTTTCTTGTCCAGGTAGCATCTCGTCTATTCCTAGTGGCCACATTGGTGCGCAAGCAGAATTATTGTATTGATATATCAATTGATTGTTTGCAGAAATACATACAACAATTGGATGAGGCTTCATGTCCAATCCTTCTTCGTGTAACTCCTTAAAGCCCAGGGCAAATTTCGCGCTACCAACTCCCTCAACAACAGTATCTGTCATTAATCCGTAAACAGTTTGTACAACCATTCTTCTTCTTAACGTGTTGTTTACATTGATTGTATCAATTGATATGACTCTATCAATATGACCGTAAAGATCGTACAGGGCATCTCCTACAGCCTGAACACTAAAATCAATACTTGGCCTGTGCTTTGTTGTATCAATACCTACTGAATCTAAAAAATATACCTTTTGATTTTTCTCTATCATCCATTGATTCTTCTCGTATGTCGCAGTCATTGGCAATTCAAAGCCTTTACCATACCGGCAGTCATCATTGGTATTTCTTATCCCCAATACTTTTACTTCATAATATTTGTCACCATTATCAATACTATCCCGGCCTGTAAAACTAAATTCATATTTACTGCAAGAACTAGCCCCCCTGTGATATATGGTATTAGTGGCCTTCCAGACCATATCACCGGTAGGCATGGGAACATACTGGTAGGTTTGCGCAAAGGCAGGAAGCGCCAATAAAACTATCGCAATAAGTAAGTAATTTTTCATATAGTGGTGTTTTTATAGATAACTCTTAAATACTTGTTATTATTGGCTGCAAATGTCATACCAGAGTAAACAAAGACGGCTCCGTTTATGGAGCCGTCTTAATCTATTTTTTATTTCTTCTTATCTTATCAGCGATGTTTCACCGCGGTAGGTCTCTACAAAACCATCAGGATAGGCTACTCGTATCAGGTAGGTATATACACCCATATCCTGCGGTACACCTCCCCAGGTGCCATCCCAGCCTGCACGGCTGTCGTTGGTGCTGTACACCTCCTGGCCCCAGCGGTTGAACACCCGGAACTCCATGATACGCTGGAAACTCAGGTTCGTGATACGGAAAACATCGTTCCTGCCATCACCATTAGGGCTGAACGCACTCGGTACAAACAGGTTGTCGCGTTTGTCAACTATCACATGCAGCGTATCGAATGAACGGCAACCATTGGCTCCTATACCACCTACTATATACTTCGTATCTTCTGTAGGACGTGCTATAGGGTAAGAGATATTCGGGTTGTTCAGCGACGATACTGGGCTCCAGTTATAGAACCTTGCTCCCGATGCCAGCAACTGGAAGCTCTGGCCATACTTTACAGTAGTGTCATCATCGTTCAGTATGCGCACATCAGGCAGCGGCATCACCCTTACCCGGGCAGAGATAGTATCGTAGCAGAACACACTGTCTGATACTACTATACGGTATTCCGTGGTCTTATCAGGACCAATGAAGGTATAGTTGGATTTGGGTGAAGAAACACTTTTCGGATCGAGGTATTGCCCGTTCTCGTATTCATACCATTTAAAGAAATGGCCGCCATATACCAGCAGTGGTGCCTTGTCGCCAAGACATATTGACGTATCATCAGGCACTACTTTAAAGTCATGTTCAGGCACATACACAAATAGGGTATCGCGCGTTTTACAGCCACTGCGCCCTATTGTTTCTGCAACAAAATGGGCAGAGGACGGAACATATGCCAGGGTAGAAGCCATAGTCGAATCCGCTATCTGGTTACCATAATACCAGGTCATAACAAAGGGCAGGCCCGGAATTTCACAATATGTGAAGGACGTTAAAGGACGGGTTTGAAATAATTTAATGTCGTCACTTGTTGTAACATTTACTAAACTTAAAACCGTAGAATCAGGTACACCTGGGCTAGCGGCAAACATACCGGGTTTCAGGAATAATGATGAACCATAAGCTGTATTTACATACCTGAACACCGAAGGCTTATCAGAACCACCGCATGTATCTACATACTGGTTATTATCATAGTACATCTGCACTATCAGGTTTTTGCTCGTATCCCAGTTGTAATGCGTACCCGCAAACGGGAAAGTATGATCTCCTTCTGTAAAGAAATACTCGCTTGCAGAATACACCTCTGTTAATCCTGCAGCATCTTCAAAACCTTCTGTCGCATCCAGTTCTTCTTTTTCCGTACATTTTATCAGTATCTTAAAATTACTATACCTGTAGTTAGGGTTGTCGCCGCCTTTTACTGATAAAGTAATACCGCTAAGAGCACTCGCCCATATGTCTGATTTCTGCATTTCATGCCTGTGAACCAGGTACTGCATTTTTGCGGTACGTACTTTATTATCCAGGTCAAAGGCATATTTGCTCAAGCTGTCATAAACTATTTCTTTTAACAGCGTAGAACCATACACAGTACTGGTCTTCTCATCGTCACACTCTTTTATAGGTGTGATACCACAGTTAATATTATCCTTCCTGCCAATGCCGCGTGGGAATGCCTCTAACTGCAGGTAACCAGGGCGGCACATTACTAATGCTTTAGTCGAATCCACAGGGTTTTGCGGGAAAATCCTAACGCCATCACCCGGTTCAATAACAGTCTTAATTGTATCGCTCGATTTACATGAACCCGCAAGGTCAGGAGTACTTATCACATATTCCACCTCACGTCCCATTGTAATAGTTGGATTTGGAATCACATCATTACTTACACCTTCTGCAGGACCGCCGTTCAGCGTCCACTTTACTGCTAAATCTTCTGCACCTAAAACATGCACTGGTACAGGTTGCGGGTTATACGCACATACCTTTATATCCGGCCCGGCATCCAGGCCATTTAATATATTAACAACCACAACACGGTAGCTGATCAGAACTATTGGCTGAGAAATAAGGCATGTAGAATCTTTCGAGGTTACTACAAGAGTACGCTGCCCAACATCTGTAGGTGCCGGTGTCCATGTAAAAGTACCTACTACACTGTCATTCCCGGCTAAAGGGGCACTAAAGGTAGAACCAGGAAACACGTCGGTATTAGCATACATATATACTTTACCACCACGGTTGGGCGATTTTGTAGTAATCGATATATCCATATTACTACCGGGGCACACGAACACAGCATCGCCGTAGGTTTTCGATTTAATTATGGTAGCATTATTAACATCAGTTTGCGTCTTGGATAATGTATCAATATCCGGCGGTGGTGCGTTACATGGCAATACGGATACCTGTACGTCCCTGTAAACATAACTCAACAAGGTACCGCTACCATATTCATAATCCTCCAGCCTGAAACCAAACACAAAAAAGCCTTGCTGGGTTGGGGTAAATGTGGCTGCCCCTGTAAAAGGGTTGAGCGTATATGGATTATTCGGAGCAGATCTAATAGGATCATTAACACTGAAGTTTGCAGCATAGGTGCACTGTGTTGGATTGGGAGTAGCACTTCCAGCCCCCGTATATGGAATCTGCTGATATACAACAAAGGAATCGCCATTGGGATCCATAGGGGTATTCAGGTATGTGGTAGGCTGGTTGACACAAATATAAGGCAAAGGATTGCTGGTAAACCTGGGTGTACTGTTATTGTACTTGGTAACGTTATTTAATCCCGCTTCAACATATATATTACCACACGCACCAAGATTACTGGCATTACGTCCGCCATTAGCCCACCAGAATTTCCAGTCGGTACGTGCTGTTAATTGTACAGGGTTGTTAGGGTCGCTAACATACTTTCTCACCCTGAACCCGGGAAAATTCTCAGCCCGGGAAGGAATTGGGTTGCCTGTCGGGCTTATGCAGCTATTACTATCACTAAATCTTCCGCACAACTGGTGTGTAGTATCAGGGTCAACATTTTCATGCTTAACAGCCACCGGAAACGCCGTTCCAGCTTCGGCTGATTCAACGTAAACAGTTTCATTTTGTCCCCCATCAAGATAACATCCCTGGCAGGCGTAATAAACTATCAGCGTTATTTCGTATTTATAGTCAGGATTACTACATCCATCTGCACCAGCGCCTACGTAGGTGACATATATATCTGCAGCAGCATAGTGACAGGCATATGCTTTCTGGATACCTGAAATGCCCAGGAGTAAAATGATGAGGGCTACAACATTCCTGATTTTAGAGCTAGTAATCATACTATTTACCTTTATTCAATTTATTTGTTAGTACGCTTATTATAGTAATTGGCAAACGAAACCACATATTACAACGAATATATTAGTTTTTAACTCAAATTTAAGTATTTGTAGAAGAAAAGACAGTAAAAAAATATCATTAGTTAGGTTTAGACCAAAAAATATTCGTATTGTCTAAAAGATATTGATTATCAATCTCTTTCATGCACTTGAAATGTTTTTTAGGACATTCTGAATAACCTATTTTGCTACATGGCCTGCAGCTTAAATGCTTTATTTCAGCTATTTTAAAATCATTTGACACATTCGTATTCAAATTATTATATCCATAATATGGGAACATACCCATTTCCGGTGTAGTATTCCCCCAAAGACTTATTATTTTTTTTCTATATGCGGCAGCTATATGCATAAGGCCAGTATCATTGCTTATTACCAGTTTTGAATATTTCACCAGGCAGGCAGACTCATTCAGGCTAAATTTTCCACATGCATTATATACCCGTATTTTATCGACTGCTGCTATCAAATCTCCCTGCGCTCTATCTTCAGGGCCACCCAGCAGAATAATGGGATAAGGAGATTTTTCGCAAAACTCCTTCCATTTTTCAACAGGATATTTCTTTGTATTGTAACTACCGCCGATAACGCAGGCTATATATCCCGCCCAGTGACTCATAGGGATGTCTTTATTTGTTACTTCATCTGCTGCAGAAAGAAAATAATCTAATCCCTTACCATCATTTTTTACACCCAGGGCTCTTATACCTTCAAAATAACGTTCTACTATGCTTTTGTCAGGCATGATGTTTTTCTTGAAGTTGACATACACCCATTTCTGAAAGTTGAGCTTGGAAAATGTATAAGCTTTGCAACCAAGGGCCTGCTTCACTTTTAGCGAACGGATATTTTTGTGCAGGTCTATTATGTAATCGTATTTCTCTTTTTTTAATTGCGGGATGAGTTTATTCAGGTCATCTTCCAGGTAATAACGCTTGTCGATATAAGGACTGTGTGCTATCACCTGCTTAAAAGAAGCTTTAGTAAGATAATGAACCTGGGCGTAGGGCAATTGCTCCTTTATACAACGGACTATCGGGCTTGTCAATACAATATCCCCAATAGACGAAAACCGGACTATCAGCACTTTCATAGAGGCAACTTAATTAAAATAACGCGGAATAGTGTACAGCATTTCTACACGGGATGTTGATAATGGGTTACGGCGCGTATTGAAGCTCGCACCAGGCCTTGTCTTCTGTCACCAGCAACGCTGCCTTGGCTCCTGAACTTATGCCTATTATGCTGTTATAATACATCTTTGTATTGGGAACAGGCCCTAACACTTTTACAAAAACCGTTTTTCCGGTGCCCGGGTTGAACACCTTGATAATAGTGCCGGCCTTTGCGTTGTTATGGAAAGCGAAAAAGGTATTGGTGCTATTCAACTTACCCTTATTCGTATAAAAGACTGCGGTGCCTTTTTCTTCTGTTGTAACCAGTCCATCCCTGGTCTGCTCATTATACTTACGTTCAATAGCAGTAAGCGTATCGCCAGGTTTTGCTTTCTTGATTACGAGCGTTTCCGTTTTATCAACATGGTCCTTATCAATGTATTTTGATTTTAAACGGCCTGTACTGCTTTCAGTATTACCGGTATTTTCAACTGCGGTGCTATATAATACCCAGCCTACAAATAATCGGTTGCCTTCTTCTATATAGTTGTCCGGCATACCATTCCACTGCTGTATCGTTTTTTGTTGTACTCCCGCAAGGTGTGCCAGGCGGTACAGGTTGTCGTATTTTCTTACAATATAATACAATGGCCGCGCATCGTACCTGTTTGCAGGTTCTGCTTTGGCTTGATTATATGGACCGAATGGTATATACAATATTTCTCCTCCCTTCAACGATGCCTGGAAGTCAAGATCATTCATCTCGGTAAGCAATGCCGGGGGTACATGGTATTTTTGAGATAACATGAACAAGGTTTCACCATGCAACACCTTATGCTCTATCGCCCAACTGTCTTTATGAAAAACAACATGTAATGTATCAACACCGGGATTCCCGTACTGCACTTTTGTTTGCGCCTGCGACTGCAGTATGCATCCTGATAATAATATTGCAAAAATAAACCTGAGCATATCTGATTACGCTTGTTGAAAATACAATAATTATGCCCAATCTGCATCGTTTATCTCCATCCGTATGCGCCAGTGTTTAGGCAGGTAATTATTCACCCTGTTACCCAGGGCCTTAATCCAGCCCAAAGCCCGGCCCTTGTAGCATACAAGATACCAACCTTTGGGCAGGTCGTTAAACCCTGCATCCTCTTTTTTTAAAAACTTTAACGCATGCTCCTTATCTGCTTCTACCATTGGCAAGGTATCAGCCTTGTCGATACTGAGTGCTACCTCGTGGGCGGGCAGCCAATCATTTTTCACCGGGCTACCCAAATGTAAACCCCATTTACGGAGATACACATGTTTCTGCAATAGCCGGTAGTCTTCTTCATGGCTTATACGTACGGCATTGTACCCGTCTATAGCAGGCAGGCAAACCCAATCTTCGTCTTTTAGTAAATGACTGCATAGTGCTGCAACCTTAGCGTCATTCATTGATTTAAACCGCAGGCGTTTCATGTTTTCCTGCCCGTCCTTTTTCCTTATAGCCGCTAAGAAGAAACCTTCACCCTTCACCTTGCCGGGAAAGAATCGATAGCCCGTAAAATGATGCCGGGGAGAAACAGTTGTAGTTATGCCCCACTCTGCCGGTACGTTAACAGGTAAACTTTCCGCATCAAAACTATCTGCAAGCCAATCTTCTATTTCTTCATCTTCCTGTGGAGAGTAAGAACATGTGGCATATATCAAAATGCCATTGTGTTTCAGAGAAGGCCATACATCGGCAAGGATACGCTGTTGGCGCTGGGCACATAACTGTACATTGTTCTCACTCCATTCATCCAGGGCCCGCTCGTCCTTACGGAACAAACCTGAACCACTGCATGGGGCATCTACAACTATTATGTCGAAATATCCTTCCAGTTTACCAAAGTCGCGCGGGTCGTTACTGGTCACCCATGTATTCATGTAGCCCCAGCGGGTCATATTCTCTTCCAGTATGGATGCCCTGGTGCGTATCACCTCATTACTTACCAGTAAGCTATCCTTCCCAAGTAATGATGCTATTAATGTACTCTTACCACCAGGAGCAGCGCAAAGGTCTAATACCCTCAGGCCATTTCTTTCTGTAACCAGTTGTCTGATAACATAGTCAAGAAACATGCTGGACGCTTCCTGTACATAATAGGCACCTGCATGATATAACGGGTCTGTTGTGAACACAGGACGCTGTTCAAGGTAACGGCCTTCTGAGCACCAGGCTACCTGTTCATTATCTGCCATTATCCCATCACCCTTTACCGGGTGCAGCCTGGCAGATGTAATTGCCGGCTGTTGATGAGCTGCAATTAACTGCTCCCTGTCAAAGTCGTGTACGCTTTCAAGGTCGCGGAGTAATATGCCGGGTAATGGTTTCAATAGCTTATTTAAATACCCCCGTATAATTATGTGGTGTAATAGCTTTCAGTTCTTTTTTGACAGAAGCAGAAACTTTCAGGCCGGCTATAAAATTGTGAATATCTTCTTTTGTTATGCTTGTTTTACCACGTGTCAGATCCTTCAATGCCTCGTAAGGCTGAGGATAATTTTCACGGCGTAATATTGTTTGAATAGCCTCTGCCACAACAGCCCAGTTATTATCCAGGTCATGTTTCAGTTTGTCTTTGTTCAGCAATAGCTTGCCCATACCTTTTTCAAGGCTGCGCAATGCAAGATAGCTATGCGACATAGGCACACCGATATTCCGCAATACGGTGCTGTCCGTCAGGTCGCGTTGCAGGCGGCTGATGGGTAGTTTGGCGCTCAGGTGCTCATATATGGCATTTGCTATACCCAGGTTACCTTCTGCATTTTCAAAATCTATCGGGTTTACCTTGTGTGGCATAGCGCTGCTGCCTACTTCTCCCGCTTTTGTTTTTTGCTTGAAGTAATCCATAGATATATAAGTCCATACATCGCGGGCAAAATCTATCAGTATGGTGTTGATGCGTTTCAATGCATCAAACTGTGCGGCAAGGTTATCGTAATGTTCTATCTGCGTAGTGTATTGCATACGCTCCAGCCCCAGCTTATTGTTCACAAAATCATTGCCTGCCTTTTGCCAGTCAATATTCGGGAATGATACATGGTGGGCATTGAAATTGCCCGTAGCTCCACCAAATTTTGCGGCATAAGGTATATGGCTCAACAGGCGTATCTGCCCTTCCAGCCTTTCTACAAACACCATCCACTCTTTGCCTAAAGTTGTGGGCGATGCAGGCTGCCCATGCGTGCGGGCCAGCATAGGAATGGCATTGTATTCTCCTGCCATTTTACGCAGTGACAGTACAGTATTTTGCAGCAATGGCAGGTATTCCTGCTCCATCGCTTCCTTCCAGCTTAGCGGGATAGCAGTATTATTGATATCCTGGCTGGTAAGGCCAAAGTGTACCCATTCCAGTACGTCTTCTGCACCCAGCGCTTTCAGTTTCTCTTTCAGGAAATATTCTACTGCCTTTACGTCGTGGTTGGTAGTACGTTCTGTTGTTTTTATCTGCAATGCATCTTCCTCCGTGAAATCCGTATATATCTTACGAAGTTTAGCAGGAGAAACACCGGATGGCATTATAAACACCTTTTTCTGTGCAAGGAAGAGAAAATACTCTACCTCTACCAACACACGGTAGCGGATAAGGCCAAATTCTGAGAAATACGGCGCTAATGATGCCAGTTGATTCCTGTAACGTCCATCTATGGGACTGATAGCTGTCAGTGCTGATAATTGCATGGGTGCAAATTTACAGTTTACAGTTGACAGTTAGTATGGGGGTGCGGATATACATCAATAGTAATCGTTAAGTATTATTTTTACAGAGGCGGCCAATATGAAACCACTAGTAAATAAAAAATATAAGCTGGAAAAATACCATGGTAAAGGCGGGTGGACCTATGCCCGTATCCCGGAAGTAGTACAAAACAAAGAAAATCCATTTGGCTGGGTGCGGGTAAGCGGCAGCATAGATAATTACGAACTGGACAAATGCACATTGATGCCTATGGGCAATGGTGGGCTATTCTTACCCGTAAAAGCTGAAATCAGAAAAAAGATAGGCAAAGAAGAAGGCGACTGGGTGCATGTGATACTATATGCTGACAATACCCCGCTTGAAACGCCAAACGAATTGCAACTGTGCCTTGAAGATGAACCAAAGGCATTGAAATTCTTTCATTCATTAAGCGAAAGTGAACGCAGGTATTACATCAACTGGATATATAGTGCAAAGAAAGAGGAAACAAAAATAAGCCGGATGGCAAAAACAATAGACAGGCTGATACATGGATTGAAGATGTATGATAAAATGGAGGACTAATACTTTATTCAATGTATATTGCAATATTATTCTACCTATGAACTCTATAAAAGTATCATTGCTTTTTTCGCTTTTTTGTTTAGCGCATTGCAACACAACAAGTGCCCAGAACTCCATTAGTAATAAGGATTTTTTAGTAATACAGGAAAACGAACCGTTACCAGAGGGGTTGGTGCATGTAGGACGTGTAAAAATAGGCGATGACTTAAGAGTAAATTGCGGTTACGAAAAAACCATAGCACAAGCTACAGAGTTTGCAGAGAAGAAAGGTGCAAACGTAATGAAAATAACAGAACTAAGGCATCCAGGTTTCACGAGTTCATGTTATAGGGTAGATGGAGAATTGTATTATACCGATGATATACAAAAATACATGTCAAAACGTGCTGCCAATGCAGATTCCATTATTGCATCGTTGATACCAGACACTGCTGCGTATGCATTATTGTACTTCTACAGGTTAAGAAATTTCAATGGCATGGCTGTAGAATATATACTGCATGTGGAAGACAGTATGGTATATAAAATGCAAAACGGGAACTATACCGTTGTCAAGGTTCAAAACAACGGCGAAACTACTATATGGGCACGTACAGAAAAGAAAACTAAGCTTGAGTTAAACATTGAACATGGCAAGGCATATTTCATCAACTGCAGCGTAGGTATGGGCATATTAATGGGACATCCCAAGCTTGAACTTGTAGAAACACAACGCGGCCTGGATGAGTTTGAAATGTGCAGGGAGGAACGGGCAATAAGGGACGAACCAGCACCTAAACGCAAATGGGAAGATGATATATACAGGTAGCAAATAATTGATTTTTTCTCTGCTCACTATATTAATATTTAGAAAATACAGCCAATTAATTTACTTATTGTACCTTACGCGTAATGCTATATAACTGTATAATGAGGGTTAACCTAACGGTTTGAATTGATATTTAACATCAATTATAGCGGAAATAATTTTACTCATTTTTAGCAATAACTATCAAAGATTAACTATGGCAGGAAAGAAGGATTTAGATTTCACATACACCACTATTGATAAGATATTCCGCCTTAGTATGGGAGAAACCGGCGACTACAGTGGCGCTAAATACGACGGTGATTTCACCATGACGCTGGAAGAAGCGCAAAAAGCCAAACATAAATTTATAGCTGACAGCCTGAATATAAAACAAGGCAGTAAAGTGCTGGACATGGCCTGCGGCTGGGGGCCTTTTTCCAACTATATTACCAAGGAAAGAGGAGCTAACAGCATAGGCTTAACACTATCGGAGGGCCAGGCAGCGGCATGCCAGAAAAACGGACTGAATGTACAGGTAAAGGATTGCCGCTATGTAAAGCCCGAAGACTTCGGGACATTTGATGCTATAACCTGCATAGGCGGGTTGGAACATTTTTGTTCTGTAGAAGAGTGGAGAGCGGGGAAACAGGAAGAAGTGTATAGCAACTTCTTTAAAACAATTTATGAGCTATTACCTGTGGGTGGCAGGTTTTATATGCAGACCATGACCTTCAGCAAAAACATGTTGCCTTTTGAGGAGTTTGACATAAACGCACCAAAGGGCTCTGCTGCACACGTACTGGCGCTTATGGTAAAGCAATTTCCAGGCTCATGGCTGCCTTATGGACCCGAGATGGTAATACGCAATGCCGCACCGGGCTTTAAACTTATATCGCAAAGTAGCGGCAGGCTGGACTATATAGAAACTATAGGCCAATGGCGAAAAAAATTCAGGGAATTCAACCTGGAGAAGTATATGCTGTTCTTATCACTGATACCTCGCTACTTAACTGATAAAGAATTCAGGCACCTGCTCAGCATCTTTAAAATAAGCCCGAACAGGGTATGTTTTGAACAGGAAATAATGGACCACTACAGGCTGGTGTTTGAAAAGGTGTAAATAATTATCTACACCCTTCCTGCTGAACAGTTCTATTAAGCATTGAGACATCAAAGCCTTTTGCTTCAGCCCTTGCTACTATATCGTCGTACACCTGTTTATCCATTTCAGGTGTGCGGCTCAGTATCCATAAATATTCACGATTGGGATGCCCCACTACTGCGTAACTGTAATCATCCGCCAGGTCTATTATCCAGTATTTGCCCCAGAATGGCCGGAAGAATGAAACCTTGAGTTTCGCATTGGTTTGTTTATCCACCACTTTAGCCTTACCTATACTTTGTTTCTTCTTACCATATGCGGTGCAGCTGTTATCCACTTTTACCGTGCCTTTTTCATTCAGCGTATATTCAGCCACCGTGCAGGAGCAACCTTTCTGAAAACGTTGCGGGAATGATGCTATTTCATACCATTTACCCATATACCGTTTCACATCCACCTTTTGTACAGTTTCAAGGGGCTTATTGCTGCATGCACTGAATAATACCATCGTTATTGCTAAGATAATTAAGTTTCTCATACAGCATATAACAACAAAAAACAGCAAACTGTTCTGAATCAGAAACGCTTTAAATCATTAATTGTAAAATCCCATTCAGGTGTTTCTATAACGGCATCTATTTCCTCCGCACTATACCAGGGGCTGATAGATTTGTTTCGGGGATTATGCAGTATGTGAACTTCCTGCGCGGGCATGTAGCTCTGCGCGAGCATAATATCTTATTGCCATTACTATTTATAGCAACATCTACCACTATAACAGCATGGCCGGGAGAACCGCCCTGTATCAATACATCTCCGGGTTTCAACTCGCTGAACCGTATGTTTTTCAACTCTTTTGACAGTGACAATGTACCTGCATAGGTAAACACCACATCCAAATACCGCCTGAAAGATGCGTAGCTGTCGTCCGGACCCTTATGTTTTACCCATGCAACACTATTACCATTTACCTGTATCCTGTTACCCTGTTTCCACTTACTGTAATCTGCCCTGAAACCATTGGTGAAGTTGAAGTGAATATCATCTTGCATACCATTATGGTAAAGATATTCTGCGCGCAATCGCATAACTGCATCTGCACATTGTTGCAGGTCTTTGGTGCCTATATCCATTTTTACGATTGCCGCATGAACATCCTGCCTGCCTTTAGGTTGCTGATTATAGAGGTACAATATAGCTCCTTGCAGCTGCAATGGCATAGTGCGCAGGTATAGTGTAAAATCATCAGCCTGTACGCGTTTATATCCCGCGGGTATATTAAACCTTGATTGTACAGTATTACCGGCTGTATTTACCAATTTATTGGGCTGCGATGAAATAGGGCTGCTGCAACCAACAGCACAAACGGTTGCAATTGTGATGATACGAAATAGCATAGCTGGCTTTACAGCAAGAAGCCGCAACAGTGCTATTCCATACCTACAGGCTGTTAAATAAAAGCCAAGGCTTAATTAATGTGTTTCATGCTTATGAAAATATTTGACGGAAACTATTTAAGCTGACATATGTTATACACTGGCATCATTGTTGCAAGTCATAAGTTATGAAGAGAGGACATATACTATTTACAGCCTGCATGGCACTAAGCTTAGCGCTGACATCGTGCACAGAAAAACAATATACCTGCCAGTGCTCCGGTGGTATATCAGGTGGCACTACAGAAATAAGTGTAATTGCCAGAAACAGGGTTTCCGCCAAAAATCAATGTAATAATTATACAAACCCACCGGGTACGCCGGACGGGCTGACTTGCAACATTAAAGATTAAACCTCCATCTGTACCACCTTAGTAGGTTCCAGGTTGGCGTTGCGTAGCGAAATATTACGTGCAACATTTCCTGCAAGTTCCATAAATATGGCACCTGCGGGATTTGTATCGTCAAGCACGGCAGGAATACCACTATCCCCTCCCTCGCGTATGCTTTGTATCAGCGGCACTTCTCCCAGGAATGGCAACTCAAACTGTTCTGCCATTTTTTGTGCACCTCCCTTGCCAAAGAGATAGTATTTATTATCCGGCAGTTCTGCCGGTGTGAAATAGGCCATGTTCTCTACAACGCCAATAATAGGGATATTGATCTGCGGTTGTTTAAACATCATGATGGCTTTCTTGGCATCAGCCGCAGCTACAGCCTGTGGTGTAGATACTATTACAGCACCCGTTATCGGTACAGCCTGCACCAGCGTCAGGTGCACATCACCGGTACCGGGCGGCAGGTCTATAACCAGGTAATCCAGTTCTTCCCAATGTACATCTGTAATAAACTGTTTGATGGCAGAGCTGGCCATAGGGCCACGCCATACAATAGCCTGCTTTTCATCTACCAGCAGGCCTATACTCATGGCTTTTATGCCATATTTTTCTATAGGTACAATCTTCCCTTTGCCATCTATATCCACCATTTTCGGCCGTTCATCACGCAGGCCCAGCATTATAGGTATTGATGGTCCGTAGATATCGGCATCCATAATGCCTACTTTTGCACCCGACTGCGCCAGTCCCAATGCCAGGTTTACAGATACCGTTGATTTGCCTACCCCACCCTTGCCGGAAGCTACGGCAATGATATTCTTCACATTAGGCAGCAGGGCCAGGTTGTCCTTACGATTGCTGTTTACGTTTGATGTCATTCTTACCTTAACTACAGCCTCTTTATCCACAAATATTTTTATTGCATTGACACAGGCCTTCTCTATCATTTCCTTCATTGGACACGCGGGAGTAGTAAGCACCACCGTAAATGATACATTCCTGCCGTCAATCTCAATATCCTTTATCATGTTCAGCGTCACCAGGTCTTTCCCCAGATCCGGATCATCTACATTACCTAAAGCCTTTAAAACCTGTTCTTTCGTTATCATACTAAACCTTTGTTAAAGTAAAATGCGCAATGTGCAAAAGTACGTCATACTATATTTCTTTGCACATTACAAGGCCAATCATTACTGATAGTTTTATTGTTTATATTGATATGAAATATAAAACGATTGTATAGATAGGGTAAAACTGCGTAAATTTGCGTACATGCGTTTAAGAATCGGGATTTATGGCCTGTTATTGGCTACAGGTATATTAACAGGCAACACCTGTTTTGCGCAAGACTTGCAGGAGAACATAGTACAGATTAACGGTGTAACCATGACTGCAGATAGCCTGCGCGCGGTGCCGGGGGCTGTTATTATGCTAAAAAACAACTATAGGGGCACCATATCTAACGAAATGGGTGTCTTTTCTATTGTTGCTCATAAGGGCGATACGCTTGTCTTTTCAGAAATTGGCTTCAGGAGTAAAGAGTTTATTATCCCCAAGGATATAAAGGGCCATTACTTTTCAATGGTGCAACTGATGACACAGGATACTTTTTACCTGCAGGAAACTGTTATACGTCCCTTCCCTACACGTGAACAGTTTAACTACGCCTTTAAATACTGGGATGTGCCTGACGACCGCTACGAACGTGCAAGGAAAAATACAGAAGCCCTGATGCTGCGCGCATTGGCTTACACCTTGCCAAAAGATGGTGGCGAGAACCAAAGCGCGTACCAGAATATACAAGCGCAAAAGGCAGTTTACTATGGCCAGCAACCACCCAGCAATATCTTTAACCCGCTTGCATGGGCGGAGTTTTACGAAGCCTGGAAGCGGGGCGATTTCAAGAAAAGACGGTATTAAGACTTTACCTTCTTAGCATAAATCAACTTATAGAATACCAGCTTTATTATTTCTATCAACACCAGGCTGCCAACTGTCAATATTAATACAGCTAATAGCAGGTCTTTATTTAATCCGGTAGTTTTAAACAACTGTTGTACGGCCGGTACATAGACCAGTGCCAGTTGCAATAAAACGGTTAGCAATACCGACCCGATGAGTAAGGGATTAACCAATAAGCTTACCGCAAAAACAGGCTTGTAAACAGAACGCACAGATAAGGCATTTGCCAGTTGGGCAAAACACAACACAGTAAAGACCAGCGACTGTTGTGTACGTACATCGTACCCCTGTGCAGACGCCCAGAACTGTGCAGCCAACGCTGCGACAGCCAATACGATACCATTTAATAATACCTGGTACAACATTCCACCCGCAAAGAGGCTTTCCCCGGGTTTCCTGGGCGGGCGCAGCATGATATTTTTTTCCGCTGGTTCTGTAGCCAATGCTATACCGGGCAAACCATCAGTTACAAGATTTATCCAAAGTATATGTATGGGTAGCAGGGGTATAGCCAGCCCAAACAGGGGAGCGCAAAGTATTGTAATAATTTCGGCAAAGTTGCAGGACAATATGTACAATATAAACTTGCGTATGTTGTCGTATATACGGCGGCCTTCTTTTACAGCTTTTACTATGGTAGCAAAATTGTCGTCCAGCAGTATCATGTGCGCTGTTTCTTTGGTAACATCGGTACCCGTTATACCCATAGCGATACCAATATTCGCCTGTCTTAACGATGGAGCATCGTTAACACCATCGCCTGTCATTGCCACAAACTCCCCGTTTTGCTGTAGTGCTTTTACTATTCCTAATTTCTGCCCGGGCGATACCCGGGCATATACGTTTATTGAAGCTACTTTTGCAGCCAGCTCATGCTCATCAAAAACACTCATCTGCGCTCCGGTTACTACAGCAGTTTCATCAGCTGCGATATCCAGTTGCCTGGCTATCGCCATGGCCGTTACCGGTTGGTCGCCGGTTATCATTACAGGTTTTATTCCTGCATTCTTGCATTCTTTTATAGCTGCCAGCACCTCTTCTCTCGGCGGGTCAATCATGCCTATACTTCCCAGCATTTCAAGCTCATTTTCTACTTGTTCTTCTGCCGGTTCCGTAGTTAAATATTTATATGCAAAGAATAAGACCCTCTGCCCTTCTGCAGCCCATTCCTTGTTGATGTCAAGCCAGTATTTTTTATGTTCATCGGTATATGCTGCAGTAAGTTGTTCAGTAACTTTTCCTGGTGCGCCCTTTACTAACAGCAAGTATTTATCACCGTCTTTGTGCAGGGTACTCATCATCATCCGTTCAGAGTCAAATGGATATTTCTTTATTAATGGATATTTTCCGGTCGACTGCTCATAATCACCATCATGCTCCAACACGTAATTGACCAATGCCGTTTCTGTAGAGTCGCCTAATAATGTTCCATCTTTATCGGTGCGTACCTCGTTATTCAGCAGCATGGCATGTAACAAAAGCCTTTCCTTATCATCGGCAGCTTTTACATTGGTTACAGTCATTTTATTCTGGGTAAGCGTGCCTGTTTTATCGCTACATATATAGGTTACAGAACCAAGGGTTTCTACTGCCGGTAATTTCCTGATAAGGACCTTCTGTTTTACCATACGTCCCGCCCCGCGTGCCAATGCTATTGTTATAACAACAGGCAGTGCTTCAGGTAATGCGGCCACTGCTAATGACAAGGCTGTGAGAAACATCTCCAAAGCAGGCACGCCTCTTATTACGCCTAATGCAAATACTGCCACACAAATAGCAATAACAATTATCGCCAGTTGTTTACTGAACTTGGCCAGGCGGATTTGCAAAGGTGTTTTCTGTTGGGGAATTTCCAACATTTTGGCAATCTTCCCCATTTCAGTGCTCATGCCCGTGGTAGTAACCACAGCTTTACCAGAACCATTGCTAACGATAGTACCTTTGAATATCATATTAGCCTGATCTACAGGCATCAGTTCTTCGTCAGATATTATATCCGCATGTTTATCCACAGCATTACTCTCGCCGGTAAGTGCAGCCTCTTCAAGTTTTAGTGATGATGATTGTATAATGCGGGCATCAGCCGGTACAATATTTCCGGCTTCAAGTATAATTATATCTCCGGGAACTAATGCTGATGCTTCTACTTCTTTTGTATTGCCACCTCTTATTACAAGTGTATGTTGTGCGGCCATCTTCTGTAACATTCTTACAGATTTTTCTGCACTATATTCCTGGTAGTAGCCAATACCCGCATTAACTATAATAATGGCAAGTATTACAAATGCATCTGTGGTTTCGCCAACAATGAATGATACAATGGCTGCAATAGCCAGTATCACTATCATAACATCTGCAAACTGTGCAAGAAATATACTTAGCCTGCTGCGCTGCTTTGTTTCATCAAGAGTATTGTGGCCATACTTTGCATGTCTTTCAGATACCCGGCCCTCATCTATACCATTTATAGAAGTATCTAATTTCCCAAATACGTCGTCTGCATGTAATTGATACCAATTCATACACTAAGATACATACAACATCCGTTACGCCCTGTTATCATGCATAATCATAACGTTGCAAGCAACCTAAAAACCAGATAGATATTACCTGCTTCCGTTAGCCTTCAGATCCAGTTCGCAATCTGCATCTAAAACAGGAATGAAATCGCCCCCCAGAATGTTGAATAAAGCAGTAGTCTGCATCTGGTGATGCATAAGACATTGACTATTGGTGCAATGTTTGCCATGGGCAGCGTCATGATGAGCAGATTGTAACGGCGCACCTGCATTTACCAGTCCCAACAAATGCCCTAATTCATGGTGCAACACAGTAGACAATGCGGTAGTACGGCCGGGGCGACCTTCGCCACCTGCATTCTCAGTAATGATGCCATCAAAAATAGCTACAGAAGTATTTTTGTATGCAACGCCCAGTATAGCTTCTTCATTGAAGTCGGCCTCTGTTACCAATATATATAGACCAAGTGTATCCCCATGCTCATATCTGGTACGATAATCATCCTCAATATTCACCAGGTCGTTCACATAAAGCTTACCACCCTGCCTGCCTATCTCCTGCTGGTAAACATGAATACCGCCTGATTTATGGCAGTACTTCTCCAGGAAAGCTACGGCGTTGTCTATTACAGATTGTGGCAGTGCATGTTCTTCAACATAGCAGATTTCAAGGTTTATAGCCTTATATTTTGCCAATGCCAGAAAATCGTTTGAAGAAAGGCCCACAGACCTGTTGTCGTAAGTATTAGTAGGGTTTACCACGGGTGCAACATACCCAACACGGTCACGGTTACATGACAAGGACGACAGAACAACAAGCGATAACGCCAACAGCTTTTTCATAGAATGTTAATTATGGACTACAAGAGTACAAAAACCTTGCCTAAGGAACCTCATGGCTACGCTTCAATAACATATCGTTTGCAAAAAAAATGTAAATATGATGTTAATGAGTTGTTATTAGCATTTTTGTCAAAAGAATGTAACTTATGATGTTGTGCATACCCGTTTTTATTACATTAAATTTATCTTGTAGTAATAATGTTGCATCCTTATGAAACAAATCCTAACAATCGCTTTGATACTATTATGCCATACCGTGGCGGCACAAAAAGCCCCTGAATATATCTGGGGGAAAAACGGAGGTAATAGTTCCGTATCAGCCGACAATAATGGGAATATTTGGGCTATCGGCATACTTAAGGACACCTTGCAGATTGGTAATCAACAATTGATAAGCCATGACAACTATGATGTTTCCCTCGTAAAAATGGATAATAAGGGCAACTATTTATGGGCAAAGCAGTATGGCGGCCCGGGAGATGATTTTCCAATTCATATTGTAAATATGCCAAACGGGGGTGCCTATATTTCCTGCCGGTATAGTGACAGCATCACCATAGGCACTACTACGCACCATAGTAAAGGGGAAAATGACCTCCTGATACTAAAACTAAATGATAATGGTGATGTATTGTGGAGCAAAAGCATGGGTGGAAAAGAGGATGATTTTGGGTTGAATAACCTAGCTATTGGTAAATCAGGCAATGTGTATGTGAGTGCTACGTTCCGGCTGGGAAATAACGATACTATTATGCTGGGAACGTATGAATTTTCAGGCAACACTTACGATGATATTTATGTAATAAAGCTAAATAGCAACGGGGATATAATATGGGTAAAAAAAGAAGGTAGCAAAATACAGGATGCCAGTTACGGTATTGCAGTAGATAATGATGAAAACATATACAATACAGGATGGTTTGCAGATACCGCATATTTCAATGGAACCGCTTATATTGCTAAGGCTGGTGTGCAGTCTGTCTCTAAAATGTTTCTAAGTAAATACGACAGCAGTGGCGCACTCATATACGTTGTTACCCCAGAGACGAGCTTGGGCAGTACAGGATTAGATGTTAAAACATCGCCGGGTAGTGTATATGTAAGTGGACAAATAACAGGCGCAACAATTATCGGCAGTGACAGCATTGTAGAAGATGGTTACAAAGCATTTGTAATTCGGTACGACCATTTAGGTAATATTAATTGGCTACAGGTCTATAATTCAAAATCAGCTCTATCTGCTCTATCCATGGCAATAAGTAAAAATGAAGATATCTACGCCGGATTGGTTTTTGGAGATGTTACACTTGTGAAATATGACTCATCCGGAAACATGGTATGGAGTAATGAACATGGACCGCATAAACCTGCAGTAGACATTGAACATGTATGCACGGGCCCTGATAATGATGTGTACATTACTGGTACATACGGCCAACATAGCAATACATTTGGAACAGATACACTTGCAACGGCGCTTAATAATCCAAATAACCTATACAAAAACTCATACATAGCACGTATAGGTGCGTTCCCGTTATCCGTCAGGGATATACTGCGTGTATCAACTAACGGATTAATAATATACCCCAATCCTAACAATGGTACATTCACTCTGCAACTCACCGGTGATATGCAAGTACAAGGAGTTTTAGCGGAAATTATAAATATTTACGGGCAGACTATATACAGCAAACAGGTACGGAATATCAAAGAGCAAATTTCATTAGATTCTCCTGCAGGGATATACTTCTTAAAGACTACGCTGAATGGAAAAATAAATGTTGTACAATTTAGTATCATGTAAAAGAATCTGAAAGGTCCATTTCAAAAACTTTCTGCTCTTTCACCTCTTCAAAACCGGCTGCTTTATAAAACCGGTGCGTATGTTTTCTGGTAACATTGGTACGCACTTTTAACCGGGTGCAGTTTTTATCTCTGCACCACTGTATAGCTTGCTCTACTAACATCCTGTCTGCACCTTTACCACGATATTGTTCATCAACTACAAGCCCAACAATCTCACAAAACCTGCCTGTTTCTACACGTACCAGATAAGATACCTGCATCCAGCCTATTACAGCATCTGCATTTGATGCAACCCATATAACATTATCACTGTTACCATCCAGTAGCTCTATATTCCTTGCTGTGACAGCCTCATTTATATCATAACTGCTGCGACAACCGGGCAACGCTATCTATATCCCTGGTTTCTACCAACCTGATATTTATTATATCCATTATATCCAACTGTTATATTTTCTATAATATATAATCCTCAGACAAAAGTAATATAGATGAGTACTTAATTTACATCCTCAAAAACATACTTACATGCAACAAATTATCAAAACAGCAGCAATCAGTGTATCTACAACGCTAATCGTTATTGCAGTACTCTCTTTCAGGCCTTCCCCATCACCCACTCCTCCCAGGCAGTTACTTATGAGTATTTTCAATTCTCAACAATTGAGTCTGTTATACCCGGCGGGCTTGGGCGCTCCAGGATACTGACAACGGACCATGACGGCCAGGTATTGGAAAAGGAGCTGAAAAACTTCTACAGTATGGTAGGGCTCAACTTCAAGAATATTGCCAATAACGACCAGGCAATAGTCTCCCGTATTAATGAATTCAACAACCAGGGATGGGAACTGGTGAATGTGGTGACAGGTTCTCATGCGCAGTCATCAGATGGAAATAGTTCCGGTGGTCTATTCATTACGCGCTATCTATTCAGGAAAGCAAAATAGTCATACTGCCATATAAGCCTGCAAATAAAAATCAGGCTCTATCTACGCTATATATAAATAAAAAAGAGCGGTATTAGCAAGATGCTAATACCGCTCAATAATGTTATACTAAAGGGGATATCTGTTTCGTTAGTCTGGAGGGTTATTAAAAAAAAAACGCCTTCAACTCATAAGTTGAAGGCGTTTATAAATAAATATGGCAGCTACCTACTCTCCCGCTTGCGCAGTACCATCGGCCATGGCGGGCTTAACTTCTCTGTTCGGAATGGGAAGAGGTGAACACCACCGGCAAAACCACCATAAGATCTTTAGCTGTTAGTATTACACAACTATAATAAGATCGACATATCGGGAACAATTTAATTATTGACTGAATATTAATTAAGATTAGTGTTTTACTTAACTCCGAAGAGTAAAATAAAGTTAAAGCTTACGTGCAATTAGTACTACTCGGCTTTGATGTTACCACCTTTACACCTATAGCCTATCAACGTCATAGTCTTTGACGGCACTTAAAAGTAAATTCATCTTGTGGAAGGTTTCGCGCTTAGATGCTTTCAGCGCTTATCCTGGCTATACATAGCTACTCTGCACTGCACCTGGCGGCACAACAGATACACCAGCGGTACATACGCTCCGGTCCTCTCGTACTAAGAGCATGTCCTTGCAATTTACTAACGCCCACCACAGATAGGGACCGAACTGTCTTGCGACGTTCTGAACCCAGTTCACGTGCCACTTTAATGGGCGAACAGCCCAACCCTTGGGACCTTCTCCAGCCCCAGGATGTGACGAACCGACATCGAGGTGCCA
>CAYXHM010000008.1:0-141708 GCA_964464965.1 uncultured Flavipsychrobacter sp. | reverse complement strand
AAGAACTCCAGGTAACCTTCGTTACCCTATGTAGTACCAGTGGATTTGAACCACCGCCTCAGCCTCTATACTGATATACCCGTTGTTAAGAACTTCTGTTTTTCAAGCCCCTCATTTCTGTAAGGGAGTGCAAAGGTATAAGTTAAGTTTCAATCAACAAAACTTTTTTCGTTGCTAGTTATCCACATTCGTTTTCGGCTGATTTTTTCGACTAAAAACTGTGGCAACACTTAAAGAACTAACCCGTTTTTCTCATTGCGGGATGCAAAGGTAAGGAGCTTTTTCATTCCGGCAAACTTTTTTCGTGTTAAAACACAAGATAATTTCCATAAACCTGCCAAAGCCGCTATTTCACTATATTTGAGTATCTCATTAGCCAACAAAAAAATCATAAATACTTATGAAGAAGTATATTATCAGTTGCACTGCCTTGTCATTATTGTTTGCAATAAGCGCCTGCAAGGACCTTAAGCCCAATGATGCGCTTATAGAACAGATGAAAGACTCTATGAGCGTACTGGTGTCACCACCCTGCTACAAGAGCATACGGATAGATGAACACCGGGATGTTACTATTACAATAGGCTCAAAGAGCTTGTTTAACAGTTCTGAAGAAAAACAGCGGGAAGTAACTGCCAAGCTGACAAAGATGGCTTTGCACTTTTTTGAAGAGAACAACTACCTGGACGATGGCAAGGTGATATTCGTACCTAACGAAACTACCCTACCTACCGATAATGACCCCAAAAAGGAGTACGAGATAGACTTCACTCCCCTGCTGAAGAAAGAATAACGCATAATTGCATAAATAACTTTTAATACTTTCTGATAGTCCCGGCTGCACCTGTAGGCGGGACTGTTTGTTTAAAGCCCGTTATGTAAATGGTAAGGAATGATACCCCTCTAAAAACGCGACAAGTTAAGTGAGTATTGTACTGATAATATTACATTTTCAGTTTCCCTTCAGGCGGCGAAGGAGAAACCATGCCTCACCACTTACTACTGCTTACCACTAAGTTTATTACCTTTGCACCCTGAAAAATCATAATTTATATGCATAACGCTTATTTTAAATACGTAGAACCTAAAAACGAACCCGTACTGAACTATGCACCGGGCAGTGCAGAGCGCAAACAACTGCAGGAAACGCTGAAACAAATGAAGGGTGAGCTGCGCGATATACCTATGTACATCAATGGTAAAGAAGTGCGCACGGGCGATAAGAAGGAGATTCGTCCGCCGCACGAAACGGCGCACCTACTGGGCCATTTTCACGCAGGTAAGGCAGAGCATGTAGACCAGGCTATAGCTGCTGCACTGGCAGCGCGCGAGGCATGGGCGGCTACACCGTGGGAACACCGCGCTGCTATATTTATGAAAGCTGCCGAGTTGCTGGCTACCAAATACCGCTGGAGGATGAACGCGGCTACCATGCTGGGACAAAGCAAAAACGCTTACCAGGCAGAGATAGACAGCGCCTGCGAGCTGATAGATTTCCTGCGCTTTAACGTACACTACCTGACAGATATTTACGCACAACAGCCATTATCTCCGCAAGGCATACACAACCGCCTGGAGTACCGTCCGCTGGAGGGCTTTATACTGGCTGTAACACCTTTCAACTTTACGGCTATTGGCGGCAACCTGCCTACGGCACCTGCCATGTGCGGCAACGTTGCGGTATGGAAACCAGCCAACACGCAGATATATAGTGCGAGTGTGTTTATGGAGATATTACAAGAAGCTGGCTTACCTGATGGTGTCATCAACCTGGTATATACAGACGGTCCTACCGTGGGCGATAAATGTTTCAACCACAGGGAATTTGCAGGTGTACACTTTACAGGCAGCACAGGCGTATTCCAGAACATGTGGAAGACCATTGGCGGCAACATCAACAAATACCGCAGCTACCCACGCATAGTAGGCGAAACCGGTGGTAAAGACTTTGTGATGGTACACCCCAGTGCCGATGTGGATGCTGTAGTGGCGGGCCTTGCCCGTGGTGCGTTTGAGTACCAGGGACAGAAGTGCAGTGCTGCAAGCCGTGCATACCTGCCCAGTAACATAGCGCAGGAAATAAAAGAGAAACTGGTAGCAGAAGTGAAGACCATGAAGATGGGTAAGGTGGATGATTTCACCAACTTCATCAATGCGGTGATAGATGAGAAGTCCTTCAACAGCATAAAGAAATACATAGACGGCGTGGCGGGTAGCAAAGATGCTTCAATAATATGTGGTGGTAAATGCGACAGCACCAACGGCTGGTTTGTAGAGCCTACTATAATAGAAGCTAAAGACCCTAAGTACGTAACCATGTGCGAGGAGATATTCGGCCCCGTACTGACCATACACGTGTACGAAGCAGACAAGTGGGAAGAAACGCTCGACCTGGTGGACAGCACCAGCGATTACGCACTTACAGGCGCTATCTTCTCTCAGGACCGTTATGCGGCAGAGTTGATGACACGCAAGCTGATTAATGCGGCGGGTAACTTCTATATTAACGACAAGCCAACGGGAGCTGTGGTAGGACAGCAGCCATTTGGCGGTGCTCGCGCATCGGGCACCAACGACAAGGCAGGCTCAGCACTGAACCTGTATCGCTGGCTGAACGCGCGAACCATAAAAGAAACATACGTATCGCCCATAGACTACCGCTATTCTTTCCACCAGGAGGATTAATTCTTAGTTGTTAGTGGTTAGGTATAAGTAGTTAGATATTAAGTCCCCTCCCTGTGAGGGGACTTTTTTTGTCTACCCCCTCTCCCCCCGAAGAATGATATAATATGTGTTCGTGTTGTTACATGAAAACTCAGTTATTAGTTTCCCTTCAGGAGGGTTGGGGAATTCGTGAGCATTACACCGCAACAGCTAGACACAAACAAAAAAAACGGATGAACATCAGTACATCCATTTAAACAAAGTACCCCTTAGCAGACATTTTCCGAACAGTTTTGAGCGGGATTAAAAACTGTTAGCGAGAGGCATTAACTTAATAAAAAAATCTACAAAGAGGGATATCGTTATAAGAATAAAGACTAAGGCTGTGCGTTGCTTCGGATTACTGCGGCTTTTATATATTGGTAAAAAATGGCAGTGTTATTGTGCTGACAGGGTTTATATTCTCTGTAAAAAGTCAAAGAGACCCTCTGAAATGAAATAAGACCTGTCATATAAATCCAAAGAGATTGTTAATGCGTACATAGGTATTATTAACAGTTCTTTAAATAGTATTTATATGAGAAAACGTTCCTTATTTTTAAAAGGGTTACGGGTTTTCGGTCTTTTCGTCGGTATGTCCGCAGCGTTACACAGCTACGGATCCAGCCACCGCGAGGCACCGTTAATATCCAACGACCCATTGGCAGACAATACAGATTTGTATGCATTCAGGAGTCCTGATGATACAAATACCATTACCATTATTGCAAACTATATTCCTTTTGAACTACCGGAAGGTGGGCCTAACTGGTATACTTTTTCCCCGGATATACGTTATGAAATACATATTAAAAATGATGCCTCAACTCCCGGGGATGATATAACCTACAGGTTTACATTCAGCCAGGTGAATGAGGATGGGACAACCTTTTTTAACATCCGCCTTGGTAAGCAAAACCTGAAGACTACATATATATGCGAGAAGAGTATTGGTGGCGGCCCGTTTGTGGCTATTCATGCTGCCGGTATAGTACCACCGCCTAATATAGGTCCGCGCTCTATACAGGGTAACCCTGTAGGACTGGGTGCTACAGATTATACTGCGTTGGTCAATAGTGCTATACACACAGCAAGCACAGGAGAGAAATTGTTTTGCGGCCCTGCTGATGATCCGTTTTTTGTGGATTTAGCAGGCGCATTTGACGCAGGTAATTTCCGCCCTGATGGCAATACCGTTAACGCTCCAAAAGATGGCTTGGCACGTTTTAACTGCCATAGCATAGCCATAAAAGTACCGATAAGTATGTTGCAGAAAGCAGGTAAAAGTGTAACTGCCGCTGCTAACATCCTTGATGGTGATTTTGTAATAGGTGTATGGGCTTCAGCCAGCCGCCAGCAGATAAAAACACTGAACAGCAGTGGTACAGATAACTATTCAGGTAACTGGATACAGGTGTCTAGGTTGGGTATGCCACTTACTAACGAAGCGGTAATACCCATAGGTAGTAAAGACAAGTGGAATGCTACCACGCCTTATGGTGGTAACGATCTTGCCTATGCGTCGTTCTTTACTAACCCTGAGTTGGCATTATATATGGACATGTCTAAATTTGGCGGTGCGGTTCCATCGCTTAATGCATTGCGTGTGCAGACAAAAGCCTTGGGTACGTATGATTTCCGTAATGGTAAAGCTGGCCTGTATCCATTGAAGGGTAATCCCGCATTGGCTGGCACTGCTCTTGATGACGCAGTTTTCGGTACTATATTATTACCCGATAGTGTCAGTCCCCGCGCAGTAGACATTCTGCCTATATTTTACACCGGGGTTCCAAACCTTATTCCATACCAACTGGCTACAGGAAAAAATGGCAATCCCCTTGCAGCGGGCAAGCCTTTCATTAATAACTTTCTGCCTACACTGGGAGATATGTTACGCCTGAATATGGCAGTACCCGTCACTCCAAGGAACGATCCTAAGTTCAGCTCACTGGGTATTGTTGCAGCAGCGGTATTAGGCCTTACAGATCCCGTATATAATGCTAACGCCAATATGCAGTTCATACCCAATATGGATGGTTTCCCGAACGGCCGCCGTCTTGAAGATGATGTGACTACAATAGAGCTACAGGCTGTATCTGGTGTAGCATTAGCTGCAATAGGCCTTTGGTATGATGATTATCCGGGTGGTACAGCAAGCCCTGTAACGCCGGCATTGCAAGGTGTACTGGGTTTCTCTGCCGGTGTTACTAAGAATGATACCACATTTAAAGCATCATTCCCTTATGTGCAAAACCCATGGAGTGGTTATGATTATACATTGAAGGAGAGATTCTAATTCTATATCTATAAAATAAGATACTTTATGAAAAACATTATAAACAAAATATTTGTGGCATCCATGATATGCTTGCTGCCACATATCCAGGCGAGCGCTTCGTCTCACAGGGAAGCACCGCTAATATCCAACGATCCGTTGGCAGATAACACAGACCTTTACGCGTTCAAAAGTCCGTGCGATGCTGAAAAGATAGTACTGATTGCCAACTATATCCCGTTTGAGCATCCTGCCGGAGGGCCTAACTGGTATACCTTTGGTGAGAACATCCGTTACGAGATTCATATTGACAATGACGCCGCAACTAATGGTGACGATATCATCTATCGTTTCACTTTTACGCGTATTAATGAAGATACAAGTACGTTCTTCAACATCCGCCTGGGAAAGCAGAATATAAAAACTGTGTACAAATGCGAGCGTAGTGTAAATGGAGGTGCAAGCTTTACAACTATTGTAAACAGTGGAACTGTGCCCCCTCCGAATATTGGCCCCAGGTCTATAGAGAATGCTACTGTTGGCTTGGGTGCTGCCAGTTATGATGCTTTAATAACTGCAGCGGTCGCTACAGCTTCCTCAGGAGAAAAGATCTTCTGCGGCCCGATGGACGATCCGTTTTTTGTAGATCTGGGTGGTGCTTTTGATCTGGGCGGATTCCGTACAGCAGCAAATGGCGCCCGAGATGGCCTCGCCAAAATGAACTGTCACTCTATAGTGATAGAAGTGCCTGTTGCTACACTGCAAAAAACCGGTAAAACAGTAGCGCAGGCTGCTAATATTCTTGATGGAGATTATGTGATAGGTGTTTGGGCTTCTGCGAGTCGTCCGCAAATGACAACGCTGAGCACTACAGGTGATAAGCCTGTAACATCAGGTAACTGGATACAGGTATCCCGCCTGGGTATGCCGCTTACCAACGAAGCTGTGATTCCTGTTGGTGATAAAGATGCATGGAACCGTACTAATCCTTATACCGGTGATGGTGCTTATGTTTCTAACTTCAGCAATCCTGAGCTGGCTTTGTATATGGACAACTCGCAGTTTGGTGCTGCAGTGCCAGGGCTGGCTGCATTGCGTATCCAGACCAACTCATTGGGTTCTTTCGACTTCCGCAATGGTAAGCCGGGTTTATTCCCGCTGAAAGGTAGTCTTGCTGTATTAGGTACCGCATTGGCAGAGCCTTTGCTGGGTGGTTACGGTAACATATTGTTGCCTGACAACTCAAGCCCACGTGCGGTAGATATACTGCCTATATTCTATACGGGTGTGCCAAACGTAAGGCCGTACCAATTAGCAACAGGTAAAAATGGAGACCCATTGGCGGCAGGCAAGCCGTTTATCAACAACTTCCTGCCAACATTATGCGATATGCTGCGCTTGAATATGGCTGTACCTGCAACACCACGTAATGATCCTAAATTCAGTTCGCTAGGTATAGTTCAGGCGGCAGCTTTAGGCCTAACAGATCCTGCATATAATGGTGGTACTGCACTGCAGTTTATTCCTAACATGGATGGTTTCCCTAATGGCCGCCGTCTTGAAGATGATGTCACTACTATTGAACTTCAGGCTGTATCTGGTGTAGCATTGGCGGCAATAGGCCTTTGGTATGATGATTATAACGGTACGGGTAGCCCGGTTACGCCAAACCTGTTAAGTGTATTGGGTTTTAATGCTGGTGTTACTAAAAACGATACTGCATTCAGGGCTTGTTTCCCTTACCTGCAAACTCCATGGAGGGGTTTCAATGGTGCCGAGTATTCAGGCCCGTTGCTGAGTGTTAATGACCTTGGGCTTTCTTCTCCGGTTGCTGCTATGGTAGCATATCCTAATCCATTCTCTTCCCAGGTCAGCTTTAAGTTCAAGCTGAATCAGCGGGGCAGAGTTAAAGTGGCCGTAATGGATATAAATGGCCGTACCGTAAGGGTGATGAATGAAGGAATGAAACAAGAAGGTGAATATACTATCCAAATGAATGGCCAGGACCTGGCTCCGGGCAACTATTTCGCCCAGATGTCTGTAAATGACCAGGCACTGAATAGTGCGAAAATTACTAAACTGAAGTAAATAATATCTGGTGGTTTTGAGATGGAGGGATTTTTATAATTCCTCCATCTTTTTTTGAACTAATACTTCGGTTCCTACGTAAATGTGTTTACAAAAACTATTATAAGATGATATCTACAGCTACTACTTCCGGGTTACGTGTTCTTCTGTTTTCAGCTTGCCTGGCATTTACATTGCCTGCTGTACTGGTTTCCTGCGGTAATGCAGCAAGCAATAAAGAACAATCTGCACTGAATGATGAATCCGGTATTCCCGTATTACTGGAACGGGAAGGTGAGCTGGCAAAGGCGCAGGAATGGCCGCGTACAAAAGAAAAAGCAGGCGAACTGCGCAAAAAGGCCATCAATAATCCTAACGATGTTAAATCAAGGTTGCAGCTCGCTACCATATATATGTCAGAGGCTCGTATAACAGGTAATTCATATTACCACCAGGCATCTGTAAAGTTGCTGGATAATGTAATAGCCATTCAGCCGGAAAATTTTGAAGCGTATACCTACAAGGCGTCTATAGCCATGTCGTTGCACCAGTTTGCCGATGCTAAGAAACTGGCTGAGAAGGCCAGGAGCATTAACCCTGATAATGCTTATGTATGCGGTGTACTGGTAGATGCCTATGTGGAACTGGGTAATTATAAAGAGGCGATAGCCATGTCTGACAAAATGCAGGAGTTAAAGCCATCGCTGGAATCTTATGCACGCGCTTCATATTTACGTGAAATATACGGCGACTATCCCGGCGCTATACAGGCTATGAAAATGGCTGTACAGGCAGGCGCTGCCGGTACAGAAAGCGGTGAGTGGGCAAGGGTAACATTAGGAGATCTTTATCTGAATACGGGAATGCTTGATACAGCCCGGATGTTATATGAAACTACACTGTCGCTGCGTCCTGATTTTCCTAATGCAGAAATCGGCCTGGCGAAGGTAGAGCAGGCAGAGAAAAACTATGATTCTGCAATAAAACATACTGAAAATGCAATTAAGATAGTAAGTGAGGTTGCCTATGTAAGCTTACTGGGTGAACTGTATGAACAGAAGGGTGATGATACTAAGGCAAATGAGATACGCAAAGATGTTATAAAATTACTCGAAGAGGGCGAGAAGGAACAGAAAAACAACCTGATGCCGCATAATGGAAACAGGGAATTGGCACAGGCATACCTGGAAGCAGGCGATTACGATAAAGCAATCACATTTGCCAAAAATGACCTGGAGCTACGCCCGCAGAATATTGATGCCAATGAGTTGTTAGCATGGATATACTACAAGAATGGCGACTATGCGACTGCTACTATACATGCTGATAAAATGCTTGCAACCAATAGCATGAACGCCGATAAGCTGTACAAGGCAGGACTGATATATACTAAAGCTAACGACAAAAATAAGGGCAGCAAATACTCACAGATGTCAGGACAGGTAAACCCTTATCACAAACACAGCCTGATAGCTGCTAAATAATAGGGATAACATAGTTTATTATGAAAAAGCTCATCATATTATCGGTATTGCTGTTGGCAGTTTTGCCCGGTTTTGCCCATACTATCAACTATACGTTAGATAAGATGGATGATTCGCAGGTGATATGGGAATACCTGCTGACGGGGTTCGATCATATCATACCTTATGGGCTAGACCATATATTGTTTATCCTCTGCATCTTCTTCCTTAATACGAATGTTAAACAGATAGTGCTACAGGCTTCTATGTTCACGCTCGCCCATTCTATAACCCTCGGGTTAGCTATGTATGGAGTTATCAACCCGCCCGGAGATGTTATAGAACCATTAATAGCATTTTCGATAGTATTACTTGCCCTTGAAAATGTCTTTTTTGACAAGGTAAAACCCTGGAGGATGATCATGGTATTTCTCTTTGGCCTTGTACATGGTATGGGCTTTGCCGGAGCCTTGTCTGAACTGGGTATGCCTCCTTACGCATTTGCAGCAGCACTTATCAGTTTTAACGTTGGTGTAGAGCTTGGGCAGTTAACTGTTATACTGGTGATGTACCTGCTGGTTGCAAGAATGTTTGCACAAAAAAGCTGGTACAGGAAACGTATCGTAATTCCTTCGGCTGTAGCTATAGCCTTTGTTGCCTCTTACTGGACGGTAGAGCGGATATTTTTTGCATAAAATAACACTACTGAAAACTGCCTGTAAGAAGTTTACGTAAATGTTATTGTAATTATAAAAATGCACTGCTTATGCAATCTGTATATACTAAAATCTCCGTTTTTGTTATCCTCTATATGCTCTTTTCAATAGTATCATTTGCACACACAGGCAGTGTAAAAGGCACTGTAAAGGATGCGGCAACTAATAAGGCAATAGAAGGTGCGAACATTTATATAAAAGAACTGAATATAGGCGCTACGACTGATGTGTTTGGAAGTTACTTTTTAAAGGGAGTAGCAGAAGGTACTTTTACAGTTGTTATCAGCCATGTAGGCTTTAAACAAACTACAGATATATTGAAAGTAGAAGACGGTGTAACTGCACAGCTAACAACCGCAATACAACCTTCAAGCATTAGTTTGAATGCTGTTACAATAAACGCTAAAAAAGATCAGGCGCTTAATACCGTTAGTTCACTGGATATAAAGCTGAGACCTGTAAATACATCGCAGGATATTTTGCGTATGGTGCCGGGCTTGTTTATAGCACAACACCAGGGTGGAGGTAAAGCAGAGCAGATGTTCCTGAGAGGGTTTGATATAGACCACGGTACCGATATAAATGTATCTGTAGATGATATGCCCGTGAACAGTGTATCTCACGCACATGGACAAGGCTATGCAGACCTGCATTTCCTTATTCCTGAAATGACAGACCGCATGGATTTCGGCAAAGGCCCTTATCAAATTGATAAAGGCAATCTTGCCACTGCAGGTTGGGTAAGCTTCAAAACAAAAGATTACTTGGATAATAGTTTCGTAAAACTGGAAGGTGGAAACTACGGCCATACACGCTCAGTAATAGGGCTTAACCTGCTGGATAAAACAAACGATAAACAGACGGCTTATGTAGCAGCTGAGTATGTTTATAACCGCGGTTACTTTGACGCTTCGCAGAACTTTAACCGCACTAACATCATGGGTAAATACACAAACAGGCTTACTGAAGATAAGCTGTTGAGTGTTACACTTTCAGCTTTCCGTAGCAACTGGGAGGCGTCGGGACAAATACCTGAACGCGCTGTAGAGCAAGGATTGATAGGCAGATTTGGGGAAATTGATAAGGAGTTTGGTAAGACCAGCAGGTATAATATGAATATACAATACAACCAGGCTCTCAACAACCATAGTAATTTTAAAACGAACCTGTATACATATTATTACGACTTTGAATTGTATTCCAACTTTACATTCTTCCTGAACGACTCTGTAAATGGTGACCAGATACGGCAAAACGAAAAGCGTGTTGTTTCAGGCTACAATGCTGACTATGAAAACCGCTACAGCGTAGGTGGCATGAAAATGAAAACTAACGTAGGCGCCGGCTTCAGGCATGATAATATAGATGACATAGAACTGAGCCATACGCTGAACCGCAGTACAATACTTGAATACCGCGCGCTGGGAGATATTAACGAGACAAATATGTTCGGCTACGTAGGGCAAACGGTTTATTTACTCCCACAATTGGTATTAAATGCAGGTACAAGGTTCGACTACTTTATACATACTTACGATAATAAGGTACCCACAGAAGCGCGTACAAAAACCACGGCATATACACAAGCCTTTAGCCCAAAGGCAGGTCTTTACTACAACTTCAATGACAATGCCAGGATATATGCCAGTTACGGTACGGGCTTTCACAGTAATGATACGCGTGTAGTAGTTGCGCAAAATGGTAACGGTGTATTGCCGCTTGCCAATTCTTACGACTTTGGTGTGGTGGTAAAGCCTTATAGTAAACTGCTGTTGTCTGTAGCTGTGTGGCGTTTGGATATGCAGCAGGAATTTGTGTATGTAGGCGATGAGGCGGTAGTAGAACTTTCCGGAAAGACACAAAGAATGGGCGCAGATTTCTCTGCAAGATATGAACTGCTTAGTTGGCTGTATGCCGATGTGGATTTTAACTACACCCATGGCAGGGCAATTGAAGAGCCTGCAAGAGAGGACTTTATACCACTTGCCCCGGTATATACTTCCATTGGTGGACTGACTGCCAGGTTGGGTAACGGTCTTTCAGGTAGCCTGAGGTACCGCTACATGGGTGACAGGCCGGCTAATGAATACAACTCTGTTGTAGCTGAAGGTTACAATGTATTTGATGCAACCATTAACTACTCATTGAAACGCTATGAGTTTGGCCTTCAGGTTCAAAACCTCTTGAATACAAAGTGGAACGAGGCACAGTTTGATACAGAAACCAGGTTAAGGAATGAGGAGACTCCTGTATCAGAGATTCACTTTACCCCCGGTACGCCTTTCGCATTCAGGATATCGGCAGCATATAAGTTCTAGTGATTTTGCCTTGTTAGTAACCCAGGCAACGTTTTTTTCATTTTCTGCCTGCTGTTGTGACTGCAGCCCATAAATTTTGTTAAGTACATAAAAACAGGTTTAAATAAAAGCAATATCGTACCCTTGCGAGGTGCTGATTGACAATGTGTTGCATTTGAATTGTTAAGTAATGTTAAGTAAAACAGGTTATAAACAGAACTTAACAAAAATGAAAAAGGCCGCGCGTTAGCGTGGCCTGTTATTATAAAGTTTGTTCCTGCTATTGGTTTTACAAGCATGGCGATGTTGTTTCTTGCACCTTTAAAATACTATAGCAAATATACGCAAAAAAGATGATTGTGCCAACTATCATTCTTAGTATTCTTCCGTAATATAGTCGGCACCGTCAGTTTTCTGCGCCACCGGCTGGTCGTACAGTTCCTCAAACGCGTCTGATATATACTTGAGGAATATGAGGCCCAGCACCACATGCCTGTATTCTGCCGCGTCCATATTCTTGCGCAGTTTGTCGGTAGCTTTCCACAGCTTTTTTTCCAACGGTTCTTTTGCCATAGTTTATCCTGTGTGTCTTTATTGCGCGGTAAGATACCCATTACCTTTTATTTTTGGCAGGGTGCCCCCCCCTTAAAAATCGGGTAGCCTAGGGATGCAGGCTGTGTAATGCAATTAATTCTATTTCCAACCACCACCTAATGCATGGTAAATATTCACCATCGCGTTCATCTGTTGTTTCCTGGTCTCTACCAGTTCAAATTTTGCTTCCAGTGCATCACGTTGTGTCAGCAAAACTTCCATATAATCTGCACGCGCTGACTTGAAGAGGTCGTTAGAAATATCTACCGATTGCGATAAGGCCTGTACCTGTTTTGATTTCAATTCGTAGCTCTTTTCCAGGTTATTCATCTTTGCAAGCTGGTTGACAACTTCCACGTAGGCATTCAGTATCGTACGTTCATAATTGTACACTGCCTGCACCTGCTTTGCATTAGCACTGTAATATGTTGCCTTGATAGCATTCCTGTTTACCAATGGCGCAACCAGGTCTCCCGCCAGTGAATATAAAAGTGATTCAGGAGACTTGATAAGATAAACAGGGTTGAATGCCCTATACCCGATAGATGCAGAAATACCTAATGAAGGATAAAACCTTGCTTTCGCCACCTTTACATCCAGTTTAGCAGCGGCCAGTTCCTGCTCCGCCTGTTTCACGTCAGGACGATTTTCCAGCAACTGCGATGGCATGCCGGTCTGTACCGTTCCAGGTACCAGCTTTTCAAATGCCTGTGCGTTGCGCGCTATCGGCTGCGGAAACCTGCCTAGCAGGAAATTGATACGGTTCTCTGTTTCTGTTATCTGCTGCAGGATATTGTACTGCAGGCTTTGTGTGCTCAGCACCTGTGCCTCAAACCTGCGCACGGCAAGTTCTGTAACACGGGCAGCTTCTTTCTGTAGCCTTACTATTTTCAAGGCGTTGGTCTGTATCTCAACGTTTTGCTTTACAATAGCCAGCTGGTTATCCAGCGCCAGCAATTCGTAATAAGAATTGGCTATTTCTGCAACCAGGTTGGTCACCACAAAGTTCTTGCCGTCAATAGTAGAAAGGTACCTTGACACAGCTGCTTTTTTTGCATTGCGCAGTTTGCGCCAGATATCCAACTCCCAGGTTGCGTATGCCGATATCTGTACGTCAGGCACCGGATCGGGCATTTCGCGGCCGGGCTCCATTTCTGTTATAGCTTCCACAGCACCTATGTTGGTGTACCGTGCAGCCTTGTCTACACCCCCACCCGCTTTTATACCCAGGAAGGGGAGATACTCTCCCTTCCTGGCGCGGGCCTCGTTGCGGCTTATCTCTATTTCCTGCAACGTGATATTTAATTCCTGGTTGTTTTTTAATGCAGTATCTATCAAAGCATCCAGGTATGCATCGTTGAAATAATTTTTCCAGTTAACCTTTGCTACATTAATACTGTCCTGCTTGTTGTTATAACTTTCCGGCAGTGTTTTGTTCTCCGTTTTCCGGACTACAGCCGGGATATTGCAAGCGTTGAGAGTAAGCGCTATAAAGACTACGCCTAAGTATTGGTATATTTTTCTTTTAAACATTGTGTGTAATTTCTTCAGTTAAAGGAGCTTCATGTTCATCTTTTATCATCTTACGTCCATCGGCCAGCGTACCGAATATGTAGTACAGTCCCGGTACAATGATGACACCGAAAATGGTACCGAAAAGCATACCACCAAGGGCAGAAGATCCAATAGTACGGTTGCCGATAGCACCCGGACCGTGTGCAAATACCAGCGGAATAAGGCCGGCAATAAACGCGAAGGATGTCATTAATATAGGACGGAAACGCACTTTGGCACCTTCTATCGCAGCCTCCAGTACCGTCGCCCCATGCTGATGTTTTTGTACAGCAAACTCTACTATCAGTACGGCATTCTTGCCCAGCAACCCTACGAGCATCACCAGTCCCACCTGCGCGTAAATATCATTGGCGAGCCCCATCAGTTTCAATAACAAGAATGAACCAAATACACCTGCAGGTAATGATAGAACCACCGCTAACGGGATGATGAAACTCTCGTACTGTGCGGCCAATACGAGGTACACAAAAGCTAATACTACAAGGAAAATATAAAGCGATTCATTGCCACGACCTACCTCATCTTTTGAAAGACCTTCCCAATCTATATCATAACCGCGGGGTAATTTTTTAGCTTCATCCTGTATGGCTGCAATAGCTTCACCGGTACTGTATCCTTTTGCAGCGTCGCCCCGAATGGCAGATGAGGTGTACATATTATAACGCGTGATCTCATTCAGTCCATGTGTCTTCTTTATTTTCATAAAGGCGGAATAGGGCACCATTTCATCTCGGTTGTTCTTTACATACAGTTTCAAAACGTCTTCCGGTAACCGCCTGTATTCGGGAGAAGCCTGTACATATACTTTAAAGAAGTTGCCGAACCTGATAAATCCTTGCTCGTAAGTACTACCTATGAGTATAGAAAGATTGTCCATGGCTTTTCCTATCGAGACTCCCTTCTGCATAGCAGCCTGGTTGTCTATTTCCAGTTCGTATTGCGGATAGTTTGCACTAAAGAATGTGAACAGACCTGATAGTTCTTTGCGCTTCTCAAGATCGGCCATAAACTGATCGTTCACTTTTTCCAGGTCCCTGTAATCATCACTGTTGGTTTTATCCAGCAGGCGTAGTGCAAAACCACCTGCAGCGCCGTAACCCGGTACAGCAGGTGGCCCGAAGAATTCAATAGTAGCACCCGGAATATCCTTTGCCTTTTCTTCCAGTTCCTCTATGATCTCATTCACGGTATGTTTGCGTTTCGACCAGTCTTCCAGGTTGATAAGGCACGTACCAGCATTAGAACCGCGTCCTTCTGTCAACACCTCGTAACCTGCCAATGCAGATACTGACTTTATGCCTTCTACATGCTCTGCTATCTCCTGTAGCCTGCGTGCCAGGTCGTTGGTACGTTCCAGCGTAGAGCCGGGCGGTGTCTGAATAATGGCGTATATCATGCCCTGGTCTTCGTTTGGAATGAAGCCTGAAGGGAGACTTCTTGTAATGCCGAATATACCTATACCGAACGCCAGCAGTATGCCGAAGGTGACCAGTCTGCGATTCACAATTAACGTGAGGAACTTTGTGTATTTACCCGTAAGTTTTTCAAACAGGCGGTTGAAACCATCTATAAACTTATCTACCAGAGTTTTCTTTTTGGGCTTACCGTGGTTGTTCCTCAGTATCATGGCGCATAATACCGGTGTAAGCGTAAGTGCCACAATGCCTGAAATAACGATGGCTGTAGCCATAGTAATGGCAAACTGTCTGTAGAATATACCAACAGGGCCCGACATAAAAGCTACGGGCACGAATACTGCCGTCATCAGTAAGGTAATGGCTATAACAGCCCCGCTTATTTCGCGTAGCACCTTTTGCACCGCCTTGTAAGCCGACAAATGTTCTTCCTCCATTTTGGCATGTACGGCCTCTACTACCACTATCGCATCATCTACAACGATACCGATGGCCAGTACCAGTGCAAACAGCGTAATCAGGTTGATAGTCAACCCGAACAACTGCATGAAGAAAAAAGCGCCTATCAATGATACCGGCACTGCGAGTGTTGGTATTAATGTGGAGCGCCAGTCTCCAAGGAACAGGAATACAACAAAGGCTACGAGTATAAAGGCTTCCGCCAGTGTATGTATCACTTTTTCGATAGAAGCGTCCAGAAAGTTAGAAACGTCGTAGCTGATCTCATAGTCCATCCCTGTCGGGAAGGAACTTGCTTTGATCTCTTCCAGCTTTGCTTTTATGTTTTTAATTACAACGCTGGCATTACTGCCATAGGTCTGCTTCAGTACAATAGCCGCAGATGGGTGATTATTCAGGTTAGAATAGATATCATAAAATTCACTTCCCAGTTCTACGTCTGCAACATCCTTCAGGTGAAGGATCTCACCTTCGGGGTTTGCCCTGATAATGATATCATCGTACTGTTCTGGCTTGTTGTATCTTCCCTGATAGGTCAATACATATTCCAGCGCCTGGGAACGTTTGCCATCACTCCTTCCGATTCTTCCCGGCGAGCCTATGACACTCTGGCTGGCCAGGGCTTCCATTATCTCCTCTGTGGCGATATTATAAGCCCGCATCCTGTCTGGCTTTAGCCATATACGCATGGCATATTGCCTGGTACCGAGTATCTGTGCACTGCCCACGCCGGTTACACGACTCAGTTCACGCAGTATATTTACGTTGGCAAAGTTGTACAGGAAGTTTTCATCTGCATGTTTGTCTTTGCTGTACACGTTCACATACATCAGCATATTTGCCTGTAGTATGTTTACAATGATACCCTCGCGCTGTACCAATGGTGGCAGCCTGTTGGTTACCTGTTCTATACGATTTTTGACGTTTACCACGGCCTGGTTAGGGTCTGTGCCCAGGTTGAAAACCACCTGTATGGTAGCCTCGCCTGCGCTTGTAGCGTCCGAACTCATGTATCTCATACCCGGTACACCATTTATGGCTTTTTCCATCGGGATGAGAACAGACTGGACCAGCACGTCTGCACTGGCCCCGGGGTATGCTACACTCACCAATACCCTTGGTGGGGCGATTGAAGGGAACTGCGATGTAGGCAGCGTATTAATAGCCAGTATGCCCATGAAGATAATGACAAGTGATATCACTATCGCAAGGACAGGCCTTTTGATAAATATATTAAACATGTGGTTTGTTTTTTGAAGCTTTACATTATTCTGTCGGTAATTTCAGGTGAGACATCACCTGTTCAGGTGCCCGGTATTCAAATGATATCTTATCATTGTTCTTTACCTTACGGAGGCCTTCAAGAAGTATTTTTTCACCTTCTTCCAGGCCCTCTTTTATGATGTACAGGTCTGGCATTTCGGCAGCGATAACAATGTGCCTTAACTGCACCTTGGTGTTTTTATCTACTACAAAAACATACTTTTTGTCCATGATCTCCATCGTAGCTTTCTGTGGAATGATAAGTGCGTCCGGATAAGGCTGCTTTACCATGATATTCCCTGTTTCGCCATGTCTCAGCAATCCTTTTGGATTAGGAAATGTAGCCCTGAAAGCGATATTACCGGTTTCGTTATTAAATTCGGCTTCTATTGTCTCAATCACACCAGGGTATTCAAACACCTCGTTATTCGCCAATAAAAGATTTACATTTATCATGCTATCCTTTTTAAAATTGGCCCTATAGTCCAGGTACTCAGCTTCAGGTACGTTAAAGTACACCCACATCTTACTGTTGTCAGATAAGGTGGTGAGTAGGTCTCCCTCGTCTGCCAGGCTTCCCAGTTTTAAATTGAACCGATTTATAATACCATCAAATGGGGCTCTGATCTCTGTAAACTGCAGGTGTACCTGGGCTAATGAAAGCTCCGCTTTTGTTTTGTCAAACTTAGCTTTCGCCATTGCCGCTTCATTATTCGATACTACATTGCTATCGGCAAGCCTTTTTGTGTTTTTATATTCTATTTCAGCAAAATTGGCTTCAGCCTTTGCCTTTTGCATTTCAGCTTCGTAGAGATTGGGCATGATGCGGAATAGAAGTTGCCCTTCTTTTACAAACTTACCTTCGTCAACAAAAATGTTTTGTAGATAGCCCTTTTCCCGGGCACGCAATTCTATATGTCGTATAGATTGTATCTGGCAAACGTATTCTTTTGTTATGGACGTGTCTATTCTTATTGGGCTGGTAACAATAAATTTTACAGTTTCTTCCTTGTTCTCGCTATTGGTGCTGCAACTTGCAAAAAGCAATCCACATACACCTGCCAGCATGAAAATTCTATTCATGATAGTTTTGTATTTACGCTATTTTTGATATTCCCGATATGGATTGGCCGAGTGTATGCACTGCTGCATTCCTTCGTGGACATGCGTTTAAAACGACATCTCACGTGCTGCACGGGTGACCAGCATGTAACAGGCAAATGGTGTTGCTACAAAAAAATCAAATGCGTATAACGCCGAACGCTATGGTCCGGGAAAGAGAGAGAAAAGAATAATAATGCCTACCAATAGATAGACCTTCATCAGGAAAATAATGGAAATATTTCGAAGAGGTAGAATAAAAGCTTGTGAAATAATCTTTGTTGTCACTGCTCCTTTTCTTCTTTACCGGATGAGAGGATGTGGTTTCTTCATCTCTTTCCTCATATACCCGTTCGTAGCTATACTCTGATTCCGGTATATGGTAGATGAGTACAGGAAGGCCTTCACAAACTTTAAATGGCGGTACAATATATGTAGCGTGCTTCACCGAGCGGGCAGGAGAAAACATCATGCAATCTTCTAAGGCATGTGCTTCCGTACTACTGCTAAAACCCAAAAGCAGGCAGCTGAGTGACACAAATATCCTGAATAGCAATCTCATTTTCGCTCGTCAAAAGTAGATAAAATGCATTATGGTTGTTACATATTAATGTTAATATCCGGTGAAAATCAAATTGCTACTGACATTTCATATCGTTATTGCTCCAAAAGGCTGCAATATCTCAAGTAGCATTAAGACTCCTCCGAAATTATATCCCCTAAGCATTAGAACAGTTTCTGCCGAAAGCACTAGTACATTAAAGTGAATGCATGCCAGAATGTAGAATATGCTATACAAACTATATATATGTAGGATATAAATCGACCTCCACAATATTATAAGTGTGACTATCTGCCCTGGAATGGTTTATATCCATAAAAAAAGGAAACACCGTTGTTACGGCGTTTCCTTAAGTGTGCGGTAGAGGAGATTCGAACTCCCACGTCCTTTCGAACACAACGACCTCAACGTTGCTTGTCTACCAGTTTCAACACCACCGCAACTTTTGGGGATTGCAAATGTAACCGCAATTTTATTAAACTCAAAAAAACCTACCTGCGTAGTATGATGCGGAAGGTGGTACCCTTGCCCACTTCGGTATTCTTCACTATCAGGGAGCCGTGGTGGTATTTTTTTATAATGCGTTTGGAAAGCGATAGCCCAAGCCCCCACCCTCTTTTCTTGGTAGTAAAGCCGGGGTTGAATATCTTTTTCACCTGGTGGCGGGGTATGCCCTTGCCGGTATCTGCTATATCTATCCACACCTGCGGGCCTGTGTCCTGTACAGATATGTGTATGTTTCCCTTGCCCTCCATAGCGTCCAGCGCATTGCGCATCAGGTTTTCCACAACCCAGTCAAACAGCGGGCCGCTCAGGTTCACGGGTATCTCTTTGTCCATTTCGTCTATGGTTATGCGTACTTTCTGCGGGGCACGTTTCTGCATATAGTCCACCATATTGCGCAGGCGGTGGCGCACGTCCTCCTCCTCCAGCACAGGTATGCTGCCTACTTTGCCAAAACGGTCTGCCACCAGTTTCAGGCGGTCCAGGTCTTTCTGCATTTCAGATACGGTTTCCACATTCCTGCCGTCTTCCTTCAGCAGCTCCAGCCAGCCCTCTATACTGCTGAGGGGTGTGCCAAGCTGGTGGGCGGTTTCTTTAGACAACCCCACCCACACCTGGTTTTGTATAGAACGGTGTGCCGTGCTGAATGATATAAGCACCACCACCAGGAAGAGCATTATGATAGCCAGCTGCACATACGGGAAATAGCGCAGCTGTGTAAGCAGGTAAGACTCGCCATAGTAAATATATTGCTTGCCCAGCCCGTAGCCCAGTTCTGCCACTATAGGCTCTCCTGTACTCATAAACGCCTTTAGCTGGGTGCGCAGGTAGGTGGTATCGCGGTTCACTTTAGCAGTGTCCAGGTTGTTATACTGGGTAATGTTGCCCTGCTCGTCAACTGCTATAAAAGGTATGGTGGTATTCTGAGATACGAAAGTAGATGCGAATGTAAGGTCATGCCCACCGGACTCTTCGTCTGCCATTATTTTTATGGCATCCACCACCTGCTCCATCTTCTTGCGCTCTTCTGCCGCCAGTTTAGACGCCAGTTGGCTGGTATAATACAACGATGCGCCAACAATGCACAAAGCTGCTAATATTAAATAAGTTTTCCAATTAAGATACTGGCGCATATACCCCTAATGTACGTACAACGAAATGACTATAAAAATATTATGATTTTGAACGGATTTCTACTATTTTTGTGCCTGTTAAATATCGCTGTAAATAACATGCAACTACATCACAACGAAGAAAATCAACTGGACAACCCGGCAGATATAGAGCTGAACAAGCCGTCAAAATCTCGTTTCCTATTCTTATTGTTCTTTTTCGGGTTATTCATCTTTGCATGGGCGGGTTGCTACAACCTGTATGAGCACAGTTACCAGAGCAATAAAGACATAGAGGTTCCCGATAATACGAAGTACGATCCTAAATACAAATAATCATTAGCTTCACGCAATGATTGTTTGTACCAACGATACCGCAGTCGTCATACTCAGTTATAATGGAAGGAAATGGCATGAACTGTTTTTGCCTGCTATTGTAGCAGAGGCAAAGACGGGCTATGATGTAATTATTGCAGACAATGCAAGTACAGACGATACCCTGCAGTACGTACAAACTAACTTTCCTACAGTAAAAACATTGCAGATAACCCTCAACAGGGGCTTTTCTAACGGCTATGCAGAGGCACTGAAACAGATACAGGCCAAATACTACATACTGCTGAGTGCTGACTTTGAAGTAACGGAGGGCTGGTTTCCCCCGCTGCTGAATGCCATGCAACGCTATAGCGGCCTGGCTGCCTGCCAGCCCAAAATACGCTACTGGCGCGAAAGGGAGTATTTTGAATATGCCGGTGCTGCAGGTGGCTTTATGGATAAATATGGCTACCTGTTTTGCAGGGGGCGCATCTTTAACGAGCTGGAGAAAGACCACGGGCAATACAACGACGATATAGAAGTTTTCTGGGCAAGTGGCGGCTGCTTTATGGTAAGAGCAGACCTGTACCACAAATACGGCGGGCTTGACCACGACCTGTATGCTCATATGGAAGAGGTGGACCTGTGCTGGAGACTGAAAAACGGTGGCTACAAAATAGGCTATATAGCAGACTCTACTGTTTATCATGTAGGTGGCAGCGTTATCAGCTACGGCAGCCCCCAAAAGCTATACTACAACTTTCGCAACAACCTGATACTGCTGCTGAAGAACGAGAAAGGCAGCCGCCTGCTGTGGTTACTACCGCTACGCATGGTGCTGGATGGTGTAGCCGGTGCACACTACTTCTTTACAGGCCGCTTCAAAGAGACCTATACCATTATAAAAGCCCATTTTCACTTTTACGGCAGCCTGGGCAAATGGCTGGGCCGCCGCCGGGAACATAAGAAGCTGATAACCCACCGCAACGAGTCTGGCCGTATGGGCGCAAGCATAGTATGGCAGTTTTTTGCACTGCGCAAAAAGACCTTCCCCCGCCTGAAATGGGAGCCTGAAAAGCTGAAATAAGCTGCTTCGTATATTTTCACCGATGTTATCCCCGCATTAACCGACTATTGGTTATTCTTTACCTAAACAGGCTTTTACACTGGGCACTGCTACAATACCTTTGTGTCATAACAATTTAAACAGACATTTTATAAATGAACCGGGTAAGACAAAGGCATATGAATATGCACCATGGCGGGCACAGGGGAAAAGACAAAAGGTGGTTTGGTGTAGCGTTGCTTATAGTAGGTTTAGTCATCATGCTAAAGAAGTTTGATGTATTCTATTTCGATTTTCATTCCATGTGGCCGTGGATATTGATAACCGTAGGCTTGCTGATGGGTATCAAACACAAGTTCAGCAACATTTTCCCTTTTATACTCATGGGCATAGGTGCAGCGCACCTTATACCCGTCTTTACCATATGGGGGGTTACATCCAAAGCATTGCTGATACCACTGTCCATGATATTACTGGGGCTGTTCATCATATTCAAACCACGTAAACAAAAACTGTGGGACGAGCGCTGCCAGGGCAATATACGCACGGTAACCAATAATGATAGCGAACTGAGTATTGATGTCACCTTTGGCGGGCATAAAGAGGTGGTTACATCAAAAAATTTTAAAGGTGGCAATATATCTACCATGTTTGGCGGCTCTGAAATAAACCTGATGAATGCCGATAACCCCGACAAAACCATAGCGCTGAACCTGAAAGTATCATTTGGCGGTGTAGAGCTGATAGTACCATCGCACTGGCAGATAAAGAATGAAATAAGCAATACGCTGGGCAGTGTAGAAGACAACAGGGTGATACAAACATACGGGGGCGAACACACGGATATAGTGACCCTGGTACTGGCAGGCAGTTGCAATTTTGGAAGCATTGAGATTAAATCATATTAACAGGACAGAAAAGAATAATTTTATGAGGACTTTTGCATCGCAGATTATCTATTCAATAAAATGTGATGGCGAGTTTACAGGGCAGTATGATGAGCAGTGGAGATTGTTATTTGCAGAGGATGAGCCGTCGGCCATAGAACAAGCCAAAACAGTAGGAATACAGGAAGCATCAATTATTGTTGACCGTCACGGCCGTACCATCAGTTGGGAGATGATAGCAATAAAAGACGTTCGCGAAGTGGAGCTGGGACACGGTTCACTGCTTACATCAACCGTGATAGATGTAACCACTATAGCGGCACCCGTATGGGAGCAGAAAACTGCATAATGTAACAACATTTGCCCACGTCAGTAAAAAATATGATATGGCTCTTGCCGCTGTGTGCTTTGTCCATAGCGGCAGGGCATTATATTTTCCTGCACTACCTGTATCATATAGACAACAACATCGCCATTGCAGACAGCCTTATTTCTGTTTCCGTTCTTTGCCTGGCACTATGGGGTGCCGACCTCAGCATCAGGTTATACCCTACACGTGTGGGTGTTACACTATACAGTTTATCCATAGCGGTCTTCTTCAGTTTCTCTACGGTGTTCCTCAGTACCTATCTTATAAAATGGTGGGTAGAACCTGTTGAAATCAGCTACCTCGACTTCCTGGAGCATTCAGGCCCTGTGCGCTATATAATATACTGGCTGCTGTGTAGTTGGGTTACAACCTTCGTCGCACTTAATAAAAACATACTGTTACAGAGCGAGAAGTTTCAGCAGCAGGCAGACAGCGCTACCCTGCTTAAAGAAGCTGAACTGTTTAAACTACGCCAGCAACTGCAGCCACACTTTTTGTACAACAGCCTCAACTCCATCAGCGCGCTTACCATGATAGAGCCTGCCAAGGCACAGGAGATGATAGGCCTTCTGTCAGACTTCCTGCGTACATCGGTACAGAGAGATGGTAAAGAAAGCATACCCCTTGACGATGAGATAGCTTACCTGCACAACTATTTATCTATAGAGTCTGTAAGATTTGGCCACCGTATGCATGTGCAGTGCAACAACCATGTTACAACAGAAGCGCATACACCACCCTTCCTGCTGCAACCATTAATAGAGAACGCTATTAAGTTTGGCTTATATGGCAACACGGGTACTGTTACAATTACCATCGATATCCACTTGCAAAACGGGCTGCTCACCTTTACCATTACCAACCCATGCAGCACAGACGTACAAGCCACGCCAAAGGGCACAGGCTTTGGCCTGGCTGGGGTACAGCGGCGTTTATACCTGTTGTTTGCCCGCACAGACCTGTTACATACACAGCAGGATGCAGATACATTTACAACCACACTGAAAATACCGCAAGAACATGCATAAGGTAATACTGATAGATGATGAACCACTGGCAAGGCAACTGCTGGGCGCATTGCTGAAGAACAACCCGCAATTTGAGGTAGTATGCGAATGCAGCGATGGCTTTGAAGGTTTTAAAGCCATACAGGAGCACCAGCCCGATATGATATTCCTGGATGTACAGATGCCCCGCCTGAATGGTTTTGAAATGCTGGAGCTGCTGGATAGTCCTCCTTCTGTAGTATTCTGCACCGCCTTCGACCAGTATGCCATGAAGGCTTTTGAGGCCAATGCAATAGACTACCTGCTAAAGCCCGTAACTAAAGACAGGTTTGACAAAGCTATACAAAAATACCTGCAACAGGCTGGGAACAGCAACACTGAAGCACTGAAGAACCTGGCAGAAGAACAAGTATATGAAGGCTACCAGCACAGGATAGTGGTAAAGGACAACGGCGTGATACGCATCATACCCGCAGCAGATATATTATACATAGAAGCCAGCGACGATTATATAAAGATATTCACCAAAGAGGGCCACTACCTGAAAAAGAGCACCCTCACAAAAATCGAGAATAGCTTTGACCCGGAGAAATTTATTCGTGTACACCGCTCTTACCTTGTACCCGTACAACAGTTGCTACGTATAGAACCGTATGAGAAAGACGGGCATATAGCACTATTACAATCTGGTACAAAAATACCCGTAAGCAAAAGCGGGCTGGATAAACTGAAGAGTAGTCTGGGCTGGTAGGATTATTACATCCCCATCTTACTTTTTCTTCTTTTTCTTTTCATCCAGTGCTTTCTGCGCTTCAGCTATGATTGCTTTCAATTCTGCCTCGTCCATATCGTCATCTACATCTGCAGGTGTAGCGTCGTCCATTATACCAGACGCTTCATCTTCTTTCTCACCTGCTTTACGTTTAAAATAACCACGAAAGAAATAGTTGGTTTGCAACGCCTTCATGTTTTCGCTGAAGTTGTGTGCGCCTTCCTGTATGGTCAGCATGGCTGCGTTGGCTGTGTTGCCTGCGGTCTCCAGTGTATTAGCCAAAGAGTCGGTATATATCAGGCTACCTATTGAACCCTTGCCTGACCTTATATGCGTAGCTATATCAGCCAGCGAGTTTGTTATTGTTGCTGCATTATCGGCTGTCTTTTCCAGGCTTACAGACAGGTCGTCTGTATATAGCAGTTTGCTTATAGTACCATTACCCTCCCTTATCTGTATAGCCATGTCTGCCAGCTCACCTGTTATTATCTCAGCATTGGTGGCTACGTTGGTAAACTGACCTATTATTTTATCAAAATCAACAGGGTTCTGTGTCCTGATTTCTGAGCCGGGAGTAAGCATCTTGTTTTCGTTGGTAGAGCCTGGTGAGATGGTTATCAGTTTGTCGCCCATAAGCCCGTCTGACCCTATAGATGCTACTGCGTCTGCTTTCAGGAATGGTTTCACATCGTCCTTCATCAGCATATCTACCCTTATACTGGTGTCTGATATAATACGGATGTCCTGCACCGTACCTACGTTTATACCCGCATAGCGGATGTTATTGCCAACGCCCAGGCCGCCTACATTACTAAATGTGCCGTACACCATAAATGTATTGCCGAACATGTTCTTTTTACTGCCGATAATAAATATGCCGGCCACAAACAGCAGGATACCCACTATTGTAAACACACCTATTTTTATCTTTTGCCCAACATCTGTTTTCATAATTTCTTTCTATTTAAAAAATGAACGTACCAGTTCATCCGGCCCGTTCTCCAGTTCATCATAACTTCCTTCTGCAATAAATACCCCATCGTTCAGCACCAGTATCCTGTCTGCCGTAATTTTCGCGCAGGCCATATCATGCGTAATAATCACAGATGAAGTTTTGTATTTCTCCTGCATCTCCAGTATCAGCTTACTTATCTCACGAGATGTTATCGGGTCAAGTCCTGTGGTGGGTTCATCATAAAGCATTATCTCCGGCCTTAGTATCAGCGTACGTGCCAGGCCTACCCTTTTGCGCATACCGCCCGAAAGGTCAGACGGCATCTTGTTTATAGCATCCAGCAGGCCCACGGCATCCAGCACATCTTCAATCCTGTCCTTTATCTCTTTCTTGTCTTTTAACTTAAGCACCCTTGTCAGCGGGAATTCAAGATTCTCACCAACAGTCATGGAATCGTATAGTGCGCCACTCTGAAAAAGGAACCCTACTTTAATGCGCAGCTCCTTCAATTCATCTTCATTCCTGTCTTTTACTTCTTTGCCAAATATCTCTAGGCTGCCTGCATCCTGTGTCAGCAAGCCAACCATACATTTTATAGCTACCGACTTTCCTGAGCCGGATTTTCCCAACACCACCAGGTTTTCACCTTTATGCAAATCCATGTTGATGTCAACTAGCACTTTTTTGGCACCGAATGATTTCTGCAGGTTGCGGATATTTATTACCGCCTCCTGGGAGCCGGCTTTTGTGGTTGGTATTGTATGTTGTGTTTCGTTCCCCGTCATGATTTATGTGTATGCAAAAACAGATGTTAACTGGACGGCTACGGCATCCAGCAGGATGATCCATAAGGAGGCAGATACAACGGCCGAGTTTGCAGCCACGCCCACGCTCTCCGTTCCCCTGTTAGAATTATAACCTTTATAGCAGCCTACAAAACCAATAGCAAACCCGAAAAAGATAGTTTTGATAACGGCAGGTACCAGGTCTTCAAAAGCCAGCACTGAAAATGCCTTGTTGAAATAAAGTGTAAATGTTACATCATTGCTGATATTAGATGCTGCAAAGCCCCCCAGCAATGCCAGCGCATCTGCCATCAGGGTAAGTAGCGGTATCATAATGATACAGGCCAGTATCCGTGTCACTACCAGGTATTGTACAGGGTTGGCGCCCGATACCTCCATGGCATCTATCTGCTCGCTCACCTTCATACTACCCAGCTCTGCACCTATACTTGACGCTATTTTGCCGGCACATATCAACGCAATGATAACAGGGCCTATTTCCCTGATGACGGATATGGCCACCATACTGGGCACAAAGCTCTCTGCGCCAAATTCTTTCATTGTAGGCTCAGATTGCAGCGTAAGCACAAAACCCAGTATAAAACCGGTGATGCCTACCAGCGAGAATGACTTATAACCAACAATGAAACACTGGCGTAAAAACTCATTCCACTCAAATCCGCTCCTGAAGATATTCCTGAAAAATGCTCCCATGAAGACAACCTGGTCGCCGGTACTCATAAAGGGTTTTGTCCATGCAGATGATGGTGACATATTATATATTTTAAAAGCAGGCGGGAAACTTTACGAAACCAGCCCACAGGGGGAAAATTATGTTTATGTAGCAGGCATGGAAACTTATACCTGGTTTCAAGCACATACAACAACAATATTTTTTCTAAATAGTTGTTACGGGAAAAATATCACCCACCTTACAGGAAGAATATTACCGGTGGGATTAGTCATCAGTCACTACGCCTCTTATTACTGTCTTTCTTTTCTTTTTTCGCTAACCTTTTCTCAGTAAGCGTCTTTTCCGGCTTTTTCTTATCTCCTGCCTTTTGTGCCGATGTGCCCTTTGCCATAATAATGATTTAATGTAATATACGACTAATAAAGGAGTATCCGGGATATATTAAATAACTACCTAAACACAAAAGGATTACACTATCTTAAACAAGCCCGGGTAATCTAATACCAGCCCATCTTCATCAACGGTTATCACTGCTTCAAAATCATCAGGTATGTTTTCAAATTTATATTCAGTTGGCGAAAGCTTTGTGTAGCGTTGCTCTTTTGCCTGTATCTTTTCAGCAGGTATGTCAATATACAATACTTTAATATCCCTACTCTCTCCCTGTTCCATGTTAAGATGATTGATGGGGAGACTATTAGTAAAAGGCGTTGGGAAGATATCTATATATATGCAGTCATCAAATTCATGTGCCGGTTGCCCGTTTTTAGTCCAATGGCCCCGGGTATCATTTGTATAAGCCGTGTATTCCTCTTTACCCCGCATTTCTGTGCGTATCGCAAAAGAGTGGACTAACCAGTTTTTATCCAGTTGTATTTCATACATTATCCTGTATGCCACATCGCCTTGCTTGCCAACTATTACAGACCGTACGTCAATACCTGTACCGGTAAATGACAGTAAGCATTTCTCAAAGGATGGCTCTTCAATTCCTCCCCACTCTATGTGTTTCTGTATCATGTATCATAGTTTTAACAGGGGGTGTCTATAATACAATCTATCCGGGGAATTGTTTATTATTCCTTGCCTTTTACATCAGGCATACGCTCCAGTATATACCTTACCAGCAGGTACCCCCCAAGGCCGAAGAACATAATGGTGACGACAATCAATGGCCTGTCAACAAGGAAAGCCATCATTGCCTGGGGCGTAAGGTCGCCCCTGTAAAAGATGGAAACCATTGCCACAGAGCCAATAAAATACCCCAGGAAGAAAGCGACCATAGTGATGATCACCCAAATAACGGTATTCTGCCCCTTCCGCTTTGCCAGTTGGGCGTTGCGGTAAGAGCAGAATATACTTAATAAAAGTTCAAACATTCAGTTAACGGCTTTTCATAAACTCAGACACACTTTCCATAACATGGGATATCTGTGCTTCGTTCAGTCCGTGATGACACGCCAACAGCATACCACCACGCATTACTTTATCAGCTTCGGGATATCCCGCCGCGCTTATTCTTGTATTGTATTGCTTAAAGCCCGGTTGCCTCAATATATTACCTGTAAACACCGTACGCGTCTGTATGTTGCGTTTTTCAAGGAATATTTGCATATCCCTGCGTATAAAAGGTGCGCTTTCACGGATGGTGACCGCAAATGCCAGCCATCCTGTACGTGAACCTTGCAGTTGCTTTGGCAAAATAAAATGCTCCTCGTATTGGCTGAAGAACTCCCGCATGCGGCTAAAGTTAGCTGTACGTGTATCTATATTATGCGCCAGGTCGTCCAGTTGAACGTTGCCAAAAGCAGCACCCATTTCAGATGGTTCTATATTATATCCCGGTTCTTCAAACACAAACTTGGCATCATAAGGTATACCCTCTATCTCTACGTTAAAACGGTTCTCTATTTTCTCAGACTCTACAAACAATGATGAGCTCCTGCCCCAGCTACGTAACAGCCTGCCGCGGTCGTACAGTTCTTCTGTATTCACACACAACATACCGCCATTGCCAGCACAGTTAATGATGTGCGAACCATAAAAACTGGTAGTGCTCATATCTGTAAAGCGGCCTGATGATGCGCCGTCTATTTCAGCACCCAAAGTATCAGCAGAATCTTCCAGCACAAACAAGCCATGCCTGTCTGCCATCTCGCGCAACTTGCGCCAGTCGGGCAGGTTACCTATCAGGTTAGGAATAACCATTGCCTTTGTTTTTGGCGATATCATTTCCTCTACTTTGTTTACATCTATGTTATAAGTGCCCTCTTCCACATCAATAAACACAGGCACCCATCCTTTTTTTACGATCGGGGCTACTGTGGTAGAAAACGTAAGTGTAGGCGTTATAATTTCTGTTCCTTCAGGAAAATCCATAAGGTCGGCTGCAAGGTACAGGGCCGATGAGCCACTGTTCACCATTATGCCGTATTGCTTGGCATAAAGTGCTGCCACCCTTTCTTCCATGCGGCGCACATGTTTACCCATCTGGGTAGTAGTACGCAGCACCTGCATTACTGCTTCTATTTCTTTTTCTCCATATACGGCTTTGCCGTAGGGTACGTGTATATAGTCTGTCTGTAACATTGTATAGAAATATGGCTACGAATGTAAGCGTAAACTTTTATATTTATTAGTTAAGACTTTCAGAAAAATTATATAAAAAAGGTGCTGCACAGCGCAGCACCTTTCCATAATACATTACGGTATTCATTACATCACCGGTTCGCCATTGGCATCCAGTTCCACAACTTCTATACCTGTTTTCTTAACACCTTCCATAACTGTAGCCTTATCGCCTACCAGTACCACGTTCATTTTGCTCATAGGCGGGAACATGGTGCTGCTTACCTTATTTATTTCTTCAAGTGTCATTTTGTTGATCATATCATTCTGCAGCTTGGGATAATTAGCAGGCAGTTTATAATCCAATATACGCGAAAGGAATATCGCTTTCTGATAGCCAGACTCATAATTCCTGGCATCACTCTGTCCTATAGAGTTCTGTGTGAATTTCAGCTCTTCAGCAGTCATACCACCTTGTTTATATTTGTTCATGATGCTGATGATATCCGTCAGTGCGCTATCTGTTGCATTGGCTTTAATACCAGCGCCAAAAGTGTAATCTCCTGCATATTTGGTAGCGGTATAGCTGCCACGTGCGCCATAAGTCCAGCCTTTGTCTTCACGCAGGTGCAGGTTCAGGCGGCAGTTAAACGCCCCACCTACAGGGTAGTTCATTATATAACATTTATAGTAGTCGCCCAGCGGGTCGTACCTCAGATTGTTGGCAGCACCTATCCTGAATTCTGTTTGTGCAGCATTGGGGATGTTTACAAAGTATATCTTGCCCTTATCTACAGCAGGTGGCGTAGGCAGCGTTGGCAGTTTCACTTCGTTATCCGGCATTTTCTGCAGGAAGGCTATGTTTTTCAGTGCGTCGTTTTGTTCTATATCACCTACAACTACAACTTTAGCCTCGTTTCTTGAGAAATTGTTTTTATAATAATGCTCAATATCTGCAAGTGTTATATTCTCTATTGTTTGCAGCGTACCTGATGTTGGCCATCCCAGTATGTTGTCTTTGCCATACAGCACTTTATCGTACACGCGGCTGGCCACATAGTTAGGGCGCACCATAGAGTTCTTCAGGTTTTCCTGCAATTGTTTCTTGGTCCTGTCCAGTGTTTCCTGTTCAAATTTCGGATTCAGTATTTTTTCTTCCAGCAGCGCCATAGTTTTGTCTATGTTTTTGCTGAGGCTGCGAACAGATACCTGTATACCGTCTGTAGATGCGCTGAAGTTGATGCTACTACCCAGCTTGTCCATAGCCATGCTGAATTCTTCAGCTGTATAGTTTTTAGAATCTTCTTCCATCATAGCAGCAAACATATTTGCAAGCCCTACTTTGCTCATGTCATTAGCTTCCAGCATATGGCCGCCTTTAAACTCCAGCAGGTAAGTTACAGCAGGTACTTCGTCAGATTTCGTACCTATCACTTCTACTTTGCCGGGCAATTGTTTTGTCCAATATTCAGGTACATTTACCACGGGGTTTGCACCTGTAGGTGGCACCTGGCTACGGTCAAAATTGTCTTTAGCTTTATTGTATTTCAGGCCCGCATAACCATAATCAGGTGCTTTGTAACCTTGCTCAGAAACCTTGTAATTATCCGCTGCAACTATATTGGTCGGGTCTGCCTTAGTTGTCACACTCATTACAAGCCTGTTTTTGCCTTTTATATACTGGTTGTACACCCTCATCACATCGGCTTTGGTTACTTTGCTGTAGCGTGCCAGTTCTTTACCTATCCTGTTGGCATCTCCGGTAAAGGTGTAAAAAGCTGCCAGCGATGATACTTTACCCGATACACTTTCCAGGCTGTTCACCAGGTTAGCTTCCATAGAGTTCCTGAATTTTTCCACGTCTTCGTCTGTAACACCACGCTGTTCAAATTCTTTCAGTGCTTCATCTACCAGTTGCTCGTATTCACTCAGCTTTTTGCCGGGGTATGGCACTACTGTTATATTAAATTCACCGGCAAGCTCGCTGCATGGGTTAGATACACCTGCGTTTACAGCCTTTTGAGATTTTACGAAGTTTTTGTAGATAATAGAATTTTTACCCTGTCCCAGTATTTCTGCCAGGCAATCCAGTGCAGCTTCATCAGGATGATAGTTTGGTACAGAAGGATATGTTATCTGCATCATAGGAAGTTTGGCATAATTGTCAACCATAGATGCATACCTGTTTTTGTCAAGGACTACCGCGGGCAATACCGTTTTAGTCACTTCAGGGCCTTTGGGTATTGAACCGAAGTATTTTTCAGCCATTTTTAGTACATCATCTGTATTCACATCACCACCCACAGTCAGTACAGCGTTATTGGGGCCATACCAGCGCATGAAGAAGTTTTTCAGGTCCTGTACGTTTACACGGTCCAGGTCTTCTATATAACCAATGGTCAACCATGAATATGGGTGGCCGTATGGATAAAGGTTTTTAGAATTCTGCTCGCGCACCAGGCCATATGGTACGTTGTCATAACGCTGTCCGCGTTCGTTTTTCACGGTTGCGCGCTGCACTTCAAATTTCTGTTGTGTTACCGCATCCAGTAAGAAACCCATACGGTCAGCTTCCAGCCACAGCATTTTCTCCAACTGGTTGGCAGGCACGGTTTCAAAATAGTTGGTCCTGTCCTGGTTGGTCGTACCATTCAGCGTACCGCCTGCTTCAGTTATTATTTTAAAGTGCTGCTCATCGGCTACGTTGTCAGACCCCTGGAACATCATATGCTCGAAGAAGTGTGCAAAGCCTGATTTGCCTATTTCTTCACGCGCAGAGCCTACGTGGTAAGTAACATCTACATGTACTATCGGGTCAGAGTGGTCTTCGTGTATAATCACCGTCAGGCCATTATCCAATACATATCTTTTGTATGGTATTACCAGTTTTCCATTGGCCTTGGTAACTGTTTCTACCAGTTTGGCTTTGGCAAAAACCTGCGGGGCATACAATATCGCTGCTGCAGTTAATGCAATAATAAAACGTTTCATTCTTGCTGTAAGTTTTTATGAGAACTCTAAAATTAAGCTATTCTACGGTATCAAAAGGGGGATTTTTTCATGCTTTATTGCCTGGTGAGGGTATACATCACGCCTATGCTGTATAAACCACCGTTGTATTTAAAACCGGGGTTAAAGCTTACATCTATATTAAAATTATGTTTAGCGGTTTCGCTACCCCTGCTGCCGTTTGTAAGCCATTGGCTTTGAGTGGTTAGTGTTTTGAACGTAGCCTGCCCGCTTTGCCTGATGCCCACTACCGTAGAGGGCATATCCGTGCTGCCACCGTTACTCAATGGCGTGAAATACGTGCTTTGGGCTGCAAAAGACAATTGCCAGTTAACACTGCTTTTCACGCTCAGGTTAGCATACCTTTCAGCAATAACACCGTTAAAATAATCATTAGGACTGTCAAAACTTATAGGCCCTGACATGCCGGTGATGGTTAATGACTGTATTGAGTAAACAATAAAATTGCCCTGTGCAGTGCCATTATACGACTGGGCGAACGTTCCCCCACCTGTAGCCATCAACAATAGTATGAATGCAAAAAACAACCTCATTGCTTTGTCATCGTATATAGAATGCTGAAATTATATTGCCCTTCAGGATAATTGTACCCCAGCGGCATAAGCCTTACATCATAATAGTAATTCAGTTCTTTATTGTTCTTTGTCTGGTTAAAAAGCCGCTGGTCAGTTGTTGTTAACTGAAGGGGTGTGGTTACCAGGTTGGATGCTTTGCTTGAATTGTCACTGCGGTGTTGCAGTTCTATTGGGATATTGCTCCTGTCTGCTCCGTTTGGTGTGTTGTACGAAGAAATGCGTGCATATATAGTACAGGGGTCTTTTTTCGATCTTACGTTAAGTTTTATCGCATTTACCTTTACATCGGCACGTTCAAAATCTTCCGGTTGGTCCACTACAAAGTTCAACCCTGTCTGCACTTCTACTTCAAAGTAATCTTCTGTCTTGCTATTGCCGTTATCATCATCATCGTCGTCGCCTGCAACGGGGGTTATGATGTAGTCACTATTTATATCGTGCGGGAATGTATAATAGCCTGTAAACAGTACCAATGCTATTGCATACAAATATCTCATAATAATTTAAGTGTCTGTTTGCTTTGTTATTGTTAACAAAAGTAGTTTTTTTGCATTGCATACCATATAATATGAGCAATAAGCTTTCATTTTTATTCATACCCCTGTTTTGTTTCCTTTCTTTCAGCAAAACCATTCACGCACAAAATCTTGGTGTGTACCCCACTACAATGGACTACAGGCTTGCAGCAGGGCAAAGCGAAGCAAAAGTCATTAATCTCTCTAACGGGTCTGCCAATAAGGTACAACTTAGGGTGTACCTGAACGATTGGATAAGGGATACCACCGGCGGGCATATTTATTATGAACCTGCCACAACAGAACGTTCTGCAGCAAAATGGCTGAATATAGACAAGAACTTCATTGAACTACAGCCTGGCGAATCTACCCAACTTACCGTACAAATGCAGGTGCCGCAAACCGATGCAAATGTTAACCAGATGAAATGGGCCATGCTGTTCATCGAAACTATTGAAGAAAACGTAAGCAAGAGCGACCAGAACGCACAGGCTACTGTAAAAAACCTTATTCGTGTGGGAGTACACGTTTACCAGACTCCACCCGGGGCTACAGAGAAGTCGGTTAAAGTTTTAGACCTGAAGGCAAATCCGCTGATACCTAATACTTACGATTTAGTATGCCAGAATACGGGCGATGTAATGATAGAATGTAAAGCGCACCTGGAACTGGCAACCGCGGGTGGCGAACAAACCAAGCTCGACTTTATTGAATTCCCCATGTTCCCCGGCCAGAAACGTTATGTTACTTTTGAATTGCCCAAGAATATGCCAGATGGCAAATACAATGCTATAGGTATATTAGATGCCGGTGAAGACTTACCACTGGAGGCTGTAGAAAGCACTATAGAAGTAAAGACGGTAACACAACCTAAATAGTTTAAAATCAGACCGTTAACTTCTTTCCAGGTAATCTTAGGAAAAATTTACACAAACATTTTTTTGTTAACGGTTGGTTTACAATTGGTTAATTATACTATATTTGTACTCGTTAAGGGTCACAGCCTTTAATAGATTATACGTCGAAACCGGGAGAGACATTACAAGCAATAAACTTCGTCAGAGGATGATTAGAAAGATAAGTTTAGCTGTAGTGCTGGTTTCTGCAATGATTCCTTCACAAAAAGCAATGGGACAGTCAACAAGTACTGCCGCCAGTCAGATTGTTACGTTACAATTAGAGCCTGTTATACAGATCAGCGCCGCTACATCTGGCAATGTAAAGCTGGGGTTTAACAATATCAATAACTATATGTCCGGTGTTACATCCGGCTCACAGCAGTTTACCGTTCATTCTAATAAAGAATATGTGGTTAGTGTAAAAACCAGCGCAGCATCATTTTCGTATTCAGGCAATGCTTACCCTGCCCCATTTATGCCGGTTGATGATATTCTTTTCCTGGCTGTTACAAATAACAATACAGGAGGTAGTGTCAGCCATTCATTTGCAAATTTCACTTCATTATCAAGCACGCCGAAAGAGTTGCTGTTGAACTGTAAAAATGGGGGTAACAAGTCCTTTTCAATTAATTATAAGGCGAACCCTGGGCCCCAATTTCCTGCAGGCGATTACAGCGTGGGTGTCATATATACAGCCACACAACCCTGATTTATTATAAGGCATAAAGTATATTTTTTGGTTAAATATTCTTAAATTTATCCAAACAACAATTTTATAATGCTTCGTTTGCCGTTTATAATAATTACATTTTTATTCTTTACCCATTCTTCAAATGCAAACCATTTTACGGGTGGCGAGTTAAGATATGAATACATAGGAGCTCCAAACATCTATAGTATAAAGCTTACACTGTACAAAACCTGTGAGTCAGGCGCTATAGACTTTCCATCTTTTATAAATGTCTTTGCAGAGTCCAAGCAACTTAACCAAAGGCTCAATAAAAACCTGGCACGTGTACTTAACGATACGCTCCAGCCTTATTGCGCAGGCACCCTTACAACCTGCGACAATTTGTCTTCAGACTATCCGGGGTACCTGGTGGCCAGCTATACAGATACAATAAAAATGCCTCCTACAGGTACGGACTGGATGTTCATATTCTCTAACAGCAACAGGAATTTTGGCATCACAAACCTGTCCGGCGCAAGTGGGCAGAGTTTTTATATTGATGCCCCGATAAAAATAGCGCATAACAATACAAGTGCGCTTATACCGGACTATCCACCGCATGTTTTATTTGTTAACGATAGCATCTCTGTGCCATTAACCGCTATAGATGCTGATGGCGACAGTATAACATACAATCTTTTTGCACCACTTTCTGCTGCTACAAGTTCAATACCATATAGCCCCGGTTATAATGTACAACTCCCTTTTGGTGCAGGTGGATTATGCTATATTGATGCCGATAATAACCTGGTGCTGAAATCGCCTGTGACCGGTAAGTTCACACTTGCTTTAAAAATAAATGAATACCGCAATGGATTGTATATTGGTTATACCATGCGCGACTTTATAATAATATGTAAAGCTGTTAATGCGGGCGACCTGACTATACCACAGCCTACCAGCAGAAAGAACATGGTAACATATACCTGCCCCGGAAGGAAAAATACACTCAATTTTAATTTTACAGATCCAGAAGTAACTGACTTTGTTACTATTGACATTCAGCCGCCTGCTTTAGCGGGCTGGAGCTTCAATAGCTCAATAACCAATGGCGTAGGCTCAGCAACCGGTACACTTAGCTGGACGACACCTCCATCTGCAGACCCTGCCGTACTTAAGAGCATAGATATAAATGTGCACGTGAAGGATGATGCCTGTAAGCTGATAGGTAGTGCAACGTATGTGTATAAAGTAATATTGCGGGACTGTAGCGCCGATTCTGTATGGCCCGGTGATGCTAACAGCGATAAGGTTGTTGACCTTTACGACCCGCTGGCAGTAGCCCTGGCTTATGGTGATACCGGCTCAAAACGCACCAATGCAACTACAAACTGGGCGGCGGAGCATTGCGACTATTGGGAAGGCTTTTTTCTTGATAATATAGATAAAAAACATGCCGACTGTAACGGAGATGGCATAGTTAATGCATCAGACCTGGGGGCTATCACAACCAATTATGGCAAAGTGCACGCAAAGGGCACACCACAACACAAAGGCACGGCCGGCCCTGACCTGTATTTTGACCATAGCGGCATAAAAGCACACCCCGACTCAACAGTTACCATCAAGGTACTTTTAGGCAGTGGCGCATCGCCTGTTAGTAAACTTTACGGGTTAGCAACCAACATTCTTGTAGATGGCCTTCCTTTAGCATCACCACCTGCTATCAGTTACAGCAGTACCTGGCTGGGTAACAGCGGCAATACATTAAGCTTCACTAAAGATGTTGCTCCTACATCTATCGACTGGGCATATGCACGAACAAATCATAAGGATACAAATGGGCAGGGACAACTTGCTAACCTGACTTTTAAAATACCAGCATCTACCCCTAATGGTACGCTGGTAACTATGTCTTACAGCAAAACACTCCTGATAGATTATGAGGGCACGGAGATTGTGGATTACAACACCCAGGTTGACACATTTTATGTATGGGACGCCCCTACTGCCATCAGCAATATACAAGACGGTATCAGCCATACCTCATTGTACCCCAACCCTTCTTCCGGCACAGTAACTATTAGCTGGTATTCAGTTGAAAGACAGGAGTTGGCCATAACTATTACAGATTTGACCGGCAAAGCGTTAATTATCCAACAGGTGCCTGCTGGTACGGGTAATGGAAGCGTCACTCTGCAGACTGAAAAATTATCACCGGGTATGTATTTAGTAAATGTTAAAACGACTGAAGGTAGCGACACACATACTATGAAATGGATAAAAAAATAGCAAGGCTGGCATTGTTATTGCAAGTAGTGTTTTAAAAGTATGTTTATGCGCAGTGTACTATTATTAGCAGCTACTGTCTTCTTTTTGTCTTGCGACAAAGGAGGTGATGACGATAAAGACTGTAAAAAAGCTATTTGTACAATGATGTTCTCATCAGTAAATGTGAATGTATTGGATGCTGATAGCAATGCTGTGAAATTATCAGAATATTATACCATTAATATACAAACCAACGATACAATACGCCATACCGGAGATACATGGCCGGATGGTGCATATGTGGTATTAGACGATAGCTATACCCCAAGGATGTACAATAAAAAATATGATTTCCGTTTCGTTGGTATCAGCAACGGTGCTATGGTTGTTAATGAGATATATACGATATCTGCAGACTGCTGCCATATTAATAAAGTATCAGGTAAGACCAGCGTAGTAGTTAAGTAATCATTCCGTCCTGGTCCATACAGTAGTACGGCCCAGTATTGCAATGCCTACATATCCGCGTACGTCCAGTTTATCACCTTTATGTGATATAACGCAGGAGTAGGTTTTACCATTCTTGGGGTCATATATGGTACCATCTTCGTACTTATCCGTGCCCGATTTTACAAACCCTTTTAGCATAACCAGGCCGATAAGCGGGTCATGCTGCTTGCTTTTGTCTGGATTATTTTCGTCAGTACGTTCTTTGCCATTCACCACAGGTTCTTCCAGCCAATGTATCTTCCCATAGAACTTATCGTTCTTTGCTTTGTATATTTTTACCTTAGCTGTTTTTTCTTGGTTATACCACAGTCCTTCAATTTTATCTAGCTGCGCAGATACCTGCAACACTGCAAATATGGGAAGCAATAGCAATGCTATTTTAAATTGTACTAACATAACCTTGTAGTTTTGTTATATACAATTTACAAAATTCGCCTGTAAGTTATTGTTAATTCCTGTCGTTCAGGTAGCCGGCACCTGTTACTTTTGACGAAATTTGCGGGTGGCCGGTATAATCTATTTCTCCCGCACCGGCTATGTCGGCACTCAGGCTGTCTGTTACATGCAGGCTCATTTCACTGGCGCCCGATACCTTTGCAGTCACTTTTTTAGAAACCAGCCTGGCGGCATTTATTTCTCCCGCACCGGTTACTTTATATCCTGCAAGTGTAGCGTAACCACTACCTATATTTAACTCTGAAGCACCGGAGAGTTTTACGGAAAGCATATCTACATGCAGGGCTTCAAGGTTTACATCACAGGCGCCTTTTACTTCAAGATCAAACCTGCTTCCTTTAACGTCGCCTTTTACGTCTGCATCCGCAGCGCCTTTTATTTCAAGTTTTGTTATTACAGGCATGGTTATAGCTACTTCAATATCATCGTTCCGTAGCATGATGCCGTCATGATGTATATGTAGTGTATTATTCTTTACCTCGGTCCTGATATGTTCATGTAGGTTATTTTGCGCTTTTACCCTTACACCATTCGGCTCACCAACAATTATTGTCGCATCCAGGGCCATATCTATCACTACTTTATCAAAAGTTGACACCCGCCGTTGTTTTGTGGTTGTTTCACCCTTACCTCTTATAATATTCTCTTTGCAGGCTGCAAATAGTAATAATACCGCCAGGACGAAAATGGCGGATGAAAAACGGATAAGCTGTTTCATATTGCGGAGTGGTTATTATTTATTAGCGCTCTTGTTGTGCTTCCACCATACAAAACCGATAGTGCCCATTATGGTAAGGGGCAATGCAGCCAGGTACAGGATACCACCATTAAGGCCGGTAGCACTTTTGTTATCCAGCTGATTGGCAGTTTGCGTACACATTGCGCAGCCCTGTGCATACACTGCCGGGGCAGCGCAGCTTAACATAAATACCAGCAACAACTTCTTGCTCATAACACGAATTTACGATATTATGCCGAATAATATGGTGATATCATCAGGTAAACCAACACACCGGTTACGCTAACATATAGCCACAGCGGCCAGGTGTACCGGGCCAGTTTTTTATGCTTTTCATACTCCCCTGTAAGTGAACGGTAGGCAGTATATAGTATAAATGGCAGGATGATAGCTGCCAGGAAAATGTGTGTTATAAGTATAAAGTAGTAGAAATAGCGGATGTTGCCTACCCCGCCATATATGGTATCGCCTGCCAGTAAATGGTGCGCTATGTACGATACAAGGAACAATATAGAAAGGATGATAGCAGTGAACATTATATTTCTGTGCAGTATGTATTTCCTGCTTTTCACAGCTATCAGCGCAGCAACCAATAGTACAGACACCATAGAGTTGATAACTGCATTGATCATTGCAAATATATGTATATCAAATCCCGGGTCAACTTCCAATTTGACCCTCGACAATACAGCTACGGCGGCGAATACTACAAAAGAGGCAGTGAATATCAGTACACGGGCGGTCCTGTCATTTTTGTTTAATATGGGCGCTAATGTTGCCATTTTATTTTCGCTTTTTATTACGTTTTTTCTCTAATGTCAGTAGGATGATATCGTCTGCACAACGGCGCAGTTCTGCGGTATCAAGGCCGTCGTAGTATCCGCGTATATGACGCTCCTTGTCCAGCAACACCAGCTTTTGCGTGTGGATGAAATCATCAATACCTTCACCGCCCTTACCCATTACTACATGTAGTTCGTTATAGGCATAGTTGTATATAGTGTGCCGGTCGCCTGTTAAAAATGTCCAGTGGTCATGGTTAACATTATTCGCATCTGCATACTGCCTCAATACAGGGAAGGAGTCTCGTGCAGGGTCAACTGTTATAGATACCAGATGTACGGTAGTATCATTTTTTCGGAATGCTTTTTCCAGGAGTTTTACGTGGCGGGTAAGCTTTGGGCACACTGTAGGGCAGGTGCTGAAGAAAAAGTTGACCACAAGTATCTTATCAGCAAAATCATTGTTCAGCGATATCGTTTTGCCAAACTGGTCGGTAAGGGCTACATCTGCAACCTTATGAAAAGTTGTGTCATAATAGGTTTTCCCCTCTTCTACAACCGTATCTACCTTATCTGGCACATAGTAGCCCGGTAAAAAGATAGTGTCTTTTGACATTACCTTGGTTATAATATAAAAAGATAGCGGTAGCAACATTGCTACCGCTATACCTCCTATGAATCTTTTATGCAAATTTTTATTAGACATCGCCAGATTAAATCATACACCACCGGTAAAATACTTACCTATTTCAATTGAGCTGAATCGTTCATCCACAGCCAGAAGTCTCCATCTGCCAGGAAGGCTATAATGAACCATATAAACAGTATCAACGGTATCAAGACTATCCAGATAAATGATTTCACCTCATCGCCCAGGTGCATAAATACTGCTACTATATAACCGGCTTTCAATAGTGTAAGTACCAGGAATATAGTGTTCAGTATAGCACGGGGCATTGTGTATGAAAACAATAAACCAAATGCTACCTCAACGATAGTGATTATAGAAAGCAGTATCAGTATTTTGGTGATACGTTTCAGTTGTTTCTTGCTCTCGGGCGATTTAATGTCGTCGTGGTGAGACATGATGCCTGAGTACAGCTTAGACTGGTCGCCTTCGTAGTAATGCGTTGTATCGTTTGTATCGTGATTATGACTTGACATATTCTATGAAAATTAGTTAGGTTGTGAAGTTTGTTATTACAAAAGATAGAAACATGTGAATACGAATACCCAAACAAGATCTACAAAGTGCCAGTACAGACCTACTTTCTCTACCATCTCATAATGGCCGCGGTTATGGTAAGTGCCATTTACTGTGTTCACCAGTATCAGTATAAGGAAGCCAACACCACTTAGTACGTGGAAACCGTGGAAACCCGTAATGGTAAAGAAGAAGTTGAAGAAGTTATGTGAAGCCTCTGTAAGCTCAGCCGGGTTAGCTGCTTTAAAGGCCTCGCTATTGGTATCAAAGAACTTCGTGTACATTGCCGGGTCAGTATTGATATCCGTAAAAGTACCCCATAAGCCACCATTAAGCTGTGCAAGGTGCGTCCACTCCCATGCCTGGCAGGCAAGGAAGCATATACCGCCTACAATTGTCCAAAGCATCCATTTGATAACACCATCACGGTCGCCATAGTGGCCGGCGTGTACGGCCAGCACCATTGTTACCGAGCTGGCTATCAGTATAAAGGTCATCAGGCTCACAAATACCAGAGGTAATGACGCTTCGTGCCCCGCAAAAGGGAACGCATGGAACACATGGTTCGGGTCTGGCCATACCGCGCTGAAGAAACGCTTTGTACCATAAGAAATAAGGAATGCTCCAAATGTAAAGGCATCTGATAAGAGGAAGAACCACATCATCATTTTGCCATAGCTGACGTTAAAGGGAGAGCGTCCTCCGCCCCATGGTTTAGTTTCGACAGTTGCTGCTGTAGAGTGTGCCATAAATTGTTTTAAGAGTTAAGTTGTGAATCCGCACGCGAATTTCGCAACAATTTTATTGATTTGCCAGAAAGAACACAAATAAATAAATCCACAATATATCTACAAAGTGCCAGTAAGTGGCCATTATCTCCAACCCTGTAGCGTTATAGACCTTTATACGTGTTCTGAATGCGCGGAAAAATACAATAATTAATGCAATTATTCCACCCAGGATGTGCAATAAATGCAGTCCTGCTATGATAAACAAAAAAGACTCGCTGGGGTTGCCATCTACCCTGATATTGTTACCATATAATTGCTGAAAGCCTACCCACTGCAATATGGTGAATAAAACACCAAGTATCAATGTAGTGCTGATAAGGGTTTTGTAACGGGGCATAGCACGTTGCTTAAAGGCCTTTACCCCCATGTGCATCGTAATACTGCTCAATAATATTACACCTGTAGACATCCAGAAGGTGAGCGGCATTTTAAAATACACCCAGTTGCCCTGTGCATGCCTTACTATATAGGCGCTGGTCAGGCCCGCAAACATCATGACTATGCTGCCAATAGCCACATACATGGCAAATTTATGCGGGTGCATCCTTCTACTCGGCCTTGATTCTTCCATTGCACTTTCCATTCTATTATTTTTACATCTTGTCAAACAGCAGTGCCAGCAATACCACGGGGAGGTATATGAACGAGGCAAACATTACACGCTTGGCAGACTTATAATCATTTTTAATATAAAACACTACTGTAGCTACAAAGTACATAACACCGCAGAGTATCATCAGCCAGGTGCCTATGTTGCCTGTCATACCCACATATTGGGGTACCAGTGCCAGGGGAATAAGCATAATGCTGTAATACATACATTGTATAGCTGTAAACTTTGAGCTGCGCTCCTGCGACGGCAGCATACTGATACCGGCCTTCAGGTACTCGTCATACCCAACCCAGCCTATAGCCCAGTAATGGGGGAATTGCCAGAAAAACTGTATGAGGAACAATACCCATCCACCTAAGCCCATACTGCCGGTAGCGGCTACCCAACCCAGCAACGGAGGCAAAGCACCGGGTATGGCGCCTATCAGCACTGCAATGGGGTGAATACGCTTCATAGGCGTATAGGCAAAACCATATAATAATAAGGAGATGAAACTTAACCAGCCGGTAAGCGGGTTGAAATGATAGCCCAGCAAACCTGCGCCTGATATGCCCGCTACTGCGGCAAGCGCCCAGCCTTCTGCCACACTGATGCGGCCCTGTGGTATAGGGCGGTTCTGGGTACGGGTCATCATTTTATCGCCCTCGCGCTCTAGCACCTGGTTGATGGTATTGGCACCGCCGGTAACTAATATACCACCTATGAACAGGATAACAACATTGGTCCATTCAAATGAAATGCCGGGAGCCAGCAGGTAGCCTATAACGCTGGAAAACACAACCATGAAACTAAGGTTAGGTTTCAGCAGCATGCTGTAGTCGCGCGTGCGGCCCAGCAACATCATATGCCATTTAGCTTTTATCGGCTGTTCACTCAACATAGAAAATTGTTGGCAGGTTGTTAAAAAAGTTACGCAAAGGTAATGGTTAATGGTTAATTTCTCAAGACGTAAATAACCCTATTCTCAACATTACACGGATAACGATTTGTAATAATTTAATACATATAACGTGTGTTATAATAAAAACAACTGTACGCTCAATTCTGCACATGTTACCTTCTGCACAAACAATATTTACAACTTTTACATTTCTGGTATCCTTTTTGCATATAGCGGTACTACAGTACAATTATTCAAAGATCTGACCCTTCCCCTATTCTTACATAATCATACAGTAGAGAAGAACAGGTACTTATGCATATAGCTAATGCCATATGCGGTTAAGTATCAATACGGTTGCATAAGTAGTTAATTTATTTATTAAATACCTGTAATAACAGGGGTACACGCATAGTATGGGTTTATAAGTTTTAAACTATATACCCAATGAACATGTAAAAACGTTTAACTGCTTTCGCACAAACAGAGGAAATGACACTGTACATAAGAAACATGGTTTGCCTGCGCTGTATTATGGTAGTTAAAGATGAGCTTACCAGGCTCGAACTAACCAAAACAGTAGTAAAATTAGGAGAGATTGAACTGTATGAGGATATTTCCGACACTCAGATAGACATGTTCCGGGTAGCTATACTAAGGTATGGACTTGAATTAATGGATGACAAAAAAAGTATGTTAATCCAAAAAATAAAAAACGTTATAGCAGAATATATTTACATGCCAGAAACGCCTTTGGTAAATTTTTCAGCATTTCTTAGTCAAAAACTGGATTATGACTATACCTACCTGTCTAACCTGTTTTCAGAAGTACAAGGCATCAGTATTGAGAAGTACATGATAATGCTCAAAATAGAAAATGCAAAAGAACTGCTGGTATATAACGAACTGAATCTTACAGAGATTGCATACAAGTTAAAATACAGCAGTGTATCTCATTTATCTAAACAATTCAAAAAAGTCACTGGTTTCACACCTACACATTTCAGGCAACTGAAAGAAAAGAAACGTGCATTGATTTAATATCAGTAAATTATACAACTGTTCCGCCTAATCGTATAACAACACCCCCATATCATTAATGTATTTTTGCAATACATATAGTTAGGCTTTGTGGCGTTGTCACAAATTAAACATCAAAGATGAGGAAAAATTTATCTAAACTAGCAATAGCATTAGTAATGCTATGGCTACCCGGACTTAGTTACGGGCAAACAATAACCCTGGGCACAGCCCGAAATTTCGTGCTCTTTACTTCGGCAGGAGCTGTAACAAATTCAGGCACAGCATACCTGACAAAACTGACAGGCAACGTAGGCACCAATAGTGGTTCCAGCACAGGCTTCGGCAACGTAGATGGAGGAATGCACGATGGTAATATAGTGAGCGCTGCTGCGAAGACAGACCTGAACATTGCATACATTCAGCTCAATACCGCAACGCCAACTTCAGGACTGGCAGCAGGTCTTGGTGGCGGCCAGACACTGGTTGCAGGTGTATATGCAATTCCAACAGCTGCCACGCTGAATGGTGAAATCATACTAAACGCACAGGGTAACGCCAATGCAGTTTTTATATTTCAGATAAACGGTGGACTTTCAACCGGTGCTAATGCCAAAGTCAGGCTGATCAATGGCGCACTGGCTTGTAATGTTTACTGGAAAACAGAGGGAGCTGTGAACATTGGCAATGCCAGTACTATCAGAGGCACAATAGTAGCAAACAATGCAGCTATATCCTTTGGCACTTTAGACTCTCTTGAAGGACGCGCTTTGTCCACCAACGGTGCTATTACATTGAATAGCTTAACGGCTTTTACACCACTTGGATGTGGAAGCACTGTATTGACCGGCCCAGTAGCGCCTACACTTGGGGCTGTAGGTAGCTTTGCTTTGTTTACTTCTATCGGGCCTGTGTCTAATGGTGGTGCTACAAGTTATATTACGGGTGATATAGGGTCAAACCTTGGCTCTGTTACAAATTACAATCCTTTATTTGTAAATGGCACAATCCACACTCCGCCAAATGCTACCACTGCTGCCGCTGCTACAGCGTTAACAGCTGCATACGGACAGTTGAACACATTGCCTATTGATATTACATTATTATACCCCGCAATTTTCGGCCACAACCTCGTACTTACCCCGCATACGTACTTACTTAATGCGGCTACAACCCTTACAGATACGCTGTACCTGAACGCACAGGGAAACCCTGATGCAGTATTTGTAATAAACGTACATGGTGCATTGAATACAATAGCAGGTGCTAAAGTGTTGCTGGTAAACGGAACACAGAGTAAAAATGTTTACTGGAAAGTTAATGGCGCCGTAAATCTTGCAAACAATGCAGTATTTCACGGAACAATTGTTGCCAGCAGCGGTGCTATTGATATAACTACCGGCGCCAAATTTTATGGCCGCGCATTAACTACCACCGGTGCTATTACCACAAACGGAGATTCTATCAACGCCCCTGTTTTACCTGCTACAGGTACCATCACCGGCGATACAACAGTATGTGTCGGATCGTCCGTTACATTTACCGGTGTTAATACACCCGGTGTGTGGAGCGCTACCAATAACCGGGCTACCGTTTCTGCTTTAGGAATAGTTACAGGTGTTGCTCCTGGTATTGATACTATTATATATTCTGTAACCAATAATTTTGGCACTGTAACTACTTCAAGAAGAATTACGGTTATGCCTTTGCCAAACGCAGGTACCATTTCAGGTCCATCGGCAGTGTGTATAGGTTCAGCCATAACTTTAACAACTACCGGCACAGGTGGTATGTGGACTGCAACCAACCCCTCAGCTATAGTAGCGGGTGGCATAGTTACAGGTATATCTACGGGCCTGGATACAATCAGGTACACAGTTACTAATTCTTGCGGAACAGCAGTAGCTACCAAAACAGTTGCGGTTAATCCAATACCTGACGTAATGCCTTCAGCTAATCAAACAGTTTGTAACGGAACGCCTGCAACGGCGGTTATTTTTACAGGGGCTGTAGCGGGTACAACCTACTCATGGTCAAATAGTAATACACTCATCGGGCTTCCTGCAACGGGTACCGGAAATATCCCGTCGTTCGTAGCAATGAACCCAACTAATTTACCAATTACAGGAACAATTACAGTTACCCCTTCTGCTAATGGCTGTACAGGTACCTCTAAAAGTTTCACTATAACAGTAAACCCTACACCCAATGCTGCAAACATTGCTAACCAGGCAATTTGCAATGGTGCGCCAACAACGGCAGTTATTTTTACAGGAATAGTAGCAGGTACAACATACACCTGGACAAATGATAATATAACAACCGGTTTACCAACTATTTCCGGTACAGGTATTATCCCTGTGTTTATGGGTACTAACAGCACAAGTGTGCCTAATGTATCTAACATTGTTGTTACCCCAACAGCTAATGGTTGTACGGGTCCTGCAAAAAGTTTCAGCATCACAATAAATCCTACACCAACGGTTGCACCGGTTGCAAACCAGGTACACTGTAATGGTGAATCAACTACTGCGGTGATATATACCGGCACAGTAGCTGGCACAACTTATAGCTGGACTAATAACAACAGCAGTATAGGTTTGGCTTCAGCAGGAATGGGAAATATTCCGTCTTTCACAGCAATAAACAATTCAAACGTTTCTTCAACCGGGGTAATAACAATTATACCAACAGCAAACGGATGTAATGGCAACAGCGGGACTTTTACCATTACAGTAAACCCTACACCTCGTGTGGATACTGTAGTTAACCAGGCTGTATGTAACGGACTGTCAACCAAGGCTATTGATTTTACAAGCATGGTAAATGGCACAAGTTATGTGTGGAGTAATAATAATCCCTCTATTGGATTAGGCAGTACAGGCACAGGCAATATTCCATCTTTTACAGCAATCAACAATACTGATGCGCCAATTACAGCTATGATTTCCGTTATCCCTACGGCTAATGGTTGCCAGGGTCCTGCCCGTACATTTACTATTACAGTCAATCGTACACCGGTAGCTCCTGTTATATCATTGAAGTCAACACCAGCTGTATGTCACATGACCTACTTCAGGAACTATGGTGCGGCTACTATACCACCTGCGGGCACAAGCTATGCATGGAGTACAGACAATGCGCAGATTTCTGATGTTGGAAATACACAGCAATATGCACTGGTTAATTTTAAAAAAGTAGGAATTGCGACAGTAATACTTACAGCTACAGAGACCGGTACAGGTTGTTTAAACACTGCTGCTACTGATGTAAGTGTAACAGCAAATGTAGCTGATGTGCCTGCCGAGGTTGTGTATTTCAACAAGTCGTTCATATGCCTTCAGAATGATGAAGAAGCTTATGCATGGGGTTATGATGATGCGGCTACACTTGCACCAACGGTGCTTGCCGGTGAAATTAACCAGGACTATGTAAATGCTTCACCAAACCTGGTAGCTAACAGGTATTGGGTAATGGTATCGCACAATGGTTGTATCCAGAAGACCTACTATAATAAGCCTGAAGATGCACAGATGAAGAAACCGGTAACTGAGGTTTCTGTATTCCCTAACCCTGCAGATCAGCAAGTAAAAGTTGCTGTTAAAACTTCGGTGGACGGTATAATACAAATGGAAGTATTCAGTTTGCTGGGCCAGAAAATGCACACCACTACTGATGTAGTTAAAAACCCTGCTATTAATGTTTCTGCTTTCCCGTCGGGCGTGTACACAGTTGTGTGCTATCGTAACAATGAGCGCATTTCTACAACAAGGTTTATTAAAAACTAATCATCAACACTAACATACAAATATGAAAAAACTAATATTACTGTTGATGATAGGCCACGCCGGGTTGTCAGCATTCGCACAAAATACAGAAGTAAAAAAACACGCTACAGACAGTGAGATGTCCAGGTTAGTACTGGATGTAAACCTGCTGGGAGGAGTATATAACCAGCAAATGGATATGGCTGTAACTACGCCCAACTATCTTAATGGTATTAATATCAACCCCGGCACCGTAGGATTTAAAAAAGGTGGCGCTTTAGGTGGAGATATTCAACTGGGTGTATTCTTTGGTAAGAGTAAAAATTTCGGGTTGGGTACCGGCCTCCTTTATATACGGGAATGGGGTGCTGTAACGCTTGATAATTTTCATGCCGAATACCAGTCTGTAGATAACAACGGTTTCATTTTCAGGCAGGTTGTTTCTTCAAATAACTTCAATGAAAAAATACAAATCGACAATTTCAATATTCCCCTGGTGTTGAAATTTAAAAACAGGTTTTCCAAACATTGGGGTATTACGGCAGATGCAGGTGTATTATTCAATCTTCAAATGAAGAACAACTATACCACCAACGCAGCTTTCGATTACGAAGCCATTTACAGGTTTGTAACGAACGACGATGGTACTGTAACGCCGGTATACGACAATAACATTATTCCGGACAATGCTGATTTTTTAATTACAAAAAATCACTACTCAAAAAATAACCCTTCGGGAAATGTAGAAGACTATTTCAATGAAAAGCGCGCAGCAGGTTATAATGTTGGCCTGGGTGTGCAGCCGGATAAGAAGAAAGGTGCAACCACCTATACGGCATCAAGCGTAGGGTTTATATTCCAGCCATCTGTCAATTATTTCCTGTCAGACCGTGTTGCTTTAAATGTGGGTGGGTATTTCCTGTATCAGCCATTTAAGAATGATGCCGCGGGTAATTATACCGTGACAGGCAAGCCGGGAGAATATAACTCCATCATGAATGCTGCCAATGATATACAAACTCAGTCTTACGGTGGTAACCTGGGTTTGCGTTTCTTCCTGGGTAAAAATGAACGTATGAGCATAACCGGTGCAAACCAGTATGACCCTACTATTTGCGGATTGTGTAACGGTAGTATTGCCTTACACGGCCTTAAGCCCGGCGAAAACGCTACAGTAAGCTACAATGTGAAAGGCACTAATACGCCGGGTACATACTCTGCCGTCGTTAATAACGATGGTACGGTTGTGGTACCTAACTTATGCGCTGGTAGCTATACCGATATCAAAGCGTCTATTGGTAAAAAATCGGCAGGTACAGGTGCTGTTACATTGGTAGAACCTAAACTGGTTATCGGCGAGGTTAAAGCAATTAATCCTAGTGCAGTTAATAAGTGCGATGGTGAAATCACTATATACGGTTTAATTGCCGGGCAAAAAGCCAGCCTGACATACACAGTGAAAGGTGTCAGCAATACAGTTACAAATACTGTATCTCCTGACAATGCACTTAGGGTAACCGGTTTATGCGATGGGGATTATTCTAAAATGTCGGTTTCAAGCAATAATTGCGTAGCTGAAATATACAATCCGAGAACGGTTGTATTAAGGTCTCCCAGGGCACCAAAACCTGCAGAGTATGTAGAGAACGACACCCTGACACACGTATTGTTTGATTTTGACGAATCAACCATACTGCCTTTCTCGTACAGCCTGATAGATGAGGCTTATGAGCAGTTGAAAGCTGACAACAATACTTATCTGCTTATTGACGGTAATACCGACATAATAGGTAGTGGTGAGTATAATCAAAAACTATCAGAGAGGCGTGCAAATGCTGTAAAAGAGTACCTTGTAAATAAGGGAATCAGCAGCTCAAGGATAGAAATTATCGGAAGTGGATACAGGGATCCTGTAGCACCAAACAGCACCGATAGCGGCAGGAGTAAAAACCGCCGTGCAGAAATGATTTTAAAGATCAGGTAATTGGGTGAATAGTGGTAAAATGGAAAAAGGCTGTCAATTGACAGCCCTTTTTTTATATGCCTACCCTCTGGGATTTCCGCCTTGGGATTTGGAATTTTTACAATGGAATTTTATTCCTTTGTCACCTTAAAATACGCCCGCTCACCATTTCCACCTGTTACCTGTAGCACATAGTTGCCCGCCGGTAACGCGCTCATATCTATCTCGTCGTTACGATACTCCACATCACACTTCCTGCCCACAATATCATACAACTCCACCGTAAGCCCTCTCCCCTTGGGGGAGAGCCGGAGAGGGGCTTCTACGCGAAGGATATTATTTACCGGGTTAGGGTAAACCCTTATCTCATCCGCTAATACCTGGCTACTAATTCCTGTAAACTGTGTATTGATACAATTGCTCAGTACAGTGTCGGGCACCGGGCATTCGTAGGCACTGGTTACCAGTACGCATATTTTATCATTATCATTCAGCGCGTTGGTATTTACCGCCCAGTAGTTGCTGATAGCGCCGCCTATATCCTGCCCGTTTTTCTTCCATTGGTAGGTGGGCGGTAGTCCGTTTACCGATGTGGCATTTGCAGCCGTTGCTGTAAAGGTCACATCGGTATTATCATGCCAGGGAGGTGCTTTATCTACAGTTATGCTTACCGATGGCTTCTTCGGCGGTACTACTTTCATCAATATTTCGTTACTGTACCTTATACCCGTGCAGGCTGTGTTAGGTGTCACCCTTAACCTTACCTTATCATTATTATTCAGTGTATTGATATTAAAGCCAGCATTCGTAGCCCCGGGAATATCGGCGCCATTTACCTGCCATTGTAATTGAGGATTAGTGCCTGCAAAAGCGGTGAACCCTGTAAATGAAGCATTTTCGCCTACACAAATAACAACACCTGTAAGCGGTACAATATTCACAGTGGCGCCCTGGTCTATAGCTATTGTACTAACTGCCATAGCAGTACAGCCGGCAAGTGTTACTGAGACAGTATAAGTCCCCCCCTGGCTTATAGCTACATTGGGAATAAACACATTTTGCGTACTGTAATTTCCGGGAGCCCACGAATATGTTACACCGGGTGTAGTTGACGAAGATGTGAGTTTTAAGGTATCGCCGGAGCATACAGGAGCGTTATTGCCTGCTGTAACATTTTGCGGTGTTTGCCTTACCAGAACGCTAAACGTATCCCTTACAATACAACCCTTGTTTTCTACGGTAATATAATATTTACCTGAAGCTGCAAGAGAAGGGTTAGGTATGGTTGCAGTAGCTGTATTAGCCGTGAAGCTATTGGGCCCCATCCATGCGAAAGTAACGCCCGAAGTTGAAGTACTGCTGCTGAGCCTTAATGTATCAGCCGTGCACAGCGTATCTTTATTAACAGCAGCACTGAACGCTGCCGGATTATTACGGACAGTTATGTCAAAACCATTGTCAGCTGAAGTATCTACGGGATTGCTTGCAGTTACCCTCAGCCTGTAACCTGCACCTGCAGGAGTGTTGGCAGGTATAACTGTTTTTGCTATTCCGCTTGTAGTGCCTGTAATATTTGCCAGTGTTACAGGGCTTGCAAAGCTCCCACTGGCATTGCTCAACTGTACTTTAAATATATTACCACTTCTGAAGTTGTAGTTTACATAATATGGTATGGAAATACTATCTCCCGCACAGAAAAAAGTATCCGTAAAACTGTGCTCTATTAGTAACACGGTATCATTCACCGTTATCTGTGCAACAAAATCTGCAATGCCAAAACCTGTAGGAAATGTCGTCATGTGCGCCCCCGGCGTAACCATGCCGGTTTTAGCAAAGCATCTCCCAAACAGGTGCATAATCCCCTTATTATAAACAAGACTACCTGTACTGATATGATCACCTTCACCGGAAGCTGTAAGGGCATTCATGCCTGACAGGTTAGGGCCACCCAGGTATGTGCCCCATATACGTCGGCCTACACTATCAAACTGTACTATAATACCGTCAGTCGTACTTGAAACAGCTTTTTTATCACGTTGAAAACCGCGCGGGGTTGCTACATTATTAATATCAAAGCTACTCCCACATATTATCGCATCTTGCCGGGGTGTTACTACTACCGACGCGGCAGCGGTTAGGCTGTCTGTACCCAGGTAGGTAGCCCATACAAGCTTCCCCACTGCATTAAACCTTGCCAGGAAGGCATCGTATTGAGTACCCGTAGAGGGAACTGCCTTTTTCGTTTTGTACGCACCGGTCGTGGCTATGCCGGTAGTACTATTAGTTAGCCCGGAAATATAAATATAGTTGCTGTCTGTACAGGCCATTGACGACAACACATCACCATTTGCACCACCGTAATAAGTACACCATATACGCTGCCCCATAGCATCGTTTTTCATAAGAAACACATCTTCCGATGTTCCGTTTTTAGACTGCGAATGCGTACCCGGCGTGGTAATATTCACGCTTTCAATGGGCGGAACCTTGCCTGCTGTATATATATAGCCATATTTGTCTATTTGCAGGCTTCGCATATCCTGGGTATAGGTACCAAAGAGATACTGACCTGCCGGGGTAAACTTAGCTATATGCCCTACATACCCACTGGTTACAGCCGGCAAATACGAAGGCCGTGTACCGAATTTTTTTGAAGTTTGATGTGCATATCCATATACGCAAAGATTACCTGCATGATCCACCTTAATACCCATCAATCCATCAGCAAGTGTATCACCATAGTAAGTACCCCATTGTCGCTGGCCATTTGTATTAAATTTTGCAATAAAACCGTCTATACTATTTGAGCCTATTTTAATATTAGGCTGATACGATGACAGGGTACTGATTCCCGTATCAGAAGAAGTAGCGCCCACTATGTAAACATTTCCCGTCTCGTCAGTACAAACTCCTTCAGTATGGCCATTATAAATCAGACTTTCGTCTTTACTGCCACCATAATAGGTTGCCCACTGTCGCACGCCTGCAATATTAAACTTAACCAAATAAATATCTGAAGCGCCGGCCAGGCTTTGCTGGTGGCTTCCTGTTGTAGCTATGTTTGATGCCTGGTTTGTTTCAGAATAAATGTATGCATTACCTGCTGTATCAGATGCGCCTGTAATTAGTCCCAAATGGTCATTTGTGCCACCATAATAAGTACACCACTTCAACGTGGGGTCTATCACCAATGTATGTTCTGATGGTTGTACATTAAAACGAAGTTCGTTGCCATCTAATTTATAGGCAGATGCCACTTGTTTTCTACTATCCTGTAAATAACTATAAGGGGCGTCTTCTGTAATGCTACCATATGGTGTTATTGCTACTAATGCTCCCTTTTCAAGCTTCAATTCTGTAGCGCCATCATACCGCAGCCTGATATCTGCCGGGTTACCACCGGGGTGGATGATAAAATCGTATTTCAAACCCTTCTGTTCATCAGGCGAAGTATAGAATACCCAATCTATGTTGGGGTAAACATTCTTATAGGTCATTTTGCTGTAGCCATTCGCCTTAACCCCATCGTTGCCTGTATACGCCAGGTAATAATTTTCGTAATAACCGGTAGGAGCTTCAAATACAACTTCAGCATTTTTATTTGCACCAACCAGTGTAACATCCATCCGGTAGATGGAAACCTCACTCCGGCCCTCTTCCGGGGTGAGGGAGGAAACACCTTTAGCGCCCGACGTTGGGCTTTTGACTTTTCCCAAGGGGATGCCTTCGCATGACTTTTGACTTTCGGAACGAATCCATTGATAATGCAACTGCCCGTTCCCTACAAACATCGTCACACCGTTATGCTCTGCCTTGGCATCTATATCACGGCGCAGCTGCCCGTCCTGGTCCGTTAGCTGCCCTTTATTGGCTATCAGTTGCAGGCTGTTATTCCCGATAGTGGTAGCAGGTTGCTTGTCACCCTCGTGCGCCGTTACAGTTGTTTGTATCAGCAGCACCGCAGCCAGGGCATAGCAAAATAGACTTCTGTTCATGTGTATGTTATTTGCAGGTATTAATAAATCGGTAGTTGTAATAAATATACACATATTATATTAAATATGCAATGCGATTGTGTTTTGAACTAATCCTTGCAATATTTTTGATTTTTATTTTTGAATTTAAAGACGTATATTTGTACTGTTAAAACAAACACTATGAACCGGCAATATCCCGCTCACCAAAACATATTTTCAATAACAAGCCTCCACGTTCGGGGGCTTTTTTCTTACACGTTTTTTCCTGTTAAAAACGCGTTTTACTTAACATTACTTAACAACCCTTTTCTAACCCATTCTGCACCAATTATTTATAAGAGGGCGATATTGCTTTTAGTTAAACCCCGTTTCGGGCACTTAACAATCCTGGTAGCATCAGCGAATCACGCAATCGGGAACATAAACAATGCATTTTGCAAAAACAGCACAGTTTTAGTGCTATAAAGGTGTTTCTTGCTACAGAAATGGCGATTTAACGTCCTTAATTTTTAAAAATCTTCTTTTTTCGATAAATTCGCGGCACTTTAAATAGTATAACCACCAAATATTTACTCAATGGCATTTGATATTGACCTGATAAAGAAAGTATATAGTGAGTACGGCGCAAAGACAGAAGCTGCAAGGCAGATGCTGGGCAGGCCACTGACACAGGCAGAAAAAATACTGTATGCGCACACGTCTGAAACGGCTACAAAAGCCCATGTACGTGGAAAAGATTATGTAAACTTCGCTCCGGACAGGGTAGCCATGCAGGATGCCACCGCGCAAATGGCCCTGTTGCAGTTTATGACCTGCGGCCGTAGCCAGGTAGCAGTACCCAGCTCTGTACACTGCGATCACCTGATACAGGCAAAAATAGGCGCTGAGGCCGACCTGGCCACTGCCAACGATGTAAATAAAGAGGTGTATGATTTCCTGGCATCTATCTCTAACAAATACGGTATCGGTTTCTGGAAACCGGGTGCGGGTATCATCCACCAGGTGGTGTTGGAAAACTACGCTTTCCCCGGTGGTATGATGATAGGTACAGATAGCCATACGCCCAATGCGGGTGGCTTGGGGATGATTGCCGTAGGTGTAGGTGGTGCCGATGCGGTAGATGTAATGGCCGGCCTGCCATGGGAGCTGAAAATGCCGAAACTGATAGGCATAAAACTTACCGGCCGTATGAGTGGCTGGACTTCTGCAAAAGATATTATACTGAAAGTAGCAGGCATACTGACTGTAAAAGGTGGTACTGGCGCTATTGTTGAATACTTTGGCGACGGCGCTGAAAGCCTGAGCGCAACCGGTAAGGGAACCATCTGTAACATGGGTGCTGAAATAGGTGCTACCTGCTCACTGTTCCCTTACGACGAGAAAATGGCCGACTACCTGCGTGGCACAGACCGTGCTGACATAGCAGAACTGGCTAACAATGTAAAAGAACACCTGCGTGCTGATAGTGAGGTATATGCAGACCCTGCTACTTACTACGACCAGGTAATAGAAATAAACCTGGACGAACTGGAGCCCTATGTAAACGGCCCCTTCACGCCGGACCTGGCTACACCCATCAGCGAGATGGCTGCTGCGCTGAAAGCCAACAACTGGCCTGAAGATGTAGAGGTTGCCCTGATAGGTTCCTGTACCAACTCGTCTTACGAAGATATTTCGCGTTCTGCCTTTATAGCTGAAGATGCTATGGCTAAAGGCCTGAAAGTAAAAAGCGAATTCACGATAACACCGGGTTCTGAAATGGTGCGTTTCACCATAGAGCGCGACGGCTTCCTGGATACGTTTGATAAAATGGGCGGTGTAGTACTGGCCAATGCTTGCGGCCCATGTATAGGCCAGTGGGCAAGGCATATAGACGACCCTACCCGCAAAAACACCATCGTTACTTCCTTCAACAGGAACTTTGCAAAACGTAACGACGGCCTTTCTTCAACACATGCCTTTGTTGCTTCTCCTGAAATAGTTACAGCCTTTGCCATATCGGGCAAACTGGGCTTTAACCCTATGAAGGATACGCTGATGAATGAACATGGTCAGCATGTTATGCTGGCAGAACCTATGGGGCTTGAATTGCCTCCAAAAGGTTTTGCTGTAGAAGATGCGGGCTACCAGGCTCCGGCAGTAGATGGCAGTAACCTGACGGTTGAGGTAAAACCTGACAGCAGCCGCCTGCAACTGTTAAGCCCCTTTGCCCCCTGGGAAGGCACAGACCTGCTGAACATGCGCCTGCTGATAAAAGCGGCCGGCAAGTGTACTACAGACCATATATCTATGGCGGGCCCATGGTTGAAATTCCGCGGCCACCTGGACAACATATCCAACAACATGCTGATAGGCGCTATAAATGCCTTCAACTTTGAAACTAACAGGGTTAAAAACCAACTCACAGGCGAATACGGCGAGGTGCCGGCTGTACAACGTGCCTACAAAGGCCACAACATAGGCAGCGTGGTAGTGGGCGATGAAAACTATGGTGAAGGCAGCAGCCGCGAGCACGCCGCTATGGAGCCGCGCCACCTGGGTGTACGTGCCATACTGGTAAAGAGCTTCGCCCGTATCCACGAAACCAACCTGAAAAAACAAGGTATGCTTGCATTGACTTTCGACAACAAAGCAGACTATGACAAAGTGCAGGAAGATGATTATATAGACATAATAGGCCTGAAAGAGTTTGCACCAGGTAAGCAACTGACTGTTGTACTGCGCCACGCAGACGAGAGTGTACACACCATCAAGGTAAACCACACTTACAATGAGCAGCAGATAGAATGGTTCAAAGCCGGCGGTGCGCTTAACGTGATACGTGCAGAGTTTGCCAAAGGATAATTATTAACAATATATAATGTATAATATGAGCCACCGATTTTGAATCGGTGGCTCATACATTAAAATTTTGTCAAATCCCGCTGACACAGCTACACCGTATTAAGCTAAATCACTAATTTTACACACCGATATGTACAACCGCCTCACAGATATCAAGCACTTTATAGAATGGAAGGCCTTTGGCGTTTGCACTGCCATTGGCGACAAGCTGGGTGTAGCTTCGTCACGCATCAGGCTATGGTTTATCTATATATCTTTTCTTACCCTGGGCTCACCCATTATAGTGTACATGATCCTCGCCTTCTGGATGAACATGAAGAACTACATCCTTATGACCAGGAGGAACCCTGTAAGGTGGTAGGGAATGAGATATTTTTTTATGGCAAATCCTGTTACACGGACAATAAAAACTGAATTGTCTGCTGCTGATATCCATAAGAAACTGGATAACCTCAATTATGTTTACAAAGACAAGTCATCAGTATTAGATTTTGACCGTAATAATTTCAGCAGTTATTTTCAGAATGGGGATGAAGGATTTGTTGTTGAAAACAGCTTTGAAATACATCGGCAAGGGACATACTCAATAACAGGCAATGGGACAATCATACCAGGTAATGACGGTTATTCCTTGCAAATTGAATATTACATAGACAACTCCTATTTAAGAACGTTTCTTACAATATATTATTCTGGAATAGCGCTTTTTTGGACTACAATATTGTTAGCATTGATAATAGCACCAGATGGTTTTGGGAGCAATATGATTCTTGGATTATTTATTTTAACAATACTAACCATATCCCCATTATTATATAAAGTGATGATGACAGGTTATATGCATAGTTTCCATAGCAAAGTTTTAAAAGCAATCAACAAATCTTAAAAGGGCAAAGCAGCTTTCGCCACTCCGCCCTTCATCACACATCACTCACTGCCGTTATGCTTGCTTCGTCAATTGTATTTCCGCGTTGATTCTTACATCGTCACTTACTACCACACTACCCGCTTCTGTTACCATGTCCCACACCAGTCCGAATTCTTTACGGCTTATTTTACCACTTAGTGTAAAACCGGCTTTTGTCTGGCCATATCCATCTACAGCTATACCACCAAATTCAGCATTCAGTTTTACCTGTTTGGTCGTACCACGTATAGTCAGGTCGCCTGTGAGGGTAAACTCATCGCCACTACCCTGTAGTTTGCCATTTTCAAAAGTCATTTTAGGATGATTGGCTGCATCAAAGAAATCAGCAGATTTCAGGTGGCCGTCCCTTTGCTCCTGATTGGTATCTAACGAATTGATATCTGCGCTGAAACTGATATTTGCTGTTGAAAAATCATCGCCTTCTGTTGTAGCTTTTGCTTCAAAGTTTTTAAAATACCCGGTTACTGTAGTAATCATCAGGTGTTTTACTTTAAACTGTATTTCGCTGTGCGTAGGGTCTAATACCCAGTTAGTTTGTGACATAATATCTTATTTATTTGTGAATGATATTGCAAAGATACACTATTAATGTATGTACAACAATCAATATCCCTTATGATGATATTGTTATTCCTGTAGTATGATATACCACTTGACGAAAGGTGTATGTATGTTAAGCTGTCGTTAACCATATGTCAAGCAGGGGTTAACCGGCAGGTGAAATTCGCTGCAAAGGCATTTACCATTGCATATTTGTACCGACAAACAAACACAAACCAAACACAAGGGTAAAAATGAAAAAAATCATAAACATATTGATACTGGTAGCCGCCGCATTACCCGGGCTGGCACAGGATCAGTCTAACCAGGAGGAACAGGCTATACAAACAGCCAACCTCGTAATGAGCGATGCCATAGAAATTACATTTGCAGGCACCGGCACTAATGCAGGAGATGTGGTATCGCTGGTATTTGAAGATGTAAACGACTATGCAAATGGTGTTGAGTCCGGCGCTTACCAGGTAAAGGTACGTTCCAACAAAAAATTCAGGGTACAGGCAAAAACATCGTCTTCAAAGTTTACCTACAGTGGCAGCACATCGCCCGCACCATCTATGAGTGTGAGTAACGTACTTTTCCTAAAAATAACGGATAACAAAACCGGTGGTAGCGTAGGTAGCAGCTTCAATAATAAATACAGGAGCATGTCATCATCCAGCCAGACCATTATTAATAATGCTACACCGGGTGGCGACAATACATTTAACGTACAATACAAAGCTACACCGGGTTTTAACTTCCCGGCAGGCACTTATGCTGTAAACGTAGTGTACACAGCTACGCAACTGTAACTATCATTTTTGCAAAAAACAAACTATAAAAACCAAAGCAATGAAAAATCTGACTATCACACTCTCTATTTTAACCGCCTCACTTACCATCGCGAAAGCACAGCATAATAAACCTGCTACTGCTACACAATCAGCAAAAATGAGCATGAGTAATGCCATAGACATAACCTTCCGGAGTAATAACCTTGATGCCGGTGATGTGGTAACCCTGGCTTTTGATGATGTAAATGACTATGCCAATGGCGTAGAGTCTGACCCTATAGAATTAAAAATACGTTCCAACAAAAAATTCAACATCACTGCAAAAGCTGCTTCTAACAGGTTTTCTTATAATGGCAACGCTACAGCCGACCCAAAGATGAGCGTTAACAAGTTGCTGATAAAAGTGGTAAAGAACAATACAGGAGGTAAAGTGCCCGGTAATGTAAATAACAAATACAAAAGTATGTCTGCCAGCAAGCGCAGGTTAATAAATGCCGGAACGCCCGGTGGTGACAATACTTTTGCAGTGCAGTACAAGGCCGACCCCGGATATGATTTCCCTGCGGGTACGTATAGTGTAGATATAATTTACACCGCTACGCAACTGTAATCAGTACTTCTTTAATTTATATCCAGAAGTTCTACATCAAATATCAATGTGCTGTTAGGCCCTATTTCAGCGCTTACATGCCTGTCGCCATAGGCCAGGTGTGGCGGTATAAAGAATCGGTACTTGCTGCCGGTAGCCATCAGTTGCAGACCTTCCGTCCAGCCGGTAATCACCATGTTCAGCGGGAAGGTGGCGGGCTTGCCCCTTTGTACAGAACTATCGAATATGGTACCATTTATTAAAGTGCCATGATAATGGCAGGTAACTTTATTATAGGCAGTAGGCTTTGGGCCTGTACCTTCTGATATCACCAGGTATTGTAAACCACTGGGTAATTCTGTAACACCCTCCCTGTTTTTATTTTCTGCCAGGAAATCGTGTCCTGCTTTCAGGTTCTCTTCAGCCTTAGCTTGCTTCATCAGTCTCAGTTTATCAGTAATACCCATTATTAGTTATTTCTGCGAAATTAATCAAAGTTGGGCGATACCTAAACTTGTAAAATGAAAAAGGTTTTGCTAATTTTCAAAAAATAGACATCCTCATGAAGCTATATACAATTGGTTGCATACTTGCTGTTTCAGTAATAATGCTGGCATCCTGCCAGAAAACTTACAAATGCACTTGCTATAGCCCGAGCCTTAATCGCTCTACGCCGGCATCTGAAGTAAAAGGCAATAAAAAAACAGCAGAAGAAAAATGTAAAACACTACCCATATCAGGCCGCTATACGGGCGATGACTACGTCTGCAACCTGGAATAAGCCAGTAACCACAGCCATATTGCAATGGTAGTAATATCCCTTATTGCATTAATAATACAGACTTAATGGACTTCCTGACATTAAACTGATAAATACTTAGCAGTTTTGGCTTGATATTTGTTTTAGAATATTTATTGTGATGATATACAATAAATAAAAACGGCCTGCGTTATTAAGTAGGTCGGCACAGAAAAGGAGGGAGCCGATGCAACAAACAGATCACGGGAAAAAACGTATGAATATGTCCTGGAAATTACCCCTGAAACAGCCCCATACTGGCACAAAGTGGATTACGATAGCCCTGGTTGGTCTATATACCTTTATAGCCATCATCATCATAGTTCAAAATTAGGAGTATATAATATACTCCCCAATCTATACTTATCTCCGTAATCCGGCTGCTTTCCGGTACATATTATCAGCCTGTGCAGCATCCCCGTTCTGCTTAAAGATATCCCCCATCAACTGGTAACATTCTGCTGATATTGAAGGGTCTTGTTTTTCAAAAGCCTGTGCTACGGTATTAAAATTCCCCAGTGCTTCCTGGTATAAGCCCATACCACGTTCTACCATGGCCATATAGTAATAAGCCATTACATAGTCAGGCCTTTCTGCAATAATCTCTTTGAAAATAGCCCGCGCTTTTTCTGCCTCTCCCTTATAAGCCAGCGCCATACCATACACCCGCTTTGTTTCTACGCCTACCTTATCAAGGGCATATGCTTTGTTAGCATAGATGTAAGCACTATCGGGCTTGCCCATTTCCATCAGCACCCTTGCGGTAACCCCCAGTACGTTCAGGTTGGTACTGTCCGTCTGCAGATGTTTCATAAAATACTGTAATGCCAGCTCCCTGTTACCACTTTCCAACGCTTTAAAACCCAGCATATCGTTTTGCGAGGGGCGTTTTATCAATGCACTCAGCGGCTTGTCTTTTACTTCTGCAACAAATACGGTGGTAGATGGCAGCCATTTCTCAGCCTGTATTTCCTCCAGTGGTATCAATGCTATATGGAAGATGGCATAATCCCAGGGTTTCATATCTTTTTCAGGGAAACGCACGTATTCTACCCTTACATTCTTATAGTCGGCCATGTACACAGACATCAGGTGTGCGGCATTTGTAGCCAGCACCACAGTATCTTCAGGCTTGTATTTAGGCAGTTCTTTCTCTATAAAATAGTCAGCGCACTGTTTTACACTGTTGTAGTAATAATCCACCTCGTATTGACCATATGCGCCCTCTACCCCACCTGCAAACTGGTTGTGGTAGGTTACAGTATTAGGGAAGGTAGGCACAATGAATAATACAGGCTCTACAAGCAGCAGTGCCGCTATACCCAGGCCTATACCCATCTTTTTACTGTTGCGGGCTATAAACCCATCCAGGTACGACCAGCCAAGGGATGCCAGTACCACTACAGAAGGAAAAATAAACAATACGTGCCTCCACGCATGGTACACATTAGACTTTTTATAAATAATGTAGAACAAGGGAAAGAACGCAGTAAAAGCCACGAAGTAGATAATATGCGCACGTTTGTTTTTAGCAGTATTCCTGATGAGGAAGATGAACAGCAACAAACCTCCCAGTAACGCATAGGTATTGGTAATAAAAAAGCTCTTGATAAGGTAAGAACCGGGCAACTCTCCTGAAAAAACCTTTTCACCCTCCCATATCTGGCCAAGGTTCACTTTGAAGTTGCTCATTTCGCTGAGTGCGGTAAGCGGATTGGTAAGCGGGTTCTTTTGCCCGTAGGGCCAGAACAGGCTGCCTGCCAGGTAACCCAGCACGGCAATTATCACCAGTGGTTTGGTATAGTCTTTCAGGTTTACCTGCTGTTTTGCGGCAGACTTTACTATGTACATAATGCCCAGGTACACAAACAGGTATGGTATAAGCAGGATACCCGCCACACGTATGTTTATAGCAATGCCAATGCTCAGTATCACCCACAGGTAATCTGTCTTTTTCACGGTTGGGAAACGCTCAAAGAAACGGATGATGAAGAACACAGCTACTATATACGCGGTAGCCAATGGTATATCCTTGGGGTTGTTCATAGCATGCCCCAGGAAGAACGGGGACAGGAACATAAGCCATACGGTAAGCGTAGCCAGCCTTTTATCTGTAAGCATAGCCACTATACGGGCACTGAACCATATGCCTACAAAACCCACCCATGCATTCAGCAGGTGGCGGGTGGCATATTCATCAAAAGGAGAAAACTTATTGACAATAGCACAAACAAGGTCAAAAAAACCGCCATAATATATCATTACACCATCACGGTCCAGGTGCTTGGGTATATGAAACACCGTATCATCTGCGCCAAAGCTGGTAAAGTAGCGAAGTATGAATTTACCATATTCGTTCATGTCCACCTCATCGCCCGAAAGGCCATACCGGAAACTCATAACACCCATCAGGATAAACACAAGCACAAGGCTGGCCATGAATACTTTATTCCATAGGCCAGTATTGATAACCGTATCATTTTGCAGGACGGGCCCTGTAGCCGCAACAGTAGTACCGGTTGCCTGCGGGGCTGTTTTACCGGCTTGTTGTTTCTTTTTTGCCATGTTGGTTGTAAAGTTGAGTACCTGAGTATTATGCTGCCAAATGTACAAAAATCCTTTTCACATATTTACCGTGATTGTCTTTGGTATTTTAACTGAACAGGATAAAAATATCTTTTTTTAGCATCTGACTTTAACTTGTTACTTCTTATACTTTTTGGATATATTCGCATGCGATATTGCAGTGTACTGCAAGGCTGAACGATAAGAAAATACCATACTATATAATGTCTGAAAATATCTCCGAAAAAAAAATGCTGGGAGTAGTAATACCGGTTTACAATGAAGCGGACTGTATTGCTGAAGTAATTACTACGTGGGATACTTTCCTGAAGGGCTACATAGGTGACGATTTTGTGATGCTGCTCATTAACGACGGTTCGAAAGACAATACACCTGCTATACTCGACTCCCTGTTACCTCAATTTAAAAACCTGCGTGTAGTACACCAGAAAAATGGCGGACACGGTAATGCGGTATTGAATGGCTATCATAAAATATTAGAGTACAACCCGGAATGGGTGTTCCAGGTAGATAGCGATAACCAGTTTCTTCCCGAAGATTTTCCGAAACTGTGGGAAAAGCGTAATGAAAGCCGCTTTATACTCGGATACAGAAAAGTACGGTACGACGATTTTAACAGGCTTATTATAACCCGCATTGTACGTGTGCTGAACCTGGCACTATACAAAAAGTATATCGTGGATGCCAATATCCCGTACAGGCTCATAAAAGCAGATTACCTGAAAGGGTTGCTGTCTATACTGCCCGAGAACCCGTTTGCACCCAACATATTCCTGTCTGTACTGGCAGCGCGCGATGGCAATAAACTGATGAACATACCCGTTACCCATAAAGAAAGGGAAACAGGGCAGGTATCTATCATAAAAATGAACCTGCTGAAAGTGTGTATAAGAACCGCACGCGAATTAATGGATTTCAGTTCTTCTATCAACAGCAGGCTGAAACGCCTAAACCAGAATAAATAATTTAATGAGCAAGCATTACAAGTACGTTATAATAGGCGCAGGCCCTACAGGCCTTGGCGCAGCATACAGGCTTAAGGAATTAGGCGTTACAGATTTCGTTATACTGGAAAAAGAATCTTTTGCCGGTGGTTTATCAAGAAGCTATACTGACGACCAGGGTTTTACATGGGACCTCGGCGGACACGTACAGTTCTCCCACTACAAATACTTCGACGACCTGATGAAGAAAGCACTGGGCGAGGAAGGATGGCTGAACCACCAGCGCGAGTCGTGGGTGTGGATAAGGGACAGGTTTGTACCCTACCCTTTCCAGAACAACATAAGGCAACTGCCTAAAGATGATATGTGGGCTTGCCTGAAGGGGATTATAGAACAATATAAAAATACCAACACAGACGTTCCTGCAAACTTCAAAGAGTGGATCGTCCGCACCTTTGGGCAGGGGCTGGCAGATGTATTTATGTTCCCCTATAACTTTAAAGTATGGGCGCACCCGCTGGAGATGATGAACTACAAATGGATAGGCGAACGCGTAGCCATTACAGACCTGGCTAAAGTAACCGAGAATATACTGTACGAGAAGGAAGATATCTCGTGGGGGCCTAACAACACCTTCCAGTTTCCAAAGCATGGTGGTACGGGCTCTATATGGCTAAGCGTGGCTGAACTGATAGGCATGGACTATTTTAACTTCGGCAAAGATGTTGCAACTATAGACAACGAAAAGAAAGTATTGAACTGCGCAGATGGCACATCGTACACATACGATAACATCATCAATACCATGCCTGTAGATATACTCACCACCAAACTAAAGAACGATACCAACAATATAAGCGCTGTTGCGGCAGGATTGAAACATTCATCAACGCATGTTATAGGTGTGGGCCTGAAAGGGAAACCGGTGAAAGACCTGGAAACAAAATGCTGGATGTACTTCCCTGAAGACAACAGCCCGTTCTACCGTGTTACTGTATTCTCCAACTACAGCCCTAACAACGTGCCGGATATCAACCAGCACTGGTCGCTGATGGCAGAGGTAAGTGAGAGCGAGTACAAACCGGTGGACAACGCCAATGTACTGGAAGATACAATACAGGGCATGCTCAATACCAAACTGATAGAAAGCAGGGACGACATCATCTCTACATGGTCTATGAAGCTGAACTATGGCTACCCTACACCATCTATAGAGCGTGACGATATACTGAAGAAAGTAATACCCGTGCTGGATGCACAGCAGATATACAGCCGCGGCCGTTTCGGCGGGTGGAAGTATGAAGTATCTAACCAGGACCACTCCCTGATGCAGGGCGTAGAACTGGTGAATATGCTGGAACTGGGTATCAACGAAATTACATTCTCCTTCCCTGCCGTGGCAAACGCTATGTGGGGTAAGTAAACGATATTTACTGAAACAGAAGATAAGCAGGATGCAATAACGCATCCTGCTTTTTTATGCCCTGTTGCATAAGCGGAGGGAGAGGACGCACTCGCAAAGAACAGAGATATGAGCCCCACGCAGGTTCACCTCCCCCCGATTGTCTTCCTCCCGCTAAAGCTGGAACGCCAATCGTCCCCTCCTTCGTAAGGAGGGGAATTGGAATGTGTGTTGTCCGGACAACTATCATAAAAAGTGTCCCCCTTACGAAGGAGGGGAAAGAACAGACGTTCCGCCCCCGGGTGGAGGAAGGCTGTTCGGGGGGAGGTAGCACTCGCGGAGAACAGTACAAACAACATGCAATTAACACACCTAAAAAAGTATTTTTGTTATTGAAATAAAAGTTGTAATATTGTCTTGATAAATATTTTTTTTAACACCTGGAACAAAACCGCTTTCTACCATGACACATGAAAGTAACCAACAAGAGGGGCAGCCGCAGCAACCAAGGCTAACACCCGGCATCAGCATCAACGCATTTATTAAAGAAGCAGAAGAACTGCAACAGGCCCACCGGCAAAAGATGCAGCAGCAGCCCGCAGACACTGGCATGCTCACCATGAAGACCGCCAACCAGTGGATAGACGAGGCCAAGACACGACCCATACCGCAGATGCTCTTCAGCGAGTACTGGTACGAGGGCGAGCTGTGCATACTGTTTGCAGACACCAACACCGGCAAGAGCATACTGGCAGTGCAGGTAGCAGACAGCATCAGCCGCGGGGCAGCCATACAGGGCTTTAAACTACAGGCGCAGGCACAACCCGTGCTGTACCTCGACTTTGAGCTGTACGACAAACAGTTTGAAGCGCGCTACTCCATCAACTATACGCAGCACTACAGTTTTTCTGACAGGCTGCAACGTATAGAGATAGATGCCGACAGGGATATACCCGACGAGTTTTACAGCGTGGAAGACTACCTGGTATGGAGCCTTGAAAGGGCTATACAGCAAAGCGGCGCACGGGTGGTGATAGTGGACAACATCACCTACCTGCGCAACGAAACAGAACGCGCCAAAGATGCCCTGCCCCTGATGAAACACCTGAAAGGACTGAAGAAAAAGTATAACCTGAGCATACTGGCACTGGCGCACACCCCAAAGCGCGACATGAGCAAACCCCTTACCCGCAACGACCTGCAAGGCAGCAAGATGCTCATCAACTTTTGCGACAGCAGCTTCTGCATAGGCGAAAGCGTTAATGACAAAAGCATCCGCTACCTGAAGCAGATAAAAGCCCGCAATACCGAGGTCATCTACGACACCACCAACGTCTCCCTCTGCCGCATAGAAAAGCCCCGCAACTTCCTGCAATTCACCCATGTGGGCTACGCTGTTGAGAAGGAGCATTTGGCAGAGGTAAATGATGAACATAAAAAAGGATTGATATTACAGGCTAAGGAACTCAAATCGGAAGGTAAAACCTTAGACGAAATAGCAGTAATACTGAATGTAAGTAGGAGTACCGCGGGTAACTATGTAAATGCAGCTTAGTGTTTTTCGTCCAAGTCGTCCAACCTGTCCACCCCCTTGGACGAGTTGGACGGTTTGGACAAAATGATATCTTTATGTGATAAAAAATAAAAAGATGACCAATATTTCCCATGAACTTTTTAAGGAAGCAAAAACGCAATTTGCAGACCATTTAGACATAGCTGATAACAGCCGCATTATTTTTTCGGGTAAGTTCGGGCATGGCAAAACAACCTTTTTAAAACATTATTTTAACGAGGCAGCCCAAGAAAAGTATAATCCCATATTTCTTTACCCGGTTAACTATTCGGTTTCTACCAACGAAGACATTTTTGAGTACATCAAGTATGATATACTGGTGGAAATGATACGTAGCGAAAGGTATGAGTTTAAATGTGACACCTCCGATTTTTGGGATAATGTACCTTTCTACATTTATAAGCAACCCGAGAAAGTAATATCAATTATACTCGGAATGATTCCTCAATTAGGGAAAACTGCGAAAGGTATTTTTGATGAATTAGTTGAGTTAAAAAAAGAGCTAAAAGAGTCTTTTGAACGGTATAAGGAAGAACAGGATGATTTCGTAAATATTAAAGAGTTTCTTGAAGGTATTGAACTTAAGCCTGGTAGTATTCACGACAACGGTATTACCACAAATATTATCCGCAATGCTATAAGCAAAGCCAAAGAGAGTGATAAAAAAGAAAATGTATTAATTATTGATGACCTGGACAGGATAGACCCTGAGCATATTTTCAGGATACTGAATGTATTCGCAGCACACTTTGATTCTATAGATACACTGCCCAACAAGTTTGGTTTTGATAAGATAATAGTAGTGTGTGATATTGAGAATATAAGAAACATATTCAAGGCGAAATATGGTATCAGTACGGACTTCAATGGGTATGTCGATAAGTTTTACAGTCATAAAATTTTTGACTATGATATAAAGGAGGGGATGCTTAATTATGCTTTTGAGAGTTTTTCTAAATTATCAATAAAAACTAATAACAAAAGAGACCATCATCGCTATGAAGAAATGTATAGGAACAAAATTATGTTACAGAATGACTTTTTTCACACTATACTAAAAGGGCTAATCGATAGTGGTGAAATAGACATGCGTAACCTTGTCAAATGGCATGGTCGTCATTTAAATTATAAGAATATCGCAGTATATATTACTATACCTGCATCATATAATGAGGAATATTGCAAAGTTTTACTGTCTATACAGGTATTATGCGACATAAAAGGGAGCGCAGGAGGATTAAAAAGCGCAATAGACTCCTTACATATATTTACTCCATTGAGAAACGACTTTCGTATACACTTTATCAGGTTAGCTTACATATATCTTTTCCCGGAGCATCAGGGTAAATCAACAGACACCTCACATTTTCCATTAACATTAAATGGACAAAATTTATTACTTACGCTAACTAGTGTTGACAATGGTCGTGCCCATAGTGCAGATATAATAAAAGATGGACTACAAGCAAAAATATATTCTATGGATTTTATTGAACTATTTAAAAAGGTTGTGAATATGATTGCTTCTAAACAAATTGTCTTTTCATAACCCGTCCAACTCATCCAACATGTCCAAGGGGTTGGACAAGATGGACAGCTTGGACAAAAAATCACCACTCCCGTCACTGCGAGGAACGAAGCAGTCTCACGAAACATGTAAAATCGTAAATTAGTTTCATGTACAAAGGAGGCGCTATATATATAATGTGTGCCCCGGATAGAACAACACTCTATACCGGTGTTACATCAGATTTACGTGTGAGGGTATGGCAACATAAAAATAAAGAGTGTTCCGCGAGGCTGCTTCGTTCCTCGCAGTGACGCAAGAAAAAAAACACCAACCTTTTTAACCAATAACCATAAATCACAAAACCATGAAACAACAATACCGATACACATTAGAGCCGTACAAGGGGCCATCCACCAGGTACACCTGCCCGCAGTGCGGCAAGAAGAAAACCTTCACACGATATATAGATACACGTACCGGAGAACACCTGCCCGAACAGTTTGGCCGCTGCGACAGGGAGGTGAATTGCGGGTACCACGCCGTACCGGAAGTGAAAACTCAAAAGTCAAAACCTGAAAGTAACAACTGGTTAAATCCCGGTGGAAGAAATCCCAAAGGGCAAATTCCAAATCCAGGTGGGGGAAATTCCAAAGGGCAAATTCCAAATCCCAGGCTAATCACTAACACCTTACCTCTAACGACTACTTTCTCCACCATCCCCTACCCTTTGTTTGCACAGAGTTTTAGCGATGATGATGATAACTACCTGGCTGCTTTCCTGCGCAGGATACTGGGCGAAGAGTTGGGTGAGGAATTGCTGCAACGCTACTATGTGGGTACGCACACACATTGGGATGGGGCTACGGTATTCTGGCAGGTAGATGAACTGAACCGCATACGCACGGGCAAAATAATGCTATATAACGGTGCAGGCAGGCGGGTGAAGGAGCCTTACAACCATGTGCACTGGGTGCATGTAGCGGCGGGGCTTGAGGGCTACAACCTGCAGCAATGCCTGTTTGGCCAGCACCTGCTGCATGGCAATACCAAAACAGTGTATGTGGTAGAGAGTGAAAAAACCGCACTGATAGCTGCCGCGTACATGCCGCAGTTTCTATGGGTGGCTACAGGTGGCGTAGGCAGCCTGACGGTGGAAAAACTAAAACCGCTGGATGGTAACAATATAGTGCTGATGCCCGACCTGGGCGCAGTAGAAAAATGGCAGGCCGTAGCGCAGCAACATGGCAACTGCATGGTAAGCACCCGCATGGCAGAATATGCTGCGGGCGAAGACTTTCACCGGGGGCTGGATATAGCAGACTACCTGCTGTGGCACATCCGCCACCTGACGGGGTAGGTGCACAACCATACCGGTGTAAAAAACAAAGCCCCCTGACTGTTAAAATCAGGAGGCTGTTTTATTTTAATTTGTTTTGAAACGTCCTTATGGGAAGATACCCAGCTCTTCGTAAGCAACGCCTACTTTGTTGATAGAGCAAACGAAAGCTGCTGTACGCATATCGTTAATACCCAGGTGCAACATCATATCGCGTATCTCGTGGTAAGAATCTATCATTGTATCTTCAAGACCGGAGTATATCAGGTCAACCTCATCAGGACCGTGCATTATCTGGCGGCGCTCAATATCAGTTACCCTTTTACCCGTCAGCGCCTCTACCGATTGCAGTATCTGCGAATTCTGGTTTTCTGCAAAACGTTTGTCCATACGGCCAAAACGTACGTGGCTCAGGTTCTTCAACCATTCGAAGTATGATACAGTAACACCACCTGCGTTTATGTACATATCAGGAACGATAACACAGCCTTTAGCCAGCAGTATCTCGTCAGCTTCAGGTGTCAGCGGGCCGTTTGCAGCCTCACCTATTATCTTGGCCTGTATGCGTGCAGCATTACCTGCGTTGATAACGTTTTCCAGCGCGGCAGGTATCAATATATCGCAAGGCATCTCCATAGTCTCGGCACTGTTCACTATGTCAGTAGCGCCGGGGTAGCCCAGTATGCTCTTGTTCTCTTTACGGTAAGCCACCACTTTGTCAGGGTCAAGGCCGTTCTCGTTGTAGATACCACCTTCGTACTCGGCAAGGCCTACTATTATAGCGCCACCTTCGTAGAAGAATTTTGCAGCGTGGTAGCCCACGTTACCCAGTCCCTGTACTATTACTTTTTTACCAGCTATACCTGTAGAAAGGCCCAGCTTGTTCATATCTTCTGCTATAGAGCACAGCTCGCGTATGCCATAATATACACCAAGGCCTGTAGCCTCTGTACGGCCACGCACACCACCCTGTGTTACAGGCTTACCAGTTACACAGCCCAGTGCATCTATCTCGCCCGGTTTCAGAGAAGCGTAAGTATCGGCTATCCAGCTCATTTCGCGTGCACCACTACCGTAGTCCGGTGCGGGAACGTCTATGCCGGGGCCAATGAAGTTTTTCTTCACCAGCTCTGATGCATAACGGCGGGTAATTTTTTCCAGTTCGAAAGTAGAATACTTGCGGGGGTCTATTTTAATACCACCTTTAGCACCACCGAATGGTACGTTAACAATAGCACATTTATAAGTCATGAGAGCAGCAAGCGCCATCACCTCATCCTGGTTTACATCCATGCTGTAACGGATACCACCCTTACAAGGCAGTTTGTGATGAGAATGTTGTACACGATAGGCTTCGATAACTTCTATTTCGTTACCTATTCTTACAGGGAATTTCATCCTGTACACAGAGTTGCAGGACTTTATCTGCTCTAAGATACCGGGTTCGAAACGAGTGTATTTAGAAGCCTTGTCGAAGTTCTGTTCTACACCCTGAAAGAAACTGTAATGGGCTGTTTTTTCTGCAGTTTTTGCGTCTCCCATGATTTTTTTTAGTTAAAAATGATATTATTTATTTTTTTCGATTTTACTGATTCTGCGGTCTATCCTGACGAGGTAGGCAATAATCCCCGCAAAGATAGTGGCTAATACTAAAACAACAACGTATATTTTACCGTTTGAGCGCATGGTATCGGCCATTTCCGGTACGCTATCCTGCGCAGCAGCCTGCAGCAGAAATAGCATGGAAAATACAACTGTTAGTAATGATGTTTTATGCATAGCTGTTTTATTAATTAAGTGCCTCGTTTTCCCTGTTATACTTCAGCAGTTCTACCCTTATCATCAGCGTGCTCATCCACAGCCCCAGCAGGAACCACCCTATCACCGCGGGATAAAATACCATCCTCATCTGGCTGTTCAGGTCGTATGCATTAAAGCCGGGGTTGCCTCCGTTACCGGGGTGTAATGAATCTACCATGCGGGGCAATACCCATATCAGGGGTATCATCAGCGCAAAGGCAAATATGTTGTACACCGCACCTATCTTAGCACGTTTTTCTTCATCGTTAAGCCCGCCACGTAGTATCAGGTAGGCAAAGTATATAAGCATGCACACGGCAGTGCCCAGTTGCTTTGGGTCGTTGCTCCACGCTGCGCCCCAGGTATATTGCGCCCACTCCATACCCGTAACCATACCCAGTATGCTGAACACGATGCCCACTTTGGTAAGTACAGCCGCGTTAATGTCATGCACAAGGTTGCCGCTGCGCAAGTATTTTATAGAATAGATAAAAGCGCCTGTGAATAAGAGTATCATGGTAAACCACATGGGCACATGATAATACAGGTTGCGCGAAGTTTCGTTAAGTATGTGCTGGCGCGGTACGGGCATTAATAACCCGCCGATAAGCGCGTAGGCTAAAAGAATAACACAAACAATCTTCCACCAGGACTTTCGCATGAGCGAAGTTTAAAAAATTTCAGCAAATGTAACAGATTATATTATTCCTGCCACAGAAAGGGAAACAGTATAATACCTAATATTATTATTAATATATCCAATGCAGATAATACCAGCATCAGCTTCCACCAGCCGGGCACATATACCGGCACTATGGCCTTTACTGCCAGTTTGCTCAGTATCATCAGTATGGGTGTCACCAGCGGGAAACCGAGTATCGCCATCAGCGCGGCATTGTTTTGCGCACGGGCTGCTATGGCCGACAGGAATGTAAAAATAACAGAGAGGCTTACACTGCCTATGGCCGTAACGGCAATAAACACACCCACCTGTTTCAGCGGTGCGCCCAGCATTATATTGAACAGCAGCAGCGATATACCACTCACCGTGAGCATTAAAAATGTGCTGTACACCATTTTAGCCACCAGGAACTGTACCGGCGGCACTATGGTAAAATAGTAACGGAAACGGTTAGGGTGCTCCTGCAAAAAACTTTTGGCTACAGAGTTTACGGCTATGAACAGTTGGGTAATCCAGAAAAGGGCGTTCCATACCTTGGCATCGGGCTGGCCACTCATCATATATACCATGAATACGGTAGCGCCTACGTACAGCAGCACCCCGTAAAAAGTATGTTTCTGCCGCCATTCCAGCAGCAGGTCTTTGTGTATCAGTGTAAAAACAGGATATGCGGGCATTAGCGCAAAGTTATATAATGTGCGTACTTAATTACCTAATATTTAACCAGTTGAGCAAAAGTACCTTTATAAAAAGAAATATATTTTAGGGTGTTTGCATTTTCATTTCTGTCCCCTATCTTTGCACTCCCAAAGTTCTTAAAAACAAATGCGGAAGTAGCTCAGCTGGTAGAGCACCACCTTGCCAAGGTGGGGGTCGCGGGTTCGAATCTCGTCTTCCGCTCTAAACATAAATTCCAAGCTTAACCGTTTGGAATTTTTTGTTTGAGCCTGTTTTTATAACAGGTACAAATGGCCGCCCTGGTGGTGAAATTGGTAGACACGCAGGACTTAAAATCCTGTGGGCAGCAATGCTCGTGCGGGTTCAAGTCCCGCCTGGGGCACATAAAAATTAAAGCCGACTCGAAAGAGTTGGCTTTTTTTGTTTGGCACAACGTAGGTACAAATCGGCTGCACCACAGGGAAGTTGCACAACTGATTACATTGGCAAATACAGATATACATTAAAGAGGCTGTCTCTATTATTAGAGCCAGCCTCTTTTTTGATTTTTGATAACCAGTGTATGTTCTATTTCTTAGCTTTTACACCGGCAATTTTATCCTTCAAATCTTTGCCTGGTTTAAATTTAGGCACTTTACTTGCTTTTATTTTTATTGTTTCACCTGTTTGGGGGTTCCTGCCATTGCGGGCAGCACGCGGTAAAACAGAAAAAGTACCGAAGCCTACTAAGGTTACAGTGTCTCCCTTCTTCAGGGCAGCAGTTACACCGCCTGTAAATGCATCAAGCACATCATTCGCCTGTGTTTTAGTAATGCCGGCATCTTTGGAAATTTGGTCAATTAATTCAGCTTTGTTCATAACGTTGCTTTAAAAATTTAATAAGATTTGACACTAAATTAATTCAATAAATAGTTGAACCAATATTATTTGTCAGAATTGTCCGTTAGTTTCAGTTCTACCCTATAGTTTTTCAGTGAGATTTGGTTACTGAGCCACAGGGCCCGGTAGTCGTTAATCAAGCATATATATGATAGAGTAGAGACCGTAAACCCGAAGGAATTGACTTTTTATCGGGCAATCAATTCAGTAGTTCTTCGTAACAATTGGAAACAACAAAAGTCCGAAAGGGCTATTTGCATTCTATAACGATAATTCCGTTACTAGTCGAAATCAAACATATCGCCCAGGAAGGATTTTTTCTTGTATGGTTTTCCCTGGTTGTAATGCTTGCGGTCGTCATCGCGGCGGTAGTTGTCGTACTGCTCATTGGCAGGCGGCTGCTGCGCAGGATTGTTATTACCGGCATATTTACTTTCAACATATTCCAGCATTTTATCCAATTCACCTTTATCCAGCCATACACCCCGGCACGACGGGCAGTAATCAATCTCTACATTGTGGCGCTCCGTCATCAGCAGCGTTTAATTACAATTCGGGCACTTCATATCCTATGTATTTATTTCGTTTAATATCAGTAACAACCCGCAATTTACCCATGCAAATCAGAACATAATGTTAAACAGCTACAGGTACACACGCTTTGATATATAAGTGAACATCCCACCCCTTGATACTATTTCTTCACAAAAGAGGTGTAACCGGTATAGCCCCCTGCTGTAACACGGGTGATATAATTGCCGGGCGCCAAACCTGAAACTGTAATGCGGTTATTATTATGCTGCACACTTACTGATCTACCCTGCATGTCAAACACCTCGATAGTGTATTGTTTTGCATCAGCCGGTATTGTCAAAAGAATATGGTCTGTTGCCGGGTTTGGATAAGCGTTCAGCCTGGTTACTACCGCCTGTTTTGTTTTTTGTATCGCAACAGGTTTATAGCTGTCCCTGTACCTTACGGCTGTTGGTGTTTCCTGCCCCCCGGCTACCGTAGTAGATACCCATAATGCAGGATAATGCTCACCCGGTACCAGCCATTTATAATCTACGCCTACACGTGGTATGCCTATAGCTGGCAACGGTGCCACCTGTATGCTGTCTATCTCGTTAATTTCCGACCGTATGCGGATGCAATTTACAGGCGTAGTGAAATATGGTGTTTGGATAGTCCCCCAGCCGTCAACCCATGTTTTGCGGTAGCCGTCCTGCACCAGGGTACCCAGCGATGGTATCTGTATCCTGAGGCGGTAATCAGAGCTATCATAATTGCCATAGGCCAATGGCAGAAAGTACAACTCGTCTTCATTATTGTACGCTGCGGGAATGCCTGTACCACCTACACTGGCTGCAAACCCTTCTGCTACAAACCTGTTAGGAGATGACTTCTTCCCGTAAAAAGTGTACACATCTGTAATGTTTACCGGTAGTGGCACTGGCAAGGGTATGCCACCCTGCCCCGCCCCGAAGGTGTCTGCTACTTTATAGCCATATGCACTGGCAGATAGTACCGCCGCATATACAGGGTTTACCTGCGTTACTGTTTTGTACTCGTCCACGCCCTGCACGTCCGACCATAATACGGTACTGAAGTCCCATGTTTTGTTAGTGCCAATGTCTGCCAGGTTGATAGAAAGAGCAATCGGGTCCATCTCGCTATACCTGAGTGTATCGCCTGCCACCGGCAGATCTGCCGCGGTAATGGAAACCTGCGCATGTGCGATGTTTGCAACAGCAAGCAAAAGCAATGGTAAAAACTTTTTCATAGAAGCATTGTTTGAATACAATATACTGGTTAATCCCACGTAATTTTAAGGAAAACAGCAGGACGTAGTAAAATTAAGCAAATAAAAAAACATGTATTATGGAAGAACGGAGTAATGACGCAACGAAGAAAAGGCCGGAAGGTGAAAGAGTAATAGATGCTCCAATGGTAGATATAGACCTGCCAAAATACATCAGCCAGCTAAAGTCAGAAGAATCGTGGCTGGACAACAGCCGCAACTCTATAACGGTATTTAAATGCAACACTATGCGCATAGTGTTGGTGGGGCTGCATGGCGGGCAGGAAATGCAGGAACATACTGCGGAAGGTGTCATCAGCGTACAACTACTGGAGGGGCATATCGTATTTGCAGCCGATGGAAAGGAGAAGAAACTGGTACCGGGAAACATGATTACACTGCATGAAAAAATTCCGCATAGCGTTACTGCCATGGAAGATTCCGTATTCCTGCTTATAATGGCCTTGAAAAAATAGATTAGCTTAGCAGGCTAAAAACAGGATAAAGATGTTGCAGGCAGGCAGGTATCATACATTAAGGGTTGTAAAACACGTTGACTTCGGGCTGTACCTGGATGGTGGCGATGGTGATGAAATACTGCTGCCCAAAAGATTTGTACCACGCGATGCCCGCGAAGGAGATGAGATAGACGTTTTCATTTATCATGATAACGAGGGCCGCCCTATAGCCACTACCCAAAAGCCTTTTGGCGCAGTGGGTGATATTTTATCAATGCGGGTGAAAGATAAAAATGAGCATGGCGCCTTCCTCGACTGGGGCCTGATGAAAGACCTTTTCCTGCCCTTATCCCAGCAGCGGTCGCCCATAAGGGTTGGGGGTAACTACCTGGTATATATATACGAAGATGAGATGACCGGGCGTATAGCTGCAACGGAACATATAGGCAGGTACATCAGCAATGAGAACCTGACCGTGGCTGAAGGCGACGAGGTGGACCTGATAGTATGGCGCGAAACAGACCTGGGCTATGCCGTTATTATTAATAACAAGCACGAAGGGCTGGTACATTTCAACGAAGTATTTAAAGAACTGGCACCGGGCGATAAGGAGAAAGGTTTTATAAAGTCTGTACAGGACGATGATAAAATAAATGTATCGCTGGGCAAGAAAGGCTACCAGCGTATAGAGGACGAAACAGGAAAAGTATTGCGCCTGCTGGAAGAAAACAACGGCTACCTGCCTTACCACGACAAGTCAGACCCGGAAGAGATTTATGAGTTCTTCGGCATGAGCAAGAAAGCCTTTAAAATGGCTACAGGCTCTCTATACAAGCAAAGAAAGATCAGCTTTACAAAAACCGGCATTAAGCTGGAAGAAGAGGCTTAACGCGCAAACATCTCGTTCTTCTTATAATTGCTGAGTGTTACGGTGAGATTTGCCTTCTCGTTAATATCCATCACTTCCATAGTGCCCTCCAGCTTATCATTTTCATACATTTTACCCTCCATCATCATACCGGCCATACCGTCTAAGCCTGAGTAGTATGCTCCCCATGGTTGTCCTTTGGCAGCGCCTGCAAGGCTCACAGGTATTTTATTGGTTACCCACACTTCCGCCCTGGTATCTTTTTTCTCCGGGTCTATACATACATATTCCTCGCAGGCATACCCTCTTATACTTTTTGTCTTACCCGTTTTAGTGCATTTGGTATTCCCCGCAGTACCTCCCTTCCCACGGTTGGCCTGCATTTCGGCGCTCATCAGCGCATTCATGTTCATGGCAGTATATGTTTTCTTCTTTTCGTCCAGCATCACCATAGCGTTATTCTTAGAATCGTATACCATAAACATATCCTTGCTGCCGCCCTTCATGTCCTTGCCACTTATTGCAAATGCTTCATCTGCAGCATTTATATGGCACCTCATATCCGTTTCGTCCTTTTTTACACCCTTATCATAGTTTGTTATGTGCATGGTAAGTGCCAGGGGGAATTTATATTCGGGCCGTGTGGTTGCATTGTTCATGTTGTCCATAAACTCCTGCAACTTGCCCATACCTGCATTGCCGTGCTCCTTCATGTATTTATCCTGCAAGGCTTTTTCTACCTGTGCCTTTTGCGCAGATGCGGTAAACAGGCAAAACAATGCGGTTGATGTAATAAGTATCCTCTTCATGTGGTTATATGCTTATATTGAAATTTAAAGATACAAATAGATGAAAGGCAAAACAATAAGATTTACCCCTGATTTAACACAATATTGATACACAATTGCTTATTTTCCGTGCCTGTACTATGAGTTGGAAAAGACTAAAAAGGCTGATAAGGTATTACGCACAGTACTTCCCGTTTACCATCAATACTGTATTATGCCTGCTTGCAGCTTATATCGGCTACAAACTGCTGTACACACCGGCTTCTAAAACCAACCCCGAACCTTTCCGTCCTTTTATCATGCTGATGGGGAAGATGGTGTTCTGGTTTATTATAGCCATTGTTATCACATCCCTGCTCAGTACATTATTCAGTTGGCTATACTATATATGGCTGAGCAGGAAAGGCAAAGCGAAACTGGAACTGAGTTTTGTAACCGAAAGCAAGAATGGCAAAAAGAACAGGCTGTTTATGGATGCAACTTTGCACCGTGCCCTGCGCCCGTTGCTGGGTATGATAAAAGGCCGCTTATTTTATGACAATCATGAAATGACGGACAAGTTCAGCCTGCTGACGGGTAAACGCAAAGGCAGCAATCCTATACCAATAGCTATAACAGGGCGTAGCCGTATGGACCTTGCAGACATTAAGGAATATGAACTGCAGGGCGGGTTTGTTTACTTTCATGATATGCTGCACCTGTTTTCATTGCCGGTGCGTCAACCCATTTCAGGACAGTTTTACCAGCCACCTGTATTAAAGAAGAAAGAAGATAAAGAAGTAGCCCCACGCAAAACAGAAACTACTGATATACGTATAGACCAGCTAAGGCGCGTAGAGGGCGAATACCTGAATTACAAAGACTTTGAATCAGGAGATGATGTGCGCAGGATAGTGTGGAAGCTGTATGCACGTAACAGGGAACTGGTAGTGCGTATGCCTGAACGGATGGAACCATTTGCATCGCACCTGTATTTCTACGCATCGTTTTATGCAGACAATACCGCATGGGCGGGAGAAGGCTACCTGAAAGAAATGCTGAACCATTATAAAAACCATATATGGACAGTGTATGACACGCTTGCTGCCAAAGAATGGGCTATGCGTTACATACCTGACCAATCCTTCAACCTGCCTGAACACCTGGGTGATGCTGAAAAAAGCGCACGCATCATCAGCAACAGCAGCTGGCATACAGATAAAGAACTACAAGATTACTTTAACCCGAAACAGGGAACGGTATTGTGTATATCATCGCTCACCAATCCCAAACAACTGGAAGATGTGCTTGAAAATTGCACAGAATCAACTATCGTTTATTATGTAAAACTATCGCAGACATTTAAACACCTGGTAGCATGGAACTGGATAAAACGCTTGTTATTCCTGCCACCGAAAGACAGGCTGAATAAACTGCGCACCACATGGGTGATATCCCCCACCCGTTTCAGGATACTGAAAAAAGAAAAAGCTATAGAGGAGCTACTAAAGAAAAGCAGCGTGAGCTACGCGGTATTATAACTACTTTTTAACTGGTGGTATATGTTTCCTGTCCCAACGGATGGCGTAGCTCAGGTACACATTAAAGTCGAATATGCTGTTCTTTTCACCCTTGCCGTAGCCTGCAATATTATAAGGTGGCAGTTCAGTAAATTTCTTTGGATTCAGTAAGAATTTGCCCCGTACATTCCACCCTATAAATGCACCTTTATATAACTCTACACGTACACCGCCTGTAATTTCTATCCAGTGCGCAGTAACGTTTTCAGGGGCAACAGTGTTGGTAACAAAGCCTCCCCATAAATTGTCTGTTATGGTATAAACAGCCTGGCCACGTTCTATAAAGCCCAGGCCATACCGCAGGCCTATCAATGCCATATCCCAATCATTTTGCTTCAGGCGGGGCAATATGCTTTTATCAAACCCAAGTCTTACAAAAGTATTTTTGCTGGAATATGCAAGGTCAGGGTAAGTAAGTGCTGCATTACCAAAACCGGCTTCTGCTACCCAATACAAGTCCCTCCGCCAGTAATAATCAAGCTGTACTTCGTAAACGGTACGTTTTTCAAGTTTCTTCTGCATACTGTTAAACAACAGCCTGCTTACATCAAAACCCAAACGAAACTGGTGCGCACTGTCAACAATTGTTACAGTACGGTCCTCTTCAGGCTCGGGCTCTGTTTCCTGTGCAGATGCCACAAACGTTAAAGTCAAAAACAATATGCTAATAAAATACTTTAACATGTACAATATTTGGTGCGCCGTTCAATTCCGTATTTTCTATTCTTGCAGAATCTATGTAATAATTTGTAGTCAGTAACCTTTGCAATGAATAGGTAAAGGTATATCCACATGCCGTAGATAAGAACACGGGCTTGCGTTCGTAATAAAACGTAATCGTATCCCGTTGCGATGGTCTCAATGTATCTGCCTGTATATACCAGCGCGCACTATCTGCTATGCCCGACAGCGGTCCTATAAACTTACTGCCACGCCATTTTCCATCGTAGAAAATAACATTGGTATCTACAAAGCCTATAATTGCAGATGGAAGGTTAGAGTCAATACCGGCGGCACCTGTATCAGCGGGCCTGTAAGTACCTAAAGTCAGGTAATAATCCTTCGGCTCAAGACACGGGTTACGGCCCGATTCATTGCCTGACTTGGTACAGGCCATATAGCCTGTGCAAATAAACAACAGTATAAAGATGATTTTTTGCTTAGTCATTGAGCGATGCCAGTAGTTTATCAATATCTCCTATCAACGAATTTAACTGCTTTCGTACGGCTGCCTTGTCGTCCTTGCCGGTTATTACATCACCGGTTTTGGCCAGGTTTAGTTCCTCTTCCAATGCAGCTACTTTTTTATTGAGCTGCTGCATATCTTCATTTTGCCGGCGCAGTGTTGCCAGCAAACCGTCTTTTTCGGCCTGCAAAGCTGCGTATTTTTTCAGCAGCTTGTCCAGTTTGGTATGTAATAGTGTCAGCTCCTGCATTACTCCCTGATATGTGCCTGTAACTCTTGTTTATATGTTTTCATCAGTTGCTGCATCAGGCCTTCTGTTTCTTCGTCTGTAAGGGTACGGTCCTGCAATTGGAATATATAATTCAATGCATAAGACTTTTTGCCCTCGCCCAGTTTGTCACTTTCAAACACGTCAAACAGGCTATATTCCTGCAAAGATGCGATATTCAGCTTATCTGTAGCCTGCTGCACCTGGCTGTATGTTACCTGCTTATCTATTATTATAGCCAGGTCGCGCTGCACAGCGGGGTGTTTAGGCACCTCTGTATAACGTATCTTGTTCGCAGCCATAGCCTTCATCCATACATCCCAGTTTATAGCGGCAAAGAACACGGATTGCTTTATATCAAAATCTGCGAGGGGCTTGGCAGCTACCTGCTGTATGCTGCACAGCGACTGCTTTTTCCATTGAATGTCTATACCCTTATCATTATACACTGTAGCTATCTTTTTTATACCTGCATACAGCAGCAGGTTATCTACCACGCCTTTCAGGTAATAAATGTCTGCCTGCTTTTGTGGCTGGTTCCACGATTGTGATGCCGTAGCCCCTGTAAGGTATATGGCCAACTGGCTTTGCTCAGTGTAGCCGGCTTCCGCAGTTGTATATATCTTCCCGAACTCGAATAATGCAAGGCTGTTATTTCTCCGGTTGCAGTTATATTGTATTACTTCCAGCCCGCTTTCCAGCATTGAGGGGCGAAGCACGTCCAGTTCGCTGGTAAGGCTGTTCAGCATTTTCACCAGGTTTTCCTGCCCGGGATAGTATTTACTGTTTACTATAGAATTGGTAACGATTTCACTAAAGCCTAAACCACATAAAGTATCTGCAATCCTGTTCCTGTGTCCCCAGTCGCTTACAGCAGGTTTTGCCAGGCTGATGTTCAGCTTAGAAGGTATGGGCACATTATCCAGCCCGTCTATCCTTAATATCTCTTCTACTATATCGGCAGGTTGTGTTACATCTGTTTTGTTAGATGGCACCAGCAATGTAAGCCCCTGCCCTGTTTCTTCCTGCACAGTAAAGCCCAGCGAAAGCAGTAATTGCTTCGTTGCTGCATTATCATATTGTTTACCTGCCAGGCGCTGTATATAGTCATAACTTACCGAAACGGTCACCGGTTGTATTTCAGATGGATAAACGTCAGTGATTTCAGCAGCAATAGTACCGCCAGCTATCTCAACCATTAAAGCAGCGGCGCGTTGCAGTGCCAGGCCGGTATTGTTGATGTCCACCCCTTTTTCAAAATGTGTAGCGGCATCTGTACGCAAGCCATGGCGCATAGATGTTTTGCGTATATATGCCGGAGTGAAATAGGCACTTTCCAGGAAGATATTGGTGGTACTATCTGTAACACCGCTGTGTGTACCGCCGAATACACCTGCTATACACATGCCGCCTTCTGCATCGCATATCATCAGGTCTTCACCATCCAGTGTGCGCTCCTTGTCATCAAGGGTTACAAATTTTGTACCCTTTGGCAGAAACTGCACATTAACGGTTTGCCCTTTTATCTTATCAGCATCAAAAGCGTGCAGTGGTTGGCCGAATTCGTGCAGCACATAGTTAGTAATATCTACTATGTTATTGATGGGCCTTACGCCTATCGCTTTCAGTCTTAGTTGCAGCCATTCAGGCGATGGTGCTATGGTAACTCCTGAAACACTAAGTCCCATATAACGGGGGCATGCTTCAGGGTTGATGATATTCACTTTTATCTTAGGCTCACCCTTTGCAGTAATATTGGTTGCGGGTAGTTTGGCAGTATGTGTGCCTCCTTTATGATATGATAAGTATGCCGCTACGTCTTTAGCTACGCCTATATGGCTCATAGCATCAGAACGGTTGGGCGTAAGGCCTATATGTATGGCCGTATCTGCTGCGGGAATATTGAAGTAATCCTTTGCAAGTGTACCCACCACGGCTTCTGCAGGCAATACCATAATGCCCTCGTGGCTGGTGCCCAGGCCTATCTCATCTTCCGCACATATCATGCCCTCGCTGGCCACGCCGCGTATCTTGGCTTTCTTTATCGGGAAAGAATCGCCGTTTGTAGGGTGCACCGTAGTGCCTATAGTTGCGACCACCACTTTCTGCCCTGCGGCCACGTTAGCTGCACCACAAACTATATTCAGGGGCTCTGTACCACCCACATTTACAGTAGTCACCTTCAGTTTGTCGGCATCGGGATGCGGGTCGCAGGTCAATACCTCGCCTATAACCAGTCCCTCAAGGCTGCCTTTTACTGCTTCTGCCGGCTCCAGGGCCTCCACTTCCAGCCCTATAGAGGTAAGGATATTCCCCAGTTCTTCTACAGGTATGGGTTGGGGCAGGTAATCAAGCAGCCAGTTGTATGATATGATCATTTTTTTGTACTAATTCTAAAACAGGGTGTAAAGATAACCCATCATGATAGCAAATTGCATCCTTTAAAAAAAATGATTGGGGCGGAAGTTTAGTCACATTTTTTTGTGGACAGCCTGTGAATATGTGTTACTTTTGTAAGTAGAAAGTGGATAACCCGCATACATATCAATTATACGTTAGTAAAAGTTGTGGGTAACCTGTTAGTGACGGGCTGAAAAGTATTTAATTGGCAAACCCCTCCAACCGCCGATTTTCAGGTTACATTCGTTTCGAAGCTAAGGCAATTAACCTTGTGGTAATGTTAGCTTAACGCCTGGACAACGTTACGATAACATTAAAAAAGGGCCGAAAATAGGCAAAACAGCCCCTGTGGCTTAAGGATGATTTTTGATTTACAATAAAAGTGTACGCTAACCCCGATGGCATTAAACATTAAGAAAGAATTTGGAAATAGCCGTAGCCGTAAACCGGATATTTCGACATTAGTGTACGGCAAGATACCCCCGCAGGCACCGGAACTTGAGGAAGCCATAATGGGGGCCATCATGCTGGAAAAGGATAAACTGGCAGAAGTGCTGGAGATCATCCAGAGTCCTGATTGCTTTTATACCCCTGCCAACCAGAAGATATATGCTGCTATACGCAGGTTGTTTGACAAAGGTATGCCTGTCGATTTATTGACGGTCACTGAAGAACTGAGGAAAAGTGACGAACTGGAGCTGATAGGCGGCCCCTACTACCTGACCAACCTGACGATGAACGTGGTATCGAGCGCACACGTAGAGGCGCACGCACGTATCGTTATGGAGAAATTCATTCAGCGCGAACTGATACGTATATCAGGAGAAATAATAGGTAGTGCCTATGAAGATAGTACAGATGTGTTTGACCTGCTGGACAAGGCAGAGTCGAGCCTGTATGAAATAACAGATAACCACCTGCGTAAGAACTTCACCAGCCTGAAAGATGTGCTGGTAAGAACGGTGCAGGAGATAGAAGAAGCCAAGAACAAAGCGGATGATGTAACCGGTGTGCCAACAGGATTTACAGAACTGGACAAGCTTACATCGGGCTGGCAGAAGACGGACCTTATTATCCTTGCTGCACGTCCGGCGGTGGGTAAAACGGCGTTTTGTCTTAACCTGACCATGAACGCTGCCATGAACTCCCCCGAACCATTCCCAGTAGCCTTCTTCTCTTTGGAGATGGGTGCGGGACAGCTGGTAAAAAGGATGCTGGCTGCCGTAACAGAGGTGCACATGGAGGCCATTACCAAGGGCCGTATGCAGGAGCATGAATTTGTGCAGATGACCCAGCGCATGAACAAGCTGGCCAGCGCACCAATATTTCTGGACGACCAGGCAGCCCTGAACATATTTGAACTTCGCGCCAAGGCCAGGAGGCTGAAGCAGAAGCACGACATAAAAATGATAGTGATAGACTACCTGCAGTTGATGCAGGGAGGCGTGGAGTCTCGCGGCAACCGTGAGCAGGAGATATCAAAAATCTCGCGTGACCTGAAGGCACTGGCAAAAGAGCTTGAAGTGCCAATCATAGCACTGTCCCAGTTGAACCGTTCTGTTGAGTCGAGGAAAGAATCTAAAGTACCACAGCTGAGTGACCTGCGTGAATCTGGAGCGATTGAGCAGGATGCGGATATGGTTATGTTCCTGTACAGGCCGGAGTACTATGGTATCAATAACGATGAAATGGGCCAGCCTATAGAAGGTGAAACCCATATACACGTGGCCAAGCACAGGAATGGTAGCACCGATACAGTGAAAGTACGCTTCCTGAAAGAATACCAGAAGTTTACAGATATGCCGAATGATAGCTTTGGCGGGTTTGGTGGCTTCGGCGGTGGTGGCGGAGGCTTTACGCCTCCCGGCCCGGGTGACAACCCTGCAGCAGGTATACGCGGCCGTGACGCAAGCGAATTTGGCGGGTCTAAAATGTTTATACAAGGCGGTAATTCAGGCTACCAGACAATGCCATCTAAAGCTAATAACTTCAGCCTGGACGATGATGATATATTGCCTCCATCAAAACTGCCAAGGCCCCGTCCTGAAGATGACGATGCACCATTTTAATTAAAGGCTCTCACTTAGCTAACAATATGATAACGCCCTGCTATTGCGGGGCGTTTTGTTTTGCTGGCGCAAATGTTGCTACCGGCGTGAATGTTCCGCTATACATTCTCACCAGTAGGTCATGAGCAATCATTTTATGGAAATGAACTTAATATTTTGCTGTTCTGTCAGTCTGAACCTGGCGGTTTTGTAACAATGTGCACTTCGTGCATCATTCTTCCGAAATGAGGAATAAATCACGTTCAGGTACACGTAGTAATTTCTATAAGAAATTGTTTTCATCATCCTGTCTGCCACGTCTGCTGCATGAGCAATCAAAACAATGTCACTGTAATTACAAGGCAGCATGGTTTTGTTCAAGTCATTTCTAAACAATATGTTTAACGTGCTATCACTGGAATTAAAATGACTACCCTCATCATTATTAATTAAATGGTAATTGTGCTGTAGCCGAACCTCACATTTGCATTCAGATTCAAAATCTTTAACCATTTCTTTTTCCTGCGTTGTCAATTTTATTTTGCGTTTAAAGGATGTCGCACCGGCGAAAAGAAGTACCGTGATAAAATAGTACGCAAAAGCTGCCACCATTAATGACCCTACTATCCATACTGCTGCGTTATATCGTTTGCTTGGCATTGTAAAAGTTACGTTTTCTGCGACTTGTAGTCAAGGTACTAAAGTTGATTGAATACAATCATTTCTCCGCCTCTTTAAAATACCAACCCTGCATTTACCGTACAAGTTTCAACTCCACCACCAGGCCCACCTGTTTTTCGCTGAAGTTATCATCGGCCACCAGCAGCAGTGTGGTAGCATCCGCCCAGCACATACCTTCTATATTCCTGCCTGCATTGGGGAAATCATTAGCCGTAAAGTCAAACAACATTTTGTCTTTAGTAACAAGCCGTTTCTGCTCATTGATAGTAGCCAGGTACAGGTAAGTGCTGCCTGTTCTCGTCTTCCTGTTAAAGCAACGCTCTAATACCAGCAGCCTGCCCGGCATATCTTTTATGGACAGTATTTCTGTTACACCATTACCATCTGTACCATCTATGTTTTGTGCATCAGCATCCAGGCAGGCACATTTATCCAGCGGGTAATGGTAGGCTATGGTGTCCCTGCCATTATACGTTTTATGGGCTGCTTCATATTCTATCCTGTAAAAACTCACAGCCTTATCAGCACAGCCTGGCCCACCTGTTTCCAGTGCTATCCATAAACTGTTATCGCTGGCAAATGCCAGTCCTTCTATGCCCCTGTTGTTGGTAGGTAAGGGCATTTCCAGTATCTTCTTTTTATTATTTGTTTTGGCATCTATCACAAACACACCTGTAGCGGTATCCCCTTCGTAACTGTAACAAATCAATCCCGTGTGTGCGTTGTAACGGACAGATTCAACATCGGCCATATTGTATAAGGATGTAGCTGTTGTTATTTCAAATTGCCTGTGGCTCATTTGAAATATATTATGCTTATCCTTAAAACGCTTATCTGAAAACAGCAGGAGCGATGGCCCTGGTGTGGCTATGCAATCGCCGCAGATAGTTGACAAGAATTTACTATCGAAGAACTCCATAGCCGATATACCGCCAAAGGCCGCATTTCCGAATTGCAGGTTTATAGCCTTAGTATCAAACACATGGGTTTTAACATGTTCAAATCTTACAGCCTGTGCAAATACCGGCTGTGCGACAAATAAAAATAGTACTGTGCTGAATAGAAACCGGGATTGCATCTTTAAAAATACAGATTTTACGACCCGCTACCGCAATCCTCACATGTCACCCCAAATTCATTTCAGGGTTTTGCACACTACCGGCAGGACCATACTCAATTATTAAGCGCGCTTATCAACCTGTCTAATACGCTACTTTCACTTTTATTCTTTCCACGATACGCACCGGCTATAGCCTTGGCTGTTTGCAATATATTGTTGGCAAGCAGTGGCGAAAACTGGTCTCTGTTCAGCCTGTAAAATTCAAGAAACGATTGCAAACCACTTTCAGCAGGGAGTTCTGCTTCTTCATAGTCAAAGCTGAAACTTATCAGGTTGGCCTGGTCAGTACCATACATATCAGTCGATCCTTCCAATGGTTTCCAGTTATTTTGTACCAGTTTCTCTAACGATTCCCGTTCCGATGGTTGTACTATGCCGTCTATGGCTGCTACAGCATAAAATAGCTTACCCAGTGCTATGTATAATTCTTCGTAAAACATATAAGAATTCAATTTGCGATTCAGATTATTTATCAGTCATGAAATATCGTTTCACCCATGCAACTATCTGGTTTTCTGTCATACCGTCCGTTGTTTCAACAGTCCTTTTTATTGATGAGTGCGTCACGTCTTTCCGTATTGCTTTCTCTAATTCCAATTTCATAGATGCAGGGCCAAAAAGCACAAGTTCATCAACATCCTTTATCTGGGCAATTACCTTGTCCAGGTAGTTTTTTACCTCGTGGGCCCGGCGGTTTTCCTTTCTTTTTTCAAAATTCAGGAACCTGGTGGCGAATTGTGTCAGCCATTTCGTCTCACCGGGAATACGTATTCTTTCTTCTATACCTGAATCTACCACAAGCACATCATTTTCACCTTCTTTCAAATGGACGATAACAGCCTTTTTTGAGTCAATCCATATACCGCAGCGATTTTTCATCGTTATATAATATTTAGTTTCGAAAAATAATATTCTACATATTCAGCACCTGCTACTATACTATCGTCTTTCGGATAATGGCAACGCAACCCTGTAGCACGGTTCCATTAAAGACACATTACAGTTATATCCCAAAAATACCATGTAAAAATTCACATGTAGATGACTTAACATCACATAAAAAATGACTCCCGTCATTTTAGTTGGATAGAAGTTGTTATTACACTACCATTTCGCCGGCCAACCTATTGTTTCAGGCTTCATCTGCTTGCACAGTGATGCCTTTGCACGGCCGATAGATATAATAAGATTTTTTTGAAATAATTGTAATTAATAATTATTTTTGTTGTAGTAAATACACATGTATTTACTGTATAAAAAGCAGCACATCCACGTGTTGTATTCTTTAACTTCCTTCACCACCCCTCTCTCTTTCAATGAGGCCGGTAGAGGTCTTAAATTCCTTTCATCATGAATATTGAACAACACAGCTTCATTACAGAGTATCTTCGCCACAACAGCGCCTACACGGCATATTGTTTAGCCTACAAGCCGGAAAACGCATCCCAGTACGAAAGCATCATGACTGCCGCCCAACAACTAATGGACGACCCTGAAGTGGGGGGTGTCATCCGTTCGGTATTAGAAGGCGTGCGCCACGATGTAGAACAGGAAATAAGGGCGCAGCAAAAGACAGAACTGCTGACCATACAGCGCAAGCGCGAACTCCTCGCCAACATAGCCATGGGCGAGATGTACGCTATACAAAACTACAAAGGCAGAGACTGCAACTAGTGCACCCAGATGGTACGCCCCACCATCAACCAGATGCTCAAAGCCATAGACCTGGACAGCAAACTGGCAGGGCACTATTCAGTTGACAAACACCAGTCAACAGTTGACAATTCCCAAATGACAATGGACAGTACAGAAATGGAATGCAATACCCGGAAAGATGACAATCTTAGTCTCCCCTTTAGTGGGATAGGGAGAAACCCGCAACAAAACGCAACAAAAGAACAAAGCCCTCTCCCCGATAGAGAGTTGGGTGAAGCTAAAACACCCCGAATCACAACAAATCGCAACAACTGTAAATTAGTCAGAGGATTAATCACGCTGTAAACCATTTTCAAAACGAGAGTACCTCAAATTACAAAGGCATGGTTTTTTGTGTAATTATAATCTAAAAGCCATTTGGAACGCCAGATATATTTAGGAAAGCCTTTTCCCCTGGGGGCAACATGGGACGGGCAGGGAGTAAATTTTGCCATCTTCTCAAAGAATGCTGTTGCTGTTTACTTATGCCTGTTCGGGCAAGAAAGTGATATTGAGTATGAAGAAATAAAATTTCGTGAAAGAAACGGCAACATATGGCATATGTATCTGCCGGGAATAAAGCCAGGGCAACTATATGCCTTTAAGGTAGATGGGCCTTTCGAGCCTGACAACGGTTTGCGGTTTAACAAAAACAAGCTGTTGATAGATCCGAACGCGAAAGCATTTGCAGGTTCATTGAAATGGGATGATGCGTTATTTGGTTATATCCCCGGCCACCCTGACGAAGACAAAAGCTTTAACGAAAGCGATAGTACTCCATATATGCCCAAGGCAGTGGTAAGTAATGCTCATTTTGATTGGGAAGGTGACACTCCTCCTAATATACCGTATCATAAAACTATTATTTATGAAGCTCATGTAAAAGGGTTAACTTATAAACACCCGCAACTGCCTGAAAATGTACGTGGCACATACTCAGCTATTGGCCACCCGGTAATGATAGAATATTTTAAAAAACTGGGCATAACCGCTATTGAACTGATGCCCGTTCATTACTTTCTCACAGACAGGCATCTCCAGGAAAAAGGGTTAACCAATTATTGGGGATATAATACTATCAATTTCTTTGCACCTGATAAACGCTATGCAAGCGATGAAGAACCGGGCAGTGAAGTGAATGAGTTTAAGCAGATGGTAAAGGAACTGCACAAAGCAGGGATAGAAGTGATACTGGATGTTGTATATAACCATACAGGAGAAGGTAATCAAATGGGGCCTACCATCTCCTACCGTGGAATAGACAATGATGTGTACTATAAGCTTGCCGAAGACAAGCGTTACTACATGGATTATACAGGCACCGGCAACACATTGCATGCGGGCATGCCCGAAGTATTGCGCCTGATTATGGATAGTTTGCGGTATTGGATAACTGATATGCATGTTGATGGCTTCCGTTTCGATCTTGCTGCTACTCTAGCCAGGGAACTTCATGAAATCAATATGTTGAGTGCCTTTTTTAATATTATATACCAGGATCCGGTCATATCGCAGGTAAAGCTGATAGCAGAGCCCTGGGATGTGGGCGATGGTGGCTACCAGGTAGGGAACTTCCCGGGTGGGTGGTGCGAGTGGAATGGCAAATACCGCGACTCTATGCGTGACTACTGGCGGGGGGCAGATAGTATGCTTGAAGAGTTTGGCAGCCGCTTTACAGGCAGTTCAGATCTGTACCAGGATGACAACAGGCGGCCTACCGCAAGTGTGAACTTTATCACGGCGCATGATGGCTTTACCCTGCACGACCTGGTATCTTATAATGAAAAGCACAATGAGGCAAATGGGGAGGATAACAACGATGGAGAGGATCACAACCGGTCGTGGAATTGTGGTGCAGAAGGACCTACAGATAATGAGGAAATCATAGCATTACGAAACAGGCAGAAACGTAATATGCTTGCAACCTTATTTTTATCCCAGGGTGTACCTATGCTGGTTGCTGGAGATGAACTGGGACGAACACAGCAGGGCAATAATAATACCTATTGCCAAGACAATGAATTATCGTGGATTGATTGGGAAAACGCTGATGAACAACTGCTGGATTTTACCCGGAAGTTAATACACATACGTAAGAAACACCCCATTTTCAGAAGAAGGAGATGGTTCCAGGGACAACCTATACATGGTAGCAAAACCGAGGATATAGCCTGGTTTATACCAGACGGACAGGAAATGACGGAGGACAACTGGAAACATGATTTCGCTAAATCGTTGGGGATATTCCTTAATGGCAAGGCGATACAAATGCCCGGTATAAAGGGCGAGCCGATAATGGATGACAGCTTTTACGTAATATTTAACGCACACCACGAAAAGCTTGACTATGTGCTGCCTGCCCAAAAATACGGGAATAATTGGGTAAAAATCCTGGACACAAGCATTGAAAACTTCGCAGAGGATAACAGCATATATCAACCAGGACAAAAAGTGGAGATTGAGGGAAGATCGGTTGTTGTCTATAAAAGAAACAGGGATACAGAAAAATGACAAGGTTGAATATAGAAAGGAAAGGGCTGGGTATAAACTTTGACAAAAAAGGGCAAGCGCAAATATTGGTATGGGCGCCTGAAAAAGAAAGTGTATATGTAAGTTTGAACGACGGAGAAAAAATTGACTTACAAAGAGATGAAGCAGGCTATTGGCACGGAGTATCCTCTAACATAAATGACGGTACAAATTACACGTTTGTAATTGATGGCAAACCGCTACCTGACCCGGCATCTGTTTATCAGCCGGATGGAGTATTTGAAAGTTCCCGCGCTATAGACCTGGATAGTTACCAATGGATGGACACAGACTGGAAAAACCCTCCGCTGGAAGAATATATAATTTATGAGCTACATACCGGTACATTTACTACAGCAGGTAATTTTGACGGGATTATTGAAAAGATACCACATCTTCTGGAACTGGGAGTAACTGCTATAGAATTGATGCCTGTGGCTCAATTTCCCGGCAGGCGCAACTGGGGTTATGATGGTGTATTCCCTTTTGCAGTACAGGAAAGTTATGGTGGGCCGGGTGCTTTACAAAAGTTGGTAAACGCTTGTCATAGTGCCGGCATCGCAGTTATTTTAGATGTGGTGTACAATCACCTGGGGCCTGAAGGAAATATTTTCAGCCAGTATGGGCCATATTTTACCGATAAATATAAAACTCCCTGGGGAGATGCCATCAATTTCGATGATGAATGGAGTGATGAAGTAAGGCGCTTTTTTATAGAGAATGCCTTGATGTGGTTCAGGGATTTTCATATTGATGCCCTGAGGCTGGATGCTGTACATGCTATAAAAGACTTCGGCGCAAGGCATTTCCTTTTAGAGTTGCGCGGGTATGTTGATGAGTTGATGAAATTTACATGTAAAAAACACCATCTTATAATTGAGTGCGACCTGAATGACAGGCGTTTCCTGGACACGGCATCAAAAGGTGGATACGGTATGGATGCACAATGGACAGATGAGTTTCATCATTCATTGCGTGTAGCAACCGGGCAGGAGCAAAAAGGATACTACGCAGATTTTAACGGTGTAGAACACCTTGCCAAAGCTTATAATGATGCATACGTATATGATGGTATCTATTCCACACACAGAAAGAGGACATTTGGGTCAAGCGCTGAGGGGATATCCGGCAATAAGTTTATCGTGTTTTCGCAAAACCATGACCAGGTAGGCAACCGGATGTCAGGTGAACGCACATCATCACTGGTGAGCTTCGAAATGCTGAAGGTATTAGCCGGTGCAGTTTTTATCAGCCCATACATCCCTTTACTATTCATGGGTGAAGAATGGGGTGAAACAAACCCATTTCTCTATTTTGTAAATCATTCAGGTGATGAATTGTCGGGCGCCGTAAGAGAAGGACGAAAGAAGGAATTTACTGCTTTTCATGACAGCGGTACGCCACCAGACCCGACGCTTGAGCAAACATTCAAAAATTCTGCCCTTCAGTGGAATTTAGTAACTGCAGGACATCACAAAGTCCTCTTTGAATACTATAAAACACTTATCGCCCTCCGCAAGCAGAATACAATATTAAACAGCCTGGATCGCCATATACTTACTGCTATAGCAATAGAGTCTGCCAATGTCTTGCTAGTGCACAGATCAATAAAAGATATGCACCAGTTATGCATTATGAATTTTTCAAAAAACCTGCAGGTAATTGATATGCCCGACCACATACATACATGGATGAAAATATGGGACTCAAGCCTGGAGCATTGGAATGGAAATTATGTGGCAAAGGAATATGTAAAAGAGAAAGAAGAATTATTTATAGGACCGGAATCAATATTAATCTATACCAACAGTGTTTAAGTTATTATCAACATATCGTATCCAGTTCCACTCAGGGTTCACATTCTCTGAGATGAAACGTATATTACCCTATCTTAAGACTATAGGGATAAAAACAATTTATGCTTCTCCTATATTTCAGGCAGTACCCGGCAGTACACACGGTTACGATAGCATTAACCCGAACGTTATTAATCCGGAAATAGGAACGCAGGATGAACTGGAAGCACTGCTACAGGATGTAAAAGCCGCAGGAATGTACTGGTTGCAAGATATTGTACCCAACCATATGGCTTTTCATGTAGCTAACCCGTGGATTGCCGATGTCTTGCGTCATGGAAAACATTCAGGCTTTGCACAGTATTTTGATATAGACTGGGCACAGGGGAAACTTTTATACCCTGTTCTTGGTGAGGATATAGCAACTGCAATAAAGGAGCATAAGCTTAAACTAACAGACAACAACAGTGGCATTGCGCTACAATACGGTGATACTGTTTTACCATTAAATTCTCAACCTGCAACATCTAATGTGTCGCCTGATGAACTACGCGAAATCGTAAATGCGCAACACTACGAATTATGCTCGTGGCAGGAAACCAACCATCGTATCAATTACAGGCGTTTCTTCCTGATCAACGGCCTTATCTGTACAAATATTCAGGACAAACATGTATTTGTACATTTTCATAAAGGGATAAAAGACCTTGTAAATAAACAATACCTGCAAGGTGTACGGATAGATCATATTGATGGATTGTCGCACCCCGGGGAATATTTGCAACGGTTAAGAAATATGGTGGGAGATGACATCAACATCCAGGTAGAAAAAATATTGGCAAAAGATGAAGAAATACCACAGGACTGGCCTATACAGGGAACAACGGGGTATGATTTTCTCATGTTGGTCAATAATCTTTTTACATACGCTAACCATAGTGAACGGTTAGGGGATATTTACAAACAATTTAGCAAAAGTAATGTGAGCCTGCACGAAGAAGAACGGGCTAAAAAACTGGCGATACTCAACAAACACATGGGTGGTGAGATGGAAACATTGTATAAATTGTTTTTGGAAATTGTACCATCCCATAGAAAAATTAATGCTCAGCAGTTAAAAGAGGTAATTGCAGAGATTTTGGTCGGCATGCCTGTATATAGGTTCTATGGCAATAGTATCCCTCTCCCGGAGTATGATAGAAATTCTTTTAAAAAAGTTCTTCTGAATATTGCAGAACGCCGCCCATCCATGACACCTATTGTAGAGGGATTCATAAAAACCCTTACACAGCCTGATGGTAATATAGATAAAGCAAAAACGCTTATCTTCTATAAACGAATGATGCAATATGCCTGTGTTGTGATGGCTAAAGGTGTAGAAGATACGCTGATGTACACTCATAATCTGTTTATCGCGCATAATGAAGTGGGCGACAATCCGGCGAATATGGGCATACCTGTAGATAAATTTCACCAGGCAATGAAAACAAGGCAAGACAAATGGCCTACGACACTGAATACCACATCAACCCATGATACAAAACGTGGGGAAGATACCCGCGCAAGGCTGAATGTCTTATCGGAAGTAGTGGAAGAATGGGCGACTGTTGTTGATAAATGGCATAAGCAAACCCGATCATTCCACGAAATGCTGCCGGCAACCAATGACATCTATTTTATTTTCCAGGTTATTGTTGGTAGCTATCCTTTAAACGGCACACATGATGAAAGATACCTACACAGGCTGCAGGAATATCTTATAAAAGCGCTTAGGGAAGGGAAAGTAAATTCTGATTGGGCAACTCCCAATAGAGCGTACGAAGAAAAGGCAGAAAGATTTGCAGCCTGGTTGTTAGACACCTCAGGGAAATTTCATTTAAGCCTGGTAAAGTTTCTTGACAAAATCAGTGATTACGGAATTGTAAATTCCTTAGCACAGGTTGCATTAAAAGTGACTAGCCCCGGTGTGCCGGATATTTACCAGGGAACTGAGCTTTGGGACTATAGCTTTGCTGACCCTGACAACAGGCGTGAAGTAAACTATACTTCCCACATGAAGCTATCAGACGAAATCATGAAAATGAGTGTGAAAAACATATGGGCGACACGACAGAACGGTGGTATAAAAATGTATATAACACAGCAGTTGTTACAGGCACGAAAAGAGAACCCGTCGCTTTTTACAGATGGAGACTACATACCACTTGAGGTGAAAGGTGTGTATAAAGAACATATTTTAGCATTTGCAAGGGTAACTAATAACTCATGCTGCGTAGTAATTATTCCGCTGCATATAGCTACCCTTTCTACAAAACAGCAAATCATAGCAGATAATATAGACTGGAAAGACACATGCGTGAAAAGCCTGTATGAAGATGGCTTATGGAATAACGTTATAACGCAGGAAAAGCTTATCATTAAAGCTGCAACTATAAACGTAAAAGAAGTATTTAATACTCTGCCGATAGCAGTATTGATGTATGAAAAAGCAAGATAAACAAAGGAGTGCCGGCATTTTGCTACCGGTGGCGTCATTACCATCCGGTTATGGCATTGGTGATATAGGCAGCGCTGCTAAAACATTTGTAGATTTCCTGGCAAAAGGGGAACAAGCTTTATGGCAGATATTGCCCATCAACCCAATATCTGAACAAAGCTCCTATTCACCATATGGTTCATACTCGGCTATGGGCGGTAACATATTATTGCTAGATCCAAACTGGTTTTACGGGCATCGTCTTGTAACTGCTGCAGATGTAAAGCAGGCAGAAGTAAAGCAAAGCAATACGATAAACTACACGAAGGCAGAAACAGGAAAAAATGAATTGTTTGATATTGCGTGGGAAACCTATAAAAAGGAAAAGCCTGCAGGCATAGTAAAACAGCATCACGCATTTTGCACAAAAGAAAAATCGTGGCTGGATGATTTTGCATCTTATATAGTGCTTAAGAAAAACTTCAATAATCTTCCCTGGTATAACTGGCCGGCAGAATATGCCGGATATAATAAGAATGCTATAAAAAAATTTATACAAGCGCATAGCGATGAATACGAAAAAGTGAAATGGCTGCAGTTTGTTTTCGCCCTTCAATGGGAAGAGTTGAAAGCGCATTGCAAAAACGCAAGCGTGAAATTATTTGGCGATATGCCTTTTTATGTGAGTAGTGACTCTGTAGACGTCTGGGCAAACCGGGACATTTTTAACATTGCCAATGATGGAACAATCCTGAAGAACGCCGGCGTACCGCCGGATTATTTTAGCGAAACAGGCCAACTATGGAATATGCCAACATTCAGGTGGGATTTATTACATCAACAGGGATATAAATGGTGGATAAAACGCCTGGCTAAAAATCTTGAATATTTCGACCTTTTACGTTTAGACCATTTCAGGGCATTTCATAGTTACTGGGAAGTGCCGGAAGGAGCAACAACAGCCATTGATGGGAAATGGGTGAAAGGGCCGGGAACAAATTTTTTCAAAATTGCAGCAAAACATCTGCCAGGTGTGCCATTTATTGCAGAAGACCTGGGAGATAATATGGAAGGGCCTTATGTTTTGCGCGAACGTTTAAAATTTCCCGGCATGAAGGTGCTGCAATTTGCCTTTGGGAAGAATATGTCCACGAGTGTAGATATACCGCACAACTATATTGAGCATTGTATTGCATATACCGGCACACACGATAATAATACGAGTAGGGGCTGGTACAGTACTGAGGCTGACAAACCGACTAAAAAAAGACTGGCGGAATATACCGGCAGAAAAATATCTAAAGAACATGTGCATCTTGATATGATACGGATGGTGTACAGTTCAGTTGCAAAGACAGCTATTATACCCATGCAGGATGTATTAGGCCTGGATGGACAAACCCGCATAAACACACCCGGAACTGATAAAAACAATTGGCTTTGGCGCCTGACAACAGGGCAAATAAATGATTCTGTATCAGGTTTATTATCAAAATGGGCAAAGCTATATAATCGTTCTAATCAGCTTTCTTAAGAATAATGAGCGCCAATGGTGGCAGTACCAGGCAAAATGAGTGTGTACGTCCGTGCACGGGTATAGGATATGCGTCAATCAAAGGTTCATTCACAACATTACTGCCACCATACTTTGAAGCATCAGAATTGAATACCTCATGATAATATCCCCTTGATGGACTCCCTACCCTATAGTTCCTATGTACAACCGGGGTAAAATTTGCTATTACAACCAGGTTATCTCCTTCTTGTATTCCTTTTCTCATCCAGCACAATACGCTGTTTGTCCGGTCATTGTAGTCAATCCATTCATAACCTTCAGGCAAATAGTTGTTTTCGTACAATGGCGTTTCGCCGGCATATAACATGTTCAAATCACGTACAATATTTTGCACACCGGTATTTGAAGAATGCAGGTTATTATCCCAGTCGAGACTGAAGTCATGACGCCATTCATGTTGCTGTGCAAATTCCCCACCCATAAATAACATCTTAGCCCCAGGATGGGTGTACATGTAAGCAAATAACAGGCGGAGGTTAGCAAATTTCTGCCATTCATCGCCAGGCATTTTATCCAGCAGGGAATGTTTGCCATACACTACCTCATCGTGCGATAAGGGTAACAGGAATTTTTCAGTAAAAGCATAATAGATATTAAAAGTCAGCTTATCGTGAGCGTATTTCCTGAAGACAGGGTCGGTTTCAAAATACTTTAATGTATCGTTCATCCAGCCCATCATCCATTTCAGATCGAAGCCAAGGCCGCCGTCTTCTATACGGTGCGTAACGCCTGGCCATGCAGTGGACTCTTCCGCGATTGTTAATACGTCCGGGTGATGTGTATGTACAGCGTTATTAAATTCTTTTAAAAAATATATAGCATCAAGATTTTCACGGCCACCATACTCGTTAGGCAACCACTCGCCTTCATTACGTGAATAGTCTAAGTACAACATTGAGGCCACCGCATCTACCCTAAGGCCGTCTATATGATATTTGTCCAGCCAGAAAAGTGCATTAGATATCAGGAATGCCCTTACCTCCGCTCGTCCGTAATCGAATATCAGGCTTTGCCAATCCTTATGGAAACCTTTCCGGGGATCACAATGCTCATATACATGAGCGCCATCAAAATAGCCCAACCCATGTTCATCTGAAGGAAAATGTGAAGGTACCCAATCCAGGATAACCCCTATATTGTTTTTGTGCAGTGTGTCAATAAGATACATGAAATCCTGTGGTGTGCCATACCTGCTTGTAGGAGCAAAGTACCCTGTTACCTGGTAGCCCCATGATCCGTAAAAAGGATGTTCAGCTATGGGCATCAATTCCACATGCGTATAGCCCATATATTTACAATAGCCGGAAAGTTCGCCTGCTATTTCGCGGTAGGTCATCATCCGCCCATCATCTTTCCTCCTCCACGACCCAAGGTGCAATTCATATATTGACAATGGCGTTGTCAATACATGCTGCTTATCTCTTTGCTGCAGCCATTTCCTGTCTCCCCATTTATAACTTAAATCCCATGTAACAGATGCAGTAGCCGGTGGCATCTCCGAATGATATGCGTAAGGGTCTGCTTTTTCAACCATGTAGCCATTATTGCCTTCAACATAGTATTTATAATATTCAGCACTCTGTAAACCCGGCACAAATAATTCCCATATTCCTGATTGGTCCCAACGCACATTCATTTGATGACTGCCCCTGTTCCAGCTATTAAAATTTCCTATAACTGAAACATATCTTGCATTAGGGGCCCACACTGAAAAATACACACCGGTAGTACCATTCTTATTTATTACATGGGCACCTATATGATTATAGAGCAGGTAATGCTTGCCGGCTTTAAATAACTCTATATCAAAGTCAGTGAATTGACTGTAATAATTATTTTCTATCATGTTCGTGCATCATTTTCATTACTGCCTTAATTCCATTCAATGGTATGCTTACCCATTCAGGCCTGTTGTTCAATTCATATCCCAGTTCATATATAGCTTTTTCAAGCAAATATGTATGAAGCAGTATTTCAAAATCATCCCTTGAAGCGGGTATATATGGATACCCTGCTATTGTGTCCAGGTAACCCTGTATAAAGTACCCACTCATATAATGATACCACTGATCTACATATGGCAACAGTTTTTTCCGGTCGGCAGCATTGATCTTGCTGTTAAGAATAAGACTGCCGTGTGCAGCGTAATGAAATGACCTGACCATACCTGCGACATCACGTAACGGTGAACGTTTCAGCAATCGTTCGCTATAACTGCGCGACGGCTCTCCTTCAAAGTCAAGCAATACAAAATCTTTACCTGTGAACAACGCTTGTCCCAAGTGAAAATCACCGTGAATTCTTGTTTTCAGCACACTTATCTTCTTACTGTAAATTCTTTTGAATGCCACCAGTATATCTTTCTTCATACCGAGTACTTCTTCCGCATTTGCTCTTACATCCGGGTTCAGCTTTTTCATATTCCTCAGCTGGCTGCTAAACGTTTTTCTTACAAGCGATACAAAAGAAGAATATAATGAACGTTGGTAGTGTAGTGAAAAAGCCTCCGGCCTGAAATTTGGCAAATCATTATCAGAACCCAGGGCAATGTGCATCTCTGCAGTCCTGACACCAAGCAAACGCATGTTGTCAGCTGCAGGTGCATCCAGTAATAATTTTATAGCCTGCGGGGTATTTTCATAACTTACCGGGTTTGACAGAGTGCCCTTTAACGCCGGCAATGATTTCTTATGAAGTAGTATTTCCAATACCTTTTCATTAAAGCTTTCCAGTTTTTCAAGAGCATAAGTCCATGCATCGCTATTATGCGATACCATCTCCTGTACCATGCCCAATACCATTGTATCTTTTTTGTGACGCCATTCAATAGCGCCTGCATAGGTAGGTATATTTTTATAGTCTGTATTTTCTGCCAGGAAGCGGGTTATTTCCAGGTCGGGGTTAATGACAGGTTCTACCTTCCTGTAAATTTTCAGGAAATAGGCATTATTATAAGCAATAGATGTATTACTTTGTTCTGCAGAAAGTACACGTGAATTTATTTCTTTGTGCTCACGCCTGTATTCACCAAGTTCGCCTGTACCATTAAAAATTATTTCGCTTTTCCCTAACGCTATACCCGCATTTCCAGCCATGTTGTCAAAAAACAGCATCCTGTAATTTTCCGAGTAAACAGCATCATACAATACAGCATTTTTCTTCCCCATTTTTACATCGCATATAAGTGCCTGCGGGGTATTTTCTATGATTTGTTTCGCTGCAGGCCCATCGGCCAATGCAATAGGCAACTGGTAGGTTTCCGGCAGCCCCTCTTTATATGTCACCTCCAGCAGTGTGATATACATCGTGTCTTTTGCAGCTGCAATGGGGGCAATGGCACTTATAATAATATTATCAAGCTGCCGGGCCTTGCCACCAAACCAACGCATTTTTGTTATGTAGTAAGGTAAAACTTCCTGTTCCAGCTCCTGCAACACATCATTATCAAGCAGGGCTGCTTTTGAGTCCAGTACAATACCCAGGGAAACATCGTCATTGGGTTTTGTCTCTGGCTTAGACATTGAGAACCAAAGACAATCATACCCACCCAATGTAATAAAATATGGTGTGCCTTTTTTGATGGCAGGAAAACTATTGTTGCCAAGGATTTCTACAGGTGTATAATCACTGAAATTTTCAATATTCAATTCCGCGTATTGTACATGCCTTGAAAGATTTACTACAACCAGCACATGCCGCTCCTGGTAGCTGCGTACAAATGCCAATATTTTTGAGTTACCTGTGTTTACAAAGCACATGTCTCCTCTGCTGAAAGCCGGGTTCTTTTTCCTGATGTTAATGAGCCGTGTCATCCACCAAAACAGTGATGAGGTATTGCGGCTTTGCATTTCGACGTTTACGGCCTCATAATGATACTCCGGGTCAGTAATCAGGGGAAGATATAGTTGTTGCGGATTTGCCTGCGAAAATCCTGAATTACGTTCAGATGACCACTGCATAGGAGTGCGAACTCCATTTCTGTCGCCCAAATAGTAATTATCCCCCATTCCTATTTCATCTCCGTAATATATCACAGGTGTACCGGGTAAAGAGAAGAGCAGGTAATTCAGCAGTTCTATTTTCTTACGGTTATTCTTCATCAAAGGGGCCAGCCTGTGCCTGATGCCCAGGTTTATCTTTGATTTTGGATCGGTAACATATACCTTATACATATAGTCACGTTCCTCATCAGTAACCATTTCCAATGTCAACTCATCATGGTTCCTCAAGAAAATGGCCCATTGGCATGTGTCGGGAATATCGGGAGTTTGTGCGAATATATCAGTCACCGGGTAGCTGTCTTCCATTTGCAGCGACATAAATAAGCGTGGCATTAATGGAAAGTGATAATTCATATGGCATTCGTCACCATCACCAAAATATGACGCAGCATCTTCAGGCCACATATTTGCTTCTGCCAGTAACAGGGTTCCCGGGTATTTACTATCAACATAGGCCCTCAGTTTTTTTAAGAAGTCGTGTGTTTCCGGCAGGTTTTCGCCATTGGTATGTTCACGTTCAAAAAGGTATGGTACAGCATCCAGCCTGAAACCGTCTACTCCCATAGCACACCAGTAATCAAGCACCTTAAAAACTTCATCCTGCACGGTTGGATTATCATAATTAAGGTCAGGCTGGTGATGATAGAACCTGTGCCAGTAGTATTGTTGTGCAATCGGGTCCCATGTCCAGTTCGAAGTTTCAAAATCCTGGAATATGATGCGCACATCACTGTATTGAGTAGGATCGTCGCTCCAAACATAATATTCGCGCTCTACGGACCCCTTAGGCGCACGCCTTGCTCTTTGAAACCAGGGGTGCTGGTCTGAGGTATGGTTAATAACAAGCTCGGTAATTACTTTTAGTCCACGCGCGTGCGCTTCGTCCAGAAAATCTTTAAACTGTTCGATATTACCATATGCCGGATTGACGCTGTAGTAATCAGCAATGTCGTAGCCATCGTCCCGCTGGGGGGAGGGATAAAACGGCAACAACCAAATAGCCGTAACACCCAGTTTCTGGATATAATCCAGCTTCTCCATAAGTCCTTCAAAATCTCCTATACCATCTCCGTTACTGTCGTGAAATGCCTTTATATGCAATTCATAGATAATTGCATCTTTGTACCAGAGTGTATCTATTGTTTTTTTCCTGCGATTGGTCATAATCCTTAGTCTGTCTTTTCTCCAACTTTAAAAATATGTGCGGGCATTACATGAGGATTAAGTTCCACATAGTTCCATTCTTCTGTCCACATATAACGGCTACCACTCAACAAATCAATTATGTTGTATGATGTGGTACCTGCTTCCCCGTTTTGAGGTGGTATTTTTACAAAACCGGTTTGTGTGTTAAATGGGTCAAGATTAACTGCTATTATGAGCATATTGCCGGATAGGCTATCGTATTTTGTGTAGCAAATAATCTGTTCATTAGTACTTTCTGCAAAACATATGTTCCATGTAGTTTGCAATGCTTCATTTTCAATTCTTATCCTATTAACCCTTGTAATGATTTCTTTCAAACGTGTGTATTTCCCCCAATCCCAGCTTTTCAATTCGTATTTTTCATTGTCTATATATTCTTCTTTTCCTTCGCGCGGCATATTCAGGCCAAATTCATATACAGGGCCGTATATACCGTAGTTTGAAGACATAGTGGCAGCCAGCACCAGCCTGATGATGTGCGCACTTTCGTGGCCATGTGTAAGGTAAGGCGGTAATATATCAGGGGTATTGGGCCAGAAATTTGGCCTGAAGTAATACCGGTTTTTTGTAACAAGCTCTTTCATATACGTTTCAAGCTCATGCCTGGTATTGCGCCATGTAAAGTAGGTATAGGATTGGCTAAAGCCCAGGCTGGCTAATTGCTCCATCAATCTTGGCCTGGTAAAAGCTTCAGCCAGAAATATAGTATCAGGGTGCTCTGTCTTTATCGCCTGTAAACACCATTCCCAGAAATAAAATGACTTGGTATGCGGATTATCTACCCTGAATATTGTTACACCCTGCCCTATCCAATAATCAATAATACTTTTTAATTCCTGCCATAAACTTTCCCATGCATCTGTTTCAAAATCGAATGGTAGTATATCTTCGTACTTCTTTGGTGGGTTTTCAGCAAACTGCACAGTGCCATCTGGTCGCCATTTAAACCATTCAGGATGCTGCGTAACGTACGGATGATCTGGTGAGCATTGAAAAGCTATATCTAAAGCAATATCTATACCCGATTTTTTCGCTGCCTTTACAAGTGTTTTAAAGTCTCTTAACGTACCAAGTTGGTTATGAATAGCTTTATGTCCACCATCTTTGTTCCCTATGGCCCAGGGTGAACCACAGTCGTCCGGCCCGGCTACTAATGCATTATTTTTACCTTTTCTTTTTGTAGTACCAATAGGATGAATGGGCGGGAAGTAGAGCACATCAAACCCCATTTCAGCTATCCTGGGTAAAAGATTTTGTACATCTTTGAATGTTCCATGCCGGTTGACGTCACCCGATGCTGACCGGGGGAAGAGTTCATACCAGGTGCTGAAAGCAGCTTTCTTTCGCTCTACAAATAGCTTGTATTTTTGAGGATAGGTAACAACACGGTCTTTTTTTCTATAAGCTGATAGATAATTACCTATTTCACGATCTAATGCTGATAGCATTTCCACACTACGTGTAGCAGGTTCTGAAAGCCGTTCATGCCATTTCGATACCGCTTCCTGCTCTGTACTCTTTTTTTTTGAGAAAGAAGACCTGATCAACTCGGCACCCATTGCCCACTCCACATCTATATCATCCGTTCCGGCTTCAATCTTTTTCAGGATTCTTTTTTTCCAGGTTGTATAGTGGTCAATCCATGCCTGAACCTGGTATTCATATATCCCCATTTGGTCGCAGGATATTTCTGCCTGCCAATGATCATTGTTGATCAGTTTCATGGGTATTTCTTCTACCTGTTTACCAGAAGGTTTTTTCAATAAAAGAACAGCGAATATTTCATCATGACCATCACAGAATATGTCAGCAGCTACTGTTATAGTTTCGTTTAGGGCAGATTTTATATAATATGAGTCCTGTTGTACATCAGGCGATATGTTGGTAATGATAATTCTTCTATTACCTGCGAGCTTAGGCATTGATCAGTGTTTATCATCAGCCAATTAAAATAATCATGCCACGACGGATATTTCAGAGGTTGTGTTGTGATGGCGCAGTTTTTTTAATTATTGTTTCTAAACACGAGGGATCACAATGGCGGCAAGAACAATTATAGTGTCTAACAGGCTTCCGGTTAAAGTAAAAGAGGATAACGGAGTGCTGGAATATCAATCCAGTGAAGGTGGTCTTGCCACCGGTTTAGGATGCATTTATAACACAGGTGAAAATATATGGGTAGGATGGCCGGGAGCTGAGATACCCGAAGCACAGAAAAGCAGACTGACAAGAGATTTTGCAGAGAAACATTTGCAGCCCATCTTCCTGACAGCAGGAGAGATACAAGACTATTATGAAGGTTTTTCCAATGAAACCCTGTGGCCTTTGTACCATTATTTCCCCAGCTATTCTATTTATAATTGCACACAATGGGAAACATATAAAGCCGTCAACCAGAAATTTGCGGATGCAGTATTAAATAATATAGTACGCGAAGGTGATACCGTTTGGGTACATGACTATCAGCTTACATTGGTACCTGCAATGATTAGGGAAAAGATGCCCCAGTGCAGCATTGGTTTTTTCCAGCATATTCCTTTCCCATCATTTGAGGTTTTCAGGGCGCTCCCCTGGAAAGAAGAACTGGTAAATGGCTTATTAGGTGCTGATGTTATTGGATTTCATACCGGTACCGACCGTGATAACTATATAAATGCAGTAAAACAAATAACCGGAAAAACCGTAATAGCAAACGAGATCAGGCTGGAAGATCGCAAGGTAACTGTTGATGCTTTCCCGATAGGCATTGATTATAAAAAATTTAATAGCCTGGCAAAAAGTGCCGGTACTGAGCAAGCGCTTAGAAAAATACAAGGGGTACTTAATTGTGATAAAATATTAGCATCGGTGGACAGGCTGGACTACAGCAAAGGCTTAATACAAAGATTACAGGCATACCGCATGCTTTTACAACAGCACCCGGAACTGATAACAAAAGTGAAGTTTGTTCAACTGGTAGTGCCTTCGCGCGATACTGTTCTAAAATATAAAGAATTGAAGGAAGAGGTGGACAGGTTGGTAGGAGAGATCAATGCGCAATACGCTACGTTCGACTGGCAGCCTATACATTATTTCTACCGTTCGTTCGACGAAGAATTATTAACCGCCCTCTATAGAGTGGCAGATGTGGCGTTGGTGACCCCGTTACGTGATGGTATGAACCTTGTGTGCAAAGAATATATTGCATGCCGGGCAGAAGGTGATGGCGTACTGCTATTAAGCGAAATGGCAGGCGCTTCCAAGGAACTGTCTGAAGCTATAATGATTAATCCAAATGACATCAGTGACTTTGCCCGAAAAATGTATGCAGCAATTGTTATGCCTGAAGACGAGCAAAAGAAACGTATGCTGGCAATGCAAAAAGCTGTTTCAACCTTCGACATACAATACTGGACAACTTCATTTTTGAACAAGCTAAACCTGGTAAAATATCAACAACTGGAATTATTACCTAAAGAACTGACTTTTGATGATAGCAGGGAGCTTGGTATATTGTATAAAAACGCACGCAGGCGTTTGCTGATATTAGGATATGATGGGGTAATAGTACCATATAGCAACAAACCATCGCAGGCCACCCCCGATATTTACACTTTACAATTATTAACAGAAATAGTTAATGACAAAAACAATTCTGTTGTTTTAATAAGTGGACGTCCTCATGCTGAACTGGAAAAATGGTTCGGCAAGCTACCCGTGGATTTGGTTGCCGAACATGGAACATGGCAAAAGAAAAAAGGCGGAACATGGGCCTGTAATTCGGATATTTCTATAAATCAGTTTAATGACATTATCCGCACAATGTCAGCATACACATCACGCACACCGGGTTCATTTATTGAAGAAAAATCCTATTCTGTATCGTGGCATTATCGTAACGCTTCAGAATCAAACGGCAACGTGAATATGAAGCTATTGTTAACAGATTTACAGCAATATACAGTAGATAAGGGCTTATCGATAATACAAGGCGACAAAGTAATTGAGGTTAAGAGTGCAGCAGTGAATAAAGGCAGGCCTGTTAAAAACTGGCTGAAACATAATCTATACGATTTCATACTGGCAATAGGAAAGGATAATACGGATGAAGATATATTCCAGACATTACCCGCAGCTGCTATCACTATCAAAGTAGGTAACGAAGTATGTTCTTCTGCTATGTATGTTCTTTCCTCTTATAAAGATGTACGCAGACTATTGTTACAGCTATCTTTAAACAGGTATAATACTGACGAAGTAAGGCTGCTGCAAAAAGCTGTTTGATTTAACCTGTGAAAGCAGATATCAAACTCATATATTCCTGTAGTATTATATTCTTTTTAACCATCCTGTAATGCTCATACGGGGCTTGTGAGCTATGGCAACTTCATGTTCCAACTCACTGCTTTGAAAAAACACAGCTTTTTGAATATTAGGCAATATAGTTTCAGCCTTATCATCATGATATACAATCAGGGCCCCGCCATCTTTATCCTCCCAGTCGTCGTTTAAGTAATTTATCAGTGAATATTTCCTGTCCTGGTTATTTTTAAACTGGTCTTTATGCCTGTGATAGAAGCTACCCGTATCATAGAGCGCGTAATGAAATTCATATGCGTTTATGCCTGTGTAGCAAGTCTTATTAAGATAGTCAATAAAATTCTCAACTTCCTGTAGAAAGGCAAGTTCATGGATATTGTTATTGTTTTTGTCTATCCAATATATCTTATCGCCTCTTTTCTGCTGATGATGATCTTTTATTGTACTATTGCCTATACCTGCAGGTGACATTTTATCCTCCCTGTGCAGTTCTCTAAGGTTTGCCTGCAGATGTTTTGACAGTTCTTCTGTCAAAAAGGAATTGCATAATCCAATCTTGTTATTAATAAAACTATCAATAAACGCATCATACTTCTCATTCATTTTATAGATACATCATGTTATAACAATCTGATAGAGAGCTGATGTCCTGTAATATATGCCTATTCGGCTACATAAAGCATTTGTTACTCTTTATCTGTTTAAAGAAACATTGTCAATACACTTATATTGCCTTTATAACTTTTATTGTAAATTTTGCCCATTCATCTGCAAGATCTGCCTGTGTAATTTTCAATATTCCAACGTATTTTACTCCATTGTGTGTAATGTCGTAATAATAAGTCCTTGTCAACTGGTCAGCCTTACCTTCAAAAGGAATATATGTGAGGATACCTGACTGGCCTGAAGTATAGGTATTGAACTGAGCCCTTGTCTTTACATCATCAAACCCTATCTGTGCAAAATCGTTCATCATTGTAGCATTACGCTTGCTCCACACGACGAATAAATCAGATTCTTTCCACAGGTCATCGCTGGCTCCTGCTGCATTAAGAATGTAGCTATCAGATGTACCTATGAAATATTTCTGATCCGGTGTAACTGTACGTGTACCCCATAACATATCTATATCAGCAGCGTGAGCTTTTCCCTCACTTACCTTATACACTTTCCCACTTGCCAGGTCAAGAAAACATGCCGGGTCAGGATTGGTAGATTTCAAATATGCTAATTCTATAGTGCCGCTATAAGTAGATACTGTATCAGTAATACTACCGGGTGGATTATTGGGTGCAGGTGTTTCTTCTTTATCGCAAGATGTAGTAAAAAGAAATAAAGAAAACGCTACTGATAATACAACTGCCTTAGTAAGGCTATTTCTAAAGTTCCCGATTAAGTTTTTCATACATGAATTATTTAATATTAATAATGTATTTTTGTTATTATTCTATTTTTGACAACTTAATATTTATGCCTATAGGTTTAATGTTGAACTCCTACAAAGATTTTGGCATGTGCAGGAGCACCATTTGCGGATGTAAACTGTACTATATATATACCCTCAGACAGGTCATTAGGAGCAACATAGTTTTCATTTACCACTATAGACTTTTGCACTATAACACGACCAACAGAATTGATTATGGAAAATGTTCCACTCTGGCTAAAACTCAATATTCGTTCTGGTTGAGCCCAACTAATCATATTCCCGTCTTCAGGTTGTAGGATACTGCCTACACCAGATGGATCGCAAACACCATTGTTCTTCATGTAAAAGGTTTTAATAGCCTTTGTAGCTAATCCCCAGTCAGCATGGTTTACTATCACCTGGCCATACGCCGACAGGTTAGCTATTTTGCCATCTGTGGTCATCTGGCGGCTGGGGCAATGGTCTTTATACCAGCACCAGGCCATCCACCCTACCTGTGCAGACTGGGCGGCGCGTAGTATTGACGTGTACTGAATATTATACTGACAGGGCTGCGCATCAGTCTGGAAGTTAGCAATTTCCCCAAGTATTACCGGGAACGCCGCATTTGCCGCCTGCTGTACTTTACCGGCCACAGTTGCCGAATCATCAAGACCCCAATAGGCATGCGCGCTGCATATTACATTGTGCAGCGGATCATGATTCTGAAACTCAGCACCGGTGGCCAATAATCTGTCAATACTGGTACCACAGTCGGGCGCATCTATCATAATAGGTACTTTAATACCTGCGTTGCGCATGGCTATTATCATATCCTTATAGTTATCTTTCCATGTTTGTAAAGCTGCCACCTGGTTACCTGCCCAGTTTACGTGCCCGAATTCATTAGCAATATTTGCCATGACCATGCCCTGGTGTTTCTTAATAAGCGCGACAACCTGCGGTTGCACCCACCAATTAGCAACCCTGTTTGCAAAAGCATTATAATCGTTGCTACAGGTTACGTCCATAATATTTATTACACATACTATACCATTCCTGCTGAAGCGGGATATAACACTATCCAGGTCTGTGAGAGTGAAAGCAGGCCGGGTTGGCTGTCCATAATCATTATACCATGCAATGCGTACTATATTCGGATTGGCCTTTATTATTTCAGCAGACTGCTCATTGCCATTATTCATGTTGGCAGGAAAATCCCAATCATCCAACACTGGGTAATTGATACCCCGTGGTATAAAATGCTGACCACATGGGTCATAAATTTTATTGCCAGCCACATACAAGCTATCCTGCGCATCTGCAGTAACAGTGGTAAAGAACAGACCGGAAAGCAGTATGATTAAAGTATGTTTCATAATGTCAATTTATATTTGGAAGGAGATTATTTATTTATCGTTGCTTCATAAAGCTGGAAATCATAGGTTGCATTTGTACCTACTATATACAATTTACCGTTTGAACTAAAGAGGTTCGAATTATTCAATTGCGTAGGAAATGGTATAGGGTTGGCAGACCATTTTTCTGTTGCTATATCATACACTTGTATCTTACCGCCACTTAGGGCAAATATGTAATTGTTAAGCATAGCAACTTTGTGCAAACCGTAAGTATAGTCCATATTAAAGGGCATATCCGGCTTCGTTATCCATGTATTTCCAGGCTCATCATACACACACATTTTATTCTTCGCTTCATAGCCTCCCAGTACATACATTTTATTGCCTGCGGCTATACCGTCACACATATTTATCCTGAAAGGATAATCTGCAGCATAATACCATGTTGCATTTTGTGTATTAAAGTACTTTACTGTTGTAGAAGCATCGCGGCCGCCTATATAGTATATTTTGTTGTTGAGGTATATCGCCCCGCTTTCCCCGTGATTGTTACGCGCGGTGTTAGGAAAATCTAACTTCTCCCACAGGTCCTTGCTTGCAGAGTACCTGGTTGCGTCATTTGCAAAGTAATAGATGTAACCTGACTTGTCTGCAACCATGCTGGACATATAACCACACGCGCAAATATTGGGGGTGGTATCCAGCGCTATAAATTTATTACCGGCTATATCATATCTGTCAAAATATTGTTTGACTGCATTTGTATTACTCGGGCTACCAAAATATATGCTTCCATTCATTACCTCGAACCAGAGGTATGTATTCCCTGTGGTATGAGACGCTACCGGTGTATTTATTTTAGTTATCGACAGTTTCAATTGATCTACACCACCCGGAATAACTAGTGTAGTATCATCGGGATTATTATCTGTTGGCATTGGAGCAGGTGTATTTTTCTTACATGCACCTAAGCTTACTACCATTATCATTACAAGAATCAGCTTTTTCATAAGACAATATTTTAAGTATTATTGTTGGATAATGTAAAGATGTCCCTGTATTCTGTATATCAAAAAGCAGCTTTTACCAAATGCGGATATCGCTTCACCAAATGCACTTGGGCATAAAAAAGCCCCTTTCAGGGGCCAGAATAATTGGTAAATTATAAAATCATACACGTGTAAAGAGATCAAGAAATTCCTGTTTTTTAAGACGTGATACTGTTACAGATTTTTTATCGTTCATGATTATTTCCCCGCCATCGCCTTTTATATACTGGCTAATGTATGCCAGGTTGATAATGAATGATTTATGCGGCCTGAAAAATTTGCTCTGTTCATCGCATATTATCTCCTCAAAAGCAGACAGATTTTTAGAAACCAGATGTTTGCGCCCTCCTGAAAGTGTTACATAAGTATAACTGCCCTGCCCTTCCAGGTACATAATATCTTCAAGTTTGATAAATGCTAATCCTTCAGAGGTGGACAACGCAATAGTTTCAGGCACTTTATCATTCCTGAACTTTTGTAATTGTGCTATTTGCTCGCCCTGAACTTCAGCCTGCTGCCTGCTTCGCTCTATGGCCGTTACCAGCTCTGCCGCAGCTACAGGTTTCATCAGGTAGTCCAATGCATTGTAGCGTATAGCTTTAATTGCAAAATGGTCATATGCTGTGGTGAAAATCACCTTTAGTTTTACATCTTTCACTGCTTCCAATACATCAAAGCCTGTTTTACCCGGCATTTGTATATCCAGGAATAACAAATCTGCCGGGTACTCCTTAAGATAAGCTATACCTTTGTCAGGATTGGTGAAGGTCTCCATTAATGTTACATCAGGGCAGTTTACCTTCAGCAATTGTGTAAGAGAACCAATGCTTTTTGATTCATCGTCAATGATCACTGCTTTAATCTGTTCCATATCTCTTGTATTAATCGTTAAAAATATAAACTGACACTTTTGTACCGCTTAACTTACCAGCATCGTCGTATAAGGGTGTAATTATGTAATTATTATCTGGATGCATCAGCACCAGCCTATCTCTTGTACCAGACATGCCAAAAGAATCGTGATTCGTTTTGTTCTCTTTTTCGTTGCCGGGTGTATAACCTACTCCATTATCTTCTATCTCAATACAAATGCCATCATCGCCGGAAGGAGAAACGGTGATCTCAATAAAACCGTTTTCCGATATAGTTGAAAGTCCGTGCCATATAGCATTTTCAACAAAGGGTTGTAAAATTAATGGCGGCACTAAAAAGGAGGAGGCTGCGACACCTTTTTTCACGCTTATACTGTAGTCAAACTCATTGTTCCTGCGCATCATTTCCAGTTCCAGGTAAATATTCAGCGCTTCTAATTCCCTGTCAAGGCTAATATATTCCCGTCGGGAGTTATCTAATACTAATCTTACCAGTTTGGAAAACCGGGTAAGGTAATGACTTGCTTCCTGCGTATCATTATTCAGGATATAGTGGTTGATGGAATTAAGGGTATTAAACAGGAAATGTGGATTCATCTGCGCTCTTAATGCTTTGTTTTCAAGTTCGCTCATTTGCTTATGCAAAGTCAGGGCTTTATTGGCCTTTCTGCGAATATTACGCACTCTCCACATAAACAATCCGGTTATCAACCCCAGTGCGCATAATAATAAACCTACTGTAGCCCATACTGTCTGGTACCATGCAGGTTTTACTATAACAACAATCTTCCTTTGGTATAACGTACGTGTGCCTGCCACAGCCTGTACGCTCAAGGTATAGGTACCTGGCTGCAACTGAGTATAACGGATGTTGGCACCATCAAGTGTATTTACGCTTTTCTCTATCCCTGATAGCCTGTATTGAACTTTATACTGTACATAAGGTAAATAACAAACGCTGCTGATGGCCAATTTAAGATTATTATCGGCATCCATTGTTATAGTATCCGTCGCGGGCAAATTCCCATTATAAATATCCAGGTAGAAATAGGGCTGCTTTGTCAACACGTCAAAAAATGGTAACCTGAACAATTCGTAACTATTGCTAAACCAGGTATATCTATCGTCAACAAGCAACATATCTATACTGCTGATGTTTTGAAATCCGCCATATATAGTAGGTCGTACTTGTACCCGGCCTCCATGCAAACGGTACATATCTTTCGTGCCTATAAGAACTGTGTCGCCCGACATGTGGATAACGCCGAATATATTTTCATGAAAATTACTATCTATTAAAGACACGCTAAAGTCTGTACCGCTGAAAAGTGACAGACCATTTGTGCCTGCAAGGATGATATTCCCATCATCTTTATAACGCCAATCATTTACATTGCCAAACGTTTTTATCAGCCCTTTGGGCCTCAGGCTATCGCCCTCTTTTGCTAATACCTTTATAAAAGAAAGGTACGCATTGCCTAAAACAGTTGAATCATTTACCGGTACCATTGTGCTGTACCAGTTATATGGTTCTTTATCAGTCTGGTGCAGTGTGACTAGATGATCCGAGCCTATCACCCAACGATACATACCGGTCTGGCCGCTAAGAAAATAACTTGTGTCACTCTCTTTTACTATGCGTTCACATATTATACGGGTTTGCGCATTTACCGATAGTACCTTCAGCTTTTTCCCACCTTGCCACCACATTACCCGCTTATTGGTGATTATCAGCCAGCTGGGATCCCGCATCGCTTTAGCCGTCAATGCGTATTCATCTTTTGCGAGGTTTAATGTTTCATTTATTATAAAACTATTGGGCTGCACCAAGTGTATATTATTCCCAATACCAACAAGCCATGCCGATTTTGAGTATGCCACGTTATAAATTATACCATTATCCACGGGTACAAATACGTGCTGTAGATTATGCTCCAAAGGGATTACCGACAACCCCTTATCTGTACACACAAGCAATAGTTTATCAAAAACCGTCTGCAATGTCCAGACCTTGTCAGACAGTAAGGAATATGGGTCATCAGGCTTATGGGTTATATGCTTAATTGTATTGCTTTGCCTATTCCATATTATAATGCCGGAGTTTTTTGTTGCACAAATAATATTCTTACCCCACAAAACGATATCGGTCAATTCATAAACACCATATTCAGGAAAAGTCAGCAATCTGTATCCATGTGTACCAATATCCATACCCATCAATCCCTTGTCGGTTGCAGCCCAAAGCGTATCATCATTGTCAATATGCGCTTCATGTATGGTCAATACCGGTTCATCATCATTGCCCTTAAAATACACAGCTCTTTCCACTTTGCCGTCCTGTACCTTATGTTCGAGCAAGCCGGTAGTCTCTACTGCCCACAATGTTTCAAGCCTTCCATCAACTGCATCTCTCAGCGCGCGGTAGCCATCTGAATGATTAAAAAGAAAACGCACATTCCCTGTTAGTAAATTATGCTCATAATATGCGCCTGTGTTATGCCCGGTATAAAAAAGCAGGTTTTGCGCAGCATCTATTCTTACAACCATGCAATAATTGTGGATAGGGTGCCCTTTGGCGTCTTTCAGGTCAAGAATATCTGCCTCCATATTATCCAGCTGTATCCGATTGATGCCCTCATTAGTACCCACATACAAATACTGCTTGTGTAACAACAAGCTGCTGATTACTTTATCATTGGGATTACTGAGCGTAAACTGCAGTACTTCGTTGCCTCTTGTTACATATAATCCGTTCAATGTTCCAATCCAAACCCGTCCCTTGCCATCCATAACTGTGGTAACAACCGCATAGTTCTGAAAAGCCGTTGAAGGAATATTATGAGCTGAATACTTTTGATGAAATGCAAACGTTTGGGCGTAGGAACTATACCTATTCAAAAGCAACAGCAATTGCATACATAAAATAATGCATATAGTATGCTTGCTACATATCGTTTTGTTTTTTGCCTGCATTATTTATAGTGCTGTATGGTGTACAGCACAAAAGTAAAATTCAGGAATAAATACCGATATAACGAATGCTTTATATAAAATGCAGGAACGAGTTCACCAAATGCATATTTATGCGGGTTTTTAGTCCCTGGCAAAAATGTCCCGGTCCTATTTATGTTCTATTTTCTTTAAATCTTCCCTTGCGGGGCCCGTTATCACTTTGCCTAGAGCATCGTAACGCCCGCCATGGCAAGGGCAGTCCCAACTCTTTTCTTCATCATTCCACGCCACAAAACATCCTGCATGTGTACATACAGGACTCATTATATGTATCGCACCATTATCTGCTCTATATACTGCTACTTTTTCATTATCGTGAATTACAACTTTGCCCATGCCCGGCGTTATTTCATTAAGTACAGGCAACGATTCAAGGGAAAACCTATCAGAAAAAAAATGGTAAACAGCGTCTGCGTTTTCCTTAACTATATTGGTAAATGAAGCTACCGGTTTTACCCTTCCGGGGGAGAAGAGTTCTGCAAGCTCATTATTATTACCCAAAATCAAATCACGAAGAATAATCCCTGAAAGGCTACCATATATAATTCCATTACCCCCGTACCCCGTAGCTATGAAAACGTCCTCCCCGGCAGTAATCCGCCCGATATATGGAAGGCCATCAGCAGGTTCAAAATATTGAGAAGACCATCTGTAATCCACCGACTGTACTTTAAAATGTTCCCTGGTAAATGCTTCCAGTTCATCAAATGCATCTTCCGGGTCGCCGTGACCGGTTTTGTGGTCTGCTCCCCCTGATATTAAATAGGTAGTACCATCTACAACGTGGGTACGAAAATAGTGGTAAGGGTCTTTCATATCATATGCCATAGCATCAGGGTAATTCCCATCAGCTAATTGTACGCCTAATACATAACTGCGATAAGGCGCACAGCGAAAATGTGATATGTTTATACCCTGTGGGATATGTGTTGCATATATCACCTGTTTGGCCCTGATTATTCCACCTGTTGTGTGAACCATATACCCGTCTTCAGATTTTTCATGTTTCATCACCCGCACGTGTTCTGTAATTACACCGCCCTGTGCTACAAAGGCCAGTGCAAGTGCATTAAGATATTTTAGTGGGTGCATCTGCGCCTGTTTCCTGAAACATAATGCTTTGGTAAACTGCATCGGCACAGGCAGGTCATTCACATATTCGACTTCTATACCAGCTTTTTGTGCAGCTTCATATATCTCCTGCAATTCTTCCTGCTCTTCCGCAGTTTGCGCATACAGGTAGCCGTCTTTATATTCAAAGTCGCAGTCAATGCCATGTTCTTCTACCAGAGTAGCTATCAGCTTTCTTGCCTGTATCGCCCCACCGGCTACCAGCCTCGCACCATCCGCACCAAAATTATTTTCTATAGTTGTATAAGGTGTGTCCAGCAAAGTATTGATATGGCAGGTCGTACCGCCAGTTGTGCCAAACCCTATTTCATGTGCTTCTGCTATCACACACTGCATCCCTGCTTGCTGCAAAAGAAGGCCGGTTGTAATACCGGTTATGCCCCCGCCTGCTATCAGTACATCGCATTCTGTCCATAGGGTGGGTGCAAACATATTCTTGTTAATATTCTGCCATATGCTGGTCAATTTCCCATCTCTTGTCTTTTTCTGCTCCATAAATAATATCACGTTAGCGTTATGAATTCATTTCGTACGTAATTACTTACAACATATTCAGGCTGCGATTGTTGTATTATCTATAAAAGCTATTTGGTATGAAGAAGGCAAGATATTTAACGGGAATAACAGGTTTCGCTATAATAGCGTGGGGATATTCAATGCATGTCTATCCCTGGAATATTGTATTGGAAATAGCTGGGGCAATTCTGTTGCTGGTAGCAATATTCAACCCTTTTTCTATGTTCGGCTCCCGCGTTCATTCAGACATATACAAAGATGGAAAGGAACTTAAAGCAGGCGGCGCCGACAGATGTGCGGAAATAAAGGGTGAAAGCACAACACAAGGCGGGTCAAACTACGGGCAGGGCTCATCGTACCTGGCAGGTGATGCTTATAAACAAGGTGCCGAGAAAAATAAAGGAAGCAACTACGACAACGAAAAAGAAGGGTTTTAGGATTTCTACTTCTTAATATTACCTGCTAAAAAAAGGAGCCTAATATAAGGCTCCTTTTAGTTTTATACGCAATAAAGCAACTTTAAACATCTTTAGGATGTCACTCCCTGTTTCTTTACATGGTTAAGACTTTTGAGATATTTCGCAATATCTTTTACATCCTGCTTGGAGAGTATATCTTTAAATCCGGGCATCACACCAGCACCATGTTTTATCTGGAAACGTTTTGCAAACCCGGGTTTACTTGTTACGCTGGGGCCAAGGCCTGCTTCACCGGCAGGATGGCATTTCTGACAATACCTGTGATATAACACCTGACCACTTTTCACACGTGCATCAGATGCGTCAACAACCTTTCCTGTAACAGGCTCACTTCTTCTTACTGCACAAGAGTACAGGCAACTTGCGCATAATAATAAGCCAATTGCTATTTTAATATATCGTGTCATGGTTCTATTTTTTAGTTATTTTCCATATTACGCCTGTACCCTGTTGTGGCTCAGGACCATGCTCACCCATTTTCAAAATTCCAAAGTCAACAATGTATAGTGCATCTCCTTTAGGATTGAACTTTACCGCCAGCGGGCGTTCCAGCCCCTTCTTTTTCAAACGGCTTGCAGGTCCATGCTTTTTAGCTTTGTTAACGGCAAAATCCTCTATCACACCGGTTTCAGTATTTACACGTACTACTTTAAAACCTACCGGTGCTAATACTTTACCAACATTTGGCGCCATGTCACCAAATTCTGCTACAAATACTTCTCCGGTATGGCCAAAGGACTGATTTGTAGCGAAATCCATTCCGTTTGCAGATGAATGGACACCAAATATAGCTGTAGGCTTTGGCGGTGTATTAGGGTAATTTTGTATTACAGGTTTTACAAAATCTTTACCCGGAACTTTAAACCCTTCTTTATCAGCCATATTCACACCTGCTGAAAAATCGGGATAACCATACCACATGCCGGGCTGTAATTTATACAATACATCTCCGGTTCCCCATATAGGCCTGCTGCCACGGTCATCATAACCATTTTCACTGATATAAATATCACCGTTGGGTGCAAGGGCCAGGCCATATGGATTTCTTAGACCCCATGCTACCATTTCAGGCTGGCCACCTTCCAGCGGTATGCGCATTATAGACCCTGTGCAAGGGATTTTACCTTTAATAACCTGCCCCTGTGTTGTGGAAGTGCCGAATGGCACGAAGGCGCCTGTCATTATTTTATCTTTAGGGTCTTCTGTAAAAATATTTTCAGACTCATAATTGCGCCCTGCTAATGTAATATCCCTGCACGGAATATCATGAAAATCCCTGTGCCTCATCAGCCAGCCAAACTCCATATTATCTTTACCTACTACTCCACTGTTGGTAGCCGTTCCCTGGCCGAAGTATATGTAGTTGTCTTTTATTACTATGCCATCAGTATGATGGTCACCTATACTGGGTAAACCTGACACCAGTTCTTTCATAGTGCCATCAAGAGACACCCTGAAAATCTTGCCACCCTCGGCTTGCCCTCCTTCTGAAAGGTACAGGTATCCCTCATAGTATATAAGGCTCGTCCAGGGCCCGTTTTTACTGCCTGTGACAAGTGTTGTAAAAGTACCGTCTGCTTCCATACGCAGCAATTTAGGTTCCAGCCACACTTCCCCATAAGAGTATCCCGCTTCAATCACGTACATCCTGCCTTGATCGTCAAATGTTGCCGAACTGGGGAAAGTCAACCCCTGAGCGACTACCTCTACTGAATAGCCCGGAGGTACTGCCACATCTTTTACGTCTGTTTCACGGGCTGGTATTTTTCCTATTTGCCCACCACCTTTTGACATGCGCCATTTATAACAACTTGAATGTAGTACCAGTACAGTCAACAATGTGAACAGCAAGTATAGTTTTTTCATAATAAATGAATTGTTTTTACACAACAAAAAAATCAGGCCATTGTTTTAAAATGATTCTCCGAACGATATGTAGAATCCATCCTGGCCACCACTTGCTATAGCGTAATCAAGCCTTAAATTAATATTCTGCTTCCTGTCTATAACAAAGCGGATACCGCCGCCATAATTGGTTTTTATATTATTAAAGGACAGTGCATCAAAACCCGGGTACAATTTTGTTAAGCCACCAAATGCAGCAAAGCCAATTCGCCACCACACTATCATTCTTGCCTCTCCCTGTATTGTAGATAAATTCTGCTCCCTGTACCTGCCATAATAAAACCCCCTTATTTTATTATCACCACCTATGAGTGAACAATCAAAAAATGGTGCATTGCCAATGGTAATTTCATTAAGAAACCTGCCTGACAAAATCAGTTTCGGGCCAATAGATTTATAACCTCTTGCATCTGCCCATAGTTTTAAATACGAGTAGTTTCCTGCATAGTTGTAGGTTGGTGTCATTTCCAGATACGTCCCCGCGCTTGAATTGAGTAAGTTATTGCGGGTGTCTTTTAACAGGGTAACTCCTATTCCCCCTATCCCTGCATCTTTTAATTCCGGGTAAACTACATTACTGGTGTCATATTGAACAGCCCTGTAGTTCAGGTATCTGAACTTAGGGCCAATAAAGGTTTTATCAGCTACTTTCCTGAGAATATTAAAATCAGCCACAATTCGATTGCTTTCAAATAATACCTCATCGTTTTGGGGCGTGGTTTCCCCAATACCATAATACAGGTCGGGGTATCTCATATACTGCAATAAACCTTGCGTGTACCATTTTTCCTGCTTAAAAAAGTAATTCCATTCCCCTTCAAAAATTATTTGCCTCCGCCATGTATAATTAAACTCAACTTTCGCATTAGATATCCTGGTATTAGTATCGTGATAGAAATCTAATGTGAATAATGCTACTGCACCGATATACGAACCGGTTTCTGGTGAATACCCAAAGGATGGCACAGGTAAAACTTTAACTTTCCGGTACCTTGTGGCGGTATCCATATTTTGTGCAAACCCTTCTGGGGTAATGATGCCAGTCAATAAGACTAACCCTATAAAATTAATTACCTGTTTTCTCATTAGACCACCAATGGGTTGCAACATATTTAATCTTTAAGGGTATCGGATAATATTCTGATAACTTGTTCAGAGTATTCCCATTGTGCTGCAATACCTTCGGTTGAAGGTTCAATTTTACCTTCATAGAGTGCAGTATTATTCCTGACAATGGCTACATATGCATAAAGAGCGTCTATTCCATCCTGGGGCGCTTTCGTAGCGTAACCGGTAATGCCAATACCTATCTGTGCGCGAAACAATCTACATACGTTTTGTGCCATTTTTAGCGCTATGACAGCATCTACCCCATTGCATTTTTCAGCGAAGAGAGGTTCAATATCTAAATGAATGGCTTTCTGGGTACAATTATAAACAGTAATACCTCCCTGGAAAAATTCCTGCGCACCTTCAGCTGTACTAAGTAACAGTTGTAAGCATCCCGCTGTTACACTCTCAGCTACGGCAATTGTGTCATTGTTAGCAATACAATGAGCTTTTATTACTTTTAGCAGTGGCTGTATCGGCTCCTGCAAATCACCTAAAGCGTCTAGCTTAGTCATAAGATCCTGGTATATAATAGAGTAACAATATTCAACCTATTATGTTGGAACGTTTGCCATGATTTTACAACACAGCTACAAAGAAATGAAAAAACGATACACAACTAAGGCGATAATATGCGCGCAGTGGTTTCAAGCAATTAGAAAAACCAAAAAAGTTGGCATAATTGTTTTAAATTTTGAATGGTATATATAGATAAATTGCAGCAAAGCGTGAATACGTTATTCCCTAATGATATAATAGTACCCGATGGCTTTCACTACTTTCCGGATTTCCTGACTGAGCGTGAAGAGCAGCAACTTATTAATGATATTGGCGACCTTGAACTACACACTTTAATCTTCCGTGGCTTTGAAGCAAAGCGGAAGGTAAATAGTTATGGCTATGATTACCAATTTGACACACGAAGTATTTCCAGGGGAGAGGACATACCACCCGCCTTTAATTTTTTGTTGGAAAAAATTTCAACCTGGCTATCAATACCGTTGGAAGATCTTGCAGAAGTTTTGGTAACAGAATACCCGCCTGGCTCCGTTATTAACTGGCACAGAGATGCCCCACCTTTTGATATTATTGTTGGAGTTTCTCTGATGTCAGACTGCAGGTTTAAGCTACGCCCTTATGACAAAGCAAAGCAGGGCAGAAAATCTATTATCACCATTCCTGTGCGTCGAAGATCAATTTATGTTATCCGCGATGAGGCAAGGACGCATTGGGAACATTGTATAGCACCGGTAACCGAAACAAGATATTCCATTACTGTAAGAACCCTTATAGATAACTATAAAGACAATAATTTTCATGAAAATAGCAACGTATAATGTAAATGGTATAAATGGGAGGCTACCGGTATTGCTGCATTGGCTAAAAGAGACAAAGCCTGATATTGTATGCCTGCAGGAACTGAAAGCTCCGGAAGAAAAGTTCCCTGCCAAAGCAATAACCGATGCAGGATATAATGCTATATGGCATGGACAGAAGGCATGGAATGGTGTAGCTATACTGGCTAAAGGCATGGAGATACAAGAAATAAGGCGCACCCTGCCGGGAGACCCCGAAGATGTACATAGCCGTTATATAGAGGCTGTAGTAAATGACATGATTATAGGCTGTCTATACCTACCTAATGGGAACCCTGCCCCCGGACCTAAATTTGATTATAAGCTGGCATGGTTTAAAAGGCTGGCCACACATGCTAAAAAATTATTGAAGCACGATGTGCCGGTGATGCTTGTGGGTGATTATAATGTAATACCCACAGAGCTGGATGTATATAAACCCGAAAGCTGGAAGAAAGATGCCCTCTTTTTCCCCGAAAGCAGGGCCGCATATAAAAAACTTGTAGCTCAAGGCTGGACTGATGCAATACGTACATTATATCCGGATGAGAAAATCTATACTTTCTGGGATTATTTCCGGAATGCATATGCACGCGATGCAGGTATCCGCATCGATCATTTTTTATTAAGCCCGCATTTTAATGGAAGACTGTTAAATGCTGGCGTAGATAAGTATGTGCGCGGTTGGGAAAAAACAAGTGACCACGCACCCGTCTGGATCGAAATAGCGACATAAACGTCTGAAAAAAAAGTAGGGGTTTTGTTTAAAAAAAATCTGGTGGCACGGTTTCTTAAGCCTATTGCTAAAACAATATAACAATGGCGAAGGCATCACGTACCAGCAACACAGCAAATACATCAAAAAAAGCTGTAAGTAAGAAATCTCCCGCTCCTGGCACTACAGCTCAAAATTCAGCATTACTGGATTTTTTCACTGATGAAATAAAAGATATATACTGGGCAGAAAAACACCTGACCAAAACATTGCCCAAAATGCAAAAGGCAGCTGTTTCTGAACAGCTGGTGAATGCTATTGCAGATCACCTGCTGGTTACCAAAGGCCATGTCACGAAGTTGGAAGAGGTTTTTGCCCTCCTTGGTAAAAAACCACAAGGAAAGAAATGCGACGGCATGGAAGGACTGGTGAAGGAAGGTGAAGGAGTTGTAGAAGATACAGAAGATGGCAGCGCCATAAGGGATGTAGGTATTATTATCTCTTCTCAGAAGGTTGAGCACTATGAAATAGCTGCTTATGGAAGCCTGACGCAACTGGCAAGGGTGCTTGCATTGGACGAAATAGCCAGCATTCTTGCTGAAATATTAGCTGAAGAAATAGAAGCAGATGATATACTGACGCAAATAGCCGAAAACAATATCAATTATGAAGCTGAGACAGAATAAATCTTCCCGTTACAAGAGAATATATTTTTTACCCCTAAACAAATAATTATGCCAGCCAAAAAGCCTGCTAAAGATAATTTGAATCCCGAAACAGATAAGCATATCAACAACCCGGAAAATGCGAAAACTGAAAACCTGCAGCAAGATACAGCAGATGCTACAGGTGAATTCATGACTACCGACCAGGGTGTGAAGATAAATGATGACCAAAATACATTGAAAGCGGGCAACAGAGGGCCATCACTTTTGGAGGATTTCATTTTCCGGGAGAAAATGACACACTTTGACCATGAGCGCATACCAGAGCGTATTGTTCATGCAAGAGGCTCTGCAGCGCACGGGGTTTTTAAGGTTTATGAATCCCAGGCGGCAATTACTAAAGCCGTTTTTTTGCAAGACCCCGGTGCAGAAACACCTGTATTTGTCCGTTTTTCCACAGTAGCGGGTTCACGTGGCTCTACAGACCTGGCGAGGGATGTACGTGGCTTTGCAGTGAAATTCTACACACAGGAAGGAAATTTTGACCTGGTGGGGAATAATATGCCCGTTTTTTTCATCCAGGATGCGATGAAATTTCCCGACCTGGTTCATGCTGTAAAACCTGAGCCCGATAATGAGATGCCCCAGGCAGCATCTGCTCACGATACATTCTGGGATTTCATATCGCTGATGCCGGAAAGTGCACACATGATCATGTGGCTGATGAGCGACCGTGCCATACCCCGTAGTTACAGGATGATGGAAGGTTTTGGTGTACATACATTCCGGTTTATTAATGCGGAAGGCGTTGCAAGCTTTGTAAAATTCCATTGGAAACCCTTGTTAGGTGTACATTCTGTAGCATGGGACGAGGCACAGAATATTTCGGGCAAAGACCCTGATTTTCATAGAAGAGACCTGTGGAATGCTATTGAATCAGGTAATTTCCCTGAATGGGAATTGGGTGTACAAATAGTACCGGAAGCCGATGAACACAAATTTGACTTTGACCTGCTGGACCCGACAAAACTAATACCTGAAGAACTGGTGCCAGTGCAACGCATTGGTAAAATGACCCTGAACAGGAACCCTGACAATTTTTTCGCAGAAACAGAACAGGTTGCCTACCATATAGGAAATATAGTACCGGGAATTGATTTCACTAACGACCCGTTATTGCAGGGCAGGTTATTTTCGTACACAGATACCCAACTGATACGCCTGGGAGGACCTAATTTCCATGAGATTCCTATAAACAGGCCTGTAGTGCCTGTACATAATAACCAAAGAGATGGTTTTATGAGGCAGACCATCAATCGTGGCAAAGCCAGCTATAGCCCTAACACATTAGGAGGAGGTTGCCCTTTCCAGGCAGGAATGATGGACGGAGGATTTACCTCTCATGCTGAAAAAATAGATGCTTATAAAATAAGGGAACGAAGTAAAAGTTTCTTTGACCATTTCAGCCAGGCAAAACTGTTTTACAACAGCCAATCTGAACCTGAAAAAAATCATATAATAGACGCATTAAGCTTTGAATTAGGAAAAGTACAGACCATCCCTATCCGGGAACGTATGTTATATATTCTTGCACAGATAGACAACGGGCTGGCCACGCAGGTTTCCTACGCCCTAGGTGTACATATCCCTAAGGATATTCCGTTTATCAATCAAAGTATCCCGGCAGATGGCAACCCGGAGGATTTTCAACCAATCATAATTGAAGGAGCCGGACAGGCTTCGCAGCCCTTGAGCATGGCCAATACAGTTAAGGATACTATACGTACCAGGCAGGTTGCTATACTGGCTGCTGATGGTGTTGATGAGCAATCATTAAATATGATTAAAGATGCCTTGATAAAAGAAGGCGCGATGCCTGAAGTAATAGCACCAAAGCAGGGTTATCTCGTATCTGAAAACGACGAACAGATTTTCATTGATAAAAGCTTTTTAACTGCATCTTCGGTATTTTATGATGCTGTATATGTGCCGGGCGGCAGTAACAGTGTGGCAACGCTCGAAGCTGATCCGGATGCAGTACACTTTCTGAATGAAGCCTTTAAACATTGCAAAGCCATTGCTGCGGATACTGATGCATTACAGGTTTTGGAAGCAACATATTTTTTCAAAAAGTTGCCAAAAGATAATGAGACCAATACTGTAATAGCTGAGGGCGTTGTAATAAGCGACAAACCTGCGGAATTAGCAAAAAAATTCATAACCGCAATTGCGCAACACAGGTTTTGGGACAGGGAGAAAAGCAGAAAAGTGCCTGCATAAAGCCGTATAACAGATTTTTTATAACCTTAAATAAAATGATGTTATGGATAACAAAAACTTAAAAGGACAACAAGACCGCAGCCAGGTGGCCGGTAACGAAGATTATGAAGTGGAATATCTGGCCGGTCAACTTAATGTTTCTAAAGATGATATTTTAAAAGCAATAAAAGCAGTAGGTAACAGCCGGGAAAAAATAGAAGCTTATTTTAATAGCAATAAGAATAGTTAAGCCTAAAAATATTTAATGCCTGGCTGCAGGCTGCAAATTCAACATTACTATGCCGGGACATTTTGTCCCGGCTATAGCGCTTCATAGGAGTAAAAAGCCCTCTCTCAGACCTTATAAAAAATCCTATAAAACCATGATGGCCTGTTTGTTTTGTTTGAAATGAGACTATTATATCCTTCCCTGGAAAAAGAAAGACGCCTGATGAAATTCATCCATTGATGGCCGTCAATGCATTTGTTTGTTTTGTTTGTTTTAAAATACCTGTATAAAAGTCCTATAAAGCACTACATAGAATAAAGCAGCAATATAATTATTGCGACTACTACAATGCCTACTACCAAGCATGAAAGCATTAAGTATTTATCCATCGTAGTCCATGCTTTAATGTTCATAACATAAAGATGGTATGGGGGAGAAGTTAAAGCAAATTTTAAGCGTAACAATACCATTACATTGGTGTAACAATATCATTACGCAATACAAATAATTGAATTACAGAAAATTACACATTACAAAATCTACATGGCAAGAACAGCCTCTTCAAGGCTAACATCTTCCGGAAGCTGAATTTTTTTAAGTACACGATGCTTACTTACACGTACAGCATCTATACTTACACCCAGCATAGCAGCCATTTCTTTATTACTGAGGCCCAGTTTTGCCAGCAGTATATAACGGATTTCTGCAGTGGTGAGATCAGGAAACTTTTCTTTCACCCTGTTTATATACCCTGCATGTACTTTATTAAATAATACCTGGAAATTTATCCATTGCTCGTCGTTGAGGATAACTGAGCTTTGCAGGAGTGATAATAATCTTTCCTGTTCTACCTGTTCATTAGTATGTGGCGACAACTTATATTTTTCTAATTCCCGGCTGAATTTTTCAATCAGTTCGTTCTTCTGCTGTATATTTTTAGTAAAATCGGCTAATTGTAGTTTTGCCAGTTCTTCTACACGTTGTTTATCAGCTTCAGCTATTTTACGTATCTGAATGTGCTTCAGTTTTTGGCGGTTTATCAATAACAGGCTAATGATGCCTGCAAAACTAATCAGCAATATCCCGCCATTACGTTGTAATTTCTTTTCATGTATCTCTTTGTCCTTCAGGACATTCAGGTAGTGGAGTGAATCTGTTTGCTTTCGGACCAGGAACTCCGCTTCTATTTTAGCAAATTCTTTTTCTTTATCAATATTACGCAGGCTATCTCTCAGCGTAATTTGCAGGTTCTTATATTCATAAGCTTTCTGGTATTGTTTACGCAATGCATATAATTCAGACAGGCTGGAATATACTTCAGACCTTATATCCATCAACCCTAATTCCTCACCCGCTGCAAGGGCATTTTCAAGGTAATACCGGGCCTTATCCAGGTTTGCATTATTATCGCGCAAGCTATCCGGCAATGGTTTCTTGCTCTTACCTGCTGCAATGCGTACATACGTTTCACCAATATCAGCCATGGCAAATGTATGGTGCTGGGTATGCCCTATTCTTTGCAATATGTCTGCAGCCTTAAAATAGTTTTCCAATGTGGCTACATAATCTCCCATTCTTATATATACCCCACCAAGATTTAAATAGAGGTTAGCAAGTTCGCCTATGGTTTCCTCGCTACCATATGCCTTTTCCTGCCGTAACCCTTCTTCATAATAAGGCAGCGCTTCATTATATTTATCCTGCACAATATATAGGTACCCGATGTTTATCATCAGGTTTACCATATACTTAATGCCTGCCTGTTCATTCACCCTCCTGGCTTCCAATGCGTGTCGCAGTGCCTTATCGTAGTCCTTATTAGAACTGTACACCGCACTTATAGACGATAATAGCATACCCTCATACTTAGGGTTTTTCATTTTCCTGGCAATTAACAATGCTGCCTGGAAATGTTTTAAGGCCAGTGGAAGGTTATTTTGCACAGCATAGCAACGGCCTACAAGGTTGTTTCCCCGCAGCATACCCATATCATACTTCAATTCTGTAGCAAGTTTCAGCACTTGTTCACCATATTGCCGGCTCAACTCAGGGTCTTGCTGAAAATACACGCTGGATAATTCGTTCAACAGGTTAACCTTATTGGTATCCGGTTCCGATTTTTCCAGTACAGCTAATAACGAATCTGCTTTGTCCCGTGCATGCACAGCCACACCATACAAACATAATGATGCTATAAATACAGTTATCAGTGATCTTTTTCCCACAGCTCAAATATATAATAGCTTTTACTAAAACTATAACTAAGCATAGGTTACCTGCATCCTATTTATCAAAAAGGACTTTAAGATGTTGCTCATTAGCAATCAGATAACAAAAAATACACAAGCATTTATTTACTTTGCACCATCAAAATAAAAAATCAAATGAAGAACTTATTCTTACTATTGTTAGTAGCCATGATTGCCTTTACTGCCTGTAAAAGGAAAAATATACGTGGAGATCTAAAGAACCGCCGTGAAATTCTACAATCTGCCGATTGGAAACTGGTGAGCATTAAATCAAATGGTGGTAAAACTTCTCTTCCTGAATGCCAGCAGGATAATTATTACAAGTTTGAGCCGGGCGGGAATGGTAAATATATGGAAGGAACAGTAAACTGCTTAGACAGCACTAGCACAGGAAATGCACCCGATTTTACACCATTTTTATGGAATGTAACAGGTGACTTACGTTATATATACTTCCTGGAATATGGTGGCGACCCGGAAAACAGGTTTGAATGGGACATTAAAAACATGACTTTTGAGGAAATGACTGTTACTCAACAGTTGTATGAAAACAACAAGGATATTATATTGGAAATGACTTTTGCAGCTATGCCTAAATAGCAGTAAGAGATTGATAGTGAAGACAGTAAAAGCAAATAATGCTAAATAAAATATAAATTTAGCAGCATAAGACTTGTTTTTGTCGTTCTATTTTATAATATTGCTGCCGGTTACAACGTGAGGATAATGAATAAAATCATTCGCACATGTCTGGCAGCATGTTTCACTTTTACTGTTATTTTATCTGTAGGCTGCAATAGCAGCGAAGAATTGCTGTATCCCACAACCGAAAGTTTTGTAAAACAAAGAGGTAACAGCCGTTTTCTTAATAATATAGACATTTCACCGTCTGCTTCACGGCAAATAAAAGTGACAGCAGGGGATATGCCTATAACCAGTGCAGAAATCAGCAGTGAATTCCTGAATAAATATGCCAATGTAATAGGATTAATGCCAAGGGCTATGTCCAATTACATGTTGTATAAGTTTATTGATGAATGGTATGGTGTAAAATACACATACGGCGGCAATGACAAATCCGGAATAGACTGTTCTGCATTTGTGCAAAAATTGTACGAAGAAGTATTTTGCACTAACCTGGTACGTACTGCGCGCGATCAGTTCCGCTCTTGCAACATGATTTGGGATGTTGATAACCTTATAGAAGGCGACCTGGTATTCTTTAAAACAAGAGGCAGAAGCATTTCTCATGTGGGCATTTACCTTGCTAACAACTTTTTTGTACACGCATCCACATCAGGTGGTGTAATGATCAGTAGCCTGACTGAGACCTATTGGTCTAAACGGTTTGCAGGTGCGGGCAAAATCCCTAAAGGAACTGGAGAAAAGCAAGTGCTCTAAAATATAATTACTCATAAATAATAAGAGCGTGGAAGATATCTTCCACGCTCTTATTATTATGAAATTTCAATAAGTAGTTTTTACTACCATTTTTTATTCTGGAAACGGCTGCTGACAACCAGTTCTTTGCTACCAGGGGTATATTTATAGAAGCCTTCGCCGCTTTTAGCACCCAGGTAACCGGCCTGCACCATATTGGCCAGCAACACAGCAGGAGCATATTTTTCCATGCCAAAGCCCATATGCAGTACATTCATTATAGAATAACAAGTGTCAAGCCCTATGAAATCTGCCAGTTGCAGCGGCCCCATCGGGTGCGCCATACCAAGCTTCATAATTGTATCTATTTCTTCAACACCTGCTACACCTTCCTGTAGAGATATGATTGCCTCATTAATTAAGGGCATCAATATCCTGTTAGAAATAAAGCCGGGATAATCCTGTACTACGCAAGGTACTTTACCCAGGTATTTAGACAGGTCATATATCACCTGCGTCACCTCGTCGGTAGTAGCATACCCGTTTATGATCTCAACCAGTTTCATTACAGGAACGGGGTTCATAAAGTGCATACCTATAACCTGGCCCGGGCGTTTGGTATGAGAACCAATGCGTGTAATAGAGATAGAAGAAGTATTAGTAGCCAGAATTGTATGAGGAGGGCATAGTTTGTCCAGGTCTTCAAACAATTTGGTTTTCAGAGAGATGTTTTCAGTAGCAGCTTCTATAACCAGGTCTGCATCTTTTACAGCCTCAGCCATGTCTGTATAAGTTATGATACGGCCCAGGGCATCACTTTTTTGCTCTTCAGAAAGTGTTTGTTTTGCTATCTGCCTGTCCATGTTTTTCCCGATGGTACCCACTGCTTTATCCAGTGCATCTTGTTTGATATCCATCATGTGGACATTAAAACCGCTTTGAGCAAAAACGTGGCAGATACCATTACCCATAGTTCCGGAACCAATAACGGTTACAATCTTGAATTTCTGTAACATTTCTCTAGTTTTTGAATCCAGGTCAGAGCTTCCAAGCTTCACCTGATTTTCTTTTTCTTGAATCATTTTTACTTGAATATTTTTAAAACATGCCTAAGATAAGTGTTTTCTTTCTAAATGGCCGTTCTCAAACCCCTGCTGTGTGGGTAACTAACAGTTAACTGTTGGCAAACACGCCTGAAATGCGGCTGTAGATAAACACTTTACCCAATAATGTTTAGCATTATTTTAACTAGCAAAAAAATGAGCCGGCAGCGTTTTTAAAAACTATTGAATTAATTTTCATATTTAATAAACGGTGCAACATGAAAAGAATAATATACATATCTGCAATATCGGCTGTAATGCTACTGAATATTACCTGCACAAAAAATGACCATCTTACACCCCTGGAAAGACGAGCTGTAGGGCAATACAGTTTTGAAAAAGTGGTGATACATAAAGACGGGTTTAAAACACAAAATGTAACCCAGCAATATCACAATATGGTGTTGCAGCTAAACGATAAAAAAGAGGCCGCATTAATAGACAGGAATAACAATACAACATATCTTGGCAAGTATGATATTGTCGTGCAAAACGGAACTACAATCACTGATGATGACGGCAACACAACGACAAACAGTAACAATACAATAATTATTGATATAAAAAGTGGCAGTCGTGGCGGCGATTATCATTGGGTAGGTGAAGATGCCAGTTTTGGCAACAAGCTAAGGTTTAACGTACAAAAAGCAGACGGGCGGTATACATTTAAACTGGATAAAATATAGGTCCGTCACTCTATTTTAACAATGTGACTATACTATTTATCCCTAAATTTAAGGCTTCAAGTATATGAATATACAAAGAGCCACGCCGGTAAATGAGTTGCTGGCAAAACTGATTTTCCTGGTATTACCTACTGCATTAGTCAGCTACATTTTATTGCAGTACGCCAATAGCTATTATGCTATTCCAAATGCCAATGTGCTGCAGCAGGTTATATACCTGGTGGCCGGTATGGGTATTAGTGCTGTCTTTCATGCTTTTCGTTTCAGATTTTTACCTGCATACCTGCTATTGACTTTTGGCTTTTATGTCGTCTATCAGGGGCTTGACAAATTAGCTATAGGCGAGTTTGATGCTTTTTTCATTTCTGTTCAATTCCTTGTATTTGCTATACTCTTCAATGTTGGCTGGCTTACAGGCTGGGGCTTTAGCAGGCTGCGCTACTGGTCAGTGTTTATGGCTGCTGTAATGCTGTTGAGTTGCGTATTGCTTGTAGCCAAGCAGCAAATGGACAATGTATATACGCTTCTAAAAAGCTTTACACCCATAGTCCTTTATGCGGTATATATATTATATGCATCAGAACAGATATATAGTTATAAAGACAAGTCGCAGAAGTTCTGGTGGTTTATGAGCAGGAGGCTGGCACTGTTTGCCGTGTTAGCAATATTGATTTTTGGCGGAGTGGTTTACCTGATGCGGGGTGAGATAAAGGAAACCGTTGCGAATTATGGCGGTGGTGGCAAAAGCGGGGAAAACAGCATGTTAAAGCAGAATAAAGATGGCACTTTTGACATAAATGAATACTCCAGGCTGCGCAGTAATTTAGGCCGTAGTAACGAGTTGCTGTTTTGTGCTCATATTGATAATTACTTCGAGGGGACAGAGATGCCTAACCCACTTTACCTTACAGCCTTTCATTATACCTATTTCGATACACTGACTGAAACATTCGAACGTGACTCACTGATACCATCAAACGACCTCTTTGAACCTAATCCAGGCAAAATGCCCTTGTTCTTTACGCAAGTAGATACTACTGTTATTAAAAACAGCATGGCTACCAAGTTGCGCAAAACGGTTGACATTGAGATATACAATAAAAAGCTTTCTACTAAAACTTATCTTGCCCCTAACGTGGGCTACTTTGTACAGCCAGTAGCAGTTGAAAAAGATTTCAGGGATGAATTTATTTCAGCCTATAGGGCAAAGGGTTATGTATCAGAATTAAACAGTGCGTATTTTATATATAATTCCACAGAGGAACAGATAAGGGATTTCCAGGAAAACAGGTTTGAAGTACTACGCAAAGCCAAAGGGTATGAGGCTATGGATAAGAAATTCATGGACTATTATACTGAAATGCCTGCTAATGAAAAATTCAGGAAAATAAGCACGCTGGCACATGATATAACGAGGGATGCAAAAACACCGGTTGATAAAGTACTGGCCATTCGCGATTACTTCCTGGCGCACGACGAGAATGGTAAACAAATATTTACCTATACAGACAATCCGGGTGTGCCGGATATTCCCAATGCATCAAAGCTGATGTACTTCCTGTTTGAAAACAAAAAAGGATACTGTGCTTATTATGCAGGTGCTACGCTTTTTATGCTACGTGCACTCGGCATACCATCACGTATCACGGTTGGCTTTATGACTGTTGACCGCAGTGATAAGAACAAAGGTTGGTATTGGTATTATGCAGACCAGGCGCACGCGTGGGTACAGGTCTATTTTCCTGAATACGGCTGGCTGGATTTTGACACTACAGTTGGTAATGAAGATGCAGAACAAAGTCCGCAACCGGATGGCACGCCACCTATGCAACCGCCCAGGGCGTGGCTTGCTGCAGACGGCATTATTGCAGATGTTGATACCATGAAAAAACTGCTGACCATGAAAGTGAAGCACATGGTTTTTCACGACAAGGAATACAAAATGGATAGTGTTGCTACGCTGCAACTCGACATGAAGGTGGCTGCTATTTACATTGACAGTATTGACATGCCGCTGAATAAAGTAAAACCCGGGGACGAAGGCACTGCAGTCTCTTACGCCCAGGCGCTGAAAGATATGAGAACCGTACCGGGAGACGCAGGAAATGTACTGGCTAAAAGGCTGCCCTCCCCTACTCCTGTAGATGAATTATACCTGAAAAGGAAAGACTCATCTAAACCCGAGGACAAACCTGTAAAAACTGAAGCAGAGGAAAAAATATCATTACAGCAGATATTAATCGTTACACTTAGCATCCTGGCGGCACTGGTATTATTATTCTTTTTGATGCCCCGCCTAATTTATGCATATTATGTATGGAGGCACAACCGAGCGGGCAATGACGGTACAAAAGCTTATTTCGCATACAGGGCAGCCAACTTCTACTTGCATATGGCAGGTTATCCACGAACTAACCAAACCCCGTTGCAATATGCTTCTAAACATATAGACCCGCTTATGGGTACAGATTACACTTCATTCATGAATGTGTATTTAAAGAAAAAATATACAACACAGGATTTAACGGAGCGGGAAAGAAAAATTGTCAATGGGTTCCTGGGCGAATTCACCAGGCAGGTAAAGACCATTATACCTGCCGGACAAAGGCTCCGTGGCTTTTTAAGCCCGCTGAGAGCAATCAGCTTTTTCGTGCAACCAGGTGATGAGGAAATAAATAATTCATAAACAGCCGTATTCGCATGCAGGGCAATTATATAATTTTTAGCTTTGCTACCGGTAAAAACGTAAAATATTGTGAGCGGACAGCAGGAAAAAAGCTTTAAACAAAAAGTCATCAAAGCCTTATGGGTAATATTCTTATCCGGGTTTGGTTTGTTCTTATTGCTGATATTACTCATTAACCTGGGTTGGCTTGGCTATATGCCATCCATGAAGGAACTTGAAAATCCTGACAGTTCTCTTGCTACGGATATCTATGCAGAAAATGGCCATCTGATAGGCAGGTATTATGTGCAGGACCGTTCCAACTCAAAATACGAGGAAATTTCGCCTAATGTTTTTAATGCACTTGTTGCCACAGAAGATTCCCGCTTTTATGAGCATTCTGGTGTAGATGGCAGGGCAATTATGCGTGCCGTTATCTTTCTTGGGAAAGAAGGAGGTGGTAGTACCATCACACAGCAATTAGCAAAAAACCTGTTCCCCAGAGAAAAAGGGAATATCGTAATGCTGATTGTACAAAAACTGAAGGAATGGGTAATGGCCGTAAAGTTAGAGCGGCAGTTGACAAAAAATGAGATCATCACACTATACCTGAATACTGTACCATTTGGCAGCAATGTTTTTGGGATCAGGAATGCAGGCTTAACATTTTTCAATAAAACACCTGAAAAACTGAGTGTGGAAGAGGCTGCCGTGCTGATAGGCATGCTTAAGGCAAGTACTGCATACAATCCCAAAAGAAACCCTGAAAATGCAATGCGACGCCGCAATACGGTTATAGACCAGATGGCGAAGTATAACTACCTGACCGTAAATGAAGCTAACGCCCTTAAAAAGAAACCAATAATACTTAATTACCATAAAGTAACACACCACGATGGCCTGGCTCCTTATTTCAGACAGGTGGTAGAGCTACAGGTGAAGGATGTACTAAAAAGCATGAAGAAACCTGATGGTACTTCTTACAACATATATAAAGATGGGCTGAAAATATATACAACGCTGAATGTTGATATGCAGAAGTATGCAGAAGAGGCTGTGGAACAACACCTGAAAGACATACAAAAATTATTTGCCAACCAGGGGCGTTATAAAGATGGCAGTGTTTGGAAAGAGTATAAAAAATACCTGGACATATCAATCAAAGAAAGTCCAAGGTATCAATCACTGAAAGATTTGGGCCAGTCTCATGACGAAGTGATAAGGGAAATGAACAAGCCGGTAGAAATGACTGTGTTTGCATGGAACAAAGAGCATGAAGTAGACACGATGATGTCTCCTATTGATTCCATTAAATACATGAAGATGATGCTGCAGGCTGGCTTTATGGCAATGGACCCTTTTACAGGAGAAGTGAAAGCATGGGTTGGTGGTATTAACCATACCTATTTCCAGTACGACCACGTCAATATTAATACTAAAAGGCAGGTAGGCTCTACAATAAAACCCCTGCTCTACTGCCTGGCTGTTGATAATGGGTACTCCCCATGCGGAATTGTATCTACTGCACCACAAAGTTTTCCCACCATAGCTAACTATGATGCAGGAGGGTCTGAAAAAGGACCAATGACGATGAAACAGGCATTGGCAGGTTCGATAAATAATGCCGCGCTGTACCTTATAAAACAGGTAGGCATCAATGCCTTTGCCGACTTTATAGAGAAATGCGGAGTTGAAAGCAAAATTGATAAGGTACCTTCCCTGGCATTAGGTGTGCCGGACATCTCTTTATTCGAAATGCTGCATGCCTATACGATGTTCCCAACTGGCGGAACGAATGTAGAGCCAATGTTCATTTCGAAAATAGAAGATAAGGATGGCAACGTATTAAAAACCTTTGTTCCTGCTCAAAAAGAGTTAATCAACCAACATACCGCTTACAAAATGGTAAGCATGATGCGTGGCGTAGCAGATTTTGGTACGGCAAAAAGGTTGAGGTACAGGTATAAACTTGAGGGAGAGATAGGCGGTAAAACAGGTACAACCAATAACCAGGCCGATGCATGGTTTATAGGATATACACCACAGATACTGGCAGGCTCGTGGGTAGGTTGCGACGACCGTTACCTGCGTTTTGGCAATACCAACCTTGGCCAGGGTGCAGCCGCAGCATTGCCTATATGGGCATACTTTATGCAAAAAGTATATGCAGATCCCTCTTTAGGTATCCGCCCCGATGCAAAATTTGTACAGCCGGAGAACTATAACGAATGTGATGTTATGATAGACCCGCAAAGTGCAGGTTCGTATTATCGTGGCGGTACCGAAGACCTGGAAAGTGAGCAGGCACCTACAATACCCGACGGAGAATGGGAATAAATGAAGATTGAACTATGAATGTGAAGGGTAAGATTGTCAACGATCCCGTTTACGGCTTTATACGTTTCCCTGAACCGGAAATATTGCAACTGATGGACCATAAATGGTTTCAAAGGCTGCGCAATATCAGGCAAATGGGGCCTGCTCACCTGGTATATCCAGGTGCTGTGCATACCCGTTTTCATCATTCCTTGGGTGCGGTACACCTTATGGGCAAAGCCCTGGACGAACTTAAGGCGAAAGGCATAAACATAACAGAAAAGGAATGTCTTGCTGCAAGGATAGCTATAATGATGCATGATATAGGCCACGGGCCTTTTTCTCATGCGCTGGAGCATACCCTGGTTCATGGTATCAGCCATGAGCATATTTCCGCACTCATTATGGACGTGCTCAATATCGAATTTAATGGCATGCTGGATGGCGCTGTGCGCATCTTCGACCAATCTTATGAAAAGCCTTATTTACATCAATTAGTATCCAGCCAGCTTGACGTGGACAGGATGGATTATCTGAACAGGGACAGCTTTTACACCGGTGTGTCTGAAGGAGTTATAGGCTACGACAGGATATTACAAATGCTTACAGTAATAGATGGGCAACTGATGGTTGAAGAAAAAGGCGTTCATTCTGTTGAGAAATTCATTATTGCACGCAGGCTTATGTACTGGCAGGTGTACCTGCATAAAACCGTATTAGGTGCGGAAACGCTGCTCATTAATATATTGAAACGTGCAAAAGAACTTGCAAAAAAAGGTACTGATCTGTATGCCAGTCCTGCACTAAAGCATTTTCTTTATAATAACATTGATTTGCAGGAGTTTGAGTCTCACCCACATCACCTGGAGAAATATTGTATGCTGGATGACATAGACATTATGGCATCGATAAAAGAATGGTGTAACCATGGTGACAAAATATTATCTATGCTATGCAGGATGATGCAATATAGAAAACTTTATAAAGTTATATTAACATCCGGCTCTATAGAAGAAGTAGCTGAACAGAAAAGGTCTTTGTTAATGAAGGAGTTAAACCTGGGCCCTGAGGAAATAGGATATTTTGTAACTACCGGTGTTACCAGTAAAGACACATACAATATTAACGACGAACGGATACAAATTGCCATGAAGGACGGGACTGTAAAAGACATATCAGAAATAGACGATCCTGTTGTTACACAGGCATTGGCAGGTGTCGTCCATAAAAATTACATATGTTATACACAACTATAACAGCGCATTCTGACAATAATTACAGTACGATATGGTTTAATATTGTAACTTACAGGGCATTTTATCAGTAAAACAATATGCAATTTACAGCTCAGCAAATAGCTACACTTATACAAGGCAAAATAGAAGGCAATCCAGATGCAATTATAAATACTGTAGCCAAAATAGAGGAGGCCGGGATTGGAGCATTAAGTTTTGTAGCCAACCCTAAATATGAAGAATTCCTATACAACAGTAAGGCCTCTATTATAATTATAAATGAATCGCTTGAGCTGGAATCACCTGTGTCCCCCACCCTTATCCGCGTAAAAGATGCATACAGCAGTTTTGCACTTTTGCTGGAAAAATATAATGAGATGAAAGCCGGCGCCGGTAAAAAAGGGATTGACAGCACTGCTTATATATCCCCGACAGCGCAGATTGGCAATAATGTTTACATTGGGGCGTTTTCCTACGTAGGCGATGGGGCAATCATTGCAGATGATACACAAGTATACCCGGGCTGCTATATTGGCGAGCGGACCTCTATAGGAGGGAAGACTATCCTCTTTTCAGGTGTTAAAGTATATGATACCTGCATAATTGGTAATAATGTTATCATACATTCAGGCACTATTATAGGTAGCGATGGTTTTGGCTTTGCACCGCAGAAAGATGGCAGTTACAAGAAAATACCACAGATAGGCAACGTCATCATAGAAGAAAATGTTGAAATAGGATCAAATACAACGATAGACAGAGCCACAATGGGCTCCACTATTATAAGAAAAGGTGTAAAGCTGGACAACCTGATACAGATAGCACACAATGTAGAAATAGGTGAAAACACGGTGATTGCCGCCCAAACAGGGATTTCAGGTAGTACTAAAATAGGCAGGAACTGTGTCATAGGCGGGCAGGTTGGGATTGTAGGACATATTCAAATTGCTGACAATACAAGTATAAATGCCCAGAGCGGCCTTGCAAAGTCTGTAAGCATACCAAACACAGCACTGACAGGCTCTCCGGCATATGATTATAAAAGTTCACTAAAAAGTCAGGCAATTTTCAGAAATTTGCCAGACCTGTTATATCGGCTTGGTAATTTGGAGAAGACGGTTGCAGACTTAACGGCATTATTAAGCGAACAAAACATTACGAAGAAGTGAGTGAAGATTTACTAATCAAGCAGATAAAGGGAAAAACTGAAACTGTACAACAATCCGGAACACAAAACCAGCACACGCTCAGCGGGTCGGTAATGCTGCCCGGTGTAGGCCTGCATACGGGACAGAAAGTGAATATGACCATGAAGCCTGCCAACCCCGGTTACGGTATCAGGTTTCAAAGGGTAGATTTGCCTGAAAAGCCCATAGTAAAAGCAGATGTAGATTACGTTGTAGATACATCGCGCGGTACCACGTTGGAGCATAATGGTGTGAAAATCAGCACTGTGGAGCATGTACTTGCGGCTCTTGTAGGTATGGGTGTTGACAATGTTCTTATAGAACTGGACGGTGCCGAGATTCCTATAATGGATGGCAGCTCAAAGCAAATCATAGAAGCTATAGACAGCGTAGGCGTTCAGGAACAGGAAGCAAAACGTGTGGTATATGCTATTGATACCAATATTCATTATTACGACCCTGTAAAAAATGTTGATATGCTGGCTGTTCCGTCAAACGAATACCAGATAACAACACTAATTGATTTTAACTCTCCTGTACTGGGCACACAGCATGCTACGCTAAAGCATATCTCTGAATTTAAAGATGAGATTGCACCATGCCGCACATTCTGCTTCCTGCACGAGCTGGAATATCTCCTTGATAACAACCTGATAAAGGGCGGAGACCTGAGCAACGCTATTGTTGTTGTGGATAAGGTAGTTAGTGATGCTGAATTAAGCAGGTTGTCTGAAATATTCAACAAGAAAAATATACAGGTAAAGCAGGAAGGTATCCTGAATAATATACAACTGCATTTTACCAATGAGCCTGCAAGACATAAGTTGCTGGATGTTGTTGGTGACCTTGCATTGGTAGGCCATGCAATACGCGCACATATCATCGCAAGCCGGCCCGGCCATGCGTCTAACGTTGAGTTTGCGAAAAAAATAAAACAATTCATCAAGAAGAATAAGCATCTTTCTGACATACCCCATTACGACCCCAACCAGGAAGCCATTTATGATATTACCAAGATAGAAAAATCGCTGCCGCACAAGTTTCCATTCCTGTTAGTTGACAAGATTATAGAACTGAGCGACAATCATGTGGTAGGTATTAAAAATGCAACGTTCAACGAGCATTTTTTCCAGGGGCACTTCCCCGGCAACCCTGTTATGCCCGGTGTTTTACAAATTGAGGCATTAGCACAAACAGGCGGTATTCTTGCATTGAACAATTACAGCGACCCCGAAAATTATGACACTTACTTTATTAAAATCGACAAAGTGCGGTTTAAACAAAGAGTAGTGCCCGGTGACACACTTATATTGAAACTGGAATTGCTGAACCCTATACGCAGGGGTATATGCGAAATGCGTGGAACTGTATATGTAGGTAATAAATTAGTTACAGAGGCAGAATTAGTAGCTCAAATAGTTCCAAAAGACAAAAAATGATTCATCCACTCACATACATACACCCCGACTCTAAAATAGGGCCCAATGTAAAAATTGACCCATTTACTACAGTACATAAAAATGTAGAAATAGGCGAAGGCACATGGATAGGTAGCAATGTTACCATTATGGAAGGTGCCCGCATCGGGAAAAACTGCAGGATTTTTCCCAGTTCTGTAATATCTGCTATACCGCAAGACCTTAAATACAAAGGTGAAGATACCAAAGTAATAATAGGTGATAATACAACTATACGCGAATGTGTTACCATAAACAGGGGCACAACAGACAGGAACCAGACCATCATAGGCAAAAACTGCTTGATAATGGCCTATACCCACATAGCGCATGATTGTATTGTAGGCGATTATTGCATCTTCTCAAACAACACCACACTGGCAGGGCATATAGTAGTGGGCGACCATGTGATACTCGCAGGGCTTACTGCTGTTCAGCAATTTGTACGTATAGGTTCTCACGCCTTTATCACAGGGGGGTCGCTGGTGCGTAAAGACGTGCCTCCTTATGTAAAAGCTGCACGTGAACCCCTGTCTTATGTTGGTGTAAACTCTGTAGGCTTAAAACGCAGGGGCTACTCTATTGATAAAATTAACCATATACTGGATATATACAGGATACTGTTTGTAAGAGGCTACAACACGTCAAAGGCGTTGAGCATTATTGATACAGAGATTCCTGTTTCAGATGAACGTGATGAAATCATCACTTTTGTACGGGAAACCGGCCGTGGTATTATGAAAGGGTATATCAGCCGCCATAATGAAGATATCTCTTGACAATATAAGTAAACGTTTTCAGCGACACTGGATAATAAAAAACGTCAACTATACATTTAATGCCCCCGGCTCATATGCCATATTAGGAGCAAATGGAAGCGGTAAGTCAACGCTGTTGAGAATTATTGCTGGTATGCAATCGCCTTCAGCCGGCAAATTGCATTACGAAAACCAACAAGGGAAAATCCCGCCCGATAAAATATTCAATTATCTCAGTTTTTGTGCACCATCTCAGGAAATAGTGGAAGAATTAACGCTCGACGAGTTTCTTAAATTTCACTACTCTTTCAAAAATATACATCCGGGCCTTACACCACACAAGGTTATAGAAATCATAGGGCTGGAAGATGCAAGGCATAAGCCCATTGGCGATTATTCTTCGGGCATGAAACAACGTGTAAAGCTGGCGCAGGCTATATTCACAGATTGCCCCGTTGTATTGCTGGATGAGCCCTGCACTAACCTGGATGATGAAGGTGTATTACAATACCGCGACTGGATAGAACAATATACTAAAGGCAGGCTGGTGATAGTAGCATCTAACGACGTACGGGAATACTTTTTCTGCCGGAAACAATTGCACGTGAAGGACTATAAATAATTCTACAGAGTAAGAGCGCCTTTCGATTTTCATATTGTATTTAGGCTTTACATTTGCGCATCTTCATGCAAAGAGTACGTAAAGAATATATTAGTGCCTATAGTGGGTTGTCTCCCTCAGCATGGTGGTTATCAGTAGTTATGCTGATAAACAGGATGGGTACCATGGTACTGCCATTCATGACGCTATACATGACGGAAACGCATGGCGTAAGTATAGGGAAAGCGGGCTTTGTAATGACAGTCTTTGGATTGGGCACTATTTGTGGTGCTTTACTGGGCGGTAGACTTACAGACAAATTCGGATTTTACTATATCCAGTTGTTCAGCTTGTTTGGTGGTGGCATCATGTTCCTGGTTCTTAGCCAGATGCGCGACTATAACTCTATCTGTATTACCACTTTCTTTCTCAGCCTTATAAACGAAGCCTTTCGCCCTGCCAATGCATCGGCTATAGCTCATTTCAGCAAAGAGGGGAACAGGACCCGTTCTTTTGCATTGAACAGGCTGGCTGTAAACCTTGGCTGGGCAGTGGGCAGTACAATAGGTGGCTTTGTGGCAGCTAAAAGTTACTACCTGCTGTTCTGGATAGACGGGTTGACCAATATAAGTGCAGCATTACTGCTGTGGGTACTATTGGCACCATCCAAAAACAAAGCCAACAATAACAGGCCTGCAAATGACGCCATACGTGGTCCTTCGGCGTATAAAGACAAACCGTACCTCGTCTTCATTGTATTAAATACACTGTTTGCTATTTGTTTCTTCCAGACGTTTACCACTATACCATTATTCTTTAAGCAACACCTCCTGTTGCAGGAAAACCAGATAGGCATGGTAATGGCTGTTAACGGTTTAATAATCGCGTTGTTTGAAATGGTATTGGTTCACAGACTGGAAGGAAAGAAAAGCATCATGACCTATATAATGACGGGTACCTTCCTCGTATCGCTGTCCTTTATAGCGTTGAATGTCGTGCCGGGCATGTTATCATTAGCGTATATCTACATTTTGTTCATTACCATTGGCGAAATGATAGGCATGCCATTTATGAACACATATTGGATTAACAGGGCCACCGAGAGAAACCGGGGGCAGTATGCAGCACTATTTACTATTTCGTGGGCAATAGCACAGGTTACAGGGCCCGGTTTAGGAG
>CAYXHM010000007.1:0-214401 GCA_964464965.1 uncultured Flavipsychrobacter sp. | reverse complement strand
GGAATGCCTCTAACTGCAGGTAACCGGGGCGGCACATTACCAATGCCTTAGTTGAGTCAACGGGGTTTTGCGGGAAAATCCTAACGCCATCGCCCGGGTCAATTATTGTCCTGATAGTATCGCTTGCCTTACAGGCACCTGCCAGGTCAGGGGTGGATATTACATAGGAAGCATTCTTAGTAGTAGTCAGGGTCGGGTTGGGAATAGCATCATTACTGATACCTTCCGCCGGGCCACCGTCCAATGTCCATTTAACACGCAGATCTTCCGCACCTGATACGTATAAAGGAACTGTTTTGGGATTAAACTCACATATCTTAACATCAGGACCTGCGTCCAAACCAGGGGTCACATTTACTAATATAACCCTATAGCTCACCAAAACAATGGGCTGTGTAATAAGACAGGTTGAGTCTTTAGAGGTTATTACCAAAGTATGAAATCCAACATCAACAGGAGCAGGAGTCCAATTGAAAGTTCCTTTCACACTATCAGCCCCATTGGCAGGAGCAGAAAAGGTAGAACCAGTAAATATTTCTGTATTTGCTGACATATATATCTTACCACCAGGACTGGAGGACTGGGTAGTCAAGCTAATATCCATGTTACTGCCTGGGCATACAAATACTGTCTCACCTAAGGTTTTAGATTTTATGATTTTAGCATTGTTTACTTCAGTCTGCGTTTGCGACAATGTATCGATGAGCGGAGGTGGCGCATTACAAGGCAGAACAGCTACCTGCACGTCCCTGTAAACATAACTTAATTCTACGCCAGTTCCATATTCATAATCTGTTGCCCTAAAGCCGAATATATAAAAGCCTTGAAGCTGGGGTGTGAAAGTAGCAGCACCCGTAAAAGGGTTAAGATTATAAGGGTTGGACGGAGCCGATCCTACCGGGTCTGCATTACTATACCCTGCAGCATAGGTATGTTGGGCAGCAGGAGCCGTATATGGCGTTTGGTTTATTACAACAACCGAGTCCCCATTAGGATCAAATGGCGTGTTCAAGTAAGTGGTAGGCTGGTTTACGCAAATATATGGTAATGGATTACTATTGAACCTAGGTGTGCTATTTGCGTATTTAGTCACGTTATTCAAGCCCGCTTCTATATAAAGGCTTGGCTGGCCTACGGTATTCGTGCCAACGTTTCTTGCACCCGAAGTCCATGAAAATGTCCAATCCGGGGCAGGGCCAGGTAATGTTATCTGCACCGAATATTCACGTTTCTGGAAGCCAGGAAAATTCGCTGCCCTGAATGCATTAGGCTGAGATTCACCAGAATAAGGGATACAGCTGTTGCTATCAGAAAACTGGCCGCACAAACTATGCACTATTGTAGAATTTGTATCTACAGGCGTAGCCTGTACGTTTGGTATGGTTACGTTAAGAGAAGCGGATTTTACCGTGATAAGCTGATTGCCAGAACCATTACTGAAGCATGTCTGGCAAGCGTAGTAGATGGTAACATTAATCTGGTATTTATACTCAGGAGTGCTACAGCCATCTGCATTTGGACCTATATAGGTAACATAAATATCCCCCGCCCCCAAATGACAGGCTTTTGATTGGTTGGGCAGGATAAATGCTAATGTGACCACACAAGCAAGCAAGAATCGTAAAATCAATTTCATAAATAATATTTGTTATCCAATACTCCTACAGACAGGACCATAACAACAAAAATTAGGCTTACTCTAAAGAATTAAGTAAACATTTGTAGCTAAAACCGATGTAGTTACCGCAAAATAATCATTCTTATTTAACTATTCTTAATAAGCAAAAATATTAAATTAACTAATGAATGAAGATGCCCGGTGGTTCTGAATAGTATTTGTTTCGTAATGACAATACTGATTTGTATCATTTATCCTTAGGGTCGGTAACTGGATAAAATAAGAAGGGACCACGCTTAGCGAGGTCCCTTCTTTATAAAATTCCGGTAAATTATGCTTCCGTATTGTCTTTAGTATCTTCCTGGGCTGGATTTTGTTCTTCCACCTCTGGTGCAGTTTCTTCTGTTGCAGGAGCAACTGTTTGTTCTTCTGCTACTGCCTCTGCTTTAGGAGCTGCTGCTGTAGTAGTTTTTTTAGCACCACCACTGCTACGACGGCTACGGCGTGTTTTCTTAGCGGTATCCTCACCTGCTTTTTTGTACAGTTCGTTAAAGTCAACCAGCTCTATCATAGCCATATCTGCAGCATCGCCCATACGGCGTGGCAACTTAATAATACGTGTATAACCACCGGGGCGGCTTGCTACTTTATCACCTACAACTGTAAACAATTCAGTAACAGACGCTTTGTTCTGCAAATGACTGAACACTATACGACGATTGTGTGTAGAATCTACCTTAGAACGGGTAATGATAGGCTCTGCATATACACGCAGTGCTTTTGCTTTAGCCAAGGTAGTAACAATACGTTTGTGTTCTATCAGTTGGCTGGTCAGATTTTGCATTAAAGCAATCCTGTGGGCTTTTTTACGGCCTAAATTGTTGATTTTGTCTCCGTGACGCATGACGTTTTGATTTTAGTTTCCCCCGTACCGTGTCAAGGAGTTACGGGGTACAATTATTAAATAAAAAGAGAAAGTCAAAACCCGAAACATTAATTCCGGATTCTGACTTTATATTGTTAATCGTTATTACGAACGTATTTGCTGATATCCATACCAAAGTGCAGACCACGCTCACCGAGTACCTGCTCTATTTCAGACAGTGATTTCTGGCCGAAGTTGCGGAATTTCATCAATTCCTCCTGTGTGTACTGTACCAGTTCGCTCAGGGAGTTGATTTTAGCAGCTTTCAGACAGTTGAACGCACGTACAGAAAGTTCTAAATCTTCCAGCGGTGTATTCAGCGTTTTACGTACCTGCAGTGTTTCTTCATCTACAACTGCTTCTTTTTCTTCACGTTTAGTATCCAGGCTGATGTTCTCATCTGTGATGATCATCAGGTGCTGTATCAAAATACGTGATGCTTCTTTTACGGCTTCTTCAGGATGTATAGTACCGTCGGTAATAACCTCCATTATCAGCTTTTCAAAGTCTGTACGTTGTTCAACACGTGTATTTTCAATCGTGTATTTAACGTTTTTTATCGGCGTGTATATAGAATCGATAGCTATAGTACCTATGGGAGCATCTTCCATACGGTTTTCCTCTGCGGGTACATAACCACGGCCTTTGCCAATGTAGATCTCAATCTGGAAATTAGTAGTAGGTTCCATGCTGCAGATTACCAGCTCGGGGTTCATCACCTCAAAGTTCGGCAAAGCATCACCTATCATACCGGCGGTAAATGTTTCCTGACCTTTAATGTTCAGTTCTACCCTATCAGTACTCACTTCATCCTCAACTGATTTTTTCAGGCGTACCTGTTTCAGGTTCAGGATAATTTCTGTAACATCTTCCAGCACACCCTTTATAGTTGCAAACTCGTGGTCGGCACCGGCTATTTTTATACCTGTAATGGCGTAACCTTCAAGAGAAGACAACAATACACGGCGTAATGCGTTACCGATGGTAACACCATAACCTGGTTCTAACGGGCGGAATTCAAACTGGGCTTCGAAGTCAGTTGCTTTCTGAAGAACAATTTTATCCGGCTTTTGGAAATTCAATATGGCCATATTGAGATTTTATTTTTTTTACTTATTTTTTCAATCACAGGGATACAAAATATATCGTCCTGCTTTATTAATACAGCCCATACCGTAGTATGGGCTAAATTATTATTTAGAATACAACTCTACTATCAGTTGTTCCTTAATATTCTCAGGTACGCTATCACGCTCTGGATGAGCCAGGTATGTACCTTTCATATCTTTTTCGTTAAACTCTACCCAGTTGATCTTAGGGTTTTTAGAACCAAGCTGGCTCATCAGGTCTGTATTCACTTTGCTCTTAGGTTTCACCTCTATCACATCACCCGGTTTCAGGCGATAAGAAGGGATGTTAACGATATGACCGTTAACCATAACGTGCTTGTGAGATACAAACTGGCGTGCCGCAGGACGTGTAGGTGCTACACCCATACGATAAATCGTATTATCCAGGCGAGATTCCAGTAATTTGATAAGATTCTCACCGGTAGCGCCTTTCAGACGGGCAGCCTCCACATAAGTGTTGCGGAATTGTTTTTCCAGAACACCGTAAGTGTACTTAGCTTTTTGCTTCTCTTTCAGTTGTATAGAGTACTCACTTGCAGACTTACGTTTGCGCGAGTTACCATGCTGTCCCGGAGGGAAGCTGTTTTTGTCCAGGCTTTTTCCTGAGCCAAGGATTGGTTCGCCGAATATGCGGCAGATTCTGTTTTTTGGTCCTGTATAACGTGCCATTTTACGATTTTTTGTTTTAACCGTTGCGCCTCATTTAAAAATCGTAAAAGCCGATCCGCAACAGTTTGTTATAAATAAAAATGATTATTAAAATTATACGCGACGCTTTTTAGGCGGGCGGCAGCCATTGTGCGGTAATGGAGTAACGTCTTTTATAGACACCACTTCGATACCAGAGTTGGCTATAGAACGGATAGCGCCTTCACGGCCTGAACCCGGTCCCCTTACTATCACATCAGCTTTTTTCAAGCCGGCATCGATTGCTACTTTAGCGCAATCCTGAGCTGCCATCTGCGCTGCATAGGGAGTGTTCTTTTTAGAACCACGGAAACCCATTTTACCTGCAGAAGACCAGGAAATAACCTGACCGCTTTTGTTGGTAATACTGATAATGATGTTGTTGAAAGTAGCACTTACGTGTACGTCACCATGTGCGTCCACTTTTACGATGCGCTTTTTAGCTGCAACTTTTGCCCCTTTCTGGTTTGATTGTGCTTTTGCCATTTTACTTTTAAATAAAGGTAGTCTGTTAATACAAAAACCGGCATTACCCGGCTTCCCGCCACTCCTCCCTGCTGCAGCACAACAGATCCGGCAATGGCAGAAATATTATTTTTTTGCTGCTTTTTTCTTACCTGCAACGGTTTTACGCTTTCCTTTACGGGTACGGCTGTTAGTACGGGTACGTTGTCCGCGCAAAGGCAAGCCTTTACGGTGACGCAAACCACGGTAACATGCAATATCCATCAAACGCTTGATGTTCATCTGAACTTCAGAACGCAATTGGCCCTCTACCTTAAATTCAGTAGTGATAATATTACGTATAGCTGTCTGATCTTCATCATTCCAATCAGCGGCTTTTTTATCGTAATCTATGTTAGACTTGTCCAGTATATACTGGGCAGTGCTACGGCCAATACCGTAGATGTAAGTGAGGGCTATCTCACCACGTTTGTTTTTCGGAAGGTCAATACCAGCTATACGAGCCATGTATGTTTTTATTTATATTTATAATGTCTTTTCTACAAAACTAATTAACCCTGACGTTGCTTAAAACGAGGATTCTTTTTGTTGATTATATATAATCTGCCTTTGCGGCGAACTATCTTGCAATCTGCACTACGCTTTTTTATAGCTGCTCTAACCTTCATGATTTGGTTATTTTATGTTGAGTTTTATTTATAACGATATATAATACGTCCACGACTTAAATCGTAAGGACTCATTTCTACGCCAACTTTATCGCCGGGCAGTATGCGGATGTAGTGCATCCTCATTTTTCCGGATATTGTAGCCAGAATTTCATGTTCATTTTCGAGACGTACACGAAACATGGCATTTGATAAAGCTTCTACGATAACTCCATCCTGTTTAATTAAAGACTGTTTGGCCATATTATTTAAGGACTGCAAAGGTATATGTATTTTTTATTTCGTCCAAATAAATGTAAAACAACATTTACATTATGCCATACGCAGGTGTGCCTATATACAAAAACGGCTTACAACGTTAATTGTAAGCCATTTACAAATATACTACTTATTTATTCAACAGGTTCTGCCACCAAACTTTTAGCCCATTTGTGCAGGGAACTGAACTGTTCGTCTATAAAATCATGTGGCAGGTTATATGGCTCATGCTTTGTGGTGAGAAAAACTGTGTGCATACCGGCCCTTTTGCCAAACTCCATATCACTCATAGCGTTGCCCACCATTATACTGCGTTTAAAGTCTATATCCGCAAAGTCATGCCTTGCCTGGAATGCCATGCCGGGATTGGGCTTTCGGTTGTGGTCCTGGTCCTCAAGTGCCGTACAGGCATATACCCTGTCTATTCTGCCGCCTGCTGTCTTTACCTGCTCTATCATATTATTATGTATCAGTTTCAGGTCGGCCAGGGTCATGATACCTTTACCCACACCCCGCTGGTTGGTTACCACCACTACCCTGCCAAACATTTCACTTAGCTGTTGCAGCGCAGACAGGCTCCCTTCGCAGAACATGAATTCATCCCAATTTGTAATATAAGAGCCGACATTCTCCTCATTTATTACCCCGTCCCTGTCCAGGAACAAGGTCCAGCTCTTGTCAATCTGTGCGTGAATGCTGATTTCGTTCGTCATCGCTCATCTTTTTTATCTTTCAAAATATCCTTCCTCTACCAGTTCGCATATTATATGTCCTATCATTATATGCGCCTCCTGTATCCTGGGAGTATCATTACCGGGTACATTTACCAGGTATTGGCAAAGGCCTTTCATTTTACCTCCCCCCTCTCCTGTAAACCCTACAGTAATCATACCAATCTCATTTGCCGTTTGTAATGCTTTGGTAATATTAACAGAATTTCCGGAAGTGCTCAATGCTACCAGCACATCGCCCGGCCTGCCCGATGCAGATACTGCCCTGCTGTACACTTCATCATATCCATAATCGTTGGCTACTGCTGTAAGATATGATGTATTGCAGTGTAAGGCCTCTGCCGGCAGGGGTTTCCTGTCTTTATAAAACCTCCCGCTAAATTCTGCCGCAAGGTGTTGCGCATCAGCCGCACTGCCACCGTTTCCACAAAACAACAACTTGCCACCGGCATCAAACGTCTTTATTATTAACGAAATAACCTCATGAATAGTTTTTAACAAATCCTCATTTGTGAGGATTTTTGTCTTCACATCAATAGACGAGCTGATTATCTCCTGTATCTTTTTCTGCATGTTACCCTAAAAATACAACAACGCACCTATTGCTAAGTGCGTTGTGTGGAAAACTTAAATTTCTGTGGATATTATTTACAGGACCAGCATGGCGTCTCCATAGCTGAAAAACCTGTATTTTTCTTTTATAGCTGTTTTATACGCCTCCATAGCCAGGTCGTAACCGGCAAATGCACAAACCATTATCAGCAAGCTTGTCTTGGGCAGATGAAAGTTTGTTATCAGGCTATCTGCAATTGAAAACTCATGCGGCGGGTGAATGAACAGGTTGGTCCAGCCTTCTTCAGGCTTCAACAGGCCATTTGCCGTTACAGAGCTTTCCAGTGCACGCATGGTGGTTGTGCCTACAGAGCATACCCTGCTGCCGTTCTTCTTAGCTGTATTTACTATAGCAGATGCAAACTCATCTACCCTGAAGTATTCAGCATCCATTTTATGTTTAGACAGGTCTTCAACCTCTATAGGGCGGAAGGTACCTAAACCGGTGTGCAGGGTTACCTCTGCAAACTTAATGCCTTGTATCTCCAGGCGCATAATGAGCTCACGGCTGAAGTGCAGGCCTGCGGTTGGTGCTGCAACAGCGCCTTCATATTTTGCATAAACAGTCTGGTAACGCTCTTTATCCATTTCATCGGGCTTGCGCTTGATGTATTTTGGCAGAGGCGTTTCACCCAGTTGCTCCAGTATTCTTTTAAATGCAGCTTCATCACCATCAAACAGGAAACGTATAGTACGCCCGCGAGATGTTGTGTTATCTATTACTTCTGCTACCAGTTCGTCATTATCACCAAAATACAGCTTGTTACCTACCCTTATTTTACGTGCAGGGTCCACTATCACATCCCAAAGCCTGTTGGTCTTGTTCAGTTCGCGCAGCAGGAAAACTTCAATTTTGGCACCTGTTTTTTCTTTTTTACCATACAGGCGTGCAGGAAACACTTTGGTGTTATTCACCACCATTACATCCTTGTCATTGAAATATTCTGAAATATCCCTGAAGGTGCGGTGTTCAATCTTTCCCGAATCGCGGTGCACGACCATCAGGCGGCTATCTTCCCTTGCTTTTGTGGGATTTTGCGCGATAATATTCAGGGGTAATTCAAACTTGAACTGAGACAACTTCATACGTGGCAGTATAATTTTAAAAGTGTGCAAAGTTAGCGAAAGTTTAATTATATAACAACCACCATATTCAGCGGCAGATATTGGCATAATACATATTCATGGCTATTGTAGCTGTATTTTGCGGTTTTATCTCAACTGCCTTACATTTATGCCCTAAATCTTAAGATATTATGCAAGTTTGGAACGATTATTTAGTCCAAAACAAAGACCGTTTCCTGGATGAACTACTGGAATTGCTGCGCATACCGTCAATAAGCGCTGATAGTAAATATAAAGGTGATGTAGCCAAATGTGCCGAAGCCGTAAAAGAATCCCTGCTGAAAGCCGGCTGTGATAAGGCTGAAATCTGCACTACCCCCGGCCACCCTATCGTTTACGGAGAAAAGATAATAGACCCCGCACTGCCCACAGTGCTGGTATATGGCCACTACGATGTACAACCGCCAGACCCACTGGACCTGTGGGAAAGCGGCCCGTTTGAGCCTGTAATAAAAAATGGCAATATATATGCCCGTGGCGCCTGCGATGATAAAGGACAGATGTTCATGCACATAAAAGCCCTGGAGGTAATGGCTAAGACCAATACACTGGCCTGCAATGTAAAAATAATGATTGAGGGGGAGGAAGAAGTAGGCTCTACCAACCTGGGTAAATTCCTGGAAGACAATAAGGAAAAACTGAAAGCAGATATCGTACTGGTATCGGATACGTCTATGATAAGCATGGAAAACCCATCGCTGGAGACAGGGCTGCGCGGGCTGGCTTATATGGAGGTAGAAGTAACAGGCCCCAACCGCGACCTGCACAGTGGTGTGTATGGCGGCGCTGTGGCCAACCCCATCAATACCCTCTGCCAGATGATAGCTTCACTGCACGATGAGAACAACCATATTACCATCCCGGGCTTTTACGACAATGTTGAGGAGCTCACTGCAGACCAGCGCAAAGCATTGAACAATGCCCCCTTCAACCTGGATGAGTATAAAAAAGACCTGGACATAAATGATATACGCGGCGAAGAGGGATATACGACCCTGGAACGTACCGGCACACGCCCTACGCTAGATGTGAACGGTATATGGGGAGGCTATACGGGCGAGGGTGCTAAAACGGTATTGCCATCTAAGGCTTATGCTAAAATATCTATGCGCCTGGTACCGGGGCAGAAGTCTCATGATATATCAGAACTGTTTGCTAAACATTTTGAAAGCATAGCGCCTGAGTCTGTAAAGGTAAAAGTAACAGCACACCACGGTGGTGAGCCTGTGGTAACGCCAACAGATTCCATAGCATATAAAGCAGCGGCAAAAGCTATTGAAACGGCTTTTGGGAAAGAGCCTATACCTACACGCGGTGGTGGCAGTATTCCCATTATTGCACTGTTTGAAAAAACCCTGGGGCTGAAAACGGTACTGATGGGCTTTGGTTTAGACAGCGATGCCATCCACTCTCCCAACGAAAAATATGGTATTGAGAACTATAACAAAGGCATAGAAACCATCCCGTATTTCCACAAGTATTTTGCGGAAATGAGTAAGAATTGATTTTCAATTTTACCACGGGTTAATAAGCCATAAAGCAGCAGTTAAACATTGGTAAAACAATTGTCATATGCGTACTGCGAAAAACATAGTGGCATAATCATTGTTTAGTTTTATAGTAAAACAATATTTTATGAAAAAGCTGACAACAATCTCAATTGCCGCGGCGATGGCGTTCGTCGCATTTGGCAGCACAGTTGCTGTATCATGCAAAAAGAAGTCTAAAGAACATCCCTGTTTCAGCCAGGCACTGAAGGACAAGTATAAAGATGCATTTTGTACAGCAGACTGCCCGGGTGTAAAGGGCTGCGATGGCAAGTTTTACTGTAACGCCTGCGAGGCTGCAAGGCATGGTATCAGGGTAGTGAACTAAGCCACATAAATTACAGTAATTTTATAACATTTCCGCTATTTGAATTCCCGTTCAGATAGCGGAAATTTGCTGTTATGGCAGATAAGATAATCATAGCGATAGACGGGCATTCTTCTTGTGGCAAAAGCACGCTGGCCAAAGACCTTGCAAAAGAACTGGGATACAGGCATATAGACAGTGGCGCTATGTACCGCGCGGTAACGCTTTATTTCCTGCGCAACAATATCAACTTCAACCATGCGCTTGAGGTAAAAGAAGCACTGGCAAATATTACCATCAGCTTTGTAAATAACGAGGCTACGGGAAAATCTGAAATATGCCTGAACGGTGAAGACATAGCGCACCATATACGCGATATGATAGTGGCAGAAAAAGTGAGCGAGGTAGCGGCCATAAAAGAAGTAAGGCAGTTTGCCGTAGCGCAGCAACAGGCTATGGGCAAAGACAAGGGCATAGTAATGGACGGCAGGGATATAGGCACGGTGGTTTTCCCCGATGCTGAACTGAAAATATTTATGACCGCAGATATGGATATACGCGCCAAGCGCCGCTTCCAGGAGCTGTACGAGAAAAACCCAAACATTACTTACGAGGAGGTGATCAACAACATACAGATGCGCGACTATATAGATAGCAACCGTGAAGAGAGCCCGCTGACACAGGCCGCAGATGCCATAGTGCTGGATAATACAGACCTGGATAAGGAGGAGCAACTGAATAAAGTACTGCAACTGGTAAAAGAATGCAACAAAAAAGTAATGGCAGAATAGCCCGGTAATACCTTTATAAAAAAGCCCTGCACAAAATATGCGGGTCTTTTTGCTTTTTGACCTTTTAGTTTTGATTTTTGCAACATGACCAATAATGAAATAGCCGACCACTTTTCTATACTGTCCAAGCTGATGGATATACATGGCGAAGATAGTTTCAGGGCTAAGAACTATAGCATAGCGGCTTATAACATAGAACGGATGCCACGCGAAGCTGCGGATATGGATGAAAGTGAACTGTATGCAACAAAGGGTATAGGCAACAGCACGGGCGGCAAAATGCTGGAACTGCTGCAAACAGGCAAACTATCTGCGCTGGAAGATATAATAGCACGCACACCCGCAGGCATACTGGAAATGATGCAGATAAAGGGGCTTGGCCCAAAGAAAATAGCCCTGATATGGAAAGAAATGGGCATAGAAAGCGTGGGCGAACTGGAGTATGCATGTAACGAAAACAGGTTGGTAAATTACAAGGGCTTCGGGGCAAAAACACAGGAGGGCATTTTACAAAACATTGCCTTTATACGCGCCAACCAAAACTTCAGGCTATGGCAGCAGGTAGAGGGTATAGCCAACACGCTGGTAACACAACTGGGCAAGGCCAATCCCGGCAAGTTCTTCGCCCTCACAGGTGAGATACGCAGACAAATGCCCGTGATAGAATTTATTGACATAGTTACAGATGCGCCCGCCGCCATACTGCAGCAACAGTTTGGCATAACAGCCGGGGTAACCACAGAGTTGAACGACAACATACTGCTGGTACACGCCCCCAACCAGTTGCCCATAAGGCTGCACCTGGCAGATACGGCAGGGTTCTACGGTACCCTGTTTAACACGTCGGCATCTGCAGATTTTTTAGCGGCTTTTAACAGCAGCTGTAGCATACAGCCGGGGGAGAGTGAAGAGGCTATTTTTGCTGGCGCGAACCTTGCATACATACCACCTGCCCTGCGCGAGGGTGCTGCGATAATAGAAAAGGCAGCTGCTAATGAGCTGCCGCAACCGGTGCAGGTTACAGATATAAAGGGGATTATACACTCGCATTCTAACTGGAGCGATGGTAGTGATACCATAGAAAACATGGCGAAGGCCTGTATAGAACAGGGCTACGAATATCTTGTTTTGAGCGACCACTCACAATCTGCCTTTTATGCCAATGGCCTGAAACCCGACAGGATAGCCGCACAACACCAGGAGATAGACCGCCTGAATGAGCAACTTGCACCTTTTAAAATATTCAAAAGCATAGAGGCAGATATACTGAATGATGGCAGCCTCGACTATTCAGACAGTGTGCTGGCCACCTTCGACCTGGTGATAGCGTCTGTACACAGCAACCTGAAAATGACACAGGAGAAGGCTATGGAGCGTGTGCTGGCCGCTATACGCAACCCCTACACCACCATACTGGGGCACCCCACCGGCAGGCTGCTGCTATCGCGCGATGGCTACCCGCTTGACCATAAGCTGATAATAGACGAGTGTGTAAAACACAACGTGGTAATAGAAATAAACGCACACCCCCGCAGGCTTGACCTTGACTGGCAATGGATAGACTATGCCATAGAGGCGGGTGCTATCTTAAGCATCAACCCCGATGCGCACTCTGTTTCGGGCTATCATGATATACATTACGGCGTGCTTTCCGCACAGAAAGGCGGCCTTACCAAAGAGCGCAACCTGAGTAGTTTCTCCCTTAGCGAATTTGAACAACAGGTGCTCGGAAAAAAGAATACAGCCATAACGGTATAAAGCAGGGTGTATTGTTGTATCGGGTGATACAGCGATACACGCGCTTATAACTATCACAATACACAAATACAAAAGTGCTCCCAAAAATGAGAGCACTCTAAACCAAAACCATCCTGCCCTGCAAGAGGGCAGAACCTCTTATGAAAAACCAAGTTTAATTTTCTTTTTCTGCATGGTTGCCATTGTTGCGTATCACTACTACCCCGTCAAACACATCTATCATTACGGGCTTGCTTTTATCTACCTCGCCAGCTATTATTTTTTTACTCAGCAGGTTGATGATGTCTTTCTGTATCACGCGCTTCAGCGGGCGGGCACCATATTGTGGGTCGAAACCACGCTCTGACAGGTAGCTTAGTGCATAGTCTGTAAACTCCAGTTTTATATCCTGCGCTGCCAGTTGTTTTTGCAGGTTTTGCAGTTGTATCCTTATGATGCCTTTTATCTCATCCCTCATCAGCGGGCGGAACATAATAATATCATCTATCCTGTTCAGGAATTCGGGCCGCATATTCTGCTTCAGCAATTCCATCACCTGCTCTTTTGTAGCCTCTACCACTTCATCCACATTTTTGCCTTCTATATCAGCAAAGTTATCCTGTATAATATGGCTACCCGTGTTGCTGGTCATGATTACCACTGTGTTCTTAAAGTTCACTACCCTACCCTTGTTATCTGTAAGGCGGCCATCATCCAGCACCTGCAGCAGTACGTTAAAGGTATCGGGGTGTGCTTTCTCTATCTCGTCCAGCAGCACTACAGAATATGGCTTACGCCTTACCGCTTCGGTAAGCTGTCCACCCTCTTCGTAACCCACGTATCCCGGAGGTGCACCTACCAGGCGGCTTACGCTGTGCTTTTCCTGGTATTCGCTCATGTCTATGCGCGTCATCATGCTGTCGTCGTCAAACAATACCTCTGCCAGTGCTTTGGCCAATTCTGTTTTACCCACACCTGTAGTACCCAGGAATATAAAAGAACCTATAGGCCTGCGCGGGTCCTGCAATCCTGCACGTCCGCGGCGTATGGCATCTGCTACCGCTTCTATAGCCTCGTCCTGCCCTATCACACGTTTGTGCAGTTCATCTTCAAGGTGCAGCAGTTTTTCACGCTCGCTCTGCAACATGCGCTGCACAGGTATGCCAGTAGCCTTTGCCACGTTCTCCGCTATATCCTCCGCATCTACTTCTTCCTTCAGCAGGCGTTTGCGTTCTGTACCCATCTCGTCCAGTTGCCTGCTCATTTCTGCAACTATGGCCTCCTGCTCTTTTATCTTGCCATAGCGTATCTCTGCCACCTTACCATAGTCACCTTCACGCTCTGCCTGTTCTGCCTGTAGTTTCAATTCGTCTATAGAACTTTTAGCGGCATTTATCTTTTCAACTATATCCTTTTCTTCCAGCCACTTAGCCTTCAGTGTATCACGCTCTACATTCAGCAGCGATATCTCCTGGTTCAGTGACTTCAGTTTCACCTCATCATCTTCACGTTTTATAGCTTCACGTTCTATTTCCAACTGGCGTATCCTGCGTTCCAGTTCATCCAGTTCTTCGGGCATAGAGTTCAGCTCCAGCTTCAGCTTTGCTGCGCTTTCGTCTATCAGGTCTATAGCCTTATCGGGCAAAAAGCGGTCTGTTATATAACGGTTAGACAGTTCTACTGCGGCAATTATAGCCTCGTCTTTTATACGCACCTGGTGGTGGTGCTCGTAGCGCTCTTTCAGTCCGCGCAATATGCTTATGGCATCATCCACATCAGGCTCATCTACAAACACCTTCTGGAAACGGCGCTCAAGCGCTTTATCTTTTTCAAAGTATTTTTGATATTCATTTAATGTGGTGGCACCTATGGCACGCAGTTCGCCACGGGCAAGCGCAGGCTTCAATATATTAGCCGCATCCATAGCACCTTCCATGGCGCCTGCACCTATCAGGGTGTGTATCTCGTCTATAAACAGTATGATGCTGCCATCACTTTCTGTTACTTCTTTTATTACCGCTTTCAGCCTTTCTTCAAACTCGCCACGGTATTTTGCACCCGCCATCAGTTGCCCCATATCCAGGGCAAAAATTATTTTAGACTTCAGGTTGTCGGGCACATCACCGTTAATAATCCGGTGCGCCAGTCCTTCCACTATGGCTGTTTTACCCACACCGGGCTCACCCACCAGTATAGGGTTGTTCTTGCTCCTGCGCGATAGTATGTGCAGCGTGCGGCGTATTTCCTCATCACGTCCTATTACAGGGTCGAGTTTGCCGGCACGTGCCATCTCGTTCAGGTTCTTGGCATAACGCTCCAGCGAGTTATATTGCTGGCCGGATGTTTGTGAATCTACTGTGCTGCCTTTACGCAGTTCTTTTATTGCTGCTGTCAATCCTTTTTCGGTCAGTCCCGCATCTTTCAGCAGTTTTGCGGCATTGTCATTCACCTGCAGAATACCTATCAGTAAATGCTCCTGTGTTACAAACTCATCGCCGAATTGTTTCAGGATAGCTCCGGCTTTCAGTACCACGTTATTCATCTCACGGCTGATGCTTTGTGCAGGCTCACCCGTAGTTATTTTGGGCAGTTTTTCAATCTGTTCCGTCAGCTTACCTTCTACCATCCCGATATTTACATCGTTCTTCTTCAGCAGGTAAGATACCGGGCCTTCCTTATCGTCCAGCAATGCCTTTAGTAAGTGTGCAGTTTCAATGTTCGGGCTTTGGTTGTTAAACGCCAGTTGCTGCGCCTGTTGCAGCATTTCCTGTGCTTTTATCGTGAAATTATTCAGGTTCATATCTTCTTGATTTTTTCTTCTTGTTGTATAATATGAGCACTAAAAACTGTTCCACAAAAAACAACTGTGCAGATATGGCAGAAAATGAAAAACGGGCAAGACAAGCTGTCTTACCCGTTGATTATCAACTGTATTTATTTCAGGACAAAACGTAATAAACCGTCATTACGTCAGGCCTGCATTATTTTTCCAATGGATTAGCTACTGCAGATAACTTACCTGAGATGTTCATTATCGTATTTGTATCCAGAGATTTGTAGAAATGTCCCTCAACACGCAGGAATATAGAATCTTTCAGGAAGTAGTCTTTTACATTGATATCTTCCAGGTTCATTTCTATTGATTTGGTGTTTTTTGGAATGTCATATTTGTAAGCCGCCTTTATTTCAGTCATACCGGTAGCAGACAAATAAACCCATATAGAATCCACCAGATCGAAATTCTGATTTTCAGGAGCTTTCATTTCCAGTTTCAGTTCGCTCAGTTTAGCCTCCTGCAATAGTTCAGAACTTGTGTTGTTTTGTTTGATGTATTCATCAGACTTTGTTGCTTCTGCCGTGGTGAACAGTGTCAGCTTCATACCTGTAGAAGGTATGGTAGGATTGCCTGGCAGGCCTTTTACTGCCACTTCAGATGAATAGGGGACATCAAATTTCACCGCTACTTTATCTTTCAAGGCATCGCACGAAGTGAACACCAAAAGGGGTAAAAACGCTGCAGAAAGTATCAATTTTTTCATACTATATTTTATTTAGAATGCGCAAAGATAGCAAAAGAACACCATGTATTGACATTTATGCTGATTATTATCTGTAAATTTGCGCCCCGTGACGAACACAAAATCCATAGCATTTCATACGCTGGGCTGCAAGCTCAACTTTTCTGAAACATCTACCCTTGGGCGAATGATGGAACAGGAAGGCTTTGAGAAAAAAGCATTTGAGGACGAGGCAGATGTCTATGTTATCAACACATGCTCTGTTACCGACAATGCAGACAAAGAATGCCGCCAACTGGTACGCCGCATACAGCGCCGTGCGCCGGAGGCTATGGTGGTAATAACGGGCTGCTATGCACAACTGAAACCACAGGAAATAGCAGAAATAGAAGGTGTGGACCTGGTACTGGGTGCAGCTGAAAAGTTTAACCTGCCACAACACCTGCACAACCTTACCAAGAGCCAGACCAAAGCACAGGTATATTCCTGCGAGATAGATGAGGTAGAAGGTTTTCACAGCTCCTATTCTGTAAACGACAGGACACGTGTTTTCCTGAAGGTGCAGGATGGTTGTGATTATAACTGCAGCTTTTGTACGATACCCCTTGCCCGTGGCCATAGCCGCAGCGATAGTATTGCAGGGGTACTGGATAATGTAAATGAACTGGCCAAAGGTGGTACTCGCGAAATAGTTTTAACAGGCATCAACCTGGGCGATTTTGGCAAGGGAACCAACGGCGGTAAGAAACGTGAAGAGTCTTTTTACGAACTGATACAGGAACTGGACAAGGTAGAAGGTATAGACCGCTACCGCATATCGTCTATAGAACCTAACCTGCTTACCAATGAGATAATAGCCTTCGTAGCCGCATCAGAGAAGTTTATGCCGCACTTTCATATACCCTTACAAAGCGGCAGCAAAAAGATACTGGGCCAAATGCGCAGGCGTTACCAGAAAGAACTGTATGCAGAACGCGTAGCGTTGATAAAAGAGCTGATGCCGCACTGCTGTATAGGTGTAGATGTAATAGTAGGTTTCCCCGGCGAAACAGATGAAGACTTCAAGGAGACACACCAGTTCCTGCATGAGCTGGATATATCCTACTTGCATGTATTCACTTATTCTGAACGTGCCAACACGCCGGCTGCAGATATGAAACCCGTTGTGCCCATACATATCAGGCAGGAACGCAATAAAATACTGCGCAATCTTTCTTACCAGAAACTGCAATATTTTACCCAGCAGCACATTGGCCAAACCCGCCCTGTACTATTTGAACATGCGCAGAAAAATGGCATGATGGATGGCTATACAGACAACTATATAAAAATCTCTACCCCATTCCGCCAGGAATATGCCAACGAGGTAATTGACTGGGTTATTTCATAATACAATTCATGCCCGCATTAAAACACTATTAAGACAATATTTATATTATTTTAATTAAATATTAATGCCCTGATGCCCTGTATTAAAGGTACAGCGGCAGTATAAGCTTAACTTTATAGTACCAAAAGTTAATCTTATGAAACTAAAAAAATTCTACCCCATCGTCTTTTCCACCCTCGTATTATGCAACAATGCCATTGCTCAATGTGAAGTAACAAGCACTACTCCCGCCAGTGTATGTGCCGGCAGTAGCGCCACCCTGGCAGCTACCGGCGCTACCGGCAACACTATAAACTGGTACACACAGGCCACCGGCGGTACACCTGTTGCAACCGGTAATACATATACTATACCTGTCGTTACTACCTCGGGCACATATTATGCAGAAGCGACGGGTGGAAGCGCACCAATTGAGGATAGTCTAGATACCAATGCACCTAACAACGGGCAGGCCGGTGCTTATTTCGATTGCAAGCCTAAGACAGACCTGACCGTAACGGCCATTAACTTTGTACCACGAAGCAGCACATCGTCTGCCGATGTGAGTATATATTTTAAGACAGGCACCTTTGTAGGTTCAGAGACTACCAGCGGTGACTGGACCCTACTGGGTACGGCATCTAATATGAACCTTACTTCAAATGTACTTACACGTATCCCGGTAACATTATCCCAACAACTTACCTCCGGTCAGACCTATGCCTTCTATGTTATAGTTGACGGTATATCATTAGGCTATACAAACGGTACTACACTGGGCGCTACTTATGTATCTAATAATGACCTGGAGATATTCGAGGGTAAAGGGTCCGGTGGGTTATTCTCCACTTCACTCTTCTCCGTGCGGAATTTTTCCGGTACTGTAGTTTATGAAAAAGGTGGCATGTGCTTCAGTGACCGGGAAGAAGTATCCTTGACTGTAATAGACGAGACCAATATAACCCAACAAAGTTTGTACGACAGTACGTGCACTAACCTGCCTGCTGATTTTTATGTAAAGGCAGATGGTATTGTAAATACGTACAAATGGCAAATATATCATAACAGTTCATCGTCTTTTGTTGATATAACCGGCAACCCTTTTGTACTGAATAATGACACCCTGAACATTACATCAACGTCAGACACATTGAATGGTGCTATTATCCGTTGCATCACTATCGGGCAGTGCGGAGATGATACATCTGCCGAAATGAACATTGTAGTAAGCCCGTTGCCTAAAATCAGTATTCCTCCAAAAGACACTGTAATACAAGCAACAGCTGGAGCTATTGCAGTTTTTAAAGTTTCAACAACAGGCAGCAATATACGTTACCAGTGGCAGGGGGCAGTGCCCGGCGGCAATTTTGTAAACCTGAATGATGGAGGTATATATAGCGGAACGAGAACAAGCATGCTGGTAGTAAAAGGTGTATCACGCGTTCAGGACCAATTCCAGTTCAGGTGCATAATATATGGTACGGGTAACTGTATTATAGAACCCGACACCAGCGATGCAGCTTTATTAATCGTACCTCCAACAACATCAGTAGGCCATATAAATGCGGGATCTGATATTACAGTATATCCTAACCCGGCAAGCGGTTCTGAAATATTATTGAAGGTAGATAATACAAGAGGAGATGCTATATATAAAATAACAGATAAGCTTGGCAGGAGCATTTCTACTGGTAATATAAACCCGAAAAACAATACGAGTATAGATATTACAACACTGCCGACAGGCGTATATATTATACAAGTGACAGATAACAAAAATCAAATCAACTCATCTGTCCGTTTTACGAAAATATAGACATTACTCGTGCATTGAAAATCCCCTGACATTATGTAAGGGGATTTTCGTTTTATATACTTTAATATATGAACCAATGCACACTAGGTTAGTAAAAAAACGATAAATTTAGTTGTGTTTTTTAACAACCGGTTCATGTTTAGAATTTTACCATTGCTATTGTTTTGGCTGATAGCCAAAACATCATCTGCCCAAACAATACCGGGGGAAGGTGATGTAATCAATTACAGGTTGGCAGGGTTTTCAGTACCGTCAGAAACCAGGGCAGTACGATATATATTTGAGGTGAGGCCTTATATAACCGGGGATGATGGAGCAGTATTTAAAGATTCTATTACACATCAGTCTGACAGCAACCGCACTATAATTATGCTGCCGTCTTTTGACCAACAATATGCCTGGCGTGTGACATATATTGATAAAAAAGGCAAGAATATTAAGACAACACAATCCCATCATTTTCGCACCGGGAAATATGTAACAATAGACAGTAGCAAGTACAGGCTGAGAATAATAGATAGTGCAACACATCACGAAGACGTTTTTATTATTGTTGATAATATATCTGTGATATATGACATGAATGGAAACCCTATATGGTATTTACCTGATGTACCATTATTTAAAAAGAAAGATATGCAACTGCGTTGTCTGAAACCTACCGCAGATGGCACATTTACTGCCGTGAGCGATCTTGAAGCTTTTGAACTGGACTACAACGGCAGGATAGTATGGCAAGCGCCAAATGACGGGAAAGTAAGTGGCAATGCGAAAGAATCTTACCACCATGAATTTACCAAACTCAGTAATGGACACTACATGGTCGCGGGCTTCCAATCTACAATGGAAAAGGCACCTGCTGATTACAAACTAAAACCGGGCATGTTACAACCCGGCAGAATTGAACAACGGAATGATGGCATATACAGGCAAACAAAATCTGACAATCTGATTGAATATGACAAGTACAAAAACGTTGTATGGTCATGGAAGTCTATTGACCACCTTGATATAGGTGATTTTTTCAGGAGGAGTACAAAAGGCGTAAATATAGAGATGCACATGAATGCATTTTACTTTGATACAAACAACAATGTAATATACATAAGCTATAGAAATAGTAGTGAGATTATAAAAATTGAATACCCTTCAGGCAAGATACTGCATAGATATGGGCATCTTTCAGAAGACGGCAATAACGGAAAACTATTTTATGGACAACACAATATCATTAAAGGTCCGGATGGACAATTATATTTATTTAACAACAATGCATCGAACCATATAAGAGTTGATCCATCTCCACATAAGATCTCGCATGTTTCTGTATTACAGGAACAAACGAATAGTTCAATACTGAAGCAGACGTGGGATTTCCCTTGTGACATAGATACAAATGCAGAATGGTATGGCACAGGTGGAGGGAGTGTAGCATTATTACCTGACGGATGTATTCTAACCGGTACGGGATCTGCAAGCAGGACATTTATAGTTAGCCATGGTAAGAAAATCATATGGAATGCCGTAGCACAATTTTTTGATGGGGAAAAATGGTTGCCGGTAGGGCCATACAGGGTAAATTACATTACAAGAAATGAACTTGAAAAATTCATCTTTAAATAATGTGGTTATTCTCAACTACTATATTAATCAACATATTCAAGTCAACAGTCACATTCATGTGTAGATTTATATTAATAACATTTTGCATCCTCTTTGCGAACCAAACAATAGCACAAGAATTCCCAAAGGAGAATGACACACTTAATTATCGACTGGCGGGTTTTTGTACACAACCAATGGCCAATGCCAAACATTATCTTTTTGAAATTGCAGACCCTGCGCTTCCGCAAAAACAATCTTTGCCGGCTGTAATACTATCAAAAAAATCTGATACGAGCCGCGCTGTTATCCTACTGCCATCTTTCGACAAGGAATACATGTGGCGGGTTAAGTACCTGAATAAGAAAAGCAAAGTAATTAAAACTACACCATTTATACGTTTCCGCACCGGCTATTATACTACAATAGATACCAACTTATACAGGATGCTAATATTTGACAGTGCTACCCGTGATGATATATACCTGGTAATGGATTACACAACTGTAATATATAATTTAAAAGGAGAGCCGGTATGGTATTTACCAGGTATTAATCTTGTACCTGACAAGAACATGCAGATGCGCGATGTAAAGCCTACACATGATGGCACATTTACCGCTACGAGCCATTTTGGTGCATATGAGTTTAACTATAATGGCAAAAAACTATGGGAAGCTCCTAATGATGGCAAAGTAAGTGGCGATACAAGCGAAGCATATCATCATGAGTTTACAAAATTGAAGAGCGGGAACTATATGGTTGCAGCAGCTCAAAAAAAAGACATGAAAATACCGTCTGCCTATAAAATAAAGCAGGAATTTATTGAGAGTGGCTTGTTCACAAAACGTGGCGACAATTATTACAGAGAAGTTCCTACAGACAACCTGATAGAATATAACTCAAGCGGCGAAGTAGTTTGGTATTGGAAGGCTACAGAACATTTTACAGAAGCTGACTTTATAAGAACGAGAGACTATGGTGCAAACAGCCTGGATGTAGATATGCACCTGAACTCATTCTTCTTCGACGAAGAGAACAAAGTTGTATATCTGAGTTTCAGGAATATGGACGAGATAGTAAAAATAGAGTACCCGTCCGGTAAAATATTGAAACGCTATGGGGCCATATGGCTGAATGACAGCACAAAAAGTGATCAACGCTTGTTTTATGGTCAACATTGTATATATAAAACACCAAATGGCAGAATATATCTATTTAACAACAATACTAACAGGAAGTTAATGATGGATGAAAAAGCCAGGGAAAACACCCCATCACATGTATGTATACTGGAAGAAACGGCTACAAAAACAGGTATGAAAAAGATTTTTGACTTTTCCTGCGATATAGATACTAATGCAAAAAAACATGGTGGTGCCGGTGGTAGTGTAGCCGTGTTAGCAGATGGGGCCATGCTTGTAAACATGGGCTCTGCAGGAAGAGTTTTTATTGTTGGGGAAGACAAAAAAATCATTTTGAACGCTTTACCCCAATCAGCAGATGCCAACAGGAACTGGTATAACCTAGGCCAATATCGCGTTAACTTTATTAATAAAACAGATATTGAAAAATTTATTTTTTCTCAATAGTTATTATTCATTAGAAAAATATTAGCTTTATAAGGAAATTAATGTTACGACAAGGTTAAAAACGATTTAAATTACAATTTTTTATGACAAAAAAATTACAAAAAATCATATTAGCATCAACAATAGGCCTTATTGGAGCTATATCTGTTGACGCACAGTATTGTACACCAACTTTTAATTATCCATGTGGGTATTGGGGAGGACACATGCATATAAAGTCTGTTTCAACTACAGGCGGCAGTTCAAACATTACTAATACAAATACAGGCTGTAGCAGTGGATCTGGATATACATTCTACTCTTCTAAATCTCATGCAAGTGTCCAGGGCACAAATGTGGGCTTTACATTAGCGAATTGTCCCTATTATACACAACACCTTGTTGTCTGGGTGGATTTTAACTGTGACAATGATTTTACTGACGCGGGTGAAGAGGTTTACAAAGGTCAGATTAATTCAGGAGGATCTTATAATGGTTCATTTACAATACCTGTTACTGCAACCCCTGGTACTTCCCGCATGCGTGTAAGGTGTATTCCTACATGGTACAGTGCGCCACCACCATGCGGCTCCCAGTACTATGGAGAGGTTGAAGACTATCCTTTTATAATAATACCTGCATGTAGTACTACATTTTCTAAGCCAATAGACCCATATACATATGCCTGTGGTAACGGCGAAGGCTCAATAACTGTTAATGCTTCTAATGGTGATAAATACCAATGGCAGGTAATGGTTGGCGGTAGTTTCGTGGACGTGACTAATGGTGGTATATACAGTGATGTTACAGAAAAAACCTTAAGGCTTCACAATGTACCAGCAAATATGGCGGGCACAAAGTACCGTTGCATGGTTACCCCAACTTGTGGTGTAGCCGGCAAAAAAGAATCCGATACTATAACATTAAACATTCGACCTGATGTAAAATTGTTATCACAGACAACTAATGACACTTCGTGCATCGGTCTTTCTACAATACTGTCTTATAAAGCCAGCGATGCTATTACACAAAGCCAATGGGAAATTAATACAGGGAATGGATACGTACCGATTACAGGTCCGCAATTTGTACAAACCGATGACTCACTTATTGTGACAAGTATACCCGATACGCTGAATGGTGCATTAATCAGGTGTACCTTCAACGGTCTTTGCGGTACAGTTACTACCAAAGATATGCACATGGCTGTTAATCCTGTACCAGCAGTAATAACACACCCGCGCGATACACTAGTAAAACCCTACTCTTACACCACATTTAAGGTTGAAGCATCTGGTATTGGCGTTCAATATCAATGGCAGGTAGGTGTTAACGGCAATTTTGTAAACATAAATAACAGCAGCATTTATACAGGTGTAAAAACTAATTTGCTATTTCTTAAAGGCATATCATTCGCACAAAACAACTTCCAGTTCAGGTGCCTGGTTAGCGGTTCAGGTAGTTGCAAATCTACCCCCGATACCAGCAACTTTGCTGTCCTGTCCGTTGAGCCGCCTGCATCTGTAAAGGATATTATTACAGAAAGCAGCATCAGCCTTTATCCCAATCCGGCTAAAGGAAATGAAGTGGTAATAAGTACAGAAAGCTTTGTAGCCTCATATCTTGGTACATATACCGTTACAGACAAAACAGGCAAAACAATAAGCGTAGGTAATATGTCTGTTGATGGCAAACCTACAACTGTAAACATCAGCAAACTATCTTCTGATATTTATTTTGTACAAGTAATGGATAAAGACAACGTCATTGTAAAATCGTTGAAGTTTACGAAACTATAGATAAATAATTTGTTTTATAAAAATGACGGCTACCTACAGGTAGCCGTCATTTTTATAAACAGATGACAATTACAGCATTGCAGGTAACGGACACCAAACAATATAACATCAGGTATAATATAATTTATTTAATCTAAAAATGTATGTCAAGATTAATATTTTTCACATGGTGTTTATTTATAGCAGGCAGTATATATGCACAGGAATTTCCAGGCGATGGGGATACTCTTAACTTTAGGCTGACCGGATTCTTAGCAAGACCAGTAGCAAATGCTGTAAAATACCATTTTGAAGTCTCAGTCCCCTCTGTACAAAAAAAATCTGTTCCTGCCGTCATTTTGTCAAAGATCGAAAACAGCAATAGAACGATTATACTCCTTCCGTCTTTTAACAGGGAATATATGTGGCGTGTTAAGTATCTCGACAAAAAAAACAGGATAATAACCACCAGTCCATACATACACTTCCGCACGGGATATTATCCTACTATTGACACACAATTATACCGCCTGAAAATATTAAACAGCAAAAAAAACAGGAAGGATATATATATCCTGATGGATCATACAGCGGTAATATATGATTTGCAGGGGCAGCCAGTATGGTATATGCCCAGCACGAAACTTACTACTGATAAAAATTTACAACTGCGTGATATTAAACCTACCAGGCATGGCACTTTTACAGCAACAGGCTCTAACGCTGCAATTGAATTTGATTATAATGGCAAAAAGATATGGGAAGCACCGAATAACGGAGAAGTAAGTGGTGAAAAAAGCGAGAATTACCACCATGAATTCACTAAATTAAAATCCGGGAACTATATGGTAGCTGCATCCCAGAAAAAGGACCTGAGAATACCTGCTCATTATAAAATAGACGAACAGTATATAATAGGAGGGATGTTCATTAAAAAGGGAGAAGATTATTACAAGGAGATAAAAACAGACAATCTGATAGAATATGATTCTAATGGTAAAGTAGTATGGTATTGGAAAGCAACTGACCATTTTTCAGATTCAGAATTCATAAATACTAAAGGATTAAGCGCAAATAGCCTGGCAGAAGACATGCATATGAATTCATTTTTTTTCGATGAGAATGAGCATATTATTTACCTGGGTTTTAGAAACCTGAATGAGGTAATAAAAATAGAATATCCAACGGGTAAAATATTAAAACGTTATGGTACAATCTGGCTAAACGACACGTTGAAAAGTAATACGCGCATGTTTTATGGTCAACACTGTATCATTAAAACAGCAAAGGGGAAAATATACCTGTTTGATAACAATACTAACCATCAGTTGATAAATGACAATGCAGACAGTAATCCAGTCTCTCATGCAATTATATTAGAAGAAAACAATTCTAAAACCGGGATAAAGAAAATATGGGATTTTTCCTGTGATATTGATTCAAATGCTGAAGCATATTGTACATCCGGTGGCAGTGTTGTTGGGTTGTATAATGGAGATATGTTGGTAAACATGGGTAACGCAGGCAGAATATTTATAGTGGGAAAAGATAAAAAAGTTAGTTGGAATGCGCTACCACAATTAATTGATGGGAATGGTAAATGGATACCAGTCGGCCAATATAGGGCAAACTATATTAAGTCAGACGATATCTCTACATTCATATTTAATATTTCTAAATAAGATTTGTAAATATTTCAATAAAGAAGTTTAACATTTTGGAATATCGATATTTTTAACATAGATTTAATCTATTAATCTGTAATTAATCTAGAGCTAATATTATTAATCAGTTAAAAATTTGAGTATGGTAAAATATTTACAAAATCGCTTAATCATGGCGTTAATATTATTGTGCCCTATACAATTAGCGGCACAATATTGCACCACCTCTTATGGTTCTGCACAGTGCAATAGCTATAATATGTATATCCAGGATTTTATTACAACCGGGGGCGTTACAAACATTAGCAATCTTTCCAGTGCATGTGGTAACTCATCTACCAGCTATATATACTATAGCAATCTGAAACATGCAGGTATACAAGGGACAACCGTAAATCTTAGTATAAAAATAGGCTCTTCATATCAACAAGGAGTAAAAGTATGGGTAGATTTTAACGCAGATGGAGATTTTACAGACGCGGGTGAAAATGTATTTTCGCCTTCTTCAGTAACGCCGCAGGGTGGTACTGCAACGGGTAGTTTCACCATACCTGCAAATGCTCCTCCCGGATTAACACGTATGCGTGTGAGATCATCTTATAGCACAACCTCATTTACTGAATGTGGAGCTCAAAGCTATGGCGAATGTGAAGATTATGTTTTTGAGATAGTACCCAGTTGTTCAGCTAAATTCATAACAGACCCATCTAATGTTAAGGCATGTGATAAGACCAGTGCTTTATTTACTGCGGCTGCCAGTTCAACAGATTCTTTTTTCTGGCAGGCAAATTATGGTAGTGGATGGATAACCCTGGGCGATGACCTGAACCATAGCGGAACTACAACGGACAGCATGACAGTTAAAAATTTAGCCATGAGTATGTATGGCTTTCAATACCGTGCTGTTGCCGTTAATAAAGCCGGCAATTGTACGGTAAACAGCAAACCTGCAATATTGGAAATGACACCTGCCAGCGAGGCCAGCATCGTAATTGCACCAAACCCCGGAAGCGAAATATGTGAAAAAACAGAAGTGACTATGTATGCTACATGGAGCAACGGCGGCACTACACCCAAGTATCAATGGGTGATAAATGGCCAGGATGTACCCGGCGAAGTTAATGGTACACTCAAAACAAAAGACCTGGCAAATGGAGATATTATTGAATGCCGTTTTATGAGTAGCGCTATATGCGTACCTGCAAAACTGAGCAATCCGATACCTTTTACGGTAAACCCGAAGCTTGTACCCAAAGTAGGTTTGGCAATAACACATGATGGCGGTAGCACGTATACATATACAGCTATACCTACAAACGGAGGGCCAGACCCGAAGTATATATGGTATAGAAACAATTCATTAATAAGCGGCGCGAAAACTGATTCATATACGTTTACAGACCTGAAAAGCTATGACAAGGTGGTGGTAAAAATGGTAAGTAGTGCGCCTTGTGTTGATTCCGCCTCAACAGTGGTAAGCAGTGACATTGTAGTTACGGGAATCAATTCAGCTAATACAGCTCTATATAACCTGCTATTGCACCCCAACCCCAACAATGGTTTATTCAATATTTCAGGTGCAATTAATACTACAACCGATAGAGATATTGTTGTGACAATAACGAATATTATGGGGCAGGCTGTTGCACACTACAACTATCAAACAGATAAAAGCTTAATTAATATCCCTGTAAATGTGCAACATCTGCCCGGTGGGCTTTATAATGCAAATATTAGTATTGGTGATGAACAGATAAATATCAGGTTTACCATTTCGCAATAACCATACATTTCTTTTGTGCATAAAAAAATAGCCGGTAATACCGGCTATTTTTTTATGCACTGATGACAAGTTAAAACATATGGCATTCCATTAATTTCTGATTAAAACAGGACACATGATTCTTTTCTTCAATTCCGAAACTTTAACTTACTGTTATAAAATAGGTATATTATGAAACAACAACTACTTGCAGGCAAACATTGTGTTATTCTATTATTAATCATTCTACTCCCGGCATTGTCTAAAGCGCAATACTGTAATACCAGCTACAGCAGTAGCCAATGCAGCAGCTTTGACATGTACATCCAGGACTTTAAGACTACAGGTGGAGTAACTAACATCACTAATACATCTTCCGGTTGTGGTAATACATCTACCAGTTATATTTACTACAGCACCATGAAACATGCAGGGGTACAAGGCACAGCAGTAAATTTTACCGTTAAAATCGGCCAGACATATGCACAAGGTGTTAGGATATGGGTAGATTATAATGCAGACGGAGATTTTTCTGATGCCGGAGAAGCTGTATATAATCCAACCAGTACTATAGCAGGCAATGGCTCTGTAAGCAGTAGTTTTACTATACCTGCAAACGCTACCCCGGGGCTTACGCGTATGCGTGTACGTTCTTCTTATTCCACTACGGGCTTTAGCGAATGCGGCAGCCAAAGCTACGGTGAATGCGAAGACTACGTATTTGAAGTAGTGCCTAGCTGCTCAGCAAAATTTACAACTCCACCATCTGATAGCAAAGCATGCGAAAATGGGAATGTATTATTTATTGCTGCCGGTATCAAAACGGACTCTTTCAACTGGCAGGCAAATTACGGTTCAGGCTGGGTACTACTGGGCGATGATTTAAACCATAGTGGCACAACAACAGATAGCCTGGTCGTAAAAAACCTTGCCATGGGTATGGATGGCTTCCAGTACCGTGCTGTAGCTATTAATAAAACAGAGGGCTGTTCTGTAAACAGTTTACCCGCTACACTTGACATGGTAGCATCAAGCAGTGCAAGTATTGTAATAGCGCCAAACCCAGGAAATATAGTATGTCAGGAAACAGAAGTTACTTTATATTCTACCTGGTCAAACGGTGGTACTACGCCAAAATATCAATGGATGATAAACGGCCTGGATGTACCGGGTGAAACAGGAGGAACGTTTAAAACAGCAAATCTTACAAACGGTGATATTGTTGAATGCCGTTTTATGAGTAGCGCTATATGCGTACCTGCAAAATTGAGCAACCCGGTAGAGTTCAATGTAAGTCCTTTGCTTACTCCGTATGTTGATATGAACGTTACCTACGAAGGAGGAAACACTTATACCTATACAGCTATACCTACGAATGGCGGTGTATCGCCAACATACATATGGTATAGGAACAATAAAATGGCAGGAGGTGTAAACGGAGATACTTACACTATTACAGACGCGAAGCCTTATGACAAAATCATTGTAAAAATGGTAAGTGACGCACCTTGCGTTCACCCGGGTGCAGTGATGGTAACCAGCAATGTATTTCTTACAGGTATAAATGACAACGAAACAGCGATGCAAGCATTTAATGTTACCCCAAATCCTAATAATGGGCAATTTAGTATATCAGGCAAGCTGCCTGTAGATGCTAAAGATGTGACAATCACTATTACAAATGCTGTCGGCCAGGTAGTTGCAACATATAATTATCATGCAGATAATGCTATTTTGAACCTGCCTGTGAAAGTGGATAACCTTACAAACGGCTTGTACAATGCGCAGGTTAAGACTAAGAACAACCAGTATAATACCAGGTTCGTTGTAGGTAAATAACAATACCCCTATGTAATATTTAAGATAGCCGGGCAAATGCCCGGCTATTTTTATCTTCAGCTATATATAGTCGTAGCTTTTCTTAATTTAGCCGACTGAAACAGCGTTATAAACATAACTAATATGAGCAAAATAAAAGTAGCCAACCCGGTAGTAGAGCTAGATGGTGATGAAATGACCCGTATTATATGGAAATTCATCAAAGACAAACTAATACTTCCCTATGTAGAAGTTGATATAAAATACTACGACCTGGGCATAGAACACAGGGATGCTACAGACGACCAGGTAACTATAGATGCTGCACATGCCATACAACAATATGGTGTGGGTATAAAATGCGCTACCATTACCCCGGACGAAGCCCGTGTAAAAGAATTTGGCTTGAAGAAAATGTGGAAGAGCCCTAATGGCACAATCAGGAACATACTGGATGGCACTGTATTCCGCGAGCCGATTGTTATAAATAACATTCCAAGATTGGTACCTAACTGGACAGCGCCTATATGCATAGGCCGTCACGCATTCGGCGACCAGTACCGTGCTACAGACTTCGTTGTGAAAGGCACCGGTAAACTGACAATCAAATTTGAAGGTGATAATGGAGAGACTATTGAACATGAAGTGTACAACTTCAAAGGCGATGGCGTAGCTATGGCCATGTACAATACAGATGAGTCTATCAAGGGCTTTGCCCGCTCTTGTTTCAACCTGGCATTGCAAAAGAAATGGCCATTGTACCTTTCAACAAAAAACACCATCCTGAAACAATACGATGGCCGCTTTAAAGACATTTTTGAAGATATATATCAAAATGAATTTAAGGCAGAATACGATAAGAATAACCTGACATACGAGCACCGCCTGATAGATGACATGGTAGCCAGCGCACTGAAGTGGAATGGCAACTTTGTATGGGCATGTAAAAACTATGATGGTGATGTACAGAGTGATACTGTAGCACAGGGCTTTGGCTCCCTGGGCTTGATGACCTCTACCCTTGTGACACCTGACGGTGGTGTGATGGAGGCAGAGGCTGCGCATGGCACCGTTACCCGCCATTACCGCGACCACCAGGCCGGAAAACCTACATCTACCAATCCCATTGCGTCTATCTTTGCATGGACAAGGGGCCTTGCATTCAGGGGCAAGTTGGACAATAACCAGGAACTGATCAATTTCAGTGAAGCGCTGGAGGCTGTATGTATTGAAACTGTAGAGAGCGGTATCATGACCAAAGACCTGGCTGTATGTGTACATGGTAATAAGGTAAATGCCGGGGAACACTATGTATATACAGAACAATTCCTGGATGCGCTGGATAACAACCTGAAAGCAAAATTGAACAAATAAGAAACAGGCTTATATATTAAAAGGGTTGGGCTTTAAAAAAGTTCAGCCCTTTTTGATTTAACAAGAATAATAACGGACTAAAATGTAATTTCGCCCATTGTTTACCCCTTAGAAGAAACCGTTTTACCAATGGGTATTTTTGATAAACTATTTAAGCGCAATAAAGAACAGCAGGAGCAAAAAGAGGCCTTAGACCAGGGACTGGAAAAAACAAAAACCAGTTTCTTTTCTAAAATCACTAAGGCTATTGCCGGGAAAGATACCGTTGACGAAGAGGTGCTGGATAGCCTGGAAGAAGCCCTGATGATGGCAGACGTAGGACTGGACACAACTGTAAAAATCATAGAGCATATAGAAGAAAGGGTTAAGAAAGACAAATACGTTGGTACTAAAGAACTGAATGATATACTACAGGAAGAGATGATGGCCATACTGGCCCACTCTCCCGCACAAGATCATGAGGGATTTGAATTAAGGGCAGGCAAGAAACCGTATGTTATATTAGTAGTAGGGGTAAACGGGGTAGGTAAAACAACGACCATAGGCAAACTGGCATATAACTTTAAGAAAAACAATAAATCTGTATTACTCGGTGCCGGCGATACTTTCAGAGCAGCAGCTGTTGACCAGCTTACTATCTGGAGTGAACGCACAGGCGTACCAATTGTAAAAAAAGATATGGGCAGCGACCCCAGTTCTGTAGCTTATGACACGGTAGAAAGCGCGATAGCTCGCAATGCAGATGTTGCGATTATAGACACGGCAGGCCGCCTGCACAACAAGGCAGGACTGATGGAAGAGTTAAGTAAAATAAGGCGTGTAATAAGCAAGAAAATACCGGATGCACCGCACGAAGTATTGTTGGTGCTGGATGGCAGTACAGGGCAAAATGCACTGGAACAAGCTAAACAATTTACAGCAGCTACAGATGTTACCGCAATAGCTATTACAAAGCTGGACGGTACGGCTAAAGGCGGTGTTGTACTGGCCATTGCCAACCAGTTTAAAATACCTGTAAAATACATAGGTGTAGGCGAACGGATGGAAGACCTGCAATTATTCAACAAGGCTGAGTTTGTAGATAGCCTCTTCAGCCTGAAATAGTCATTTTTACGGCAACAAGCAGGATAATAATTCTGTTATGCCCGCTGTAGCTGGTTTCTCTATGGGTATCACATTCCTAAACCTGCTTACAGATGGGATAGATTTGTCCAGCACATATTTCTTCACATCGTCGCGTACATAGTCAACAAGCCCTGCTGCGGGATAGACAACAAGCGACGTGCCTATTAGTAGAAACACATCAGCCTGCTGCATGATGGGTATGGCCTCCTCTATCATTGGTACAGGCTCTCCAAACCATACTATATGCGGCCTTAACTGTCCGCCATCTTCCGCAATGTCACCCGGTTTTATATCATCGTATATAGGATATACCAGTTCCTCATTGTACTCACTCCGCATTTTATATATTTCACCATGCAGGTGCAGTACATTAGTAGAACCCGCACGCTCGTGCAAATCGTCTATGTTTTGGGTAACAATACGTACGTCATAGTACTCTTCAAGCCGTGCAAGAGCCTGGTGTGCCGCATTAGGGATAGCAGCCTTAACATTGCTTCTACGCATGTTGTAAAACTCCAGTACCAGCCCCGGGTCCTTTTGCCACGCCTGTGGGGTAGCCACATCTTCTATGTTGTAACCCTCCCACAATCCATCACTGTCCCTGAAAGTTTTCAGGCCGCTTTCGGCGCTGATGCCCGCCCCGCTTAATACCACTAATTTCTGCTTACCCATGGTAAACAAATATAGTGTACAACCCGTTAATTGAAATAGTATTTAATACACATGGGTATAGCAACTACAGCGGCAGATATCAATAATGCAAGACGCTTACGGCGCTTTTCGGTTTTACGTATGTTGGCGTGTTTTTCTATCTTTTTTTGTCTTTCAGACTTCATCTTCATAAAGTTTGGAATACAAATATGCTGTATTACTTAATCTCTTAACAAAAAAGCCATGGTAATTAACCATGGCTTAACAAGTAAAAAAAATCCTACAATGTTTTTATACTAACTGCAGTTTGCTTTTCAAGTTGTGCAGCATATCTGTTGCCATACGTTCTACATCGTACGCATGTTTCCAGCCCCAATGTTCGCGGGCGTCTGTATCATCTATACTTTGTGGCCAGCCATTAGCTATCTGCTGCCTGAAATCAGGAGCGTAGCTTATTTCAAATTCCGGCATTTTGGCTTTTATTACCTGTGCCAGTTCTTTAGGTGAAAAGCTCATTGCAGAAAAATTATAAGCCATCCTGCTTTTTACCTGCTCTGCAGGTGCCTCCATTAGCTGTATGGTGCCTCGTATAGCATCGTCCATATACATCATTGGCAGGTATGTATCTTCCTGCAGAAAGCAATTGTATTTACCATGCTTTAATGCTTCATAAAATATATCTACAGCATAGTCAGTAGTTCCTCCACCTGGTTCAGACTTCCAACTGATAAGGCCGGGATAACGAAGGCTGCGTACATCCAGCCCCCACCGTTTATGATAATACTGGCACCAAAGCTCCCCTGCATATTTGCTGATGCCATAAACTGTTTCAGGCTCAACAATAGTTTTTTGCAGTGTATTTTCCTTAGGCGTTGTAGAGCCGAATATGGCTATAGAACTAGGCCAGTATAGCTTATTGAGTTTTTGTTCGACAGAAATATCCAGTACCTGTAACAGGCTTTGCATGTTTATATCCCAGGCACGCTTCGGTGCCTTTTCCCCTGTAGCAGATAATAATGCCGCCAGCAGATATACTTGTGTTATGCCGTTCTTTTTTATCGTTTCCGTTATGGCCTCGCCATCCATGGCATCAAGTACCTGGTACGGACCTGTGCCTACCAGTAATTCATGTTCATCGCGAATATCTGTTGCCAATACATTACTCTCACCATAGGTTTTACGCAGGGCCAGTGTCAGCTCTACACCTATCTGTCCACAGGCTCCTAATATCAGTATCTTTTCGCTTTTCATTTAAGTGTTTGTGTTTAGAAATGTACGAAACAGTCCGGCAGGTATTATTTGCTCTTCTTTATCATATTGATAAAATCGTCGAACAGGTAACGTGAGTCGTGCGGCCCAGGTGTACTTTCCGGGTGATATTGTACAGAAAACGCATTTTTACCTTTTACCCTCAATCCTTCTATTGAGCCATCATTCAGGTTCAGGTGGGTCACTTCTATTTTGTCAGATGCATTGGCTGCTTTTGGCTCTACTCCAAAACCATGGTTCTGGGTAGTTATTTCAGACCTTCCCGTCAGCAGGTTTTTTACAGGGTGGTTCAACCCCCTGTGGCCGTGGTGCATTTTAAATGTAGGTATATCATTTGCGCGGGCCAGTATCTGGTGCCCCAAGCATATACCAAACAATGGCTTATCTTCCTGCAGTGCCTCTTTTACCAGGTCAACGGCGTAGTCCATAGTAGCAGGGTCTCCGGGGCCATTAGAGATGAATATGCCATCTGCACCAAACACGGCTACATCTTTATAGTCAGTTTTTGCAGGAAACACTTTCAGATACGCTCCGCGGTCTGTCATACATTGTAGTATATGACGTTTCACACCGTAGTCCATCACAGCTATTTTCATCGGCGAGTTTTCATCACCAAAATAGTAAGGTTCTTTTGTTGAAACTATTGAGGAAAGTTCCAATCCATCCATAGATGGCACTTCGGCCAGTTTTTTGCTTAATGCTTCTATTTCTTCTATTTCTGTACTGATAATACAGTTCATAGCGCCTTTGCTACGTATATGCTGTACCAATGCGCGGGTATCAACATCGTGAATGGCTACTATATTATTGGCAACCAGGTACTCCTCTAGTCCGTCGTCTGCAATCATCCGGCTGTATCTTGACGATATGTTCTTGCAGATAAGGGCGCGGATTTTCACAGAATCACTTTCTGTATCCTGTTGCTTTACACCGTAGTTGCCAACATATACCGTATTCATTATCAATACCTGGCCGTAGTACGAGGGGTCTGTAAATACCTCCTGGTAACCCGTCATGCCGGTATTGAAACAAATTTCGCCACCACTGGTGCCTTTAGCGCCAAAAGATTTTCCTTGTAAAAATGTCCCGTCTTCCAATAACAGATATGCGGGTATAAACTCACTTCGTGCAGACATACTAAAAAAACAAAATTGTGCAAATGTAACGAAACTTGCGCGTTATAACATAAAATAACTACAAGCTGTGCATAATTATTACAGGAAAAACCTGTAAGAGGCTGATTATATTGCCCTCATTAGCAAATAGATGGCTACGACAAAGCCAATAGCAACATAAAATATGGTGTTTACCTTATTGCTGCGGCGGTAGTATTCTTTAAGTTTTTCGTGGAAAGTATTGCGGACAGTTACCCGGTTGTAGATAGTGAATGATGTAAAAAAGAGCGATAGATAATTTCTGTTAACAGTAGCCGAAATGAGTGATACTTTAATAATAGATAAAAGCACTATTAATATAATTATAACAACAGGCGACATTTCAACTATAAGATCTCTTATCATTCAGTATTAAATATAAAAATTATACAGGTAAACATATGACTATTCCTCATAATAGTTACCCCCTTTCGCGATAAAGTGCAAATATGAGGGCAAAAAATGATTTTGAGAAAAAAAAGACGGCTAATCTATATACAGGGCAACCCACATACACAATATAATACATTTATCATACCGTACATGGAAAGGATAAAATGGGTTATTTTTGGGAACAGATGATTGCGCAAAAGAGCATATTGGTTGTATTGGGATACCCTGCAGATGAAAATGGCAAACCGGGTGCTATACTAAAAGCAAGGCTTGACAAGGCCATAGAACTATACAAAAAGGGCATAGCTACAACGATGATACTGACGGGAGCTGCTGTAGAAAACGAATTTGTAGAATCTGAAGTAATGGCCACCTACTGTATAAAACATGGCGTACTGCCAAGTGATATCTTTAAGGAATCAAATGCACGAAACACCTATGAAAACGCTCGTATGGTACGCGATATAATGAAAGAAAAGAATTACGAGTATGCCATAGTTGTCACATCGAGCTTTCATAAAATGAGGGCTGAAAAATTCTTCTCGAGAGTGGTAGGCAATGCCCGTATCGTAACAGCACCCTTTCCACGTGAATTTTCATTTATAAGGCGCATAGTATTTATGGTGCGGGAGTACCTGATCATTATATTATACAACCTTGGCCTGCTCAACACCCGCTATTCTATACAATAACTGCCGCGTAGTGAACAAACAGGTAAATAAAGAAAACCAGGCTATAATAGAAAAACTACGAAAAATAAGGTGGGTAGATAAATACCACACCTTTCATAGTATTGTGCCGGGGGTAGGTGATACCACCGACGAACAAAAGGATATACTCGTAAACATTGTAGAAGATTGCTGCACAGAGCTGATAAGGCTATACAATACACAAAAAAACCCTTTGGTAACCGTTGTACGGAGCACCATCATCAAGTACATGGACAAAATATCATACGCCGATCTTAACACAGAAAACCGCGATTTTGGTTATGAACTGTGCTGGTACATAGCCGAAAAAGCCGGGGTGTCCATCAGGAAATATACAGACAGCAAAGTATATGGCTACTGGAAAGTAGAGGGCAATCAGTTAAAACAGGTTACCCGGAGATCTGCAATGAAATCCACTTAACTTACACTTGAAGCACGAATACCTTAGCGGATACGTTTATTTGGTATATCCCAACAACTTCAACATGCTCTGGGCGGTCTGTTCCTTTGCATACAGCCAATCTACCATATTACCGTTCTTATCCTGCTCTACTATTACGTGCTTGGGCGATGGAATCATACAGTGTTTTATACCACCATAACCTGCCAGCTGATCCTGGTATGCACCGGTATGAAAAAAGCCGATATACAGTGGTTCCATGCCTTTTTCCTTATCACCCTTGGGCAGGAATACGGCATTTACATGCTCTTCTGATGTGTAGAAATCGTGGCTATCACAGGTAAGCCCCCCCAGGTGCACTTCCTGGTATTCATTGTCCCACTTATTTATAGGCAATAGCAGGAATTTCTCGCCTATACCCCATGTATCAGGCAGCGTGGTAATGAAAGAACTGTCTATCATATACCATATCTCGCGGTCGTTCTGCATTTTTTCGCCCAGTATACTGTATATCACAGCACCACTCTCCCCTACTGTGTAAGAGCCAAACTCTGTGTATATATCCGGTACAGGTACCTTATTGCGCTTACATACACTTTTTATATTAGCTATGATCTCGTTGATCATATACTTATAATCATAATCGAAACCAAGGGAATGTTTAATTGGGAAACCACCGCCTATGTTCAACCCCTCCAGTTCAGGGCATATTTTCTTAAGCTGGCAATACAGGTTGATGGCTTTGTTCAGTTCACTCCAGTAGTATATATCGTCCTTAATGCCTTTGTTCATAAAGAAGTGCAGCATCTTCAGGCGAAACTTATCATTGCCTTTTATCTTATCAACATAAAACTCCAGCACCTCTTTTTTCTGGATACCGAGCCTTGACGTATAGAAATCGAATGTCGGCTCTTCTTCTGTTGCCAGCCTGATACCTATGTTCACCGGGTCTTTGGTGCGTATCATTTTTTTGTAATCGTCAAACTCTTCTTTGTTGTCCAGTATAGGTAACACATTTTTGAAACCCTCGTTGATAAGTCGCGATATATTGCGGGTATATGCTTTGGTTTTATACCCGTTGCAGATGATGTACGTTTCCTTGTTTATCTTCCGGCGGCGGTAAAGCTGCTTTACAATATCTATATCATACGCAAAGGATGTTTCCAGGTGCACATTATGCTTCAGGGTCTCTTCCACCATAAAAGAGAAGTGCGAGCTTTTGGTACAATAACAGTAATAATAATTACCATCGTACTTATGCTTTTTTATGGCATCGCTGAACAGCTTTTTTGCAGTGTTTATCTGTTGGCCTATTTTTGGCAGGTAGGTAAGCTTAAAGGGCGTACCGTACTTGTCTATTAATGCCTTCACATCAACACCATTAAATTGCAGATAATTATCTACTACTTCAAAACCTTCCTGCGGGAAGTCGAAAGTTTGCTTTACGAGGTCTGTATAGCTATTGTTCATGTACCAAAAAAGGAAAATTATTGTGTCCCCTACTGTATTTAAGTGGCTAAAGTTATGATTAATTGCATTTATGCAAAAGAATAGACCGCAAAGTCTGAAAAAATAATTTACAGCCTGTGGCAGGTTTTTTAAAGTAAGTTTGCTGCCATTTTCTGCCCGTATGAAAAAAGCGTTGTTACAAATGCACCTGGCTGTGCTGCTGTGGGGTATTACTGCCGTACTGGGCAGGGCTATAGACCTGAGTGCGCCCGTACTGGTATGGTACCGTATGCTTATGACTGCATTGTTTATGGCAGGTATATTATATTACCGTAAAGAGTGGGTGCCCGTACAGAAAAACGACAAGCGCAGGCTGTATAGTATAGGCCTGCTGATAGCGGTGCATTGGGTGGCCTTTTACGGGTCTATCAAGTTCTCAAACGCGTCTGTCGCGCTGGTATGCCTTTCTACAGCCAGTATCTTTACCCCGCTGCTCGACCAGTTTATCAATAAAACCAGGCACAAAGCCGCTGAGCTGCTGCTGGGGCTGCTGGCTATGGCGGGTGTATATTTAATATACCGTGTGCAGGAGCTGTACGCATTGGGTGTATTGTTCGGTGTTATTGCGGCTTTGCTCAGCTCATGGTTTACCGTCTTAAATAAAAAGATAGCCCACAAGTACCCCGCCCGTACTATGGTGTTTTACGAAATGTCTTCGGGCTGGTTGCTGATAACCCTGCTGGTACCTTTGCAGGTTATGTTCAGCCCCGAACCGGTTGACCTTATACCTACCAACTACGACTGGCTGTGGCTGGTGGTACTGAGCCTGTGCTGCACCGTATGGGCGCAATCGCTTGCGCTGAACGCATTGAAACATATCAGTTCTTTCACATCGTCACTAAGCCTGAACCTGGAGCCTGTGTATGGCATTATACTCGCATTCATCTTTTTTAAAGAGTATGAAATGTTACGCCCCGAGTTTTACATGGGGCTTACCCTGATACTGGCATCGGTGCTGATACAAATGGTGATGCTGCTGAAGCCCGGAAAGAAGCAGCCAAGCATTGTAGAAGATAAAAGCGGGATAGACTGATTATCTTTGCAGCTACCATGTGCGCACAACAGCAACCATCGTCTTTTATGGGTGGTCTCATTAAAATGAAATGCCCTAATTGCCGCATTGGCAAAGCCTTTGTAAATGACAGTGTTTTCCCATTGAGTAAAACTTTGAGGCTGGTGAACTATTGCAGTGTATGCGGGCAAAAAATGGTGAACGAAACCAACAACGGCCCGGGTATCAATTACGCATTTACAGTGATACTATTTTTCCTTAACCTGGTATGGTACGTGCCCATTTTTGGCATTGACTACTACGACGATGGCATTTATTATTTTATGGCGGCAAGTACAGCCGTGATTATACTCCTGCAGCCCTGGATGCTACGCTACTCGCGCATGGTGTACCTGTACCTTTCTGTACCCTACCAGAGCAACAGGCGTTTGAAGAAGTGAATTATTTAAACGGCCACTGGTGCTGCAGGCGGCGATGGTGCATCCAGTATGTAAGCCTGTGCGCCAACCACCTTCCGCCCATCAGTAATCCTGCCAGTGCTATAACTGCCAGCCATATAATAGTATCATCAGACGCACCACCCCGTATTAAAAATATATAACTCATAACCTGTAGGTTTAGTTATATAAATATACGAAATATCATACTAATGAAGTTTATGTACATACATAAGCTCGGCGCCTATGCCATCCCATGTCGGGTTTATTGCATCACCCTTACGTTTCCCGTTAGACAGGTGGTTGTACCCGCAGGACAGGCGTAGCTCGTTATATTTACTATACTGCCATGTAGCACCCAAAGACCCCACAAAAACATAATTAACCAGCCTGTGAGGATACTCGGGCAGCATGAATATCACGCCGCCTTTGGCTTCTGCAAATAGCTGTAGCTGTGGTGTGGCATCAACAAACAAACGGGTAACCGGGCGGATGGTAGCCCCTACACTGCTGTACGGCCCTTTGGTAAACCTGTACAGCACACCCTCTGCCCCAAGGGTGAACCATGTGCGCAACTGGTACTCGCGGCTATGTGCTATGGAAAGCAGGTAAGAACCGGGGTAGCCAACCTCGCGGTACAGGCCAATACCTGTAGCTGCCGTTTTCTGCTGTACGGGCGGGAAAAACTGGGCTTGTATTTCCCAACCCATCAGCATAAAAAATATGATACCCGCCAGCCTGTAGCTCATACTAACACTAACGACGGAAAGCTTTAAAATGTTTCAGGCAGGCAGAGTTTTACACAGGGCTTACAATATGTACTACTTTTGCCGGTAATGAGTGAAGCGTACACATACAAAACCATTGCAGCAGCTACCACGTCCGACTTTCGCGACAGGGGGAGTAAGTTCTTTGGCTTTGCATATCCTGTGAGTGATGTGGAGGAGGTAAAGGAACGGGTAAAGGCATTGAAGAAAGAACACCCCAAGGCGGTACATTTTTGCCTGGCATTCCGCATAGGGACAGATGGCACACTGTACCGCGCCAGCGACGACGGTGAACCATCGGGCAGTGCAGGCAAACCCATACTGGGGCAGATAGACAGTGCAGGGCTTACTAATGTAGCAGTGGTGGTGGTGCGTTACTTTGGCGGCAGCCTGCTGGGTGTACCGGGGCTGATAAATGCCTACAAAACGGCCACGGCTGAGGCATTGGCACAGGCTGTGGTGGTAGAGAAACAGGTGGAAAAGATGGTAACCATTACCTTTGACTATCCCGTAATGAACGAGGTGATGCAGCTGCTGAAACAATCAGAAGCCAATATATACAAGCAAGACTTGCAACTGTTTTGCGAGATAAAGGCAGGCATACCCCTGAAGCATGCAGATGATTATGTGCAGCAACTGTCCGAAATTCGTGGGGTGGAGGTAAAATAACAGCATTGATCCCGGCAGAGAAACATACCGCAATGATAAAGGCCGAGGCGCTGCGCCTGGGCTTTGAGGCATGTGGTATAGCCAAAGCAGAAGCGCTGGACGATGACGCCCGCCGCTTGGAGCAATGGCTGAACAAAGGCCACCACGGCAAAATGCAGTATATGGAAAACCATTTTGACCTGCGCACAGACCCACGCAAACTGGTGCCCGGTGCAAAGAGTGTTATCACCATGATGCTGAACTACTACCCTGCAGAGCAACAAAACGAAGACGCACCTAAAATAGCCAAGTACGCATGGGGCACAGACTACCACTACGTGATACGCGACAAGCTGAACCTGCTGCTGCAATACATACGGGAAAATATTGGCGAGGTAGATGGCCGGGGGTTTGTAGATAGTGCACCCGTGCTGGAACGTAGCTGGGCGCAGCGCAGCGGCCTGGGCTGGATAGGCAAAAACGCCAACCTGCTCAACAAACAGAACGGTTCTTTCTTCTTCCTGGCTACACTTATATGCGACCTGGAGCTGGTGCACGACCACCCCTTTGCCACCGACCACTGCGGCACCTGCACCCGTTGTATAGATGCCTGCCCTACAGATGCTATTACCGCACCGGGCGTTGTAGATGGCAGCAAATGCATATCGTACTTTACCATAGAGCTGAAAGATGCGCTGATACCCGCCGGATACCACGACAAGATGCAGGGCTGGATGTTTGGCTGCGATATATGCCAGGACGTATGCCCCTGGAACCGTTTCTCAAAACCACACAATGAACCCGCCTTTACACCTATACCCGCAATACTGAATCTGTCCACCGCAGAATGGCAGCAGATGACAGACGAAGCTTTCCGCAGGACGTTTAAAAACTCTCCCCTGAAGCGCAGTAAATGGCAGGGAATACAACGCAACTTAGCCGCTATTACAAGCTGTAAATGACGTAATAATAATATACTTTTGCGCAAATTAAAATCCTGATGAAACCCTTCTCTCTATTATCAATGCTCTGCCTTGCCAGTTTCTTTGCCCATGCACAAAGCGACTCTTCTTTTGTCGTGAATGGTACAGATACTATAAAAATAAGCCGCCAGGTGGGCAGGAGCAATTTCTTTTACTACCAGGGAGAACGTCTGCGTATGGGCGATATCAAATATATAGTTGAGGGTAATGAAGAAGCTACCTGGCAGATAGGCACGGCACGGATACAATACGCGTTTGCTGATGTTTTGACAATTGTTGGCGCTGCGGGCATAGGTGCGCCTGCATTGCTCACCATCCTGCATGGCCATTCACGCATACCATGGTACACTGCAGGTATAGGCGCTGTCGTTGTAGCTGTGTCTGTACCTATACGTATAGCGGCCAACAAAACAGCTACAGAAGCAGTAGAGCTGTATAACGGGGGCATATTCAGGAACAAACCCATTGGCAGGTACGAGTTGAAACTGGAATCTACAGGTAACACAGCAGGGCTGTCTTTCACCTTCTGAAACCAAGCAATCGGTAAATAGTACAAATAAAGAGCTGAATTGTACAATTCACTTATTGCAGCCCTTAGTACCTTTGCTATACAATGCAAAAGGTAAAAAATACCATTCCCGTTTATGATATATGCACCATTGGTGGTGAAAATCACATCAATGAGGATATTATAGCGGAGCCATTTGCAGCCTACCTGGTGCAGCACCCCAACCTGCACGCAGCCCACAGGCATAGTTTTTACCATATGGTACTTTTTACCAAAGGGGGCGGATACCACACCGTAGACTTTGAACAGTTTACCGTAAAACCCGGGCAGGTATATTTTATGAGCCCCGGGCAGGTGCATAGCTGGAACTTTAAAGGCGAGATGGACGGTTACATCGTCAACTTTTCTGAAAATATCATCAGCAGCTTCCTGGCAGATAACGATTACCTGCAACAGTTTTCTTTCTTCAGGGGCATACCTGCCGATGGTGTTATTAACCTGCCCAAGGCGGCGGTGGAAGATGTAAAGGCCATTATGGAAAAGGTGGTGCACGAGGCGCACAACCCCACACATGCATCAAAAGAAATGACAGCCGCACTGCTGACAGAGCTGTTTATAACCGTACAGCGGAATGTAAGTAACGGCCACAACGCCACCGTCGCGCAGCCCAACCTGGTTATACTCAACAACTTCAGGCAACTGGTCAATACCTACTATGCAGAAAAACGATTGCCCAAGGACTATGCTGCACTGCTGTACATTACGCCGAACCATCTTAACGCCCTGTGCAAAGACCTGCTGGGCAAACCCGCAGGCGAGGTGATACGCGACAGGATACTGCTGGAGGTGAAACGCCTGCTGATAAACGCAGACATCAGCATGAGCGAAATAGCCTTCAGGCTGAACTTTTCAGACAACTCTCATTTTACCAAGTTCTTTAAGAAATATACAAATACCACCCCCGAAGAGTTTCGCAAAAAGGCTTTGGGCAATTATTAAAAAAACAGATTTTATGTGTGCAGAAAAGAGCCAGTCACGGCCAAATATTTTGTGGAGTGTGTTCACCAACCGTTGCCCGCGGTGCAGGGAGGGCAAACTATACGCCAACCCCAACCCCTATGCTTTTAAAGGCGATACCATGTACCAGCACTGCCCCGTGTGCGGGCAGCGCTACCACTTGCATACCGGCTTCTTTTTCGGTACGGGCTATGTTAGCTATGCACTGTCTATAGCCGTGATGGTGGCCGTGTTTGTGGCATGGCATATTATAGCCGGCTTGTCTTTTAACGACAACAGCCTGCTGTGGTGCTTTGGTGTAGCCACCGCCATACTCATCATACTGCAACCCGTATTGCAACGCCTGTCGCGCTCTATGTGGATAGCCATGTTTGTAAAGTACGACCCCAATTGGCGGGAGAGCAAAACATCGGCAGAGTTGTTTAATTAACAGGAGTACAGCGCGCAGCGCGGCACCGCAGTTGCTATAACGCAATCACAACAAAAACAAGTAAATTCTCCACCTCAGATGAGGACCTTAGGTGGGGAGCTATCTCTTTAAAACAACACTGCCTGTTTCACCGGCTGTGGGTGGGTGTTGTTGGTAGCGGCTGTTGCATCGGCACCAATCTGAAACACATCGCTGTAGCCGTAGCGTGATGCTACATGTACCTGTACATCGCCGGCATGTTGCCTGAAGAGTTGGAGCGCCAGTTCGGGGTCGTTATTATCCCTGGACAGGTGTGAGAGAAAAAGATGCGTCATGTGTGCAGGCCTGTGCGTCAGGAAGAAGTCCAGCGCCTGCCTGTTGGACAAGTGGCCCAGTCCACCACGTATGCGGTTTTTCAGATGCATTGGGTAGCTGCCTTTGTCCAGCATATCTTCGTCGTAGTTGCTCTCGAGGTAGGCCGCATGGCAACTGCTCATATAATGCCTGAGGTTGTCGCACACGGCGCCTATATCTGTAAACACCCCAATAGTTATACCGGCGTAATTCACCACGAAGCTGTACGGATCTGCGGCATCGTGCCTTTTGCTGAAGCCTATTACCGTCATACCGTTCACATCAATCACTTCGGCGTGTTCTATACGGCGGTACAGTTCCGGCCTGAACTTCAGGTGGCTTTTATAATGTGTTTTGTGGTTGAGGTAGGCAGGTATATTATGCTTTGACGACAGCAGTTGCGCACCTTTTATATGGTCAGCATGCTCGTGCGTTAAAAAAATAGCACGCACTTTAGACAGGGACAGCCCCATTTCTTTCATACGGTTTTCCGTTTCACGGCAGGATAGGCCTGCGTCTATCAGCACGGCGTCTTTCCCGTTACTTATGTAATAACAGTTGCCATTGCTACCAGAGTTGATGGATGATGTATAAAGAGACATACCGGGCTGCAAAGTAACGACATTTAAATAAATTACCCGTTACGAGCAAAGGCACATAATCCATTCGCGGCATGACTTTTTCAGCATATACATAATGACTGCTATAAAGACAAGGATACTGCCAAAATCAAAAACGATTGCACTTGTTGCCCATGACAGCCGCAAGGAGGAACTTATAAAATGGGCAAAAGCGAACGCAGCTGTTTTAACAGGATTTGACATAATTGCGACCGGCACTACAGGGAAACTAGTACAAAAAGCACTGGGAAAGTCGGTGACATGTTTCCTAAGCGGGCCATACGGCGGTGACCAGCAACTGGGCAGCGCTATAGCAGAGGGGAAAATCCATATGGTCGTTTTCTTCTGGGACCCTCTGGAGCAGCAAGCCCACGACAACGATGTGAAAGCATTGCAGCGCCTGGCTGTACTATGGAATATCCCGTTAGCCTGCAACAGGGCAAGTGCAGATTTTATGTTTAACTCAATTTACATGGATACAGATTATGAAATAGATGTACCCGAATTAAAATAGTCCCGCTACAAAAAACCGGCAGCATCTTTACGAAACTGCCGGTTTTTCAGTTGTCAGGGGTCAGGAATTAGCAGCCTGTTATTGCCGCAATACACTACTAAAACCCTGACTATTTACTACGATACCCTCTTAATAGTACAGCCAATAGACTTAGTGCTGGATGGGTCGGGCATCTGGCCGCTGGTTATTTTGTCTATGGCATCTTTCAGGTATAGCTCCTTAGACTCTGCGGGTGCCGTAGGATTGTCTTCCATAGCGCCTTTGTACATGAGTTTGCCGTTACCGTCAAACAGGAATACCTCCGGCGTGCGTGTTGCGCCAAATGCATCTGCCAGTTTAGATTTCTCATCTATCAAATAGCCTACATTAGTATAGCCATTGTCTTTTGCATATTTAGCCATCGCCTTGGGAGAATCATCACTTTCGCGCCTGGCCTCGTTGCTATTTATCACAACTGCGCCTATGCCTTTGGCTTTTGCATAGGCCAGCATTTCTTTGGTACGCTCCTGGCTTTTTACCACATAGGGGCAGGTGTTGCAACTGAACATCACCAGCAGGCCGTCGTTAGTTTTCACATCGTTGAGCGCAAGTTCTTTTTTATCCACGCCTTTCATCTTTACGTCGCCCATTGGTATAGACGAGCCTATCTCTATGCTCTTGATGTTATCCTGTGCAAATGTTGTAGTCCCCATCAGCATAGCGGCAGCTATTGTCAATATTTTATTCATAGTTTTCCTGTTTTTATAAAGTTAAATGATGTCAGTACAATAAAGCACAGCAAAAAGTTAAAAAATCACCCTCATTTACGCGGTGTTGTTTCCAGGCTTATGTTCTCATCTCCGGGCTTATACATTACATAAGTGATAATGAACTGGAACATCTCATCTGTAGCGCGCATACTACCGTTGTTGTCCCGCACCAGCCTGGGCGGGCTGAAGGGGTTGTTCATATTCTTGCGCGTATTGTCATACAACCCCTCGGCATATATGGTGCTTCCTTTAGGGATTTTCACCATCTTTTTAAAAGTGTAGAAATACTGCCAGTTAAAGTCCCATTTGGGTATAGATATCAGCCGGATAGTATCGCCACCGGGGGCTATGGCATATGCCTTAAAGGTTTTGCCCAGCACGTGCATGTGCGGGTTGATGGTGAGAATAGAGATATCGTCTGGAATGGTGAGTTTTGACCAGACCTTCTTTACCGTGTTGGGTTGTAATACCAAATCTGGCTCTACCGGCGATACACCCAGTGTGCCCATCTGGAATTCCTGCACAGGCCTGTCGGGCGGAGATTTGGCGTAGAAGATGTTAATATACGAACTGTCCCAAACAGCATTGGTGCCTGTAAAACCATAATGCAGATCGTTGAGCAGGAAAGCTCCTTTGCGGGACAACCTGTACCCCCCCACCCCCTCGGGGTATATCTGGCCGTAGGTACCAGGCAGGTAGTTCACTACCGATTTTTGCAGCGTGGGGTATGTACCATCATCATTGGGCAGGCCCAGCTTTTCGTAAGCCTGTGTAATGGTGCTGTCCAGCACCATGTCCACTACCCTGGCCCCTTCGTGTACATTTGTTTTTTTATGGTAATCGTATTTTACCATATCGCCATTTACATGGTGCACCACATTGTTCCTGCCCGGCACAAATTCTACCAGTTGGGCAAAAGTGTCGTTGGGCAATTCATAAGGCACTTTTACTATCAGGAATTTATCAGCGCTATTGGCCTCCAGCAGCATGGGCTGTACAGGTATGCGCACATCGGGCACACCTACCAGGGAACCTTCGGGAAATGAAGGCACAGCAGGCAGTTTATCAGCAGGGCCTTCTTCCAGCCCGTCTTTCAGCCATTTCTGCAATATTTCTATATCACGCTCACCCAGTATCTTTTGCCCTACAAATTCTGTGTAATCGGGATCTGCCGGCCATGGCGGCATCATGCGTTCTTTAGTGGCAAATGCAATGCCTGATGCATAACGTTTGGCATCTGCATAGGTAACCAGGTCGAAATGAGCGGCACCATTGGGGCGGTGGCAGATGGTACAGTTGTTGAACAATATAGGTGCAACATGTTCTGTAAAGGTCACTTTGGCGGGTATAGACTCTTCATCGTTGCAGGCTTGCAGCCCGCTGCAGAAGGCAAGCACCATCAATGTATTACTTAACTTTCTTCTCAGTGCCATTCTTCCGTGTATATTTTATAGACATCACACTCACGTTAAGATCATATCCAATCAGTATTACCAGTACGTTCAGCCATATCCACACCATAAAGGCCATCAGCGTACCAATAGAGCCATACACCTTATTGTACTGGATGAAATTGTCTACCAGGAAGAAAAAAACGGTAGATGTAATGACACATAATACCGTCGCCAGTATAGCACCGGGAGAAATAAATTTCGTGCGGGTATTAAGTGTAGGCCCGTATATATATATCAGTGAAATAGCGGTGTATAAAATTGTCACAACAACCAATACACTCACCAGCCTTATGATCCATGTATTGTCAAACACCTGCAGTATCAGTTCGTTGAGTGCAGCACTCTGTATGATGAGCACAACTATGCTGAGTATCGCCACTATCAGCAAGAGGACTGTAAGCTTTATAGCCATCCACCGTTGCTTGAGGCTGGACGTCTTAACGTACACGGACAGGTGCTCCCGCTCAAAACTATTGATGACACCCATCATGCCATTGGAGGCGAAGAAAAGCGTGAGCAGGATACCTGAAGAAAGCACCTCTGCCCGCTCATTGTTCATAAAATCTATCACTACCGTGCTGATACCATCGTATAAGGAACGGTTGTGCGCTACCAGCCTCAAGGTATCCAGTATGGCCTCCTGCACGCCCTGCAACGGCAGGTATGGCACCAGTGAGAACAACACCAGCAAGGTGGGCGGCATAGCCATCACAAAGTTGTACGTTACGGCAGCGCAGCTTACAAATAACTTATTGTTGCCCAGCTCTTTAAAAAAGAAGGCGCCTATCTCGTACAATGACAGTTTCTCTGTCCCAGGCATTTTTATAGCCTTTGCACACGCAAACAATAAACGTACCGGAGGTGAGTCCAGTATCAGCTTTTCAAGCCTTGTCATACCTTACAAAGTACGGTCAAAGATTGGTGAGAATGAAATTTGTCATCCTGTTATATAAATGGAACCTGGAATTGCCGCCTGATATACCATGCGCCCTGTCAGGATAATACTCGCTTTCAAACTCCTTATTGGCCTGTATCAGTTCCTGCGTAAGCGTTACTGAATTCTGAAAATGCACATTATCATCGGCTGTGCCGTGTATCAGCAGGAATTTTCCCTGCATGTTTTTGGCCATCTTTTCAGGGGCATTATTGTCGTAGCCATCAGGATTTTCTTTTGGCGTACGCATATACCTTTCGGTATAGATGTTGTCATAATACCGCCAGTTAGACACAGGGGCTACCGCAATTGCCATTTTAAACACACCGTCGCCTTTAAACAGGCAGGTACTGCTCATAAAGCCGCCATAACTCCAGCCCCATATACCTATCCTGTCTTTATCCACATAGGAGAGCTTGCCCAGTTCCTTAGCCACAGCTATCTGGTCATCGCTTTCCATCATGCCCAGTTGCAGGTAGGTCTTCTTGCGGAATTCCTCCCCACGCATGCCTGTACCTGTGCCATCTGCACACACTATTATATAGCCCTTTTGCGCCAACATCTGGTGCCACATATAGTTGCCCAGGGGGTACATATCCCTCACCTGCTGAGAGGCAGGCCCACTGTACTGGAACATCAGCACCGGATATTTTTTGCTCTTATTAAAATCGGGCGGGGTCATTACATATGCGTTCAGGTCATCGCCATAAGCGCCTTTTATCGTTTTAAATTCTACCTTGCCCAATGCGTACTCCTGCATCTTCAGGGTGTATTCCATATTGTCTTCCAACACACGCACCACCTTACCATTGTTGTTGCGCAGGTAGTATATAGGCGGCTCATTCAGTGTTGAGTATTTATCCAGGAAGAAGTTGTGGCCTTCTATCGGGGTAATGCTGTGCGTGCCTTCTTCAGGTGTCAGCAGTTTCTTACCCATGCCATTCCATTCTACCGCATATAATTTTCTTTCCAGCGGAGACTTCTCGGCGGCTGTGTAGTACACCATCTTTCTTTTTTCGTCTATGCCTACTATCTGGTCTATATCAAACTTGCCGGGTGTAAGTTCTTTCAGCACCCTTCTTTTCCAATCCCAATGATACAGGTGCGTGTATTTGTTACGCTCTGTTGTAAAGATGAAAGAATGCCCGTCCGGCAGGAATTCAAGATTGTCGTTAATGTCTATGTAATATTTATTTGTTTCAGAATATACCACCTGGGATACGCCTGTATGCGCATCTGCCAGCAACAGATCAAGATGGTTTTGCAGCCTGTTCAACCTGTACACACATAGCTCGTTGTTCTTCTTAACCCATTTTATGCGCGGAATGTACTGGTCTGTTTCATTACCCGTATTCACCGTTACTACGGCTTTTGTAGCCAGGTTGTACACCCTTATCTCTACTACGGAGTTTACCTCCCCCGCCTTGGGATATTTGTATTTATAATTTTCAGGATACAGACCGTTGTATATATGCATGGTGTATTCAGGCACTTTGCTTTCGTCAAAACGGTAGTAGGCTATATACTTACCATCGGGTGACCACTGATATGCCTGTGTAAAACTGAACTCTTCTTCGTACACCCAGTCGCAGTTACCATTGATAATATGGTTCCATTTACCGTCTGTAGTTATTGCAGTACGCTCACCTGTTTCCAGGTCTTTATAATACATGTTGTTGTCCTGCATGTACGCAACCTTCGAGCCATCAGGAGAAAACGATGCATGCATCACCTTGTTATCATCTACTGACCTTAAATCCTGAGATTTGGTATCGTACACATACACCTTGTAAAATACAGAGTGGCGGTACACAGGCTGCGGTTCTGTAAACAGGAGGATTTTCGTTTCATCTTCACTGAAGGCATAGCTTGAGATGTTCAGCTTATTACCGTCTATCTTTTTATCCTTATTGCTAAACAACACCTTTACCCAGCTACCTGTTGCCAGGTTATATACATTGATGCTTTGGTTTTTATCCTTGGTCTCCAGCTTGGTAAATCGCAGCCCGTCTTTCATAGCATTGAAGCCCGGTACGATCTTCATGCTGAAAGTATTGCTTTTATAAATGTCTTCAAGCTTTATCAGCTTGCTGCCTTTTTGTGCATAAACAAGCTGAAATGACAACAATGCCACAAGGGCTAAAATGGAACGCATATCTGTATATTAAGTAATAATCAAAAATAACATCCAAACCGCATAGATGGAAACTAATCTTTCCCCCTTAAAGGGTTATTTGTATGGGGATTTTCAGTATAAACAGCTGCAATAGGGGTAAAACCCTTTAAGGGCGTCTTATATATGAGGGTAACCTCCTAAAATAAAGAATATGAAGTTAATGATGATGTTGGCAATGCTTACCATGTTTAGCATAATTGCTACGGCAGAAGAGTATAAAATGGTAAAGAAAGAAAATGCCATATCGATATACGAACGGTGGATAACAAGGCAAAGCAACGCTAAGGTACGGGAGTTGAAAGTAATCTTCATGACCAGGAGTAATAAAGATGAAATAGTATCTCTACTGAAGAATGAAGAAGCAGGCGTAAAATGGAACGGCAGGGCCGAAACCTACAGGATAGTGAACAAGGAGGAAAATGGTTATTGGATAAACTATACCCGGTACAACACACCTATTGGTATGGACGACCAGGATTGGTGTGTGCAATATCATAACCAGCCAACCGCAGGTAATGGTTATACAGAAGTTCTTTTTGAAAGCATACAGGATAGCCGGTTTCCAAAAGATAAAGACGTAAAACGTATAACAGGCGTAAAAGGCAAATGGATACTGGAAGAACAACCAAACGGCTATATAAAGGTCACCTACATCATAGCCGCCAACAAAGATAGCAGCATTCCCCGCTGGATATCTGACCCGGTGATACACAACACCATTTTTGACACCATGGAGGAGTTTAAGAACCTGCTGGAAACGGGGAACTACTAAAAGCAATTAAAAAAGCCTCACCATAAGGCAGGGCTTTTCAAAATATTGTTCGGGGTAAAATATCAGTAATCTATAGTAGCCTGGATACCCCTGTCTATCAACGCTTCAGCTTTAGGGCGCAGTATCTCAAAACTACCTTTCTTCACACCGTATTTACCTTTGTGGTGAATAAACAGGGCGCATTGTTCTGCCTGCTCGGGGCTATGCTCGCATACATCCACCAGAGATTCTATAACATGGTCGAAGGTATTTACCTCATCATTCCATACTATCAGGTTGTGCAGTGATTCTACCAGTACATCCTGGTCTGCATCTTCTTGTGTTTGCCACTTGTTGCTGTTATGTGGTTGCCAAACGGTACTCATGTGCTTGTTTGATTTTTAAAATTTGATGTGCAAATATACACAAAAGGGAGGAGATACATTTATTTCATTACCATGTTTTTTATCGCTATATTCTTTTCCGATACCTTTGCACAGCAAGAAAGCAGCGTATATGTTTATCAAAAAGACAATGGAAGAACTGGAAAGGCTGAGCAATGAGGAAATGCAAACAGCTGAAAAACAGCCTATTATCATCATACTAGACGATATACGCAGCATGCACAATGTAGGTTCGGCTTTCCGTACCTGCGATGCTTTTACCATAGAGGCTCTATACCTCTGCGGCTATACCCCGCAACCCCCACACAGGGATATTCATAAAACAGCCCTGGGCGCTACGGAAACGGTAAACTGGCGATACTTCCCCACCACCATAGCAGCACTAGAAGCGGCAAAAGAAAATGGCTATAAAATAATAGCAGTAGAACAGGCACACGACAGCGTGATGCTGAATAACTACCGGGTAGAAAACAGTGAGAAAATCGCCTTAGTATTCGGCAACGAAGTGAGTGGCGTAAATGAAGAGGTGATGCAGCAGGCAGATAATTGTATAGAGATACCTCAATGGGGCAGCAAACATTCGCTTAATATCTCTGTAAGCCTGAGCGTTGTACTGTGGGAAATAATGAGGGGCAGAAAATCTTAACCTGCTACCTGCAGCAGGCGTACTTTAACGGGAATATATATAGCAATAGCTACAGCAAATACTATTACGATGCCCGCTATGCTCATATCTGTATTGATGAGCAGCATATTCAAACCAAACTGAACCAACGCAAACAGTAATGCAACAAACAGGTGTGGTATTTTCATTTCGTTAGACAGTACCTGGAACAGGTGTTTCCTGTGCGCCTCAAATACTTTTTCACCATTCTTAGCCCTTTGTATAAGGGTCAGGCCCGTATCTACCAGGTACAGTGTTAAGAAGGCCAGGTATTTGTAGTCCCCGGTTGTTACAATGCGTTGCACCAGCAGGAAGCATACGATTACTGCTATAGACACACTGCCCACATCCCCGGCAAAGCATTTAGCTTTCTTCCTGGCATTGAAGAACAGGAACACCAGCAAAGCTACAATCATAAAGCAAAGCAGTTCAATATTTGCAGGGTTACCTTCTGTAAGCAGCAAGGGTATAATTACAGCAAGACTATAGAAACCGGTAATGCCATTGATACCATCCATAAAGTTGAAGGCATTCATCACTCCGACTACAAAAATGAAGGCCAATACTATAAGCGCAACAAGCAAAATACCCACACCTGCCTGGTATAGTATCAATACAGACGACAGGATATGAATACCCAAACGAAGCGTTCGCGGCAGGTCTGTTATATCATCTATAAAACTGACAGCCCCTGCCAATAGAACAGCTAAAGCAAACCAAGGGTACTGGTACTCGTTAAACAGGAAGTACATCAGAATAGTTACCGGGAATATAATCCCCCCTCCCCTGATGGTTGGCTTAATATGAGAGCTACGCTCGTTGGGTTTGTCTATTATACTGAAACGTTTCGCTATCCTGAAATACACAACCATCACTGCAAATAATACAATGGCCAGGTAAACGTAAACCGCAGAAAAAAATGGATAGTCGGGCAAGTGAATTATGATTTGAAAGAGGCGATAGTCTTAGCAATACCGTCGCGTACCTTAACGGGTAACGACAGGATGCCCAGGGCTTGTTTTATCTTTTTATTGCTTACCACATAGTTCTCAGTCAGCTTCTGTAGCCTTTCAGAGTTAAGTGGCAGCTTTAATATGTCCCCTGTTTTTGCCAACCCTTTTACAATAACAGGTGACAGGTTCCATACTTTGGCCTTTGCCCCTGAAACATCTGCAATGGTTTTAACCAGTTCGCCGGTAGATAGAGGTTCGTCATCAGCCACGTTGTATGCACCTGATTGAATATTCAGTGTCAACAACTCCTTACACACAAAGCAGAAATTATCGATGCTTAAAAAAGAGCGGACATTATTAAACGCACCCAGCGGGTATGGGATACCTTTATTGATGAATTTGTACAGCAGGTTAAGGTTACCCTTATTGCCCGGCCCATGTACCATACATGGCCGTAATATATAAAATGCCTTATCCGCAATCCCTAATGATAGTTGCTGAATATACTCCTCAGCCCTTAGCTTGGATATTCCATATGGGGTTAATGGTTTTGCCAGTGTGTCTTCAGTTAATTCACCCTCAACACTATCTGCCACAGCTTTTACACTGCTAGCGTATATAAATTTTGTGGCCCTGCTTTTCAGGTACCAGTTATACAGGCTTTTCGTCAATTCAAAATTGACCTTGATGTACGCACTATCGTCCTGGGTATTCTTAGTATCGTGCGCCAGACCAGCCAGGTGTATAACCGCATCTATCTCTTTCGGCATATTTGCCAGTTCTTCCCAAAGCCACTCTTTGGGTTTACCTGTTTTGGTGCGTACTATATAATAGAAATCAACACCCTGCATTTTATCCTTAAGATATTGTTGCAGGTTTGTGCCAATAAAACCGGTAGCGCCTGTTATAAGAATTTTCAAGGTTTATTTTGTTGGTTATTCAGCACAAACTCAAAAGGTTTGAAAATATACTTGGTATATATTTTCAGGAAGTTGGTGCCCAAGTGATTTTCAGCACAGGCACGTTTTATTTCTTTGTTTAAAGTAAGGATGCTGTTTACATTCTTTGTACTAACACCGCCCATACGCATGCGTGTCGTAATAATGGGCAGGTATTTGTACTTTATCTTATTTACGTACAGGTACCGTATCAGCAACTCGTAGTCTGCCGCAATTTTGTAATCTGTCTTGTAATAGCCCAGCTTATCAAACAAACGACGTTTGCAAAAGAAGGATGGGTGCGGAGGCATATATCCCCATGCAAACTTTGCAGGCCTCCACTTCTTAGCTTCGTAATGACGCAGAATGCGTGTATTGGTCTCGTTCACAAAAACAATATCCGCAATGGTTGCGTCCAGCTCAGGCTTATTAATAAAAGCGGCGGCTACCTTAGTGAGCGTATCTGTACTGTAGAAAAAATCGTCAGCATTAAGTATGCCTACCACATCCCCAGTGGCCAGCTTCAGGCCTTTATTCATCGCATCATAAATCCCCTTATCCTTTTCAGAAACAAAACGGGCTATACGCGACTCGTATTGCTTAATAACATCTACAGTACCATCTTTAGACCCACCGTCTATAATGATGTATTCTACATTATCATAGTCCTGGCCCAGCACACTTTCTATACATCCCTGTATGGTGTCTGCACAATTATATACAACCGTTACTATGCTTATCTTCATCTATTCCGCCAGGCTTATTTTTCCAGTACAATATTCTCCATTACCAGCATATCCATATCGGTACGCAGGAAGCAATTCAGTGCCTCTTCAGGAGAGTTTACTATTGGTTCATTCTCGTTAAATGATGTATTGAGCAGGATAGGAGTTCCGGTTTTCTTCCTGAAAGCATCTATCAGTGCGTAATAACGCGGGCTAACATCTTTCATTACAGTCTGCAATCTGCCCGTACCGTCCACGTGGGTAACAGCGGGTATTTCCGCATGTTTCTCAGGTTTGATAGGCAATACTTTTTCCATAAACGGCACATCCTCCACCTTAGTAAAATATTCACCCACATACTCTTTCAGTATAGATGGTGCGAAGGGGCGGAAACTTTCCCTTCTTTTTATCTTGCTGTTCAGCAATTCTTTTGCTTTAGCATTGCGGGGGTCAGCTATAATGCTTCTTCCTCCCAATGCACGCGGGCCAAACTCGGCCCTGCCGCTGAACCAGCCTACAACACCTGGCTCCAGCAATTTATCCGTGACCCTGTCATACAGTTCTTCATCACTATAACGGGTATATTTTATATCCCTTGTTTTCAGGTATGCTTCAATCTCTTCGTTTGTGAAACGGCTGCCGGTATAAGCGCTGTATATCGGCTCGGCACGTTTATGCTCCAGTATATGGTTATACAGGTACAAACCTGCCCCCATAGATATACCTGCATCATGCCCCGCGGATGGGATGTATAATTTTTCAAAAGGGGTATTAGACAATATTTTCCCATTAGCAACTGAGTTCTGTGCCACACCGCCGGCTATACATACATTCTTCAGCCCTGTCTTTTTATGCAGGTGATTCAGTATGTGCATGATCAGATCTTCGCAGGCGCGCTGTACAGATGCCGCAATATCTTTATGTTTTTGTGTCAGCTCGTCTTCTTTCTTCCTGGCAGGGCCAAACACCTCTTCTATCTTGCTGGTATATAGTTGCGATACCGTAGGGATATTGCCCTCGTAATCCAATTTTATTTTAGTAGCAGGTGTAAAGAATTTCTGGTCCCAGCTAAACAGGCCATCGTCTGTAAAGTGCAACATCTTTTTTATCTCATCTACATACTTTGCCTCGCCATAAGGCGCTAGCCCCATCACCTTGTATTCATCGCCATAATGCGGGAAGCCAAGGTATTGTGTAAATGCCGTATAAAACAAACCTGCTGATACAGGGAAATCCACAGAATCCAGGACCTCTATCTTATTACCCCTGCCTATAGCTATCATGGTAGTGGTAAAATCGCCGGAACCATCTATAGACAATATAGCAGCCTCATCGAATGGGCTGGCAAAAAATGCAGAGGCAAGATGACTGCGGTGGTGTTCTACCTGGTGTATCTTAGGCTTTACAGATTCCGCAGTTACACCAAAGGCTTTCGCAAATTCTTCTTCAAGTGTAGATACATTTTTTGCATTCTTCAGCCTGTCCATTATCATACCTGCATTTGCCAAAGGGTTCTTAGCCAGGAAAGCCATCTTATTTTTGAACTTAGCTTTCGGGTCGCGGCCTATAGCTATATTGTCGAGTTGGTCAAGCGTAATACCGGCTTCCTGCAAGCAAAACTTAATAGCCAGCGCGGGGAAACCAGCCCAGTGTTTTACACGGGTAAATCGCTCTTCTTCAGTGGCGGCAATCAGTTTCCCATCTACAAAAATTGCAGCGCTAGAGTCGGCATGGTATGCGTTAATTCCTAAAATAGTCATCGTGTTATCGTTTCAATCCCGCTATAGCGAGAACATTTGTTTATATAGCCCGTTAATATTATCAATATCGTATTGATGCAAAATATACTCCCTTGCAGCAATTGTAGCCTCTTTATACTCATCACCGGAAACCGTTACAAGTTCATCCAGCAGAGTTGTAAATTCTTCTTTATTTTCCGGGTTGACATTATAGCCGGCGTTAGCACGTTCCAACCCATTCCAGGGCGTATTGTGGCTGGTTATTACCGGCTTGCCTGCAGACAGAGCCTCGTATATTGCATGCCCGAAATTTTCACTCTTACTGGGCAGTATGAAATAATGATATTGCTTCAGCACATCTTCCACCATGTGTGGCAGCACTTCACCTTTATATGCCACTGTCACATTGGCTGGTAAGGTCTGCATGTACTTCTTACACTCCTCCCAATAGCTACTGTCCTTTACAGGGCCGTAAATATGATAGGTAATTGAACCTTTACAGTTTTTTAATGCCTGTAATGTCAAGAGTATATTTTTCATCGGGCTAATCAATGAAACAGAAATCAGTTTCACTTCATCACCCGGTTTTTCTATCGCCGCCTGGTATGCAGAGACGTTAGGCAAATTAGGCACCATCCAAACTTTCTGCCTGTTGCCCAATACGGCCTGTATATACTTTACCTCTTCATCAGTTGTGGCGTGATACTCACATTTCTTATGCAATCCTAAAGCCTTAAACGCAGTGAGAAAAATTCTTTTCTTCATCGTTTTTTGCGAAAGTGCACCAGGATGGAGCATCCCCCTTACTGACAGTATTTTACGTCCCCCGTTATATAACAAGGGATAAACAGTATAAGGTACAGAATACAAGCCGTTGATGAATATTACATCAGGCTTTACCCCGTCTATTACTTTTAGAATAATAGAATTGGATGGATTGCTATTGTAATACACTTTCACTTCTGGGCTATACTCTATCCACTGGTTTGTTTTCACATCCAGTATGGAGCCATCCAGGTCCCTGTTACTGCATAATATATATGTCTGCACACCGGGAAGCCCTGATAACAGCTTCGTTGTATTGCTGATGGATTGTATAGGGCCACCGGCTTTATATGCAGGCAAGAAGTACTGATAGGTAATTAATATAATCACTATCTATTTCTCCAGGATAAATTTGTTGATAAAAGGGAACAGGGTAAAATGTGCAAGAAGCAGCAAGACAATATTATTTCTTAGCATACCTAAAAAGAATAAGCTATCCGACTCAAAAGTACCTAATGAAAGAAATGTACCTATTAAGATGGAATTTAAGAACAGCCGGTTGTAATTCTTTATGGCTGCAATCTTTTTATAAACAATCCCTACAAGTGCTGCAATAAATATCAAGGGAACAAACATGAGGTAAAGGCCAAAATCAATATACATATCGCAAAAATACCCCATTGAAATAGAAGTACCCTGAGAAGCCCTTGTAAACCGTTTACCTGTATAATAGGATGTTCTTTCAGAAGCATCTTTAACCCCTTTATCGGGATTTAAAAAACGAGGTACTAACAGGAAATTTATAGTCTTTATAAGATCACCACCATTTTGAAACGGGATAATCTCCGGTACGGTTTTATACACTTCTGAATACCTTTCCATATACTGTACTCTTGAAAGAAAAATTTCGGCACCCTCTCTTATTGTATTCAAATCCGCCTCTGCAGCTTTGCTGAAAATATATGCTAATGCATCTTCATTGCTCACAGCCTTTATTTGTTGGGCGGTGCCCTGGTTTAAATACAGCCTGTAATTTCCTTTAACAGCCGACCAGAATGAAAAGAATAAAAAAAGCGCGAAACCAACCGGCAGCATTTTGACAAACGTTCCCTTCTTAAGATGAGGGTGTACCGTAAAATACACAATCATCATCATAATTAAGGTGGTTTTAAAATCAGAAAAAAACGAAGCGAAACTTAGCACGAAGTCAAAAACTATTATTGAAATGAGCAGAAGTTTATTCTTTGTATCTTTTAAAAGCAGAATAAAAAAAAGCAGCGCAAGAAATGCAACTTTAATTATTCTAAACGATAGTGCTAATTGATATAAGGCAGGGCTGCCATGGCTGAACGATACTATTATCGGTGCTATCAATAATGCAATAAAGTACCCGATAATAACATTTTTAGTATTCAGTTTCTTAGCCGATTCCTGAAGCGACTGTAAAGTGGCTATTTGGATCTTTTTATTTTCGATGAAGTAGTTGAGTACCAATGTCATAGTAATTATATGCAGGAAAGTCATAAATAACAGTAACTCAGTATTATGACTACTATGTAATTCATCAAGCGAAAAGCCGGCTACATCTGCACGCACAATACTGGCAAAAACCTGCAGCCAGTGAAAAGACATGAAAAACAATAACACAGGCGGGACAAATGGTTTCCATAAACTACGCAGTATTATTACCAACGAAACACCTGCTGTAACAGATATAAATAGATATTGAGAAAAAAATCCGTAGATAATGAATGCTAATATTATATAGCTATCCATATTACCTAATGAAGATGCCTGTGTATTTCTTGATGTTATTGCACGCACTACTTACCTCTTTCTGATTTAATTGTATTCATTAATAAAACAATACTTTCCACAATATTACTAAAACAATAAATGTCTAATAATTGCTTGTTTACGTTAGTAATAGTATCATATATACCTGCATCTGATCTTAGTTTCTCTATATAAGCAACAGCGCTATCTATATCATCAGGTTCTATTATAATACCATTTACCCCATTCTTTATTAAATCGGTAGCCGCGCCAACCCTATTATTTGTAATGACGGGTTTATTACATGCCATAGCTTCATTTATGGCAAGCCCCCATGTTTCGCCAGGCCCTTTAGAAGGCAACACAAATACATTGCATGCATGATAAACTACTGCCATTTGAGACTGGTTCTGGAATCCTGCAAATACAATCCTATTGTCTGTAGAGGCTTTTTTAAGGTCTTCTTCCAGCGCACCATTGCCAACCATAAGAAATCGTACATCCTCCCCCCGTATTCGCTCAGCCATCTGTATGACGAACATAGGATTCTTTTTTTGTATAAACTTGCCGGCAAAAAGCACTACAAAATCCGTGTCATTAATACCCAAGCTTTTCCTCCACTGTAGTGCCTGTATGTTATATTGCTCCCCACGCTCAAATCTTGAGTTATCAATAGCATGGGGGGTAAATACCAACTGTTGTTCAGCTAACCCGTGCGCAATAAAATACTCCTTATTATTTGTACCAACGTATAGCGCATAGTCAATATGCCTATATACATACCTTAAAAAAAGGCGTCGTATAATTTGTTTGACACCGGGTTTTTCATCCAGCAACGTAGAATCCCCACGAAATAATACCGGTATTTTGCCCTTAAAACACCGCATACAAGCGAAATGACTTTTGAATGGCCAGCCAAATATCAGCACTGCATCAGCACCCCACTCCTCTATCTCTTTATTCAATGTCGGATTAACAATGCCTTTATAGTGATGTGAACCCGGATCTTCAGACGTATTTTTTACAAAAGTATAGTCATAACCCTCTAACAGAGGTATGTCCCATTCAATTATTTTTCCAAACCCGGGGTCGTACTTTTCTTGTTGGTTTGATTGCTCCCATGTATAAAACACTTTAGTATCAAAAGCCCCGGCTTGCGACAGTAGACGAAACCATGGCGCATTATATTGAATTGGATGAGTGGTAACTATCGCGAGCTTCATTTAGATGTTTGTGGCTTAGAGCGCAGGTAATATATCTTCAATACCAATACACATTGCCCCTATGCAAGGAGTCAATTTTGTTCTCAGCGATGCATAATACCTGTACAAACGCTGTGCAAACCTCTTACTAATCAGATTATACTTATCAGAAAAAAACCTGTTCAGATTATAAAAGCGGGATAACTTCCACTTTATTGAATCAATATTATCGCTATCGTCGTATATCCATCTTCTTATTGCATACTTACTGTCATGTATTGCATATACAGAGAAAGCAAGTTTATAGTTAAGTGATTTAACTATTGACCCATACTGTGCGGGCACATCTCCATAGGGATAGGCTATTGACAAAACCGGCTTATCAATAATTTTTTCGAGGATTTCTTTACTCTTCTTCAACTCTTCAATAACCTGGCCTTCCTCCACTTCAGAGAGCATCAGGTGCTGATGGGAATGTGACCCTACCTCCATACCCATATCAACCAACCGTTTAATATCTTTTTCATCCATAAGGTCAACCCTGGGCATGCCACCTGTAACCCCCCAAACATTATAACCCCCAAGGTACGCAGTTGGCATATAGAAGACTGCTTTCATATTACGTTTCAGCAGCTCGGGAATTGCAAAATCAAATAAATGTTTCGGGCAATCGTCAAACGTAATAATTATAGATTTTCGCCCCGGCCGTGTGCCTGACAACAGATCTTCGACAGTTAGTGTTGTATAACCTTCAGATTCTAAAAAATTCAATAACCGCAGAAATGAGCCCTGGCTGATTACCCATGGCTTCAAAGGGTCAAGTTTCGCATCATCACTCACATAATGAAGCATGACTATAGAAGGAAGTGTATTAAATAACATTACTTACTACCTGTAGCAACTTACCTTCCTGAACCTGCCAGGAAAATTCGTTTTTATATTTATCAATTATTGTTGGCTTATCCACCGGCCTGTTGATTAAATCATTCAGCCGATGGTGCCAATCAGCTGTATCAGTCGCATCTACAATTTGCACTGCTGCAGGGAAATTTATTGCAACTTCTTTCTGGCCCTGTGTATCTGTTGCTAATACTTTAATACCTGCCTGCAGGTATTGGAAAATTTTGTTGGATATCGTTTTGTCTTTATTGTCAGGATATTTCTCTTCCAAAGCCAGCCCTATGTCGTACTTCGACAATATGCCGTGTAGTTCATCATGGGTAACCTGTGGCAATACCTGCAAAGTGTGCCCGCTTGAAAATGGGAATATGCTATTAAGATTATCCTGATAAGCCTGGGAACAGGTGCCTATCAGCACTAATTTAACAGGGGTTGCAATATGAGAGAGTGTATTAATTATTTTTTCAAGCCCCCTACCAGGCCCGGTAGTTTGGGAAAACCACACTAATGACAAAACATCGTTTGGTTTACGCTCTTGAACAAGCTCTGCCGGAAAACTATTATATATTACGACAGGTGTGTTATTACTCTTGTACACAATTTTCAAGGCATTAGCCATTGCTTGCGATGGACATGTGACATACACGCCATTATTCAATGCATACCGCTCCATACTTGCCAATAATTTTACAGGGCGTTGCGCATTTAAATAATCCCTCGAGTACCAGTCTTCTATATCAAAGGCTACCTTCTTACCTTTTTCGATAAGTTTTCTACCAATACTTAAAGACGATTCTGTATGGGCAATGTATAAATCAGCATTTACTTTTAAAGCAGCATTATATATTTCAGCAGGTGCTTTTGATAACAGGTAAACTGTATCAAAAGACATCTTTTTCAAAAGCTTGGCATATAAGCCCCTAAACCTATACCTGATTTTCTGCAATAAAGGGATTTCAGCGTAAATAATATTAGCCGCGACCACATACTTTACCCTACTGCCTAATTTTTCAAGGATAACCTTATCTCTTTCACGGTGAACGGCACTATTGTTTATTGTTACGATGGTAACATCATAACCGTTTCCTGATAAAGACAACGCCTCTTTCCAAACACGTGGGTTGCTGCTAATATGCTGAGAACTTATGATACAGATTTTCTTTTGCATACAAGCAGTCTATCCTAAAACCTCTTCATTAATAAAGCGCTCTATGCGCTCAATATTTTTAGGGTATGTATGTTGCCTGGCATACTCTATGCGTTGTGCCTGTTTTTCCAGGCTATTGTAATAGGCCAGGTTATTTATCACCTTATCAAACAATGCAGGTAGGGCACTATTATTCCTTTCCGCCGGCATTTCAACAAGTTTTCGTCTTGTTTCATAGGTAGTAGTATTATTTGCCACAATAACTTTACCCGTCGCCATGTACTCCAGTATCTTATGATAATTTGTACCACCGCTGGGGTCTTTATCAATATCATAGCATATCAGGAAACAATCCATTTCTGTTAACCCTTTTGACAATTCATCACTGCCAACTACCCCATGTACCTTCACGTTATCCATCTTCAAAAGCTTGTCTTTCTGTGGATTGTTAGTCTTGGCTGTCCTATCTGATAAATTCGAAGACTTTAAATCGAACGCGCCCCAAAAGTTGAAAATAACACGGGGATTATTTTCTATCATTTTCAGTAGAGATACCCAATCTACGTCTGCCCTGAGAAAATTACCTGAAATGCCAACCTGTATCATGCCAGTATTATTTACTGCAGGCTGCTGATTTATAAAACGTTCCTGCACGCCGTGATTTATGAACAATTTTGGAATGTTATAATTCCTGTATTTATCCAATATCTCAGTTGTAACAGAAAACATTACCCTGGCACTTTGAGCTGCAACATCTCCACCAGGCATTGCAGGCTCGTCGACCGGCATAAATATTTTGAAGTATTTATCAGGGAACGACACTAATGGTATGGTGTTAGAAACATCAAATGACCAGACGATATCTATGGGGACAGCTATTTTATCGAAAATTTTCCCAAGGTGAAACTTCAATAAAAAAGCATGTAACCTTTTAGCCTTATGCTTTATAATATAGGGATAAAAAAAGCGATGTTTTATTACCGAAACATTTTTTATCCCGGTCTCTTCAATTATAATTTCACCTTTTGCCAGCGCATCAGTTTTTTCAGGGCTATTCATAAAAAACACCCTGTTGCCCCGCTTTGCAAGTTCTACTGCATAATGGTGCTTTGATATAAACATCTTACCCCAATCCTGCTGGGAAACAATGATGATAGTCTTGTTATTGAAGTCCAATAAACTTATTGATAAAATTCACGGATACAATCTGCAACGTATTTTATCGCACCTTCGCCCAATTCAGGATACATAGGCAGGGATAATACTTCGTCCTGTAAGGCTGTAGCAACCGGGAAATCTGACGGTGTAACACCCAGATAATTGTAAACTGATAAATTGGGCAAAGCAACCGGATAGTGAATAGCAGTTTCAATTCCCTTTTCCTGTAAATAAGTTTTCAAAGCATCTCTTTTCTGAGCTCTGATCATATACAGGTGATATGTATGTTTTGTGCCGGGACGTGCAACAGGTAAACTTATAGCCGACACATCCGCAAGGTATTTATTGTATAAGGCAGCATTAGCAATACGTTGTTCTGTCCACTGTAATATATGTGGCAGCTTTGCCGTAAGAACGGCACCTTGCAGCCCATCCAGGCGACTGTTTATGCCTTCCATTTCATGCTGGTGTTTTTTTAATGAACCGTGATTAGCATACATCCTGCATTTTTTCGCCAGTTCATCATCGTTGGTAACAATGCAACCCGCATCGCCATACGCACCCAGGTTCTTGCCCGGGTAAAAGCTAAAGCTACCTGCAATGCCCATAGTAGCGGCCCTCTTTCCATTATATTCAGAAAAATGTGACTGGGCACAATCTTCTATAAGGTATAAGTTATGCTCTTTGCAAACTTTTTGTATACCGTCCATATCGGCCATCTGGCCATGCAAATGCACTACAATTACAGCTTTTGTTTTTGCTGTAACTGCTTTTGCAACAGCTTCCCCACTCATGCTCATGTACACATTATCCGTATCGGTAAATACAGGTTTTGCACCTACCTGTGTAATTGTTTCAGAACTTGAAATCCAGCTATTACCCGCAGTTATTACTTCATCACCCGCACCTATACCCAACATTTTCATGATGATATAAAGCGAATCAGTGCCATTACCACATCCTATTACATGCTTTACACCGTATAGTTCTGCAAATTTCTGCTCAAACTCTTTTGCGTATTCACCACTGATAAATGCAGTTTTAGCAATGACGCTTTGTATTGCATTATCTATCTCAGGCTTTATACTGTGGTATTGGGTTTTTAAATCAACAAATGGGACTTGCATATAGTCTTATAAATCTTTTATTTTTTTTGCGGGATTACCTACATAAACACCCGGTGTATTAATATTCTTTGTAACAACCGCACCTGCACCTATTACTACGTTATCGCAGATGTTAACAGGTAATATAGTAGCGTTAGAGCCGATAGACACTTTATTGCCTACCGTTGTCGACTTCCATAAATTTTTATCTCCACCGGCTGGACCGCCTTTCTCAAACAGGTCGTTAATAAACATGACACCATGACCAATAAAACAATCGTTACCAATAGTCACCAACTCGCACACAAATGTATGTGACTGTATTTTTGTCCTTTCACCTATCACGACATCTTTCTGTATCTCTACAAACGGCCCAACAAAGCAGTTGCTGCCTATTTTGCAACCATATATATTTACAGGCTCAACAATTTTTACATTGTCGCCAAAATCTACGTTCACAATTTTTGATTGGTATAAAGCAGGATTACCCATAACTATTTGCCTACAGAAGAATAAATCTTATCAATAATCTCAACCGTCTTCAACCCTTCAAATGCACTGGTAGAAATAGATGCATTATTACTGAGCACATCTATCAGGTTTTTGTACACATGGTCATGATTAGACATAGAGCCCTGGTAGTTACCATAACTATTGGCCTTATTTCCTTCCGGCAGGTTTTCTATTTTATATCCTTCTATATTCTGATATTCCATTTCATTCAGGTACTGCCCGCCTATCTTCACCGTACCTTTTTCACCAAATATTGTTAGTGAGCCTTCCATATTTTTCCCATAGCTGTTCACAGTATAATTAACAGTGCCAATAGCACCATTGTAAAACTCAAGTATCACTGCACCGGTATCTTCAAATTCTATTATACCCTTATGATCGTAGTTGCCCATAAACGCTTTGGCAGATTTCACATCCCCTATCAGCCAGTACAACAAATCAATAAAGTGAGAAAATTGCGTGTATAGCGTACCACCATCCAACTCTAAAGTTCCTTTCCATGAATTCTCATAGTATTGAGGATTCCTGTTCCAGAAACAGCTTAACTGAATGCTGTATATTTTGCCAAGGCGTCCTTCATCTATAGCTGCTTTTACGGCTGCTACAGGAGGATTAAACCTGTTCTGCTTTATAGCAAACAGCCTTTTGTTATACATTTCAGCAGTCTTAATCATCTCGCCACAGTCATTCACATTAGTAGCAAGTGGCTTTTCGCACAAAACATGGTAGCCTGCTTTTAACGCCTTAATGCTATGCTGCGCATGTACTCCATTTGGTGTACAGATAGATGCAACATCAATATCTTTTTCATTATGCAACAACTCGTCAACATCGTAATAAGCTTTGGCACCATACTGGCCGGCTAATGCATCTGCTTTGTCTTTATCAACATCACATACAGCAACGAGTTGCGCCATGTTATTAATATGTTCTGCATGGCGGTTGGCTATCCTGCCACAACCAATCAGTGCAAAACGTAAATTACTTTTACTCATAGTATATCAGAAAGACGTTTGTATTTAATTTAAACGGAATTGAGATTTACCCCTGTGGGGAAACTTATCAGAACACCCATTCCTTTTTTCTGAAAGATAAACATGCTACCCGCAGCTACAGCAGACGCACCTGCCTTAACAGCAGATTGCATGTCCTGCACAGAGCCCGCACCCCCACAGGCTATAAGCGGCACATTTATTTTTGACGACACTTTATTTACCATATCAATATCATAGCCACTCCACGTACCATCTCTGTCCATGCTATTCAGCATTATTTCACCAATGCCATACTCCTGCAATTTTACAGCCCAACTAACCGGGTCGTGGCCCGTATTTTTCGCACCTGACTGAGCATGTACTTTATTGCCGCCAAACAATGTTTTCTTATAATCTATACTACCAACTACTGCCTGCGCGCCATATATGCTACCTATTCCTTCTACCAGGCCGGGGTTATCAAACAACACGGAATTCAGCACAACTTTTTCGTACCCGCTATCAAATACCCTTTTAGCATCGTCCAGCGTCTTTATTCCACCACCATAAGCCATAGGCATAAACGCCTCTCCGGCTATTTCACTTATTCTTTTGTAATCTATCCCTCTACCATATGCTGTGGCATTATAGTCGAGCAATACCAGTTCATCAGTCTCTTTCTCGTTAAATATTTTTACGGCATTTATCGGATCGCCAATATATTTTGGATTCTTAAAGGATACAGTTTTATACAGACCTCCATTCTTCAACAACAAAACAGGTATTATCCTTATCCTCCGCGCCATTCTTACCTGGTTATTTTATTAAAATTCTCCAGCATCTTCATCCCAAACTTGTGGCTTTTTTCGGGATGGAATTGTGTACCGTAAATATTGTCTTTATGAAAAGCGCAAGCAAATTCATAGCCATAATCAGCAGTAGCCGTCACCTGCGCAGGATCATCAAACCTGAAATGGTATGAGTGCACAAAATAAAATCTTGGTTCTGGTGGCAAATCATTCCATAAATCACACCCCGCATTGGTCCTTATATCTGCCCAGCCCATATGGGGTATCGGCAAATTATTAAGCACCTCTTCATTAAATTTAACCGTCACCGCATCTACCCAGCTTAAGCCATCCACATTACCTTCTTCGCTATGTCGCGTCATCAATTGCGCACCCAAACATATACCCAATATTGGCTTGCCCTTTACAATTACCTCTTCCCGCAGTAAGTCGGCAATCCCACTCTCATGCAGATTTGCTATCCCTTTTTTAAAATGACCAACACCCGGTAACAGTATTTTTGAGGCATCTCTTATCTTCTGCTTATCATCTGTAATAACAGCATCTATGCTCAGCCTTCTGAACATATTTTGAATAGACGTAAGGTTGCCCAAACCGTAATTAATAACAGCTATCATTTTTTCACCGGGAATATCATCCTGTACAGTGTCTTTACAGGCTTTAAAAATGGATAACGCTTATCCACTGCCATTTCATAATCGTAATCACAATGACTAACAGGAGGTCTATCTATAATTGCCTGGAATTCTTCCTCTGTAAAACCCAGCTTTTTCAAAACAAAATCGTAATCCTGTTTAAAAACCTCGGGGTCATATATTGGTTTTGCCAGCTCTTCTATAGCCTGCTCTTTTGTTATTTGCTTGCTGAAGATCAAATCACTTAAATGCGCTTTACGCTTATCAACCTTAAACTTAGTTGGCAAAATATAGCCCTGGTAAAAACGGGTCCATATACTTTCATAATGTTTACCACCGTAGTCTCTCCATCCAAGCTCTTTTTGTATCAGTTCTTTAACCTTCGCTTTATTATACTCAAAATAGTTGGGGATAGAAATAGTATGTACCCCCTTTATCTCCATATAATACCGCTTCACTTTGGCATCCATAAAAGGGAATGTCTTTAGTGGCACTGTTCCAAACGCTTTGTGTATTGCCTTTATATTTACATGGTCACCCTTAGAATGTATCCAACTTTTAGGCAAGGTCCCTTCAGTCTGCACGTTAGTACCACTTAGTATGTACTTGATACCCATTTCTCCAGCCATGCGGTAGAGTGTCGCAAAAATAGCATGGTCTGTAATAGCTTCAATATCTATTACAGATGCCTTTAAATAAGCTATCTGCAAGTCCCTGAATTCTTCCCAGTTTATTACATAAGTATGCAGGTCAAAACCCAGCTTTTGAACGATATTTTCAATATTCTTAACTGCGAGCTCACTATTCCAGCCGTTATCAAAATGCACCGCCAGTGGCCGTAAACCATATTGTTTGGCTATATACGCCACATAGGTACTATCTACTCCACCGCTCAGGCCCATGATACAGTCGTATGGTTTATCTTTCCCTTCCGTCTTTATCTTTTCAGCCAATTCAGCAAAAAGGCGTTTACCCTCTTCGCCCTCGTGCACCATACGTTTGTAGGCTTCATTAAATTCGTAGTAGTAGTTACTGATTCCCTTCTCATCAAAAGTGATATCGGGGTCAGCAATATTATCCATAACGGAAACCGCACACTGCCTATACGCACTCATTATTTAAACCCCTGTGTTTTGTTCATAAACTTCATGCTCTCCAGGTATTCATTCCAGTCTCCTATATCCAACCATGACTTTTCGCTTACAGGCCACACCCCAACCCTGCCTTTACGTTCCATGATTTTTTCGATAAGATCTGTAATGTTATAAAACTCATTTTCGGGAATATCATTCAGCAGGTGTGGTTCAAGTATATATACCCCTGAATTAATTTGATACACCAACTCCGGTTTTTCTTTTATTTCTTCCAGCAGACCGTTTTGGGTGGTCTGCAATGTGCCATAGGGAATATTGTATTTCTTAATAGCCGCAACGATGGTCATTTCATTGTTATTCTCCTTATGATAATTCAATACATCGTTGTAGTCCTGGTCTATTAAGATATCGCAATTAGATACAAAGAAGGTCTGGGTGATCTTGTCCTTTAAAAGATACATACTGCCTGCAGTACCCAAAGCCTTACCTTCTTCAAAACAATCTATTGAATAAGGCTTATCCGGCATGTCATCAAAAAAACGCCTGATTGCTTCCCCTTTGTAGTTAATCGATATGAGGAAATTTTTAGCGCCGTACTTATAAAACCTGTCAATTATAAGTTCAATCATGGCCTTTTCGCCCAATGGTATCAATGGTTTGGGGATAATATTTGTGATAGGTTTCAAACGGGTACCCTTTCCACCTGCCATAATGATTACAGGCATATTTTTCAACCCCTGCTTTACTTCCTTATTTTCAGTTTCATAGACATCCTCCCAAAAAATTACGTCTTCAACAAAACCTGTATCATTGAGTATGGGCATAAATTCAGTACGATGACTGAGCATAGCTTTCATAAGATGCTCCCTGGAGTCAGCTACATGACCTACCTCTACTTTCTGGCGCAGTATTTCTTTTATGGGCGTATCAAAAGGGTGATTGTTTATTATAGCTCTTTGGATGTCCCCAATGCTTAGCAGGCTAAAGAACAGGTTGTCTTTCAATACCAACAGCAATTTTCTGTCAATAGCATCCATCTGGCTTAACGCATCCAACAATGTGGTTTCAGGACTAATGATTAGCTTTTCTATCAGTCTTTCTGTTTTAGCTTTTTCCATTTTATCTTTTTACACCACTTTTGCTTTTGCAGTCCCGGTAATAACTAGTACACCAGCATGATTTTTACATTCTGTCTTTAGTACATAATGCCCTTTTACCGTAACTTCTATCAGTTCTACACGAGCTGTGATTTCGTCACCTATATACACAGGTGCAATGTACCTTACCTCCTGACTCATATAAATGCATCCCGGTCCAGGTAATTCAGATGCGAAAATAGACGTAATAAGAGTTATGACAAAAGGTCCATGGACGATAGGTCGGCCAAAAATGGTTTTTTTCGCATACTCCTCGTCAAAGTGCACTGGATTAAAATCATTAACTAATTCAGCAAATCTGCGTACATCCTCTGCCGTATATATTCTTGTAGCGGTTGCAAAATCTCCTACCTTCAGTGCACCCATATTATGCAGGATTAATAACTACTTTATAATATTTTTCAGGTGAATTCGTTTCATTTTCTCTCTTCTCATAGTATTCTTTGGCTAGTATAGACCACATGATATAGTTTCTATATTTACCTTTTTGAAAAAGTAAATCCCGCAATACACCTTCCCTACGCATCCCGAGTTTTTCTATTATTTTATGAGTATCTATGTGATCTTCTTCATTTTTACCTTCCAGTCTATTAAGCTTTATCTCTTCGAAACAAAAACGAAAGAACGCAGCTGCTGCTTCTGTCATATAGCCCTTACCAAGATAGTCGGGTGATAAGATATATGTAAATTCCCCCCTATTGTGTGCCGGCATATATATTGCTAACCCAATGATTCCTATTATTCTTTTCTCGCTCTTCAACTCTATACCCCACTGTACCGGCTCATTATTCACACGCCGTCCTTCCATCATAGCCAAAAAGCCGTAAGTCTGCTCAATAGTTTTATGCGCGTCCCACGATAAATATTCCTTACCGATCGGGTTAGATGTGAAGTCAAACAAGTGTTGCGCATCATCCATCGTCATACGCCTCAATATCAGCCGCTCAGTCTCTATGCTGGGAAGTTCCGTGAAATTATAGCTCATATAATTTGTGCTTTGCTTTTTCTATACCAATGTTAAAAAGTAAATCAAGACAGCTAATGCCCGGTTTAAAAGTTTCATGATTGTTGCCCGTATTTAGTTGTGCATATTTTGGATGCGCGAATTGCTGGTATAGGAGTTTTATCTTATTTTCCGTAAAGTCATCTTCGTCAGTATATACTTTGGCACCCTGACCACTTAAATATGTATCACCACCCACTGCCTTCACCAGGTCTATAACAAGCTTTCCTTTCTTAGCATCTCTATCATAACTTAATTTATCCTGGTAAATCAACTTTGTACTAATATCAAACATTTGCCAAACTGACTCTGTCACATCTTTAAGCACATCACCTAATGTATTATATTCTTTAGAATAAATTGGTTCAATGTACGCGATCACTTCTTGATAGAATGGATGCTTTCCATAGTTATGCTGCAAAAACTTTTGATGCTCTAGCTGCCACTTTACCGTAGGTAACAATTCTATGTCTTTTAAAAATACGTCCTTATATTTTTTTTTCTTTATGGCTATATTCAAATATTTTTCCTGTCCATCTTTTGTAAGAAAAATGTTGCGGTGCTGATAAGCACTATCGCTTAATTGCACATCATTCATAAGAATAAAAACATCTGATTGAACAACCTTGTGCAACCAGCCCAACCATGGAAAATAACTCGGTTGATGTATAGATACTATCATAATATTTCTTTAATCACCATAAAGCTTTCTGCAGCTGCACAGCCTGCTTGCCCGCCACGTACGGTAGATAGAGCTTTAAGGCTTTCAAGGCTTCTAGGGAAAGGATGGGCGTGTACTTCTGATTTGAATATCTGCATAATCCTCAACTTATCGTTAATATGCTCTGAAATATCAATAAACAGGTTAGGATTAAACGGGTTCACTACATACGCTGGTGCAAAATCGGTTTCACTGGGTGTTTCCATCAGTATAACCCTCTTCACAAATGGATTCCTGAAAACTTTTGTACAGGCAAGCGCAGCCTCGAATGTTACCTGGTGCTCTTTATGAATATCCCAAGGGAATGGAAGAAACACCGTATCTGGCTGAAACTCTTTTATTGCCTTGTCAATTCCTTGTACTATATCAAACTTTTTAGCTTCTTCCAGTTCGCTGGCCTTGAAAGTCAGCCAGTTAAAATAGTCGAAGTTGTAAGCCTGCCTCACTTCTTCCACTTCTGCATTACGATTTTTATTAAAGGCATCAGAATAGTGTGGGTTGTTGTTGCTATTTGTCACGATTAGCCAACCAACATTTTTTCCCAAGGCTTTTAACTTTAACAGCGTTCCACCACATCCTAACGTTTCGTCATCAGGATGTACAGCTATTACCAATACTTTATTCCAGCTATTCATCTATATAAATCCTATGTAGTTTTTGTGGAGTGTTTTCATTCTCAAATATTGTTATTATACGTCGGGGATTATCCTTACAGCGGTTTGCAAAAGCGTTATAGTTCTCTATTATCTCTACAAATTTCTGCCCCACATTTTGCAATTCGTACACTTCCTCGAGGAATACGCCATTTCCCCTTAGCTTACTATATGGCAGCCACGTGCCGGTCACAACTACATTACCTGCGCAAAGTGTTTCGCATAGCGACAAGCTAAAGGCGTCTACCTTAGAGAGACGAAGCAACACTTCAGATGCCATTCTTAGCTCAAACATATCCTCTTCACTTAAAAACCTCGTCAATATAATGCATTGAATATCCATTTTCCTACACAGCACTTCTATAGCAGTAGAATGCGATTCGTCGTCTATGCCATATGTCATAGGAAATACAAAGCAAACTTTGTCACTAATCTGCTTGCTGTACGGCTCTATGGATTTTAATATTGGCAAATGATTATCAGAAGTATGGGCTGTATGCCCTATTATAACAATTCTCTTATTATCAGCTATATTATGCTTTTGTTTGAAAGCGGCGATATACTTATGCTTGTCCTGCAATGCATGTGCAAAGGTTCGCATATAGTTTGAATCGCTAACTACCAGCATTTCACTCACTTTATTCTCGTATTCTCTGCCAAACTTTGATAAGAACAGCTCTTTCATCTCCCGCTGGTGCACGGTCACTTTTTTTGCTATCGCCACCAGTTTTTCCTGTTTATGGTAGTCAAAGTCTTTATTATTCTGAAGTATATCAGACCCCCACCAGGTAATAACTAATTTTTTCGCAGTTTTTATAGCATCAAAAAAACCGAACAATTGATTAGATACATAACAAATATGCACCACATCGTAGCTACTGATAACGGGTTTAAGTTTTTTATATAGCGTTGCCATCCGCAAAGCATCGACAATACCGTTCCCCTTTAATAATCTACTGATGAAAAACCATGATAGCAAGCCAGACAATTTATTCCCTGCAGAATAATCACTCATTTTAAGCGAGAGGTTCAGTACATTATCAAAAGAAACGTATGCTTCTTTTTTTATCTGTTCCTTTGGCCTCAATTCAAATAAATCTACCTGTGTAGCATATTTTTTCCTCAATGCGTTAAACAGCGGGCACATAAAATCTGACACTTCCCAACCTATTACCAATACTCGCATAAATTAATCCCTATCCTACTTAACAATGATTTCTTGTGCTATAATATCCGTTTTGCAGGCACTCCTATATACACACCATTTGCAGTACAATCCTTAACAACAACTGCGCCAGCACCAACTACAACATTGTTTTCAATTTTTATACTATGATGTACTGAACATCCACAGCCTAAAAAGTTCCGATTACCAACAACGCAGTCACCGTTTATTGTTACTGATGTGGATATATGATTATCATTCCCCACTATTGTGTTATGCTCAATAATACAGCCTGTATTTATTATATTGTTTTCGCCTATTACAGAACTTGTATTTATAACTGCTTTATGAAAAACTATTGTTCCTTCCCCTATGGATGCGTAAGGCGATACCCATGCTGTTGATGCAATTATAACAGGCAATTGACCACCCTGACTTTTAACCCTGTCAAATATTGTCCTCCTGATATTTGAATTTTCTAATTGTCCTACTGTTATTGCAAAACCTGCGCCCTGTTCTCTCCAAAAAGCTATGTCGTTATCGTTACCTACAATTTCATATCCAAGCACATCTTCACCTACTTTTTTACTAGCATCAAGTATCCCCAGGATGGTATATTGATTTGTACTTTCAATAACCCCAATAGCTGACAAACAATGCCCACCACCACCAATTAATATTAATTTCTGTTTCCCGGTATCTGCCATTAAGCTAATTCTTTAACGAGCACGCTTTATAAGATAATCAGATAAAATATACCTGTTTTTAGCATTTGCGAATTGCAGCTTCAAAATATTGCTTAGAAGCATCTTTTTATTGATTCGATTGCGCTGTGCGACTATACTTCTCTTGAGCTCAACAGCATTATCTAACTTAGAATTGTTCAAAGCGTCTAAAAGAATATCAATCTTTAATTTCTCAGTAACAACATAGTGCTGAGTTTCAAATTTTTTCTCCTGGAATTCATGCGTCCTGTCCCAACCTAAAAATCCGGGGATAATCACTAGGCTGGTAACCTGGGATATTTTCAACCAAAATTCATAATCACCAACATATCTTTTGCCGCTAAAACCGCCCAACTTATCAAATACTGCACGGTTAATAATAGCGGAACCAGGTGAGTTGCTAAACAGTCCCTGGTTCTTCATATATTCTTCAAAAGGCTTTTCTATTAAAAAAGGATATGGCATTGTGTATTCGGCTGAATGAGGTTTAACCAACCCAAATGCCGCTGATGGGAATTGCTCCATACAACGCACCATCACATCTAAACAATGAGGATAGACCAAATCATCAGAATCAGAATATTTCATATACTTCCCTGTAGCATAAGAAGCAGCCTTGTTTCTGTTGTTATAGTCCCCAAGGTTTTGTTCATTTATATAAACACGAATCCTGGCATCTTCCTGTGCGTATTTTTTCGCAATTGCAACTGTTGAATCAACAGAGCCATCATCAACAATAATCAGTTCGAAATTTTTATACGTTGATGACAATACACTTTCTATTGCCTCAGCAATATAATCCTCCCTGTTGTAGGCCGTCATCAATACACTTACCAGTGGCTGATCAACCATTGCTTAATTTACGTTGTAATATTTTTTATACCAATTAACAAAATGTTCTAATCCTGTTGATATGTCTGTTTGTGGAACAAAGCCAACATCTTTTGTCAACGCCTCAATATCAGCATATGTTTCATAAACATCACCTGGCTGCATGGGTTTGAAATCTATTATCGCCTTTTTGCCTATCAGGTTTTCGAGTACAGATACAAACTCCAGCAAGGCTACAGGCTTATGATTGCCAATATTGTACAGCTTGTACGGGATGCCGGTATCGCTTACAGGTACTTTATTGATCAGGGCTGTAATGCCTGCCACAATATCATCTACATACGTAAAATCCCTTCGAAGGTCGCCATTGTTAAACAGCGATATCGGCTTGTTATTTATTATACTATCAGTAAACAAGTAATAAGCCATATCGGGCCTGCCCCAGGGGCCGTACACTGTAAAAAAACGCAGGCCCGTACAAGGTATTTTGTATAGGGTGGCATAGCTATGCGTCATTACTTCATTTGCTTTTTTAGTTGCAGCATACAGGGAAACCGGGTGGTCTGTATTGTCATCTGTACTAAATGGTATTTTCGAATTCAGCCCATATACCGAACTGGACGAAGCGTATATCAAATGCTCAATACTATTATTCCTACAGGCTTCGAGAACATTCATAAAGCCATTGATATTACTGTCAATGTATTGGTAAGGGTTTTTGATACTATACCTTACACCAGCCTGTGCAGCAAGATTGATTACTACATCTATTTTATGCTCTTTAAATAATTCATCAAATGCCTTCTTGTCACTAATATCTATTTTGTAGAAACTAAAATTATCTACACTTGCCAACTGTTGAAGCCTGCCGTTTTTAAGTGCAACATCATAATATGCATTTAAAGAGTCAATGCCGATAACATGATACCCATGAATACAGAGCATTTTAGATAAATGGTAACCGATAAATCCGGCTGCGCCAGTTACTAATATAGTTTTCATGTCAGGCTACTGCTATTGTTTTTTTAGGCACCGGTGGCATACCGCATAATTCAGCATGTTCCTTGTCAAAAAAATTTTCTCCTTTGGATATGGCATTTTTCACAGCTTCATTTGCTTTGATACTACCTTTTATCATTGAAATATTATAACGCCACCATTTCAACCTTTCAGAAAGAGAGATACCTTCTGCCTTCATTAATATTTTCGCCAACCTTAAATAGCCTTTAAAAGAAATCTGAGGCTTATCATATACCAGCCCGAAAAACTTATAAAAATGGTATTGTACCGTATAATTTCTTTTAAATGAAAAATCCGGGTCTTCCAAATGATAATGATATACCCTCGCAGCAGGATTATATGCAATGGTATAACCAGCCAACAGAGCATCCTGCGCCCAAAGGGCATCTTCCGCATATGTTGTATGCCTGAATGGGATTTTCTCTAAAGCTTCTTTTTTGTACATCGCAATAACATCATCCCAACCACATGCCCTCCGCTTTTCCATTGGAGTTAAGGCATTATATGCTTCAACAGAAAAAGAATACTTTGTTACTTTAGGCTGAGATACCGGCCTGAACCATTCAGCCGGATTTTTATCGCTATCATGTGGGACAACCTGGGAACCACATACTGCTACAATATTATTATCACTTTTTATAGTCGAGAGCATGTGCTCAATGAAATTGTTATCGTATGCACGTGCATCCCCGACAGTCAGCAGTACATATTCCCCCGTTGCATGTTTTACACCCAAATTGCGTGTTGTGCCATGGTTAAATTCTGAGCCGGGTATTTCGATAACTTTTACCTGTTGGTAAGCCAGGAGGATATCTAATGTCCCATCAGTTGAACCGGAGTCAATAACTATTATTTCTTTAACCGGTATGGTTTGGGATAGTATGCCATCAATACAATCTTTTATTTTTCCTGCTTCGTTCTTTACAGGAATTATAACTGAGATTTCTGCTTGATTTAAAGAGTGCATTTTGCGGGGAGTTTTTATAAATTCTTACATTAACTTTTTCCACGCTGGAGGCATGTTCTTTTCTATCTCGATGTTCTTGAACTTTTCCCCTTGCCTTGGTCCTTTATTTTTCGCATCTGCAACCATGCGTTCAATCCCATCTTTCAGTGATATATTACTGATAATATGACCGAAGTATTTATCAATTTTTTCGTGGGTGGAATAAGCATGCACAACTTCATTTCTTGCTTCCAGATAATCTATCTGTTCATTCACACCAAAAGCATCGCATACAATTGTTGCCAGCTCCTTCACTGTATATGGCGTATCTGCACCAATGTTAAACACTTCATTGTATGCCTCGGGCATATTAATACTCTGCGCGATAATAGGTGCAACATCATCAATATGGCTAAATGCCCTTGTCTGCATACCATCACCAAAGATTGATAATTTTTTCCCTTGCATGATCTGGTTCATAAAGATACCCACAACATTTCTGTATGGATCTCCTATGTTCTGGCTCTCACCATATACATTATGCGGCCTGAAAATGATATAGTCCATTCCAAACATTTCATGAGCAGACTTCAAGTCTTGCTCAACAGCAAGCTTAGCAATACCATACGGGTCTTCCGGCATAGGTGTCATGTCTTCTTTCATGGGCAATTGATTCTTGCCATAAACAGCTATTGACGAAGTAAATACAAAACATTTTACAGTACCTGCATTTATAGAAGCGTTAATAAGATTAATACTGCCAATAAGATTATTAGTATAGTTGAACCTTCTTATAAAATGACTTAACCCCTCGGCCGCATAAGCTGCCAGGTGAAACACATATACAAACTTATGTTCTTCAAAAAGCTTATTTATTAATTCAACATCGTTTATCGAACCTTTTACAAATTCTGCTCTGGGGTTTACATTATCCTCAAACCCACCTGATAAATCATCTAATGCAACAACATCTAACCCTGCATTTACGAGATGATTACACACATGTGAACCTATAAAACCGGCAGCACCGGTAACTAATACTTTAGTCATAATTATTTTTTTAAGGTATTACCTATATTTTTCTTAACAGCTACTTGGTAATGCTTCTCAATTTTGCAGATACTTGTTCCTGCAACATCTGAGTCTTCATTTTAGCTTTGCTTAAAATGTACTTTGGTTTTTGCGAAACAGGCGTAATTTTTTCATTCAATGTCCGTTCCAGGAATTCTAATAACCTGTCAAATTTCAAATGTTCGGGTACTACATTTCCAACCAGCAACGGCTCATTTAATATTTCAAGGTATAGATCGCGGTTGTTCTCCACCTCCATTACGTAATCGATTACTGATTTGTAATCAGGATAATCCATTACATTAATAAAAGACCTGGGATTAAAATCCCTATACACCAAAGGGTCTCCCCAATATATTGGTATTGTTTCGTAAAACATGGGCTCAAATATCTTTTCGGTAGTATAGCCAGGAGCCGAGCTGTTTTCGAAAGCTATGTTGAACCTATACCTTTTTAAGAAATTCAGTTTTTCACCATCAGGCAACTGCCAGTTATCTGGCATATTATTCAGAACCTTACCGGCAGAGTCCACACGTTTTATTTCATTCAGTTGTGTAAAAAACTCCTTACGTTCGTTTGCTTTAGGATTAGAAACAATAAATACACAAAACTGATCTTTGTGCATTATATCCTCAGTTGTTATCGTTTTTGTTTTTATAAGTTCATTCACGTCCTTATAAAAAAGGAAGAGCGGATACCTCAGGTGCCGGGGATTAGATTCATCATAATTAAACCCTATTGAATAATCACAATAATTATAATCGGGGATAGTGTTTTCTGTAATGAAGCATATCTTTTTACAATTATAATTAAGGTGCTCATATCCAAACACTGAATAAATTAAAACATCCGGGTCATCAGAAAACTCGACGTTAAAATGCTTCTTCAGGATGTGGTATAACCATATTATCTCTATATCCTTCGTCCAGAAATCAACAAACTTTACTTTAAGTGGTTTTCTCATACCAGCACCTTATTTAAGTAAGCTTTTAATTTTACGCTTTAACCTATATAAGAACATTCTGAACCTTATGCCGGAATCGTATTTGTCTCTCAATACAAAAACGTCATCATCGCCTATTTTGAAAATTTTGACGTAGCCTTTACTTTCGAGCAAATCCGCTACTTTATTATCGGCATAATTATTTTCTACTGTAAAGCATTTAATTTTTACCTTATCAAAATCTATGCTTTTTAATACACTATATTCATGGCCTTCTGTATCAATACTACAGTAATCAACGTCAACTCCAACAAGCAGCTCTATGTTTTGTAACGGTGTACTCGGCACCTCTATTTCTTTCTTAGTGCCTCCTTCCTGCTCTATTACTTTATTAATACGTTCCATATGCTCAGGCGCGTATGAATCTAATACGCCACTCAGCATTTCGCCATACCCTTCAATTACAAGGAATTTAACCATACCATCAGGCTGGCCTATGCATACATTCATGCATGTGGTATTCCTGTTTGCTTTCAGCTTTGCAAATACGGTAGGATTTGGTTCTACACAGATACCATTGAACGCACGGTATTTCTCAAAAAAGTAGGAGTTACTGTAACTGATTCCGTCATGAGCACCAATATCCAGGAAAAAACCATTTCGCTTCCTGTTCAGCACAACTTCATCTACAAATTGATCTTGCAGGTATTGAGAAAAATATGTACTCATCTTTCGTTTTTTTCAATTAATTTATATCGTCTCTGTTTGCCACGACCATGGCAAAGTAAGTATGCCCTGGTCTACACTGTCAAAACGTTTCCTGCGTATCCTACCGGATTCTATAACATTCATGTTCAATGTTATTCCACGTGTTGGATTGAGTATCCTAACATCATGTATTCCAGCGTAAAGCTGCATTTTATAATCCCCTTCTATCAACATATCAGCCGGTATAGTCAGCCTGCTGATGTATCTGCCTTTATTCATATTGCTGCCGGAATCGTTTTGTTCATCAAAAAAACTCTTCGAAACCAGTATGCCATTCTTATCTATAAGATCTACAAACAACCTGAAGCCATAAATATTTTCTTTCAGTTCATACGCTACTTCTAACACTACCTCTTCATCGTTATGAATTTCATTTGTGGTAATATCGTTTTGCAACATTTTTATGTTGTTCCACATAATCGCAGGGTCAATATCCCTGTTTAACACTTCTAATATTTCAGTATTATTCTCAGTGAATGTTGACTTTAAATACTCTCTTATTCCTGTATTAGTGTCTGCTATTAATGCTACCCTCCCTTTATCCAACACAATTGTACTATCGCACAGGCTTTTTATTGCGCCCATATTATGGCTCACAAATAATACCGTCCGCCCTTCACCTGCACTTATATCTTCCATCTTCCCCAGGCACTTTTTCTGAAACTCCATATCCCCTACAGCCAGCACTTCGTCAACTATCAGAATTTCACTATCCAGGTGTGCCGCAACTGCAAATGCCAGGCGTACGTACATACCACTACTATATCGTTTTACAGGTGTATCTACATAACGTTCTACCCCGCTAAAATCTACAATCTCATCAAGTTTCCGGGTAATCTCTTTTTTACGCATACCCAGTATTGCACCGTTCAGGTATATGTTCTCCCTACCGGTCAATTCAGGGTGAAATCCAGTTCCCACTTCCAGTAAACTGGCAATACGCCCACGCACTTTTATGTTACCTGCACTTGGCGATGTAACCCTGGATAATATTTTCAGTAAAGTGCTTTTCCCTGCTCCATTGCCTCCAATAACACCTATCGCCTTCCCCTGCTCCACTTCAAAATTTATATCCTGTAGCGCATACACGATATTGTTCCCTTTTTGTGTACGATCATTGGCAGACCCTATTTTCAGAAATGGATCTTCTTTACCACGTATCAAAGCCCACCACCTTTCTATATCGCGAGATATAGTACCGGTACCAATCTCACCCAGTTGGTATACTTTACTAATATTCTCTACCTGTATCGCCGATGCCATGAATGCTATTTCGTATCTTTAAATAGTGTCAACAAATTTTTTCTCAACCCTGTTAAACACACTTATACCAACAGCAAGTATTATGAGTATCGTAACTGCAGAATATGCAAAGGATGCAGGTGTAAGATCTCCTTGCCCTAACAAACTCAACCTCACCCCCTCTATGATATGCGACATAGGGTTGATTGATATGATATCTTTATATTTACTGGGGGCTGCACTTAACGGGTAAATTACAGGTGTGGCATACATCAATAGCTGAACACCAAACGTTACCAGGAAGGCTAAATCCCTGTATTTAGTCGTCATTGCAGATATAATCATACCAGCGCCTAAACCTAATAATGCCATCAAAATAACTAATACAGGAAACAACAGCACATTCCAACTTACTGTAAACTTAAAGTCTGTAAAAATTACGTAATAGGCTATTAATACTACCAACAATAAAAACTGAACTGCCAGGCGGGCAAGATTACTAACTACAATACTAAAGGGCATGATCAGCCTGGGAAAATATACTTTGCCAAAGATATTTGCATTGTCTTTAAACACAGTTGAAGTTTTGTTCAGGCATTCAGCAAAGTAGTTCCAGGCAACGATACCTGTCATATAGAACAGCGGCTGTGGCAAGCCATCGGTACTGATACCAGCCAGATTACCGAAAATAAACACAAAAATTACTGTTGTAAATATGGGCTGAATGAAAAACCACAACGGCCCGAATATTGTTTGCTTATAGAATGAAACAAAATCCCTTCTTACTAAAAGCAAAACAAGGTCACGATACTCCCATAGTTCTTTATAGTTAATATCGAAAAAACCTGTTCTGGATTTTATTACCAGGTTCCAGTCTTGCTGATTTTCTTTCATGATATATTTTTAGCCTACATTTTCTTTTAGGAATGTAGTCTTATATACTTCTTCAATACCCTTTTTTAAACCAATACTGGCAGACCAGCCCATGGCTGCAATCTTACTATTGTCCATTAGCTTACGTGGTGTTCCGTCTGGCTTGGAATTATCCCATTTCAATGCTCCGGTATATCGTGTTATTTCTTTTACCAGCTCTGCCAACTCTTTAATACTTATCTCTAAACCAGACCCCACGTTTATATGCCCGGGTTCGTTATATTTATTCATAAGGAATAAGCATGCTTCAGCGAGGTCATCAACATGCAAAAACTCTCTCAACGGGGAACCTGTACCCCACACTTCTACCTCTGCATCATTGTTCACCTTCGCTTCATGAAATTTTCTTAATAAAGCGGGCAATACGTGAGAATTATTCAAATTATAATTATCATTAGGGCCGTACAGATTGGTAGGCATAGCGGATATAAAATTACAGTTATGTTGAGCACGATAAGCATCGCACATTTTTATACCTGCAATTTTAGCAATGGCATATGGTTCATTGGTTGGTTCCAGTAAGCCTGTCAGTAATGAGTCTTCCTTCATAGGCTGCTCAGCTAATTTAGGATATATGCAAGACGAGCCCAGGAATAATAATTTCTTTACTTTACGCACAAACGATTGGTGAATAATATTATTCTGAATCATCAGGTTATCATAAAGAAAATCTGCCCGGTAAGTATTATTTGCAAGTATTCCCCCCACCTTGGCGGCAGCAAGAAAAACATACTCAGGTTCATACTGTGCAAAAAAATCTTCTACCTGCTGCTGGTTTCTCAAATCTACTTCTGCAGAAGTTTTATAAATAAGATTTGTATATCCTTCAGCTTCCAAGCGTCTCAAAATAGCACTACCAACCATGCCCCGGTGGCCTGCTACGTATATTTTACTGCTCTTTTCCATTATTTGTATTAATCATGCTGTTGTATAAAATTATACCCTGCATCTTTTAATAATTTCTGCTTTTTAAAGGTTTCTACGTCTGCAGCAACCATTTCCTTCACTAATTCGGGCAGTGTACATTTTGCCACCCAGCCTAGTTTGTTTTTTGCTTTGGTAGCGTCTCCTATCAGCAAGTCAACTTCTGTAGGCCTGAAGTATTTAGGATCAATACTCAACACTTCTGTGCCTATCGGCAGTTGATATTCACCCGTACATGACTTTATTATTCCTCTTTCCTCTACACCTTCGCCGGTAAATTCTATTTCTATGCCTACTTCAGCAAATGCCATATGAATGAAATCCCGCACCGTAGTTGTGATACCGGTAGCTATCACAAAATCTTCCGGTTTTTCCTGCTGTAGCATCAGCCACATTGCTTCTACATAGTCACGTGCATGGCCCCAGTCGCGTTTCGCATCAAGATTGCCCATGTAAAATTTATCCTGCAGGCCGAGTGCTATCTGTGCAACGGCTCTTGTTATTTTCCTGGTTACAAATGTTTCGCCTCTTAACGGGCTTTCGTGATTAAACAGGATGCCGTTACAGGCATACATATTATATGCCTCGCGGTAGTTTACAGTAATCCAGAAGCCGTACATTTTTGCTACGCCATATGGTGAGCGAGGATAGAATGGCGTGGTTTCAGTTTGTGGAATTTCCTGCACTTTCCCATAAAGCTCAGATGTTGATGCCTGGTATATTTTAACCTTATCAATCATATTCAACAACCTTACTGCCTCAAGTATCCTCAAGGTGCCAACAGCATCCGTATTTGCTGTATATTCAGGGGTTTCAAAACTCACTTTTACGTGGCTCATAGCCCCCAGATTGTATATTTCATCCGGTTGCGCTTCCTGTATTATACGTATGATATTGGTGCTATCCGTCAGGTCGCCATAGTGTAGAATAAAATGCCTGTTACGCACATGTATGTCCTGGTAAAGATGATCTATCCTATCTGTATTAAATAATGAACTGCGCCTTTTTATTCCATGAACAATGTACCCTTTCTTCAAAAGGAACTCTGCAAGATATGCACCATCCTGCCCTGTTACACCTGTTATTAATGCTACTTTTGCCATCGTAAGTATCTTTTAAATATTAATTAGCTGAGATAATCGTCCTCAACCGTTGTTTGTACTGCTGAAAAGAGAATTTTTCGAGTGTCTTTTCTTTTATCTGCTCCAATTTCCTTTCGTCACTTCTTATATCATTTTGTAAGGCCTGCCTTATTGCATGTTCGATTTCACTGGTATCATCCGGATTTACAAGCGTGCCGGTTTCACCACCCTGCAATGCATCTACGCTACCATCCTGATTGCCGGCAATTACCGGTAGGCCACAGATCATGGCCTCTATAAAAACAATACCAAAACCTTCTTTTTTACTCGGCATGATATAAACATCCGCCATTTGATAATGCTCCACTAATTCTGACTCATCCAGGAAACCGGTTAAAATAATTTTTCCCTGTAAGCCATATTTGTCTATCAGCACATCAATTCGTCTCTTTTCACTATCATCGTATTTACCTGCTATGATATATTTTACAGCCGGATAATCATCAATAATAGCTGCTACAGCAGCAATAACTTTATCATATCCCTTATAGGTTTCTGTATGTGATAACCTGGTTAGTGTATAAAGAATAAAATCAGACTTTGCTAGTCCATATCTATTACGGAGGTCATTGTTTCTCAATACTGAAGCAGGTATTGGAAAATATGGGTCAATAGTGTTCGGGAATACCTGCACTTTTCTACTGGTAATTGAGTGTTTTTCCAGCAGTTTATCCTTTGTATAGTTGCTGACGGCTAAAATTTCATCTGCTTTCTTCAAAAGCATCCTTTTTATAAAAGATAATTCTCCCCATACATCTATACCATGTACAATTAGTATTAGCCTTTTTGACGGATATAACCATTTGACAAATATGGCGGCAATGGAAAGGTTGATGTGCCCTAATACGACTATATCATACTTGCGTGCTTTTAATACGCTGTTCATTACAAACAACAACTTCCTCCCGGCAAACCCTTGGTATTTTCCTGCATCATAGTATTGACTATCAACATGTGTATCATATGCAGACAAAGAGTGGCTATCGGTAATCTCCTGTTTATCTAAATCAGACATCGCCTTCAGGAAACATTTATTAAACCTTTCTATACCACCTGTTTGAGAGAATGCCGTCAGGTTCAGGAATAGTGGCTTCTTCATCAAATTGCGTATGAAATATTCTTCATCAATGATATGGCTTCGCCGTCGTCAGTCACAATAGTCCAACGTACCTACAAAATATAATTGTCTTTGCAACCTACTTTAATAAAAAACCAGATTGCACTTGCGCCAGCGCATTAATACAATACGGCGCATAAAATAACAGGAATACTATTGATCATTTAAACCGCTTACGTTTTACCGTATCCTTTAAACCACCAAGCATTTTTTGTAAGAATGTCTTCTCCGTTTCGTAATAGCCTGCGCCGTGTTCACCGTAGCCATAACCATAACCGTAGCCATAACCGTAACCATAACCATAGCCATAAGAATACCCTCTTGTATGTACTACATCGTTAATCACAAAGTTGATTTTAGGTATCCTGCCAGTACGTTTTAAATCGTTAGCCAATTGTATTTGCTGCTTGAAAGTATAGCCTTGTCTAACAATGTATAAACATGTATTCGCAAAGCGATTGAGCAGTATTGCATCCGTAACCAGGCCTGCAGGTGCGGTATCTACAATTATGTAATCAAACGTTTCTTTAAGGTGCGCAAACATCTCGTCGATACGAGGCATCATCATAAGTTCTGCCGGATTGGGAGGAACATGCCCCGAGGGTATTACGAAAAGATTATCATCTATTCCTGATGGTATAATAATTTTATCGATCTCGTATTGGCCAATTGCATAGCCAGAGATACCTGTGCTCCTGTCAATACCCAGATGTTTGGATATTTTTGGCTTTCTCAGGTCAAACTCTATCAGCGCTACTTTATTACCCGATATTGCAAAAGTAATAGCAAGATTTATTGCTGCAAATGATTTACCCTCACCACTCATGCTTGAGGTTAGCAATATAGTTTTATCCTTCTTCTCAGGAAGAAGAAATTGTATATTAGTTCTTAATGCCCTGAATTGTTCTGCCAATGCTGTGTTACTGTTACGCTTCACAGCTACCTGGCCCTCTTCTTCTTTATAGTGGCCTATTTCACCAAGTACCGGAATCTCTGACATCTGTTCAATATCACTCTTCGCTATTATCTTGTTATTCAGCATTCTTCTTACAGAAAAGAATATCATTGGAATGAGAAAGCCAAGTAGCAATGCACTATTTCTTACTTTGGAATGATTTGGAGAAATTGGGCCGAGACTTGCCGCCTCATTGATCAAACTAATGTTTGGCGTTGTGGCAGCCTTTGTTATTGCAGTTTCTTCTTTTTTTGTTAAAAGCAGAATATACAATTCCTGAAAAATAGCCTGGCGCCTTGACTTTTCAATATACTTTCGCTCTTTCTCAGGTACCTGCATTATTTCTTGATTCACAGCACCGGCTTTTTCTCTTAATTCTCTCACCTTCAAATTAATGCCGTCTTTAATTACCCCCAGGTTATTATCTATCTGCCGACGCTTCGCATCCAGTTCTTTATCTATAGCTTGTATCGCCGGGTTCTCATCTTTGTAACTAACACTCTTCCTCTGCCGCTCCGCCAGCAGTTCATTATATGCAACCAGGTCTGATGTAATAGCTTCATTTTCACCCAGTAAGGTAGTAGGTATGAGTTCGTGACCAGAGCCTGCCTTTCTGATTTTGTTCTCCAAAGCCGAAATAATCTCCTTTTTGACTTCAAGAGAAGATATTTCCTTTAAATATATATCCGTGTTAGAATATAATATGTCTGATTGTTTTTCAGGAGATGTAAAATCCTGCGATTGTTTAAAAACCTGTATATCTCTTTCAACGTCACCAAGTTCTGTTTCAACAGCCTTAATGCGCTCGTTAATAAAGGCAATAATCTTTTCAGAATTTTGATTCTTTTCCTCAACATTAGACACCATGTATGCCTTAACAAGTGAGTTGATTATATCAACACCACGTTGTTGCAACTCATCTTCTATCGTCAGGTTTACTGAATTATCCAGTTTATCCGGCCGTATTAAATTTATTTTTGTAGAAAAATATGATGCAGCCATATCTACGGTAGTCAACGCCACCTCATATTCTGCATCGAAATGTATGGGATGCCCGGTAGTATTTATGGTAACTGTACCAACTTCCAACGAAATAGGCTGCCTCACTTTACCGGATTGATATTTATCAGTACCCTTTAGTTTATATTTAAAGGTACCGTCCTCTTTAAAAACGATAATATAGGAGTAGTCTTTGTTTACATTAGACAGAGTACTATCATCAATATATAAAAGGAACGGATTATTATTATAAAACTCCGTTACTTTAAATCTGCCATATTCATAATACCTTACATTCAGCCTCAGATTGCTAACCACTTCTCTCATCAGCTCATGCTTTCTGAAAGCTCTCATTACATTATTAATATTATCTACCCCTTTTGCATATCCCAGTTCAGATAATATTTTTGTTTCTCCGGACGCTGTGCTCTTGCCATCCTCTACCAATATTTCATTGGCCATCTTATATACAGGTGTAGTATATCTTAAATAAAGAAAAGATGCGAAATATGCCAAGCCTACACTGGCCACAAACCATGGCCATGTTGCTAAAAACGTCGTGAAGATCCACTTCAGGTTCAGAATACGGCCATCATTTTCGTTTATATTTTCTGAGGTGTTAATAGTATTCGTCGAAGCTGTATTGTCCATTAAACTGATATATTATTGAACCTTTTTGACTCTAAAGAAAAAATCACAAATACGATATAAATATGTTTAAAAAAAATGCCTTCTTATTACATTTCGATTTTATACCTAATTAATATCGGGTGCAAAAGTAATTTAAAAAAGCCAGACAGTGATAGTTAATAATTAACAAATAAACATTTTTCAGACTGTGGCAAAAAATATTGCACGACATTAAATATAATACAATCAATGTATTATAGATTTAGAGAAAACAAATAGCACTACAAAACCTACCAGGATAGTATCTCTCTTATTTTATCCACAACTTTACCAGTATTAGGCAACATGGCAGCCTCAAGGCCCATATTCATTGGCACTGCCGGCAGGTTTAAGGCCCCCATAGTCGCCACAGGCCCGTCAAGTGATTGGAAGCAATTTTGTGAAATTCGGCCCGCTAATGCTTCAGAAAATGAATTATTTAACTGTTCTTCAGTAAGTACAAGGCATTTTCCATGTTTACGTACAGTGTCATAAATCAGTTCTTCATCCAGGGGGTAAATTGTTCTCAAATCAACAATATCAACCTGATCATCAAATAGTTTAGCTGCATTTTTAGCCCAGTACACCCCCATGCCATAAGTAATGATACACATGCTTGCCCCTAAATCAACTGCTTCCTGCGATGCTTGCTGCACCAATAAGCCCCTGCCCAATGGTACTATGTAATCTTTATCAGGCTCTATGGTACGCGCATCTTCTGTTCCGGGCACTTTGCTCCAGTAAAGTCCTTTGTGTTCCAGCATTATTACAGGATTAGGATCATAAAATGCAGCTTTCATCAATCCCTTCATATCGGCAGCATTACTGGGGTATGCTATTTTTATACCTTTTATGGTAGCCAATGTACTTTCTATACTTCCGCTGTGATATGGACCACCACCGCCATACGCCCCGATTGGCACACGTATAATAGTAGACACCGGGAATTTACCGCAACTCAGGTAAGAGCTCTTGCTCATTTCGGTTACTAACTGGTTCAACCCCGGATAAATATAATCTGCAAACTGCACTTCTACTATCGGTTTTAGCCCTACAGCGCTCATACCGATGGTGCTACCTATAATATATGCTTCTTGTATAGCTGTGTTAAATACCCTTGTATCACCAAATTTTTGGGCTAATGTAGCTGCTTCGCGAAATACCCCTCCTATTCTTCCCCCTACATCCTGGCCATAAAACAAGGCCTCGGGGTGGTCCCGCATTATCTCTTCTACTGCATGCAGTGCCGCATCAACCATTACCGTCTTATCCCCAACTCCCGGATTGCGCACACCTTTTTCTTCAGTAACTGGGGTTGGTACAAACACATGGTCTGAAACTGTAGCGGGGTCAGGTTCAGGTGCTGCAACTGCTTTGTCGAACTCACTCTGGGCAAAAAGGCGCTCTTCAGCTTCTATCTCGTCCAGTTGCTCCTCGCTAATACCTTTCTGCAGTAATCTTTTACGCAGTTTTGGTCCAGGATCATCTATAGCATGTTTAGCCAGGTCGTCATCTGTACGGTACCATTCCTTACGCACACCACTGGTATGGTGGCCTAACAATGGTACTTTTGCATGCACCAGTATAGGTTTACGTTCTTTACGCACCCAGTCTATGGTATATTGCATAGTTTTGTATGAGTCCTGGAAATCGCTACCGTTCACGCGAACACGTTCCATACCTTTGAAACCGGCAGCAAACTCATAAGCATCCATAGTACGGGCCTCATCACTACTTACAGATATACCCCATTCATTATCCTGTACCAGGTATATAATTGGCAATTTATGCAACACGGCAAACTGGAATGCCTCACTCACTTCACCTTCAGTAACACTTCCGTCGCCTAATGAACATACGACCACCGGTGGTGTCTGGTAGTCTATCAGTTTTTGTTTTTCTATATATTTTATACCTTGTGCGACACCTGTTGTAGGTATAGCCTGCATACCGGTGGCACTACTCTGATGTATAATGGTCGGGAAATTATTGCGGCGACTGTTTGGGTGGTTATAATATGCTCTGCCTCCGGTAAAAGGATCATCTGCCTTTGCCAGCAACTGCAGCATCATTTCGTAAGGGCGATACCCCATGCCTAACATAATACTCTCATCCCGGTAATAAGGGCTGACATAATCGCACGGCTGTAACAAAAAACCTGTCGCCAATTGTATAGCCTCGTGACCCCTGGATGTACTATGTACATATTTACAAACCTGCCTGTTAGCATCGTATATCTCTGACATTGCCTTTGCGGTCATCATTAACCTGTAGGCCTTAAGTAATATATCGTTAGATAACGTTTCGCTCCTTTTGTCCATGTTTTACGAATGCGCAAATGTAAACCGTAATACCGAAAAATCGGCGAATGAATTAAAAGTATCAACTATATATAATGAAATAAATTAAGGATTATGGAGTTATGCACAAGGAACATGCTTTATTGTTGATTTTTAACGTTGTTAATTTCCTTTAGTGCGCAGAACCACTATTTTTGTTTTGCTAAAAAAGCTAACATGCAATCATTTGATTTTAAGAAGTTATTACCGCACGTATATACTATAGTCGGTTTTATTGCTATCGCTTTTATGTTCGGTTATCCGCAACTCGACGGACTGGAGCTGAGACAAGGTGATATAGTACAGTGGAAAGCAATGGCTAAAGAAGGTATGGACTGGCATGAAAAAACCGGTGAAAATGTCATGTGGAGTAACAGTATGTTTGGCGGTATGCCCACCTTCACCTACTATGTAGCTGAGATACAAAACTACATCTACCCCATCCAGACTGCAATTATGGATACATTGGGCAAGCCGGCCGCCTTCCTTTTCCTGGCTATGCTGGGTTTTTATATACTGGCATTGTCATTCGGCTTCAATAAATGGGTACGTGTACTGGGTGCGGTGGCTTATGCTTTTTCAACCTACAACATAACACTGATAGAAGCGGGACACGAAACAAAAATGTGGGGGCTGGCTTATATACCTATGTTGATAGCAGGGCTGATTATATTGTACAGGGGTAAATACTGGACAGGATTTCCATTAGTTGCATTCTCTCTGGCTTTACTTATCGGCACTGCACATTATCAAATTATGTATTATACTATAATGATAATTGTAGGCATGGCTATTACCTTATTCATTATAGCGCTGAGAGAGCAACAATTAAAACGTTTTTTTATTGCATCTTCATTAGCATTGCTCGCAGCGGCGATGGGTATCGGGCCAAGCATGCAGATGTTACTGGCAACCTTGCAATATAATAAGACAACTATGCGTGGTGGCCAAAGCGAGCTTACTCTAAATCACGATACTGATAAGAAAACCGGCGGGTTGGATAAGGACTACGCTTTTGGTTGGAGCAATGCTTGGGGTGAAAGCTTTACAGTACTAGTACCCCTGCTATATGGTGGTGCCAGCTACGAAAAAGTTGGGGAAAATTCGAACACTTATGAAGCCATGACCAATATTGGTGTACCTGAGCAAAGCGCGGCGGGATATACAGCCAACTTACCTACATATTGGGGGCCACAACCCTTTACAGGTGGGCCATTTTATTTTGGCGCTATCATATGCTTTCTTTTTGTATTGGGAATGATGATTATAAAAAGCCCGCACAAATGGTGGATATTGTCTTTAAGTATTTTAGCATTCCTGATGTCTATAGGCAAACACTTTCCCTCTTTTAACTACTTCCTTTTTGACACACTACCGGCATTAAATAAGTTTCGGGTGCCTAATATGATATTAGTCATTCCTCAACTGCTCTTTCCACTGCTGGCAGCATGGACTTTAAATGATATTATCACAAACAAAATAAGCAAAGATGAGCTTTGGAAAAAAGTAAAAATGTCAGGCATTGCTACGGCAGGACTTTGCCTGTTATTAGGTTTGGGTGGTCGTCTTTTTTTTGACTTCAGGGCTGCAGGTGATGGACAGATACAAGAACAACTGATGCAATCATTTCAGAATGCAGATGCTGCAGCTGAGGTTGTAAAAGCTATACAGGACGATCGCGCTTCGATGGCTATGTCGTCCGGGATTTTGAGTGCGGTATTCATAGCTCTTGCAGTTGGGTTAATATGGGCATATGCCAACTCAAAAATAAAGGGTGAATACTTAGCGATTGGTTTAGCATTACTTGTAACGATAGACCTGATAAAAGTAGATATCCGCTACCTGAACGAAGACAACTATCTTGAACCGGAAGAATATGCAGAACAATTTGCCCCCAGGCCGGTGGACAGGCAAATAATGCAGGACCCTGATCTGTATTACAGGGTGCTGGATTTATCTGTCAATCCATTTAACAATGCTATGCAGGCTGCACATCATAAATGCATTGGGGGGTACAGTGCAGCCAAAATGGAGATATACCAGGACATGATAGATATACATATGGCAACGGGCTTTAACAAAGAGGTGTTGAACATGTTAAATACAAAGTACATTATCTCTCCACAGGGACGCAATGGAGAACCTGTACCAATACCTAATGCTGAAGCGTGCGGCAATGCATGGTTTGTAAATAACCTGCAATGGGAAGAAACTGCTGATGATGAAATACTGGCATTAAATGCTGCTAAAATAGGTGATACTGCTAATGTACCCCACGCTTTTCAGCCCAAAGAAACAGCAGTACTGCGCAGCAGTTACAAAAGGGAACTGGCATCTAAAAAAGTAGGTCGGGATAGTACGGCTTATGTAAAGCTCGCAAAATATGGCCTTGACAATATCAATTATATATCTAAAAACAGTACAGACGGGTTTGCGGTATTTTCAGATATCTATTACCCATATGGCTGGAAGGCTTATGTAGATGGCAAAGAAACCCCTATATACAGGACGAACTATTTATTAAGAGGCTTACACCTGCCGGCAGGAGAACACAAGATAGAGTTTGTGTTTCACCCGGAAAAATTTTATACCGGAGACCGGATAGCAATGATATGCAGTATATTATTATGGCTAACAGTCGCAGCCTCTGTAATTGTAAGTGTAAGAAAAGGTAATCACGTTTCATAAATTGGATAGCAGCTCAACACATATCACAAGAAAGCTATTTGGCTTACGCAGGGAATATCCCCTGAGCTTTTATGTTACAGACTTTTTTTTCAGAAAAATATTCAGGCAGAATGCCGGTGTAAAATGGCCGGTGCATCATACGGCTACTATACATAATGCAGACAGGTTGAAAATCGGCAAAGAAACATTTCCGGGAGATTCTCCTGGTGTTTACATTAATGCGCAGAATGGTATAAACGTGGGTGATTATACAAACCTCGGCCCGAACGTAGGTATCATATCTGCCAATCACGACTATATAGATAATAGCCAACCGGCAGATGCGCCACCTATTAATATAGGGCGTTTTTGCTGGCTTGGCATGGGCGCTGTAATACTGCCGGGGGTGCAATTGGGAGACTTTACCATAGTAGGTGCAGGGGCAGTGGTAACAAAAAGCTTTGCCGATGGATTTTGTGTAATTGCGGGCAATCCTGCCAAAATAATCAGGGAATTAAACAGGGCAGACTGTGAGTCTTTTGCAAAAAGCAAAGCATAACAATACCCTATTCGGTAATTCGTTCCTCATCTTCATGATAAGGTTCTTCCCGTCATTGGCGACACTTATTGTGGTTATCTTATTTTCGCGCAACATCAGCGAAACTGAATATGGCAACTACCAGAACTTCTGGGTGCAATTATTCCTTTTCAGTGCATTGGCCACAATGGGATTACCTGCTTTGCTGCTAACATACAACCCTCCTTTTGTAAAAAAAATATTATCCGGTTTAAACATTAAAGAGTATTTCTTAATACTGACATGGATAATACTTATATCCCTTGGTTTTGTTGTTGCCCGCGCATATTCATCGGATGTTCCATGGCATATTCCTTTTTGCTTTTTTCTGCTGTATATATTTAATGCGCTAACAGAATCATTGCTTGTTGTATTCAGGAAATTTATCTTTTTGTTATGGGTAAACATTTTCTATGCAGGTGTTTTTATATGGCTGCACTATGGTGTATTATACAACATCTATGATATAACCACGTTGTTTGTGTTACTATTGCTGCCCGGGATATTAAAACTGTTGGTTACAGTTATATATATAAACCACAGCTTGAAAAAAATACCAATTGCAACAGAACAGGAATATTCCAGTAAGGACATCCGGTCGCTCTGGCTGCATGTTGGCATATATGACGTTCTGCAAAGAATATTCAGCTGGGTAGACAAGTTTGCCATATCATTACTGTTCAGCGCAGGCATATCAGCTATATACTTTAATGGCACTTTTGATGTGCCTTTTCTTCCCTTGTTGTTAGGGGCCATAAGCAGTGCAGCTTTATTGCAAATGGCTACATTCTCTCAAAAAGGGGATGCCAGGTCTTCTATTTTAATAGCCAACCAGACAGCACGCATGTTATCTGCTATAGTATTCCCTTTGTTCTTTTTTCTGTTTTTGTTCCGTGAAGAGCTGTTTACAGTACTACTTACCGACAAATATGCAGAATCAGTACCAATATTTGCAGTGACCGTACTTATCGTACCATTAAGGGCGTATAATTTCACATCAATATTGCAGAACAGGCATAAAGGCCGCATCATTAATACAGGCGCCGTGCTTGACCTTCTTATTGCACTGGTGCTAATGTACCCGCTTTACCAGACGGCGGGGCTTATTGGCATAGCGGGCAGCTTTGTTGCCAGTAGCTATATACAAGGCGCTTATTACCTCTATCATACCGGCAAGGTGCTGCAAACCCCCGTATCACAATTGGTACCTGTAAAGAACTGGCTTGTAAAACTGGCTATATCAGGAATATTATTTTTTATATCCCATTATCTATTAGCTATGATGTTTACACAGGAAATGGTATTAATTTTAGGTAGCCTGGTATTGGCCATAGCAGCTTCCCTTGCAATAGCAATAGAATTCAGGTCATCAAAATAATATTTATGGCTGGCAACTTTCGCAAAAGCAGAACCAAAACGGTTGAGAATACCGGCTTCAGCAATATCAGTGGTGCGCGTGGAGCAAGGCTTGTAAATAAAGACGGCTCCCTGAACCTGCATAAAACAGGCCTGCCGTTTTGGGAACAAATCAGCTTATTTCATACCCTGATACGTATGCCAACATGGAAATTTCTATTATCAGTATTCCTTTTTTATGGTATTGCAAATATAATCTTCGCTGTATTATATATGACCATAGGCGTACACAACCTGCAGGGGATAGATACACAGGAAACTGACGTTCTTAATGGTTTCCAGCAAGCATTCTTTTTTAGTTCTCAAACACTTACAACTGTAGGTTATGGTCACATAAGCCCTGTTGGCCTGAAGGCCAACATCATTGCTTCTATTGAATCTTTTGCGGGCATTTTATCTTTTGCAATGGTTACAGGTTTACTATATGGGCGGTTTACCCTTCCCAAAGCATACTTGCGTTTTAGTGAAAATATTATTGTAGCACCACACAAAGGTCAGAGGGCATTAATGATACGCATAGCTTCTTATAAGAACAATCATATTACAGATGTTGAAGCAAAGATGACATTAGCCCTGCGTAATACAGACGATGGCAAGAAAGTATCCAGGTTTTTTTCACCAAAACTTGAAATCAGCCAGATTACTTCATTAGCATTAAGCTGGACCATTGTGCACCTGATAGATGAAGAAAGTCCTTTTTATGAAATGGGCAAAGAGGAAATATTACAAGCAGATTTTGAAATAATGTACCATATCAAAGGCTTTGATGACCATTTCTCCAACATCGTCCAGCAGCGTGGTTCTTACACAAGAGAAGAAATGGTATATGGTGCTAAATTTATGCCGACATTCTACAGTACAGAAGATGGTGAAACTACAGTACTGGAGCTGGATAAGCTGAATCTGCACGAGCCCGTGCCGGTACCGGAACCAAGCCATTCATATATTAATTCGTAACTTTGCGCCATTATGATGAATACGGTAAATATTTCGACTGAGACACAGAAATTGTTAGAGAGGGAAAATAAATACGGTGCACATAATTATCACCCTTTACCCGTCATGCTCACAAAAGGGGAAGGCGTTTTTGTATGGGATGTTGATGGTAAACGCTATTACGACTTCCTGTCCGGGTACTCTGCACTCAACCATGGACACAGGCATCCTAAGGTTATGAAGGCGTTTTATGAGCAGGCAGAAAAGCTGACTTTAACATCACGCGCATTTCACAGCGATGCGTTGGGAGAATTTGCCGAGTATATCACCCAATACTTCGGTTATGACAAAGTATTACCCATGAATACAGGGGCAGAGGCAGTGGAAACAGCATTGAAGCTAGCACGTCGTTGGGGTTATCACGTAAAAGGCATTGAAGACAATAAAGCAAAAATTATTGTTTGTGACGGCAACTTTCACGGACGCACCATCAATATCATTTCCTTCAGCAACGATCCGGATTCGAATAAAGACTTCGGACCATATACTCCGGGTTATGAGATCATACCTTACAACGATACTGCGGCTTTAGAAAAAGCACTGCAGGACAAAAATGTCGCCGCCTTCCTGGTAGAACCCATACAAGGCGAGGCGGGCGTAGTGGTACCGGATGAAGGCTACCTTGCAAAAGCATATACTATATGTAAAGAAGCCAATGTCTTATTCATAGCAGATGAAATACAAAGCGGCCTGGCAAGGACAGGAAAAATGCTGGCTTGCGATCATGAAAATGTGCATCCTGACATATTAATACTGGGCAAAGCATTATCGGCAGGTGTTATGCCTGTATCTGCAGTATTATCGAACGATGAGATAATGCTGACCATAAAGCCGGGCGAACATGGTTCTACTTATGGTGGCAATCCGCTGGCTTGTAAAGTAGCTATAGCCGCCTTGCAGGTGTTGAAAGAAGAAAAAATGGCAGAAAACGCCGCTGTATTGGGTGAGTATCTACGAGAAAAGCTGAAGAGCCTGAATCATCCTAACATTGCACTGGTGAGAGGTAAAGGACTTCTGAATGCGGTTGTTATAAGCCATCCTGATAAAGACGCAGCTTATGAGGTTTGCCTGAAAATGATGGAATATGGATTACTGGCCAAACCAACACATGGAGACAAAATAAGATTTGCGCCGCCATTAACAATTACAAAAGAACAACTTGACGAATGCCTGGCAATAATAGAGCGTAGCTTGGAAGTACTGGCGTAATATACTTTTTCATTGAGTTATTGCAGCCTATAAAGCTGCAATAACTCCCGCAAATAGTTCACTCAATTTTCCATCTGCTGTATTAGCTACTGCGATTATCTCGGATATATCTACAGGCCGCAGGTTATCGGGGTCACATTCATCAGTCACCACACTTACTGCAGCACAAGGCAGCCCCAGTTGGTTAGCAACTATCACTTCAGGTACTGTGCTCATGCCCACCAGGTCTGCACCAATGATTTTAAGAAAACGATACTCGGCTCGTGTTTCAAGGTTGGGCCCCATAACAGCAGCATATACGCCCTGCCTTAAAGCTATATCCTGTATCTTGGCAGTTTCATTTATCAATGCGGAAAGACCCGCGTCGTACGGAGCACTCATATCTGGAAAACGGACACCATATTCGTGGCTATTTAGTCCCCTTAAAGGATTTTCGGGCTGTAGATTTATATGGTCGTTGATGACTACAAGATCGCCTTTTCTATAATCGAGATTTATACCACCGGCAGCATTGCTCAACAACAGGTATTTTATGCCAAGTGCGTGCATTACCCTTACAGGAAATGTAATCTGCTGCATATTATATCCTTCATAATAATGAAAACGGCCATGCATTGCAACTACTTTTACATTATCTATAGCACCGTAAATCAACTTGCCCGTGTGGGATTCTACGGTTGCAACGGGAAAATGTGGAATTTCTTCGTAGGACACTACAACTAAAGGCTGTATCTTTTTTACAAGCATACCCAGGCCGGTACCCAACACAATACCTACTACCGGTGTTTCAACTCCATTAGCAGACAAGAAGTTTACAGCTTCTTTTATTTGTACGGGATAACTCATTTGTCGTGATTAACAACAGCGAATATACAGTTTCCGTACAAGTTTATTGGAAGACCTGTCTACACTTAATTGGCATCGCCAAAATAAAAATGTTCTTTATAGAGTGTTGTTACGTGTTCGTATAATTTATTCAGGGTTTCGTGGCCTACAATATCTTCATATTGTTTCCCTTTACCACGTACAGTTAGTATAGCTTTTGCAGGCATAGTTTTATCCAGCAAAAACGTGCCGGTTTTATTATCATACTGTTTTACAAAAATTTTTACTGAATCACCTTTAGAAACTTTACCGTTTATCGTAATGAAATCGTTGAAGAAAACGAACATGCCGTCTTCCTTTATCGGGGAAATTTTCAACTCTCCTATCGTGCTCTTAATCATGGCATTAAAATCTACCGTAAAGTAAAACAATCTTCTGAATTTTACAATGATATACGTCAGGGTACATACCCGGCTATTTGCAAATACTCATTTTATTGCATTGGGATATTCACAAAGTTACCCTCTGTTATTTCATGAACTGTACTGTTATCTTCAGCCTTTACAGTGAAGGTACCCGAAATTGTCTTATTGGTATTGTCTATGGTTGTGATAGTAACGGTACCACTCTTACCCTGTATGTCCTTTTTGCCCCCCTGTATGTAGTACTGGAAGGCGGCATCATTGGCAACATACGGACCGCTTTTCACATTATAAGTTCCTGTAGCCATCGCATACACGTCTATTTCTATATTTGAATAGCTCGCAATGTTATTAGTTTCCCATACAATCCGGTATCTCTCCGGCGATGTGCCGTTAGCAGCTATTTTCTTGCAAACAACACTGTCAAATGTTTCTAGTGTACCATCCAGTTTAAAACACATCATCTTCCCATTGCAGGCAGATGTATTATTCGTTCCATTGTTGCCCAGGTCTTTTGTTTCTTTCTTGCATGCAAGGATAGTGAGCATTCCTGCAAATACGATTACTGACATTAATTGTATTATACCTTTCATCATGTTCGATTTTTTCAAAAATATGCACGCCAACCTATTGTTTACATACCCCGAAAACGGTATTTGAATTTCAAGAAAATGTATGTATATGCATCGCTATACTCTTAAAAGAGAAGCATATCTTCATGCAACTATCTTTCTCAAAATTTGTTTGGTCAAGATAATATTAACGCACATTCTATGCTAATAGACTTAGGTAACCTGTCAATAGAAGATTATCAGCAACTGCTGACAGCAATGAAAGCTGCATACCCAAACTGGCCGGGAAGTTATTGGTCTTTATCGGCCATAGAGAACCTTATACGCCGTTTCCCGAAAGGACAGCTAGTTGTAAAAGCCAATGGCAAAGTAGTAGGATGCGCATTGTCAATTGTAGTTAACTATAACAAGTTTAGCGACAACCATACCTATGCCAGCATAACCGGCAACTACACTTTTAACACCCACGATGATAAAGGTGATGTGCTATATGGCATAGAGGTATTTATACATCCTGAATACAGGGGCCTGAGGTTGGGCCGAAGGTTATATGATGCACGAAAAGAATTGTGTGAAGAGCTTAACCTGAAAGCAATAATATTTGGCGGCAGAATACCTCACTACCACACATATGCAGCTGAATGTACACCCAAAGAGTATATTCAGAAGGTGAAACAGAAAGACATTTATGACCCGGTGCTGAGCTTCCAGCTGGCTAACGACTTTCATGTAAAGAAAGTAATAAAGAACTATATGCCGGAAGACGCACAAAGCATGGAATATGGCACACTGCTACAATGGCATAATGTGTACTATTCGCCCCCTGAAACAAATATTTTTTCCTCCAAAAAATATGTACGGCTGGGTTTGATACAGTGGCAGATGCGCCAATATAACTCACTGAAAGACATGTTTGGACAGGTAGAATATTTTATAGATTCTATATCTGCATATGGCAGCGATTTTGCCTTACTGCCGGAATTGTTTAACGGCCCGCTCATGGCCGAATACAACAATATGAATGAGGCAGAGGCTATCAGGGCACTGGCACAACATACGCCGGAAATGAAGGAAACTTTTAAGAAAATGGCAATATCTTATAACGTGAATATTATAACAGGTAGCCTGCCAAGTATTGAAAATGATGAACTGAAAAACATAGGCTATATATGTCACCGCAACGGGCATATTGACCAATACGAAAAAATACACATCACCCCGGACGAACACAAAGCATGGGGAATAACCGGTGGCCATACGCTAAAGGTTTATGATACCGATGCAGGAAAAATAGGTGTACTTATATGCTATGATGTAGAATTTCCTGAATTAGGACGGCTACTGGCAGAGCAAGGGATGCAAATACTGTTTGTACCCTTTCTTACCGATACACAAAACTCTTACATGCGTGTAAGAACTTGCGCTATGGCACGCGCTATAGAAAATGAATGTTTTGTAGCAATAACAGGTAGCGTAGGCAACCTGCCCAAGGTTCACAACATGGATATTTCCTATTCTCAATCAGCCGTGTTTACACCCTGCGATTTCGCATTTCCATCAAACGGTGTAAAAACAGAAGCTACACCTAATACAGAAATGATATTAATTGCCGATGTGGACCTGCAACTGCTGGACGAACTACATACATATGGCAGCGTACGTAACCTGAAAGACAGGAGGAAAGATTTTTATGAGTTGAAATTAAAAAAACGCTAAGGTTGTAACACTTTAATAGTCCAACTGATACCTTCATCATTTACAGATTTTCGGGTAGCCAGCACTTTATAATTAGCATCAATAAGCTTCCATATAAGATCATGACGCTCATGGTCGCACATAGAGATTATTATGACTCCACCCGGCAACAAGTTGTCCTTGCAGCATTTCTGCAAGGTTTTCCCTGCATGGTCAAAATAATATAAGGTCTCATTAAAAATTACTGCGTGATACTTTTGCTGTACGTGCTCATACTCATAATTCAACACCCTGAATGCGCCCCCGGGATAGTTTTTAATAGCCTCATTTATTGCTACCTGCGATATATCAATGCCCATGTATTTGCGCATGTCTAAGGTTCTGGCATCTACAGCATAGCAGTATAACAATCCTATACCACAGCCAATATCCAACATACTGCCTGCACCCGCATATTTTTTGTAAAATTCAAGGATACAATCATAGTGCTCTCTTTGGCTATCATTTGCCAGGTAATCCCATTTGTGTTGGCTGAACTGCTCATCCCATTCCCTAGACGATGCATGCGGGCCCACTATTCCTTTAGGAGCAAATACTGACTTAACCCAAATCTTAAATCGCTTCAGGTATTGGTGCATGTTGCCTTTTTATTATCATATGGGCAAGATAATGTAAACAACATAACATAGGATAACTAAAGGCAACAATAACAATGCATTACCATAGTATGGCTTACATTTGCCTGAAACATAACATTTTTTTATGGACGTAATTATTCAATCGTTGGGCTTTACAGCAGGTGTAGAACTGGAAGGATTTATAAAGAAAAACTGGAAAAGTTAGATCGCATGGACGATACGATCATCCGTGCAAGAGTAACGCTGCAGGTAGGCCAGGAAGCTACAAATAAACATCATTGCGACATCAGGCTTGAAATACCTGGCAACGACCACTTTGTAAAAAAAGAAGGGGATTCTTTCGAAAGCACAGCAATAGATGCGATAGATACGTTACAAAAAATGATACGCAGAACAAAACAGTAATAAATAGAAAAACACCCTTTGCAGGGTGTTTTTATTGTCAAATAGTATGTAATTACAATCTTGATTTCACAGAGGCGATAGCATCTATCCTGCCCTGTGCTATTTTCATAGCGGCTGCCTGTGTGTGTATATTTTCAGTTTCAGACAGTTGGAATATTTCCAGCGTACGATCATATATCTGTTCTACCTGGCCCATTACGCGCTCACGGTTGTAGCCATCCAGTTCAGCGCTCACATTCACCAGTCCACCCGCGTTTATCAGGAAGTCGGGAGCGTACAGTATGCCTCTTTCTATCAGAGAAGGGCCATGAACATTCTCTTCCGCCAGTTGGTTATTAGCAGCACCTGCTATTACAGCACATTTCATTTTGCTGATGCTGTCAGAATTTACAGTAGCGCCTAATGCACATGGAGCATATATGTCCATCTCCATATTGAAGATGTCATTATTATTTACAACTTTTACTTTGTGGAACTTGTCGGTGGTCTGCTTCAGTTTTACATCGCTTATATCTGCAATAAATACCTCTGCACCTGCTTCTACCAAGTGGCCCACCAGGTACTGGCCTACATGGCCTACACCCTGCACTAATACTTTTTTACCAGCCAGGTCATCATTGCCCCATGCTTTTTTAGCGGAAGCCTTCATACCTACAAATACACCATAAGCTGTAAACGGAGAAGGGTCGCCACTGCCTCCCATATATTCAGGTACACCTGTTACATGTTCAGTTTCCATAGAAATATATTCCATATCGCGGGCAGATGTGTTTACATCTTCAGCAGTAATATATTTACCATTCAGGCTGTTTACAAACTTGCCGTACCTGCGCCACAGTGCCTCAGATTTTATTTTAGGGGCATCGCCTATAATTACAGCTTTACCACCGCCCAGGTTCAGACCGCTGATAGCAGCTTTGTAGGTCATACCACGGCTCAGGCGCAGTGCGTCTATTACACCCTCTTCGTGACTGGCGTAGTTCCACAAGCGTGTACCACCCAGGGCCGGGCCTAATGTTGTATTATGTATAGCAATTATTGCATTCAGACCGCTTTTAGGATCATGGCAGAACACTACTTGTTCGTGCCCCAATTGCTGCATGTGTTCAAAAACAGATTGCATTTGTTTGAAAATTAGGTTGCAAAAGTAACAAAATAGTTGAGATTGCTATTTTCACTATTGGTAATTAACGGACTAAAAACAAATTTGATGTATAAACAGCGCATAATCACTGCCATCGGATTACTTCGTCGTCGGCTATAAGGTAGATTTGACGGTAATCTGAGGCGCTGATGTTATGGCAACCTGTAAAACTGCCGAATGATGGCAACACCATTCGAATGTCATCAATACAGAAACATTGCGTCCTGATACTCATCCTGCCCCTGCCACCCGCTGTAAAGCATGGGTGCAGATGGCCATGTATATGAAATTTGTCCGGCTCAACCAGTTTATCGTGGCTGATAAGAAAAGGTCCGGCGTCCATAACTTCAGGGTGTATTGTAATGTTATTTTCTGAATACATGGCAGACGGCAGGATATCGTGATTGCCCAGCACAAGATCTATATGTAACTCTTTATGCTGTCCACGCCAATGCGCAAAACCATCTACCTGTTTATTAGCAACACTATGAAACATATCGCCGGCTACAACCAGGCGCTCTACCCGGTAGTGCTGTATAAGTTTCGACAACCTCACCTCGTCGGCACGTTGTGCACCTATGGGAATAGCTATACCATGTTTACGGAAATGTGCAGTCTTACCCCAATGCAAATCAGAAACAACCATCGTTTGCCTCGCAGGCCACAATAATGCTCTACCTGGCAAAAGCATCATATCCTCCCCACAAACATCAATATGCATCATCATGGCAAAAGTAAAATATTTGCAGATTAACCGGGCTACTGTAATTTCATCGTATGGAATTCAAAACGCTAAGTGGCACACCTATCACCATATTGACCAATACGTTTAATGCTGCCTTTGCAGATTATGAACTCGATCTCCGTTTCACAGAAGAAGCCTTACTTAATAAGATAAAAGTCGAGAATATTGATCTGTCTGTTTCTGTAGCCGCATTTGATGGCGGGATACTTGTAGGCTTTATTTTCTTTGCAATAGATACTGTTGACAATGAAGTGTGTGCCTGGGATGGCGGCACGGGTGTAATACCTGCTTATAGGGGGCAAAAACTTACACAACGTATGTTTGGGTATATATTACCAACCCTCAGGCAACTTGGAACTAAAAAAATTCTGCTGGAAGTGTTAACAAACAATACTGGTGCTTATGCTATTTATGAACGCATTGGCTTCAGAAAAAAGCGAGAACTCTTCGCATACAAAGGCATGTCAACGGGTATACCTGCTGAAAAATACGATATTGAAGAAATATCTGGTAACGATATGGAGGAGCTGTTAACATTGGGCGACTGGCAGCCCGCCTGGCAGCAAATGAATAATAGGGTAAGAAACTGGAGCGATGCTGTTTCAACCTTCTGCATTAAAGAGAATAATAAAATAGCGGCTTATGTTCATTACAATAAAAACACCGGGCGCATATTACAATTTGCTGTTGCTAAACAACACCGGCGCAAAGGTATGGCATCTGCATTGTTTCATCATTTAGCGGGTAAAAGTGCACAGCCGGTAACCATTGTAAATGTTGACGCGGACTCTGATAATACGAATGCATTTCTAAAAACACTCGGCATGCAGATATATATCTGCCAATACGAAATGGCAATGACCATTTAACTATCTTTTCTGCTACTGCAGCTTAAAGTTTATGGGCAAAGTGTAATAGACCTTTACAGCTCTGCCATTCTGCCTGCCCGGCTTCCATGCAGGCATATTATTCACAACACGCAGCCCTTCCTCGTCACATCCTGCGCCTATACCACGTTTCACAACAGCATTGCTGATATGCCCGTCCTCATTTACAACAAAGCTGATAATCACCCTACCCTCAACACCGTTTTCTATTGCACTACGCGGATAGCGGACTGATTTTGCAAGATAAACATAAATATCACCCTGAAAAGCAGGCATTTCTTCAGCATAAGTTATCGGCTCAACAGGAGTTTGTACTATTTCCTTACCATTGCCTGTCCCTTCTTTTGGTATGATTACGCTGCCATCAGTTTTTCCCGCATTGGTTGTTGGCCCTGATTCCCTGCCGGCAAAACTGTCCACTGCAGGTGGTTGTGTTTTCACTATATCATCAGGGGCTATTACGGGTGCAGGGTTTTTAATTGAAGGCTTTGCGGACGCCATTTCTTTTGGCAATTCCTGTGGTGGTTTTGGTGGCTCTATGGGTAATCGGATGTCTTTGAATTCATGCACACGGTCTTCTATTTGCGTTACGGAAGGATTTGTATTAGCCCCATGGGTATCGATAAAAGTCCAGATGCAAAAGGCTAAAATAAAACAGGACATAATAAGTAAGGCTTTTATCATGCGGTTATTCTCTGTTTTTCTAAGTACATAACCACCATATAGCTTATTGCGGTTATCAAACAGGATATCCAGGTAATCTGCATTGGCAATTTTCTCTGCGTCCATAACTGTTGGTTTAAATATTAAACCCAACCGTGCAGGTTATTCCATTACAAGTTGTGTAATTTGTTTGTCAGTAATAACAAAGGCTGCCCGACATTGAGCAGCCCATATATTTTATAAGGAGAAAACCACTTAAGCCATTGCCGTCTTAAACTCGCTGGTAAAGTGAAATTGTATATCAGGATTGTTTTGCTTCTCCGTATTCAGGAACCACTCACTCTGTGCCAGGTACACAAGGTTACCATCTTTATCTTCCATGATGTTTGCCTGTTTAAAGCGCACAAATTCGTCTATCTTCTTTTTATCACCTGTTATCCAGCATGCTTTATAAAAGCTAAGCGGATTGAACGCGCACGAGGCACCATACTCCTGTAACAGGCGGTATTGTATCACCTCAAATTGCAGTTCACCTACACAGCCTATTATTTTACGGTTGCCGCCGTGCTGTGTGAACAACTGCGCAACCCCTTCATCAGTCAACTGGCGGATACCCTTATCAAGCTGTTTTGTTTTCAGCGGGTCTTTGTTCACCAGTTCTTTAAAAATTTCAGGAGAGAACGTAGGTATACCTGTAAACTGCAAGTCTTCACCTTCAGTAAGCGTATCCCCTATTTTAAAGCTCCCGGTATCATACAAACCTACTACATCTCCTGGGAAGGCACTATCTACCACTTCCTTCTCGCGCGCCATAAAAGAATATGGATTGCTGAAGCGTACATCTTTGCCCAGGCGTGTGTGTTTAAAGTATGTATTACGTCTGAATTCTCCCGATACCACCCTCAGAAAGGCAATCCTGTCCCTGTGCCTGGGATCAAGGTTGGCGTGTATTTTAAAGATAAAGCCCGAAAACTTGTCCTCATCAGTATTTACAAAACGCTTGCTGGTGGGCCTGCCCAACGGGCGTGGCGCTATTGTTATAAAAGTGTCCAGCAGTTCTTTTACACCAAAATTATTCACCGCACTGCCAAAAAACAATGGGGCAACTTTAGCATCCAGGTAGGCCTGTTTGTCCAGTTCACCATATACGCCTTGCAGCAGGTCTGAATCTTCCCTCAGTTGTTTGGCATCGCGCTCACCTACCTTCTCATCAAGCAAGCTATCATTCAGGTCGGGTATCGGTACCGTATTTTCTTCCGTTGCTTTCTGGCTGGCAGTAAACAGGTTAAGGCTTTTATCGTGCAGGTTATATACACCTTTAAATTCCTTACCCATATTTATGGGCCAGGTCATAGGGTGCAGGCTTATGTTCAGTTCCTTCTCTATCTCGTCCATCAGGTCGAAAGGAAACTTACCATCACGATCCATTTTATTCACAAATACTATTACGGGCGTATCCCTCATACGGCACACCTCCATCAGTCGTCGGGTTTGTTCTTCCACCCCATTTACGCCGTCTATCACCAGTATTACGCTATCCACAGCTGTCAGCGTGCGGTAAGTATCTTCGGCAAAGTCCTTGTGGCCCGGCGTATCCAGCAGGTTCACCAGCACATCACGGTATTCAAAACACATTACCGACGTAGCCACCGATATACCACGCTGCTTCTCTATTTCCATAAAGTCGCTGGTAGCATGTTTTTTTATCTTATTACTTTTTACCGCTCCCGCCACATTTATCGCACCACCAAACAACAGCAGCTTTTCTGTCAGCGTGGTTTTACCCGCATCCGGGTGAGATATAATGGCGAATGTCCGCCTCCGGTCTATTTCCTTTTTGTTCTTCATGCAACCAATTAATAATCAATACGTAGCCATGTTTAGAATATCCATGGCATACGCTGGGATAAATACCGGGTGGCATGTATATAATAACATATACACAACACCTCCGGCTAAAGATGTGCAAAGGTCTGAAAACTGGCGGGTTTTATAAACATATATTGTCATAAATGTGGAAACTTATTTCCCGCCCACGATTGTGGTAACAATTAGCAATGTTACTTTTGCGTTAACCCCAATGCACAGCATTATGACCGCTAACAGGTTGCAAGACGATTTATTAAAAGATTTTAAGGAGCAAAAAAAAATGATATACGAGCAGGTAGAACTGCTCGACCCCCTTGGCACATCTTTACGCAAGCCCGCAGCACAACGCCTGGTAAGCAAAGGTTTGCTCATTTTCTCTGAAATAATCTGTTACCTGCTGGCCATTGGCATTGTCGTTTTCCTGTTCTTTAAAGATAAAATTTTTCCGTTCTACCTACTGGCAGACCTGCGCTTTAAACCCGACTACCAGGGCATGGGCTGGATAAACATACAAGCGCTCAATTTTGTGGTATATGCCATAGTGGTATTGGTTGCTATACAGTTTTACGGGCTGGCTAGGGCTGCACGGGCTATTCGACTTAAAAACGACATCCTGAACCTGGCAGGTAAAAACATAAAGGAAATTGTAGGCCAGCACCTGAACCGCAAGGCTGCTATAGATGCTATAGAACAGCGGCACTTCCTGGAGCTGCCCAACACCCACCTGGAAGAGGGTGTGGTAAAAGTAAATGATGTGCCTAATCCGGGGTACTGAGCGCAACAGCAGAAAAGCAATAACCGGCTATGTAACATCTATTCCATTAACTTTGCACCTGCTTGATTATCAATCTACATAACAGAACACTGTTCAGCTTCCTGCCGGGTTGCTGCATTGTCTTATTTTTCTTATCCAGCACCGGCGTATATGCCCAGCAGCAGCCCGGTGCCCCATTGGGCCTTCCGGGCGATAAACTCAAAGATTCTGTAGCATTTGAACAATCGAACACAGATGAATGGAGCAGCGATAAGACTATTAAAGTACAGTACAAACTGCTGAATTCTGAAAGGGTACACCTGCCTGATTCTTCCATTCATACTTTTCACCGCAGGCCCTATTACCAACCATGGTACGTGGATCTGGGCAACTTTGGCAGCGCAGTACGTAACCTGGAATTTACGCCCGAAGACAGGCTGGGCCCTACTTTAGGATATAACGCGCTGGATGTTTACCGCATAAAGCCTGATAGCCTCCGGTTTTATAATACTACCGCACCATATTCCCTGTTTTCATTCAACCTGGGCAGCAAACTGGAACAAAACCTGCATATAATGCATACCCAGAACATTAAACCCAACTGGAATGTAGCTGTAGAATACAAGAGGCTGGGTGCAGGTGGTTTTTTCCTTCTGCAACGTACTGTGCACGATATGGGTGCTGTTACGACTAACTATGAAAGCATAAACCGCAAGTATAAATTAAGGGCCGGATTCTCTTACAACAAAGGCCAGCAGGACGAAAATGGTGGTATTGCGGATGAAACGCAGTTAACTGACCCTGACTTTAGTACACGTAGTAATATTGATATAAATTATGCCAACGCACAGGCAAATTCCGGCTCAGCAGTGCCGCGTTCGCTTATTACAAATGTTGTACGCGATTACAATGTTGTTCTGCAACACGGCTACTCGTGGGGGCGTACAGACAGCCTGTATAATGATGACTCCACTAAAATGAGCATTACCTTTACGCCCAGGTTTGGCATAAGTCACCATTTTCGCCTCAGCAACCAACAATATACTTACAAGGATAAAGCCCCTGATTCATTAAGGTATGCTCCCTTCTTCAACACAGTATTTCTTGAAGGCGATTCTGTTTTCACACGTCAAAAACAAAATACTTTTGACAATGCTTTGCTGCTCAATGGTTTTATAGGCAAAAATGAGCAGCAGATCCGCTTCAGCGCCGGCGCCGGTATACAGGTAGATAAATTCTCTACCCGCTACCTGGATGGGGCCACTTTTGTAACTTATGCCAGCAACTACCTGGTTGGGCAAATACGCAAAGAGGCGCTGGATACAGGGCAATGGTTTTATGGCGCTGACGCAAAGTTTTATATTACCGGCATAGCTGCGGGCAATTCCCTGTTAAAAGCTTTTGCAGGCAAGGAACTGGGCGATGGCTTTGCGACACTTGAAGCAGGAGTACAGCAAAATATTAATAATGCACCGTATAGCTATACGCTTTATATCAACCAATACGATACCATTACCAACAGCTTCAACAAAGAAAGCATTACTACTTTATATGCTGCGCTTTCCAGTACACGGTATAATTTCAATGTCGGGCTGAAAAACCATTTGGTAAGCAACTACCTGTACATCAACCAGTCGCAACTGCCCGGCCAGTATGCTACAGCATTCAACATCCTCCAGTTGTCTGCCCAAAAAGCATTTGGGTGGAGGGGTATAGTACTTGACAATGAACTGATATACCAGCAGGTGCCCGGTTCAGCACCTGTCAATATCCCAATGCTTATGGGGCGACACCAGCTCAGTTACGAAAGAAAAATATTCAAAAGCGCATTGCAAATTGCTGTAGGTGTACAAATGCGGTATCACAGTCCGTATAATACAGCATCATACAGCCCTATCTTCCATCGCTATTATTACACAAATACTTATTTTCTTTCAAACGACCCCATTTATGCCGCTTTCTTTAACTTTAAAGTCAAGCGTTTCCGGTGTTATATAATGCTCGACCAGGTGCAGACGCTGTTTACGGAAGGCAACGCAATATACGCTCCGGGCTATCCTGCACAGGATATGATGATGCGTTTTGGCTTTACATGGCCACTTATAAAATAAAGAATAACATTAAACATATTTACATTCAAATAATCCATTCCTTTTATCGAGGTTATTTGCTACAATTAAGCATTTGCTATTAACTTTGTAGCTACGCCCCTTTGGGGCATTTTTAGTGACTTGACTTTAGTTAAAGAACAGCATACCAAATTACAGGTAGTACAATGAAAGATTTTTCTTACGTGATGAGTTCGCACCCTTCTTATGTTGAATCTCTGTATAACGATTTTGTAAAAGACCCTGCTTCTGTTGACGGTGAGTGGAAGAAGTTTTTTGAAGGTTTTGATTTTGCAACATCAAAAATAAACGGCAATGGCACCAATGGCAGCCACAGTGCCACCTATGCAGATAAAACACCTGTCAGTAACGAGCAGTTGGCTAAAGAGTTGGGTGTTTTCCGCCTGATACGCGCTTACCGTAAACGTGGGCACCTGGTAGCTACAACAAACCCTATCAGGCCAAGGATAGACCGAAAGCCACAATTAGACCTGGCATTCTTTGGGCTGAATGATGCAGACCTGGAATCAGAATTTCATGCCGGTTCTTTCCTGAACATGGGCAAAGCCAAACTGGCCGATATCCTGGCAAAACTAAAAAAGACTTATGCCGGTAATGTTGGTATCGAATATTCCTACATTAACGACCAAAGTGTCTGCGAATGGGTAGAGAAGGAATTTGAGGAGATGATGAAAGAGGAGCTGCCTATTGAGAAAAAGAAAAGGATACTTGAAAAACTGAACGAAGGCGTGATGTTTGAAGAGTTCCTGCACAAGAAATACATCGGGCAGAAAAGGTTCAGCCTTGAAGGTGGAGAAAGTACAATAGCGGCATTAGACGCTATCATTAATGATGCGGGAGATGCGGGCGTGCAGGAAGTAGTAATAGGCATGGCCCACCGTGGCCGTCTTAATGTACTGGCCAATACACTAAAGAAAACTTACGAACAGATATTCTCTGAATTTGAAGGATACATGCCGCCCGATACAACAATGGGCAGTGGCGATGTGAAATACCACCTTGGCTTCCGTTCTAATATCAATACGCCAAACGGCAATACTGTAAATGTACAACTGGCCCCCAACCCATCTCACCTTGAGGTAGTGGACCCTGTGGTAGCAGGTTTTGCACGTGCCAAGGCCGATTCTATTTACAACAGCGAATACGGGAAAGTTTTACCTATACTCATACACGGCGATGCCGCTATTGCCGGGCAAGGCGTTGTGTACGAATTGCTGCAGATGAGCAAACTGGAGGGTTACCACACAGGCGGTACTATACATTTTGTCATCAACAACCAGATAGGTTTTACTACAGATTTTCATGACGCTCGCTCTGCAAACTATTGCACCAGCATAGCATCTATGATACAGGCACCGGTGTTGCATGTGAATGGTGATGACCCGGAAGCCGTTGTAAAAGCTTGTGAACTGGCTGTGTTATACAGGCAGAAGTACAGTGGGGATATTTTTATAGATATGGTATGCTATCGTAAACACGGGCATAATGAAGGTGATGACCCAAGCTTTACACAACCCCATCTGTACGAACTGATAAAAAAACATAACAACCCGAGAGAAACATATACCCAACATCTTTTAGCTACGGGCACTACCGATGCAAAAAAGATGGCAGAGGAAATGGAAAAGCGCTATTGGGATGACCTGCAAAAAAGGCTGGATGAGGTAAAGGAAAAACCAATACCATACAACATGCAGGGGCCTGAAAAAGCATGGAGTAACCTGCGCCATTCAAAAGCCGGGGATTTTGACCAATCTCCTGTAACAGCCATTGATGCTAAACAGGTAGATAAGCTATTTCATAAAATAATGGATTTGCCGAAGGGCCTGAAACCACAACGCAAAATCAAAAAACTGCTGGAAGAAAAAGTAAAGCTGTACAACGATGAGAAAAAGCTTGACTGGGCTACGGGTGAACTACTTGCCTATGCCAGCCTGATAGCCGAAGGCAAAATGGTGCGTATGAGCGGGCAGGATGTGGAAAGGGGGACCTTCTCTCACCGCCACGCAGTATTGCACGATGAAAGCACGTATGAAAACTACAACAGGCTCAGCACTGTATCAGACAATGCTGATGGTTTTAAAGTATATAATTCATTATTGAGTGAATTTGCGGTTCTGGGCTTTGAGTATGGTTATTCCATAGCAGACCCTGATGCGCTTACTATATGGGAGGCCCAGTTTGGAGATTTCGCAAATGGATGCCAGACTGTTATTGACCAGTACATAGTTTCTGCGGAAACTAAATGGCGCAAAATGAGTGGCATGGTTATGCTGCTGCCGCATGGCTACGAAGGCCAGGGGCCGGAGCACTCATCAGCCAGGCTGGAAAGGTTCCTGCAATTATGCGCAGAAGATAATATAGTTGTTACAAACATTACAACTGCTGCAAACCTGTTCCATATGTTCCGCAGGCAATTGCACTGGGATTTCCGCAAGCCATTGGTAAACTTTTCTCCAAAAGCCAACCTGAGACATGTCAGGGCTTATTCCCCGATAGAAGACTTTACGACCGGTGGTTTTAAAGAAGTAATAGATGATCCTAATATAAAAACTGCAAGTAAGGTAAAACGCGTATTACTGTGCAGCGGAAAGGTGTACTTCGATCTGAGTGAAAAACAGATAGAAGAAAAACTGACTGACGTAGCTATCATAAGGCTGGAACAGATATACCCACTGCCACATAAACAACTGGCAGAGTTGCAAAAGAAATATAAAAATGCTGAATGGATATGGGTGCAGGAAGAGCCCCGCAATATGGGTGCTGCAGGTTATTTGTATATGAACCAGGAAAACTTCTCTGTATCCAGGTATATAACACGCCCTGCAAGCGCGGCATCAGCTACAGGTTTTACCAAGAGCCACGCCAAGCAACAAAAAGAACTGATTGTGGATAAGGCATTTGAGTTTTAAATAAGGCATTAGCCAAAAAGACGAGGCTATATCTTATTTTTGCACAATACTTGAAATATAATATGGAAGAATTAAAAAATACGCTGAAACAGCAAATCATTGAGTCGCTGAACCTGGAGGGTATGAAACCTGCTGATATAGACGATAACGCTCCGCTATTCGGAGAGGGACTTGGGCTGGACAGCATAGACTCGCTGGAATTGATGGTATTGCTGGAACGCAATTACGGCATCAAAATAGAAGATGCGCGCGAAGGGCGTAAAGTGTTGGAGTCTGTTCAATCTATGGCTGAATACATACAACAACACAGGACGATATAAAGCACCGCAAAACAATTCATGGCGGGAAGAATAGTCATCACAGCTACCGGTATTATATCGGCCCTGAGCCGGGGTACCGGTGAGCAGTTGCAGGCCCTCACACAGAAAAAAGCGGGATTGAGACACGCTGTTCACCTTAAAACAAAACATGCGGGAGAATTTCTGCTGGGTGAAGTAGATTATTCTAATGATGAGCTTTCGGCTATGCTCAACCTGCCACAGGGAGATAACGGCTATACCCGCACTACCCTACTGGCGCTTGCTGCCATGCAGGAACTCATTGAAAAAACCGGGGTTGATATATATACAAAAGGAGCATTCGCACTGATCAATGCAAACACCGTAGGTGGCATGTGTTCGGTAGAAGATATGTACCTTGATTTCCTGGCAGAGAAAAAAGAAGGCCCTTTCCTGAAATATATCGACACGCTTGACTGTGCTGAAAGCACATTGAATATTGCCCGTTACTTCAACATAAAACCATTTACGGCTACAATCAGTACGGCATGTTCATCATCTGCCAACGCAATAATCCTGGGCAGCCGCATGATACAACTGGGTCTCGTTAACAAAGCTATTTGCGGCGGTTGTGATGCACTGAGTCGTTTCACGCTCAATGGTTTCAATTCATTAAAAAATGTTGACAAAGAAGCCAGTCGCCCTTTCGACCAGTCACGCTTTGGCCTGAACCTTGGCGAAGGTGCAGGCTACCTGCTGTTAGAAAAAGAAGAAGATGCTGTAAACCGTGGCGCGGACATATTAGCGGTGCTAAGCGGCTATGCCAACACCAATGATGCCTACCATCCTACCGCCCCTTCGCCGGAGGGCGACGGAGCGTATATGACCATGCAACTGGCATTGAATAAAGCAGGACTAACGGCAAATGATATAGACTATGTGAATGCACACGGCACAGCAACCATCAATAATGATGCTGCCGAAGGCAAAGCTTTACAAAGGCTTTTCACAGGTAAACAACCCTGTTTCAGTTCAACCAAACCATTTACCGGGCATACCCTGGCTGCAGCCGGTTCTGTAGAAGCTATATTCAGCATACTGGCATTACAAAACAACATAACCTTGCCCAACCTTAACTTTACTACGCTTATGCCGGAGCTACAAATACAACCTGTTACAGAAGCCGTGCAAAAGAATATGCAACATGTATTAAGCAATTCTTTTGGTTTTGGGGGAAACAATGTTTCATTAATATTCAGCCGCGCATGATGAAACCTGTTTACATATTATCTGCCAGCATCGTTTCACCTCAGCAACATTACGAGCACGAAGGCTTTTTAGATGATGTAAAAAGCACAGATAATGGTACGCTGTACATTACAGAACCCAACTATAGGCAGTACATAAACCCCGTAGCCATACGCAGGATGAGCAAGCTGCTGAAAATGGGCATCAGTTGTGGTATGAACGCACTGAAACAAGCTGGAATAGAAAAGCCCGATGCGATTATAACAGGTACGGGGCGTGGCTCAATGGTAGATACAGAACAGTTTCTGCTGGACATGATAAAGATGGACGAAGAAGCCCTTACGCCAACTTCTTTCATACAATCTACCTACAACTCTGTAAACGGCTGGCTGGCGTTACAGACAAAATCAAACGGGTACAACCAGACCTATGTAAACAGGGGCACTTCGCTTGAGTTGTCCTTGTTTGACGCCCAGATGTTTCTGAATGAAACAAATGAGAAGAGCTATGTTTTGGCAGGCTGTTTTGATGAAATAACGCCTGACTATATAAAGGTGAAACAAAAAGTAGGCTACTGGAAACAACCACCCCCTAACAGCCTGCAACTCTTAAACAAGCCCTCTACACCGGGCACTATCGCAGGTGAAGGTGCTGCTTTCTTTACATTAAGTAATAATAGTGATGATGCAATTTGCATCCTGCAGTCCTTACAAATGCTGCAGGATGCCGACGTTGAGGAAGTAAGGGATGCAGTTAATACTACGCTATCACAAAGCAGTTTATCACTAAATGATATTGATGTGATGATATGTGGCATGAACGGGGACATAAGGCAACAGGCCGTTTACGATGCAATTATTGCAGGTAGCCCCTCTCATACCACGATAGCGGGATTTAAACATCTCTGCGGCGAATATGATACGTCTTCAGGCTTTGCCGTATGGATGGCTACGAAGTTCTTCAGCTCCCAACAGGTACCGGATATCCTTTTACTAAGGAAGGGAGATCATGAAAACATTAAAAATGTGCTGATTGTAAATCACTATATTCTCAACAGCACATCTGTTATATTGCTGCAGGCATTATCACAATAGAAAAGTCCGGGAAAAATTAAGAAGTAGCGCCTACCATATATACCTCGGTAGGTGTCGGGTTACCGCCCTCCTTCTCAAGAGATATGGCAAAGGCCTGGCCCGAAAAGACAGTCATAGGTATTTTCTGCATCATACCTCCACGCGCTACCATGTCGTTAGAAATAACGCCCATATCTACAGGTTTGCCATCTTGTATCACCCAAAGCTGGTACTGCTTGCCCTTGGGTGGCATAGGCATATTGTGAAGGGCCAGGTAAGTATCACCTTTGTCCTTGCTCCAGTACACCATACCTGCCATGCTGTTATTACCATCTTTACGCATCACAATAGTCTGCATACCAGGCGCGGCCAATATCTCTTTCTCCTTTTTATAAGCATCAAGAGTTGCAGCCAGTTGCTGTTGTGTGGCATTCATCGAATCTACCCTGGCCGCCAATATATCTTGTTGCTCCCTGCTGCTGTTTCTTTGAGATAACAATACAATGTTGGTAAGCACACTTACAACAACTGCCGCCCAAACAGCTGCACGTTGCCAGCTCGGTTTAGTAGTTGCCGGTTGTACCAATGGAATAGTTTTAGCTACTATTACAGGTTCTTCAACCTTTGTGGTTGGTGCCTCTTCATTCAGATCTATCCATATACGCTCCAGCATAAAGTCAGGGGGTGTCACCGCCTGTTCTTCTGCCATTTTCAGCATGGTTTCTTCTATGGCCGCAAGTTCCGCGGCCAGTTCAGGATACATGGCAATATTACGCTCTACCTCTGCGCGCTCCCCGTCTTCGAGGGCCCCCAGTACATAGGCTTCTAATATGCCTGATTCTATGTATTCCTTTATATTCACTTTCTTATATTAACTACTTATTATATTTTTCTCTTAATAAATTCAAAGCTTTACGCATACGGGTTTTCACTGTGCCTAATGGCACATCAAGTGTTTTGGATATTTCATCCAGTGTATATCCTTTGAAATAAGCCAGCTCTACAATCGATTGGTGCTCCGGCTTTAAAGTTGCAACAATTCCTCTTAGTCCAATCGCGTCAGTTTGTTGTTCTGTTTTTAAATTCCCTGCCTGTTTATATACGATATCTTCACCTGTATGGATTTTTCCTTTCATAATTTCCCCCTTAGACCTTAGTTTGTCTATAGCGGAATTCCGGGCAAGGTTCAGCATCCAGGTGTATAGTCTTCCTTTAGCCGGGTCAAACTTGTCTATGTTATTCCAGATTTTCACAAACACCTCCTGCAATACATCCTGGGCGGTCTGTTCATCCGTTATTACTTTGCACACAATACCGTACAATGCGCCGGAGTATTGGCGGTACAGGTAATCAAAACCCTGCCTGTTCTTCTGCAGCAGCAAGGTTATTAACTCCCCTTCGGTATATGTAATTGTTGTAGGCAAATCTGTCGTAAAATAGCGATTATTTGACAAATAACATGCGGTAGTCAACTTTTACCTTACCGGCAGATATGTCATTCAACTTCTTTTGTATCAGCCTTTTCTTTATCGGCTTTATATAGTCTATAAACAGTTTACCATCTATATGGTCATACTCATGTTGTATTACCCTGGCGGTGATACCTTCAAAATCCTCAACATGCTCGTTAAACTGCTCATCCATATAGCGCAGTTTCACTTTAGGTTGCCGGTACACATCTTCCCTTATCTTGGGTATGCTCAGGCAGCCTTCGTTATATGCCCATTCTTCACCGCTTTCTTCTTCAATGCGGGCATTAATGAATACTTGCTTTACAGGTTTTTCATTCGGGTAATCTTTATGGTCCTGCTCGTCGAAGTTTTCAACCATTTGCTCTGTATCTATTACAAACAGCCTGATAGCACGGTTTATCTGGGGAGCGGCAAGGCCTACACCACCACTGTGGTACATTGTTTCCCACATGTCGTCTATCAGCTTCTTCAAGTCCGGGTAGTCGGCATTTATATCTTCGCACATTTTCCGCAACACAGGGTGCCCGTATGCCACAACTGGTAAAATCATTATCTTATCTGTTAAAGTACGCAAAGGTAGTAAAAATCATCGGCGGCCACCCAGGTAATCCTGCAAAAGTATGGTTGCGGCTACAGTATCAATCAGTCCCTTTTCTTCCCTCACCTTTTTTCTCAGGCCCATTCCTGATATCGCCGTTGAAGCCATTTTAGAGCTCAGCCTTTCATCCACTTTCACAATCTTTACATCAGGGAATACATGGGTGTATTTACCTATGAATTTCTCTACTAGCGGGGTAGCGTCTGTAGGTGTATTATCCATATTCAGCGGGTAGCCTATTATTACCAGTTCTACCGGCTCTTCTTTGAAATACTTTTTCATATAGCCTATCAGTTCGTCTGTAGGTACAGTTTCCAGCCCGCGGGCTATTATCTGTTCAGGGTCAGACACGGCAATACCCGTCCTCTTTTTCCCAAAATCCAATGCCATTATCCTTGCCATAATCTTATTAACGTTCTAAAATAATATTTTATATAAATCTTCAGTAAAGATAATTTACCTGGGTTAGCTGTGTACCAATAAGGTTTAATCATATATCCATTGTCTATGCTTGTATAATCTTCCAGGTAAGCATAACTCGTGTTTTTCTGCAATTTTTCTATAGTCTTTTGCCCAAGCGGTTTCAGTACGTACGGAGTTCTTATTTGTTTTATCTTATTTCTAATCGTCGTGGGCCATGGCACCCATGCCAGGTGGGGAACTGGCAACCAGTATAGTCTATATCCCTTTTCATACCAATACCTGCCGTTGCTATGTTCACTATGTTGTGGAAATGACAAGCCGATGGCTTGTGCTTTCTCCAGGTCAATGATACCTGTATCAGCAACACCGTTCGGGGTAAAAGAATACAACCCAGGTTTTAAAGCGGGCAACCGGCTTTCTATCCCTTCTGTTAGTATCTTTTGCAAAAAGCTGCTATTACACATTATACATTCAGGCTGGCTGAACGCATGTGCCACTTTCGCTTCTAACAGATTATCCCTCCATAAATATTGCATATCGTCTTGTACAAAATAAGCATATGCATAACTGTGTTGCAAGGCATATTGCAATGCCTTATTCATTTGCCGGTACAGCCCTCCATGTTTACTTTCGCTACTATTATTACCTTGCAACACCGTAATACCGTCACGTTTTAACGTACTCAATACTTGTAAGGTATTTTCATCATCACTGCCGTCGTCAAAAATTGTCATGTTAAATTCAGGATAATAGGCCTTGATTGACGTAACAAGATTTTGCAATAAACTACCCCTGTTATAGCTGAAAACACATATTATCCATTTCCTTACAAACATTCTCTAAATTTACGACAGACTTATTTAATATATGACAGAGGCTACTAAAACAAGAAACTACTCAATTGATTTGATAAAATTAGTTGCGTCATTCTTTGTAATCTGTATTCATACCAAAACCACCATTAGTATTGACGAATTTAAACCTGGGAGCTTTTCATATATTATTGACAATTTGGCAAGATTTGCCGTCCCTTTTTTCTTCATGGCCAGCGGTTATTTATTAGATTTTACCGATAAAAAAAAGATACGGTCCCGCTTACTGAAAGTGGCTTTATTGTACATCTTTTGGTCAGCAATTTTTATTGTTATCAGAGAGTCCAACGGACTTTCATATGCGAGTTTCACTTTTTCTCACAACGAAAAAATCAGTTTTATCTTAAGCATATTATACACTACGTTGTTTTACGGTCTTGAGCGTCATATGTGGTTCTTCCCGGCATATATTGTCGGCGTTGTTATGGTAATGCTCATAGGCAATAACAAAAAGACGCTTATATTTTTCGCCATACTTTTGTATTGTGTCGGGCTAACGGGCCAGGAGTTCAGGTTCATTTACCCGGAACATTTATCATTTATCCCTATGCAGTCATACGACCACGAGTGGTTGCAACGAACTTACCTGACACGTAATGGTTTCTTCCTGGCATTTCCTTGTATTGCAGCGGGGCATATTTTCAAAGGTATATCGGGAAAAACAATAAGACTGCCGGCACTACTCCTGGGCGCCATCATTATTTCGTTGTTTGCTTTGCAGTACCTGGAGTGTTTCTTAATGACCATGCGTACAGGCGAAATAGCAGAATACTATGTTTCGACCATATTTCTATCCGGCTTTATTCTTCTTTTAGGTATAAAATACCACCAGAAGAAAACCATGTTTAGCCATGCCGGCAAACAAGCAGGCGGCGTTTACCTGATACACCCTGTATTTATGTACATCTTTATAATAAATTTTAAAGACCTCACTTTATGGCATGGCTGGCCGTTTATTTATACGCCATTGCTTTTCACCTTATCATTACTTTCTTCTCTTGCAATTAGCAAACTGCCATTTTTACGGAAGACAATAACTATTTGAAAGTGCTAAAAAAATGCATGAAAATCGCAACCTACGCTATTTCCTTAGTTTCTTCACTATTACTGTCCCCACCTTCCTTACAATATCCGCCTCTGCACGTTTCATTTCTATCAGCTTGGTTTGCAACACCATCAGCCTGTTGATATCTTTCTCATCTTTGATACGCCTCAGCACCTCTCCCTGCACGAGTATCAGTTTCTTCAGTTCAAAATAAGAAAGGGCGCTGTCTATCTCATTTATATAATTCATCTCACCATTCAGTGTAGATATATTGTAAATATCCTTCCAGTTATGGCTGATATCGTTTTTAGTATGCATCAGTCCGGCCAGCCTGTTTTGCAGTTCTGCATCGGGCAGGCTGTTGAAATAATTGATGGTTGGTAAACTGCCTATGTTAGTTTCATAATCGAAATAATCATCGTACACCCTTCTCGCCAGTTTGTTTTCTATCAGTTCAGGGTCCACACGTTCATGTATCAGCGCTGCTACATGCTTGTAATGTTCATAGTCTTTATCTCCATGCTCCAGCAGTATCCTCACCAGCTCCCACTCCTGCTCATCATCATTTTGCGCCTGGTTCAGTTCCTCTTCCGGCAGGTACTCCTGCGGCACGGGTTGTTGTGCTGCCTGTTCCCGGTCTTTCAGCCTGCGCTCCTGGTCCAGCTTCTCGCGGATATTCTTATTCACAAGATTGATAAGACCTGCCTGGTCAACACCAAGCGCGTCTGATGCCAGCTTTATATAATGGTCTTGCAGGACAAAATCTTCAGCTTTGTTGATTTTAGATATGCTCTCGGCTATCTCGTTTACCAGCTTCGATTTTTTTACGGGGTCTGTATCTGCATCCTGCAATCCTACTTCCAGCCTGAAACCAATTACATCTTTTTTATGCCCCTTTACATATTCATGAAATTCTGTAGCTCCCTTTTCCTGTATGAAACTGTCAGGGTCGTGACCTTCGGGCAAGAGCACCAGTTGTACGTTAAAACTATGCTCCAATGCAAGGTCCAGCCCGCGCAGTGCAGCCTTTACGCCGGCGCTGTCACCGTCATATAGTATGGTCAGGTTTTTGGTCAGTTGCGCTATCAGTCGCAGTTGACCTTCTGTCAGCGAGGTACCGCTGCTGGACACCACATTCTCTACTCCACCCTGGTGCAATGATATTACATCAGTGTATCCTTCTACCAAAAAGCATTCATCAAGCTTGCTGATAGATTGCCGCGACTGATGCATGCCGTACAGTACGCGACTTTTGTTGTACAACTCATTCTCCGGGGAGTTTATGTACTTGGGCGCTTTATCATTCTTCTTCAGGATGCGTGCACCAAAGCCTAACACCCGCCCGGTCATAGCCTGTATGGGGAATATCACCCTGCCATGATAAACATCAAAATACTTATCGTTACGCAGTTTTATCAGGCCGGTCTTTTCCAGCAGTTCTGGCTTATAGCCTTTCTGCATAGCATCTTTGGCAAATGTATCATACCCTTCAGGGCAATACCCCAGCCTGAATTTTTCTATTATATCTTTCCGGTAGCCTCTCTGTTTGAAGTAAGACAAACCTACTGACTGTCCTTCTTCTGTATTCAGCAAGGTATCATAAAAATATTGCGCTGCATACTCGTTAATAATACGCAGGCTTTCTTCAGTTAATTGCTGCTGTTGCTGTTCAGGTGTTTTTTCGCTTTCAGTTATTTCTATTTTGTAAAATTCGGCCAGCCATTTTATAGCCTCAGGGTAAGTAAGCTTTTCATGCTCCTGCAAAAAGGTAACCACGTTGCCCGCTTTGCCACAGCCAAAACATTTATAAATGCCCTTAGCTGCAGATACATAAAACGATGGAGTCTTTTCATTATGAAACGGACAGTTGGCAATATGGTTGGCACCACGCTTTTTCAGCCGTAAAAACTGCCCTACTACGTCGATTATATCGGCGCGGTTCATAACTTCCTGTATCGACTCCGGGGCTATCATCCTTTCCTGCTAAATTACTATTTTAATATGCTATACTGGTCACGAACTTTACCCGCTCACGCCCTTGTGTAAACACATGCCAGTTGCCATCATACTCTATACGCGTAGGCAATAGCTTGTCGCCATATTGCTGTGTACGCACTTTCATGCTTACATCAAAATCATACGCCAGTGTGTTGTAAGACAATGAATAGTCCCTGGCCAGTATTGAATAATCTGTTTTCCTGAACCAGGTAGCCAGGTAGTTATATACTACATCCTCTTTATACTCAGTTTTGGGTATAGCCTTAAATACATAACACTCCACGCCATTATATTCTTCAGAGGCCAGTTTGAACTCATACATCTTAGCAACGTCAGGCTCGAATATAGCGGCCTTATACCCCATCATAGGTATGCCGCCTACTTTGCTGCCGGGATTAAACATCAGTTGTTTCAGCTTGTTCTTATGCCGGCCAATGGCCCCACCCTCTTTATTATCCATACTACCGGTTACTATATCATTCTGCCCGCACAGGGTATCTTCTGTAAAAAACAGGTAGGCGTATAGTTCGGCAGTATAATAGCGGTACTCTTTCTTTTTTTTATAAAAATTACCGGTCACCTTTTCCTGCAATACATCCATCGCCCTGCATCCTTTCCATGTCCGCTGGCGCGTAGTACTGGTGAGCGATGCTGCTATTTTGCCTTTTTTATTATATACCCTTATATCATTGTTAGCTGTATAAGACATCACCCTCATCGACTTAAATGCCTTATAAAACGTTGTGTCATTCTGCACACGTTTAATAAATCCTGCTACATCCCATCCCTCTCTTTTTGCCGCTATTACCACCTCGTCCATAGTTATCGGGTATTTGAAAATACTCGTATCCTGCCCGTAAGCGTTGGTAGCCAATACCAATAATATCAATATAGAAACCCTAAACATGTTCTTCCTTTTCACGTAACATTATTTCCGCTATCATCATATCCTCAGGCGTTGTCAGTTTAATATTCCTTTTTTCTCCTTCTATCAGGTATACCTGCGCTCCATAAGCCTCAACAACTGTTGCTTCATCTGTAAAGGCATTTGTATATTCCTGCTGAAAGGCGGGTAATAAGATATCTGCCCTGAAGGTTTGTGGTGTCTGTATGCTGCGCATATACTCCCTGTTTACAGGGCTGCTGTTATTTCCTTCTACCATGCGCATACTATCTGCTACCGGTATAGCAGGTATGGCACTGCCTTTTTCTACCGCCTGCTCATAACATGCTCTTATCAGCTGTGCTGATACCAGCGGCCTCACGCCATCATGCACAAATACCACGGCACCGGCACTTACTTCTTTCAGGCCATTCTGCACGCTATGAAAACGTGTTTCACCACCGGTAACAATCGTCATATCTATCCTGTCAGGGAATGCCTGCAGTACCATCTGTGCATAGCTTAATTGATCTTCCGGCAGTACCAGCACCAGTTTCATGTCTGCATATGCATCCAGAAACGTCTTAATGGTGTAGTACAATAAGGGTTTACCTGCCAATGGCAAAAACTGCTTGGCAACCGCATTGCCCATCCTCAGGCCTTTGCCCCCGGCCACTATTACTGCATACTTATCCATGCTATATCTTGTACTGTGTAAAGTTAATCAGATGTGAGCTAAAGACAAGTTCGCCCCCGTATAGTGCGGGGGCGAACAGAATATAATTTAACAAAAGCTCTATGCTATTTTTTCAACCTGTACGTAGTTTAATTCTACCGGCGTAGCACGGCCAAATATTTTTACAACTACTTTCAGTTTCTTTTTCTCTTCGTTCACTTCTTCTACAGTTCCGTTAAAATCGTTGAACGGCCCATCTGTTATGCGAACTGTTTCGCCAATGATGTATGGGTCTGCATAACCGATGCCCTGGTCGCTCACCTCATCCATTTTACCAAACATTTTGTTCACCTCAGCTTTGCGCAGCGCGGTAGGATGATCTTTACCCAGGAAATGTATCACATTGGTTACATTCTTGATGGTTTGTATCATATCATCGTTCAGCTTGCCATCTACAGCTTCCAGCATCAGGTAGCCGGGGAAGAGTATTTTTTCGCGCAGCACTTTTTTACCGGCCTGTACCTTAAACACCTTTTCAGATGGACACAATACCTGTAGTATATGCTTTGTCCAGCCATTTATCTGTACCTCTTTGTCCAGGTATTCTTTCACCTTTTTCTCCTTCCCACTTATCACGCGCAGCACATACCACTTGGTATCCTGCTCTGGTGCGGCAGGTGGGGTTACGGCTTGCTCTTCATTATTGGTTACTTCTTCTGTCATTACGCGGTAAGTTTATCCTAAAATGCTGTATAATAATGTCATTACCTTCTCAGACAAAAAGTCCATTCCTAATATCATCATGGTCAATATAACCAGCGATACCAGTACGATGATGGTAGTTTGTTGCAGTTCGTCCCACGTTGGCCAGGTCACTTTGTGTACCAGTTCGTCGTAGGCTGCCTGTATGTAAGAACCGAATTTAGCCATACCTGTTCCGCTTAGCGGATAATTTAAAGTTAATTAATTGATCCTCAAGGCTTTTTAGGCAATGAAGGGTTGCACGGGCACGCGGATTCGAACCACGATCAAAGGTTTTGGAGACCTCTATTCTACCGTTGAACTATGCCCGTAGAATAATCTCAGACTCAAAAAGAGCTCAAATTAAAAAGCCCCCTATTCAGGGGCGACTGCAAAAATAGGAAAATCTTTCTGAAAAAGAACAACAGGTAATAAACTATTCAAAACATATAGTCCTATCGCGAAGGTATATCAAAGATGTTTTATTCTTCATACTTCTATTGTATCTGCGTTTAATACATCACACCTATTTACCCCCGAAATTATTATTTATCAATTAATAAATGCCGTGAAACATAGTAAATCGCCATTTTCAGAACTAGCAATTGAATAAAGGTGTAAAACACAACAAATCACAGCAAAAAAGCATTTAACCCATGTCCGGCCTGGGTGGATCTACCGGTTGTGGCGTTTCTTCAGGTGTGCCCGGTTGCGTTGGTATTTCCGGGTGCTCTGGCTTTCCGGGCTGCATAGGTTCCTGGTCCGGCTTTCCGGGTTGTGTTGGTATTTCCGGTTTGCCTGGCTCACCGGGTAGGTTTGGTATTTCCGGCGTATGCGGATTATCCGGCAAATGTGTTTTCTCTGTGCTCATAGTTCTTGTCTTTACTTAATAACGTACTACAAGGTATATTGTTTACAGCACAAAAAACGGACGGGAAGAATCCCGTCCATTTTTACTCCTGTTTTCAATAAAAGAACTACTCTTCTTATGGCACTATAAATGGGTCAACTATCATCAGCACCTGGTCTTTCGTCAGTATTTCATCAAAAGCCTCGCTTGCACGCTCCGCATTTATGGCCAGGCCATTGATGCCTACTATATTGATACCAGCCTGTGTGGTGACATCCTCGCCATTATAACTTGGCTGCACTGCGGGTAACCCAATGCCATTTTCATTCAAAGTTATCCATGGCCTTACATCTCCCCCGGCATTCATACGCATGTAGCGTATATGCGCTGCATGGCGCGCTTCTACGGAGTGTATATTAAGCGCTGCTTCCAGCACAGCGTTGCTCGTCATCAGGTTTCCTGCCTGCCCTTTGTATGCACGTACCCCGGTATCTTCCAACGTTTGTGCCACAGCCAGGAAAAAATTATAATCTGAGAAAGCTGCTGCGAATGGCCCGCTACCACTTCCTTTCCCACCTGTAAAATCAAACTTAGGCTTAGCCACAGCCTTACCACCGGCAGCAGTAATGGCAGATACAAGGAATGCCACGTGTGCAGCTTCATGATTAGCAATCGTCTGTATGGCATTTCTTGCAGCAGCCGTTGGTATTGTTAGTGTGGATGCACTTAAAGCTGTAGCATAAAACTCAGCCTCAAGATATTCTAATGTTAAAGCAAAATTCAGCGTATCCAGTACTACATCAGTTGTTTTACCATACGCCTTTTTAAAAGTTGAACCCAGTGCAAATGGCAAAGCCGTAAGTGCTACGTTGCGGGACAGGTTCTTAATCACGTTGCGCCTTTCGCTGGTTTTTTCAAACACTTCAGGGTCAGACGCCGCTATATCATTCAATATGTTATATAAATTCATAAGATGTTTTTAATACGGTTAAGAAGATTATGCTGTTGGCAGGTCTTTACCTGTTATTGCGGTTTTAATAAATGGTGCTGCTGCAGCTAATACCTCAGATGGCATGCGGCTCTTATCAAGTCCATTACCGTCAATAACTGTATTGTCTGCAAAGCTGCCATTAGAAAGCAGGTCGCGTATATAAGCCGCATGGCGCGCTTCTACAGACACAATTTTACCTGCCAGTACCAGGTAGTCGGGCGTAACAATCAGCTTACCGGCTCCGTTATATGCAGATACACCCAGGTCTTCAAAGGTTTTCGCAGTTTGCAGTACAGATTCCCTGCTATCGAAATCAATCTTGCTGAAATCAACCTCAAGACCTGGTATAGCTTTGTCGCCCAGGGCATTTTTAAAGAATTCCCTGTGCGCTATTTCATGGTCACGAATATCGCTGAGCAGTGCCAGTTCACTATTCGTAATGTTGGCATACGGACTTAAGGCCACCTGCGTGTAAAATGCGGCTTCCAACTGCTCTAAAGCGTAGGCATAATTCAGAATACCTATATCTCCGCTTCCCAGGTTCACGGTTCCGTCGGGTTCCATAGGTGCGGGTATAGAAGAACCATCCCTACACGACTGCAGCAACAACCCCGAACCGGCAACAAGGCCGGAAAGCATCAAAAAATTTCTTCGTGAATAATTGGATATACGTTCTTTCTCCTGCTGATTAGTTTGTACTTCTTTAGATTCAATACTCATAAAACAGATCTTTTAATACGTGAACATTTTAATTGTGCGACCCTTACATCACCACTTACCTGATAAACGAGAGATTTTTACTATTGGATTTAACCACCAAAAAAAAATCTGGAGTTGAAAAACGCAACGAGAATTTAGCCTGGCAATTGCCTGCTAAGGATTGATGGAACGATTAAGAATAGAAAAGAATATTGAAACTATTATATTGATGTGGACGTTATGATGGAAAACCTTTTACCAGTAAGTCATTGCATGGCTTACCTCTTTATTATAACTTTAGTACCGTCCGGTATTATTTCGTACAACTCGTTTATGTACTGATTTTTGGTGCTTATACAACCCGAAGTCCAGTTATCTCCTTTATCTATTGAAATGTCATCGTCCGGCCAGGTGCCATGCAGGCCAATTGACCCACCAATGGTAGCGCCCGCGGGTATTTCTCCCGCAGCTTTCCTGGCTGCAAACTTCTTATAACTCTCCTCGTTAGGATAATCTATATAAAGAAACTTATTCCACTTATCATGCACACGCTTCCCTTTAATGTAAAATGTCCCTTCCGGTGTTTTACGGTCTCCTTCGTACATTTTATCTCCCAGGTCTTTATTGCCAAATACAACGGGGTAACTTAACAACAACTCATCTTTAGCATTAAAAACATTCAGCACGAATTTTCCTTTTTCAATCACTATATAACATTCATCCTTGCGTAAAGAGATGTTTGATTTTATGGATGTACGATAGGTCGGCTTTCTCTCAGGCGCATTGTAGTAGCGGTGCTCATCATCTGCAAACATGTCGCCGCTTTGCATTTTGCCATTAACAACCCTGAAGAGTGTGTCCCATCTTTTCATACAGGCAAGACTGTCTTCTGTTAAAACAGAGAGGGCATACCTGCCGTCCGGCATGCTGTCAATGCTAAATTCAGATGTGGTTATGATACCCTCCCTGACTAAATCCGCGCTTTCGTACAAAGTAAACCTTCTCTTTCTCTTTGCACTGTCATTCAGCGCTATCTTTAATAAACACAAACTATCCTGTCTATCAATACGCAACCTGCCTGACAGAGGCGCGCTACCCGCTATGCACACCTGCTCTATGCTTACGGTCTGCCCACATTTATCACTGATGTAGATATCATATACCTCGGGCGATAACCCTGAAAAAGTTATCTTACCTCCATCCTGTCTTACCGTGCCGGTTCGCGGTATTATTGTACACTCTTTCTTTCCACTTTTGCCGCCGGTTACTTCTACAATTATTTCCCCATCATTTGTGTAAGTGCAAGATGGGTCTTTTTCGCTGTGACGTACCAGCGTCAACGGTTTATATTTCCCTATATGAAAACTATACCTGAAAAACTTCTTTACCTCGTCAACCTCAAGGCTATAAATAACGATCGTATAGTCCCCCTCCGCCAGACTCTCAATCAGCAAACTATCTCCGCTGTTTATTATTCCATGTCGTAATTTATTGGCATAGAGTATCTTATCAGGATAATTACACGATGCAAGTTTATTCCCGTTTACGAGGTAATACCCCATCTGCCCTGTCTTGTTGCTAACACTACTGATAATAAATCTGCCGGTAGCCGCATTATGACAACTTTTTGATACATATATAGAAGTGGTATCTACTATTGGAGTGATAGCTGTTGAGTTACCGCCCCTGCCGGCAGCATGTATAGTGAATGCGATAAGACTTATAATAAGGCAAAAGAAGCCTTTTGTAAAATGGAGCACCTCAGATATTTACCAACTAAATGTACAATCATAAAGTATTGTATTAAAGCCTTTTGCACCACATATTTTCATAAAACAATCCATATATATACATTTGCCATATTACACAACAATGTGGATTGCCTGTTAGTTATTGTTAATAACTCGTTTCAATATCAACTTAAACATTACCCTTAAACCGTCTAATACCATGTATAAACTGTTGAAAATAAGATTATTGTGTTAAAAATGCAGTAAACGTGTGCATAAGTGGATAACATGTTATTAACAATTTAGGAGAAAGGCAAAATTTCCTTCTATCTAATTGATAATGAGCGCTTTAATCAATATCGTCGGGAGGATTTACCATGTGGACAGGCAGTTGTTAACTGCAAATACTGCACCTGTGTGTTTGCAGTAAGTTTGTAAAACGCTTAACGGCAAGAATATCAACACCTTAAACTGTTTTTGAAAACACACAACCTCGTCTTCTCTTTCCTCTATATGTATGTATCAAGCTACCCCTTCAGGGTAGCTTCTTTTTTTACACTTAAATAAATTGAAAAGGATTAGGCCAATTGTTGGCGGTTGGCCAGTTGCGCTGCCCTCAGGTAATCTTTTACGCAGGCAGCAATTATTTTTTTACATCCACGTGTAAGGCCGGGAGAAGAGTAGCCTTTATTATCCCTGTAATCTTCACGTATCCACGTAGCTCGATTTATAAGTTCATTATTGAAAGCTGCTACACGCGTATTCATTTCTGTAAAGGATAGCTGGCAGCCTGTGCTGGCCACCTCGTTATACAACTGCTCTATACAGTCGCTTGTATAAGCCTTTGCCATAGACTCGTACAACACTAAAAACTGCCTGCTGTATATGCGGCTGCTAAATAACTCTCTGATACCGGGATGCATATCGTCTCACTTATACATATCGAAGATAGCCATTCATCCTCATATAACCAACAGTACTATTCTTTACCTTTTTCCAATGTGAAACCAAATGAAGAACCAACGCCCAGCTTACTGCGAACTGTCATAGTATGGCCATGTGCTTCGATAATATGTTTTACGATGGCTAAACCAAGGCCTGTACCGCCTATGTTTCTTGCCCGGCTACGGTCTGCCCTGTAAAACCGCTCAAATATGCGCGGCAGGTGTTCTTCTGCTATGCCCGGGCCATTGTCGCTTACCTCTATGTATATATTCTTGCCATCCATTTCATAGCAGCCTACAGTTATCTCTCCGCCTTCATTACCATACTTCAGGGCGTTTTCTACCAGGTTGGTCAGCACCTGCCTTATTTTTGCCTTATCAGCATATACCGTCAATTGCCTTTCTGTGCCTTTTTTCAGCAATAGCTGAATATTCTTTTCTTTGGCTATAAGAGACATCTCTTCATAAACGTCCTTTACAAGGTCCTGTATTATGAATGATTCCTGTATTATGGGTATCCTGCCAGATTCCAGCTTTGATATTTCGTCCAGGTCATCTACCAACTGGGCCAGCCTGTCTATACTTTTAGATGCATTGGTGAGAAATTTCATATTCACTTTGTCGTCGTGAATAGCGCCGCCAGCCAGCGTATCAACATAGCCTTGCACTGCAAATATGGGGGTACGCAATTCGTGCGCCAGATTCATTAAAAACTCTTTGCGGAACAGCTCATTGGCGCGCAACATTTCTATTTCATCCCGCTTCTGTGTAGCCCAGTTCTGAACATCTATATTTACCTCCTCCAGCGATTTCTGAGGCAGTATATTATTATAGAAGAACTCTTCTTTTTTAGTGGCTTTAGTCTGGTATATGAATTTATATATCAGCTTTATTTTCCGATATATAAACCTTTGGAGTGTGTAGTTATATATCCAGTAAATGATAACGAAAGTGATGGCAAAAACTATAAGCGGGATATACCACTCCCGGGCAAGCAATAAGCTCATTAATGCGTTGACCGTAGAGATAATAAACGCAGTAATACTCGACAGTAATCGTGGAGAAGCATTTTTGGTATCCAGGAAAGATGACATAGCTTTTTAAAACTACGCCATTTCAAACTTATAACCTACGCCCTTTACCGTAGTTATAAGGTCAACACCTACCTTTTGGCGTATTTTACGTATATGCACATCAATAGTACGGTCGCCTACAATTACATCTGTACCCCATACACGCTGCAATATTTCATTGCGCAGGAAAACACGGCCGGGTTTTGAGGCCAGCAACAGCAACAGCTCAAATTCTTTTTTGGCCAGCAGTATTTCGTCCTCTTTATATGTAACTGTAAATTTCGTCTTGTTGATTTCCAGGTCAGGAAAAGTTAATTTCTGCTCTTGGTCCTCATCTATTTTAGTACGCCTCAGTGCTGCGCCTATTCGTGTTACAAGCAGTTCGGGCTTAATGGGTTTGGCTATATAATCATCTGCCCCCAGTTTCAGCCCTTCTATCTCAGATTTTTCGTCGCTAAGCGCCGTGAGAAATATGATAGCTATGTTTTCTAACCCGGGTGTCTGGCGTATTTCGCGCAATGCCTGCATGCCATCTTTGTTGGGCATCATCACATCCAGCAAAACCAGGTCTGGCTTAAATTCCTTAGCTTTTTTTACTGCTTCTATACCATCACTCGCCGTTGCTATCTGGTAGCCTTTGTTTTTTAAGTTGTAGCTGATGAATTCTACAATATCCGGCTCGTCGTCAACAACTAATATTTTCCCTGGAAAATCCATAAATAACTCCTGAAATGCTGCACAATATTATAACTAGTATTGTTAACTGAAAAGGAATGGCACATTATCTTATTGTTAAGCCATTCCTTTTCAGTATGATTGTTAAGGAGTTATAAAGGTTTAACGCAGCGTAACGTTGCCCGAACCTATGATAAAACCACCCTGGAAAATTTCAATTTTGTATTGTCCTGCTTTGTAGTCACTATCCTGGTTCCAATCTACAACCACATCTTTAATGTTGGTATTCTTAGGCACTTCTATCATTTTAGATAAAGTGTAGTTAACAGATTGTCCATCATCAAGCGTAGTTACTCCGGAGCCATATGCTGCATTGCTCAGCACTGTACCTTCAGGGCCTGTTATACGCAGGTAAAACTCCGTAACGCTGGTTTCTTTTATCCGGTTTTCATCTATATCAAAAGTGATACGCATTACATCTACACGTTTCGCTTTGGATGTTTCATTTACTTTTTTACCACCTCTTCTTATATCCATCGGTGTCATACGGATATTAGAAACATGTAGTATAGAGCCCAGTTTAGCCAGGTTTTGCCTTTCTACATCAAGAGAGTCGCGCTGGGTTGCCAGTGTAGTATTTTCTTCGCCCAGGCGTTGGTTATCTGTTTCCAGGGATGCTATGCGCTCTTCATAACTCTGCACCTTTGTATTCAGTTCGTTTATCAGCCTTTTAGCCTTGCCCAGTTCAGATGCGGTGGCATTTTTGTTTTTAACTATTTTATCTATTTCCCTTTTCAGTTTGGCAATCTCACTATTCCTGTCACCAAGTTCCTGCTGTATTTGTGCATTATCTGTTACCAGTTCGTCCAGGCGTGCCAGCGCAGCATTGTAGTCTGTTTCTACAGCTATGCGCGATGAGTCTGCAGCGTTGTATTCTGAACGGGCTATATCCCTTTCTCCGGCTACATTGCTGCGGCTTACAATAAAGTAAATGTTTGAAATAAGTAACAGCACTATTATAACAATAAGCACCACTTTGGTGTTATCTTTTTTAGGCTCTTGTGGTTGATTTGCAGATGCATTTTGTGTTGATTGATTCATTTCCTGACTCATAAATGAAAATTTTAGTTGTACAAACCTAATAGAAAACTAAGGTTTTTTAAATAAAGTTTAATTTAAATAATTAATTGCAACTACTTATATGTCCTCTCTCAGGCGTAAAAATAGTATCATTACAACAACAAAATTGAAAACTTGTTTATGCAGCATCATCAGCACATCATGTTTGTTGACATAGAAACCGTGCCCCTGGCAGCAGATCTCAATACTTTAACAGAACGTTTGCAATCAGAATGGGGTAAAAAGGCCCGGATCCTCACTAGGGACACTACCGGGGACATTGACCCTGCCCGGTTATTCAGTGACAAGGCCGGTGTATATTCAGAATTTGCCAAAGTAGTATGTATAGGCATTGGCAGTATGCACCACAGCAGCGACGGGTGGAAACTTCGTTTAAAATCTCTCGCATCGCACGATGAGCAGCAATTATTGGCAGACTTTTCAAACGTGATAGCGAGGTTTACCGCTTTTAATTCACAAACCATATTCTGCGGGCACAATATCAAGGAGTTTGACATACCCTTCCTGTGCAGGCGCATGCTGGTGAACAACCTGCCACTACCAGCCCCCATGAATATGGCGGGTAAAAAACCCTGGGAAAACCCGCACCTGGATACGCTGGAACTTTGGAAATTTGGCGATTATAAAAACTATACCTCGCTGGCTTTACTGGCAGAAATTTTGGGCATACCTTCGCCAAAAGATGATATTGACGGCAGCATGGTAGCAGATGTGTATTATAAAAACAACGATCTGCCACGTATAGCCCGGTATTGCCTGCAGGACGTAGCCACTTCGGCACGCGTATTTTTCCGCCTGAAGGGCGAAGCTGCAGATTTTGAAACGGTTATTGTAGATGAGTAATGGTAGCGGATTTTAAAAAGATATTACAAACACTGGAAAAGCGTGAATACGCACCTGTATATCTAATAGATGGTGAAGAACCGTTTTATATAGATATGCTGACGGAGTACTTTGAAGACAAAATACTGCAACCATCGGAGCGGGACTTTAACCTGATGGTACTGTATGGTAAAGACACCGAATGGACAGATGTGGTAAATGCCTGTCGCCGCTTCCCCATGTTTGCAGAAAAGCAGGTAGTGATACTGAAAGACGCATCGCAAATGCGCACCCTGAACGAGCTGGTTGGGTACCTGGAAAACCCATCACCCACAACAATATTTTTAATAGAACACCGCTTTAAAAAAGTAGATGGCAGGGGTAAACTGGTAAAGCATGCAAAAGACAAAGGGTATTATTTTACATCAGACAAGATTAAGGATGAACAGATACCCGGGTGGATACAGGCTTACGGCAGGGAAATAAACTTTAGTATCGGTGAGAGGGAATCGCAGATATTGGCAACATTCCTGGGCAACGACTTGCAAAAAATAGCGAATGAAATTGCCAAAGTACGCATCAACGCGGCTGAAGAAACTGCGCTGACGGCAGATATGATTCAGAAATACATTGGCATAAGCCGGGAGTACAATGTATTCGAATTTCCCGAAACGCTTACCAATGGTGATAAGGATAAAATGTACCGGATGCTGGCCTACTTTATAGCCAACCCAAAATCGTCGCCTATGCCCCTGCTTATAGGTTCTTTCTACAGCCACTTCGGCAAACTGTACCAGGCATGTTTCCTTGCGGGCAAAAGCGAAAAGGACGCATCTGCTGCGCTGGGCACTTACCCCAACAGGGCAAGGCAAATGATAGCTACCGCTCAAAAATTTTCTACCCGCAGGATTGAAAACTGCCTGATGCTGTTAGGCAAATACAGTACTAAAGCGGTGGGTATAGATAGCAATACAGATGACCGGGAATTGCTGAAGGAAATGATAGGAAAAATGGAAGCAGCGCTGAATTAATAAGTCAATATTCGCCTTGCGGCATCGTCATCTTTGCGCAGTTGGGCTTTCAATTCTTCTAATGAACCAAATTTCTGTTCGTCCCGCAAGCGCTGTACAAATGCGATTTCTACATCGGCATCGTAGAGGTTGCCGGAGAAATCAAATAAATGGGCTTCTATATGCAGGACTACATCCTGGCTTACCGTGGGGCGATAACCTATGTTTAGCATAGCGGGATATGTTTTCCCCTCATGAACTACGTTCACAGCATACACACCATTGCACGGAACGATCTGTTCCGCATCGTGCGGTACAATATTCGCTGTAGGATATCCTATGGTCCGGCCTATCTGCGCGCCCTTCACCACGCGACCTGCGAGTGTATAATGCCGGCCCAGCATGGATGATGCCTCGCCCACATGCCCGGCTGTTATTGCATTCCTTATTTTTGTAGAACTCACCGTAGCGTCTTCAATAAGTTGTGCGGGTATTTCCACTACCTCAAAACCATGTTCGTCCTGCAATTCCTTCAACAAATCAATATTGCCTTTACGGTCGTTACCAAAATGATGGTCGTAGCCTATAACTATAGCTGCAGGATGAAAAAGCGATACAAGAAAATCTGTTACGTACTCCCTTGCCGAAAGACAGGCGAAATCCTTTGTAAATGGCACAACAACCACATGCCGGATACCAGCATTACTCACCAGCTCAATCTTCTTATCAAGGGGGGTAAGTATCCTGATAGGCTGCCCGGGAAATATAAGCTTTCGCGGGTGTGGCTCAAACGTAAGTAATATACTCTCCCCGCCAATACGCTTTGCATGTTGGCGTACTTTTTCCAGTATAGCATAATGCCCCTGGTGTACACCATCAAACGTGCCAATGGTTATAACCGGGGATTGAAAAACAGGTAAATTATCAGTAGTGTAAAATATTGCCATTGCCTATAAGCAGGGCGTAAAGGTAATAATAACCTGAATATCATACACAAAAGCTGCCTTAGTTTATAAGACAGCTTTTGTGTATATATTATTCTATACTTATTGCTTCATCACTTTAACTGTGTAGCGTTCATTATCAGTAGCAGCTACAACCATATACATGCCCGACGGCAACTCGTTACTTTGTGCATCTTTGCCATTCCAGGTGTACGATTTCTTATTATTCATCACCTTGTCACTGAACACCTTCCTGCCAAGAATGTCATATATTTCTATCAACCTGACACCTTCTCCAAATTCTATTGTCAACTCGTTATTAAATGGATTAGGATAACATTTGACATTCATCTTATGCAGATCAGACTGTTTACCAATAATGCTATACTTAGGGTTATCATTGATATTTGTGTTGAGCGTATCCCCCGTTTCAACGGCAAGAAACGCTGTATATTCACACAACACCCTGCTGCTGATACTGCTGTCTATAATTTCCTGTGTATAGGCACTATTATTTTGTCCTACAAGCTCTTTGATATAATGGTATGACCACGCAGGTACAAAGGTAGCGTCACCATTTGCAAGTGTGTTTATTTTACTTTTCAGATTGACGGAGTGTTGTCCGGACACTGCTACTATACTTATATCAACGCCGGCTGCCATAGTACCCGAATACTTACCTGTTTCTACATAATGCTTCGACATATTCAACCTGTTGACAGAATTCAGGTTATACTCACCATATGTAAATCCGCCAGGTACATCAATACCTATTTTATACGAGACGGTAGAACTCCCCGCATTATTAGCAATTGCAAACAACGCATTTGCTGCATTCAGGTCATAAACGGTTGTATATTTACCATTGACATAACCATATGTAACTGTGTTGAATTTATACAGCAAGCCCCCTGTTGCAAGGGTCAGTTTAGTATACCATATATCATTGGCATTATGTGTCGTGCCGGAGAAATTTGCTTTAAAAGGGCTATAATTCAGTATATGCACTTTATTCTTAAGTACACCGCCAAAATGGCTCTTGATATTATTAAACATACCATCCACTACAGATTGGTTATTAGTATAGTTCTTGTTGTTACTAATCAATACTACCTCTCCTTCATCATTACTTTTTGACCAGCAGAATTCCAATGCTGTTTTTATCAGGTTCTCATACTGACCCTGAACACCTGAAATATCTGAAGGCAGACTATTAATGGCGTGCTCTACATTTGCTTTGTCGATGTGTTGCCAGGAGCTCAATAGGTTAACAATACTACCATTGTGTTCATAAAATATATTGAATGAATCACGATCACTGTAATTTGTGAGCAGCGTAGTTTTCAAATGTTGCTTTACCTCTTCAAATGTATAGATACTGGTCGCAGCAGATACATGATCGAGTACAAATACAGTATTAATACTTTTATTAACCCCAAAGGTTGCAGGGGGCACCACCAGTTGATATATTCCTTCTGTAGCGTTTATTGGATACGTAAATAACTGAACATCAGAATTACTGATGTTATACTGTATGCTGAATGAACTATTTTTATAATCAGGCCCTTTCACTATTAAAGCATCCGTACCACCGGTTTGCCCTACAAAATATTTATTATAATCATTGTCTGCAAATGATGGGGTTGAATAATACCCATTCGTATTTACTTTTATTACAACATCCGGTTGCAATTGTGACGCCGTAAATATCTTCATGGGCAACTCAAACAATGCCTTATTATTCTGCAATCTCATTGGTGTTGAATAAACCAGCTTTACTTTACGCGGATATGTTGTAGCCATGGGATATACATGCAGCTTATAACTATTGACGCCGGTCTTATACAACAACGACGGATCACGTCTGCGTTTTACAATACCCTCATATATACTTATCGCACGGTTTTTCTCAACCATTGCCGCTCTTATTATAACTGTTTCATCAAGCCATAACCATGAGTCATGCATAAAACTACCTGCAGGCAAGTCAAAAGTCATTACCGCCTCAAGGCTATCAGTTGCCTTATAGCTTGGTTGCGGATTAATGGTAAAAATCATTTCCACCTGTGCATACGCACCATTCGGTGTTACTATTACTTCCGGGCTGGTAATAATACCCTGTGTGCCTGAATTTGAGTTAATCTGGGGATTTACTACAGTAAGACTAAATTGTGCACTGGTCTGGGTCGCTATAAAAGAGCAAAAAATGACATAAAACAGGAATCTGTACATAAGGGAGAAAGTTTGTGGTTATATGTGTTAAATCTTCCTTAAAGATATGCACTGTTTTGTCATTCATTCGTAATACTATTCAATCTTAAAGTAAATACCGTCCACAGTAGCATTGTGGCCGAAACCACACCTGTTCCGGCTGTCTATATAGTTTACTACCGCAAAGTTGTGGTAAAACCTTATGCGCACCGAGCAATTACCATAATCGTTGACGGAATACACAGCTTCATTGCCTTTCAAAGGCAGGGGTGTTGCATCCAAAACCGCAAGATTGCGCGCAGGTGCCGCTGTTACGTTGTCAAAGCCAATAGTTATGGTATCACCTTGCTGCAAAACCTTCAGAACGCCGCGGGCACCATTGTCACCATAGCTGTACTCATACCTTCCCGTCAACTCATCTTCCGTCTTTATGTCTTGTATGGTTACGGCCGTATCTATGTGCATTAGTGATGCGTTGTATTCTTTACCGGTTCCGGGTGCATACCACGTCCCCTCTGCCGACGAAGCATGCAGTTCCATATTCCATATACCGGACACATGGCCATCAGGCCACACTTCCAGTATTCTTGCCAGGCTGTCTCTTGTATGGCCTATTATTCTTATTGAATCTCCTGATTTGTTTTCCGTATAAAACAGGTAACCACTAACAACATCATCAAATATGCGGTACCACATCAGTACAGGGTATCTCCCATCAATATTGCCCTGCCACGCATCTATATCTGCATAGATATCTTCAGTAGCGGCGGTATCAACATGAACACCCTGTTGCCGGGGCGCTTCACCAGGTTCGCTTACACCTGTTTCACAAGCGCTCAGTGCAAAAAGCAAAAGGATAGTGAGTAATAGCGGGCGTAAAAACACAATACTGCAATGTACAGAATTATGCGCTTGGTTTACCCACGTTCATCAATATCTCATAGAACCTATATGCATCCTCAAAAGTGTTATACAATGGCACAGGCGCTATACGTATAACATTCGGTTCGCGCCAGTCTGCTATTACACCATGATTGGTCAGGGCATCAAACACTTCCCTGCCCCTGTCTGTAAACAACAAAGACAACTGGCACCCCCTGCGTGCAGGGTCTGTCGGGGTTATTATCTGGAAAGACAAATGCGTTATTTGCCGCAGCAGGTATTCCATATATCCTGTCAGCTTTTCGCTTTTCTCTCTCAGGGCTTTTATACCTGCCTTGTCATGAATATCAAGGGCTGCATTATGCGCCACCATGTTAAACACAGGAGCGTTACTCATCTGCCAGCTACCTGCATTATTTTGGGGGATGAACCCTTTTCGCATTTTAAAGCGGTCCTTCTCTTCATTTCCCCACCAGCCTGCCAGGCGGAATATGCCCGGGTTGCTATAATGTTTTTCATGTACATACAATCCGCCTACGCCACCCGGGCCAGAGTTGAGGTATTTGTATGAGCACCAGCAGGCGAAATCCACATCCCAGTCGTGCAGTTGCAAAGGAATATTACCTACAGCGTGCGCCAGGTCGTACCCTGCATAAGCCCCAACTTTGTGTGCAGCCCCGGTTATACTTTTCATATCGAAATACTGCCCGGTATAATAATTTACACCGCCAAACATAACCAGCGCAAGGCTATCACCTGCTTCTTCTATTGCTTTAATAATATCTGCTTCTTCTATTATATGCGCTCCTGCTCTCGGGGCTATTTCTATTATTGCATCATCCGGCTCATAGCCATGCATACGCACCTGTGTTTCCACAGCATACTGGTCGCTGGGGAATGCACCGGCTTCCATCATTATTTTATAACGCTTACCCTGTGGACGGTAAAATGATATCATCAGCAACTGCAGGTTCACCGTCAGGGTATTTGTAGCTACAACTTCATCTTTACCGGCCCCTACCAGCCTCCCCAATCTTTCAGAAAAAGCATGATGATAAGAGAACCATGGTATAGCAGCGCGGAAATGCCCCTCTACCCCATGTTGAGCCCAGTCTTTCAGTTCCTGCTGCATCAGGTAACCCACGCTTTGCGGTTGCAGGCCCAATGAATTACCGCACATATAAATCACATCTTTACCATTGTGCTGCGGAAAAAGGAAACGTGTACGAAAATGGCCTAAAATGTCCACCTGGTCTTCTCCTTTTGCGTAGTCCAAACTGGCTTCGTAGTTCATTGTAGTATAATTATTTGCGCAAAAGTAATGATTTACACCATGCCATTACAGCCTGAACATCTTGTTAAAGAAAACTAAATTTTGAACCATTACCGCCTGTATTCGTTTCTATCAACGGAACAACTCATTTACATATGCAAAAGCTGATTTTATTTTTAGGACTGTTTACAACAACATTATTTACAACGCAGCAGGCAAATGCCCAGAAGGGTATGGCCGGCATAGGACTTCGCGCAACACCGGACGGTGGCGGCTTTAATGTGAAGGCGATGATGGGCAAACACCTGGCTTTTGAAGGGCAACTGAACGCAGGTGGCATACTATCCCTGCCGGGTGAAAGCTTTACGGCAGTAGCCTTGCTGGAAGGAGTAATACCACTACCTGACCCCTCGTGGAGGCTATTCTTTGGTGGTGGTTTACACGCCGGAGTGTGGGACAATGGCTGGTGGTACAACGAGCGTATCAACACCTGGGATAATGGTGCCAGGCCTATCGTAGGTATAGATGCCATAGGTGGTGTAGAATATCTCTTTAAAAAAATACCACTGGGACTGAGTGCGGATATTAAACCTGCCATCAACTTCGACAATGGAGGGCCATACTTTTTCTCACATAATATGTTTGGTGCAAGCGCACGCTTTTATTTCAGGTAAGAGTTTTTTTGATAACGTATTGTAAAAGTGCCGTGTAACTACGGCACTTTTCTGTTTATGTGGCAAAACATGTTACTTTTGCATAAAATAACACAAAAATGAAAAAAGGAACTATCGTACTAGTCGTTCTCTTAGGTATATTATTAATAGGCGGATGCCAGGCATGTAACCTGCAAAAATCCCTTGTAACTGTTGATGAAGAAGTAAAAAGCAATTGGGGTGAAGTAGAAAACCAGTATCAGCGTCGTGCCGACCTGGTGCCCAACCTGGTAGCTACAGTAAAAGGCGCTGCAGAGTTTGAGCAAACTACCCTGACACAAGTGATAGAAGCACGTGCAAAAGCAACATCTATAAGAGTTGACCCGGACGACCTTACTCCTGAAAAACTGCAACAATTCCAGGCTGCACAGGGCCAGCTAAGCCAGGCGCTTGGCAGGTTGATGGTAGTGAGTGAGCAATACCCTCAACTGAAAGCGAACCAAAACTTTCTTGACCTGCAGGTCGCATTAGAGGGCACGGAAAACCGTATTACTGTTGCTCGTAAAAACTTTAATGAAAGCGTAAGGGACTATAATGTAAAAGTTCGCGCTTTCCCTAACAACCTGCTGGCGGGAATGCTTGGCTTCCAGAAGAAGGGCATGTTTGAAGCAGAAGCAGGTGCAGAGAAAGCTCCTAAAGTAGAATTCTAAACAGAACCAATCATGAGCTTATTTGAAAAAAATAAGCTGCCGCTTAGTAAAGAGGAGCAAGCACTTGTAGTGGCAGCCATACAGAAGGCGGAAAAAAACACAACCGGCGAGTTGCGGGTGTTTATGGAAGCGCATTGTGCTTATGTAGATGCTATGGAGCGCGCCAAGGAGGTTTTCCTGGAGCTGGGTATGGCACAGACAGAACGCCGCAATGCGGTGCTGGTGTATATGGCATATCACGACCACCAGTTTGCTATCCTGGGCGATGAACAGATATATATACAGGCAGGGGGCGCAGAGTTCTGGAAACATGCAGCGCATATCTTCCAGGAACATTTACGCGCGGGCCAAATGGCTATGGGGTTTGTTGCCTGTATTAACGAACTGGGTGAAGCACTGGCAAGAAGCTTCCCCTACGACCCATCCGTACACAGGAATGAATTACCCGACGAAATAGTATTTGGCAAATAACTGCATAAACCAAAGGAGAAGAAATTGTTACGTTATCTGGCTGTCTTATTCATTATAACATTATCGCACATAGCTGTATTTGCGGGCGATAAGGATTTTCCTGCAAAGCCAAACCCGCCACGGCTGGTAAACGATTTTGCCGGTATGATGAGTGCGGAACAGGTAGCTAAGCTGGAAGCAAAGTTGCAGGAATATGAAAAAACATCTTCTACGCAGATCACTATTGTTACTTTAAAAAGCCTGGGCAACTACGAAGTGTCACAGTACGCCGTAGAACTAGGCAACCGTTGGGGCGTAGGACGCCAAGGCAAGGACAATGGCGTAGTTATATTAGCATCAAAAGACGACAGGAAGATAAACATCTCAACCGGTTACGGGCTGGAGGGTGCGTTGACAGATATAGTAAGCGGGCGCATCATCCGCAACGAAATAGTACCGCAATTTAAACAAGGTGATTTTTATGGCGGTTTCAACAAAGCTGCAGATGCTGTAATTGCGGCAACAAAAGGCGAGTACAAAGCTGAGGAAGATTACCATCATGGCAAGGAAAAAGTACCGGTAGGCTTTACAATAGGCCTTATAATTTTCATTCTCATTATTGCATTTATATTCCGCAATCGTGGTGGTGGCAGCGGGGGCGGTGGCTACATGAGTGGCCGTGGCTTTAGCGACGTTGCTACGGGCATGTTACTGGGCAGCCTGTTAGGTGGCCGTGGCGGTCACAGTGGTGGCGGCTGGGGCGGCGGCAGCAGCAGTAGCGGAGGCTTTGGTGGTTTTGGCGGAGGCAGTTTTGGTGGTGGCGGCGCCAGCGGTAGCTGGTAAATCACCAAAACTCTGGTCAATGGACATAACAAGGCTATAACATGCTCCACATTACAATTGGGTTAGCCTTAACATTAGTACACCTATCTTTGCACAGTTACTACAATGTGTAGTTTCTGTCAAGATTCGATTCCAATTTCTTCCGGCACCTGCATATCAGCACGCAGCCTACTTAATTCATCTTCTTCTTGATCATTTTTTCACTAATCAACAAGAAGTTGTTATGTTATTAATTATCGTTTTTATTGCCGTCTGGTATTTATCGCTGTTTTCACAAACCTTTTTTCATCACAGGTACGCCTCACATGGTGCGTTTACCATGAGTAAAGGATGGGAACGTTTCTTTTTTATTTTCACTTACATTACACAAGGTCCCCACTACCTTAGCCCGCGCGCGTATGCTATTATGCACCGCATGCACCATGCCTATACAGATACAGATAAAGACCCGCACTCCCCTGCATTCTCATCAAACCTGTTCAGCATGATGATGCGTACAAGGGGATTTTACAATGACATTGTAAATAACAAGATGATTGTAGAACCACGTTTTACAAAAAATCTGCCCGAGTGGAAAAGCTTTGACAAATGGGCGAATTCTAACCTGTCACGCATAATATGGGGTGCTGCTTATATCGGGCTATTCATAGCATTTGCTACTAACCCCTGGGTGTACCTGTTATTGCCCATTATACTGGGCATGGCTGCTTTTCACGGTGCGGTTATCAATTGGTTTGCCCACAAATATGGCTATATCAATTTCAGGCTGAAAAACACGTCTCGAAATCTGTTATTCATAGACATATTCATGCTGGGTGAGTCTTATCACAATAACCACCACAAACGCCCTTCAGCTATCAATTTTGGCAAACGCTGGCACGAGATAGACCCTGTATATCCGCTTATCCGTCTGCTTGGATGGTTACGCATTATCAGGATACCCAAGCTGCAACCAATACCATTAAAAAGTTCATCGCAAGAGTAAGCGATGAACTTACTGTTTTCAGTACCGTTCCTTTATTATATTTATATGGTGTAAACCATGCCCGGCAATAAAGTACGCCAGCGACCTGGGCGTGAAATATGTACCGTCGTAATTGGTGGTACGTCGTATACTCTCCTCTTCGCTTATATGCCTGAACAATTGTTGTGAAGCATCGCGCACTACCGTAAATTCATCCAGCAGGTCCTCCATGGTCCTGCCTGTAGCAGTGGCATTTGCTGCGTAGAGGTTTTCATCCATATTGTGGATAATAGTCTGCATATCGCCCCTCGCCCCAACCAATGCCCGGTAGCTCATTACTCTCTCCACATCTGTCATGTGCAGTAGAACCTGCTTCACCGTCCATTTGCCAGGCGCATAGCTATAGTCGTGTTTGTCTGCAGGCAGGCACCCGAAAAACCGGGTTACATCTTCTTTATTTTCCTGCAAAATGTCCAGTATATCCCCTCCAGGCACAAGGTCTATATATTTCTGTGCATAAGGCTTGTATTCTTCTGTTGTTGGTCGTTGCATACTCATACTTTTCATACACAAATTATACATTCCGGCATTTTAAACAAAAACATCAAAAATCGGTCTCGCTGGCATGATTATTTACTTTATAGAGCGATATATTCTTAACTCCAAAATGCAATAATATGAATACAAATTTTACTACAATTAAGAAAGGCATCCTATTTCTCGGTTTTGCCTTATTAGTGAACATGAGCGTTAAAGCCGCAACATATACGGCTATTCTATCCGGTAACTTCAGCAGTTCCGCTTCATGGTCTGGTGGATTGATACCTCCTGCATTGACATCTTCCGATGACATCGTAATTCCGCTGGGTATTAACATCACGCTTGACCAGGACCAAAGCATATCCGGTACAGGCAGCTTGCAGGTAGATGGTACATTAACCGGTGACCCCGGCAATTATCTGTCACTTACTACAGGTTCACTTAGCGGAATTGGCAACATTATCGTAGATAGTTTGTACACATCATTCACTTCAGGGTACAATTTCGCCGGAAACCTTACGGTGGATAACTGGACGAATGACAACGCTACAATAAGCGCAGCATCCACTATTACAGTAGATGGTATGTTAAGGCTTGCTGCCGGCACTCTTGATATGGCATCTGGCACACTTGTGCTGAACAATGATGCAACCATTATTGTATCAAACGGTATGATGACTAATAGTGGCGGTATGCTGACATTAAGCAACGATTATCATGTCATTTATACTACGGCCGCTACTACCGGTATAGAATTATCCGGTAGCGGTTTGAAAAACATCACGATAGATATTCCTGCAAGTTCTGCTGTAATGCTTTCAACCGATGTGGAAGTAAGGGGTATGCTGAACCTTATTGCAGGTTCTCTTAACCTGAACAGCCGTAACCTGACATTCGGTGCTACCGGGAACCTTCAAGGAACAGGTACCATCAGCAGTTCTTCTAATTCTGACATCATTATTAACGCTTCTTCAGGCCTTAGTAATATGATCAATTTTTCTTCAGGTGGCAACACAGTTGATGATTTCACCATCAACCTTGGCAATAGCTCATCAAAAGTTATGATCAATGGTGACCTGCAGGTTGCAGGACAATTGAACCTGCAAAAAGGTATGATAGATATGAGTTCAGGTGATTTAAGCCTGCTTACTAATGCCACCATAACCGGGGGCTCTGCCAATAGCTATGTAATGACCGGTAATACAGGCACTTTGTCTATAGACGTAGCAGCAAACAGCTCACAAACTTTCCATGTTGGTACTGCCGGCAACTATGCTCCGGCTATTGTCAGCGCCAACAGCACATCTGCTGCCAGCAAATTCAGCGTAGGTGTTAATAGTGATGTAAAACAAAACGGCACAGCAGGCATCAATCTGAATGACACGCAACCCCTGGTGAATGCAACATGGTATGTAGCCAGCAGCGCAACCGCCAATATAAACGTGGACATAGAAACACGCTGGAGCGCAGCGATGGAAGTCAACTCTTTCAACAGGACTAAGGCTTACCTTTCTCATTATACTAATGGTAACTGGGATGCTACAGCATCAGCATCTGCAACCGCCGTTGGAAGCATGTACGCTATTAAACGTACGGGCGTTACCTCTTTCAGCCCGTTTGCTGTATTTGATGAAAACACAAGCACGTCTGTAAACAACATCTATGCAAAGAACAACATCCGCATTTTCCCTAACCCGGCTAATGGCGTTCTTACTATAACTCTTGATGGCAATACCACAGGTATAAGCGCCGGTATATATAACACAACCGGACAACTGTTAAGTACAACTGCTATTACAGGCAATACCACAGTTATTAATGTAGCAACATTGCCAGCCGGTATATATTATATCCGCATAGGCGATGGTGCAGGCTACGGTATAGATAAATTCATTAAACAATAATTCAGTAACCTCTTAAAATAAACAGCTCTGCAATAGTGCGGGGCTGTTTATTTTTATACTTTTATGCAACATTTTGACGCCTGTATGTGTTTTCACATGCAGGTTTGTCATATTAATCAACAACATACTTATGAAAAAATATATTATTCTGGCATTATGCTGTACGCCATTCTTCTTCGCAGGCTGCTCTAAAAAAGGCGGCGGTGGCGGCATCAACATTTTTTCTATAGAAGATGATAAAACACTGGGCGCACAGGTAAAGGCCGAAATCATGGCTGACCCTGCAGAGTTTCCTATATTAGACCCGGCAACACATGCTGCGGCATATAACTACATAAATGAAATACGCAATGACATCTTAGCCAGTGGTGTTGTCACTTATAAAAATGAATTTCCTTGGGAGATTTACATCGTAAAACGTGACGATGTGCAGAATGCCTTTTGTACACCGGGCGGCTATATTTATGTATATACCGGCCTTATAAAATACCTGGATAGCAAATCGGCGCTGGCAGGTGTTATAGGGCACGAAATGGCACATGCTGACAAACGCCATTCTACAGACCAACTGACGAAAGTTTATGGGCTGCAGACACTATTGGATATAGTATTGGGTAACAACCAGGGGGTTGTCTCAGATGTGGCTTCACAACTGGTAACATTACAGTTCAGCAGGGACAATGAAAAAGAAGCCGATGAGTCTTCTGTAAACTACCTGTGCCCGACAGAATACAAAGCTGATGGCGCGTCTTATTTCTTCCAGAAGATAATTGACGAGGGCCAGTCTAATCCACCGGAGTTTTTAAGTACACACCCCAACCCTGACAACAGGGTGCAAAGCATACAAAAACATGCACAGGAAAAAGGCTGCACGCCATCCATTACACAAGAAGAAGACGTGAATGGATATGTTGCCTTCAAAACCAGCTTGTAAAAAGTACAGATTATGCAGCCGGCAATAACTATAAAAGTTATTGCCGGCTGCATTTATTTTATAGGTATTATAGCTAGTCAGCAATGCTGCCACATTCTTTTGGTGGCATGGTCTTTTCCACTTCCTATAAAAATAGATTTATGGGAACTCAAGATTCAAACCGCAGATTAGTAACAGCAATGTTCAACGACAGAGACAGCGCCGAGCGCGCATTTAATACAATCAATAGCCGCGGTTATACGCATGATGATGTGCATGTGATCATGTCTGACAAAGCACGTGATACGCATTTCGGCAATACAACGATAAAAACCGAATTGGGAAATAAAGCCCTTGAAGGTGCAGGTGTAGGTTCTGCTATTGGCACAACTTTAGGCGCAATAGCCGGTGCTGTTGTGGCTATAGGCACTAATTTAATACTGCCCGGCCTGGGACTGGTAATAGCGGGGCCATTGGCTGCCGGACTTGCAGGTGCAGGCGCAGGTGCTGCTACCGGCGGTATTATTGGCGCTCTTGTAGGCGCAGGCATACCTGAAGAACGTGCAAAAATATATGAAGATGGCGTAAAACAAGGCAATATCGTATTGGGCGTAACTACCCGCAATGATGAAGACGCTGAGTATTTTCATAACGAATGGACTGCTAATAAAGGCTATGAAATACATCGTTAACCATTACAAAATCTAACAAAATATGAAAACCAAGCTGATTTATATGTGTATCGCATTGGCCAGTGTTGCAACATCTTGCGATAGCAATGAAGTGGATGATACTGCTGATACTGCGGAAGACACTGCCATACTGGTAGAAGATCCGGGCAATACATTGCAGGCCGATCCGATAAATGACACTACTGTTTTAGATACTACAGCATATTAAGCAGTAAATATTCGTAAACTATCTACAAGCCGCTCCACCGTGAGCGGCTTTGTTTTTTTAAAGAATATCAACAGTTACAGGCAAAGTTTGTTCTCATTTCAGGATATTGCATTAAGCGATTTTATCACACGTTTTTGAAAAATCAGAAAACTGCATGAATGGCATCACAGGTTAAAAAAGACTGGCGTTTTAAGTTGCACGAGGTTATTTACGAATCTAATACAAGGGCGGGAAAGGCCTTTGATGTAGGGCTCCTCATTGCTATATTCACCAGTATAATAGTTGTGATGCTGGATAGTATTGCAGACATGCACGAAAGATATGGCCGTCTTTTTTATACCTTAGAATGGATATTCACCATACTCTTTACCATCGAATACACCCTGCGGTTAATCAGCATCAGGAAACCGGCTAAATATATTTTCAGTGTACTGGGCTTTATAGACCTTGTGGCCCTAATTCCCTCTTACCTGGGTATTTTCTTCCCTGGTGCTCAATCTTTACTTGTATTACGGGCATTAAGGCTGCTACGAATTTTCAGAATATTTAAACTTGGCCATTTCCTGTTTGAGATCAATTTTTTAAAACAGGCACTGAAAGGAAGCATCCGCAAAATCAGCATATTCCTGCTCACCGTAGTAATGCTCACCATCATACTAGGGTCTATAATGTACCTGGTAGAAAACAGGGAAAACGGCTTTTCTAATATCCCTGAAAGTATTTATTGGGCAATAGTAACTATTACCACAGTAGGTTATGGAGACATATCACCTGTAACACCACTGGGTAAGTTTGTGGCATCGGTTGTTATGCTTATAGGTTATGCCATCATTGCGGTGCCTACAGGCATCATCACCCACGACCTGGCTATTGCAGCCCGTAAGAAAAACGATGACCTATACGAATCATGCCCGACATGTAGCCGCGACGGACACGATGAGGATGCTAAGTTTTGTAAATACTGCGGCTCTTCATTGTACAAGTAATCTATTCATTCATCATATCTTCCTCAACCTTGTTATAAGCCACAGGCATATAATGTTTGCTGATAATCCCATCTTTCAGCAGGTGAATCTCATCGCACAATTCTGTAAGAGACGATATAATATGTGACGACAATAGAATAGTCTTACCTGCTGCTTTTAACTCCAGTATCTTCTGCTTCAGTACCAGGTTGCTTCTTATATCCACTCCATTAAATGGCTCGTCGAGAATATAAATATCCGATTGGCCAATCATTGCGCCCAGGAATGCTATTTTGCGCTTCATGCCTGTGGAATAGTTGTCAATATATTCATCCAGCGGCAGATCGAATGTAAATGTGTCCCGGGAATTTGAGCCCTCATTCCCTTTGGCGTGGCGCATAAAATCAAGGTACTCCTTACCTTTTATCCGGGGAAAGAAATAAGGCTCTGTAGGTACATTGCCAATATGGTTTTTCAGGCTGTGCAGTTCCGTATCATATATTTTTCCGGTATAGCTTTGCAACCCGCAGATACATTGAAAAAAAGTGGTTTTCCCTGCCCCGTTCAGCCCTATAATGCCATGTACAAGACCACTGCCAAAGTTGGCCGAAAGCCCTTTCAGTACCTGCTTGCTGCCATATGATTGCTCAAGCGCTTCTACTTTCAGCATCCTAATATGGTTTTCATTTTATTTTTTGCTTTAAAATAAGAAAACAAGAGCATCAGTAATGTTAGTATCATTAATGAAGGATTTATCACACCGCCTATCACCAATGCCAGGAAAATAATTTGCGAAACCTGGATGATAAACTCACTTGGGTAAAAATGATACTTGATAAGCATACTGCCTGTCAGGGCTATAAGCCCACCCGCAAAGCACAGTAACAGCAAAGCTATGTGCTGGTGGTAAAATATAGCACCCACTGCCGCAAACAATGCAAAACTGAGTGCATATCCCGCAGCCAGCGCCTTAAATTTCTTCAGCAGGAATTGCACTGCACAGGTGCGGTACACCCATATAAAAAAACGGTCCTCTACCACACCATATGTGCTGTTGATAAACAACAACAACAAGAAGAATGGCACTAAATAAACATAAAAATTGCCTGAAATGACTCCCGGCACCAGCAACACTACATGCAGCACATACACCCCTGCATACATGCGAAAGCCATTATGCCACTCTACCGCATAAGATAAAAACGGCGAGTACAACGCTTTTAGCTTTGGCCGTGGAAGCTTTACGTTATAGTATGAATAAGGGACCGCAAATACGACAAGTATTACCGCCTGTAAAAAGCAATATTTCAAAAACAGTACAACTATAAACGGCAGCAGCAAAAGCATATTTTCGGCCAGTTTACACCGGTAAAAGGTTACATTATCTACATGTGCTTCCAGAAAATCGTTGCCCTTTCGGGACTGTAACTCCATAATACTAAGAACGGCCAGCGCTGTATAAATCCACGGTGCATAAGGTGCTTTCTCAAACACCATTAATGATATGCCCGTAAATATTCCAGCCAGTATTGATATACCAGCAACAGGATTGAACTGGTTGAACCTGAAGAACCTCCAGAACTGCTTCAGCCGCATTGATATATAATACCCCGTCATTAAACGTAAAGAAAAACAACCCCGGTAATATATTCAAACAACAATATCTGTTTTAACAGTATTTACTGGCGTTGTTTTAAGTATGTCGGGAAATCCCTATTGGTATTATCATAAAAAATGCGTATATTTGACATGAAGTACTTTTAAGTAGCACGTAATAAACATCATTACTTGTTATACATGATAAAAACATCGATGCAAAGTGCCTGGATTAAGGGGCGATAAACTGATTATTGATAACCAATGCCTTATAACATTGAGTTCTTAAAACAAATAGGTAGAAAGACAACAAAACGCAACAAACTTATCCCGCATCAGATACAAGCGAAATATTTTCTATGTATAATTACTCAATAATACCCAGTAGGTAACATAGCCACAACTTATATATTTTCAGATTTTGGATTTCTTAATTTAGCTTCGCGCGGGTAAATAATAATATAACATGACTCCTCAAAAGATAACGATAGACAGCAATAGTAAACTTGTAGTTCCTGACAACCCTATTATTCCTTTTATAGAGGGTGATGGCATTGGCCCCGATGTATGGCGCGCCAGTAAAAGGGTAATAGATGCTGCAGTAGGACATTGCTATCATGGTAAGCGCAAAATAGAGTGGGTAGAAATGCTGGCCGGAGAAAAAGCCTACAACCAGAAAGGAACATGGCTGCCGGACGAAACGCTGGATATGGCACGCGAGTACCTGGTATCTATCAAAGGACCATTAACCACACCTGTAGGCGGTGGCATCCGTTCTTTAAATGTGGCACTGCGCCAGGAGCTAGATTTATATGTTTGCCTTCGTCCTATACATTGGTTTATAGGTGTGCCGTCACCTGTTCATTACCCTGACAGGGTAGATATGGTGGTGTTCCGCGAAAACACTGAAGATATTTACGCAGGTATTGAAATGCCTGAAGGCAGCCCCGAAGCAAAAAAGATGATGGAATTCATCCGCACAGAACTGAATGCAGGCGGCAAGGTACGTTTTCCTGAAACAACCGCCTTTGGTATCAAACCCGTGTCTAAAGAAGGTACAGAACGACTGGTGCGTGCGGCTATACAATATGCTATTGAGCATAAGCGTACTTCTGTAACGATAGTGCACAAGGGCAATATCATGAAGTTTACAGAGGGTGGCTTTAAAAAATGGGGTTATGAGCTGGCCGTACGCGAGTTTGGCGATAAAATATATAGCTGGAACCAATGGGAAGAAACCAAAAAGGCTGAAGGTGAAATAGCAGCAAACCTGGAAATAGAAAAAGCTCAACACGAGGGTAAGATTGTAGTAAATGATGTAATAGCTGACAACTTCCTGCAACAGATACTGCTGGCTCCGCAGGACTATTCAGTGATAGCTACGCTGAACCTGAACGGTGACTATATATCAGACGCACTGGCTGCTGCAGTAGGCGGTATAGGCATAGCCCCGGGGGCAAATATCAACTACCTGACAGGCCACGCCATATTCGAGGCCACACATGGCACAGCTCCGCGCTTTGCCAATACCAACACGATGAACCCATCCTCACTGATACTGAGTGGGGTAATGATGCTGGAATATATGGGCTGGGATGACGCTGCCAAATGTATAAAAAACGGCCTGCAAACCAGTATTATGAATAAACGTGTAACTGTGGACTTTTATAAGCTGATGACCGATGCCACGCAGGTATCTACCAGCGACTTTGCTGAAGAGATAATTAAACATTTTTAACCCGTGCTTAGTTATAACTTTGTACGATAGAATTATGAGGACCCTGTTTTACATATTGATGCCTGTATTGTTGCTGTGTGGCAGATATACAACCTCCTGCGCGCAGGTAAGGGAAATAGAAGAGACGCCTGTTGACACTACGGCAAAAAATCCGTGGGATAACAATATCACCTTCAACGCAGACCCCCGCCTGGCACTGTTGCTGGAACGGCATAAATCTCAAGGGAATGGCGGTGGCTATGGAGTAAGGTATATGCGCGGCTACAGGGTGCAGATATATTATGGCATTGACCGTAACCAGGCCATACAGCGTAAGGTTGATTTCATCCGGAGGTTTCCAAATGAAAAAACCTACATGTCTTATACGCAACCACAGTATCGCGTAAAGGTGGGCAACTTCGCCACAAGGCAAGATGCTGTAGAATTATACAGGCAGGCCATAAACATATACGGGGCTTGCATGATAGTGCCGGATAATGTTGTTATTGTAAACTTACCCCCTGCTGAGCAATGATTGATATAATACGTAAAAAGGCTTTGGAATATTTCCCCGAGGTGCAGGCCATACGGCATCATATCCATGCCAATCCTGAATTGTCTTTCGAGGAATATAATACCTCTGCCTTTGTATCAGCAAAGCTTACAGAATGGGGAATTGAGCATCAGTCTGGCGTAGCAGGTACGGGTGTGGTAGGTCTTATTTATGGCAAAAACCCCGGTAAGAAATGCATTGCGCTGCGGGCAGATATGGATGCATTGCCTATACAGGAAGCAAATGATGTACCGTACAAATCGACCAACGACGGTGTGATGCACGCCTGCGGACACGATGTACATACAAGCTGCCTGCTGGGGGTGGCCAGGATATTGCACGACCTGCGTGATGAATGGGAAGGGACCGTAAAACTTATTTTCCAGCAGGGAGAGGAAAAGCTACCCGGAGGCGCCAGTTTACTAATAGCCGCGGGTGTACTGAAAAATCCTAAGCCGGAAGCTATTTTCGCGTTGCATGTATATCCCAATTTACCCAGTGGTACAGTGGGTTTTAAAGCCGGGCAATATATGGCCAGTACCGATGAGATATACATTACAATAGAAGGGAAAGGCGGTCACGCCGCAGTGCCCAATCTCGCTGTTGACCCGATAGCTATTGCAGCGCAGGTTATAACCGGGTTGCAGCAGGTTATATCGCGCAAGGGTAATCCTATTATTCCATCAGTACTCACCTTCGGTAAAATAGAGGCGGGCTTTGCTACGAATGTTATACCCGACAAACTGGAACTATGGGGAACCTTCCGTACTATGAATGAGGAATGGCGTGCGCAAGCCCATGCATACATAAAAGACTTTACTCAAAAAACCTGCGAGGCTTACGGTGCAAAAGCTATAGTTGATATTCCGCAGGGACATGCATCCTTATTTAACGACCCCGTTGTTACAGCACAGGCTGAAAGCTGGGCTAAGGCTTACCTGGGAGATGAAAATGTAAAAGAGTTGAACATACGCATGGCAGGGGAAGATTTTAGTTTCTATACCCAACATATGCCAGGCTGTTTCTTCAGGGTTGGTACCAATAGAAACAATGAAGAATTTACAGCGTCTGTGCACAATGCACATTTCAATATAGATGAAGAAGCATTGAAAACAGGCGTAGGCACTATGGCCTGGATAGCGCTGAATGCATTAGTCAGTTAAGGCTTTGCCCAGACTATAGCAGCATTACTCCCGCCAAATCCTGATGCTGTTTTCAAGACATAGTTAATAGTTGCAGGCTGCATTTTGGTGGTGACATTTACCGGTACGGATACCCCATGATTTTCATAACCTGCAGATGGAATTAATTGTTGTTCCTGTATAGCTCTTATTACCATAGCACTTTCCAGTACACCGGCTGCGCCTAAAGTATGGCCTGTATAGCTTTTCATACTGTGCATAGGTGTACTACTTAACCCTGACAAGTGTAATGCCCTGGCTTCCATTTCATCGTTATAAACGGTGGCGGTACCATGGGCAGATATCATATCAATATCGGCTGCAGTAATTTCGGCTTCTGACATAGCCCTTCCAATAGCATCTGCCAGCTCTTCACCTGTGCGCGATGGCCCAGAAATATGGTTGGCATCATTAGAAGTAGCACCACCTGTAAGTTTTGCCAGAGGTTTGTTATCCGTAGTTGCTGAAAGGATTATAGTTGCAGCAGCTTCTCCCAGGTTAACGCCCTTACGGGCGGCATCAAAAGGCCGGCATGGCACACCGTCTATAGCATGGAAAGACATGAAGCCATTTAATACAAATGGTGTAAACAGGTCGCAGCCTATTACTATTGCATTCTTATACCTGCCACTGCTTAAAAGCCTGTGCGCATATAATAATGCTACAGCCCCCGATACGCAGGCATGAGATACAACCACAGGTTGTGTGGGTATATCCAGCTCTTTGACAATAATGGAAGCACTTGCCGATAATAGTGTTTGTTCGTCCGGCTGTATGTTCAGCCTGTCTATATTGCCTTTCGTAGTAGATAACAATACAACGGTATCACCATTGCATATATCATTTGAACATTGGGCCAGAGCAGCCCGTGCAGAAAACAGGCATAACTTTTCAAAAGCAGAAAGCTGTGCATCCATTATCGTATTACCGATAGCTTCCTGTTGCTCATTGCTCAACCTGCCGGCATAGTATTGTTGCCCCTGTTCTGTATAATCTGCTATACCACGGCGGCCTTCAGCAACGGCATTCCAATGCGCATCTACTCCCATACCCGATGCAGAGACAATATGTGATGCTACAGCATAAACGGGTTTTATTTCTTCAGCCATTTCTCTTTCCAGTCTGTCATAAATTGTGGCAGGTACAGCATTAGCTCCAGGCTTTCCTTATGCATGAACACCTGTACAGAACTGCCCGATGCTACTTGTTCATTCGTAGTGGCATCATACATTTTATAATGAAACAGCAACTTGGCCGCCGGTGTATCATGATAGGTAGTTTCAAGCCTTACCCTGTGTCCGTAACGCAATATGCGCCTGTAGTCGCACTGAACGTTTACAATAGGTATTACAATATTACTCCGGTAAAAGTCAAGGTATTTAAGCCCATACTCATTGCCAAAAGCTTCACGGCCATCCTCAAAATATCGGATATAATGTCCATGCCACACAATCCCCAGCGGGTCGGCTTCGCTAAACTTTACTTCAAATTCTGTTGTATGTTTTAATGTCTGCAATGAGTATCCGTTTCTATTTTATCTTTTTCCACTTATCAAAATTGTTATCTACTTCTTTTAATCCGTTCAGGAAAGCTTTAGCCCAATAATTACGGAAGCCGAAGCCCCCTGCCGCACCTTCTACCTGTTTAGACAGTAATACCTTTTTAGTAGCCATATCCACAAACACCACCCACATAGATGCCTTCTTGGCCTCTTTGTGCATACCTTCTACCACAAACATCATCCCTACTCCCTTTGCTCCCTTGAAGTTATAACCTGCTACCAGTTTTGCAACCTTATCTGCATCCATATGGCGGAAAGAACCAGGATCATCTACAAAGTAATCTTTATCAGATTTACCATTAGCCGATGCAGTAACATCAATATTATACTTTATCAATGTCCTGTTGGTGGCTTTAGCCACATCATACTTGGCTTTCTCTTCTATAAATATTTCATTCCAGGAAACAAAGTATTTATCCCTAAGGTCAGTGCTGGTTATAGTTCCCGCATCCTGCCATTGGGCTGCTGTTCCTATAAAATGCACTTGTGTAAAATCAATCCCCAGCCAGGTAAGTTCAACATCGGGGTTAAAAACATCAGCTTTAGACTGTGCAAAACTATTAACATGCAGCACAGCTATAAACATTAATAAAATTATCCTTTTCATGCCTGCTTATTTTATGATATAACCTGTTCAAAAATTTTCATCTCGCAAGAAGCTATTTTTTTATCATTAACATACACAGTAGCCACTACTACATGTACATTCATCAGGGTATGTGTTATCTCCACTTCTGTATAAAGCGTAGCTCCTACTTTAGGCCGGTCATAAATCTTCAAAGCCTTTATAGCTGCTATGAAGCCTACAGGCACCTGCTCTCCTTTCTGATGGTAACGGTACCCTGTACCGGCAGCGGCTGTCTGGGCCATATTTTCTACCAGGCCCGGTTCTGTAAATATGTCGTCTGCTACAAAAAGGTTGTCTGCTGCTATAGTAAATGAAGTTTTAGAGAATTTAGCGTCAGCTTGTAAAACTTCACCTACCATCACAAAAGGCGGCCTCTGGGGTATATATGCAGTAATATCAGTCATTAGCTATTTGTTCCAAAATTCGTAATAATTAAACCATTGTGCCGGATATTCCTTCAACTTTTTTTCTACAATGTCAACGTAATCGTTCAGCATATTGTTCATCCCTGTTGTTCCTCTGCCTTCATATACTTTGGTAGGATAGGCGTAAAAGTGGTAATGAAAGTTAGTTTCTTTAAAAGCGAAAACAAAGCAAACGGGCGCCTTTAACTTAGATGCTAATATAAAAGGCCCGGCCGGGAACAAAGCTTCTTCCCCAAGGAAATCATGTTGCATTGTCCTGTTACCGGGGCGGAAACGGTCTCCGTGCAGGCATATCAGCTCATTGCGGGCCAGTGCAGCAGATATTTCATATATATGCGACAGGTCGTCTTTTATGAATATGATATTGAACGAACGGTTTGCTTCAAACTGGCTCATATACTGCTTTACCTGTTCTGCTTCACCATCATACATTACAATATTAATCACTGTATTTACACGTTTCAGCAAATGGCCTGCTACTTCCCAGTTGCCCAGGTGGGCGCTCAGCAAAATACCTCCTTTCCCATCTTTAACGAGTTGCTCAATATTTCCCACCCCCTCGTGCGTAAAGGTGAGTTTATCTCCTACCCCCGCCAGCACAGCTATTTTATCGATAAGGGTTTGCCCAAACACAAGCAGGTTTTTACGTATAAGAGTTGAAGCTGCTTTCCTGGAATAGCCTAACCGTTGCGTGTATAAATAATTAAGAGGCGCTGTGGCCGATGGTACACACCATTTGTAATAAAGCGTTACAAGTGGCAATAAACTATATGCCGTGCCGAGGCCACCTGTTTTGAGCAACCACACAAATATGCGATAGCCTAATGGCGTACCGCGTGATTGCCCCTGCCATGACGGCTTATCAGGCATTTGCCGTTTCTAACCTGTTTGTAACGTAATTGTAGAAATCCTGTATTGTCACCATCTTTTGGAAGTCTTCCGGCTTTACTTTAAAACCAAAATTCTGCTCTATAACCACTACCAGGTCTATATAATCCAGGCTATCCAGGTCCAGGGTAGTTTTAAGATCAGCCTGGGGCGTTATGGTTTGCTCATCCACTTCAAAATCTTCTACCATAAAAGCGTTTATACGCTCTATAATTTCTTGCTGACTCATATTCGCTTTATACATTAGGGGCTCCGTTTCCCGGAGGTTCGTATTGAATGTGCAAAGATAATTACATAAATTGAATATCTATAGCTTTAGTTGAGTCTTTTAAAACAACAAAGACACCTTGTACCGGTGTCTTTAAAGGCTTGAATAATATAACAAACCTAAAAATGCATATCTATAACACTGTTCAATGGAATGCTCAGGCCGCCTTTTAACTGTATAAAGTTATTAGTTACAGACCATACGGTAGTTGTAACAGCCCGGGGGCCTTGCGTTGTTTCAAAAGTTATTGTTGTCTTACCTTTAAATTCATTGCCCAGTCGCACAGCATATTGCATCTCCTTTTCCCAGTATTCAGATTTGTCAACAAAAGCCGGAACGATTTTATAGTCGGGGATCTGTTCTTTTTCGATAATGGTTCCTAGTGCCATTTTTGTTCTTTTTAATGTTGAATTAATTTGAAGTTACAAAAATGAATGAAAAAAGCACAGATTTTTTCATTAAAAATCTGTGCTTTAACAATAATTATATAGCCACAAAAATCAAGCCAGTTTATTGAATTTTTACCGGGAATATTGCTTGTGCATCTGTTTCACCACCTGCAGCATCCGGTGTTGTTGCGTTTTTATTAGTAGGCTCATGTTTAAGGGTAACGGTTAATGTACCTGTACCCGCCATGCCTGTTTTAAATTGCAGGGTTTGATTTAAGGGTTCTCCTTCGTCGTCTTTATTCCCGTCATGAAAAGAAACAGAGCCGTTTCCTGATACCGGGGTACTCTCAAAAACAAAAAGGTGATGATGGCTTTCTGCTATCACTTCTTCTGTAACATTTTCCGCCGGAGTTTTTGTTTCATTCAGCACCTCAACTGTAACATTGTATTCTGTTTCCGGTGCTAATACCACATCGTCTATAGTAACAGATCCTTGCGTAGCGCTTCCAAAACCATTTTCAACTTTATAGTTGAACGTCTTGTTGAAGCCGGAATTATTAGTCACCACTAAACGTACAGTCGTTATCAGTTCCTCTTCTACAGGGGTGGGGTTAGTAACTTCCGGCTTTTTGCAAGCAGTTAAAATGATTGATGTACTTAAAAATATAGTAGCTAATTGTTTTACTTTTTTCATTTTTATTATTGTTGATGTTTGTTAAAAGAAAATGGTACGCGCAACCTTAATACAATGTTCGTACCCGGCTGGTCTATAAAATACCGGAACGCATCCAGGTAGTCGCGGTACCTTTGGTTTAAAATATTCATGACGGTAAGGCTTATGTACAATGGTTGCCTGCCTGCTACCAGCTTTGTACCTGTAGCTATATCCAGCAGGAAATATCCGCCAGGCGGGCGTGGATAGTCTATAGCGTCAAAGTTTGCAGGGATGCGGTTTTGCCTGAATACATATCTTGCATCGGCAGACAGAAAACACTCCTGCAGGCGGGTGCTGATATCATGCGTATAAGCGGTATTAAATGACAACCTGTTTGCAGGCATCTGTATCAACCAATCGTTCCTTGTAACATCTTTTGCAAAAAGAAAAGACGCTTTTGCGGTTGACACCAGCGCACTGCTCCAGTTATAGCTTCCACTTATGTCCGCACCATTCAGCCAGGCATTTGTTTGTTTGTAATTAAAGGTTTTAAAATAGCCCCTTATCGTTAATATGTCTGCGCCGGGCTCCAGGTATATAAAATCCCTGATGTATTGTGTATAGAGCGATATAGCAGTCGATAATTTATCACTCCAATCGTTCTTGCTTTCTATGTTCAGGTTATAAGAGCGTTCCGGCAACAATGTTTTATTGCCCAGTTCTATACGCGCAGCGCCGTGATGCAGTCCCGCGCTAAACAGCTCGTTTGCTTGAGGTGCCCGCCATGCATTGGAGAGTATAGCAGACAACTGCCAATGCTGCTTTACATTTTTTGTAAGGCCCAGTGTTCCTGATACATTTTTGAAGTTGTACTCATAACGTACAACCTGCTGGTTACTCCCTTCAGGATTGAATGCTTCATACCAGCGGTAATCATAACGCAGCCCTCCTTCCAGCATCCAGCCATTGTACCTGTAACGCTCTATTAGATAAGCTGCGGCACCACGCGAAAAATAATTGGGCAGGAACACCCTGTCGCCCGGCTGCATGTAGTTTTCCTGGTAGATACCATCTACACCTATTTCACCGGACAGGTTGCCCAGCTTTACGTGTTCCAGGTTGATGTTCATGGTTTGCGTATTGAGCGTAAGGTTTAGCTGTGCATCGCTCGTCTCCACACGCTGTACATCATATTCCTGCCTGTAGTTACGCTGGTAACCATAAGTTGCATGCCATACCCCCAGCCTGCTGTCCAGGTACATTTTTGCTTTCAACAGGTTGTGCTGTACATGCTGGCGTGGCCGTTGCAGGTCGTAAGTAAACGCAGCTGTTACTGTAGGCGTATCACTGTTTATCGCAGCTAATTTATCCGCGGCATTACCCGTGTGTGAGCCCCTGTAAATGCCTATATCTGTATTAAAGCTGCTGTAAAAAACCTCTGCACCGTAGTGTAGTTTCTTCCACCCTACCGCTGCTGAATAGTTCTGTTCCCCGACACCTGTATTGGCCACCCAATGGCCGGGTATGCGGTAGTTACCGCCTTTCTTATAAGTGCCCTGTACCCTGAAACTCAAGGCCGGTAAACTTTTAAAATTATGGTTAACCACACCCGAAGCTACCCCCATCCTATTGTTGCTCAACCCTGCCATGTTTAGTTCTCCGTCCCAGCCGTGCCTGCTACGCAAGGGTGCAGGTTCTACCAATACCACCCCACCTATAGCATCTGTACCATAGCGCACGCTGGCCGCACCCTTTACCACCGTCAGGTTGTTAGCGAGAAAAGGGTCTATATTAGGCGCATGCTCACCACCCCACTGCTGGTCTTCCTGGCGAATGCCATTGTTCAGCATTACAATGCGGTTGCTGTGCATACCATGTATCACCGGTTTGGCTATAGTAGCCCCATTGGCTATTACCGACACACCGTTTACAGCCTGCAACATGTCTCCCAGCGTTTTGCCGCTATTGGCCGCTATCTCCTTTTTATCCAGCTTATCGCTGGCCTGGAGTAGTGCCTGGTCTTTATCTGCCGCTACCACCACCTCTTCAAGGTAGCCCTCAAGGTGCGCCAGCCTGAATTTCAGTTCTGTACTTGCTGTAATTGTCACCTGCTCTGCATAGTGCTCATGACCCGTGGCGTGAAAATGAAAAGTATAACTTCCCGGGCATAGCTTCTCTATAACAAAACGACCCTTTTCATTTGTTTGATAGGTAGTATTCAGTTCATCAATATGAACTACTACTGCAAACAATGGCTTGGCATTGTGTTTTTCCAGTACAAGGATATTAACATTGATATTGCAGTCCTGCTGCGCTGCTGTAGTATATACCACGGTGCAACACATCAGAAAAACAAGCAAGATGCGGTACATAGACTGCCCCCTGGTTTTTTATAATAATGTACATGCATGTATAAGCATTGGCTTATACACAATACGGTTCAGACATATTAAACAAGGCCAACAGGGGGGCCACGTAACCGTGATACAGGTGCATCGCGCGGAATTAAATGCGCTGCAACCTCAGTAGTATGTAAAAGATAAAAAGGACTTGGTTCTGAAATTTTGTACACAACAGCATCGTGTACAAACGGGGGCAGAGTAAATGATAAAAAATCGCAGTGGTGGTGTTCATTTTCAAAGTAAAGCCCATCCCTGTCGTGATTGCAATGCGTAGTATCTGTATGGCCTGTAAACAAGTGCAGGTATTCTTTGGAAACCCCACCGAATACCAGCAGCAATGTCATCGCTACCGAAAAGACAATATGTGCAATCCTTTTTATCACTACGCGCAAAGTTAACGAAAAAGCTTTTTAACGCTGCTTTACTGTGCTATAACAGGTTTATCCTTTTTCTGCAGGAAGTTCAGGTTAATATCATAACCAATCAGTCCCACTACTTCTCCATACCAGAAATCGTGGCTTATTCTACCTGTGCCTATGCCCAGGGCGTTTACATAATTTGCATAGCCGCCCTTTGCTGTTGCTTCCAGGAAGAAGTTCTTAAACGGATAGAAACGTACGCCCGCCTCACCGCTGAATATATAGCCAGCAACACTGAATTTATTATCCAGCTTCTCGTAAAACAATATAACGAAAGACTTAGGTATTACTACACCACCTCCGGCCTTCCACACGGCTGTAGCCCAGGGACGGTTTTTCTTTTTATTATGCCATATTTCAGTCTGGCCTACGTAGTTCAGGTGGTAAAAATTGGCACCATTGGTATGCTCCAGGTGTACAAAGTAGTGGCCGAGATTCATATCTTCATCTACCTGCTTACCATCTATCCGGCCTTTTACCCTAAGGGTCTGGTTATCTACCTGCACATATTTGGCATGGTCATAATTCACCTCTATAGCATGTGTGTGTTGTTTATTGAGGTACACACCTATGCGGTAGCTGTTTTGAGGAATGGTAATATCCCATGGATTTTTCTTATAATAGCTAAAATCAGGCTTATCTTTAGCCACCATATCATACACGGTAAAGTCGTACTTATCACCGTCTTTAAAATGTACATCGCTTTTTGTGTACCAGTCACGGTTATACCCCCATTGAAAATAAATACCCGAAAACCGTGGTTTCTTAAGTTTTAAAAACTGGGCGTCAGCTGCCTGACCGGACAGCAATAAAGCAATTAATATAATATATCTGCGCATCCTGAGCGTTCTGGGGCGGGGCAAAAGTAATCCAAAATAGGATTGCGCAGTACGTTGCGATTATAATTTAACTCAATCGCTCTATAATACCTGCAATACCCTGCCCACCTCCTACACATGCAGTAACCATGCCATATTTTTTATTCAGGCGCTTCATATCGTGCAATAATTGTATAGTAAGCTTGGCGCCACTGCAGCCCAGTGGATGGCCCAGTGAAATAGCTCCACCGTTAATATTCACGATGTCCGGGTCCATACCCAGTTCACGTATCACTGCTACAGATTGCGATGCAAACGCCTCATTCAGCTCTACCAGGTCTATATCTGCCAGCTTCATGCCCGCCTGTTGCAGTGCTTTGGGTACTGCAGCCACAGGGCCTATACCCATTATGCGGGGGTCAACCCCTGCACTGGCACAAGCCACCAGCCTGCCCCAGGGTTGCAGGCCCAAGCTGTTCATCAACTTTTCACTCATGACAATTACAAAGGCAGAACCGTCTGAAGTTTGAGATGAATTACCTGCTGTAACTGTACCACCCATTGCAAATACCGGCTTTAACTTAGCCAGGGCTTCTATCGATGTATCAGCCCGAGGGCCCTCGTCAGTATCTACTATATATTCCTTTTCCGTACGTTTGCCTTTTGCATTTACGGCTATTTCTTTAACCGTTATGGGCAATATCCCTGGTTTGAAATATCCCTGTTCAATAGCATTCAGCGCTTTGCGATGAGAGTTGTATGCAAACTCGTCCTGCTCTTCGCGGGTGACATTAAAATCCATTGCTACCTGTTCTGCCGTAAGGCCCATGCTCAGGTAATAGTCACCATTCTCTTTTGCCAGTTCATAATTGGGCATAGTACGCCAGCCAGCAGTTGGCACCAGGCTCATACTTTCTGTACCGCCCGCTATGATACAATCTGCCATACCCGTGCGTATTTTGGCCGTAGCTATAGCAATAGCTTCCAGCCCCGATGCACAATAACGGTTGATGGTAATGCCTGCGGCCCACTCTCCTACAGCGCGGTTGGCTATGATACGCCCTACCTGCAACCCCTGTTCCGCCTCCGGTACTGCATTGCCCACTATCACGTCATCAATTTGTTTCGGGTCAAGCTGGGGAACAGAAGCCAACAGGCCCTTTATCACATCTACGGCCAGGTCGTCTGGCCTGGTAAACCTGAAACCTCCCCTGCCTGCCTTACCAACCGCTGTGCGGTACCCCGCTATGATGTATGCTTCCATATAATTCAAAAAGTAAAAAGTGAAAACCCAAAAGTTCCTCTTTAAAGTTAGCGATTACTTAGTGAAACTTTGTGAACGAAAGGTGAAATAAGATAACCTTTTGGTAGAAGTCTTTGTTGTATAAGTAAGCATTATAGCAATATTATGCGGGTTGAGTAATCTTATAATAATTTTGAGATATGGAAAAGAAGAAAACACTGGTACTGGGCGCATCAACAAATCCGTCAAGGTATAGCTACCTGGCCATCAATAAGCTTTTATCGTACGGCCACCCTGTGGTGGGTATAGGCAGAGATGTAGGAAATGTGAATGGTATAGAGATAACCAAAGAAACACCTGCTATGGATGATATAGATACAGTGACCCTATACCTGAATCCCAAAAACCAGGAGCCGTATCATGATTATATACTTTCGTTGAAGCCTAAACGTGTCATTTTCAACCCGGGTACGGAGAATGATGAACTGGAAATAAAGCTGAAAGAAAACGGCATAGAACCTGTGATAGCCTGTACGCTGGTGATGCTGAGTGTAGGGCAGTTTTAATACCTCACCCCGACCCCCTCCATAAATGGAGAGGGGAGAATGATTTTATGGTATTTCTGTGGCAAAAACATCATACTGGTGTTGTAACTTGTAGGTGTAAATGAGTAAATCCAAACCCATACAAATCTCCATACCCCAGCCTTGCCACGAGGACTGGAATAAAATGACCCCGCTGCAGCAGGGTAGGTTTTGCGATAGTTGTCAGAAATGTGTGGTTGATTTTACGGGGTTTAGTGATGCGCAGCTCTACCAATTCATTGCAGACCATAAAGGGCAAAAGATTTGCGGCAGGTTTCAAAGGAGACAACTCAACAGGCAAATAAATATCCCGTACCAGCCGCATAGCACATTGTATAAATGGATGATGGCTGCGGGGCTGGCACTTATTTTTGTCGCAGCCCCAGAGGGAAAAACTTTTGCTCAAGCGCCGAAGACAGAACAAAATAGCTCACTAACCAAATTACACAAGGCTGATACTGATTCTAATTCTGTTGACACATTTTGGGTATCAGGCAGTGTATACGACGACAATAATGAACCCGTGATACATGCAACTGTTGATTTAACTGACAACAGCCTTAGTTATGGAAGTACTGTAACTGATAATGATGGTAAGTTCAGGATTGGCCCCATACCTGCAGGAGAATATAAATTAACGGCTAAAAGCCTGGGATTTGAGCACTATCAAAAGGAATTAACAGTAGCCAGAACAATAATCAATGATGAAATTTCTCTAAAACTTAGCCGTACCCACTTAACAGGTCTCGTAGAGGTAGAATTAATAGAACACAAAGTACCGCTGATAAACAAATATGAAGGGGGCGGAACAAGAACCATTACATCAGACGAAATAGAAAAAGGGGCTTACTGATCAACTATAACTATGCCCCATCCATAGCGCGCCGCCTACACTATCGCGGCTGGCTCCTGTTACGGTGCTGAGTACATTGGTTTCTTCGCGCCAGCGTAATACACCTATCAGTGCCATTACTATAGCTTCCTTATACTGTACCGTATTTTCATCTGGTACGTGCACTTCAACATTCAGCGGGGTGAGTTCCGCATTCAGTAACTCTATTAAATAGCTATTCAAAGCACCACCACCGGTAGCCAGGAGTATAGCCTTTTCTTTTGTTGCAGGGTATCGTTTTACAGCTTCAGCAATTTTTTCCGCTATATGCTGCGTGGCAGTACGCAGCAGGTTGTTCATGTCGTTCTTACTTTCCAGCAGTATGGGAAACACCAGTTGTTTAGCCTGCTCGTTGCTCAAAGATTTTGGTGGCTGTTGCAAGTAGTACGGCTCATCATTCAGGTCGGCAAGGATGTCGGTTTGCAATTTGCCAGTTCTGGCCATAGCCCCATTTTCATCCATAGCCTTACCCGTCATCTCAGCAAGCCCGTTCAACACCTGGTTGGCAGGGCATACGTCAAATGCCAGTAAGCCGCCATCGTGCGGCACCGTGATGTTGGCTATACCGCCAATGTTCAGCCAGTAATCATATTTACCAAACAGCAGCCTGTCGCCTATAGGTACAATCGGTGCGCCTTGTCCACCCAGGGCTACATCCATATTCCGCAGGTCGCTTACAACAGGCAGCCCTGTTACCGCAGCTATGGTAGCCCCGTCGCCCAGTTGGGCGCTGGTATGGTTATGCGGTTCGTGCATAGTGGTATGGCCATGCGAGGCTATAAGATGCACCTGGTGGTGAATGTTGTGTTTCTCTATAAAACTATTTACCGCATCGCCCAACAACCGGCCATAGGCAGTGTGCAGTTTCAGGTAATTGTACACGCTGAGTTGTGCAGCATTTCTCAGTTGGTCAGCCCACTCTTTGGTATAAGGCAGGCACTCTGCATGGATAATTTCGTAGTTCCATCCACCACGTACCTCGTTCAGTTGCACGAAAGCAATGTCTAACCCATCCAGCGAGCTGCCGCTCATCAAGCCAATAGCCTTATAAACCATGCGCGAAAATAAGAAAAAGACCTCTCCTCCCCCAACTTTGTTGCAGCGAGCCACTGCCATAATATCCAATCGTCGCATTAACTTTGCCACTATGTACAAGCCTGAACATTTTACTGAAACCGACAGAGAAGCGATAAACGACTTTATAGAGGCCAATCCTTTTATGACCATCATGGGACATGACGGGGAAAAATGCTATGCCACACAGATACCTGTGATGACAGAACAGCGTGAAGATGTATTATATATAAAGGGGCATGTATCCCGCTATTCTGACCACTACCCCGTGCTTGCAAAAAACAGTGAAGTGCTGGGCCTGTTTACAGGTGCGCACTGCTACGTTAGCGCAAGCTGGTACACAAAGCGTGGTCAGGCATCTACATGGAATTATATGAGTGTGCAGGTGCGGGGCGAAATGCGCTGGTTCAGCGAAAATGAAACTATGGAACTGGTAAGGGAGTTGACACACCAGTATGAAAACGGGCAGGAAAATCCCGAACTGCTGGAAGATATGCCGGGTGACTATGTAAGTGAACATGTAAAGGCTATAGCGGGTTTTGAAATAACCGTCACATCACTTGAAGCTACTTTTAAATTAAGCCAGAACCGGGACGATGAAAGCTATAAAAACATTGTAACACAACTGATGGCCACTGATGACATACAAAGCATAATGGTAGCGGGTGAAATGATGAAACTGCGACCCACGCTATTTGAATAAAAAAAGCTGCCCTGTTGGTACAAGGCAGCTTTATGTTATGCTTACTAAATATATTTATGCAGGTTGTTTCTGTAACACTTCGGCCATAGTCTTGCCAATATCAGCAGGGCTATCTACTACATGTATTCCACACTCGCGCATGATTTTCATTTTTGCAGCAGCAGTATCATCTGCACCGCCAACTATAGCACCTGCGTGACCCATACGACGGCCTGGAGGCGCTGTCTGGCCTGCTATAAAACCTACAACAGGTTTGCGCATGTTGTTTTTCAACCAATTGGCAGCCTCAGCTTCCATACCACCGCCTATCTCACCTATCATGATGATGCCTTCTGTTTCAGGATCGTTCATCAGCAGTTCAACAGCTTCTTTAGTGGTAGTGCCAATGATAGGATCGCCACCAATACCTATGGCAGTAGTGATACCCATACCTGCTTTTACCACCTGGTCTGCCGCCTCATAGGTAAGTGTACCTGATTTTGAAACAATACCAATGCTGCCTTTCTTAAATACAAAGCCCGGCATGATGCCTACTTTAGCCTCGTCTGCCGTAATAACACCCGGGCAGTTAGGGCCTATCAGGCGGCAATCTTTACCATTCAGGAATGCACGTGCTTTTACCATGTCCTGCACAGGGATACCTTCTGTAATACAGATAATCACTTTGATACCCGCATCAGCAGCTTCCATTATCGCATCAGCAGCAAATGCCGGTGGAACAAATATGATTGAAACATCAGCGCCTGTTTTATCAACAGCATCCTGCACTGTATTAAATACAGGCCTGTCTAAGTGTTGGCTACCGCCTTTGCCGGGAGTAACACCGCCTACCAGGTTAGTGCCATATTCAATCATCTGGCCGGCGTGGAATGTACCCTCGCCACCGGTGAAACCCTGAACAATAACCTTTGAGTTTTTATTAATCAATACAGCCATGAGCTAAAAATATCTTGATATACAATTGTTTGAACGGATGCGAAATTAAGGTAATTACAGGCAAAATCAAACGGTTAAAAAGCAAAGTCTTATGCAAATAAAAAATATTTAAAATATTTCCCAACGATTTATACCTCCCCACCGTCTTATTAAGCAGAACGATATGAAAATCAATTACCATCACCCGATTAAGCACCAAGGATATTTAAGTATGTAATGGGTAATCAATTCTAGATTATGAAAGCCGGTGTCTACCGGCTTTCTTCATTTATGTTATATTAAAAAGTATTATTGAGCCTCCCGCCTGCTGGCTTCTTTTGCCTTACGTAAAAAGTCTGAAGCGAATATGAAATTGTTCAGGTCTTCATCGTCACTGAAAATGATTTCCTTGCTGCTGCCTTCCCATTTCTTCAACCCTTTGTGCAGGTATATAATATTATCACCGCTCTCCATTACCGAGTTCATGTCATGGGTATTGATAACGGTAGTAATATTATATTCAAGCGTTATATCCCTGATGAGTTCATCTATTAATATTGAAGTTTGCGGGTCAAGGCCGGAGTTGGGCTCATCACAAAAAAGATATTTGGGATTCATAACGATAGCCCTAGCCAGCGCCACACGTTTTTTCATACCGCCACTTATCTCTGCAGGGAATTTTTTATTTACCCCTTCCATATTTACCCTGGCCAACACTTCATCCACCCGCGTCATCTTTTCTTTCAGCCCCATTGTGGTGAGCATATCCAGGGGGAAACGGATGTTCTGGGCAACGGTCATACTGTCAAACAAAGCACTGCCCTGGAAGAGCATACCCACTTGCTGACGGAGTTCTTTCAATTCCGCCTCCTCCATTCCGTAAAGATCCTTGCCTTCGTACAACACCTGCCCGCTATCTGGTTTTATCAAGCCTATCATGCACTTCATAAATACCGTTTTACCACTACCACTACTGCCGATTATCAGGTTGGTTTTACCGGGCAACATCTTTGCAGAAACACCTTTCAGCACTTCTTTATCTCCAAAACTCTTGTAAATATCTTTTACTTCTATCATTCTTTAGGGGTAAAATCCTTATCAAAAATAGCTTTGTGCCCCTTAAATGACAAATAATAAAATAAGGATGTCATATGATGCACTTAACTTCTATAAACTTTATACAGGACAGATTGTTCAATAACCATACTAAAGCTGAACAACATGAAAGGATTAGGAATAGGATTAATAGTAGTGGGCATATTAATGTTGATTTTCACCAATATAAATTTCACTACGAAAGAGAAAGTAGTGGACATTGGCCCGCTTGAAGTAAATAAAGAGAAAGAGCACCAGGTAGGCTGGCCTACTTATGTAGGTGGCATTGTATTACTTGCCGGTGTTGGGGTTTTAATTATGGGCAGGAAAAAGTAACCTGTTACACCGGTTGCGTTTCGGGAAATCTCCTTCTGTCACCTATTTGCACCGTTTTAATTGCACGTAACTTCCCTGATACCTTTTCAGCAAGAGCCAGGTAAATACTGCGTGGCAATAAGGATGTGAAAAACATTATCATTTTATTTTTAAAGCCGGGTACATATACCACCTTCTTGCTACCGAGTTTTTTAAGCGATGCAGTTACTACGTCAGATGGTGACATCCATAGGTCAGGCCCTGCGAAACTTAGCTTACTACCCTGCGGCACCCGGTCGTGAAAGCCCGTATGGGTAAGGCCGGGGCAAAGGCTTTGCAGTAGTATGCCATGTTTCCGCACTTCCATTTGCAGCGATTCCATAAATGTATTCAGGAAACTCTTGGTAGCGGCATATATACTGCTGCCCGGAGCGGGCATGAAGGCGCTTAGAGATGATACTGATATTATATAGCCTGAACGCTGTTTACGCATTGTGGGCAAAACCGCATGTACCAATTGGAGGGTCGCATCTACATGCACCTTAACCATTGCCAGTATATCTGCTGTTTCTTCATCTTCAAAAAGACAACCTTCGCCATAACCGGCATTACTCACCAACATATCTACTTCTGGCAAAGTGGCAATGAGACTTGCCAGTTCATCCACATCAGCAGGTTGTGCAAAATCAGCCACTACAGGGTGCACAGTTACACCATATTGCATTGATATATCTGCAGCAAGCTGGTGCAACCGGCCATAACGGCGTCCTGTTATCACCATATCATATCCTTTTTCAGCAAGTTGATGCGCAAAGCACGTTCCCAATCCACCCGTAGCACCCGTTATTATCGCCATTTTATTTCTGCCGGCCATATATCCATCGTAGTTTATAACAGATAGACACCCCAGCTGTATATTCCCCCTATGTATGTCACAAAATTCCTGACCTTAGGGTCAAATTTTTGAGCAAGTTTTTTTGAAAAAAGAAAAGAGCGCAGGAAAACTCCGGCACTCTTTTATAGGCTCAAGTATACTACTACAATTATTCCCAGGTACCTGTAAATGTAGATGGTACTCCTGACGGATCCAGCATTACATAGGTCCAGGATATTTTTTTACCCGTAGTGTCGTATTTACCGGTACCGTATATACTGTAGCCACCCACATCCGGTGTTTGTGCAGCTATTGTTATGATGTTAGTATGGAGGGTGCCTTTAACAGGACCTGTAAAAATGCCATTAGAGAAATTACTAATGGTCAGGTCATACAAGCCGCTACCGGCCTTCATTTCCGATGTATATCTGGGTACTGCACCTGCCCCGGAGGCCGTATCCCTGCAACTCCATTTCTTAAAAAATTTCGCACGGCTTTCCAGTTGACAACTGAACCCTTCATAACCATCGGGGCACACACATTTACCATCTTCACAGTAGCCATTATTAATACAGTAAACATCTGTACATGGAGCTTTTACTTCGCAGAACGTGCCCGAATATCCCGGAGGGCAAAGACATTTACCATCTGCACAAACGCTGTTGTTTTTGCACAATACATCTTTGCACGGACTTTCTGTACATGCCGTGTATGTTACCATGGTAAATGCACAAAGAATTAAAAAAGCTGACAAAGCGGCTGTGCGAATTTTCTTCATAATATACTTTTGTTCAATAAAATAATAAATGTGTTTACAGCTATACCTGGAACACCCCTGACTTAAATTCTTTTATTTCAGGATTGTGGTTTGCCGCTGCTATACCCTCACTTATTACACGTCGTGTATCTATCGGGTCGATGATCTCATCTACCCAAAGGCGGGCAGCTGCATAATAAGCAGATGTTTGTGAATCGTATTTATCAGTAATATGCTTCAGCAATTCTGTTTCTTTTTCAGGGTCTATTACCTCTCCCTTTGCCTTCAGGCTGGCCACTTGTATCTGTAACAGTACTTTTGCAGCCTGCGCACCACCCATTACCGCTATTTTAGCATTAGGCCATGCGTATATAAAACGCGGGTCGTAAGCCTTACCACACATCGCATAGTTGCCCGCACCATAAGAGTTGCCTATTACTATCGTGATTTTCGGAACCACAGAATTAGCCACTGCATTCACCAGTTTAGCACCATCTTTAATGATACCCGAATGTTCGCTGCGGCTTCCTACCATAAAGCCGGTTACATCCTGCAGGAATACCAGCGGTATTTTCTTCTGGTTACAATTCTGTATAAAACGTGCAGCCTTATCTGCGCTGTCATTGTATATTACACCACCTATCTGTATTTCACCCTTCGTATTTTTTATTACGGTGCGTTGGTTGGCCACAATACCTACAGCCCAGCCATCTATACGGGCGTAGCCGCAAACTATAGTTTTGCCATAATCTTTTTTAAACTGGTCAAATTCAGAATTGTCCACCAGTCGCTCAATAACTTCAACCACATCGTATTGTTTGCTGTTATCTACAGATACAAAGCCATATATTTCTTTTGGGTCTTTCTTAGGTGCTTCAGGCTTTGCACGGTCGAAGCCGGCACGGGGCTGCTCACCCAGCTTATCCATAATACGTTTCACCTGGTCCAGGCATTCCTGCTCTGTATCAAATTTATAATCAGCTATCCCGCTTATTTCTGTATGTGTTTTAGCCCCGCCGAGTGTTTGTAAATCCACATTCTCGCCAATGGCCGCTTTTACCAGGTAAGGCCCTGCCAGGAATATAGAACCATTGCCTTCAACCATCAATGTTTCGTCACTCATTATAGGCAGGTAGGCGCCGCCCGCCACGCAACTACCCATTACGGCAGCTATCTGGGTTATGCCCATAGCGCTCATTTGCGCATTATTGCGGAATATGCGGCCAAAGTGTTCTTTATCCGGAAATATCTCATCCTGCATGGGCAGGTAAACTCCCGCACTATCTACTATATAAATAACGGGCAGGCGGTTTTCCATAGCTATCTCCTGCATCCGCAGGTTTTTCTTCCCTGTTATAGGAAACCAGGCCCCTGCCTTTACAGTATTGTCATTGGCAACTATTACACATTGCCTGCCCTTTACGTAACCCAAACCCGCCACAGTACCGCCGGCCGGGCAACCACCATGCTCTTCGTACATATCCCAGCCTGTAAAGGCACCGATTTCTGTAAATACAGAACCTTTATCTATAAGATACTGAATCCTTTCGCGGGGAGACATTTTTCCCTTCTCCTTGTTCTTTTCCATGGCCTTTTTGCCACCGCCAAGGCTTACCTGTGCATGGCGTTGCTTCATTTGGCTTACGGCCAGTTTCATTTCGTCTTCGTTCTTATTAAACTCAAGGTTCATGTGCGTGTATTAAAAGCTGGGCAAAGATAATAGATTTACCCTCCCGACACATTGCATAATTACACCAACTGTCTAAGCCTGGCTGATACCGGTTTTAGCACGTGTGGCACGTTTATACCACCACAGTATCAACAGCACTATAATCCATACGGGCCATGTAGTTATTGCAGCCAGTATAATTGCCTTAATAACACCGGCACTTTTGCCCAAAGCGGTAACCAATTGTTCACCAAAGCCCGGGGCAATAAGTTTGTCCGCATCCTGGGTAATTGAGATTAAAACCTGTTCGGGCTGATAAATCTCCAATGACAATGTTGCGTAGCGCGAGTTATCTACCATATCAAGATTGGCTATCCGGCGATCTACCTGTTGGTTCGCCTGGTTACTAAGCGCAACAATAGTTTCCCCATTATTTTTATCTGTGCTTGCTGCAGATTGTTCAGCCACCTTTTTCGCCTCCCTGTTTTTAAGCGTGTTCGATAAGAATTGCAGTGTGACATCTTCCCTGCTCATATCCCTATGGTGTACAAAAGTAGCCAGGCCGGCAATATGTTCTGCAAGTGTATCCAATGCATATACCGGTACCCTTATCACCATACTGGCAGTAGTGCGGTACATCTGCGCTGTTTTCAGTGAATCACCTTTATAGCTTCCTGTCTTTTCACTCACGATATTATTTTCAGTATGGCTGTGCTGCACGAAACCGCCCGCAAACTCAGTAAAATCTTCAAGATTGATTACGGCCTGTTGTACATCTTTTACACGGCACTTTATATCTGCCTTTCGTATCACTTTGCGCATATTACTTGTCAGGTCCGCAATATCAGGCGACGATGATGACACTACAGAGTCGGCACTGGCCAGGTATTGGTTCATGGCCCGCTCTTCCGCTTCCGGACTGGCGTGGCAGGCACTTAATAAAAGAACGACAACTAACAACAGAGAGATTTTTTGACGAAACATAACATTTAAGATTTAGTGTACTTATATCTATCCCTTGCAAAGCATAATGTAATCCCACGCCAATGTTAAGATTATAATAAAATGCACTACTGCCCGTTGATAATAATGACGACAAAATTATTTTAGTTAATGCTTAACCTCTCCACACTGTACGACCTGGATGTACTTTGCCCACCACATCAGCAAAAAGCATCTCTGTGGGATAAGTTGAACTATTGCCAAACAGCCGGTGGTCAACAGGAACTTAAGAAAATATTGTTGCTGGAGGAGCATTCCCTTGAAAAAATTCTTGCACGTCAACAGGCCGTAGCCTATATATTGGCCAGAGCGAAAGAAATTGTATTCCCTGTCAAAGAAAATGAAGTATTCTACCTGCAGCACTACATGAGTAGTAACTATACAATAGACCATACTACCACCAAAATATGCTCGCGGTAAAAAGCTACACAAAGCTTATAACCGCGAAAGGTGACTACCTGTATATACTCAGCGCCGTGAAACAGGCACTGTTTATTATCGACCAGGTGAAAAGTGTGTATGAGCAGTTGTACAGTTCTACCGCGCCGGCACTGCTAAGAGATATTTTCGACACTATTGAAACATGCCTTGGGAAGCTGCAAATAAAAGATGCTATAAACATACAGCAACACGAACCCAACCCAATAATGCTTTACCAGGCAGACAGGCAAATCAGGCTTGAAGGTAGAGATGCTGTACATACGCTACTTGAAGCCTACTACCAATTGGAAGCATTGTGCAGCCTGGCAAAAGCGCACCGTTGCATGGGCCTGACCTTCCCTGAAATAGGGGACAGCCTCACTGTTGCTGGCATGCGACATCCGCTTGTAAAAAAATGTTTACCTAACGACGTTACGCTCAATGGAGCATATACAGTTATTGTTACAGGCCCCAATATGGCGGGTAAAAGCACGTTCTTAAAAAGCCTTGGCCTTACCTTTATTATGGCTTACGCAGGTATAGGCGTTGCAGCGGAATATGCGCGGGTACCTTTTCTAAAACAGATGATAACCAGCATACTTATTGAAGATGATATCGGTAAAGGGTACAGCTATTTTTATACAGAAGTCCTAAGAGTAAAAGCCATAGCTACAGCACTCAGGCAGCAGCCGTCAACGTTGATTATTGCAGATGAATTGTTTAAAGGAACGAATGTGAAAGATGCAAATGACTGCACAGAAACAGTTATAAATGGATGTTTAAAACAAAGCAAGGGTTTGTTTATAATAGCCACACACCTTGTGGAAACTGTGCAAAAATTCACAGGCAACAATCATTGCAGGCTCCTGTGCTTTGAAGGCACCATCGCATCCGGCACTATTGCGTTTGACTATGCGCTTAAGGAAGGCGTATCAGCAACAAGACTGGGAGCACACATTATGAAGCAGGAAGACATTCCTGCGTTGTTTGGCCTTTAGACTATTACAATCTCATGACAATAAACAAATATTCATGAAGATTCTATCAATTCATGACATAACCGTGTTCAGGTTTCGTTTTTATTACTGAAATTTGAGTAAAGGCCCTCAAAAGGTGAAATTGACAGGTACGAAATATTGGTTGGTGATTGTGATGTTTGTATTATTAGCAACAACTAATGGTGCAAAGGCTTCTCATATTTATGGCGGAGACCTCCTTTATACACATATAGCAGGCGATCAGTATAAAATATCGCTCTCATTATATGGTGATTGTAGTGGAGAAAATGCACCTTACCTTCCAGGTTCGTCGCCCACAATTCATCTATACCAGGGCGCAAGCCTTGTGCAAGTGCTAATGTGTACAGAAGACAGCACGCTTCGCGAAAATGTGTCACCTGTCTGCGCTGCGTTTAAGGCCAAAACAGTATGTGACGACCCGCTTACGACCTTGCCGGGTGCAAAGCGGTATGTCTTCTCTGCGACAGTTACATTACCTCCCTCACCTGACTGGAGAATAGTTTTTGAAGGATCAATTGATCAAGATAATGGCCCAAACGGCAACCCTGTTATTGCAGGTCGTAGTGGTAACATCACAAATATTTTCGGTGCCGGCACTTTAGTTATGGAAATCGAAGCAAAACTTGACAATAGTAATGGACATAATTCCTCCCCCTATTTCACATCAGTTCCCACACCATATTATTGCATTAATATACCACAGCAATACAACCTAGGTGCTGTAGACGACGACAAGGATTCCCTGGCATTTACATTAGTACCAGGTTTAGTAGCAGGAGGAGGCGTTGCTCAATATCCAAGTCCGTATTCCGCTACTGCTCCATTGGCGTCTGTACCGGGGAGTTTCAGTTATAACAATAACTCAGGGCAGTTAAATTTCACCCCCAATATCACCCAACGCTCTTTGGTGGTAATACGTGTTGATGAATACAGGAACGGTATGCTGGTAGGCAGCAGTATGAGGGAAATGACCTTTGTAGTTTTGCCCGATTGCATCAACAAACCACCCGGTGGCATAGTGGATAGCGGAACTGTAATAGGTGGCGGAGTATTTAATAATGAAATAAATGTCTGCCTGTTTGAACCTTTGTTAAAACTATCCATACAATCAAACGACCCCGATGGGAACAACATTACTGCGGTTGTCAACAACGTTCCCGAAGGTGCTGTTGCTAAAGTAAACAACAACAATTCGCCTAATCCGGTAATAGACCTTAGTTGGGACACAGAGGATATTCCCGAAGGCGCCTACAATATGTATGTAACATATACAGATGATGCCTGCCCGCTTGCTAACACCCAAACGGTCACTTATACAATCAGGATCGTCAGGCCAACCCAAATAGCCCATGAAGTAATAAAACCAACCGGATGTGTATATATGCAGCACATACGCGCGGTATTTACAGAGGGTTTGATACCCAGGAACATCATCATCAGCAACAGGAATACCGGCCAGGTATTAAAGCAGTTTGTGGACAGTACGGGTGTTTATTCTGATAGCTTTAAAAAGGGGAATTACAAAATAGTTGCTGAATCTATACAACTAAAATGTAAGACTTCGTACGATTTTGATGTAGTAGATTATGGCGCATATCCTATACCTGTTGTTTTCGATGACCTCAACCTATGCCTTAATGATCCTATTGAGGCTATAGATGTACGTCCTACGCAAAATGCCACATTACTCTGGTATAACCTGGATAGCAGTCGTTTGGACGGTCCCCCAGTTTATAGTACCGATAGTGTAAAAGACCACCATTGGTTAGTAACGCAGAAGTTTGACACCTGTGAAACTATCCCCGACACATTTACTGTTGCTGTACATGACCTGCCGGTTGTGCAGGTATTGAATACCAATGAACGGCTTTGCACAGGAGATACCGTAGCAATGAAAGCAACCGGGGCAGTAAAATACAGCTGGCAGCCGGAAAAATGGATATTTCAAAAAGACGCAACAACATATGCCTGGGTAAGGCAGCCCACCAACTATATTGTAACAGGTTATAGTGAAGACAACTGCCCCGGGCAAGACAGTATTTACATGGATAACCTTGACCAGTGCTGCCATTTCTTTTATCCTGATGCATTTTCGCCCAATGGAGATGGCCTGAATGACAAGTGGCACCCTGTAACACAAGCCAATACAGATTTCTATAACCTGGCTATCTACAACCGTTGGGGCCAAAGGGTATTTGTAACCACCAGCGAAAGCGAAAAATGGGACGGTACCTATAATGGCCGGCCATGCGAAATAGGCACCTATAATTTCTACATGCGCTCTAAATGCGTAATGGGCAGGCAGGAATCATCACAAGGGACGATAATATTAGTTCGATAGCAGGTTGTTAGTGTCCCATTTGACCTAAAATTTAATCTTCCGTAAAATAAACTACCAATAATATGCGTTAATTTCATGCTATAAAATAGCAAGGAACTTTTATCCTCCTATGAAATTTATACACGCTATTGTATTGCTGCTGCTCACGGGTATGCCCGCTTATGCCGACCATGTGCTTGGCGGAGAGTTGCTATATACACATGTAGCAGGAGATAACTATAAAATTACACTTACACTATACGGAGACTGCGGAGGTGGTACTTTTTCTCACTTACTGAATGCCGAACCAAGGATAACTATCACCAATGAATTGAACGCATTCAGTACCGTTATTTTGTATGAAGAAACGGATAAGCGCAAAGAAGTATCAAATGTATGCCCGGCTGAAGAGGCCAATACCAAATGTAAAAATCCTGCGGGGACTGTGCCGGGAGTTACACGCTTTGTTTATTCCACAGTTACTCAATTGACACCTGCCAGCAATTGGCGCCTTGCTTTTACCGCGCAGATGGACCATACAGGCAAGCTGCAGACAGGCTTCAGCAATGCTATATCTAACATGACTAACAATACAGGTTTTGGCTTTTACCTGATGCTGGAATCTATGCTTAACAACCTGCATTCGCACAATTCGTCTCCACAATATACCACTATACCTACCCCGTATTATTGTATCAACAGCGCGCAGCAATACAATCCCGGCGCTTCAGATGCTGACGGTGATGAATTAGCTTTCAAACTAACACGCCCTTTTGATGTTAACGGCATAGTTACTACTTATGTATCACCGTACACGCCTGCAACACCATTCTCCACTGCTGCGGGGTCATTTAATTATAACCAGGCCTCGGGGCAAATGTCTTTTATACCCAACAAACAGGAAGTAGCGTTGATAGTGCATAAAACTGAAGAATACAGGAATGGCGCACTTGTGGGAAGCAGCATGAGGGCAATGACCTTTTTTATGCTGGGTAATTGCAATAATGAAGCGCCATATGGACATATTGACCCATCCTCTGTATCAGGCGGCATCCTTGATGGTAATACCATAAATGTATGCTTACCGGCACATACCGTTTTCTTTAAAATACCTGTCACTGACAAAAATCATGACGATATAAATGTTGCCTTAAGTAATATACCACCGGGTGCCAGCGCTTCTGTACAGGCCAACAATACAAAAAGCCCTGTAATTGATTTTAAATGGGAGTTGACCAATGCCACTGGTAAGGCCTATACTTTCTTTGCGGGATATAATGATGGTGCCTGCCCTATGCCAGGCAAGCAGGACATGGCTTACACAATCAACGTGGTATTTCCCATAAGCGTATTTCACGAGGTACTGGCGCCTACGAACTGTAAGTATAAACAGGCTATACAGTTTCACCTGGACGGAGGACTACTGCCCCGGAAAGTGGTTATTACTAATAGTACGAACGACACAATTGCCTCTTATATTGATTATGAGGGGTCAATAAAGGACAGCTTTGCGGTAGGGCAATACAAGATAACTGCTTACGCTGAAAAACTGGGTTGTAATACCAGCTACAATTTTGAAGTGACAGACTTTGGCGTATATCCTGACCCACCACGCATAGATGATAAAAACCTTTGTATCGACGCGCCTGTCGAACCGCTGACAGCGGTGCCGGCACCCGGCGGAACAGTTCGCTGGTACGATTTGCAACGCAACCTGCTGCCAGTTGTACCAACTTACACCACATCTGCAGAGGGCCGTTACCAGTGGCTTATCAACCAGGAAGTAAATGTTTGCGAATCTGTTTATGATACGATAGAGGTAAATATACACCCACACCCCAATGTAGAAATTGTAAATGCCGGCGGGCATGTATGCATAGGCGAACGCATAACACTGATAGCTACAGGTGCTGAAAGATATGAATGGCAACCGGCTGAAAAAATTACCCCGCGGGATGGACAGCCATCTACAACTATTTATCAACCGGAAACATATACAGTAACAGGGTTCAGTAAATACGGGTGTACAGGCTTAGACACACTGGTATTTGATGATATAGAGCTATGCTGCCGTTTTATGTACCCGGACGCTTTTACTCCTAACTCAGACGGCATTAATGATGGGTGGCACCCTATTACTTATGGTAATGTTGAATTTTACCAGGTGTCAGTTTTCAATCGCTGGGGCGAACGTGTTTATACCTCGTCAGACCCACGCCAGCGGTGGGATGGCATGTACAAAGGCATTAAATGCGACATGGGCACATACTATTACAGGTTAAAGGCAACCTGTGTAACTGGCCAGCAGGAAGAAACCGGCGGCTCTTTTATACTGATAAGGTAGCAGCCTACTCCCATTTGAATGCTTTAGTGGCGGCAGCATACGCAACAACCATCCACCCCAGCAATACCAGTATCTCTACTTTTATATCCCACAGGCTTGCATTGTCAAAAGCTACCTTTCTTAAAGCATCATTCAGGTGAGTAAGCGGCAATATCCTGCATATCGGCTGCAGCCATTCGGGGAAAGAACTGATAGGAAAAAATGTACCCGCTAACAGGAATTGCGGTAATGTTATGATATTGGAAAGTGGGGGAATTGTATTCTGGCTTTTAGCAATACCGCTGATAGTAAAACCAAAGCCCATAAACACAAGTATGCCCAGGGCGCACAGCAATATCATTTCAAGAAAAGTTACAAAACCATTCACCAGTGTATATCCCAGGAAGAAATACCCCGCAGCTATAATAACAATACTACCCAGTAATTGAAATATCATACGGGATATACCTTCGCTCAACAGTATTACCTCCCTGCGTACAGGTGTAGAAAAAAATCGTTTTAATACAAGGGTCTCCCGCAGGTTGAAGAATATAAACGCAGTACCAAACACGCTACCTGCCAGCAGCGAAAAACCTAATTGACCCGGCAATACAAAATCAATAGTCTTATGCTCTCTTACTTTGGTCACGTCCTTTTCAACTGTTGCCAAAGCCTGTGTACGCTGTTGTATAATACTATCACCGTTTTGCAACGTGCTTTTTATTATAGCCTCCAGTTGCGTAAGTTTATCCTGCTGCGGAGAACCGGACTCAAGCCTCACCTTATATAGCGGTGAATAACCTGCGGGCTGCTTTTCAATATGTACTAACGCTACAATATCTCCCTCGCTCAGCATTTTCTTTACACCTTTTTCTTCATCTATACTCACCCATTTCAGCATCTTGTTCGCCTTTAACGATTGATACAACCCATTGGTTGTATCTGTGCCGGGCGCCGGTGCAACACCCAGTGTAAACATGTTATCCCCCCCAAGGAAACCAAAAACCAGGATGAACACCATCGGGAATGCTATAGCGAATATAATAGCTGATGGATTTTTGAATGTGGAAAGCAGGCTGGCGCGTACCAGTGCTGCCATTGCTGTAATATTACTATACCTACCGGGCTGTGACATATTGCCGGCAAAGTTAACCAACCGCAGTAAGTTTATACGATGTTAAAAAAAATAATCATTTATCCGTCAATACGCTGAATGGCTTAACTTAGGCGTAGTTTATGACATTCAACCTACGATACGTTTTATTACTGGCCTTACTGGTCGTTTCTATACAAAGCCGGGCTGCAAGGATCTTCATTCCTATGAACGAAGATGAGCAGGCCAACCACCTGAAGGCATATGGCGTAGCATACGCTGCCCTGCAAAAACAGATAGAAATAGACTGGCTGCTGAACTATGAAGGGGGCAGTTTTGCCATGGTGCAAACCGACTACATTGAAAAGCTGTGCAAGCTGCGGGGGGTTAGCTACAGGGTAATGAGCGATGCGCAGTATAGCGGTATCATCGACAAAATAGCTGACCCTGATTATAACGGTGATATCATTAAACTGGAAAAGGTGCCTAAAATAGCGGTATATACACCTAAAGGCAAGCAGCCCTGGGATGATGCTGTAACCTTGGTGCTTACCTATGCGGAAATACCTTATGATGAAATATATGATGATGAGGTATTGCAGGAAAAGCTGCCGGAATACGACTGGCTGCACCTCCACCATGAAGATTTTACCGGGCAATACGGCAAATTCTGGGGAGCATACCGTAATGCGGCATGGTTTCAGGAAGAAGTGAAGGTGAACGAAGCTGCCGCTGCAAGGCACGGCTTTAAAAAGGTATCGAAACTGAAACTGGCTGTTGCGCAAAAGATACAGGCATTTGTAGCCGGTGGTGGTTACCTTTTTGCTATGTGTTCTGCAACCGACAGCTACGACATATCGCTGGCTGCACAAAATACAGACATATGCGAAATACCTTTTGATGGCGACCCATCCAGCCCCAACGCTCAAAACGAACTGGACTTCGGCCAGGGCTTTGCGTTTAAGGATTATATTCTTTCGCGCAACCCCTATGAGTATGAATTCAGCACTATAGATGCCACACAGACAAGGGGCAGCATGGTGCAGATGCCTACCGACTATTTTACACTGTTTACCTTCTCTGCCAAATTTGACCCTATACCCACCATGCTGTGCCAGAACCATACCACAACTGTAAAAGGCTTTATGGGACAGACCACCGCCTTCCGCAAAGAAGTGCTGAAAACAAGTGTACTGGTAATGGGAGAATGCAAACCTGCTAATGAAGCACGATACATACACGGTGAACTGGGCAAAGGAACCTGGACGTTTTACGGCGGGCACGACCCCGAAGACTACCAGCATGCCATAGGCGACCCGCCTACAGACCTGAGCCTGCACCCTAACAGCCCCGGCTACAGGCTGATTTTAAATAACGTATTATTTCCGGCTGCAAAGAAAAAACCGAAGAAAACGTAACTTAAAGCGGTGAAAGCTGCTAAGCCAACTATTTACGACCGTCTTTATGATTGGGCGCCTATTGCAATCATTATGCTGGGCATAGCTTTGCGCCTGGTGGTTTATATAAACAACCGCTGCCTCTGGACTGATGAGGTAGCCATAGCATTAAATATAGCAGAGAAAAATTTCCTGGCGTTAGCACAAGCGCTTGACTATAAACAATACGCACCACCCATTTTCATGTGGCTGGTAAAAACATGTACATTGTTATTCGGGTATGGAGAAAAAGCGCTTAGGTTATATCCATTATTGTCGGGCATTGGTGCGCTCATAATATTCAGCAAAGTACTGAAACAACATATAGACGCAAAAGCAGGTTGGTATCCCTTGCTGATTTTTGCAACAGGTATATTCTTTTTGCGGTACAGCACAGAGTTGAAACAATACATGCCTGATGCTTTAATAAGTTTAGTCATAATATGGCTGGCAAAGCACATTGACATCACACAAACAAAACCCAGGCGCTTCGCGTTAATATGGTTACTAACCGGCAGTGTAGCCGTATGGAGCAGTATGCCTTCTGTATTTGTACTGGCTGGCGTAGGCTGTTATTACGGTTTTATCTGTTTACAGCATCGTAATTATAAATTATTGCTGAACATGTGCCTCATAGCTATAATATGGGCAGTGCAGTTTTCAATATACTATTATACCATCCTCGACAACCAGATACAGTCTTCATACCTGGCCAGCTATCATCAGCAATATTTCCTACGGATGCCTTATTATACAGATGATGTAGCAAAAAACTATGATGTTGTCCAGGCAATCTTACAGAATGCGATGGGAGGTAAACCATATATTTTCATGGTGAATAAAATACTGATGCTGCTGGGTATAATAGTATTGATAATAAAAAGAAGAGCAGACGCATTGTTATTACTGTTACCCGTTTTATTAATGTTGTTTGCTGCATTAATAAAACAATATTCCCTTATACCCCGGCTTACGCTTTTCTCCATGCCGGTACTACTATTGCTTATCGGAATAGGCCTGCAGCAATTGGTTCGCTATAAATTAGTTGGCATAATTACAAGTATTGTACTATTGATATTTGCTGTTCTTAACAATCCACTACAGGTAATCAAACACCCTCTTCAACACGAACAAATGACAGATGCACTGGATTACATAACACAGCAGAAAATAGGGTCAGAGCAGTTGTATGTATATACAGGAGCTATAGAATCTTACAGGTATTACACACAAATCCACCCTGACAAGAACAAATGGAACAACATTCAAAACGCCCGGCTGGTAAAAGACAATATAAACATAGAAGCGCTGCATACTATTGCAGCAGAGCAGCCAGGCTCATCGGCACTACTATACACCATACCTTTCGACAGTTATTTTACAAAATCTGTTTTTGAAAAATACTCGTTAATAAAAAGGCAGTATGAAACCACGGGCTGCACGGTATTTATTTTTGAGAAAAAGGGTTGAGGCATTAAGATAATGCTTCAACCCTTTATACCTGTAATTATTTCAAATCGCAGTCGCCTGCAAAGGCACCCGCATAACCATCTAATTTACCGCAAGAATCTCTTGCTACGCTTCTGTCAAGCCCGGTCAGGTCATACTCTTTTTTATCACCGCTCAGGTATTTGCAATAGCATACACCACTTTTCTTCTTCTTGCAGCCCGGCAATACAGCTACGGACGTACATAAAATCATTATTATCAGTAATTGTTTCATAGTTGTCATTTTTTGCGTGGTATTATAACACCCGTAAATGACAAATAGTTGCACCGGCAGTCACAAATAACTCACTTTGTACCATTAGTTGCAGCTACTTTTTGCAGCCGGGATATAGTTCCTGCAAGGTAATACCTGTTCAATCCGTAAGGGTAATGCTCATACCGGCCCCCATCTTCATTCATGCTATAGCCTTTTTGCAACAGGCTATCAGCTTTTAAGGCCGCAGCAAGTGCATCCTTATATTGTTTCCTGTCTTCTAAATATTCCGCTTTAACATACCATGCATCGGGGAAAGTTGGGTTCATTTTAAGACAGGTGTCAATATGTTGCATGGCCATATCTGTGTTGCCAAGCTCATCATCTGTTACGCTCAGGTAAAACCAGTGCAAAGGATGCGTCCACGCTGCGCCGTGCCGCGCTGTTTTCTCGTCAATACATTTCTGAAAACAAGTCCTGGCAGAATCAAAATTATTCAGTTGTAAAAGGCACAGGCCAATATAAAAATCATACGGATGGTCCATAACACCACTGTTTCCGTTCAATGCTTTGGCAGCGTAAAAATCTGCTAATGCATCGCGATAATTCTTTCTGAAGATACAATTCATATACCCCCGGTAGTCAAGGTACTTTTTAGGATTATACTTTACAGCGCTGTCCAGGTAAGGCTGGGCCAGTTCGTGTTTCATCTGTTTACTCAGGGGCATTGCTTTTTGCTGCCAGTAGTATGCATTCCATGGCATTATGGCGAGGGCACTATCCAGGTATGCCTGCCTTGCCTGCGAAAACAGCTTTACCTTGTTTGCCTTTTTCCAATAACCATCTACCAGGATGGAGTCCGACGCAGACAACTTCCCGGCAGGTGTTTGAGCATGTATAGCATTCAACATCATAATTGCGATGCATATAGTAAGTGTAAGTTTCATAAAAACAGTTTGAGCTGTTACAGCTATGACACGCTGAAAACTGCAATAAATAGTTAAAGCATGGTTAGGTTTATGTTAAAGCTACCAGGCAACAATCATACTAAATCTTGTGCTATGCCAAGATTTAACCCGGCTACCCAACGCACTTTTGTGTAAAATTAAAATTTATGAACAAGAACAAAATTATCAGAATCTTAGCAGGCGCATTTATTATCTTTTCCGCATGTTCTTTACTAATGGTTAGCCTTATGGCTATGGCCAACCCGCAGTCTGTCATGGACCTTGTGCAGGTCAACCTCCCCAACACAGACGCCTACAGTTCAATAAGAGGAATATACGGGGGTGTGGGGCTGGTTATCATTATACAACTGGTATACCTTCTTATTAAGGACATCCGCAAAGCCCTGGCATTCCTCGGTCTCTTCTGGGGAGCCTACGCTATATCCAGGTGTATAACTATAGTAGCCGATGGTGCGTTAGGCGATTTTGGTTCGCAATGGCTGATGATAGAAAGCATCTTCAGCATCATAGCTTTGATACTGTACAGCCTGTATAAAAAGCCACAGCCGGCCCATCACATCGGCATTGCTTAAAACACATACTTAGGGCATGATATACCCGTCATGCCCTACATCATTCTTTTTACTAACCCGCCCAATGTTTTCAGGGCTCTGTCCACATGGTTGTCCCAGGGCATACCGAAGCTGATGCGCAGGCAATTGCCGTATCGTTCCTGCAATGTGAACATGCTTCCCGGTGCAATACTTATCTTATGTTGTATAGCCTCCCTGTACAATGTATAAGTATCTATTTTCTTATCCAGTTCCAGCCATAAAGTAAAACCACCCTTTGGTGCACTCATTTTAATATTATCAGGAAAGTATTCGTTAATGGCACGTGTAAACAGTAAGCTATTGGCATGTAAGGTCTGCCTCATTTTGCGCATGTGGTGTTCATATCTTCCCTCTGCCAGGAAGTTGGCTATGGCCGCCTGTTGCGGAGTGGCCGATGTGATGCTGTTATAAAGTTTCAGGCGTTTCACCTTCTTGGCATATTTACCGGGCGCTACCCACCCTACCCTGAAACCCGGGGCCAATGTTTTAGATATAGAGCTGCACCAGAGTACATTTCCTTCTTCATCAAAACTCTTGCATGATTTAGGTCGTTGTTTTCCGAAATACACATCTGCATACAGGTCGTCTTCTATCAGTGGCACACCATGATGAGATAACAATTTCACCATAGCCTGTTTTTGTTCATCGGGCATACAATAGCCTAGCGGGTTACTGAAGTTGGTGACAAAAAAACATGCCTTTATATCATACTTATTTAATGCCTTTTTTACATCATCCGGGTCAACACCTGTATCCGGGTCCGTAGGCAATTCCAGTACCTTCAGCCCTATACTTTCTGCAAAACGGAGCATTCCAAAATATACCGGGCTTTCAACAGCTATTGTATCACCCGGCTTGGTCAGCGACAACAGGCAATAAGAAATAGCACTCATACAACCTGCCGTGGTAACAATATCATCCGGTGCCAAATGTCCGCCCCATTCAATAGATGTCTTTGCTATCTGCCTGCGTAATGAACTGTTGCCCTGTACACTTTCATAAGAAGTGCCGCTTGCAGGCAATTCGCGCATAGCCTGCACCATAGCCTTATTCAGCTTGGCCACAGGCAGCAGTTCAGGCGACGGCAGGCTAAGAGAGAAACGCATCATACCGGGCATAGCAAACTCATCATACACTTCTGATATGATAGCCTCAACACTCTTAGCCTTTGCCACAAGACTTGGATTGCTTTTCTCAATCTTCTTAGGAAAGCGTGACGGGTTGAACCTGACAAAATACCCTGATTGTGGCCGTGCTTCTACCAGCCCCTTTCCCTCCAGGTGGTAATATGCCTGCAGGGTTGTACTCATGCTTACATCATGCATTTTGCTGAGTGCGCGCACGCTCGGCAACTTCTCCCCTATGCGCAATACATTGTTCATAATGCGCTGTTCTATATCATCTGCGATAGACAGATACTTATGATTACCCTGGATAGTTTTCATTAACACAAATTTAAACTGTTCTGGTCGAAAATAAGAAAATTGTATCTGTTTTGATTTTCAAATTTAATTCATCTTTGCATAGAAATGAGCAGGATTACCAAGGCGTATTTGGCATTAATATTCATCAGCATAGGCTGGGGCACAACTTATTTAGCTATAAGGATTGGCGTACTGCACTACCCCGCATTCCTCTTTGCCGGGTTACGGCAGGTTATATCGGGTGTGATATTAGCAGCTATTGCACTGGCCCTGAACCGGAAAGCTGATCTTTCATGGGCAACGACAAAAGCCAATATCATTTCGGGACTTTTACTCATTACAATCGGCAATGGCATAGTGTCCTATACAGAAAAGTATATACCCAGCGGTGTAGCAGCATTGATATGCTCGCTGATGCCATTGAATGCGGTATTGCTCAATATCATTGTTTCAAAAAAAGAAAAGGTAAACGGTATAATACTTGCAGGCTTATTACTGGCGCTGGGCGGGGTGGCATTTATCTTCAAAGACAATGTTGCTGACCTTGCAAACCCGTCATACCTGTGGGGTATTGTAGCTATATATATAGGTACTATTAGCTGGGCATATGGCAGTATCATCAACAGCAAACCCAAAAAGACTTTTAACGCACTGTTTAATGCAGCCATGCAATTACTGTATGGGGGTATTTTCCTGCTGTTATGCAGCCCGCTTATTGACAGCTTCGACAACTTTGAGCCATTTCAACCTGAAGCAATGTGGTCTATGGCTTACCTGATTGTTGTGGGCTCCGTAGCAGCATATACCGCCTACATGTATGCCCTTAAGGTATTGCCTGTAGGTATTGTAACTTTGTATGCATATGTAAATCCATTGGTGGCGGTAATACTCGGCTATTTCATTCTTAACGAGAAGCTGACCTGGTACACGGCATTATCGTTTATAGCGATTGTATCAGGTGTGTATATAGTGAATGCAGGATATAAAAAACAAAAAATAAAAGACAGCTTATTGTCAGCAGGGACTATGCCCACAAACGTGGTGCAGGCAGCGGAATAAGTATTTATCATTCAAAACCATTAAAAGAAGACAGTATGATAACCATAACTGAAAAGCAGGACAAACAGGTAAAGGATACTAAATCTATACCTTTTGGCATAACTCCTACAGACCACATGTTTATTGCAGAATATACAGATGGCAAATGGAACAACAGCCGTATAGTACCTTTTGAGAACCTGAGCATGAGCCCTATAGCGCTGTGCCTGCATTATGGCCAAACTGTTTTTGAAGGAATGAAAGCTTTCAGGATGAACGATGGCAGAACAAACATCTTCAGACCTGAAAAGCATTACGAACGCTTTTGCCGTTCGCTGGAACGTATGTGCATGCCCACTGTGCCTGAAACACTCTTCCAGGAAGCATTGAAGCAGTTAGTACAGTTGGAAGCAGGCTGGATACCAGAAGACGAGAACGGCTCACTGTACCTGCGTCCTTTTATGATAGCATCTGAAGAAAGGCTGGGTGTTAAAATATCAGATGAGTACATTTTCATGATAGTATGTACCCCCGCCTACCAGTACTATGCCAAACCGTTGAAGGTTCGTGTGGAAGAAGAACATAGCAGGGCCGCGTCTGGTGGCACAGGCTATGCAAAATGTGGTGGTAACTACGGCGGCTCTTACTATCCTGCAAAAAAAGCACAAATGGCGGGCTACGACCAGGTAATATGGACAGACAGCCGCAACCATGAGTTTATTGAAGAATCCGGCACAATGAACCTGATGTTCTTTATGGACAATGTACTGGTTACACCCCCACTTGGAGGCACTATACTGGATGGCGTAACCCGCGACTCGCTGCTGGCATTGGCTAAAGACATGGGCATTAATATAGCTGTACGCCCCGTAACACACAGAGAGATAAAAGATGCACTGGAAAATGGCAAGCGCGTAGAAGCTTTTGGCGCAGGCACTGCTGCAGTAGTAGCTCCTATAGAAGTAATAAGCATAGGTGGTAAAGATTATAACTGCTACCTGGCAGAAGATGGCATCGCAATGAAACTAAAAAAGGCACTGGACAACGTAAGAAAAGGAGCGGTACCTGATAAGTATAAATGGAACAGCATTATCTAAACAATGAAAAAGATCATCAATATACAGCATGGTGATTATGTTATCACCACAGACAAAAGCCGGATGCAGCCTGAGGCTATACACAAATGGCTGTCTGAAAAGTCGTATTGGGTGCAGAACATACCGCTTGAAGTGGTAAAGAATGCTTTTGACAATTCTTTTTGCATAGCAGTTTTAAAAGATGGTATACAGGTTGGTTATGCAAGGTTTGTAACAGACTATGCAACTGTTGCATGGCTGGGCGATGTATATATAGAGGAAGAACACCGTGGCAAAGGACTGAGTAAGAAGATGATGGAAGTTTTAACAGGAATAGATTGGGTACAAAAGCTGAGAAAGTTATTTTTGGGCACACTGGATGCACACGGGTTGTATGCGCAATATGGATTTGAACCTGTGAGCGAACCTGAAAAGTGGATGGAGCTGACACGTGCGAATATTTATAAACAGCAATAACTACACAGAATGGCTACAGGATATTTAAAAAGCGCCGACAGGCAATTCAGGTATTATAAATCGCTGGGAGAAAAAGCGATGGTGCAGCTTGAAGAGCATCAACTCTTTTTCCAGGCGAATGAAGACAGCAACAGCATAGGCACCATAGTAAAACATATGTGGGGCAATATGATGAGCCGCTGGACAGACTTCCTGACGACTGATGGCGAAAAGCCCTGGAGGCAGCGTGATGCAGAGTTTGCCAATGACCTGCAAAGCCGTGAGGTGATGATGCAGAAATGGGAAGAAGGCTGGCAATGCCTGTTCAACGCACTGGACAGCGTTACTGACAATGATTTGGGCATGATCATTTATATACGCAATGAAGGGCATACCGTGCTGGAAGCCATCAACAGACAGATAGCGCACTATAGCTACCATGTAGGCCAGATAGTCTTTGCAGCCAAGTTGTTTAAGAAAGGCGAGTGGGATAGCCTATCCATTCCACGGAACACGTCAGATGACTACAACCAGCAAAAGTTCTCGCAGGATAAAGGCACACGGCACTTTACCGACGAATGGCTGGACAAGAAATAAGAACAAGCCCTGTTGGAAACAACGGGGCTTTTCATTTGGATATGACAATTCAACTTATAGATGCTCAGGTGGGGCAGTCTTGTTATCGTCCATATGTTTCTTTTCAATTTTATACGCGCTGAACAGGCCTATACCACCACCTATGGCCAACAAAGCAAAATATATGGCCTCGCTATTGTTATAATAAACTGTGCCGTCTGACAAGGTACGCTTCATAAGATCGTGCAGGTAGGTTACATCTATCATATAAGCAACAAACAGGCCGGCACCTGCACCTATCAACAGCAAGGCATACCTCATATAAGCGTATGGCCTGGGCCCAGCTGAATAGGGCTTCCTGGGATTCATACCTTTTTCAATCATAGAAAGGTTTTCGCGGCTGCGCAGGAAATACAATCCGAATGTTGTAGCAAAAAAGCCAATGAACAATATCACTTCCGGTCCCATATAAGTTTTGATTTTTAACGTTAGTAATTGGTTACAGACTATTATACGCAACAGGCAAACAAAAGGTTACAACAGCAGAAAAACAAAATTCCTGTAACCTATCTTAGCATTACTGCGTATAATAACACACATGCACGAACTTAAGGATGAAGATATCATCAAACTGGTATTGCAGGGCAAACAAAATGCCTTTGCGATATTGGTGAAACGTTATCAGCACCTGGTATATACATTGGCATTAAGGTTATTGGCCAATACTGAAGATGCCGAAGAAGCGGCGCAGGATGCATTTATAAAGTCATATACAGCACTCCACACGTATAATGGCACCAGCAAGTTCAGCACATGGCTGTACACCATTACCCGCAATACCTGCATATCACGCACACGCACCCATAGCTTGCCTTTCATTAATAAGGACAATGAGCAACTGGCATATATAGGCGGCTATGCAGACAGCACCACCCTGCAACTGGAAACCAACGCCAGGAAAAAGATGATGAACAAGGCAGTTGCCATGCTACCCGCAGATGAGGGCCAGGTGATTACCCTGTTTTATATACATGAACAAAGCCTGGAGGAGATATGCCATATACTGGACATTACCACCGGCAATGCCAAGGTGAGGCTATACAGGGCGAGGAAAAAGCTGAAAGAAATATTGGACAATCATTTTCGCAATGAATTTACAGAATACCATAAAGGCAGTTAAACGGAATATCATTAATTTTATACAACAGAAGTGATATGGAACAGGAAGAAATTGAAATACAATTGTGGGAATATATAGATGGCACTTGCAGCCATGATGAACATGCGCGCATATCACAACTGATAAATACCAATGACCTGTGGAGACAAAAACATACTGAGCTGACTGCCTTTGAAGCAAAGATGCATACAGAGCTTGCACCCAATATAGCACCTGCTGAATTTACAACACAGGTAATGGAAGCATTAGCACCTACACCTGCACCACGTAGTAAGACAGCATTAAACATTTCTATAAAAGCCGTTGCGTGTTTCTTCATAGTAATAACAATAGCATCTTTAGGTTATGTAGTATATTATACCGACTGGAGTTTCAAACAAGACAGCTCACTACCGGCATTGGATTTTACCATGCCTACTCTTGATATGAACCTGCCTGCACATACGGCAGCTTTTGCCGGATTTGCGGCCGTATTATTATTGCTAGTAGCAGCTGATACCATCCTGAGAAAAAGAACGATTGGCAACTTATAGTACCAGCAGACCTGCTTTGTGTATGCCATTCACAGGTTTGTTATCCCAGAACAGTTCAAAATCCTCAAGCCCGGCAGCTTCGTAGCTGTCTTTCAGTTCCTGCATGGTAACGGGTTTGGTTGTAACAGATAAAGTATCCAGCATACCTGCCAGCCAGGTGCCTTGCTGCTGGTTCACATTGATAACAACAGTACCCTGCCTGTTTTGAAAAGTAAGGGTAGTCATCTCCCACTGGTTGCCTTTCTTCGATTTGGTGTAGTGCTCAACATGGGGCTTGTTACCCAGCCATACTACCTTGGCCGTCGGTTTAAAAGCTATATGCGCTTCTTCTTCCAGGGCATTTACTATAAAGTCAGGTGACACTGTGGTTTTAGGCACTTTAAAATCGAACCATTTACCAAGCGGGTAATCAAAACAAACACCGTGCATGTAGTTGAGTAATGACTTCTTTAAACCATAGCTGAAAGTATCATGGTCTGCACCGGTGGGGTCTGTGTGCACAATATCATTATTAGCAAAGGTTCCAATGGTTTCTGTCTGTTTCAGCACATTATACTTCGCGGGCTCCAAACCTACGGGGCTGTGTGCAGTCATGGCAAACTGGTGCCAGAAGGCCGATTGCAATATGCCCGCCTGGAACATCTGCCTTACCATCTCCAGCGAGTCAATAGTTTCCTGTGCTGTTTGGGTAGGGAAGCCATACATCAGGTAAGCATGCACCATGATGCCCGCATCGGTAAAGTTCTTGTTCACCTTAGCCACCTGCGCAACGGTAATGCCCTTCTGTATCAACTCAAGCAAACGGTCTGATGCTACCTCAAGCCCGCCAGAAACGGCTATACAACCTGAGGCTTTTAAGAGCAGGCACAGGTCACGCGTGAAGCTTTTCTCAAAACGCACATTAGTCCACCAGCTTACCACCATTTTCCGGCGGATGATTTCCAATGCCAGCTCCCGCATCAGGGCGGGTGGCGCGGCTTCATCTACAAAGTGGAAGCCTGTCTGACCTGTCTGGGCTATAATCTCCTCCATCCTGTTGCACAATACCTGTGCGGTGATGGGCTCGTAGAGTTTTATATAAGGCAATGATATATCGCAAAATGTGCATTTGCCCCAATAGCAGCCATGAGCCATGGTCAGCTTGTTCCATCGTCCATCGCTCCACATGCTGTGCATGGGGTTGGTCACTTCTATGGCCGAGATATATTTATCCAGCAGGAAGTCGCTGTAATCCGGCGTACCCACTTGCCCCTGTTTATAGTCTTTGCAGGAGGGGTTATCAAAATAAACCACTTTCCCATCTACCAATGCGAAAGTGCGTTTCAGTTCTTCCAACTGCTTCTCGCCATGCAGGTATTGCCACAGGGTTTCAACAGGGGCTTCACCATCGTCCAGTGTGATGAAATCAAAGAACTCAAATACACGGGCATCAGACAATGAGCGCAGCTCTGTATTAGGGAAGCCTCCACCCATTACCAGTTTTACACCGGGGTAGTGCTGCTTTATCCATTGTGCAGCGCGGAAGGCAGCGAACAGGTTACCCGGAAAGGGGACGGATAGTGCCACCATCATGGGTTGTACTGTGGCCATTCTATCTTCCAGTATTTTTACCAGCAGCGTGTCCACAAGTGTATGCGGAGCCTGCAAGGCGGTGTATATTTCATCGAAGCTGTTGGCAGAACGCCCCAACCTTTCTGCATAGCGGCTGAACCCAAAATGAGGGTCAACGCATTGCTGTATCAGGTCTGACAGGTCTTCCAGGTACATGGTAGCCAGGTGCTTTGCCCTGTCCTGTATGCCCATGCTGCCAAAAGCCAGGTGCAGGTCGTCCAGTTGTGCAAAACGCCCCGCCTCGGGCAGGAAATTCCGTTTGCAAATAAGATGTGCCAGCGTAGGGTTATGCCCCTGCAAAAAGGAGACAGCAGCATCTATGGTCTGTATATAGTCCTCCTGCAATGCCAGTATGCGGCGTATATTATCAGGCCATTCTTTAGTTGCATCTACCTGTGCAAACAGTTGCCTGAGCCCCTGTTGGCAAAACAATGCCAGCGTCACCTCTATACCCATATCGGCCTGTACAGAAGGTATGCCCCTGGTATTGAGGAACCCCTTAAGATAAGCGGTAGCCGGGTAAGGCGTATTTAACTGCGTAAAAGGTGGCGTTATTAATAATATGGGTGCCGGCAAATGAAGCTGTTTTGTGTTGGCAAAGGTAGGCTTAATGTGCTAATTGCTCAATTCATCCATATATGGCAGTGCAATTTTATTGTGTTTGTGCTGGGTGCGTGCAGCCGCGAAAGGGAATGGGGGGAAACAAACTGCCGCACCGCTTGTACATTTGTCCAAAAAAATTTGCACAGAACAGTAATAATGTTGTAATATTGTATCTATTACATAACAGCAAAAATCTATCAACATGCCAAACAATGAAAACCAACAGAACGGCCATGAACCGCAACCGCTAAACCCCGCCGAACGTGCGGAAAAACTACGCCGCCACACCCAACAGCTACAGGAAAAGCAAGAGCCCGCAGACACACCACTCCCCGACGACATCCCCGATTTTACGCGCATGCCCGCACAGGTATATAGCCAGCTACCACCACTCTTGCAGGAATGTACCAATATGTTTGACAATGAGCAGGAGCGGGAGATATTCCTCATAGGTGCACTGGGCATCATCAGTGGTATTATGCCCAATGTACAGGGCACGTATTTTGGCCGCAGCACGGGCACCAACCTCTACTGCTTTATCATAGGCAGGTACGGCACCGGCAAGGGCAGCCTGGTATGGGCAAAAGACCTGGGCATGGCTATAGAAAACTACCGTACAGACATGGCCAAAGAAGCTACAGCCGCTTATAACAACCAGCTGCTGGACTACCAGAAACAACTGCGCCAGTACGAGCGTGGCAAACTAAACGACCCGCCAGAACAACCACAGCCACCCAAACACCTGCGCCTGTTCCTGCCCGCCAACACCAGCAAGACGGCTGTGATGCAACTGCTGATGGAGAACGACGGGCGTGGCATCATCTTCGAGACGGAGGGCGATACACTGGCCGATATGCTGCGGCAGGATTACGGCAACTTCAGCGATGTGCTGCGCAAGGCTTTTCACCACGAGCCCATCAGCTACTACCGCCGTAAAGACAGCGAGGATGTAACCATCAACAACCCCGCACTAAGCGTGGTAATGAGTGGCACACACGAGCAGGTGCGCCGCCTCATACCCACTATTGAAAACGGCCTCTACAGCCGCTTTTGCTTCTACCACCTGCAGGGCAACGCCCCCTTTCGAGACCCCTTTGCCACCACGCACCAGTATATAGCCGTAGATGTGGCCACTGTAGCCAACACGCTCTGCAATATGTACAAGCGCCTTAGCGCACTGCCACAGCCCGCCCAGTTTCATTTGCAGCCACAGCAGCAGCAGCATTTCAACAATACATTTATAAACGTGAAAGAAGACCTGCGCCACAACATCAGCCACGAGCTGGAGGGCATGACCAACCGCATGGCGCTTATCTGCTACCGCATAGCCATGATACTGACCGTACTGCGCAACCCCGCCCTGCACAGCGGGCAGCAACTGCACTGCACAGATGCCGACTACCACGCCGCCGTAGCCATAGCCAACCACCTGCTGCAACACAGCCTGCACGTGTACGAGCAGCTACAGCAACACCCCGCACAAGCCACCCAACCCATCCCCGACAAAAAAGAACGCATAGAAGAATGTTGCAGGCAGCATAGTTTGGGTGTTAGTGTGAGTAAAATAGCAGAGGCTATATTAGGTAACAGCAAAAAGAAAGGAACTATACATAACTGGATAGTACGTTTTTGTGAAAAATCAGCATAGTCGTTCAAATCGTTCATCGTTCAATAAAATGAACGGTGAACGTTTTTTTATGTTACCGGCTGTTGTACTGCTATTAAGCGTCCCTTGCGTCGCACTCTTGTGCGGTTGGGGTGCTACTGCCCTACTCCCCGTCACTGCGAGGAACGAAGCAGTCTCGCGGAACACTACTATCTACGAACACAGATATGTACTGTGGCAACTATCTCAGCGAAGCTAATCTTGTCATACGGAGGAGAGTAATACTGAAATAATATTACCTTTAAGTAAATAGAAAACAGATGAATAATACTACTGCTCCGAAGCCATTTGTCTTTGTACTTATGCCATTTGACCCTGTATTTGATGACGTTTATAAATTAGGAATAAAAGCTGCTGCAATTGAGGCCGGTGGCTATTGTGAACGTGTGGACGAGCAAATTTTTGAAGAGAGGATGTTAGATAGGATATATAACCAAATAAATAAAGCAGATGTAATAATTGCCGATTTAACGGGTAAAAATCCCAACGTATTCTATGAAACAGGCTATGCTCACGCTCTTGAAAAGAAAGTAATATTATTGACCCAACACTCAGAGGATATACCCTTCGACCTAAAACACCACTATCATATTGTTTATGAAGGAAGTATCACTAATTTAAAAGATGAGTTAACCCGGAGACTTAAATGGTATTTTGATAATCCTCTCAATAAGCAAATCAACGGCATACAACAAGTAGATATATACTTTAGAGGCCAAAAGCTAGAGCAGGATTTAAGAATAAACAATAACACAAATAATGGTAGTTTTATTGAACTTTCATTAGATATATATAACGCATCAGCGATACCGTTTGGACTGAATACGAAAATAGGTTTCGAACTGCCAACCGAATTAGGATATGAAGGTAGTAGGAATAGTGGTTTGATAAATTTTAAAAATAAGGATAAAACTGTCAGTGTTTGCGAGCACTATCTTGACGTGATATTACCTAATTGTTGGTCGAATCTTAAAATAAATCTCATAAGAGTAATTAGAGAGGAGCTGTACGATGTTGAAATTCCGATAAAAATTATTATTTATACAGAAGCAGGTATGTCGAGTATTGATTTTTTTATTACTAACAAATCAATCTCGTCAAGATAAATATTTCACTCTCTCCTCCCGTCACTGCGAGGCACGAAGCAGTCTCACGAAATGAGTAGTCTGTCCCACACGGGGCAAGATTGCTTCCGCCGTATCGGATTCCCGATACTCTGTCGCAATGACGTTTTGTGGAGTTTTATCGTTCACCGTTCACAAAAGTGAACATGAACAAAAGTGAACGCCCACTCCATCAAGGCCGTCATGTCACCCCTACTCCCGTCACTGCGAGGAACGAAGCAGCCTCGAGAAATGAGTGCCGTCAACATGATATGCGAGATTGCTTTGTCGGTCGTTCCTCTCCCTCCGCGCAATGACGTTTTATGCCTTCCACCCACTCCCGTCATGGCGAGGAACGAAGCCATCTCACGAAATGAGTATAGTCAACATTTAGTCTTGAGATTGCCACAGTCCTTATCTGCCTTCGCAGATACTCCCTTCGCAATGACGGGAGTGGGTGTTTCGCGAGGCTGCTTCGTACCTCGCAGTGACGGGAGAAAAAAATGGACAAAGCCCCATCGCACCCCGAACCCTGAACGGTGCCAACGCCGTGAAAGTCTTATAGCAATCCACAGCCGGTAACCGAAAAAATATATTTGCAATTACACAACTTTTAAACTATTATTTGCTATATTTGTATTGACTAAAACACCCCATACCATGAATGACAAACTGGATAAGATACTGGAAAAACTGCAACGGCTGGAACAACAGGTGCATGAGCTGCACCGCACTGTTGACCAGTATGCCGTAGTAAGCAAAGACAACCTGCTGCACCTGGACGAGAACTTCCGCCTGCGCATGAACAACCTGGACAATAACCTGCAAAGGGAGATAAAACGCAAACGTTAAATTCCAAAATTCAAATCGCAAATCCCATGTTTTAAGTTCCAAAAAGCAAATTCCAAATCCCATAATTATCGCATTGCCGCATTATCCTGTTATCGCATTAAAACCAACATCATGAACGAATACCGCTACACTCTTGAACCGTACAAAGGCCCTGCAAGCCGCTACACCTGCCCTGCCTGCGGGGTGAGGCACCAACTGGTGCGCTATATAGATACCACCACAGGGCAACACCTGGGTGATGATGTAGGCCGCTGCAACCGCGAGCAGCGTTGCGGTTACCACCTGAAACCCAAAGACGTGATACTGCCACGGCCAGACCAGAACTACATGCCCCACCCGGATACGTTTAAGCGCCCGCTGTCTAAATCTTTCAGCACCATACCGCAGCACGTGCTGGACGATAGCCTGCGCGACTACGATGACAATCATTTTATGCGTTTCCTGCGCAAGACGGTGGGCAAAGAAAATGCGGATGCACTGGCAGAAAAATACAGGATAGGTACCAACCACTATTGGGACAGCAGCACGGTGTTCTGGCAGATAGACGCAAAGGGGCGCATACGAACGGGCAAGGTGATGTTGTACAACCCCGTTACAGGCAGGCGGCTGAAGGACGAGGTAACCTACATCAACTGGATGCACAGGGTGCTGCGCCTGCACGATTTTGCGCTATACCAGTGCCTGTTTGGCGAGCATCTGCTACCAATCACCACGGGGCCTGTTGCTGTAGTGGAGAGCGAGAAGACGGCCATTATAGCAGCACACTATATGCCGGAATATACATGGCTGGCGGCGGGCAGCATCAGCAACCTGACGGCGGAAAAATGCAGCGTGCTGCATGGCAGGCAGGTGATACTTTTTCCTGACGGGGGTGCGTATGAAAAATGGCTGGTGGTGGCAGGCACCATACCGGGATGCACAGTGTCTGACATGCTGGAAACCGAACTGCATAAAGATGCGCTACTGCAAGGCTGTGATATAGCAGACTACCTGCTGGGCATGGTGGGTTAATGCCATAAAGAAAGGCGGTTCATATACAATCGCAGGGCATGCTCCTTCCTTTTTACATCTTCACCACCCTGCCGGAAGCACACAACTGCCCACCTGTGTTGTACACAGCATAGAAATACATGCCGCTAGAGAAAACAGATACAGGAACAGGTATGGTACGTGCACCGGCGGTGTATGTATCTCCCTTATTAAACACCACCCTGCCCGATGCATCTGTAATAACAATGTTCAACTGTGCGGCTTGTTGTAATTCCATCTTAAAGAAAACCGTAGCGCCGGCAGGGTTCGGGAAAACCTGAACATCCAAGCCTGCATTCATATTTTCAACAGAAGCTTTTGCATCTGTATATTTATACAGCTCCGCACCTTTATCTCCGTATGTGGTAAAGTACAGGCTGCCGTTGTATATAACAAGGCCTGTGGGCTCAATATCTACCGCCGTGTTGGTATTCAGGTCGGCTATCATAGATGGCTGCCCTGCTATGTCCATTGCCCATAGTTCCCTGCCGTGTACACCATCATCTGCCGTAAAAAACAGTTTATTGGCATAATAAATAAAACTTGCCGGGGTGCTGTTGCCTGTGGCATTTATAGTTGCTACAGGCGATGCCTGTGCAGCTATATAATCGTACTTATACAGTTGTATTCCTGTATTGCCATCATCCCCTGCAAAGAAAAGTTCGCTGCCGGCTGCGCCTATGGTTGCCAAACCTTTGGCATGAACACCCAGGCCATCGCCTGTGCCGGGGTTTAAATCTGTAAGTCTTTTAACAGACGTGCCGTCATATTTATACAATTCACGGCCATAGTCGGGCGTAGCCGCATTGAAGTATAATGTGTCAAATATGTTTACCAGGCTCATGGGCGCAGACCCTGTACTACCTGGATAAATGCTTATAAGCTTTACCATTCCCGTAGCGGGGTCGTATTCATACAGTTCCCTGCCATCAGCAGGTGTTTCTGCAGTGAAGTATATTTTACCGTTCACCTCTGTTATCTGGTCGGGGTTACAGCCAGTACCTGTATTAATAAAGGTCAGTTGCTCCGTTGCGTTCTTTACAGGGTTGTACTCCCACAGTTCCTGCCCGTTGGTACCGTTATTGGCATCAAAATACAACTTGCCGTTGGCAGCAGCTATCAACTCATTTATATGCGAGCCATTTTGCCCACCTGCTATATCGCTCACCAGCGCAGTAGTTGTGCCACCATCATAGCTGTACAATTCCATACCGTGGATACTATCATCTGCCGGAAAGTACAGCTTATTGCCCAGTACGGCCATCCTCCCTGTAATGCTGTTTTCGCCGCTAAAGGTCGGGCCGGGGTAGATGTCGGTCTTTATCTTCGTGTTGGTACCGTCGTGCTGCCAAAGCTCCATGCCATTTACATCATCATCTGCAAAAAAGTACAGGTTGTAACTGAAAACTGTAAGGCGCGACGGATGGGATGAAAAAACACCCGGCAATATATCCTGCACGAGTACAGGCTGGGCAGTAGCTAACAACGGGAGAAAGATAGCGGCTGAAAGGATTAATTTCTTCATAGGAGGCAGTTGAAAAATTGACAAAATACAGGTGCAATATAAGTTAAAGAACTAATGGGACAAATTTTGTGCCACAGAAGAAACGTATGACAGTCAACGCTTTATGCAAAGAGGCAAACATTTTGGGCTTTGAGTTGTTTTAAGAGTAGCCTTTTACCGTCTATTGTTCATTATATAAAACTGTTTTTATGGAAAACATAGCAAAAAAATACGGAAAGATATTATGCTTCCTGCCTATGGCGCTGTTTACGTTATGGACCATATTTTTCTTTGCCATAGTAAAGGAACAAGTGGAAACATCCAGCATATCCAACCATTTTTTGTGGGTAACTGCGATGCTTGAGAACTATACAGTACTCTGGATAACACTGGCTATAGTATGCACCATAAGCGCGGCTATACTGGTGTATTTTGTGATACACATTGCACGGCTAAAACATATGCCCGCGGGTGAGAAATTAGTGTGGATAGTATTATTCCCTGCATTTGGGTCGGTAGCGTTTATCCTGTTCTGGTTTATGGAGTTGCGCGGCGAGCCGGACTATGTAGAAGTCTATCCGAATATTATTTAATGGCGAACATCTTTAACCGTTGTGTGACCTGCCCTATGGGCAGGCCCATGACGTTGTAATAATCCCCGTTTATCTTTTCTATGCCCACCATACCTATCCACTCCTGTATGGCATAGGCCCCGGCTTTATCGTATGGCTTGTAATTAGCAACATAATGACGAACCTGCTCTGGTGTAAGCGGGCGAAAATAGACCTCTGTAACAGCCGAAAAACTTTGCTGCACATCATCTCTCCGGATACACACGCCACTTACCACACGGTGCATACGCCCTGCCAGCTTTGAAAGGATATTCATTGCATCTTCTTCGCCAGTTGGTTTGCCCAGTATCTCTTCATCCAGCAGCACAATTGTATCTGCCGCTATAACAATAGCCCCGGGATTACCGGCTACTATCACGGCCGCTTTTTCTTTTGCAAGATGTTCCGGCACATCATGCCCCGACATGCCAATGGGCGGGGTTTCATCTATATCCGCTACCTGTATCTCAAACTGTATTTCTGCCAGCTCCAGCAGTTGCTTCCTGCGTGGAGATTGTGATGCGAGTATAATCCTATCCATTGGTTTGAAAATAATAAATAACAAGTGAAACAATGCCCAGCACCATAATGATCTTCAGGTAGCGGCTTTCAGCACCATAGTGCTTTGTGGTGGCCCCTTTGGGCAGGTAATACATCCATAGTATGATAGGTACTGCCAAACCCAGCAGTACATAAACACCCAACACATACCATTGTTCTTTCAACAGCTTTACAGCACCTGTAATAAGTGGTGTAACGGCCAGCACGCCCAATAGCTGTGTAAAGCGGGCGCTGCGCAGCAATCCCCATTTTATAGGCATGGTAACACAGCCCTGTTCTGCATCACCTTTAAAATCTTCCATGTCTTTTACAATCTCGCGCATCCAGGTAAGCATAAAAGCAAAGTATGCATAAGTGCCCAGCACCCATACTGGGTTAGGTATCAATGCATGGCCTGTCTGAATAAAAAAATCCTGGTACAGATAGAAGCGGATGGCAGTTTCATACAACATCAGCGTGAGTATGGTAAGCGCTGTAAGTAATGACACCACCACATTGCCCGTAACAAACTGCCGCTTGAAAGTGGTAGAATATAGCCACAGTAATAATGTACAACCTAATTGTATGATGATAAAACTATAATGCCCTGCCCTGCGCGCAACGATAACAGCCAGTAAAATGGCAATCACATTCAACACCGTGTGCACCACGATGGCCAGCTTCATGGGAATACGTTTTTCCAGTATCAGCTTTTCAGGCCTGTTGATGACATCAATCTTAACATCAAAATAGTCGTTGATAATATAACCCGCAGCGGCTATCAATACTGTGGAAAGAGAAAGTAACAAAAAGTTATTCCAGCCAAGCACCAGGGGTACAGCTGAATACTGGCGCATAGGCACGATAACACATCCCCATGCAAACAATTGCGTCAGGAATATAATCACCAGGTTTTGCCAACGTACCAGTTTTAGCCAGGCCATTTTAATGCGATAATTTGCTGATGCGGCAATGTGCCAATGCCATAATTTATAAAGCAATCCCCTCTCCTTCGGAGCAGCAGGAACAGACTTTTATTTTCCCCATGTAGCAGGGCTAACCCTCCATTCTTCCAGCGATTGTTTCTGCTCTGCCGTAATAAGCTGCTGGTCTTCTGCCACTTCCATCAAGGCAGAATAATTGCTGATGGTATGTAGCGGAACTCCCGCGCTTTCCATTGCCTGCGCTGCAGCATCAAAACCATAGGTGAATAATGCGCACATGCCCAGCACTTCCCCACCCGCTTTGCGAATAGCCTCTACCGCCTCAAGGCTGCTTTTGCCTGTAGAAACCAGGTCTTCTATTACCACCACCTTCTGCCCCGGCTGCAATACACCCTCTATCTGGTTGCCCATACCATGCTCTTTAGGTTTGCTGCGCACATATATAAACGGCAGCTTCAGCAGGTCTGCAGCCATAGTGCCATGCGGAATGCCCGCAGTAGCTACGCCCGCTATCACTTCAGCATCAGGGTATTGCTCCAATACCATATTAGCCAGTTCGCTTTTTACAAAGTCGCGCACGTAGGGATAAGACAAAACCTTGCGGTTATCGCAATAAACAGGAGACTTCCAACCGGACGCCCATGTATATGGTTGTTGCAGGTTGATTTGTAATGCCTTAATTTGCATTAGTTTTTCGGCAAAATGCTTTTGAGTACTCATAACCGCTCAAACCTACGCCAAATCAATAATTTTACAAACTTCCGTCATGTACTTTGCACAAAAGATATATATCAATAATAAGCCCCTGGTACTGACCACAGATACCAAAACCTATATAGAACGCAACCCGATAGCTGCGGGCTACATACGGTTTGAGGGCGCTTTCCCACGCCACTTCAGGCTGGCATTGCAGCATATAGGCAAGCCGGGTACTATGGGTGCAATCATAGAAGATTTCTCTCAAAAGACATTGCTGGAAGAACTATATGAATTATTTACACCTGTAGATGCCGCTGGTGGTGTAGTAACCAACGAGAATAATGAAGCCCTGATGATATACCGCCGCGGCAAATGGGACCTGCCAAAAGGGAAACGCGATGAGGGGGAAACCATAGAAGACTGCGCCGTACGCGAGGTGAGTGAAGAAACAGGACTGAAGAAGCTGAAACTGGGTGAAAAAATATGTGATACTTACCATGTATATTCTCAAAACAAAGAGAACATGCTGAAGCGCACCGCATGGTATAAAATGAAAGGCACTATAAAAGAAGAACCCACCCCGCAGGCAGAAGAAAACATTATAGAAGCACGCTGGATAAAGGATGAGGAACTGCCACTGGTTGTATATAAATCGTACGAGGCTATAAGGGAGGTGATGCAAAAAGCCGGTCAAAAATGGTAAATTACCTGCCAATACCCTTAACAAACAAATGAACAAAAGCAGGATAGACGCTATCGTTTTCTGGATATCACTGGCATTGTGTACCATGCCTTTTATGCTGCCTCCTTATGCATTGTTCCTGGGTTTGCTGCTATCGTTTTTTATCACGAACAATCCACTGGGCAAAAAACGCAGTAAGGTTACTTCCTTCCTGCTGAAAGCATCAATAGTAGGACTTGGGTTTGGTATCAATATCAATACGGCACTACAGGCGGGCAAAGATGGTTTTATTTATACCATCGTTTCTATAACAGCTACATTGCTGCTGGGTGTATTGCTCGCAAAGATATTTAAAGTAGATAAAGTAACCGGCTACCTGGTAGCCGCAGGTACGGCAATATGTGGCGGTAGTGCTATAGCAGCTACTGCCCCGGTAGCCAATGCAAAAGAAGAGCAGATAAGCGTATCGCTGGTGGTGGTGTTTGTGCTAAATGCTATAGCATTATTCATCTTCCCGGCGATAGGCCACTGGCTTGACCTGACACAACAGCAATTTGGCGTATGGAGCGCCATTGCCATACACGATACCAGCAGCGTAGTAGGCGCTGCCAGCACTTATGGAGAAGAGGCGCTGAACATAGCTACTACCATCAAACTGGTGAGGGCTTTATGGATAATACCACTGACGATTGTTACAGCATTTATCTTTAAACAGAAAGGCAGCAAAGTAGCCATACCATGGTTTATAGGATTGTTTGTACTGGCCATGCTTATTAGCAGTAACGTACCGCAACTGGATGCTGTTACACCTTATATAGTACGCCTGGCCAAAATCGGATTTACCATAACCCTTTTCCTGATAGGGACGGGATTATCTCCCAAAGCATTGAAAGCCGTAGGTCCTAAGCCGCTATTACAAGGTGTTGTACTATGGCTGATAGTGAGCGTAGCAGTGCTGGGGTTTGTGATGGGTATGTAGTACTACAACGCCTTCAGTAATTCCAGATCGAACTCCACAAGGCTGGTGAGTTTTGCATCGGCCAGCATAAATTCGGGCTTGTGGTAGTTGAGTACATCTGGCACCATGATGACCTTCATCCGTGCAGACTTACCTGCCAGGAAACCATTGATGGAATCTTCCAGTACTACGCAATGAATAGGGTTCGACTTCAGTTCTTTTGCCGCGAGCAGGAATACCGCAGGGTGTGGCTTACCCAGTTCTACCGTATCGGCAGACACGATGACATCAAAATAATGTTCCAGGTTAAAGAAAGCAACCAGTTCATCTATCATGCGCATGGGTGAAGATGATGCCAGGCCTATTTTATAATTATTTTCTTTTAATAGTTCCAACGAAGCCACAACACCGGGCATAACAGTCGCTCTTTGCTTTGAAGCCTCTATGATTTCCTCCAGTATCTCATCAGCCACTTCTTTGGCACTGCTGCCCTGCCAGGGGTATTTTACAGCCCAATATTCCGTCACCTCATATATCCGTAATCCGGTTGTTTCTTTGAACCTGTCGCCGGAAATGGGGATATTATGCCTGCGGGCAACATCCAGCATCACCTCACCCCACAGTGGCTCAGTATCCAGCAACAGGCCATCCATATCAAACAAAACCGTATCTATCATTTTAAAAATTTGTGCAAAAATGCATAAACGGGTGATAATACGGGTGATTTTAGCCTGAATAATTAATATTAACGTTTAGCTATCCCGTCTGAAATCCTATTTTTGCAGCCTAAACACAACAAAAACTACTATGAGGCTTAAAGCTTTTCTACCGCTTTTGATGGGCGCTGGCCTGCTGGCACAGGACGCCGGTGCTAAAGGCAACATCAAATTTACAGAATACGACCTGCCCAACGGGCTGCATGTTATACTGCACGAAGACCATTCTACGCCAATCGTTGCGGTATCTGTCATGTACCACGTAGGTTCTAAAAACGAAGACCCTGAGCGCACGGGTTTCGCACACTTTTTTGAACACCTGCTATTTGAAGGCAGTGAGAATATAGAGCGCGGCGAATTTATGAAGCTGGTGCAAAGTGCCGGCGGACAAATAAACGCCAACACATCTCAAGACCGTACTTTCTATTACGAAGTATTGCCATCTAACCAACTGGAGCTGGCATTGTGGATGGAATCTGAGCGTTTGCTGCATGCCAAAATAGATGAAACAGGCGTAGAGACACAACGCAAAGTGGTAAAAGAAGAAAAGAAACAACGCTACGACAATACACCTTACGGCCAGATACTGAACGTAGTGTATGAAAATGCGTACACGATACACCCGTACCGCTGGTCGCCCATAGGTAAAGAACAATACATAGACCAGGCTAAGATCAGCGAGTTTATGGATTTCTACAAAACATTTTACGTGCCTAACAATGCTACCCTTTCTATAGGCGGCGACCTGGACATAAAAGAAACCAAGAAGCTGATAGAAAAATACTTTGCAGGCATACCCAAAGGCACAAAGCCTGTACCACGCCCTACACAGGTAGAGCCAACGCAAACAGCCGAAAAACGTGTTGAATTTTACGACAACATACAACTGCCTGCTGTAGTGGTAGGTTACCACACACCTAAAATGGGCACTGCAGACTGGTATGCACTTTCTTTGCTGACACAGATGCTGTCTCAGGGGCAGAGCTCACGTTTCCAGAAAGAACTGGTAGATAAACAAGAGAAAGGCCTTGCTGTAGGTGCTTTTGTATTGCCTAATGAAGATCCGGGCATGGCGTTTATGTATGGTATTACCAATGCAGGCGTAGCACCTGCTAATCTTGAAGAAGCTATGCTGGCTGAAATTGAGAAAGTAAGGACAGGTTATATCAGCGACGAAGAGTTTCAGAAACTGAAAAACCAGGCGGAAAACGACTTCATCAGCCAGAACCAGCGTGTAGTAGGTGTAGTGGAAAACCTTGCTACATACCACACATACTTTGGCAATGCAGACCTGATAAACACAGAACTGGAATATTATAACAAACTGACTAAAGACGACCTGAAGCGTGTTGCGAATAAATATTTTACTAAAGAGAACAGGCTGGTAGTTCATTACCTGCCTAAATCTGAACAAAAGAAAGGCTAATCAACATCTCTAAAACACAAAAGCTTCTATATACAATTATATGAAAAAGTTATCACTCATAATATTATCAGCAGCCATTGCAGTATCATCATACGCACAAACTGTTGACCGCAGCAAACGCCCGCAGCCGGGCCCTGCACCCGAAATAAAACTCGGCAAAACTGAAAGCTTCGAACTGCCTAACGGCCTGAAAGTATTCGTAGTAGAAAACCACAAACTGCCTATGATATCTGCCAGCATACAGCTGGACATATATCCTGAACTGGAAGGCAACATGGCAGGATACAGCGACTTCCTTTCTGAACTGCTGACAGCAGGCACAAAAACGCGCAGCAAAGAGCAGCTGAACCAGGAGATAGACTTCATAGGCGCACGCATCAGCGCTTCGGCCGACGGCATGTTTGGCCAGAGCCTGACGAAGCACCAGGAAAAGTTGCTGGAACTGATGAGCGATATAGCCCTGAATGCTGACTTTAAAGAAGAAGAGCTGGAAAAGGTGAGGAAGCGTACATTATCAGGCCTGCAGGCTGCAAAAAATGAGCCTGACCAGATGTTGCAGAATGTAACCTCTGTTATCAACTACGGCAGCAACCACCCTTATGGTGAAATAGCCAACGAAGAAACAGTGGGCAATGTAACACTGGCCAAATGCAACGAGTACTACAAAACATACTACCGCCCCAATGTGGCGTATATGGCCGTAGTAGGCGATGTAACTGTAAAGGAAATAAAACCCCTGATAGAAAAATACTTCGCGGCATGGCAGAAAGCTAACGTGCCTAAGGTGACGTATCCAAACCCGGCCCCACCAACAGCTACGCATGTAGCGCTGGTACCGCGCGATGAGTCTGTACAAAGTGTTATCAATGTAACATATCCTATAGATCTTTTGCCCGGTCATCCTGATGTTATCAAAGCTAAAGTAGCTAACGCGATACTGGGTGGTGGCTCTATGGGCCGCCTGTTCCTGAACCTGCGCGAAACACATGCATGGACCTATGGTTCTTACTCATCAATATCGCAGGATGAACTGAAAGGTAACTTTACGGCTTATGCAAAATGCCGTAACGCCGTAACGGACAGCTCTGTTGCAGAGATACTGAACGAGATGAAACGCATGACTGCCGAAAACATTTCTGACAAAGACCTGCAAGACCAGATAAAATATATGTCAGGCGGATTTGCGATAGGACTGGAAAACCCGCAGACAGTGGCGCAGTACGCTATAAACATAGAGCGCTACAACATGCCAAAAGACTATTATACCAACTACCTGAAAAACATGAGCGCGGTAACACCTGGTGATGTAAAGGCTATAGCTGCAAAATATATCGTGCCTTCTAAAGCACATATAATAGTAGTAGGCAACAAAGAGGATGTAGCTGAAAAACTGAAACGTTTTGATGCGGATGGAAAAATTACCCTCTACGATAACTACGGCCAGCCGTTAAAAGAAAAAACCACTGCTGCCGCGCCCGCAGGCATTACTGCAGACCAGGTGTATAAAAACTACATAAAAGCTATTGGTGGTGAAAAAGCTATAAAAGGCATAAAAGACATCAAAGTGATAAGTAAAGGTACAGTAGCAGTAGCCGGCCAGGAAATTCCGATAACTATTACTGAAATGAAAAAGGCACCCGGCATGTTAATGCAGGTGGTTGAAGGCACTGTACAGGGTACGACTATGGTGTTCAGCAAACAAGTATTTGATGGCAAAACCGGCTACGGTGAGGCGCAGGGACAGAAAATGCCAATAGGAGAGGAGCAAATGGCTAAAGTCAAACAAGATGCTGACATCTATGCAGAATTAACTCCTGAAAAATACGGTATCAAACGTGAGCTGAAAGGCATGGAAAACTTGGATGGTAAAGATGTTTACAAAATCGAATCGTTAGATGGCGATAAGAAAACATTTGAATACTATGATACCCAAACAGGATACCTGGTTAAAGAATCATCAGCTGAACAAGGTGCTATTATGTATAGCAACTATAAAGAGGCTGGCCAGGGTTATTTCATTCCTAATAACGTGGAAATAAACGCAGAGGGTCAAGTCATCAAAACAAAAGTAGAAAGCGTTGATATAAACAAAGGTATAGACGACAGCAATTTTAAATAAGCTGTTGCAGGTTATATGCTAAAAACGTCCCGCATAGTGCGGGACGTTTTTTTATTTCAACTCATCTATTTCCTTCTGTTGCTTCTTAGTCAGTTTCGACTTTACCAGTTCGTAAGACTTCAGCAGGTATTCTTTCCATTCAGCATTTTTCAGGGCGTTTCTTTTTTCTATTGCCACCCATTGGCCACGGGCAAAATGCGGAGCCTGCTTAACTCCGTCGCGCTCCATAAGCAGGGTAAAATCTTCGGGGGTAACTTTAAAGCAGACAATGTCCGTATCATTAAAGCCTGTGATGCAGAATATCTTTTCCGCCACCATAAAGCACAAGTTATCATCCCATTTTACACCTTCTGTAGTGCCTTTCAGGCTAAGACAATATTCCAGTAGTTGCTCAGTATTCATACCGGTAAAAATAAGAAAGCGGGAACAAATGCCCCGCTTTCCAAAAAAACAATTCAATTAATCTTACCGTATCATCCAGCGAATGCCGGCGTACACGTTGCGCCCCATAACAGGACCCCATATCATAGAGGCATCAAAGCCTTTGTCGTAAGGATTGTTGGCGCCGATGATGGGATTGTGCTGCATATAATTGGTTAAGTTCTCTCCACCTACATATACTTCAAATACCTCGTTCCATGTTTTGCTTATCTGTGCATTCATCTGCCAGAATGATGGCGACATAGCTTCGCCAATATCAAGCCCTGTAATATGGTCGTGCAGCGAAGGTACACGCTTGGTACCTACCCATTGCAAAGTATAGTCAAAACGCCATGTATTACGGGTTTCATAGCCAAGGTTCACAAAAGCACGGTGTGTGGCCACCAGCGGCCTTTGTTTTAAGCCGCTTGTATAAGAGGTCTTTACATCGTACCAGCGGTAAGCCAGCCTTACATCAAGCCCACGTATGAGTTCATAATCCAGTTGTCCCTGCAGACTGTTGGCAAATGACATACCATCCAGGTTGTAAAACCTGACGGTGTTCGCATCCTCAACATCTACCACTACCTGGTTTTCGAAATTGGTGTAGTAGTAATCTACAGAAACGGCACCATCGCGGTAGTCAAGCCTGAATTTCTGCGTCAGGTTCACACCGTAGTTCCATGCCACCTCGGGTTTCAGCCCGTAAGGCAATGCAGCATTCGTACCCAGGAAATTGAAACTCCTTGCCGATGCCATATAACCGATATTTTCCGCCAATACATTGGCCGTACGTTGCGCCCGCCCTACAGAACCACGGATGGCGGTATTTTCAAACGGTGCATAACGCAGGTGCAGCCTGGGTGTAACAAAGACGCCAAACAGGTTGTGGTAGTCTGCCCGCAGCCCCGCTATCATGTTGAACTTTGTGAGGTAGTTATATGAATACTCAGCAAACGCACCCGGCACTATTTCATTGCGGGTAAACAGTTTGTTTTCAAACTGTTCACTGTAATTATCCACCAGCGTGCTCAGCCCAGCTTTTATACCGTGGTTGGTATTACCGATGATGGACTGAAATATAAGGTTAGCGTAAAAGCTGTTCTGCGCAGCATCGTAGTTGCGCCTGCCATACAGTGCATCTTGTTCGTGATGCAGACCCGAAAGCTGTAATCCCATACTGGTACCTTTTGTCTGCGGGAACATCTTACCTATTTTGGCCCAGCCCTCTATGCGTTTGGTATTCATCCGGAAACCCCAGGGCATACCTACAGTCTGCTCGCTGCCTTTTTCATAGTTCAACTGGCCACCTGCCTGGTCAAGGTACACTGCTTTTACACCGCCCTGTATTTCCAGCCCCTTCGGGCCAAAATAAAACCAACGGTTGAGCCCTACGAATTGGGTGTTTAGTGGCTGATCCATAAATCCATCATTGTTCATATCTACCCTTGCCCAGCGTGAGCTGCCGTGCAGCATCAGGTTGGAAGACAGGCTTTTATTGAACTTATGGTTGTATATGAAATTACCCTCCGTACGCCCCTGGTTGGCCTGGTACAGGTTAATATGCGCTTTGGGTTCTTTTTCTTCAAAAGGTTTGCGCAGTTCTACGTTTATCTGCCCGGCCACACTCTCGTAGCCATTCACCACACTGCCTGTACCTTTGCTTAGTTGCATGCCCTCTATAAAAGTACCGGGCGTAAAAGTAAGGCCTGTTACGGCTGAAAGGCCACGTACGTCAGGGATATTTTCCCTTGTAATGACCGTGTATGGCCCCGCCAGCCCCAGCATCTGTATCTGCTTATAGCCCGATACCGCATCGGTAAAAGCAACATCTACCGAAGGGGTTGTTTCAAAACTTTCGCTCAGGTTGCAACAAGCAGCTTTCAGCAACTCTCGCTCACTGATGTTTTCTGTTTTGCGGGTATCCAGCAGTCCTATTTCGTTGCCTTTTTTGCGGTAAGTTATCTCCACCTCCTTCATCTGGTTAATGCCCAGCAGTACAGTAGAAATATTATTGGGCCCTTCTTTCAGTTGTACGGTATCAGTTACAAAACCTGCCCGCTCAAACACTACCATTGTAGCTTCTGCAGGTACATTCAGTCTGTAGTTACCGTCTGCATCCGTCTGCATGCCTGTTTCAAAGCCCGGTATTTTTACTACCACACCCGGCACGGGCAGTTTCTTTCCGTTGTCATCTTCAAACACAGTGCCATATACCTGCCTGTCCTGCGCATGGGCATTGCCCACAGACAGCACAAACAGCAACAGCACCTGTGTGATATTAATATACCACTTCATTGCTATTTTTTTTTTTAATGGTCACAATTGCCTGTCCTGTAATTACAGCACTCCGGCAGTTTTGAATATGAATCTTTCGATGCTGTGAATTTTTCCGAATCATGGCCCGCGTCAGCAATGCTTTGCAGGATTTTGTCCATGTTGGTTTTTGATGGCTTGTAAACTACGGTCAGTTGCTTTGTTTCTTTATCCCACTCAGCAAACTTTACACCTTTTACATAGGCTGCTTTTTCAATGCGTTTTTTACACATGCTGCAGCTGCCACTCACCATTACCTTTTCGGTAAGGGCATCTTTTGTCTCTTCCTGCGCGTTAAGCGTGCCTGAGAAGAATATAAACGATAAGAATATGATTAAGTATTTCATTGTTTTACGATTGTTAGTTTTCTTAAATAAAATGTAAGCGATTATCCTGCACATAAGCGTGCATTGGCGTTATAGCCCATAACCGTAACTAACCGTAATACGTAAAACTGGAGTGTAATTTATACAATGGTATACCCTGCCAACGACCGGGTGGTGCATTGGGGCTATGTGTTAATATACCTGCTTTGGCAGCAGAGATATTCTCAATATGAAAATCGTGGTAAACAGGCAATACGGATTGTACCGCCATCAGCTTCAATACCAGTTGTGAAGCTGTGTTCTGGTCCTGGTTGATTTTGGCTATTACTACCTCATCTTTACAGCAGCCGTCATTCTCTGTGCTCTCATCGCCACAGCCATCATCTGCACAGCCTGCTTTTTCTGCAAACATCTGCCAGGATTCCAGCTCCTGCCCGCAATAATGCAGTTGTATCATCACGCCGGAGATGGCTATGATGTACAGAAAAAGAAGCGGTATGGTTAATATGCGTTTCAAAGCAGTACAAATATAGGACATAGACTGTTAACGAAACAAAAAAGCGGTTATATCATTATGGCGGAGATTTATAGTATTTTGGTGTGATGATACAACCATTTGCCACAGGAGCTACCAAAACATACCGCCATACCGTAGCAGATACAGACGCAGCCCGCTTTGACAGTGGCGAGGTGCACCCTGTATATTCCACCTTTAGTATAGCGCGCGATGCTGAATGGGCAGGCAGGCTGTTTGTGCTGGAAATGAAGGAGGCTGATGAGGAAGGCATAGGCACAGGAATCACTGTTACCCACCACTCCCCCGCCCTGATGGGACAGGAAGTAGTATTTACGGCTACACTAACCGAAGTAAATAAGAACGAAGTAATAGTGGACTATACTGCCCACACAGGCGAAAGATTAGTAGCCAGCGGCAAAACCTGGCAAAAGATACTGAAGAAGGAAAAGATTGAAAGGTTGTTTGAGGGTTTGAGGTAAATTATTTTTTTAAAGGATTTACTTGCATCGTTTAAATAAATAACGCCGACTCAACATAAAAATAGATACATACAATGCTAATGGCAAAGCCCAAAAAATACCATGATTTATTGATTCCCAAATCTCAGGATGCCCATTCAATTCATAGTTGCTATATGAAATAATAAAGAATGTAAGCATCAAACTAGGAGGTACGGACGACAATACCGCAATAAGTACAGACTTTTTATTTACTAAATGTTCAGGATCTGTTTTATTTCTGCTCCGATACTCGTACAAGTATGCTGGTACTATTAAAAATCCATTAATCAATAGATAAATAATACAACCGAACATTTCAATGTCTAGCGTAGCCATTTAATCAAATGTCTTTTTCACCATCGGCACCAACTTCTCCGCCCATACCCTATACTCCTTGCCTGAATAATGCAGCTTATCACCTACCAAATAGGTTTCGTCCGTGCCGTGCCGGCGGGTGCTTTCTGTTATTTCCAGCCAGTTGCATTTGTGCGCTTTGGTTATTTCTTCCTTGGCTTTGTTGTATGCATCTATGTCTTTCGCTATCTGCTGCCTGTCGCGGCCTTCTGCAAACGGGGTTACACCCCAATCGGGGATAGACAATACAAACACATGTGAAGGGTTTTCGCCGGCAAAGCTGATAGCACGTTTTAGCAAAGCCTTAAACTCTGCCGTAAAGTTTTCTACAGTGCGGCCGCGGTACTGGTTGTTTACGCCTATCAGCAGCGTTACAAAAGAGTAAGTATCTTTCAGCTTGGCTTCTTTTATAGCGCCTGCAAGCTCATCGGTTGTCCAGCCTGTAACAGCTACTATATCTGGCTCGTCTACGAGCATGCCCTGCCTGTTCAGCATGTCTACAGCCTGGTGCGGAAAATTATCGTTGGCAAGCACCTGTTCACCAATAGTGTATGAGTCGCCAAGGGCAAGATACGTATGCATAGTTTTAGCCTTTTTCTGTGCCATCAAAGATGTGACATTCAGCATTAAAAAACAACAGATTAAAGCTACCCTTGTATGACTAATTGCCACGTCCTTCAGGGCGTGTATTAGGGTAAGAAGGGGCATGGCATCAGCCGAAATGTTTTTATTCAGTACATGCATATTAAAACAGATTTTGGCTAAATCCCCCTATTCCTACATATTCTTCCCCAACTTAAAAGTCGGGGGTATTAAGACCAATCACTAACCTACAAACACCGTTTTAATATTTGTAAACTCCCGTATGCCGTAATAACTCAATTCCCTGCCATATCCGCTTTGCTTGGTGCCACCGAACGGCAGGCGCGGGTCTGAGTGTACAAATGCATTTACGAAGCAATTGCCCGCCTGTATTTTTGTGGCTGCAATTTTCTCTGCTTTTCTTACATTTTTAGAAAAGATGCCGCTACCCAAACCATAAATACTATCGTTGGCCAGCATGATGGCATGCTCCTCATCTTTAGCCTCTATAATAGCAGCCACCGGCCCGAATAACTCTTCATCGTAAGCAGGCATACCCTTCTTTACATTGGTGAGCACTGTAGGGGGATAATATGCACCGTCGCCTTCCGGTATATAGCCGCCGCATAACAACTTTGCTCCTTTCTTTATGCTGTCCATTACCTGCTGGTGCAGTTCATCGCGCAGGTCAACACGGGCCAATGGGCCTATGCGGTTGCCTTTGTCCATCGGGTCTCCAAAGGTGGAGGCTTTCATCTGCTCCATCATTTTCTCCTCAAACTCTTTCCTTACCGATTTATCTACAATAAACCTTTTGGCACATACACAGCTCTGCCCTGAATTGTACAACCTGCCCTTAACACAAGTATCTACCGCCAGTTTCATATCAGCATCTTTCAATACTATATATGCATCACTGCCGCCCAGCTCCAGCACCTGCTTTTTAATATGCGCCGCCGCTACAGAAGCTACTTTTTTACCTGCTGCTGTACTACCTGTAAGTGTTACCGCTGCAATGACAGGGTGCTTAATAACAGGCTCCACCTCTGCGCCGGGTATCAGCAATGTATGAAACAGCCCCCCCGGCACATCTGCATCTTTCAAAATCTTCTCTATAGCTTTTGCACAGCCACTAACGTTTGACGCATGTTTAAGCACCATAGCGTTGCCCGCCATAAGTATAGGCCCCATAGCACGAAACACCTGCCAGTAAGGGAAATTCCACGGCATTATGGCCAGCACTACACCCAGCGGCTGATAAGAAATGTAACTTTTGCTGGCTTCTGTTTTTACTATCTCATCTGCAAGCATAGTAGCGCCATGCTTTGCATAATACTCCATATTCATAGCGCACTTTTCCACCTCAAGAAAACTCTGCTCTAT
>CAYXHM010000006.1:0-232589 GCA_964464965.1 uncultured Flavipsychrobacter sp. | reverse complement strand
CCAGCAGCGATAAATTCTCATACACAGGTACTACTACTCCTGCACCTGCTATGCCGGTAAGCGGCGTATTGGCAGTAAAAGTTTCTGCTAACGGTACAGGTGGTGCTATAGCTACTCCATTTTCAAGCAGCACATATGCTACACTTACAAACGCTAACCAAAACCTGATAACTGCTGCAAACCGCGGTGGCGACCAGAAATTCAGCGTGATGTACAAAGCTACTCCGGGTTTTGCATATCCTGCAGGTACTTATGCGGTAGATGTAGTTTATACTGCTACACAGCAATAATAAAGTCTCTATCAGAAATACAAATAGCAAAAGCAGCCCTAACAGGCTGCTTTTGTAGTATCAGTACAAACATGACTAAAATCAGCAAAATTCATGTTTAACATCATCTATCACCAGCAACAGGTCATGTAGTTTTGTAAACACCATAGGTAAGACTTTAAGGAAAGTTATATCCACATGGTTTCAAAAAAGCATATGCATCCTCCAAAATTTCCGGTCCCAACACCTTCTATTTATTCGATACTCAAAGAGAAGGTAAACCAATACTTCAGGCAACAAAATATTTCCACCACAGGCAACACGAAATTATATATCAAATCTGCCATACTGCTAGTGGCATTCTTTTCGGTATATATTCATCTGCTCTTCTTTACCCCGGCATCGTGGCTGGCCATAATTGAATGTGTATTGCTGGGCTTGTTTACAGCAAGCATTGGCTTTAATATTATGCACGACGGTGCGCACGGCAGCTACAGCCGTTCACGAAAAATAAATACCATTGCCGCATATAGCCTGGACATATTGGGTGCAAGCAGCTTTATGTGGAATACCAAGCACAATGTAATGCACCATGCATATACAAATATCGACGGGCTGGACGACGATATAGATGCAGGCATACTCCTCAGGATAAACAAGGAGCAACGCTACTACCCCATTCACCGGTATCAATACCTGTACTTCTGGTTTCTTTATGCATTGCTATATGTAAGCTGGGTTTTCTATGCTGACTATAAAAAATACTTCAGCCGTAAAGTAGGAAATGTGCCGCTGAAGAAACTATCAACAAAAGACCATATACTGTTTTGGAGCTTCAAGGTATTGCACCTGTTTACTTTTATACTTTTGCCCATCTACCTGCTTGGCTTTGGTAAATGGATCATTGGTTTTCTCATTTACACCTGTGTTACCGGTTTTATTTTAAGTATCGTGTTTCAACTGGCGCACGTTGTCGAAGAAACTGCGTTCCCCCTGGCGGTGCAGCCTGTCAATAAAATGGAAGATGAGTGGGCTTTGCACCAACTGAAGACCACCTCTAATTTTGGCACACAAAGTAAGCTGATAACATGGTGGGCAGGCGGCTTAAATTTCCAGGTTGAGCATCACCTGTTCCCTAAAGTATCGCATATACATTACCCAAACATCAGCAAGATTGTGAAACAAACCTGCAAGGAACTGGGGGTTCCCTACCTGGAGCACAAAACCATGGGGGAAGCTATCCGTTCTCATATAGCACACCTGAAACTGATGGGTAAAAAAGAACTTGCTAACTGAAAGTCATTAAAGAAAGTGAAAAATCGTAAATACCCCTCTTAAACAACAAAGCCGGCTCTTTCGGGCCGGCTTCATCTATTCAAAGGTAAACGTCTCTATGTTTCGCAACACTCTACCTGCGCCTGATACCGGGGTGCGGTGGCAATGGCGGCACGGGTGCATTCCTTGGAATGACTACCACGGGTACCGGTGGTGCAACTACACGCGGTGCGGGTGCATATACACGCCTGGGCGCGGGTGCAGGCACTACTACTGTACGGCTGCGATACGCAGGCCTGCGGTCGTAATAATGATGATGGTGCACTACCCTTTCTGGTCCTTTGCGGTGTTTATAGTGTTTGTTATGCTTGTGGTGGCCTTTATGATGCCCGTTTTTCCTGCCGGGTTGTGCAAAGCTATCTGCACTGATACCTGCCATAAATAATACGAACATGATAAAACCGGCTATTATATTCTGTTTCATAAAAAACACTTTTGGTTCTATGATAAGAACACAATAGCAGTGCCTAAGTTTAATAGAGAAAAGTTAAAGAAAAACCAACTATCGCGGGCAATCTGTAGATGAGGCCTGTTTTCCGGTCATTTTCTGCACTTTGACTTTTGGTTCGCGGCTGTTTACGTAATAGTTTTCGCGCTTATCTATCTCTTTTACTTTCTTCTCTTTGGGCGTGCGGGCGTAACCCATTTCGCGTTGTCTATCATTTTTTATCAGCGCGGGAAACTTTACCAACTCCATGCGTGGCTTTGCCTTCCAGCCTTTTGCGCGCGGCGGGCATTTAGTTTTGCTGCGCTGTGCGCTGCTTCAGTTTGCAGAAAAAACATCCCACAAACTATCAATCCAAATATCAGTAATATCCGTACCATAACCCCTCATTTTATCGTTACACATAACATACATTTTTTCGGGTGAGTTTGTTCAATATAAAAGACGGTGCCCACCGTAAAATGGTGGGCACCGGATTGTTAAAATATTGTCAGTTTAATATACTACCTGCGGCGGGTTTTCCAGTTGCTGACGGTAGCTACGCCGTTGCTGCTTTGTTGCACTGCAGGTTTGCGCTGTGTCTCCCAGGCATGTGCAGCCAGCAATGCTGCTACTGTATCTATATCCTTATCGTCCGGAGCCAGGTACTCAGGCTTAAAGTATTTTGCAATGAAACTTGTATCAAACTTACCCGTGCGGAATGGTTCTGTCTGTACGGCCCATTTACCAAAACCAAGTGTAGTTTGTATGCCGCGTATCTGGTATTCGTCTATAGCACGGCACAGCCTGTCTATAGCCTCGTTGCGCGTGGGGGCATGCACCACCAGCTTGGCTATCATGGGGTCGTAAAATATAGGGATGTCCATACCTTGTTCATAGCCATCGTCCACGCGTACGCCCGGGCCTTTGGGGGGCTGGTAGGTTTCCAGCCTGCCGGTATCGGGCAGGAAGTTGTTAGCAGGGTCTTCTGCACATACGCGCAGCTCCAGCGAGTGGCCGTTTATTTTCAGGTCGTCTTGTGTAAAGGATAGTTTTTCGCCACGGGCAACATTTATCTGTTCGCGCACCAGGTCTATACCGGTTATCATTTCTGTAACGCAGTGTTCTACCTGCAGGCGGGTATTCATCTCCAGGAAATAGAAATTCAAGGCTTCATCCACCAGGAACTCTACCGTACCGGCACCGTGATATTTGCAGGAGCGTGCCACGGCTACTGCGCTTTCGCCCATAGCCTTGCGTATATCGGGTGTCAGGCAGCTTGATGGTGCTTCTTCTATCAGCTTCTGGTGGCGGCGCTGTATAGAACATTCCCGTTCGAAAAGATAGACGTAGTTACCATGCTGGTCGCCCATCAGTTGTATTTCTATATGTCTTGGAGATGCTACATATTTTTCAATAAACACTGCATCATCGCCAAAAGAGCTTAATGCTTCGCTTTTGGCCATCTGCATCTGGCTTTCCAGTTCTTCTTCGTTGTTTACCACACGCATACCCTTGCCACCGCCACCTGCAGAGGCTTTTATCAGCACGGGGTAGCCGGCTTTGTTGGCTATCTCTTTCGCTTCAGCCACGCTTTCTATGGGGTTTTCTGTACCGGGCACCATGGGTACGTTAAACTTCTTGGCAGCCTGCTTGGCAGCTATCTTACTGCCCATCATGTCTATACTATATGCAGAAGGGCCTATGAATATCAACCCTGCGTCGCTCACAGCCCTTGAAAAGCCTGCATTTTCACTAAGGAAACCATAGCCCGGGTGGATGGCGTCTGCGCCTGTTTGTTTAGCTACTTCTATTATCTTATCGGCCCTCAGGTATGATTGGGAAGAAGGAGCAGGCCCGATACATACCGCCTCATCGGCAAACCGTACAAAAGGCATATTCCTGTCTGCTTCAGAAAAAACAGCTACTGTTTTTATGCCCATTTCCCTTGCCGTACGCATCACGCGCAAGGCTATTTCGCCACGATTGGCTACCAGAATTTTTTGCATGGCTGCTAAGATAATAGTTTCGTCGCAAACGCATGCTACCGAAGCAGACAGACACTACTCAAATTAATTTTATTGGTGGTATCAGCTTTTCTGAAAAACTTATCCCCCAACATTGCCGCCAATTCTTATCTTTCGCAGAAATTTAAAAACGAGTGTCGCTTACCATTTTCCTGTTACAGCTAATTGTTATCATAGTTGTGTCGCGCATCTTCGGACTTGTTATGCGGAAGATGAAACAACCTGTGGTAATGGGTGAAATAATTGCCGGTATAGCATTGGGGCCATCATTATTAGGTGCTGCCCTGCCCGGTATCAGTGCATCCTTATTCCCCGCCTCGTCGTTGGGCAACCTGCAGATGCTGAGCCAGGTAGGGCTCATACTCTTCATGTTTGTAATAGGTATGGAGCTGGACCTGAGCATTATTAAGAACAAGGCCAAAACAGCTTTTACGATTAGCTATGCCAGTATCATTATACCATTCGGGCTAGGTGTAGGGCTTGCATGGTTACTAAAGGACAAGTATCTGCCCGGAGGCATTGAATTTTATGCTTTTGCCCTGTTTATGGGCATTGCATTGAGTATCACGGCCTTCCCCGTGTTGGCAAGGGTGATAAAGGAACGTGGCCTCAGCCATTCGAAACTGGGCATCATGGCCCTGACCAGTGCTGCTGTGGACGATGTGACCGGGTGGAGCCTGCTGGCATTCGTAATAGCCATAGCCAAGGCTGAAGGTATGGAAACGCCATTCTACATAATCGGAGGCACCCTGGTGTATATGGCCGCTATGCTGTTTATAGTGCGCCCGTTCCTGAAAAAAATAGCTAAAAAGCAGATAAACCTGGCTATAGTAAAGCAATCTACCATGGCCATTATATTCATTACTTTGCTGTTGAGCGCTTTTTGCTGCGAGGTAATAGGCATCCATGCACTGTTCGGGGCATTTATGGCTGGCATAGTTATGCCACTGGAGTGGAATTTCCGCAAGCAGATAATAGATAAAATAGAAGATGTGGCGCTGGTATTGTTGCTGCCATTGTTCTTTGTATTAACAGGCCTGCGCACAGAAATAGGCCTGATAAACGAAGCCTCTCAATGGCTTATGTGTGGTTTCATTATACTGCTGGCCGTTGCAGGAAAATTTGGTGGCAGCTATATTGCGGCGAAATATACCGGCGAGGATAACTACAATAGCCTGGCCATAGGCATACTAATGAACACCCGCGGGCTTATGGAACTGGTGGTACTGAACATAGGTTACGACCTGGGCATACTGACACCGGAAGTATTTACCATGATGGTAATAATGGCACTGGTTACCACGCTGATGACCAACCCATTACTGAATCTGGTAGATCGTATATATAATAAGGGACGTTTTAGTGTCTCCGCTGAATGACCATCACACCTCAATAAATGCTACCATACCTTCACCAAAAGCTTCTGCTACCCTCTTTTTGTCGGTATCAGTAAGAAACACCTGTCCAAACCCCGGGGACTTGATAATATTAAGCAAAGCCTTAATGCGATTAACGTCCAGCTTCTCAAAAATGTCATCGAGCAGGAGCATGGGCATATTATTTTGCGCTGCTTCCAGGTAAGAATATTGTGCCAGTTTAAGTGCAAACAGGTAGCTTTTCTTTTGCCCCTGCGATGCGAACTGTTTTAAAGGCAGCCCATTCAGTGAAAAATCCCAGTCGTCGCGATGAATACCTTTTAACGTGCGTTGCATCTGCAGGTCGTTCGGCAGGCTTTTCTTCAGTAAGCCAGCCATATCATCGTCATGCACATGGGTCTTATATACCACTTTCAGTTCTTCCCTGCCTTGAGACAGTTCATGATAGAATTTATCCAGTAAAGGCATCAGTTTTTGTAGAAAAACCTCCCTGCACTGGTATATATAAGTTCCGTCAGCCACCAGTCGGCTGTCATAATACTCCAGTTCTGTAAAGTTGCCTTTGGGTTTCAGGCTCTCCTGTTTCAGCCATGCATTGCGTTGCAAAAGCACACGCTGGTACTGCACCAGGCTTTCCATATAGGCCCTGTCTGTCTGGCACAGGATGCTGTCCACCCATTTTCGCCGCTCTTCGCTGCCACCGTTTACCAGTTCCAGGTCGTCAGGCGCAATCATCACGGCAGCATATTTGCCTATATGGTCGGTTATCTTTTCATACTCTACCTGGTTGGCAGAGACCTCTTTTTTACCCTGTTGCCATTTGCAGGTAATCACCTCGTCTGTTCCTGTACATTCAAACTCACCCGATACACGGAAACCATCGGTGCCGTTTTGGGCGGAATTTTGCTGATAGGCCGAAAAATAGCTCTTCGTATAACACAAATAATATATAGCATCGAGCAAATTGGTTTTGCCGCTGCCATTGGGGCCCGAAATGCAGGTAATACGCCCCGGAAAACTAAATCCGGCGGAAGAATAGTTGCGGAATTGGGCTAATGTTATTTTCTTTAGAACTTTCAATCAGAAACGAGCGAATTATTTTATAATTTCGCACAAATTTAATTAATCAGTGCAGAAGACTCCATTCGGTAAAGAAACATATTTATACTGGTATGAGATCATGCTATTGATGCGCCGCTTTGAAGAAAAGGCGGGACAGCTATATGGTATGCAGAAAATACGTGGTTTCTGCCACCTGTATATAGGGCAGGAAGCTGTAGCTGCCGGTACCATGACAGCCATCAACGACGATGACAACATGATAACCGCCTACCGCGACCACGGCCTGGCTATAGCCAAAGGCATCTCCGCAAAGGAATGCATGGCTGAACTGTATGGCAAGGCTACCGGCTGTACCAAGGGAAAAGGCGGCAGTATGCACTTTTTCAGCAAAGAGAAAAGATTTTTTGGCGGGCATGGTATAGTAGGCGGCCAGATAGGCCTGGGTGCCGGTATAGCATTTGCCGACCAATATAATAATAACAACAGGGTAACCATCTGTTACTTTGGCGATGGTGCCGCAAGACAAGGCATATTGCACGAGGCATTCAACATGGCTATGTTATGGTCATTGCCGGTGGTATTTATTTGTGAAAATAATAAATACGCCATGGGCACATCTGTAGAGCGTACCAGTAAAACTATGGAAATAGTGAAACTGGCCGATGCATACGACATGCCAGGCGATACCGTAGATGGTATGAGCTGCGAAGAAGTGCACAAAGCAGTAGGACGTGCGGTAAAACGCGCCCGCGAAGGCGGCGGCCCTACCCTGCTGGACATCAATACATATCGCTACCGTGGGCACTCTATGAGTGACCCTGCCAAATACCGTACTAAAGAAGAACTGGAACAGTATAAAGAGAAAGACCCGATAAACGTGGTGCTGAAAACTATATACGATAATGGCTGGGCTACAGAAGACGAAATAGAGCAGATAAACGAGAAAGTAAAACTGGAGGTACAGGAGTCTGTAGATTTTGCAGAGGAAAGTCCATACCCGGATGTAAGCGAAGTATATAAAGATATTTACGTAGAAGACGATTATCCATATATTACAGACTAACCCAAATTATTACACTACTAAACGATACAAAAAACGACAAGGAAAACGTATGTCAACAACAGATAGCAACCCACTGGATAATATGATGGCTAAGTACGAAGCCAACAAAAAACGTATTAACATGATCACTACCATCGTACTGGTAGCTATTGTAGGGGGTTTCGCCTACTTTAAATTTTACCGCGCACCCAAAGTGGAAAAAGCCGCGACAAGCGTAGCATGGGCGCAACGTATGCTGGAAGTTGACTCTTTCAACCTGGCGCTGAATGGTAATGCTGAACATGCAGGTTTCCTGAAAGTTCAGAAAAAATACGGCGGCACCCCAACTGCAAACCTGTGCAACCACTATATAGGTGTATGCTACCTGCACCTGGGCGAGTTTGACAAGGCTGTAAAATACCTGAAAGATTTTGATGCAAAAGGTACTTTACTGGGCTACGTATCCTGGGGAGCATTGGGTGACGCTTATATGGAAAAAGGCGACATCAAAAACGGTATTGAATATTACGAGAAAGCAACAGGCAATAAAGAAGATGATGCTATAACCCCGATATACCTGTACCGCCTGGCTGTTGCCTACGAAATGAATAACCAGGCTGACAAGGCAAAAGATGCTTATCAGACTATTAAAAATGAATATCCACGCTCTCAGGTAGCACAAGATATAGACCGCCACCTGGCACGTGTAGGCGTAATAGACTAAGTATTATTATTACATAATTTACACTCCCCTTTTTTACCTTTACCGGATAGAAAGGGGAGTATTTATTTAAATATGGCACAATCGCAAAACAGCAATAGTTTATTAGATACATCAGGATTGGGTAACCTCTCTGATGCCAGGATAACCATTATACATACCGAATGGAATGATGCTATTGTTGCCGAACAGATAGCCGGCGCCAAACGTGTATTTGATACGCATGGCATAACTAACGTAGATTATTTTGCCGTGCCCGGCAGTGTTGAATTGACCTTTGCCTGCAAACAGGCGGGAAGGTTTGCCAATGCCATCATAGCCTTTGGTGCTGTGATACGCGGGGGCACCCCGCATTTTGACTATGTATGTAAATCAGTAACAGAAGGCCTCACACAGCTGAACATTATCATGGATGCTCCCGTTATATTTGGCGTGCTGACACTGGATAATGAAGAACAGGCATGGGAAAGACTTGGCGGCATACATGGCCATAAAGGAGAAGAAGCCGCTATAGCCGCGTTAAAGATGATACAATTAAAGAGAACCCTGGATAAGACAATATAAACAATGACCAAAGTACAGCTATTCATACCCTGTTTTGTTGACCAGTTATACCCTGAAACGGGTATGAACATGGTAAAAGTGCTGGAAAAACTGGGCTGTAGCGTAACGTATAATGCTAAACAAACATGCTGTGGCCAACCTGCTTTTAATGCGGGATATTGGGACGAAGCAAGGCCTGTAGCTACCAAGTTTGTAAACGATTTTGACGGGGATGGTTATATAGTAGGGCCCAGCGGTTCCTGCACGGGGTTTGTACGCAACTACTACGAGCGGCTGCTGGATAACAGCAGTGCGCACCTGGGCGGCCAGGCAGTTGGCAAGCGTATGTACGAGTTTACAGAGTTCCTAACCGATGTACTGAAAGTAAATGATATAGGCGCCAGCTTTGCAGGCAAAGCAACCTACCACGATGCCTGTGGCGCACTGCGCGAATGTGGCATAAAAGCAGGGCCAAGAAAATTACTGCAACATGTACAGGGACTGGAACTGGTAGAAATGAAAGAATGTGAAACCTGTTGTGGATTTGGTGGCACATTTGCTGTTAAATACGAGCCCATATCTATAGGTATGGCGCAGACCAAAGTACAAAGCGCACTGGCCACCGGGGCGCAATATATGATAACTACCGACGTATCCTGCATGATGCACATGCAGGGATATATAGACCATAACAACCTGCAGATGCAAACCATGCACATAGCAGATGTGCTGGCCAGCGGCTGGCAATAAAAACTAAATTACCTGCGTGAAATCCCGGCTGGTTATCATATTGTTTGTTTTAGTTTGTAGCTATATTATTACTAACACCTTTCAAAAATGGCACAAGTATGTTTTTAAATGGGACCAGTCAGGGTATCAACTACACCTGCCCGCTGTACTCATATACAACGATATTGAAAAACTTGGGTTCTATTCCTATATAGATAGCGTTTACCAACCATCCGGCGAGTATAAAAACTATTGTATTTACACGCTTGACAATGGCAACCGTATCAACAGGTATTCTGTAGGGCCTGCTATACATCAGCTACCATTTTTCCTCATAGCTCATTTTATCAACACACAATTGTTGTCTTACCCGGCAGACGGATATAGCCAGCCCTATGAATGGGTCGCTATTTTAAGCAATTTGTTTTGGGTAGTTGTGGGGCTTGGGGTACTAAGACGGTTTCTATTACAATATTTTACAGACTCTATCACCGCTGTGGTGCTACTTATAATTGCATTTGGTACAAACCTGTATAATACAGGTTACAATGTTGCAGGGACTCACGGTATTTCTTTTTTTCATGTTGCAATGCTCATGTTATTCACGAGCAAACTTTACAGCAGTAATGACAAACGCTATTTTTACATATTGGGCTTTGTAGCAGGGTTGATAAGCATTACACGCCCTGTAAACCTACTGGCATTGCTTATACCATTACTATGGGGCATTAACAGCCAGGAAGCATTAAAGCAAAGGCTGCACTTTCTAAAACGAAACATACTGTATATAGGTGGCGCCCTGCTTTTATTTGTTATTGTATTAATGCCGCAAATAGGTTTATGGAAATATGTAACAGGAAACTGGTATTATGATGGCTATCCAAATGAAGGATTTATATGGACCGAGCCGCGCACATGGAAAGGCTTATTCAGCTTTCAGAAAGGATGGCTTATATACACCCCGGTAAACCTGTTTGCTTTATTAGGCATATATAGTATGCGCAGGCAATTAAAGCAACATATACCTGCCATTATTATTTTCATTGCTGCGTTTATATATGTTACCTATAGCTGGTGGAACTGGTGGTATGGCGGATGCTTTGGCAGCAGGCCAATGATAGATATACTACCTGTATTAAGTTTGCCATTGGCTGCTTTTATTCACAACGTGAACAATCGGATTTTATTGAAAGTTTTATTTACCTGTATATTTAGCCTTCTTATTGTTTTGAATATATTCCAGAATTACCAGTATTCTAAAGGAATTATTCATTTTGAAAGAATGTCTGCCCGATACTACTTAAGGATGTTTTTCAGAACGACAGCACCTACTACAGAAGATGAACAATATCTAATGTCTCAAGAGGAATACTATTCTGAAATGAAGAATCGTTATGATAAAGTAAATAAAACACAATAACTATCCAGGATAATATCCTGAAAAGAACCATTCATACATTTGGGTTTGCAACAATATATTTATGGCAGCAATAACCAAAGGCACCCACATCAACCTTTTGTCAGGTAACAACATATAAATTATCAAATAGGCACTGGCTGAATTAAAATACAAAAAGCTTTCAATATTGCTGTAATGCGAAAACAACAACCAAAAGACATTTGATAATATTAGGACACCAACATAATGTATCGGTTTGTACAGTACAGATGAATTAATATATCTGTAAAAGAAAATCCAGAAAAATGGTGATACAAAAACAAACCTGTGTATATCCAGCACGTTTGTAGTGTTGGTTCCCCATTTGGGACTGAATAATAACGTAACCAGACACATACCGGTTATATACAGGCAGGACAAAACGAATAGTTTGTCTTTTGTCACAGTGTTCTTAATTAACCAATTGATACAATATTTTAAGAGTACCAGCAGCGCAACCAGGCCCAGGAACAACGCAATAGCATCCAGCCACAAAAGCTTGTGGCCCATGGGGTTTGTCAGTGGGAATGTTGGCCACGAAAATTTGCCCCCCCAGTTTTGTTCAGCCTTAAAAAATGCGAACCATACTCCTGTGGAGAGGTATTGATAAACAATAAACACAGACAAGCCAACCAGAAGTGGGATAGCATAATCGATCAAAAATTTCCTTAGCGCTATCAACCAGCTTTTATTGCTGTTTGTAAGCAATTCCATAAACAACAGGGCAACCCCCAATACCATACAAGATGGCCTTGTAAGTGAAACCAGGAACAACCCTGCCCACATAGCCCAGCGCTTATTTTTAATAAGTCCGAACAGGAAGATTGTATTGAATAAAATGAACAGGGCTTCAGTATATGGCACCCATACGAAATAGATAGACGGAATGGTAAGCAATAGAAAACGTGCCTGGCTATCCAGCTTATAGAGCAAATTAAATATCGCAAAGCCCGCGGAAAAAAAGATAAGGTTTAAAATACCCATTCCGCGTGGGCCTAAGTGAGAAAGTTTCCAGATAAGAGGTAACATGGGGAAAAATGCAGAGTTGGACTGTGCCCCATTATAATACTTATACCCTCTTCTTACAATCTCTTCATACCAGGCGCTATCAAAAGGCAGACCGTTTCTATACCCGGGCAAATGCGGCAGTATTTCTCTCTGAAAAAGAAAATATAACAGCAAATGGAAACCAATACCATAGCCAAATGCCAGCAGGAATGAATTAAGGAATAGCTTATTATTTTCCGTATATGGTCTATACATATCAGTTACTTTCCACACGTCGCGTCAATTCTGCCGGATATGCGCCTTTATTTAGACTCCCAAAATACATAGTGGGGTTATTAAATCCTAAAATAAATACAACTGCAATTTTGATAGTCTTAACGATTAGCTAACTTTGCCGTTCATTTTCAATTTCTGTCATGGAGTCTTCTGTAAAATTGTTTTCGGGTACCAACTCTTCGTACCTGGCCGAAAAAATAGCCAATTCGTACGGTAAAAAACTGGGGCAGATGGCTGTTAACCGGTTTAGCGATGGCGAGTTCCAGCCTATTTTCCAGGAGTCTATTCGCGGAGATTATGTTTTCCTGGTGCAATCTACCTTTGCACCGTCTGACAACCTGCTGGAATTGCTGATGATGATTGACGCTGCCAAGCGTGCCTCTGCCGGTTATATTACCGCGGTAATACCCTACTTCGGCTTTGCCAGGCAAGACAGGAAAGACAAACCCCGCGTATCTATAGCATCTAAGCTGATAGCCAACCTGCTGACAGAAGCCGGTGCTAACCGTATCATTACTATGGACCTGCACGCACCACAAATTCAGGGTTTCTTTGATATACCCGTGGATCACCTGGACAGCTCGGCAATTTTTATCCCATATATTGAACAACTAAATATAGAAAACCTTATCTTTGCGGCCCCTGACGTAGGAAGTACCAACCGTGTGCGCGAAGTGGCCAAATATTTTGGCTTTGATATGGTGATATGTGACAAGGAACGTAAGCGTGCAAACGAGGTGGCTGCAATGACTGTCATAGGTGACGTGGAAGGCAAAAACGTGATATTGATAGACGATATATGCGATACTGCCGGCACTTTAAGCAAAGCAGCATCGGTACTGAAAGGAAAGGGAGCATTGAGTGTACGTGCATTTTGCACCCACCCCGTGCTGAGCGGCAAGGCGTATGAGAACATTGAAAACTCCGAGTTGGAAGAACTGGTAGTTTGTGATACCATACCTTTGAAAAGCCAGAGTTCTAAAATAAAAGTACTGACAACGGCAGAACTGTTTGCAGTAGCCATTCGCAATGCTTTTGAGAACAAGTCTATCAACTCGCTCTTTATACATAGTAAATTAAAAGCTCAGCAATAGCTGAATAATAATAAAGACTGTCTAAACAAAAAAACCCGGCCAGACCGCTCTGCGGCTGCCACATTGAACTTAAACATTTAAAAAAATAACGTTTCAGCGTCCGGATGTTTGCAGGGTGATACGCACGGTGTTGAAAAAAGCAAAAAAAGCAAGTGATGAAGACTATTAAAGTACAAGGAGAATTAAGAAGCGAAATCGGCAAATCAGTATCACGCCGCCTTCGTTCTGAAGGGAAAGTACCGGCCGTTATCTACGGTGGTAATGAACCCGTACACATGACGGTTACGCCATTGTCTGTTCGTAAACTGGTTTACTCGCCCGAGTTCCAGATTGTAGAAGTTGATGTAAACGGACAAACACGCCGTTGCATTATGAAAGACCTGCAGTTTGATGTGGTAACAGATGAGCTGAACCATATAGACTTCCTGGAGCTGGTAGAAGACAAAAAAGTGATAGCAGACCTGCCTATCAACTTTATTGGCCAGCCTCAAGGTGTGAAGGACGGTGGACGCCTGGTAATAAAACTAAAAACTGTAAAAGTACGTACGTACCCCAAAAACCTGGTTGCACAGATAGATGTTAACATCGATAACCTGCAACTGAATGGTAACATACGTGTACAGGATATACCTGCCGAAGGTATGGAGATCATGAACCCTCCACGTATCCCGATAGCATCTGTAGTAATGACACGTGCCCTGCGCCAGGCAGAGTCTGATGCTGAAGCAGAAAAGAAGAAGAAATAATCTTTTATTATCGTCTTATACAACAAGCCCCGCAAATTGCGGGGCTTGTTATTTACAATCATGTCATCCTTTAGAATTCCCACTTGGAATTTGGAATTTTCACAATGGAATTTTACTCCTTTGTAACCTTAAAATACCCCCGCTCACCATTTGCATCTACCACCTGTAGTACATAATTGCCCGACGGTAATGCGCTCATATCTATCGAGCCATCCTGGTAAACAACGTTACACTTCCTGCCCACCACATCATACAATGCTACACTATGTCCTGTAGCCAGGCCGTCTATATGAAGTACCGCTTCTACCGGGTTGGGATATACTTTTATACTACTGGTAGTTACATCATTAACCCCTGTAAAACTGCTGTTGATACAGTTACTCAGTACCGTATCCGGCACGGGGCATTCGTAGGCGCTGGTTACCAGTACGCATATTTTATCATTATCATTCAGGGCGTTGGTGTTTACCGCCCAGTAGTTGCTTACTGCGCCGCCTATATCCTGCCCGTTTTTCTTCCACTGGTAGGTGGGCGGTACTCCGTTTACCGATGTGGCATTTGCGGCCGTAGCCGTAAAGGTCACTATCGTATTATCGTCCCACGGCGGATTGATATCTGCCACTATACTTACCGTAGGTGCTTTGGGTGCGTATATGCCCATGGTTATCTCATTGCTGTAGCGCGTGCCGGGGCAGCTGGTGTTGGGTATCACCTTCAGCCTTACTTTATCGCCATGGTTCAGCGTTGCGGTTTTAAAGGTGTTAGTCGTTTCTCCCGCCTTGTCCACGCCGTTTACCTGCCACTGCAGTTGTGGGTTGGTACCTGCATCATTCAGGAAGGCCGAAAACTGCGCCAGTTCCCCTATGCACAATGCCGTGCCTGCCGTTGGCACTATATTTATTACCGGTGCCTGCTCTACCTGCGCAGTGGTGGTGGCCGTGGTGGTACAGTTGCCCAGTGTAGCCGTAACGGTATATACCCCACCCTGTGTTTTTGCCACGTTGGGTATGGCCACATTTTGCGTGCTGTAGTTGCCGGGGCTCCAGTTGTAGGTTACACCGCCCGTGGTGCTGCTGCTTTGCAACCGCAGGGTATCACCCGTACACACGGCGCCGTTGTTGGTGGCCGTTACATTTTCGGGGCTCTGGGCTACTGTTACTGTAAAGGTGTCTTTTACTGTACAGCCATTATTACTTATCGTATTAATATAATCGCCCGTACCTGCCAGTGGCGGATTGGGCAATGTAGTATTGGCGGTATTGACGCTGAAGCCATCAGGACCTGTCCAGCTATAGGTAACTCCACTGGTACTGCTGCTGCTGGTCATGCGCAGGGTATCGCCTGTGCAGATATTTGTTTTGTTAATGCCCGCCGTTGCATTAGCAGGTTTGGGGTTAATGCGCAGGTTACCGAAAAGCAGCATAGAAGTATCTGCCGGTGCGCTGCCTGTTACCCTTATTTTATAGCCACTGCCTGCGGCAGTACTGCCGGGTATGGTACAGTTGATAACCCCTGCCAGGTTGGTTGTTGCAGTACCTATATTTACAGGTGTTGCAAAGCTGCCTGTAACATCACTTAGCTGCACAGTAAATACATTGCCGCTCCTGAAGTTCTGGTTAACCACATAGGGCACGGCCAGTGCATCGCCTGCACATTTCAGGGTATCATTAAACGGCTCCCTTATATTTACTGCGGTATCTGCATACCATTCTACCAGCATAGCATCTGAATATCCAACACCACCACCATTTGTTTGCTGGAAACCGGCGTTGTTGGCTATGCCTGTCAGCGAAGTGGCTGAACCGGCCATATAGACCTTGCCTTTAGCATAAGACAGTCCCCGCACCTCATCGCCTATACCTGTAGCCGGCCCGCCATAATAAGTACCCCATATTCTTTGCCCCGTATTGGGGTGTATTATTGCCAGGAAAGCGTCCTGCAGGCCACTTAGCGATGTTTGGTAGCCATTGCTGCTGGCTACAGTGCCTGTATTATCCGTGGTCCCCCCCCCGATATACACATTGCTTTTGGCATCTAAGCATACATCATTAACAGTTGTATTGGCGCAATAATAGCTTCCCCATATACGCTGGCCATTGGCATTAAATTTCACTACCATGCCATTCCTGAATGCAGTGGAATATGTTGCCTGGTGCGTACCTGTGCTTGCTATGGCATTAGTGCTGGACGAATAGCCCACCAAGTACAGGTTACCGGTCTTATCAGTTGTCATATTGTCAAACCAGTCCCTGTCCGTACCGCCATAATACGTGCTCCATACCCGGGCGCCATTGGTAGTAAATCGGGATATAAAGCCGTCCATATTGCCCCCGCCATATGTGCCTTGGTAAGCACCTGTACTGGGCAAACCTGTTGCCGCGCCGGTTAAGCCGCATATATATACAGCTTTGTTATAATCATCATAATGGGTACTGCCCCCTGAATAATTATATGTAGCCCATATACGTTGGCCGCTGCTGTTAAAACTGGCCAGTATATATGCAGTGGGTGTTGTAAGAAACACACCGGTGGTAGCTAATCCATTTACTGGAACGTCACTGGCCGCAGAAAAGTAAGTATTGCCATCCATATCGCAGCTAAGGCCTAATACATTATTAGCTGCATAATATGTGCCCCATGCACGGGTACCATTTGTACTATTCAGTTTCACTAGCATCATATTACTGCTTCCACCACCCGGTATGAATGTTATTGTATCCTGGTAGGCACTATTGCTGGCTATGCCCGCAGTGCTGGTTGTGATGCCTGTAATATATATGCCCCCAAGGGTATCTGCAACAATATTGTACGCCGCATCAGTACCCATGCCACCGTAATAGGTACCCCAGGCCCTGCTGCCATTGGGGTTAAATTTCACCACAAAACCGTCAGAAGAAGCAACACCTGCATGCGCCTGCTGGTGTGTGCCGCTGGTCGCTATATTGTTATTGCTACCTGTGTAGCCGCACATATATACATTGCCCGCAGTATCGGTTACTACATCAGCCCCAAAATCGCCACCATTTCCACCATAATATGTAGCCCAGCCAATTTTGGGGTCTATAATCAAGGTACCTGCATACCTCCCTACATCAAAACGCAGCTCATTACCATCCAGTATATATTTGCTGGCCACCGCGGCTCCGCCATCCTGCATATAGCTATAGGGTGCGTCCTCCGTTATGCTGCCATAGGGCGTTACCGCCACCAGCGCACCATCTGCTATTTTCAACTCCGTAGCCCCCTCATACCGCATCCGTATATCAGCCACATTACCACCCGGGTGCACGATGAAGTCGTATTTAAGGGCAGCCTCACCCCGCCCCCCTTCCAGGGAGAGGGAGGAAACATTATCATTCTTCATATCTCCTCCCCTCTGGGGGGAGGCCGGGAGGGGGCTTATATACACCACCCAATCAATATTCGGATAAACATTCCTATACACCACCCTGTTATACCCCTTTGCCTGCACACCATTTTCGCCCGTATGCGCCAGGTAGTAGTTTTCAAAATAGCCGGTAGGCTGCTCAAATACGGGTTGCACATTCTTGTTGGCACCAACCAGCGTCACGTCCATGCGGTAAATGGAAACCTCACCCGGCCTCTCCGAAGTAGAGGTGACTGTACGGCCTGATTTGGAATTTGGAATTTCATCATTAGGATTTATCTCCCTCTCCTTCGGAGAGGGCCGGGGTGAGGTCTTCGTCCATTGGTAATGCAACTGCCCATCACCTACAAACATCGTCACGCCATTGTATTCTGCCTTTGCATCTATATCGGGCCGTAGCTCACCATGCTGGTCGGTTACCTGCCCGCGGTTGGCTATCAGTTGCAGGCTGGTATTGGCAAAAGCAGGTTCAGGTTCTTTATCGCCGTCGTGCGCTTGCACAGCCGTATGTAAAAAAAGGCCCGCTGCCAGGGCATAGCAAAATAGGCTTCTGTTCATGTGTATATTATTTGCAGGTATTGAATAATGTCGGATTTTTACGAATATATAAAAACCGTTATAAATATACATGAAAAAACGCCGCTCTATACAGAGCGGCGTTGTTATTTCAGAACAATAAAATATCTATTCTCACCCCTTGGGATTATAAAAAACTTTACTTCTTTGTAACCTTAAAATACTCCCGCTCACCATTTGCATCTACCACTTGTAGTACATAGTTACCCGCCGGTAATCCACTCATATCTATCGAGCCATCCAGGTAGGTAACATTACATTTCCTGCCCACCACATCATACAATACTACACTATGCCCTGTAGCCAGGCCATCTATATGCAATAGATTTGTTACCGGGTTAGGATATACTTTTATACTGCTGGTAGTTACATCATTCACCCCTGTAAACTGTGTACTAATACAATTACTCAGTACCGTATCGGGCACGGGGCATTCGTAGTTGCTTTTTACGCGCACGCATACCTTATCGTTGGCACTTAGTGAGTTGGTGTTGGCTGCCCAGTAGTTGCTTACCGCCCCGCCTATGTTCACACCGTTCTTCTTCCACTGGTAGCTGGGCGGCAGCCCTGCTACTGAGCTGGCATTGGTGGCTGTTGCTGTAAAAGTTACAATGGTATTATTGTTCCAGGGTGGATTGATATCTGCCACTATGCTCACCGTTGGTGCTTTGGGTGGCAACACGTTCATAGTTATCACATTACTGGTATCTGTAAACGGTGTGGCGCAGGTGCCTGTGCTGGTCATCAGGCAATATACCTTATCACCATTGTTCAGGGCGGGGCTGTTATAGCTTACCGCTGTTGCGCCCGTGTTACTGTTGTTTATGTACCATTTGTACGTTGGTATGCCACCATTGGTAGGTACTGCTGTAAATATAGCACCGCTGCCCTGGCAGATGGTAGCGCCCGGTGTAGGGAAAATATTTACTATGGGGTCTGTATTCACCACTACGGTTACGCTGTCTGTATCCGATGCGCAGCCCGATGATGTGACGAAGGCATAGTATTTACCCGCATGGTTCAGTTGTGCGTTAGCCCTTACAGGGTTTTGTGTAGTGGCGGTGTATGCCGCCGGGCCGTACCAAAAGTAGTTAACGCCGCCCGTGCTGCTGCTGGCTGTCAATTGCAAATCCTGCCTGGCGCATAGCGGGCTGTTAGGGGCTGCTACCGTGGGCTTGGCGGGTTTGGCTATCACATTCACCGTTACGGTATCTTTCCTTACACAGCCGTTCAGCGTTACGGTGCTTATATAGTTGCCGCTCATGGCCAGTGTGGCATTGCTGCTTACCGTTGGATTTTGCGTACTGCTGCTGTAGCTGCCGGGTCCCGTCCAAGTGTAGGTACCCGTAGCGCCTGCGCTGGTCAGTTGCAAGGCCTTGGTTTCACAAACCGGGTTGTTGCTGCTTGCTGTTGGTTTGTTGGGGCTTTGGTTCATTGCGACTGTTACTGTATCTTTTAGTGAGCAGCCCGTACTGCCTAGTGCTGCGGTTAGTACATAATTACCAGCATGGCTGCCGGTGGTGTTGGCTATAAACGTATCTTCTTTACTGGCGGTAAAACCACCGGGCCCTGTCCAGCCCCAGGTGAGGCCACTGGTACTGCTGCTGCCTGTAAGGTGCAGGGTATCGCCCGTGCAGGCAGTTGTTGCTGTAGTATTGCTGAAGGCTACGGGGGAAGCTTTTACACGTATATTCACCTGGTTGTCCAGGCTAGTGTCTTTGGGGTTGCTGCTTACCAGGCGTATGCGGTAGCCGCTGCCGGCTGCCGTGTTCTCCGGTATGCGGCAGGGCACGGTGCCATTGTTTATATCTGCTACTTTGCCTATATCTACAGGAGAGGCAAAGCTGCCGCTGGCATTGCTCAACTGGGCGGTGAAAGTATTGCCTGTTTTAAAATCAAAACTGGTAGTATAGGGCAGGTACAGGCTATCGCCGGGGCAGAATAAGGTATCAATAAATGGTTGGGTGATAAAGCTGGTGGTGTCTTCTTCAAACCAGAACTCGTGGGCAGTACGATGATGGACAGTATTGATACTAAAAGACTGAATATTAGGATGTCTGATATCAATAATGGCACATGTACTGCTACTACTAACAGAATACATGGTATCCTGAACTTCGCCAGTAGAAGTCACTTTGAGAGAGTTCGCCGGTTTACATACACACGCCTGCACAGGAGAAGGGTAGCTTACCATCTCATCTTTTACCCTGAAATGCTGACCATTTAAGGTGAAAAATACAGAATCTGGTGCATTTACCACTCCTACAAGCGATACCCTTATATGGTCGGTTGGCCTATTGAAACTGAAATTCACATTAGGGTTGGTTTCAGTTATATAGTACACATTTGTTGCAGATACGGGAGAAAAACATCCCCCGGAAAATGTAGCCCCGCCACCTGTAACAGTAACAGACGTGCTACCATAGTTGGCCGTACCACTGGCATGAAATACTCGGTATAGGACTTGTGCTTTTGTTTGCAGTGAATTAAAAAATAAAAAAAATAATGCTGCAATGCTTAAATAAAAAGACCGCGTGGTGACTATTATCATAAGTAATAGCTTTTTTTAGATAGCATAAATTTAATGCATTATTCATTGTACACAAATTTCGTTAGTAAAGATGACCGTACGGAGAAAGTGAAATTTGTAAAACAGTCAGCAGTTCACAGTTGACAACAACACAAAACGCTCCTGCAAGTTTTGCAGGAGCGTTTTGCTATTCTACGCCGGTGTATTCCCCAATCAATTTGCTTTTAAATTTTTAATTATGAATTAAAAGACGTATATTTGCACTATTAAAACAAACACCATGAACCGGCAATATCCTGCCCACCAAAACATATTTTCAATACAAAGCCTCCTTAACCGGAGGCTTTTTTCTTATCCGTATTTTCCTGTTAAAAACGCGTTTTACTTAACATTACTTAACAACCCTTTTCTAACCCATTCTGCACCAGTTATTTACAAGAGAGCAATATTGCTTTTAGTTAAACCCCGTTTTCGGGCACTTAACAATTTTTTCGGATGTGGTGTACAGCGCATGTATCAAAACCCGGGACAGAAACTATTGGTTACCTTTGGCATTAACTTTCTTATTTTCAAACTTATGTACCGTATAGGACAAGGAATAGATTTTCACCAGATGGCGGAGGGCCGCGAACTATGGCTGGGTGGCATATTAATACCCCATACAAAAGGGGCCGTTGGTTACAGCGATGCCGATGTACTGCTTCATGCCATATGCGATGCTATACTGGGTGCGCTCGCGCTGGGCGATATAGGTGTACACTTCCCGGATACAGATCCGCAATACAAAGGCGCTGACAGCAAGGTACTGCTGGCACATTGCCATAAATTGATAACCGTAAAAGGCTATAGCATAGTGAACATAGACAGCACCCTGCTGCTGCAGGCCCCTAAAATAAAACCTTATGTACCACAAATGCAGGAAACGATAGCGGGCATATTAGGGGTTACCATAGAGGATGTGTCGATAAAAGCTACTACTACAGAACACCTGAGCTTTATAGGCAGGGAAGAAGGTGTGGTAGCTACTGCCAATGTTTTGCTGCAAAAGCTTTCGGGTACTGGCAATAGTGCCGGATTTTAGACGTACCTTTGCACACTTATTTAAGTATGAAACACATAAGAAATTTTTGCATTATAGCCCATATTGACCACGGTAAAAGTACCCTGGCCGACCGTTTATTGGAATTTACCAAAACCATAACCGAAAGGGATATGCAAAACCAGGTGCTGGACGACATGGACCTGGAACGTGAGAAAGGTATCACCATAAAAAGCCATGCTATACAAATGGACTATGAGTGGAAAGGCGAAAAATATACCCTGAACCTGATAGACACCCCCGGCCACGTTGACTTTTCTTATGAAGTATCGCGCGCACTGGCAGCGTGCGAGGGCGCATTATTATTGGTAGATGCGTCGCAGGGCATACAGGCGCAAACCATATCTAACCTGTACCTGGCACTGGGCAACGATCTGGAGATCATCCCTGTTATCAATAAGATAGACATGGATGGTGCTATGATAGAGGTTGTAACCGACCAGATAGTGGACCTGATAGGTTGCAAGCCCGAAGAGATACTGCTTGCAAGTGGCAAATCAGGCATAGGCATAGAAGAAATACTTACCGCAGTGATAGAAAGGATACCCGCACCAAAGGGCAATCCTGACGCTCCTTTGCAGGCATTGATATTTGATAGTGTATTCAACTCCTTCAGGGGTGTGATTGCTTACTACCGTATCATTAATGGTAGCATACACAAAGGTGAAAAGATAAAATTTTACCATGCTGATGAGGAATACTATGCTGACGAAGTGGGTATCCTGAAAATGGGCCTGTTGCCCAAAAAAGAAGTATTGACTGGTGATGTGGGTTATGTAATAACCGGTATTAAGAACGCGAAAGACATCAAAGTAGGTGATACCATCACCACGGTGGCTAATCCGCATGTAGAAGCGGTAAAAGGTTTTGAGGAAGTAAAGCCGATGGTATTCGCCGGTATATTCCCTGTAGTGACAGAAGATTTTGAAGAACTGCGCGACTGTATGGAAAAGCTGCAGTTGAACGACGCATCCCTCACTTTCGAGCCTGAAACTTCGCAAGCCCTTGGTTTTGGCTTCCGTTGCGGATTCCTGGGGATGCTGCACATGGAGATCATCCAGGAGCGGCTGGAGCGTGAGTTTAACCAGACGGTTATCACTACTGTCCCTAACGTTAGTTTTAAAGCATACCTGACACGCGAAAAGGATAAGGCCATCACTGTAAACAACCCTACAGAAATGCCCGACCCCAGCAGGCTGGACAGGATTGAAGAGCCATTCATACGCGCGCAAATCATCACCCTACCCGACTATATTGGCAATATTATGAGCCTTTGCCTGGGGAAACGCGGGCTACTCATCAACCAGCATTACCTGACACCTACACGTGTAGAGTTGATATTTGAATTGCCACTTACAGAGATTGTATTTGATTTTTACGACAAGTTGAAATCATCAACCCGGGGTTATGCTTCTTTCGATTATCAGCCGATAGATTACCGTGAAAGCGACATTGCTAAAATGGACATACTATTGAATGGCGAAAGAGTAGATGCCCTGAGTGCACTGATACACCGTAGCCGCACACAGGACTTTGGCCGTAAGCTTTGTTCAAAACTAAAAGAACTATTGCCACGCCAGCAATTTATGATAGCTATACAGGCTGCTGTAGGTGCAAAAGTTGTAGCCCGCGAAACTATATCGGCTATGCGTAAAGACGTAACCGCCAAGTGTTATGGTGGTGACATCAGCCGAAAACGCAAACTGCTGGAAAAACAGAAAGAAGGTAAAAAACGTATGCGCCAGATAGGTAATGTGGACATACCACAGGAAGCATTCCTGGCCGTACTGAAGCTGGACGAATAGATAATGAAACAGGTAGTATTTATAATAACAATGTTGTTCATCATCTCGTGTGGGGACAATTCCACCGATGGTAACAGCATACCTTTAACTGATAGTGCAAAACGCCATGCCGACTCTACTGATAGTGTGAAAAGAATACAGGAAGAAGAGGAAGTATCTGAAGAGCTGATACATGGTGCATTTGACGCGCTGAACAGGTAATTACCATACAATATAAAGAAATAAGTGCTATTGGAATAATCAATAGCACTTTAGTTTATAGGGGCATTATATCTTACATAAACTGCAATACCCATCTTCCTGCCGGAGCAGTAATCTTATACCTGTTACAAGAACTTATTAACTGGCTCTTCAGAATTACAGACTCATCTGTCCTAACGTAGGGTCCATTTACTCCTTCACCGCTGTAAGTTATCTTCACTTTCAGGTAATCGGGGTCTGAACTGGTAGGAGCAGTAATAAACATACTGTTGATACAATCAGGCGCTGGCATGCTGGTGCTTAATTGCGTAATAGGGCACAGCTTGCCCTCTATAGTTACACTTTGTATAGTAATATTTTGTGACACTTCACTTTTATCCAGTCCCACAGCTATTTTAGGATTTACGGCAGGCGTATTATTCAGAGGTCCGCAGGTATTGGTCCATGTACCTTTTTTATACCTACCGGCCTCGTCTTCCGGACCAACTGTAAACCAAAGCCTCATTACACCATCCCTTTCATAAAATTTTGCGCTGGGTATCCCATGTACAGCATCCCATGTAATAATTTCTCCGTTTATGTATCCTTTGTACAGACCGGCACTGGGAGAACCCGGATGCTCGCACATATACACACGATTAGCTGGTTCGCCGGGTATATTACCGATAGCAAGATCAGTATTATATCCATTGGGAGAATTAAATCTTTGCCATACTCCTGTAGAACTACCATTACCTCCGCCACCACCTGCATCAGCAGTTACTTTTAGTTTCCAGGTGGTGCCATCTTTCACCACTTCTATCCTGTTCAGTGAAGTTTCGCTAAGGTCTTCGTCGTCTATGGTACCTGTATAAACTTTGCTTTTGCTATCTATTGTACCACCTATTAATGTTTGTTCAAATACTTTGAATGAATAATTAACGTCACCATCAACCATCATAGTGGTTTCAAAGTCTTCTGCAACGCTCTCAATATGATTAACATAATAATCTCTTTCATTGAGGGTAAAGTCTTTGATATTGAGAAAATACGAATCATTATTACCGCTCAACGCATTACAAAATGCAATGAACTCAATTTTCTTAGATTGTGCCTGATTATTGTTTCCTCCGGGTTCTGAATTTTCTTTTTGACAACCTGCTATGACTAGAAATGCCATAGCTAATAGACTTAAGTAAAGGGATTTCATATAAAAAATTTCGTACAAAATTACCCGCACAACATAAGTACCACAATACTCACATGTGGGTAATTCTGGATATAGCTTCATGTTTACACAATATCAAATGCCTGGGCAAACTTCAGCAAGTCATATTGATTATTTAAACTAAGCTTCTTTTTAATATTACGTCTGTGGGTTTTCACGGTGTCTTCGGCTATGGATAATACACATGCAATGTTTTTGCTGGTATCGTCCCTTGCCATCATTTTTAATATCTCCCGCTCCCTGTTTGTAAGCGACGCAAATAACCGTGCATTCTTGTTTGCTGTTATTTTCTCCTCCAGCATCCGCTCTATTTTTGAGATGTAATAATGCTGCCTATCTATCGGTGTCGCTACCGTCATAGTAAGTATTGGTGCTCCATCATCGTCACGCATAAAAATCCGGATACCGCATACATGCCATTGCCAGGCTTCGTTTTCATGCGCTCTTATCTGGTGAAAAAAGGATACTGTCTCTTCATCGTTATTGCGCTCCAGCATACCCAGCACTTTAGGTACATAATCGGTCGCATCATCTTCATTAAAAAAACGGCTGTAATAGTCAGCACCCATATCCTGCAATTCCTGCAATGTTACATTAAGCCGACGGAGTCCGGCAGGGCTCATGTAAACTACGCCGGATGTACGTAGGTCATGTATAATAACAACACCAGGCATTATTTCCATGACAGATGCTATACTTGCAATATTATCCTCTACCCTTTGCACAAGGGTACGCTCAGAAACATTCATAAACTGAAAGACCGAAAACTATTTGTATGTATACACGAAAATAGAATGATAAACCTGAAGGTAAAAGCCCTAAACATTTATTATCGATTAAATATCGCAGGTAACGGTGCATTATCTGGCAGACTATTTTAAGATTTCACTATGAACCTGATGGAGTAGGTTTACCTACCTTCATTGAAATATGTGTAATACATGTACAGGTTATATATATTATCAACACTTCTTATTCTATGTAGCATTGTCCATGGCCAGGATATATCGGGCACATGGAGGGGGAATTATGGCAAAAGCCTTTTGTCGCAAAGTATAGAAAAGCTGGAGGTCGATATTGAGTTATATAACGATACTCTTATCAAGGGCTCGTCTCATTTATACTACAGCAAAGACAAATATGAACACTATGAAATTAATGGATGGTTCAGCATACCTGACTCTACTATATACTTTTCTGAAGATAAAGAGATAGCTGTAAAAAACAGCTTCCTGGGCACCAATGTTATGGGCAATTATACTATGAAACTTATAGCAAATGACACAATAATGCGACTTGAGGGAAAATGGAAACAGAATGACGGCACCCTGCAATTAATGGCCACAAAAGTATGGCTGGAGAAACCAATACCCCGAAAAAGAGACATCGTTAAGGAAACATTACAGGACGCAAGCACAACAGACAAGAAACGCGTGGATACAATAGCTTATAAAACGGTACATATAGACAGACCTTTAAAAATAGTAAAGGTCATAGAAATAGATAGTGCAGATGCGGACTCAATAACTATTGAGATAACAGACAACGCCCGCATAGATAATGATATGGTGTCTGTATATATTAATGATGAATTGGTACTGCATAAACAAACCATATCACATAACCCACTGGTGATACTTACAACACTTAGTAAAAACAATCCGGAATCTGTAATAAGAATGAAAGCCGAAAGCTATGGCTCAATGCCGCCCTGTACAGCAAGAATGAGTATTATTACCCCGAGAACAAGTTTTGTAGCTGATGTAGAAAGTAACTATGCGACAAATGGCGCTATTATTATCAGGCTAAAATAGAATAAAAAAGTATAGGCATTTAACTAAACGCCTATACTCTATATTCAGCTTACTTACAGGTTACAATTTGAAGTAAGCCAGTTTGTATTCTTTTCATAATTCTCACAATTGTCAATTGCGTCCGGCCTTGTCTGGTCTTCAAGAGTATATTTTTCAGTATTTTCTCCACCTATTGCTGTTGTGTAGGTGCAGGTACAGATAAAATCTCTTTTGCAAGAACCAAATAATACAGGTAGCGCAAATGCTATTGCCAATACTTTCAATGAATTATACTTCCTCATAACTATGTGCTTTTGTTGCTGATAGAACATCGGCAACAGAAAAAAGTTCAGCACTATGAAAAAAAATTACTCGCCTCCTGTCATAAAGCGATAGCAACAATATTGATTTACATAAGATTATTGAGCGTTGTAAAACAAATGTTAAACACCCTACCACCGCTAATCCCGCTTTAATATCTCTGTAATTACCTGCCCGGTACAGCCATTGGGCATCTGTATATGCAGCAAAGCAGCAAGCGTTGGGGCTATATCAGTCATATATACCGAGCGGTATGTTTCGCCCTGGGGTATGCCATGTCCATACCACAATAGCGGTATATGGGCATCGTAGGGATTCCAAGTTCCATGGGTTGTACCTGTTTTGCTATAGCCACTGTACCAGCCGGGCTTCATAATAATTTGAATACTGCCGCTACGGCCAGGATAATAGCCATTTACTATCATAGTACGTATGGGCTCCGGCACCACTGCATCGGCCAGGTGGTCCAGGTCTATAACAAAAGCAACCCCGGCCTGCATTTTCAACCATGATGTGATATGCCGCTTTACTGCTTCTTTATCAACTCCTGTTTGCTGCAGCAATTTCTGATTAAGAAATACCTGGTAGTTATATAGTGTCTGCACGAGAGAATCCTTCCCTGTCATCACCTGCAGATATTCATTCAGCCTGCCAGTTGCCTGAGCCTGTGTTTCACTACCGGCAGGAATACTTAGCTCTGACATATACTCAGCATTATGTGCCGCGCCATGGTCAGCCGTCAGGAATACTGTATAATTATTTGCACCTACACGCTTGTCAAGATAAGATAAGAACATGGCCAGTTCTTTGTCAAAACGCAGGTACATATCTTCCATTTCTACAGCATCTGGCCCATAGTTATGCCCGGCATAATCTGTAGTAGATAAAGTAATGCATAGAAAATCAGTAAAATCATCCTTGCCTAATTCTTCACCTTTTATACAGGCCTTCGCCGCCTTGAATGTAATGGTATTTCCTGCGGGCATATACCGTAGTCCATAATATCCTTTTGCAGCGCCTTTATACACCTGGTGCGGAAATACCGGTTTAGTTTCACCTTTTAAAAGCCCCTCTGCATGTGGCATATCATCGACAGTACTATTAGTATATGATTGTAAAGGGTATAGTAAGCCCCACGACTGTGCAATCAATGTATCTGCCCATCTTTTGCCGTTGAAACGTTGCAGCCATTGGGGTAGTGCATTCATATAGTAACTGCTGGTCATAAAATTCCCGGTACTGTCGTCAAACCAGAAAGCACCATTTGCACTATGCCCGGCCGGCAGAATGCTGCCCCTGTCTTTAATGCCGATGCCAAACACTTTACCCTTTCGTTTAGTAGCTATCCTTAATTCGTCTGTAATAGTTGTACTCAACATATTTACAGGGCTCATTTTACCTGCTTTTACACTACCTCCCACCCCGCTAACAGTGTTATCATCTGTACAGTAAATCATTTTTCCACCAGGTTGTTCAGGCCAATCGTTACCTGCAATGCCATGTATTGCAGGGACACTGCCTGTATATATAGTAGCGTGCCCGGGTGCTGTAAAGGACGGAACATAATTTATCATGGTGTTCTGGCAATTATAGCCCTCACGCATTATTTTTTTCAATCCATCATTGCCATACCGCTCGTAATACCGGTATAAATAATCCCAGCGCATCTGGTCAACCACGATACCTACAACCAGCTTTGGGCGGTTTAAAGCAGTATTATCCTGTGCTTTAAGCACAGATATGTTTGATAAAATACATATATAAATAAAAATATTTTTCATATACTATAATTATGGCATGGTAAAATTGGTAATTAGTATGTAGATAAAGCACTATGAACCAATAATTTTTTCATTAATTTTGCGCATATTTTTTAAGCGTAGTTATTAAATAACAGAAACAGAGATATGGATATTTTTGCCAAATTTGAGAACAAGCTGGGCCCTATTGGCGACCATGCAGACCAGGTGCCTGGATATTTTTCCTTCCCTAAGCTGGAAGGTGAAATAGGCAACCACATGAAATTCAGAGGGAAAGATGTGATAGTATGGAGCCTGAACAACTATTTAGGGCTGGCTAACCATCCTGAAGTAAGGGCGGCAGATGCAGAAGCTGCACAAAAGTATGGTATGGCTACACCTATGGGTGCACGTATGATGAGTGGCAATACAGATTATCACGAACTATTTGAAAAACAACTGGCAGACTTCGTTGGCAAACCCGATGCTATGTTGCTGAACTACGGCTACCAGGGCATGGTATCTGCCATAGATGTATTGTGCGGACGCCACGACGTAATTGTGTACGACGCAGAATCTCACGCATGTATATTAGATGGTGTACGCCTGCACGCAGGAAAGCGTTTCGTGTTTAAACACAACGACGTGGCTGATTGTGAAAAACAACTGGCACGTGCCAAAGTATTGGCCGACCAGTTTGGCGGTGGTATATTGGTGATAACAGAGGGCGTATTTGGTATGTCCGGCAACCAGGGCAAAGTAGCAGACATCATTAAACTGAAAGAAAAATACGACTTCCGCCTGTTTGTTGATGATGCACATGGCTTTGGCACCATCGGTAAAAAAGGATCAGGTGTGGGTGAAGAACAAAACTGCATAGATGGTATAGATATTTACTTCTCTACATTTGCAAAATCTATGGCCAGCATTGGCGGTTTTATAGCCGGCGACCCCAAGATACTGAAGTACATGCGCTACAATATGCGCTCACAGATATTTGCAAAATCTATGCCGTTGCCACTGGTACTGGGCAATATGAAAAGGCTTGAGATGATCATCAAGCATCCTGAGTTTAAAGAGAAGCTTTGGCATAATGTGCGCCGCTTGCAAAGCGGACTGAAGGAAAAAGGATTCGACATAGGTAAAACCAATACCCCTGTTACACCGGTTTTCCTGCATGGCGACCTGACCCTGCACGAAACTACGCAGCTGATATTTGACCTGCGTGAGAACTATCATATCTTCTGCTCTGTAGTGTTGTACCCGATTGTACCAAAAGGTATCATCATGCTGAGGCTTATACCTACTGCTGTACATACAGACGAGGATATAGACCTGACGCTGAAAGCCTTTACAGATGTACGTGCGAAGCTGGAAGCAAAGCAATACCCTGCTACTTTCCCGCCTGAACTAATGAGGGCAGAAGTATCTGTAGGATAATAATTAAGAGCTATTATAAATAATAAAACAGGCTGCCATGGGCAGCCTGTTTTATTACCTGTCTTTTTGTATCAGTGTGCGAAAAAGCCATATCACCAACATAACCAATAATGTAATGATAAACAGGCATAAAGGGAACAAAGTATATTCTGCCGGGAAATTATTCTTATCAATCATATAGTCGGCCACGAGGCCCGCTACCGTCAGTAATGCTAATAAAACAGCTACCTTTTTTAAATTTGCCAGTGCTTTGCCCATAGGCTAAAGATAATTAAAAACATCTTTTGCATGATTATCAAAAATCGCATTAGTTTTGAAGGATTATGAAATACTGTGTTGCTTTCCTGTTCTTGCCTATATTGCTGACATCTTGCAAACCTGAAGTATACACCCCAAAACCAAGGGGCTATTATCATATTGAGCTGCCTAAAGAAAGAGAATACAAATTATTTGACAGCGCGGGTTTCCCTTACAAATTTCAATACCCTGTGTATAGCAACATAGTTACCAATCCCAGGTTTTTTGGAGACAAACCGGAGAACCCATATTGGCTGAATATAGACTTCCCTACTATTGGCGGCAAGATTTACATCAGCTATAAACCCATGCAAGGAAGCGAATCGCTATTGAAACTGAATGAGGATTTCTACCAGATGACCTATACAGTACATGACAAAAAAGCTGACTACATACAGGATTTTTACTTTAACGACGGAAACAGGAAAGTTTATACTGCTATCTTTAACGTAGCGGGTGATGCTGCATCTGCATACCAATTTTACGCAACTGATTCTGCCAGGCACTATATAAGAGGATCGCTATATTTTGAGGCTACACCAAATGCAGATTCCTTGCAACCATTAAATGACTACCTGAAGCAGGATATAACGCACATGCTTGAAACCCTTGAATGGAAATAAATTAATGTAAAGGCATCTCTACAAAAAATGTAGTTCCGCTACCTTCCACACTTTCAAGCCATATTTTGCCTTTATGTGCTTCTACTATTTGTTTGCAGATAGACAGCCCCAGCCCAAAGGGCTGTTCGCCAGATGTACCAAACCGTTTTGCCTCAGAGAAGATATCAAAAACATCGCCCTTTAGTTTGTCAGGTATGCCTATACCATTGTCCAGTACTTTTAAGGTAAACGTATCTGCCCCAACAGATAGCTCAACATGTATGACACCTTTTACAGGGCTGAATTTAATGGCATTGTTCACCAGGTTGTTCAATACCCGTAACAACTTCTCTTCGTTAGCGATAGCTATTATATCTGCTGGCGCGCTGAAAGTAATTGTTTGTGATTTTTCAGCAGCTTTATAGGTTAGTAATTTTACCCGCTCTTCTATTACAGCAGTAATATTCACTGCAGCTTTCTCCATCTTTTCACTATTGAGCGTAGCTACTTCCAGCAGGTCTTTTGTGAGGTTTAACGCATGCTCGTTAGACTTTTTTATCAGGGATATAAACTCTTTTTGTTCATCACTCAGATTATTATCGCCTGCGCTTAATATATCTATTAATGCCAAAGAAGAATTAATAGGACTGCGCATATCATGAGAAACAGCCTTGAGTATCCTGTCTTTTTCGTTGTCAGCCTCTGCAAGGTCTGCAAAGGCAGTGCTCAGTTTAGTTTTTTGAACATTGATATGTTCATTAAGGTTTTTGAGCACAACAACATGCCTCCTGGACTTGCGCAGATACTGCACAACAAGCACAGCAATTATAACAGCCAGCAGGCAAATAAATATTGCAATAAAGAGGTACTGCTTGTTTAGCCCTTCCTGTTCTTCCAGGGTAATTATTGTGAGCTTGTCTTTAAGATTGTTTACCCTACTTTCAATGTCAACCATCGAGTGCATTTCACGAAATGAGCTTAACTCCTCGTTCAGTTTGTGATATGCTATTACATAAGGGTATGCTTTGGCCGGTTGTTTTTTACTATCCCAATAATCCCACATGGCTTTATTCCACCGCAGCATTACATTCTTATCAGGCAATGTATCATTTATATACTTTACCTCATTCATCAGCTCAATACCCTCTTGCTCTCTTTCTGTAACAAAGTAAAGCCCTGCCAGCTTAACGCGTGTTAGCTGTGCATCAATATTGTCAAATGAATAAGCGCTGTTTATTCTTATACTCTCATTATACACAGCTTCAGCGCTATCGTAGTGGCCATTATGTACATAGGTTTCTCCAAGGTTGCCCAGCACTACACCACCAGCCATTTTAAGCACATTGTGCTTAACTGCAGGGAAAAGGCTGTATCCAGTTTGTATGAATTCTAAAGCTTTGTTGTAATAAATTGCAGCACTGTCATATTGCCCGTTTTTAGAATAACACAGGCCAATATTATTCAGTAATTGTTGCTGCCTGAAAAAATAACTGAAATCTGCCTGGCAGCTTTTTGTCCGTGTAAACGAGTTATAAAAATACCTGCGTGCTGCTACATATTGCCTGCTGTAATACATGACAAGCCCCACCCTGAAATAGTAATACGAACTTTGGCAGGTATCATTATATTTTTCAGCATACTGTAGAGCGTTATAATAATATTGGTATGATTCATTGTATCTTTTTTGTGCCAGTAAAATATCGGCCTTATAATAATTAGCTTCAATATACCTTTTATAATACCTGTTTGTATTTTGTGTGTTTTCCAATAACGACAGCATACTATCTACGTAACTTATCGCATCATTCTGATGCATACCCCGCAGGTAAGTATCATAATACAACCAATAGAAATTGTACAGGGACATGACAGAAGTATCCTGAAATTTTTCGCGGAGTGTATCTATATAACGCACGGTAGCATCAAGGCCATATGCATATCTTCTATATGACATTTCATCCAATATAGAATCGACAAAAGATGTAGTAGCAGATATGGATGTTGTATGCCTGGTTTTGCAGGAAAAGGACAGGAATAAAATAAAAAATACAACCAATACCTGGCGATAGAATTTATACTGCAATGCTATATAACCCTTTTAATAAAATACATATCCGGGACAACACCCAAAAGTGCTCTTAAATCCGGCCACTAAAATATTACATTAAGAGAAAATAAGCTCTTTTATTTCATAATGATTTTTTTAGAACAATTTATTACCTTTGCCGCCTGCGAAATATGGCCTCGTAGTTCAATGGATAGAATAGAAGTTTCCTAAACTTTAGATACAGGTTCGATTCCTGTCGAGGCTACAAAAATTAGCGACAAAGCTTTTAAAAGCCTGCAATCTTTGGATTTGCAGGCTTTTTTATTACCCTGAAATAGCCAAATTTTTCAAAAATGCACAATGTTTACTAGCGTGATTAGTAGCGTCTATAATTTAACAGAAAAGACGCAAGCTAATTGTCGTAAGTAATTGATAATCATAAGTGTTACATCTAATGTACATCTTGTAGAGAACATTCGGCATTTCCAACTTTAAAAACTTAAAAAAGTTGGTTATGATTGAAAACAGTTTCGGGTTATTTTTCTTTTTGAAACAGCCCAAAAATCAGAAAAGTGATGAGCGATATGTCTATCTGCGTATAACGGTAGACGGTATTGCTAAGGAAATTTCCACCAAGAGAATATGGAATGTCTCTAAATGGGACCAGAGAACAGGCCGTGCAAAAGGTAATAAAGAGGATGCATTAAAATTGAATGCTTACCTGGAAGTATTCACCGGACAGGTATATAGCGCCAAGAGTCAGCTAATGCTGGCAGGTAAAGCAATTTCATCAGATGCGATAAAAAAAGCACTAACCGGCAAAGGTGATGAGCAAAAGATGTTGCTCCATCTTCTTTCTATCCACAATGAAAGAATGGAATCCTTAATAGGAAAAGAATTTGCACTTGCTACTTTAAAAAGGTATAGAACGACGTTAACTCAAACACGGTTGTTTTTGCAATGGAAGTATAATAAAGATGATATTTCTATTCAAGATTTGAATTATGAGTTTATCTCAGATTATTCATATTGGTTAAAAACTGTCCGGAATTGTAATCAGAACTCTGTACTCAAGTACATTTCAAACCTTAAAAAGATTGTCACCGATTGCATCCTTAAAGGTTGGTTACAAAGAGACCCATTTATAGGTTTCAAATTACCGAGGAAATATGTTCAGATTGTACCACTGTCTAAAGAAGACCTTGAAAGAATGAGTGCTAAGGTGTTCAATATCGAACGGTTAGCACTTGTAAGAGACATATTTCTGTTTAGCTGTTATACAGGCCTTGCCTATATAGATGTGTGTAATCTTAGGCAATCCGGATTAATAAAAGGTTTTGACAATGAACTATGGGTAACAACTATAAGGCAAAAGACCGAAACACCTACAAGAGTACCATTACTTCCTAAGGCCCTGGAAATCATTGAACGATATAAAGACCATCCAAGATGTATTCTCCAAGGATATGCGCTGCCAATTTTATCAAATCAAAAAATGAATTCCTACCTCAAAGAGATTGCTGACGTTTGTGGTATAACTAAGAAACTAACATTCCATATTGCGCGGCACACATTTGCGACCACTGTCACATTAGGTAACGGTGTGCCAATTGAAACTGTCTCAAAAATGCTTGGTCATAAATCTTTAAAGCAAACACAGCATTATGCAAAGATTGTGGATGTGAAGATTGCTTTAGACATGACTTTACTAAGGGAAAAACTGGTTTGCTAATGTTCTTTTAATGCTAAGTATATTCTCATTTATTGAAGTATACTTAGCATATTAGCAAGTACAATATGGATGAACCATTAACTGATTAATGAAATGAAAACATTTGTAATGGGTGATATTCATGGGGCTTATAAGGCGTTGAAACAATGCCTGGAAAGGTCAAATTTTGATTATAAGCATGATAAACTAATTCAGCTTGGTGATGTTGCTGATGGCTATGACCAGGTATATGAGTGTGTGGAAGAATTATTGAGAATAATAAACCTTATCCCTATAAAAGGTAATCATGATGAATGGCTACGGGAGTTTATTGAAATAGATTTTCATCCTTACTACTGGACATACGGTGGCAAAGGAACATTAATCTCATATTTAGAACATTCGGGTAAGAATGGAGGCTATTTCGCGACAGGAAGCGGATTTAAAACCTCTCTTGGCTCCGCGGATATTCCGCTTACCCACAAGAAATTTTTTAATAGTCAACTGCCTCATCATATTGATGATAAAAATCGGTGTTTCGTACATGGCGGATTTGATCGTAATATTCCATTCATTGGACAAAGGGACGCGGAATATTATTGGAATAGAGAATTGTGGCAAGATGCTATGGAACACAACTCGAAAGTTGGAATTGAGGATATTCGAAATAACAACGAAGTTTAAGGAAATTTATATCAGCCACACCCCTACTAAACGTTGGGGGAAAGAACAACCAATCAAGAAATACAATATCATCAACATTGATACTGGAGCAGGTGATACAGGACGTTTGACCATTATGGATATTGAAAGTAAAGGTTTCTGGCAGTCCGACCCTTTACCGGAGTTATACAAAGAAAATTTCAGGGAACACTGAGAAGCAGTATCTCAAGCTTGGAATATCGGAGGGGGAATTAAGTCTGTTACAATTTCCTGCATTATTAAATCTGATAATTTCATTATATTTGGTAAGCCAATAACTGATATGATCAACCCGATAAATGCAATGCATTCGTTTCAAAAAGAACTTTTGCGTGGAAATATTCAACTTCAGCCAGGAGACCTTAATCCAGACCTCTTTGTTTATTTAGACAATCCAGAAGATGGAAAATTCAGAATTACTTACGTTAGATTGGAAAGTAAAACTGTTACCGCATTTGTTAACTTTGTTCTTTGCGAACCAATAGAACAAACTCCCTGCTTCCAAATTGGTTATGCAGTTGCGGAAGAATTTCGTAATAAAGGTCAGGCAAAAAAAATTATTGAAATGGCGATTTCTGAGATGCGGAATGGATATCAAAGTGCTGGAATAACGACATTTTATGTTGAGGCGATTGTCGATGCAAATAATAAACCCTCCCTGCGAGTTGCAGAACAAACACTATCAGCAAAGCCGGTTGGTACAATTGATAAATTCTCAGGCTTACCGGCATTCCAATATCTACGGAAAATAATATAAACAGAATTTTAGAATTATCTTTTATTCTATTGTAGTAAAGGTTGTAGAGGAAACACGCGAAAGGTCGAACTTTTTTGAGGACTGTGAAGCTATCATAGGATTCAATGGTACTGAAGAAACAAGCTAGAATCGATTTAATCAAAACATTATCTCGATCTAGAACTGCCTTCGGATTAGGTAGAGCTAAATGAACCTGAGGATTACTTTGAACGGCTTGGCTCCAAATGTGGGAAATCAAGCTTAATTATGAGTTATTATCCAGTTTTCCCGATACCTGACGTTCGAAAATTCCTTGTATTTCACGGTTAACTGAGCCAATATTGACAGGGTCGAGATCTTTTTCAATCATCATCCTAACCGATGTGGATATGGCATGCCAAACAATATCGGAGTTGCCAAAGTCACTGACTGGTTTTCCTTTAAAAGGCAATGCGGAAAAGCGTTGCAAGTCATATTTTCCAATTCTGCCCCAGTCATAATACTTAAGAATGATCGGTATAATTTTGACGGAATTTTTATCATTATCATATCTGTCGATTGCTCCTTTAATCTCGTAATCTAATATATATTGTGTGCTGAAAAAATCTGCGCTGACCATAAAAAACACAATATCCGCTTCATCAAATTTTGTTTTAATCTTTTCATCCCAAATCTCTCCTGGGAGCAGCTCTTCACAACACCAAGGAACATCTATGAGGTTTCGGTCAACAAGAGGTCTTAGATATCTGGTAAAAAGGTTGACTTGGTCAAGATCAAATTTAGAATAAGAAATCACAACTTTCTTCTTTTTTACATCTTCTGTTAAATACATTTTATAATTTTTGAGTTCAAAATATAGTTCCGCCTCCCTTGGTTTGGTATAATCTGCCTGTTTTCGTTCTGAAAATATCCATTTACCAATGCGGGCATTTTGGTTTAGAATTTCAATTGAAATATAATGCACTCCATCAATGGTAACCATTTCTTCCAAAGGATACCCTTGATTTACCTCTTTAATAAAGGAGATAACTTCTTTAAGGAATACATGATGATTTTTTTCACCTCCAGACATGTCAAATACATCAATACAGGCATTGCCTTCGTTATTTCCTAAATGAAATTTAATCATTACAATTTCGTCCGATGATGGCTTCTTGACAATTAATGCGTCTTTCCAGTAGTAAAATAGATCATCCTGTGGAGATCGCTTTTCTTGTGCAATCATTTTAGTGTATTTGTCAAATACACTAAGCACGACATTTTTATGTATGAATCCAGAATACTCAAACCTACGATAAGGTTTTAGCTTGTCATTAAGGAACAATTTAACCTTACCTTCTGGCAATTTGGGAAGATATAAAGGCGCAATATAAATATCTTGGTAAGGATGAGAGAAAATCATTTTAAACGACTTCATAATAGCAATCAGATCCCCAGCTTCGCTAGATTTTTCGAGCTTACCAGAAACGTAGGCCAAGTCGAACTCTCCTTTCTTATCAACTAAGTCAGATAACACTTGATGTATACTCTTTATAATGTTTTCCTTTTTAAGGTATACCTTTTCTTCTTGCGTATTAGAGCTGTAAAGAACAACTCCAATCTGTTCCAGATATCTACACATAATACGGCATTGGGAAATATCAATATGGGTTCTCAGCAAGCTATTACAAAAGCTTAAAAAATGGCCTATGTTCAAGATTTCAGCCCCTTGATAAATACCAATGGCGTTTTTAATAGTTTCATAATATTTAGGTAATGATGCTCCTATAATACTCATATTATTAAGCATTTCTCCAAAGATTGAATCGAAATGTGGTAAGTTTCTACTTGGATCAATAATTGAAATATTGATCATGTCATAGATGAAGGGGAAATGTTCTGTGTAGTATGCATTGTTCAGCTGAACCAGATGGTCGACTTTACCTACCTTGTTTTGGATCATCAAAAGAGAGCTATTATAAGTCTTCTCCCGTTGAATATCAAATTCAAAATTGTCTGCCTCAATATCCTGTATATAATGTTTGACCGATTCAAGCCAATATTTCACAGGATAATCCTGTACTTCAACATCGACCGGCTTACCTTGTTCATCCTCTTGAACGCAGTTTCTTATTGCCAGTCCATTTGTTTTTGCATCCCATAAAAGAATATAGATTGTGTTTGAGCTGTAAAAAAGCTGATGGGTGTCGTGATAATAGTCATGTCCGCCAAAGTCAAATAAATGAAGCGTGCAGGTGTCTCCAAGAAGTTCAATTTTATACTTGCTTTTTATTGTCTTTTCAGCCATCCACAGCGTTGCGCCATGTTTTTTATCTAAGTCTTTTTCGGCATCAAGATATTTAACAAGTGTGGATTTACCCGCCTCACTATTCCCTACAAGAATGACTTTGATATCTTTATTAATGTATCGGCCCAATTTCTTGATGTCCTGTAACGTACTTAACACAGCCTCTTTGCCAAGATTAACAATATTAAGTGCAGGATATTCAAGTGGATTTTGAGCAATATTTAGTGTATCGATTTTCCATTTACTGTTTTCAATGCCAATTTTAAAGATGAGTTCTTCTAAGGGTCTTAGATCGCGGATATCATTTTGATGGAGGTCAATGGTCTTTATATTTTTCAGAGGTTGGAGAAATATAACCGTTCGAATATTATTGTTGCTTAAATAGAGTTCCTCTAAATACTCGACATCTGTAAGAGATTCAACAACTGAAATTTCGTTATTGTTTAAGTGCGCAACCGTTAACTTTTTAAGTTGATTCAATCCTTTGATCGTTGTAAGCATGTTGTTGCTTACATTTAAATATTCGAGCTTTTGTAGTCGAATGATTGCCGACAAGTTTTTGATGGACCACCGATTCCATGATGATTTCCTGTCATTCCAGTCGCCGCCACAAGTGAGACGTTTGAGGTTGATTAGTTCTCCGATTATATCAGGGATCGCATGTAGAGAATTGCGTTTCCCTTTATTGTTGCTACTCTTTTTCCTCCATTTTCCATTTTCATATTCCGCCCATTCATTGCTTAGAATCAATTCTTCTAAGTGAGTGCACTCAAAAAGTTCCGGGATGGTGTTCAAATCTCTTAAACCGCAATTTCCCAAATCAAGCCTTGGGGATTTTGTTTTTAAATTCTCTGAAATGCGATGGATGGCCATTGTCAAATCTATGGGGTTTAACAATTCATCATTCCTTCGGCCTGCTATAGTAAACCGCACTTCTTCAAACCAAATTGATTTAATTGCCGGAGTATACAAGATTCTACTGCAAAGCGCACCGAAATTCATCCTATTTTTACTGCTTACTTTGTGATTACTAAAAAAGTTGAGTAAGTGGATTATCGATTTCTCGCCCTCATATTTAACATGCAGAAGCTCAAGAAATACCTGTTCCCTATGTTTCACAGATAACATAGTTAAATTCGTTTCGGGTTTCTCGAAATATAATAATGCGTTTTTTATACTTGTGCTCAAACTATTAAAACTACCCGTCAATTTTAATTTGATCAGATTTAAAAGCCAATTACTTTGTCTCACAGCTGAGTGTGCCAAAGTACGTTTATCTGGATACTTGTTCCATAAATTTTTCCGATATGCTCGATAATCTATATAGGCAATCAGTTCACCACATAACTGTAAAAACTTATACTCCTCTGATGATTCGTCAAAGAGCGAGAGGAATTCCTTATAGTTGGGTTTAGATTTTTTACAGGCGTTTTCAATTTCATAATAAAAAGATTCATGTGGTGCCTCGAAATTTCTAAATTCAAAATATTTTTGCAAGGCCAATTCATAATAATAGTCCTTGTCATACATCAGACTTTGTATATAATCAATTTCGAGTACCCGCCCTAATTCTGCTTCGAACACGAGTTTACCACTTGAAGTATCAATATCTAATGAATATCCGTCAAAAGAATCATAAACACTTTTATCAGAAGTACAAAAATTAAACGATATGGAATTCGGTGCGGTTTCATAAAATGCATTAAGGAGAATATTTCTGCTCGCAAAATGATTAAGACCTCCTGCGCCGGTGCCAATTATTGGGGTGGCAATCGTTCGTACATCCTTAATTACCTGTAATTCTTTGCCCAACTTTTTCCCGATCTGCCGAATTGTACCGTAAGAACTTGAAGAATCTTCCACTACACATGCAAACACAATATACTTTACCGGATAATGTTTAGTAGGCTGAATTTCAACTTCACCCAGATTGTATTTCGCTTTCAAAGGCGCCAAATGTGATGATATCTTACGAACACCAAAATGGAAAGATTGAGACATGGTCCCTACCGTAGAAATAGGAACTACGATCATATCACACTCAATATTAAATAAGTCGTCAAGAAAAAAATCAAGCATCTGTAAAAGATTATGGTGAATTAGGTGGGGAATGTAATAAATATTATAATATCCAGTGCTAATTCTCTCTAATATTTCATAGTATGACCTATCAATGAAAAGCAAATTTAAATAGATATATAGCGGAGTCACCTGTTTATCTGTTAGCAAAAGCCGCAGATCCATTATTCCATCTGTTGTGCTTTTTTATTGGCATAAAAAAAGGGAACAGCATTAATATTGCGTTTCCTTAAGTATGAGGACAGGCGGAATGCCGAATTCTTTGAAGCTTTGCAAGCTATACGTAATTATAGTCTTTCCACCAATATCAAAAAGAAATTATAGTCTTAATAATCTTCTGAATTTTAAGCTTCTTCAATTTATGAAATATCACAACCCCGGCTCTTCAACCTTGTTGAATTCTAATACTATTTCATTCTGAAAATAAAATAATAATTCATCAAAGATCTTATGAAGTACAGAATCTTCCATGTCCAATAAAACTTCGCTCATTTGACATAATGAGTATGAAGTATATTGAACCGGATCTAAAAATCCGCAATCATTAGACCCCGTTAAGAAATGATATGATTCTTCTTCTCTGAGACTTAGCTTGTCTTTAATGCCTGACACACCAGCATGAACACTTTCGTTTGCCCATGAATAGATAATTCTTAATTTTTCTATTCCAACATGTCTTTCAAGTTCTCTGAAATTTCTTTTGCCTTTTGGAAGGTCATTCATCGTCCATCCATAACCTTCAGAAAAATCTTTACCATATTTTTCGATAATTGCATCTCTTTTTTCCGATAATTCTTCCCATTCTTCATCTTCAAGCTTCTCTAGGTCAAGACTATTTTCACAAGCTTTGTATTCCTTTGCCTTTTTATATTTCTCAATTATTTCATAATCATTGTACATGTGTATGACTTCATAATCGGAATCATATAAATATAAAAATGTTACAGATAATTCATGGAGTGTTCGCCATCTTGCATGAGCTCCGTCAGCATAGCCATTTCTAATTAAAACTAAAATTTCATTTGCGACTTGACAAGCTCTGACATGTATAGCGATTAATGTATCGAGTTTAATATGATCGTCAAATGTGTCGAAGAGCTTAAAATATTTTTTGTAAGTCATTGAGCTAATTTGTGCATTAAGCTCCATAAAACCTTCAAAAAGCCTTATACCAACTTTATAATTACTAGATATTTTATTATAGATTTCTTTTTCACGATTTTTTAAATCACTATTATCACTAATACAGTAGTTATAAATTTCTTCTAAAGTGCTTTTTGCTATATTCTCAATTGCGGTAGGTAGCTTTTCATCTATGATTTTGTTAAATTCAGTTTCTCTACCTTCGTATTTATTTTTTGTTCCTTCTATAAGTTTTTGAATGGTATTTTCAATGTAGTAAGGTTCTTGCATACATTTACATAAAAAGGTTATTGTAGAAAGTTCTCTCGTACTTAGAATATTTTAACAGTTATCTTAATATCATATTTAATACAGACCTATAATTCAAGTTCTATTAGTAGAAGATCCAATAAATGGATAAGCTTTCATCTTTTAGTCAATATTATATCCACTTCACCATTTTCTTTGGAGGAATTGCCATGAAGCTGTGTTTGTGTCTTCTTTTTAAAAGGCTGTTTTTTTATAGCTATAGCATGTAATGGGAAATGCTTTTTTAATATCTCCAATGTGGTATTAAACGTATATTCTCTTATATCTGTTCTGACATATATTGTGCTACGTTCGGGATCCATAATTTGTGAGCAATAACCAAAAATATTGTCTAAAAGGGTATAGTATTCTACCTTAGAACCAAATCTGCCCTTATGCTTGTGTGCATTTGATTTAGGAATTGCTGGTTCGCCTAACATCCATAATCTCAACCATTGATCAGCATAATAGTCCGTTATTGACCAATAAGGAGGTGAGGTGAACAATAGAGAAAACTTTATTTCAGCATCTTTTGCTCTTTGTGTAATTTTTTCTAATTCATCTGAACTATCTCCAAACAAGATAGAGCTATCAGCAATTTTTGGCGTCCCTTTTTTATATCGCCACTCAATTTTTTTTGTAATAAATTCTAACGGGTTTATTTCAGGAGGAGATAAATAGCCTTTTTCTTTCCACCATTCTATGGAATAGTTCATCCCCATAGCCTTAGTCATTCTCATTTGGTTAGATAACCCTTCTCCCAGTTTTCCATGCAAATAGACTATAACAATAGACATTAAAGTGGCATCAATTGGGTTGGATTGCCACTTCAAATTTTTTCTTGCCGCTAACAAAAACTTAAGCACTTCGTCACAGTAACAAAACCTGTAAAACTCAGGAAGTTTTTCTATTGATTGGGTATAACGGTTTCTTAATTTATAAACAGAATCTAATCTATTTAGAACCGATTGTTGTTCTGCCGGATTTAGCTTGGTAGAACCATACAGCCATCCAACAGGATTGATTTCTATTCCTAGGCTATGTCGTTCAAGTACTCCCCCGGCAAAAATACTGGACCCTCTTCCCGCAAAGGGATCAATAATGAAATCTCCCTTTCGTGAGTATTTTTTTACTACTTTGAAAGCAAAATCTATTGGAAACATAGCATAATAAGGCCCAAATTTTGCCCAACGTGACTCAGCCGTTTGCTGTCCTTTCACTATGTCGTCAATCTTAATCATTGTTGGTTGAATTGGTTCTTATTTCTCTCGCGATTTTGTCAAATATTGATTTTCCCAAGTTCAATGGAATAGCTGCTTCGGAATGAGCTGAGGCCAGTGGTGTAACAGAATTTTCGTAACGATTTGATACTAGCTTATCTAATAATTGAAGTACGTCTATCAATCTTGGAAATTGAGCAGGAAAAGCCGTTTCAGGATTGGATTGATATTGATTATATGTTGCAATGGATGCAACAACTCTATGACCAGCTTTAGTTTTATAGAAGATCTTTCTACCAAATGAGGTGTCTTCTAAATATACATATGTCGGGGAATCATTAAATACAATATGCTTTTTGATGTATTCATTAGTTAGAAGAAAAACGGATTGATTGGGGAAATTATGTTCGGAACCATTCTTCATCGTATCTATAGTAGAAAAATGATTCACAAAACTGCCACTTCTTTCAATTCCTAAAACGATAAGGCTTGAACCAAATTCTTCGTTAATCCTTGAATTTAATCTTTCTAATTCAGTTCTTATTGGTTTCGCAAGCCAGGAAGCTGTACTGAAAACAGCCAGTGTCCCTTCAATAAAAAAAGCAATATCCCTCAATAAAGAAAAATATTTTGGTTCCTGCTCGAAGGATCTTAGCAGGTGTATTAGTTGTAGCTTTTTAAAAGTTTCTTTTATTTGACCATACATTTCACCGCTTGTGCCGGAAGAACTAAGGAGTTCATGGAGTCTAAGTGCATCCGTAGAGTATAATTTTCCATTACAAGCTTTACATTGATATTCCCCTATATTAAATTCATAATCCTCATCACAGTTGTCATGTGGGCATTTAGATGCCCTTCCGTTTGCAGATCTTTCTTGTAATAAATATTCATATGTGTCCAATAATGTTTCTGTATTATTGAAAACCCGGAATTTTTTGAGCTCATCAAACAATATTTTCCGCATCGAAGATTTTGCTGAATCTTCTCCCTGCAAAACCACATTACAACCTACAAAAAGACTATCAATAGAAGTTGGTTGCTCTGTTTCCCTAAACTTTTTGGGGTCTATAAATTGTTCCTTTTCTAACTCTCTTACCTTATCCAGTAAAATTACTACTGTAGATACTGTAATATAGCCGATTTCAGCTCCGGGAAACCCGTTCTGAATAATTGATTTGCTATAATCCCCATCAATTGCAATTAATAATTTTGGTCGCCAAGAAGACTGTTCCAGCTCACTTAATTTTATTGTCTTCTCATTCCAATTTATATCTTCAATATCCTTGTTAATCCTAATTTGTGTTTGCAGTTCGCTAATTTTAGAATCAGAGAGCAATCGCCTAAGTGGCTCGTATGATTTGCCATTTAAAAAGTTATTGTCACTCATAATTACTTATTTTTTATCTCAAACTTATCAACCTGCACAGGAACCACAAACATGTTGCTTAAAGTTTTCACTCGCAGAAAACCTTTATCCTGGGCTCGCCTAATTGAAGGTTCAAAGTCTGCAAAATCATAGTATTTTTTAAGTTCTTTCGTTTCATCGGTATTATTTAAATGGCTGATAAACCAGTTAGCTGTGTTTTTCAGAATGTTCTTTTGAATACTACTGATCTCCTGGGTAGCATACACCATACCTATTCTATATTTTGAGCCTTCTTTTGCTGTTCGTACCCAAATATCAGAAAGGTCCAGATCGTTCCCTGCAGGTAAAATGTTATGAGCTTCTTCTAAATAAACCAGTATTTCAGGAATATTGTCTTCTCCATTTCTAAAAGCACTTTGATTGCCTTTAAAGATGTGCCACATGATTCGGGTTGCAGAGGATTTATTTAATTCCGGCTCTCCACTGGATTGGTCTACAATTACAAGCTTGCCTTGAAGTAAATCTTGGTAGATATCATTTGCATAGTCCGTTCCTACATCTACAGTGTGTTGAATGTTAACACCTCCTATTAAATTTATGGCTTTAGAGTAGTTGAACATTTCAAGCAAGCTTTCCAATTCTGCTTCTGCCCAGCCTTCACCAGTAGAGTCGTCATCATTAGTATTTGCTCTATTAATTATGTAATTCTGATTAAATGTGTTAAAAGTTGCGGTTGATAAAAAATGGAATAACCCTTCAAATGCAGGAAATAAACTATCCCAAGTAACATCCTTTAAACCCAATGTTGCACCTGCCGCATTAATTAGACCTTGTTTTTTAACAGCCCTAGTGTCAACGTGGTTTATCATTGCCGTTCTCAGATCTTCACTAAAACTACCACTTATATTTACAGTTCTCTTTGGCGGTGTAAAGCCAGCCTTATTCAGTAGCGCTCTGTAAACTAGAACTCGTCTTTGATATCTTTTTAATTGTCCTTGATATTCACTTTGATTCTCATAATCACTTTCAACGGGCTTATTGAAAGCAATCTGTTTAAAATTCTTAAAATATTGAGCGGATTGGTCTGCGATTTTAAAATCAATGATTTCCTTTCCGATTTGGAGATTACCTTCTTCAAAAAAATTAATTTTCATCAATCTTCTAAACGGATCTTTTGGATGTTTGAGGATTCCATAAGTAACAACTTCTGATTCTGCTATTGCCTTAATTTTATCCCATATGGCCTTTTTTTTCTCAGGATCTTTTTCTGCTTGATATTTAACTTTCAAACCATCTGATTCTTTTTTGAGTTTCATATCTTGCCGCCATATATTTTTTAAAGCATCCGGGTTGTTTTTATCGTCTTTGTCCTGAATATTTTCATTCGCATATTCTCCGTTAGGGTCAAATATAATTTGTCCGATCCGAAGGGAATTATGTTCTTTTTTTTCAGGAATGCGCAACTCAAATACAGATTTAGCTATAATTTTTGTTGTATTTGACTTACCTGTTCTTGTCATACCAAACAAGGCCGATTTCTGTGATAATAGGTCCGCTGGGTAGATATATACAGGTACATTGTCTACTTGTTGGTGTTTTCTGTTTGTAGAGGCGTATCTTACTGAGCCTAATTTAACACGTTCTGTTTCCCCATATTTTTCTATATGTGATTTAAGATTTAATGGGTCGCAATAATTGACAATTTCTTCCAGAGCTTCTGCATTTGGTTTAAAAATTTTAAACCCTTTATTTGAGTAATAGTTTGAAATATCACTTCCGAATTTTAGTTTGAGCCCATCCTGAGGTTTATTTTCATCCTCTTCCAGGAAAAAGGTTCCAACAATTCTACATGAAACCCCTGAAAAGCTGAGCACATGCCTTGTATTCAAATCCATTGAGTCTTCACCATCCCAATTTTTATCAACCTCACCGCTAATGCGTTGGCTGGTATTTATCCTTATATTTTCGGCTTCTTTATCTTGTGGGATTTGTGCGGCATCCATAACCCGTAAAAGAATTATAGAAGCATCTTCATCTTTATAGTCGATCTCGTTCTCAGGATTAATTCGGGTAGCAATTAGAAAACTAAGACTAGGAATTCCTCCAACCTTTTGTCTGTGAAAATCATGTACTAAAACTTTTCCTTCATCGTAATTAATAGAGTATAGATCCCCTACTAATTGGTCTTTTTGGATTAGTTTGGAAAATATAGACTTTGCATTCCATGCCGGCTGCTTATTTTGTAATTCATCAATTGACTTTTCAAATTGCTCCATAGTTTTAGCTTAATTATTTGTTTTGCTCTTCAGACGAAATTCTTATTGCTTTCTCAAAAGATGTTTCTTTCTTGGCCACTAGTAATCTCGCATTTTCTTTAAAATTTTCATCCCCATTATCTTCAAGCAACATTTCCAATTCCCTTATTTCCTTTTCAATATCTCGTTCATCGGCTAAGCGAACATTTCTAATCTCCTGAATAGCTTCTTTTGTTGTTTGTTGAGCCAGGTTCTTATTGGCCATCTCAAGAAACTTGTCTGCCTGATAGATATTTATTCTCTTATTGGTCTCTTCCTTAAATTCCTTGATAAGTTCTGGTCTTGGACTAATTGTTTTTCCTTTGAACTTATACCACCAATCTTCTTTTAGGTCATCTGTTATAAGTATAATAGAATCGCCACCTGTTTTAGCCTTTTCAATAACCTGCTTCCAAACAATTATATCTCCATACAGGGAACGATTGCCTTCATTTTGCTTTTCCTTCATATCCATATACCCCGGAGGAACTTTTTCATCATATCGCTTCTTTCCGTCTCTATATAATTTTTCAAGATCATCCTTAGAAAAATCATCTCCAACTTTTCCGTCTAATAGAGTACTTAGCTTTTCCCAAATAGGGTCATTATCTAAGTAATCGGGATGTTTGCCTTCAAGATTATCCAGATCACGGCCTATAGAATCAAAAGCAGATTCAATTTGTTTTTTTAATTCTGCTGTTTGTAAATACGGATGCTTTTTAAAGCTGTTAAGTTTAGCTTCTATTTCGCCTTTCTTTTTAGTTAACGTTTCCCGAATGTCTTTATAAGCCTCTCTTTGCGCATTTATTACTACGAGTCTATTTTTTTGATATTCAAAAGCTGCCTGATAAGTGATCCAGATACGGTCTTTCACTTTTTCTAATAAACTAAAAAAAGCTTCTCTTGTACTTGGTGAATATCGGTATAAGTTCAACAATACATTAGCGTCAAAACAAAAGATGTCTTTCTCCCAATGACCTTTGAGCTCTGTTTCATTTAATTTATAATATTCGCTGAATTTGCTTTTCATAACTCATTATACATGATGATTAAAATTGGAATGAATCCCGTTTAACATTAGCTTATCACCTTTAAGTACATTGTAATTAACCCCAATAAAATCATCACCTCTTAGGGCCATTTCCCGGCCCTCTTTATAGCGTATTCGCCTAATAGGAATTTTAAAGCCTAAAATTTCTTCGGCAAATTCTGTTGCAATGATTTCTCCCAACTCTCCTGAGCGTGCTTTTGTAGTTAAAGGCAAGCGTTCATTAAATATAATTGCGGCACTTGGAAAACCTAATTCTTTAATATCTTGTGCTATCGAGTTAAGGTCGTCGTAATTTGACCTAACGACGTTATAAAAATCTTTTTGTACAAATTTTCGCTGCTTTGGCTTTTCACATAACATCCATAAGCAAGCATTTTTATCCTTGCTTTTATTTGTTTGAAACCAGTATTTTAAAAGTGACATTTGCCTATAATGATTGTAATCAAATATACTCAAATATATTTCTCTAGTTTATTTGTTGGATTGGCGATGATTAATAATAATCGAGTAATCGGATATTATATATATAATGTTGATATTTTGGAACTCAGTATCAACTTTAATTAATACTTATTAATTAAAGTTTGACAATCTGAAGGATTGAAAATATTTCGCCCGTTTCTTTTAATATTTTCGCTGATTGGTAGTAAAAGTATATTGCTATAGCTATAAAAATCAATATGATTAATACGATCCATAAGCATGTATACCATTTCAGCTTTTGCGATATAAAATCAACATCTTTCTTATGTTCCTTATCATTGTTTAGTATTAAATTTATATCGCCAACAGTCAATAGATCAGTGTAACGCGCTTTAAAGTCCTTGTAAGACTCCATGAACCGTTTCTTTTGCCCTTTTACCTCCCACCGGGCAATAAACATATAGACTAAAGAAAAAATCAAGAAAACCATTGAAAGCAATGAACTGTATATAATAAAATCAATTGTAGTTGATTGTGAACCTAAAATTTTCAGGGCGAGCACTGAAGCAAAAAATGTCATGACTGCCAATGAACTTTTTTGGAACCCACTCGCAAATGTTTCTATTATCTGGTTTGCCCTCTTACCATAATCCAATAGTTGATCTGACATTTTATTCCTAACCTCGATATATTGTTTGATATTTTGTTTTTCGTACAGCTTATAACCTGACAGGATTGATTCATATACATGCCCATCAAGAGCTACACCTTGATCTTTTTTCAGATGTAAAGAGATAATATTTCTAGATAAGCCGATTTTATCAACAATACTACCAAGTTGGTAAACCCATTGGTATATTTCATGATACTCATGTAAATTTTCATCTAGTAACAAGTCATTTAAATTGGTCCTACCCGTTATAGTCTTGTACCCATTCAGTTTAAATTCGAATTCATTCTCGCGGATATTTGTGATATCAAAAATTGCTGCTATTGTGAGAAGGTAGCCGATTTTATTCAGGCGATTTAAAATTTCTAAATGAGTTGAAATGCTGGGAAATAGAAAATCATCGGGAAGTATCTGGTATTTAGAGAATAATGTAGAACTAGTCACTGAATGTATAGCGTCAAGTCTTTCTTTCCTGGTTATTTTATTCATTTGGAGGGTACTGACCCCAGCACCTGAAACAAATCCAATACTATTAGATTGAATTAAATTTCCTACAGTTTCATTTACGAAAATAATTGAGCCATTTAATTTAATTCTATCAGCGAATAAGATGATTAATTCTTCGAAGGTCAGCTGATTAAAGTATTTATTAATTAGATCAAATGAATAAAGTGAAATAGTATTGTCCTGATGGCTTTTATAAATCTTCAGCGTTAGAATGACCTTTTGTCCAGTTTCAAAGCCCCTAAGTTTGACTTCGATATTGGTTGTAATTTCATCGAAATTGTCAGAAGCTGAATATACTATCGCATCGGAATCACCTATAGTAAAAGAAATCTGGAATGTATCTCTTTTTAAAAAATATGCCAGAGCTTCTTGGACATCAGTTTCTGATGGAATCTCCAAAGAGTCGTCCTCATATCTTAATTCTAGGACATCAAAATCTTCCGAAGCGTAAACAGGTTTTGGATTCTTTAAGAATAAACGTACAGCTATTTCTTCGGATATTAATTTCATGATTGGTTGCTATTCTTTTTGAATGCCTCATAACCTTCGTCCGTTCTTATTCTTATATATTTTATTCGGTTAATCAACTCAGGAGTAATTACCTGTTCAATATCAATGTCTCTTTTTATTACTAGGTCCACATTTGAATTTAAATTGAGCGTGGTTTTTATTTTGGCGGAGATTGCTGAGGGTACTAAGTCAAATCTATCATCAAATGAGAATTTTTCAGGTAACTCCCTGATTTTGCTTTTTATATTAGTAATATCCAAATTTGGATCAACAGGTATATAGTCTCCAATACAATCGTTTAGATAGGAATCAAGTTTAAATTCCCCGCTCGTTCTAAAGTACCTGATGGTTGCATTCCGTAGGTGCATATGGTCCGCAGGATGTTCTTTTTTTATTTTATTTAAAACCTTCGTGTCTATAATTTCAAATGCTGTCCTTGTATTGTACTCATCATCCCATTGCTTATCTACTTCAAGAAAGTCATCCCACCAATACACAGCTCCCTTGCCATTAAGGTCATTGATAATAATATCAGAAATTTCCAATTGGTCATTAAAAATAATTTGAACAGACCTGAATATTTTCCGCTTCATTGGAAATCCACTTGACAGGTTGTAAAGCTTACCTTCAATAAATTCAAGATGTTCAGCTTTGCAAATAACGAATTTCCGGACACCTTTATCAATAATATGAGATTGTACAAGCAAACCTCCATGTAGCTCTGTCCCTAATTTTGCGATTTTCTTTTGGATCTTTACTTCCTCTCTCATCAGTCTATTTGCAATGCTTAAGGTTATCCCAATGTCCTCACCTTTTATTATACGCCTCACTATACTTATTACCTCCGTATCGTCGCTTCGGATCTTAAATTTACGCCCGGCAGTACTTAGAGAAACTTCATTTACTGCAGACCGTATATATCGGAAAAAGTCTGTTTCTGGTGATGGATCATCTAATTTAATAGTTGTTTCATCATCAAGATTTACTCTGAAGGTAGAAATGTTAGTTAATTCCAAATCTCTTGGCTGCATAATTGAGGCTTGTTGTGAGTGATAGTTTCGCAATCAATAATAGAAGTCTATTATTTTATTGAAACTTTTAATCAACAAACTTAGAACATTTCACAATATGATTTAGGGGGGTGTTTTTCCCGTTGTTTTTTTGTGAAAAATTGTTATTATATCGGTTGATCGATTTAAAAAATATCATTTTTTAATAACTAAATGACTTAATTCTGGATCATTTATCATCCTGTTAATCTCTGACGTGGCAATGTCTTGCACATCCTGCTTTATTTGCAGGTAATTCCTATTGACCATTCCGCTATCTACCTGCCTGATAATTGGGATTGGTTTATAGGCATCCTCCTCGGTTTTTAGTGCTACATGATCATTCAATATTTCGCAATGGAATGCCTTCAGCGCAATCTTTTCAGTAGGGTCATCGGCCACCATGCCAACAAATTCACCGCTGGATAAGGCAGCGATTTTAGAGGCCGGAACTGCTGCTTCAAGTTGTTTACTCTTACTAATAGAAGTATCTCCACTATTAATGGAAAGGCTTTGCCTGTCCTGCATAATGCGCCCGATTCGGTCACTCAATTGTTTAGCGGTATCGCCTGTGACCTGGCCCGAAACAATATTGCCGACAATGCCCATAATGACATCAGCTTGTTCTCTTCCATAGTCTTTGCGTAACTGGGACATATCCTGAATTCCTAAGGTAGTTGCCACTTTATTGGACCTGGCGGTAGCGATCAGACTATCTATGCCACTTAGATATATCGTTGGAAACTCATCAAATACAAGGCTGGATTTTAACTTTCCTTTCTGGTTGACCAGCTTTACCAGCCGGTTGACATAAAGGGAAAGGACGGCACCATAGATCTGTATTTTCTGCGGATTGTTACCGCAACAAACCAGTTTAGGCTCTTCAGGGTTGTTAATATCCAAAGTGAAATCTGTGCCAGACAATACATAGTATAGCTGTGGTGAAGACAATCGTGCCAATGCAATTTTTGCAGAAGCTATTTGGCCTTCCAGTTGTTCCATCACCTGGTTGATATAGGCGTTTACAAATGGATTTATCAGCACTTCAATCTCCTTTTCCAGCCGTAAAATAGTGAACAGGCTGTCGTAATCAAGCTGCATCAGTTCTATGACATGTGGCAAGGTACAGTATTCCCCACCCCTGTACTTTCTTAAAAACCAGATGATGGCCGTTAGGAAATTGATTGGTGACTCTACGAAAAAATCTCCTTGTCTCTTGATCCATTCCCTGTTTAAACCCATTAGAATAGTCCGTGCTGATTCAGCCGCATCAGTGATATCGGTCATGGAAAGCGGGTCCAGTGGGTTACACCTATGGGTGCGTGTAAGGTCGTCAAAATTGATAAAATAACATTCTGATTTACCCTTGTACTTATCTTTATTCTTCAGCCAGGTGTTATACACTATGATAGACAAATCCGGAAATTTGAAGTCATAAACGAACATGGCGAAGCCCTTTCGGATGTGCTGGGTGATTACATGCCTTATGACAAAATAACTCTTTCCAGAGCCTGGTGTACCTAAAACAAGCAATGCCCTAAAGGGGTTAATGATATTGATCCAGCTATCCCTTTTTTTGTTCTTCAACTGGTATTTTGCAGGCAGATTAATACTGAATTCATTCTCCAGCAAACGTTCTTCCTGGGGGAAGGTCTCGTTCTCTGCGTTGAAAATATCACCTTTAAGATTAGCTTTGATGATACGTGATAACAAGGTGCCGCCAGTTAGTATAAGCAACATTCCCAGGCCTGTCAACCCGGTATAAAGGATGGCATTCGTCGTTACTTCTGTTTTTAGTAACAACAAAAGATAACTGATAAAATAAGCCAATAGCCCTGAAATAAGGTAAGCCAGGGCAGTCCTGTAATTTAGTTTTTCATTCTTTCTGCCCTTTGCCCCAATGAGCGAAATAGCCAGAAATCCCAGTGCTATAAACTTCGATTTATGAAAACTGCTGAATAGCCCGGTCTTACTGATATTGCCTAATAATTTGTCTGTAAATGCCGTGGTAAATTCCCACTCCTTAAAGGCTGCATAACAGTAGTAATAGCAATGGATGAATAATATGATGATGGCAATAAGCCTTGTCATATCCAAAATTTTGCGTAATGCCTGTTCGTTTTCTCCTGTCTGATGTGCCATAATTCTGTGTTTTAGTGATTATTTTGATATGCCTTTACGTTTCTTTTTCTTCTTTTTGCGCAACTCATAAGGGACTTGGCTGTAGGTCTCTTCAGCCGTGGTCAGTATTGCCAGGACGGATGGATCATTGCCGGAAGGAACCGGAGATTTAGCCTCGTCTATTTTGTTATCCTGGGGTGAATGGATGGTATTGCCCTTTATTTTATGGTCAACAGTTGTTTCTAAATGCTGCCCTATTTTTGGGCTTTCGGCTATGGCACAGCGTTCCAAAATCGCCTTTGCGCTATAATTTTTCCCTAGCGAACTGCCATTGAATACGCATTTTGTGCGGTGGTCCACATAGGTAAGTCCGTACACCAGGCCGTCTTTGTTTTCCCTTAGCACGACACGGATACCCTTGCTTTTTAATTGCTGAACAAACTTTGAAAAATCAGGAGGGCGTTTCCCCGCAAGGGCAAAATCTATAGCTGATTTCAAGGTTGCGGCATGCTTTTGTCGTGCTACATCGTTGCGTAAAAACTGCTTTTCAAGAGTTTTCAGGGTGGGTTTAAGATAAAAATCACTGGCCTTTATAGGGACTCCGGCCTTATTGCCCTGCTCATCCAGCACCCGGTAAACCAGCCCGTTGTTTTTATAGATCCTGGAATCTTCACTACCCCTGTCAGCGGCAATATTATACATGCCCAATACTGCATTCAGTTCAGGCAAGGAGGTAAACTTGTACTGTTCCAATACATAAGCCAGTACATTTTGAATGGCTCTTTTGGTGGCTGTTTTCCCGTATTGCACTTTAGCTACAGATACCGGTTCCATTTTAAAAACGTCCCGTTTATGGGCATCGGCCTGTACCAACCCGTACTTTTTCTCCAGTAATATCCGTGCCTGTTGGGATTGGGTTTTGCCAATGTTCTGCATGTCTATTCTGCTTCCGTCAGGACGTACTTTAACGGTGGCAATATGGATGTGTGGGTGGCCTGCGTCATGATGCTCATAGACCAGGTAAGGCTGTTCTCCGAAGCCGACCATCTCCATATACTCCCTTGCAATCTGCTTTAATAATTCCTGTGAAAGGTTTTCGCCAATGGCAAAATTCAGGCTGATATGAACGCTGTTCCGGGCTACATTGGGATTCTTTTCTGTGGTTTTCAGTAGCATACTCAGGCGTTGGTGTTCGCTCATATCTGCGGCATTCATAGGGTAATTTTCAGCGTGCAGGCATACTGCAACGCCTTCGGTAACCTTGTTCTCATTGTACAGAACTATCCGCTTTACAGAGTGCCCCGTCTTAATTACTGCAACCATTTTCCTGCGATTTTATTGACCTGTAAACGGATACTTTCCATCGTTTCCAATAGCTTCACATGCTCTGATTCATAGTGCTTCAACCATGCGGGAAATTGGCTGGGATCGTCGGTAATATGTAGCTTATGTACCACCTGGTTGACATTGTTAGCTATCCCGTTAAGGTCTTTTCTGAGTGCAGAAAACTCTGTCATCATGGCATCCATGCTCAGGTCACGGTATCCTTCTATCTGTGGTTTGCCCATCAGCATAGCCCTGGCAAAGTCGCTGAATTTGCGTTGGGTGGTCTTTTTAAAACGCTGCTGGAGCTTGTTGTATTCCGTGGCGGTCAGCCGTAGGTTTAGGATTTTTGTCCTGTTAATTTTTGCATCTTCCATCACATATCATTTTCACATTTCCTATCAATAACCTTTATTCAGCACCACCACCGAGTTCCGAGGCATTGGGTGGCAAAAAATCGTTTGTAACACAAACGGACATCTGGCCGTTTTCAGAGCCAACAAGAAAACGGCGCAGCCCCTAACTTTGAAAGTGACTTTTGCTGATATCCTTTATACGGTCTCCTTACTCCAATTGTATTCAGGGTGGTGCTGAATGGCCTGGTGGCAGGTTGCTAAGAAATGTGCCTCCTGCCTGCAAAAAATCATTCAGGTCTTTATGGTTGCTATATATTATACTTTCATCGTAAAACCTGCCGCCCCGAATTAACAATGAACCACTGCAATTTTGTCCGGCAATATCATTGTCCAGGTAAAGGAATGTTCTTTTATAGTCAAGCATTAACGGGACGGCAGAGTCAAAAAAAGTGATGCTGTTCAGGATAAGGAAATCCAATAGTTTAGCATGATATGCATCGGCAAGAACTATGAAAGACAGGAAGTCAAAAAAACCTTCAAACAGGGCAAGTTCTTCAGCACCATTCCGTATATGGGTAATACCTTTTGGAGTGCTGCTGCCTTTAAAGAAAACATTGCGCAATTCATAACCACCCAGGTCATTGCCAAAGCCAATAGCAAAGTTGCGCCTGCCATTTAACAGGAAATGTACCTCACTACAAAACTTCCCGGCTATTGGGGGCGGTATTTTTCTTAGCTGAAGGTATTGAAGCAATGCCGGATGGGTAAGTTTCTTTACATGCAGAATTTCAATGGTCTCTTTTGGGGAAGTGTAAGGAGTACAAGTGATATGTGCCTGAAGCTGTAGAGGGTTTGCAGTTTTTAAGGACTGCAAAAAATCGCTGACTGAACATTTGTAATAAAGGATACCAAAATCTAAAAGATTGCCGCCTTTCCCAATGCCAAAGTCAAACCATCGGTTAAGTTTCTGATTGATTTTAAAAGAGGCTGCTTTCTCGTTTCTTAACGGTGAAAGATACCAGTAATTATTCCCCCTGATTTTTGATGGTTCAATTCCCAAAACAGACAGGTAAGTCACCATATCTATGTCCTTGGCTTCAGCGCAGCCAATACGCTTATCTTTCCATTCCATAACCCACTAATTCCACCTCACAATTAAGCTCTGACCATACGAAAGTAAGGAGTCTTAACGGTAAAAAATCAACATGACCATATTATGGTCATGTCAAAAATGGCAGGAACAGGTATGTTTGTACTATAGAATTTTTGAACCTAAAAATGTGTGGTTATGATGAGTGAAAAAGAAATGGGAAAAGTCTATGAGACTTTATTGAGTGTACCGGGTATGAATGAGTCGGTAAAGATTGACTTGCGGCTACCGAGGAAAACGGTATTGTTGTTGGCGCAAGTGATTGAAAAAGGGATGCGGGCGAAAAAGGATGAGAAAGAAACGGGATGGGCTTCCAGTATCAGCGGGGACCAGGCTAAAGAGCTTCAGGAGGTTGTTAATGACTGCCTGGGTAAAGCGGGACTAACGGAACTCAACGGTAAACTGCAATCTTTAGTAAACGTCTAATCCTGTTGTTACTTCCATCCAACGGACAAACCACTTCACAGCCTGTTGCCGGAACAGGAATATTTGAAAAATCATGTTGGCTGATTACCTGTTGCGGCAAGGGGCTGTACCGCTTCCCCCGCGAGCTGGCTGTTCCGAGGCACGAGGTATAGGCAGCGAGCCGCCCGATTTGGGCGGCTTTTTTTATTGCTGTCGGGATTGCTCCTGTCTGGTTCTGCCCTCTTTATCATTATGGTTTAATCCTGCCAGCAGGTGCAGGATACCCACGATTATCATAATGAATGCTGCCCACCTGCAAACCCACTCCAGGAAGGTAGTAATAACGCCACGGTCAAAAGAACGGTAATGCTGCAATCCACCAAGACCTCTGCGGTTAAACCTTCTTCTTGCTATGATGTATCGGATGATTATACCTGCTACAAGTAAGAGCCATCCTTTTGTTGAATAATCCATGATTTTATTTTCTATCAGTTAATTGATATTGGTTGTGTCCTGAAGGTTTTCAGGTTCTTGAAAAATCCCCGAACTTCAATAAAGCCTTCGCTGAACAAATCCCATAACAACCCGCAGCCTTCCTGCGCCAGACTGGAATTGATAAACAAGTCCTGTTTGGTTAGGGCTTCCGCAAGTGAGCAGCTTGGGGTATCATCTGTTTCGGCTTCTTCCAGTAAGGCTTTAAATTCATCGGTAATGAATGGTAGTTTTGAAACAGGCCTGTAGCGTTTAGATTCAGGCTGTTTTACTTCCCCGACTGTTGACAGTAAAACCTGGCCTGTATGCCTGCCGTTACCAAAGTCCATCCAATAGGAAGGACAATCCCTGTATTGCTGCCCCTCTGTTTGTTTCCTTAATACTTCGGCAATTTCAAATCTTGCTGCCGAGGTATCTACACAACTGATGGTAATGGTAGCTGCTGCGGTATGCGTATTTTTCCCAAACCTGCATGGTATGGCTTTCCATGACGTGCCAAAGAAACGGTTTAGTCTGCTTATCAGGGCTACGGCTTTATTCACGCCAACTTCCGCACCTGCAAAAAGCTGCCGTCCCAAATTGGCTTCGGTCACTACATCATCATCATAGACCCTGACCATTAATCCTGCGTGGTTCAGGGCAAGCAATGCGTGATGTATCCTTGCAAGGCAGGTTAGTACCTGTGAGCCTGTCCCACCGCAACCGATGAGGTTGACCATTATTGGGTTGGTGGGGTTCAGCAAATAATTGTCCGAGAAATGGACAGCCTGTTTTATCTTTTTCATGTTATCAACTCTTTAAGTGTTTTACCTGATTTTATTAATACTTCTGTCGGAAATGGGTTGCCCGTTGCTACTAAGTCCTGCCACAACTGGACGATGTTACAGTTTACGGGTGAATGCCCTCCGTTCAAATGGCTGAAATAGCTGTTCCAGAATACCTGCTCCCAACTGTTCATAAAGTCCTCCAATCCGTCAACAGAACACACGTCCATTTCCGCTGTACCTAAGCAAACCCCTCCATCTGAAAACACATTAAAATAGGGGGCATGATATAACTGTGTTTCGGATTTTGGCTTACGATTATTTTTAAGTGCATATACAGAGAGCTTATTCCTGTCCGCTTTCCAAACCATAGCGGGTACATTTGCCATTCCGCTGGGTATTGTCAGGCCTTCCACAAAATGAAGGCTCACCTGTTGCTCAGGGGTCTGCCACACCGCATAGCCCAAACGGTTGTTAAGGCACAAGAGTTTTTCAGGTAACAAACCTTTACATTCCAAGTAATTGGTCTGTACCTCGTTTACCGTATTCAGGCATTTCGCCAGTGCGATGGTTTCCAACTGGCTCAAAGGATGGGCATTGATGGGACTGCCATCATTATGTATGTCATAAGCCTCCACATAAACCCCGTCCTGTTCAGACAATGGCTGGTATATGACCAATGCTTTTAAGGGGAGGTAAAGCTGTTCCAAACGTTGTGTTATATTTTTCATCAGTATCCTTTTTAGTTCACCATTCTTAATACATCAGATAATTCATGCAATAATTCAAATAAGGAATTTTCAAATTGCAGGTCATGTGTGACAGAGTGTTGCGGTGTGTCAAAGAACTGGATTACTACAGGGTCATCCATCGCACTCATTTCATTCAGTTCGCTACATGCCATTTCCACCAACTGTTCCCCAAGCCACCCGTGCTCATCCCATGTAAATGAAACCACTTGCTCCATATAGATGCGCTGTTCTTCGTTCGGATGCAGTATGCCTTCATGTACATTGTCCATGATGCTCCGTAGCGGGTACGTTTGGTATAACTGGTAAAAACTCTTAGCTATTTTATTCAGGGCGTTGCCGAATGCACCCGAAGGCTGAAATGATTGCAGCCTATGGAAGAATTGTGCAAGGTGGTACGGATGATTAATTTGTTTGCCCATTCTTTTCCCGAAATGAAAAGCGCAGTTGAGCATGGAATTGCTTTCCGCTCTTTCAGTTTGGTCTGTAAACTCATCCGCCTCACTTATCCATTCCTGCAATATTTCATAAAGACCGTGTACAGGTGAGTAATCGTCAAAATAAGGGATACCTGCCATCTGTCGCAGGTAAGCAAAAACGGATAGCAGTAGCATGGCTTCGCCTTTGCGTCGCTTGTCCTGCAATAAATACCACAAAGGATATACAGGGATATAAAACAAAGTCGTTCCCGTACTCGCTTCTTTGGCTGTAGCAATACAAACGTTGTCATCTTCCTCCAGTAACAGCAGGTGCAGCGTTTTATCTACACGCTCCAGTTGTTGTTCAGCATGCCTGAATGCAAGGTGTATGTTGTACGGGTAAGGCTGAGTTGAAATGTCCAGTGCTGAAAAACCGTACAAGGCTGCAAGGTTGTCTAAAGATGACAGGATTTTACGTTCCCGTTCCCTTCGCCTGTTCAAAGCGCCGCCCCCTGCCAGTGGAAGGAAGCGGTACTTTAGAAAACCATGTCCAGCAGGTTCAATGGGGCAGACTTTTGCCTGTCCTTTCTTACCCTTGCGGCATCGGGCAGGTTGTCCAGGCCCTTTGCGTATTGTCCTAAATGCTGATGTATATTCCATTGCTTGCTGTATTTATCAGTTTCTTCCAATCTTATTTTTCTGCAATTTTTCATAACCTATCCTTTTGTGCCTATGGTGGTGACAAACCTGAATTGTATTTCATCGTCCTGAATAGCAGGGCCATCAATTTTAGCGGTGGTCAGGATGGGATAGGTCTGTGCATAAAAGTTCAGTACACTTTCAGGGCTGAATGCTGCCGATGGGTCAGCCAGTTTTACTTCTTCACCACCATCTGTCAGTATGAATATTCTCTTTAATTGAGTTGCTGTTAACATGATAATTTTTTTTATGGTTCTACATTAAATAAATCGGGTGCAAACAGTTTCGCCAGTGCTGACCTGCGCTCTTTGATGGCTTCTTCGTATTCAGGGTACAAGGCAGGGTCAGGTACTTTCATATAAGCATCCCTGTGCTTGCCCTCTGCTTCCAGTTCATCCGCTTTCTTCATCGCCTCGTCATATTTCTTTTTACGCTCGGTTTTTTCCTTTTCCTCTTTTGCTGCCTTGTCTTTCTCCAGTTGGGAATTAATCCTTGCCTGTTCCCGCTCTTTGAGGTATTGTTCCATATTGGCAAACATTTGGGCGGTGTCCCTGACAGGTTGGGTAATGGCATCGAAAAACCCTTCGTCCAGTTCCTGCGGGGTTGCATTGAAAATCATGGGCGGTACTTTTTTACGTGCCTCATCCCCGATACTGTTGTTGTAAAACAATACAGATACCACCAGTTTATCTTCAGCATCCCTTGCGATACTGATTGTCCAGTCACCTGCCACCTGCATAGCGGCTATGTTTTGAAAAAAGTTCGTGTTCATCTTTACTTGTTTAAGTTGTCTGTGATTTAATCCTGTTTAATGCTTCGTACAGATGTTGCCAGTAGGCTTTCTGTTTTTTATCAAATGCGGAAAACGTCCTGTCCTCATGCCTAAAATCCCTGAACAAATCAGCCTGTTCTATGGCTGCGTCCAAATCCGTTATGGTCAGCGTGTTGCCTTCTTTATCAATTACCTGTAACATGACCACAATAGTTTAATAGTTTCCGAATAGAAAAACCCTCGGTATAAAATTCCTCATTAGAGTATTTACCATAAGCCCTGAACTGTGCATTCCCGTACCTGTCCAAAACCAGTTCGTGTGCATCCAGTTGGTTTTCAGGTACTGGCAAATTTTCCAGTTCTTCATACTCAGGAACAACAAAACAATAGCTTTCCCCTTCCATTAATAAACCAGTTGGATAACAGGTTTGGGTACTGTTGTAATACCCTTCGGGACTGTCGCAGTAGGTTAGGGTAAGAAAGTTGAAATCTTCCTTAAAGGCTTGTGTGATTTTCTCCCGTTGCCACAACTGGCTCAGCCATTCTTCCTCAATTTTGATAACAGCATACTCGCAGTTATCCCATTCGCTGTTGGTATGTGCTTTAATCAATATATAGTCCGTTCTGTGTTCCGCTCTTTTCATCTTATTGCCTTTTAACCGTTAATGAATTTTGTCCGTATCAAACAGTAACCGTACTGCCTGTGTGAATTTTGGGTTGGGATGGATTTTAGTCTCTACGGCTAACTGTAGGCAGTATTTCATGTACATGGCGTTCTGGCCGTCAAATAACTGGTCTGCAAACAACCCTTTGTTCCTGTGCAGCTTATTGCCGTAGCGGTTAATCCTGTTTTCTGCATCATTCAGCAGGTTGAGCCAGAAATCAAAAGTGACAATGGCATGTTCCCCCTTAGCCCGTTCCGCTTGCTCATTCTCCCTGATGGACTGACCAACACCCAATACAAAAACAAGGAATGCGGGTATTTCGTCAGGGAAAAGGATGTGCAGTAAATTCGCTTTCTCTACGTTGTTCATTTTATCTAATGCTTTCATCGTTATAAATTTTAAGCCTGTATATAGCAGGGGTGGAGTTACCACCCCTGCCAGTGATTAGTTCCAGTTCAGTATGTCTGTTCCTGATTTTGCGAAATCGTTGCACAGGTTGAATGCAGCCTGTGTGCGTATTTGTGCAGTTCCCCCAAGCAAAATGGATTTTACTTTGGCTTCATCGCTTTTGTAGTTCCTCACGTTTTGGAAATACCCCGTAACCGCATTGTATGCGCCAAACAGCGTCCCTTTAGTGGTGTCCATTAACTGTGTGTCGTTGCTCATGCCATATTCCATCACTGCCTCTACCATATTGCTGTAGCAGGTGGACAGTTCTTCGTCTTTGCCTGATTTGAGTTTCTCCAGTACCTCTTTGTTGGGTATCATGGCAAGCTGTACCAGTTTTTTTACCTCGCTGTCGGTAATGCGCACCGCAGTCCATTGGTTGAATATGGCTTCCATTTGTACGGAGAGTTTATTGGAAATGCCCATGACCTTGTGCGCCTGTTCCAACCTTTCCTTTGCCCCTGATGTATGGCGTATCTTGATGGAATTGGTTTTGCAGTGCATGGCTGCATTGAGGGTATTGGCGCAAACGATGCGTATAGGGGTAAACGCAGCGGTAATGCTCCCGCTACCATCGTGCGAGGTCGTTAAAAAGAGGTATTTCTCTATCATATCATCCTGCCCGACCCTGATATACCCAGGCAGTTTTGCGGTAATGAAAATGCGCTCCCCGTTGCCCAATGCCCCTGCGGTCTCATACAGAATGCCTTCACCGCCAACGATGCTGTCGAAGAAAGAAAACGCATCCCTGTTCTGTACGACCTGATAATCCCTGCCCACTACACCTAATACGGTTTGGTTGTCACTGCGCATGGTGGCGTAGTAGTTAGGGACTTTAATATCCTTACTGCCTGTCATTAACCCGCCATTGCCAGCTAACAGTAATTCAGTTTTGGTAAACAGGGGTGATTTGACTACCTCGTAATCCAGTCCTGCAAACCTGATGGCTTCTTCACTGGTGGGGTAATCAGTAACACTCTGTCCTAATCCATGCCATGCTTTTTCCTTTACACTGAAAAAGCTGTGTTTGCCTGTCTGCTCGTTATAAAAAATCTCGTGTGCCATAATTCCTATTATTTTGATTGTTTAAAAATGAATCTGATTTGCTGTTTAAAATGGCAGGTCGTCTGTATTTTCGCCACCACTGTTCTTTTTGTCCGATTTAGGTGCTGTTGACTTTCCACCTCCCTTGTTTGCTGTACCCTTGTCTGCATAGGCAAGCACGTCAATGCGACTTGTATGGAAATTGAGTGAGGCGTCTATATCGCCTGTGTTGGTCTGGTAGCCCCTTGCGCTCATGCGTCCGTTGAGTTGTACGACCGCACCTTTGCGCAATACGGCTGCAACTCCTGTGTGTATCCAATAAGAGCAATTAAAAAATGTGGTCACCTGTACTGGCTCGTCCTGACCTTTAGGCTTGTAGGTCTCGTTGTCGGCAATGCTGAAATTCACTACCTGTTTGCCACCCTCTAAAGTTTTAACGGTGGCATCTGCTGTTAATCTTCCTGTAATCTGTTGCATAACTGTGCATTTTTAAGTGAAAAAATTGTTGTTTAATCTTTTCTCCTTTCACCCGTCTGCCCCTCAAAAAGCTGTTTTTCAAAAGAAAAAACGGAAAAAAAGAAAGCACAGGAAGTGTGTCCGGTAGGAAGCCAAAAGGAAACGGAATAATTGGAGGGGACCCTTTAGGGGAGGCGGCCGTTTATGCCGTAGTCTTTTGGCAACCTGAAAAAAGGATGTGGAATATGGACACAAACTTCGCTGCCCTTTTTATCCGTTTCGATTGAGAAACACCTTGGATTTTTACACATTAATAAGTCGATTTCGCACTTATTTGTATTTTTAAGGTGTGATCACCTTTCACGTAATTTTTGCAGATGGATAAACCGGAACGACAAGTGCTTGTCCGTGGAGACAACCTTAAGATCATTGAAGAGATACGTAACACCGAAAGGATTGGGCTTGATGCATATATCGAAAATAAGTTAGAGCCACTAGGTAAGGCATATCCAGGTTTTGTTGAAACACTTTATAAGGACATTACCTATGTATTAGATGGAATTGACGAGGATTCGGAAGGTGACTTTGAGCTTACCCCTGATGGAGATTTTGTTTTAGAAGATGATGATATTAAACTCAGTGGATACCAAACGAGATTGCATGATGTATGCATGTGGTTACATCAACAGGTTGCGTTTAAAAAACTTGGTATGGATATGGACGGGGAGTACACTGTTCCTTTTGATGTTTCTAACATCAGCAAGTTTCCAGAGGAGATGGAAAAGTTCGAATCCAATTTCCTGCTTAATAAAAAGACATATACAGTTGAGTATAGGAAAGCCCTTGATAAAATAAGGAATAGTATAATTGAGGAGAAAAGGAGCAACTACAGATCCCCTGGTTGGACAAAGCTGATTAAAAAAATCAGGAGAACCACAGTAGTAGTTTTGGCAATCAGTGTATTGCTATTTCTATTGATTGATAGAACACCGATAATAATTATTAGTGTTCCCATTTTCTTTTACATTCTGATAATTGTTTATTGGCTGATGTGGAAAAAAAATAAGGCGATATATTTATTATACTTTAAACCAAATTTCAAGAGATTTCCAATAAATTCAATTCTCTCGCTTGCATTTACTTTTTGTTTGTCATTTTTTTTCAAGTTGAAATTTAGTGTTTTAGACCTCTCAACAATTTTTGGTGCAACCTACCTTGTTGTAAATGAAATCATAGTTAGCTATAAGGAGAAAGAGTGATTATGCTAAGGTGGATAAACCATTAACGATTGAAATGAAAATCCTATTCAGTTATGAAAAGATTGGAATGGAAAGCGTGGGCCGAAGGCAATGTCGTCGACATAATATGGAAAAGTCAGAAGTATATTGAACCAGTGGATCGGTTTATCTATACAATATTTTTCAAGGTAAAAGGAATTTTAGACTTTATAACGCGAATAATACAGTTCGGTTTTAAGAAAAATCTATGTCCCAGATCAACAGGAAATTGATTTATAAAAGACTTCTATTAAGTTTCGTGAACCCTTTTATTTAGTTCCATCCACCCCCGATTGATTTAAATAAATCAAGAACAGCAAAGATGTTGTTTCGTTGCAGTTTCACCTGGTCAAGCTCTGCATCTAGCTTATTCTTCTGTGCTGTTACAATCTCAAGGTAGGAAGCATAACCAGCAACATATAATTCGTGTGAAATATCTACACCTGTTTCTAACGCGGCTACTTCATCCTTCTTTATTAATAACATTTTATCGATATTTTGTAATTCATTTAGACTATTAACCACTTCACGATAAGCATTCAGCGCAGTCTTCTCATAATTATAGTAAGCCTGTAGCTGGTTTGCATTAGCAATGTTGAAGAGCGATTTCAACTGGTGATGTTGGAAGATCGGAGCCGTTAGTCCACCCAATAGCTGATAACCGATTGAGGTGCCTGAAAATAGCAAGTTGCCTTTAAAGGAATTAAACGCTGTGTACGCGGAGATATTAACTGTGGGAAAGAAGGCTGCCCTCGCAGCATCTACATTGGCTTTAGTCGCTTCCAACTCTGCATTCGCTTCCCGTACATCTGGTCTTTGCAGCAACATAGCTGCTGGTATGCCGACTTTTACTTTTTCCGCAAAATGCTCATTCAATGCGATAGAGGCACTTCGGGCAATAGGTCCCTCATATCTTCCGGCAAGCTGGTTGAGGTTGTTTTCAATTTCTACAAGACGTTGTTTAATAGCATATTCAGCAATTTGTGTATTCAGTAATTGTGCCTTAAACTGCTGCACAGCAAGTTCCGTAGCCCTACCGCTGGCTTTGTGTGCTTCCACAATTTCCAATGCACGCTTTTGTAGATCTATATTTTGCTTTATTATAATAGCTTCTTTGTCCAACGCAACAAGCTCGTAATATAGAGTTGCTGTTTGGGTAACTAATAAGCTTTTTATCCAGTTAGCAGCTTCCTGCGATGCCATATAACGCAATTTTGCAGCCTTTTTCAACTTTCTCAACTTTCCCCAGATATCTATTTCCCAAGAGCTGGTTAAACCTAACAGGAAATCTGGTGTGGGATCTGTACCTATTTTCTGGTCATTGTCTATGTTTGGTGACAGGTTAGTATCAAAATTCCCGACCCCTTCCATGGTATGCTTGCCGTACTTAGTGCCACTGGCTGCAGCAATGCCCTGTAAGGATGGCAAAAGTGCTCCCTTACTTTGCCTGAACCATGCAGCAGAAACTTGTACTCTCTGGAGCGCGATGTTCATATCCGGATTGTTTTTTAAAACATCTGCCATTAAAATTCGAAGTTTCAAATCCCTAAAAAAGTCTTCTGTTTTTAATGGTGTTGATTCAAGTGAGACATCAGTAGTACCAGCAAATTGTGCTGGTATGTCTTGCGGATTCTTGAATACTGACTGCTTTGGAACGTTGCAAGACACCGCTACAGTGGCTGCAAACAGTATACCGAATATTAATTTCTGCTTATGAACTTCCATTATCAATATTGTCTAAAGAATAAATAGTATATCTAAACTAATTTGTTAGCGATGTTTTTACTTGCGTGCCTTTTCTCGTCAATAGAGGCAAAGAGTACATATAAACCCGGTATAATGATTACACCGAACAGTGTACCAATCAGCATACCTCCAGCAGCTGCAGTACCTATGGACCTATTACCCATAGCACCCGCACCTGATGCGATACATAAAGGTATCAACCCGGCTATAAAAGCAAATGAGGTCATTAATATGGGCCGTAATCGTTGTGTAGCACCTTCTATGGCAGCATTAATTATGCTATAACCCTGTTTACGGCGCTGTATGGCAAATTCGACAATCAGTATGGCATTTTTACCTAACAATCCAATGAGCATTACCAATGCTACCTGGGCGTAAATATTGTTCTCCAACCCTGCCAGTTTTAAGGAAATAAATGCGCCGAAGATGCCTGCCGGTAAACTGAGAATAACCGGCAGCGGCAATAGGAAGCTTTCGTACTGCGCCGCCAGTAGCAGGTAAACGAAGATTAGACATATCAGGAATATTACCGTAGTTTGATTACCTGAAAGTATTTCCTCCCTCGTCATTCCGCTCCATTCATAACTATAACCACGCGGCAGATGCTCCTTCGCTACTTTTTCAACTGCTGAGATAGCATCGCCACTGCTGTATCCTTCGGCTGCATTCCCATTTATCATGGCCGACAGGTACATGTTATACCTTGTAAGCTGCTCAGCGCCAAATATGCGCTCAATCTTTATAAATGTAGAAAAAGGCACCATTTCACCCTGGTCGTTCTTTACATAAAGCTTTAAAAGATCGGTTGGTGAAGTACGGTGTTCCGGACCGGCCTGTACCATAACTTTATACATCTGGTTGAATCGTATAAAATTGGTAGCATAATAGCTTCCGAGCATCGTTTGAAGTGTGTTCATAGCGTTATCTGCCGTTACACCTTTTTTTGCCGCCATATCCTGGTCAATATGTATCATGTATTGCGGGAAAGAGGCATCAAAACTGGTAAAGGCATTACTGATTTCTTTTGTATTGTTAAGCTTAGCTATGAATTGTTTAGTAACTTCGGCTGTCGTTTGTATATCACCCTTGCCAGTCTTATCTAATAAGCGCAATTCAAACCCTCCGGTATTACCAAAACCCGGTACTGTCGGCGGTGCAAACACCTCTATTTTAGCATCATTAATACTTCCAACCTGTTTTTCTATTTCCTTAATCACATCATTTACAGACTTGCTCCGCTCTTCCCATGGTTTCAGGTTAATCATTGCCATGCCATAAGATGCCCCTGCAATTTCATTTACTAAACTGTATCCTGCAAGGGTTGTAACATTTTCAACAGCATCTACCTTTTTGGAAATTCTTGCTACTTCATCCAAAACCTTATCCGTACGCTCCATAGTGGCACCGGGCGGTGTAGTTACGTTCACATAAATCATCCCCTGGTCTTCAGTAGGAATAAAGCCCCCGGGCAAAATGGCACCGGAGCCCCATGTGAACAGGAAAAACAGCAAAAGCATACCTACAGTTATGAGTCTCCGGCTGACAATTCTGCCCAGCAGGCTTTTATACTTCTTATTCGTAGCATCAAAACGCTTATTAAATCCGTTGAAAAACCGTTGTAAATAGCTCTTCCGTTTAGCGGGGTCGTTATGCTTTAACATTAGCGCGCATAGTGCCGGAGTAAGTGTAAGCGCATTAATTCCTGAAATGAAAATTGAAATGGCAAGAGTAAGTGAAAACTGCCTGTAAAACACCCCGACAGGGCCACTTAGAAACGCTACAGGTATAAACACTGCTGACATCACCAATGTTATTGCGATAATAGCTCCCGTTATTTCTTTCATAGCCTCGATAGTGGCATCCATTGCCGAAAAATGCTTTTCTGTCATTTTTAAATGGACAGCTTCTACCACAACAATCGCATTATCTACCACAATACCAATTGCAAGAACCAAAGCAAACAGCGTTAATAAATTGATTGAAAACCCCATCATCATCATAAAAGCCAGGGTACCTATCAATGCAACGGGCACTGCTAACGCAGGAATAATCGTAGAGCGGATATCCTGCAAAAATATGAATACGACCAGCGCTACCAGCAAAAAAGCCTCAACGAGTGTGCGCATCACTTCACTTATTGAAGCATCTAGAAAACGTGATACATCATACGCCAGGTTATATTCCATACCGGGAGGGAAGGATGAGCCTTTCAATTCATCCATTCTTTCCTTAATATTATTAATAACATCCCGAGCATTGGAACCAGGTCGCTGTTTTATCATTATCGAAGCCGATGGCCGACCATCTGTTTTGGAAATCATGCCATAACTCATCGAGCCAAATTCGACATCAGCTATATCTTTTAATCGAAGTATAGCACCGTCTTTTTCTGACCTGACAGGAATGTTTTCGTACTGTGCCGGGTCATGGAATTTGCCTGTGTAACGCAATACATATTGCACGCTCTGAGGATTTCTCCCTGAACTCTCGCCGGTTTTTCCGGGGGCTGCTTCTACGTTCTGTGCTCTTAATGCCTCTACAACTTCATCAGCAGAAATACTGTATGCAAGCATGCGATCGGGTTTGAGCCAGACACGCATTGCATATTCTTTCTGACCCATGATTTCGGCCCGTCCCACTCCATCAATACGCTTTAGTTCCTGAAGTATATTAATATCAGTAAAGTTGAAAATGAACTGTTCGTCCATTGCTGTATCAGAACTCACGATGTTGAGGTACATGAGCATGCTGTTCACTTCTTTTTCTGTCGTAACACCTGCTTTTATTACTTCTTCAGGCAACTCATCCAATACCGTTGTTACACGGTTCTGTACGTTTACGGCAGCCTGGTCAGGATCAGTGCCTACCTGGAAAAACACCTGTATCATTGTGATACCGTCATTTCCAGTAACGGTTGACATATAAGTCATACCCGGCACGCCATTAATGGCGCGTTCAATTGGCATAGCAACTGCTTTGGCGGACACATCAGCATTAGCGCCGGTATATTTTGCCGTAACCATTACCGATGGCGGTACAATATCAGGAAATTGTGTTACGGGCAATTGTACTAAAGCAAGAACACCAACTAATGTGATAATAAGCGAAATAACGAGCGACAGGATAGGCCGCCTGATGAATGTTTCAACCATTATTGATATTAAATAACGTAACGCAGCACAATAGCCAGCTAAAAGCGGCTATTGCCTACCTAAAATGTTGTGAATCTCTGTAAAACGACGTGCTACATAGCCTTAATAAACATAGGCTTTATCTTCTCTCCATCTCGTAGGGATTGGATGCCTTCATACACAATTTTGTCTCCTGAAGATAGCCCATTGCGCACTACATAATATCCATTTATACGTTGTGCAGGTTCAAAGTTTTTCATGCGTACAATATTGTCATCACCTACAACGTAAACATAATTCTTGTCCTGTATCTCCAATACTGCTTTTTGTGGCACCATCAACATAGCAACGGGCGGTTTGCTGATTATAACTGTTGCTGATGCACCGTGCCTCAAGACTTTGTCCGGGTTTGGGAAATCTGCTCTGAACGCTATAGAACCTGTCCCCTCGTTTATCTCGCTTTCCGATGCATCTATCAACCCCTTATGGGGATACTCTGTACCATCTGACAATATGAGGGTAACCTTATTACTTGCCATACTATCATCCGCGCTGGCGCGTATCAACTGCAGGTATTCATTTTCAGATAAATTGAAATAAGCTAATATTGTATGAATATCAGAAATGGTAGTCAATAACGAGCCATCAGACAACAAACTTCCTGTCTTTAACGGCAACCTGTCTATTACACCTTCAAATGGTGACCGTATCCTGGTATATGACAGTCGTTTTTCTACAGCAGCTTTCTCAGCACGTACTTCTTCTGTCTTCGCTTTCAATGCATTCAGCTTTGCTTCTGCAAGATCAAGTTCTGTGGAGGATACGATATTTTTATCCACCAGTGCTTTCACCCTTTCTACTTCTACTTCCGCCACGCGTGCATCAGCTTTAGCAATATTCAATGCAGCACTTTTCTTTGATAGTTCAATTTGAAGTTCGTCATCATCAATAGTAAATAACAGTTGTCCTTTACGAACGGTTTCACCTTCATCAACATGTATCTCTTCAAGAATTCCGGAGACCCGTGAATGTATTTCTACATTTTTTCGTGCTTGTATATTTGCTACGTATTGCAAATGTAATGAGGTATCCTTTTCTAATACCGCAACAACAGGGTAATCTTTGATATTACCGACCATATTCGAGTTATCGGATGCATTGCCAGTGGTGCACGAGTAGAGGCAAAGCAATGGCAAGGCCATTAAATAAGTTTTTGACATACTTTCTATTTTAATATTGGAAATAAAATGCGGCTAAATACTCAATTGCAGACGATCACATCTAGATGTATTGAGTACACCAACAAGGAATTATCAAATTAAACAAAGTATCAAAAAGGAGAAAGCCTGAATATGAAGTTATAACAGGACGACAGACAGACATTGTTAACATGGGGTAGAATGACTGGTACATCGCATAAAAGGGGTGGCGACGATATATCTATCTTATCGTGTAGAATACCTAAGGAAAATCCACAGTTTCGGTCTTGCGTTCTTCTGCGATGATTGACAAGATTTTTACCCGTTAGGAAATTACCACCTTCAGAATAAAATATACTGTTGTCTCGTAAATCAAAGTTTAAATCGGTGTGCAGATCAGCAAAAGACAATGCCACATCTTGGGTTTGATAGGTTGTATCATGTGTACACAGGAATACTGTAAAACACATAGATAAAATCCATAAAAGACTACGTAGATGGAACATGCTTTATCAAAAGATTTTGCAAAGCTATGTATTAATCTATTCAGACAATCACCACTTGTTATTTTAACAAAAAATAATCTTAACTACTTGCTAATAACGTTATGTATTACGGCTACAACTTTGAAAAGAATTAATAAAAACATTAACATATCAATGGGCAATTCACGACTGACATATTCGTTGATTTGATACATTAACTGGAAAATTCCTCTGGAAACCGATAATTTACGTCATTACTTAAATGCGCTTTTATGATATACTTAAACCATGAAGAGGTTTGCTTGGTCGTGTTTATGATTTCTACCACCCCCGTATTATACATTAATGCACAAATTTATGATGACGAAGATTTCAGTTTGGTTACTTGGACTGCCTGATAAGTTCTTGTATTCTTTTCCTGTCTCCGACGATCCATACGATATCACCCCATTCAAAAATTGTCATAGAGTCAGGGTTCAATATACGCATAGCCGTCCGTTCAATGCCGATCACCAGTCCAAGAGTTCGTTCACGGATGCCGGACTCACGTATACTTAACCCTTTAAGTCTGGTGTGTTCATCTACGACTATTTTTTGCAAGATTATATCATTGATTGTTATTCCTTCCTTTCCCTCTCGCTCCGAAGCCTCAAATACAGGCTTGAATGCCTGCATTTGTTCATCTGTCGAAATAATGCCAACATGATCAAGCGGAAAAAGCTTTTCATCTCCGTTAGGAGGGTGTATTAATTTTTCACCCCGCTTTATATAAGCTACATTTACGCCATATTGTTCTCGCCAGGAAAGTTCCAGAAGGGATTTACCGATATAAGGCGCTTCCTGACTAACGATCATATCCGCTATATGGGCAGACCAAGGAACAAGGGTGGCTTGAAGTTCCACATTTTTCTCGAACACATCATCAGAAACCGATCCCTCTCCCGCAACAGCCGATTCCCGTGCGTTCAGGTTCACTAGAAATCGCCCCTCTATTCTCTGATAGAACTGTTTTATTTTTTTGAAAAAAAAGAAATATAACAAGATGATAGCAGGCACTGCAACCATTATCGTAATCTTGGTTGAAAACAGGTTACTCACCCAAAACCAGATAATCAAAATGCCAATTATAACCCGTATAATTTCGATCACCAGCAGTGGTCCTCGATTGTATTTGCTATCAAGCCATAATTCCTTATAGGCCATACTATTCGGTTTCTTCACAATGAATGCAAGGATAAAGGGTGAGGCCACACCCAACGACAATACCAGGCAAATAACGCCTGCAACCGTGCTGTTGTCAATATGTTCATTCAGGAAAGGCAGAAGGAAATTTAATGACGCAAGAAACAGCGCAATGATGATGATACCGTTTGTCACTGCGATAGTGGCGTAAGATTTCAAAGCAACCCTTATGTTGCTTTCGGCTTGAATCTTCTGTGTGCTATTCGAATACCTGTTTAGCTTTTCTATCCAGCTTTCAGGCAATACTTTCAGGAGATAGTTATGCAGCTTTTCCGAGCCTTTAATCATGTACGGCGTGGTAAATGTGGTAATAGCCGAGGCTCCTACGGCTACGGGGAAAAGAAAGTTGCTTATTACACCAAGGCTTAAACCGAGTGTGGCGACTATAAAAGCGAACTCCCCGATTTGCGCCATGCTCATGCCCACCTGCACGGATTGTTTCAACGGTTGTCCTGATAGCAAAGCGCCGAGGGTCGTACTGAAGAACTTCCCGAAAAGCGTCAGCAGCGTTACCCACAGTACAGGCCATTTATACTGTATGATAGCTTCGGGATCAATGAGCATCCCGACCGAAACAAAGAAGATGGCACCAAAAAGGTCTTTTACCGGCTTTATCAGGTGCTCCACTTTTTCGGCAGAAGTTGTTTCTGCTATAATCGACCCCATTACAAATGCTCCAAGTTCAGCAGAAAAACCTACCTGCGTCGCCAACATCACCATGCCAAGACAAAGCCCGATTACAAGTATAAGAAGTGTTTCTTCATCAAGCAGGTTCCTTGCTTTTTTCAGGAACGTGGGTAAAAGATAAATGCCTGTTATAAACCACAAGGCCAGAAAGAAAAGTAACTTCAGAACCGTCTTCAGCAATTCAAAGCCTTCAAATTGCTGGCTCACGGCCATCGTTGACAACAACACCATCAGGAGTATTACAACAATATCTTCGACTACAAGCACGCCGAATACTATTCTTGCGAACTGCTTGGTTTTTACACCCAATTCATCGAAAGCACGGATAATAATTGTTGTGGATGAACTGGCCAGCATACCGCCTAAAAAAATGCTGTCCATATTAGACCATCCCATCCATCTGCCGACAGCATAACCACTAACTGTAATGAATATTATTTCTACAAATGCGGTGATGGATGCAGAAGTACCAACACGCATTAGTTTTTTGAAGCTAAATTCGAGCCCCAAGCTGAACAGGAGAAAGATAACACCAATTTCAGCGAGTGTTTCTACATTTTCAGTATCGGCAACAGTGGGAGTGATAGACAGATGAGGCCCAACAAGAAATCCCGCGATAATATAACCTAACACCAACGGCTGCTTGATCCATTTGAAAATCAAAGTGACGACAGCCCCAGTAAAGAGAATTAATGCAAGGTCTTCAATAAGCTTTGGTAAATGCCCCATGAATAATACTGTTAGTACTCGTCGACAGATGAAGTTTAGCGAATGTTGTTTTTAAGGCAAAATAACAACAGGTATCTGTGCGTGATGCACAATTTCTGTTGTAAAGAATTTCCTGAAAATGTCAATGAAATTTCGTGGGCCTTTTTGCACAACTAATACTCCTTTGTTCTGCTGCATATATTCCTTTATCGCAGCGGTAGTATTATTGGTTTCGAATATTTCATAGGATACCGGAATCTCTCCTTCATACTTTGTACAAATGCCTTGCAAATAGGCCGCCGCTTTATCTGGGTCAATGTCTTGCTTGAGCATGGAGAAAAAATTAATCTGGCCTATTTTGCCTGACGTAATGGAAAGCAGTTCTTCAAACCGTGATTCATCTAATGGATAAGACGGTTTGATGCCAACATAGAGGCTCTCGAAACGAAGATCTTTTAAGGCAGTCGGTAGAGCAATGACGATGCTATTTACATGATCTGTAAGTTGTAACGCGGTACTAGTCATGATAAGGTTTTCCAGTCCCGTCTTATCGTTCATTCCAACAAAGAGATAATCAACCGTATCCGGCGCCTGAAGTTTGACGATGGCTGAGGAAACATTGTAAAGATCTGTATGATATTTTATAGAAGTATCGGGGCCGACAATTCTTTCAGCAAAAGACTTTAGCCTTAACAAAGTTTGCTCTATGGTACTACTCTTTATTTTAGATAAAGTTTCCGCATCACCCAAGGACGGGATTGGGCGAACCACCTGATGAACGAGTAATAATTCTGCGCTTGCATGTAACGCCCAATTATGCGAAAAAGTCAAAAGCAATTCAGAATGGTCTGAGAAATCAATCAGGACAATAAATCGTCTTTTCATACTTAATAATTTTAGAGGACATATATTCTGTCAAAAGGTAGCCCAGCCATTGCTCACTTGGACAATATCAAGCAAAAGATATGATTTTTTTTGGTTAAACGGTGATTTTCAAACCGTTTACAATTAAGATGATGTCACCAAGGAAGGCGACAATCCAGCCTCTTGCAGTTTGAATTCTTTTTATTGAAACATAAAATTTTGTGTTCTAATTCTTAAAGTTCTTTATACTATTAACTTCGAGAATTACTTGTCCATACATTTAAACAATAGGAAATATTGAAATATTTGGGTTGATTCAAATTAGCTTATAGCTACATATTCAGTGCTAGCATATTTTTACAACGGTCCAGAAAAGATGCTGAAGAAAAGAAATTAAAAATTTAATTTTTGTCATCCGTATATTAACCAGACATAAATTGCATTCAATATCATTCCGAAATTTTATTTAATGCCTATATGAAAAACTTTAATTAAGGACTTATATTCCGATGTCAATTTTCTAAGTTGTTCAATTAACGATACTACTTTTTGAGATATATTTGACATCTATAGTTTAAAGAAATTGGAAATCATTCCATTTTGACATTGCGAATTCTCCTCATGCAATAGTTTCATTTCTTGGGAGTCCACCGACTTGCTCAATGTTTTGTGATCCGTAAATATCGGATGCTTAGGCCGTTTTTTATCGAGAATTACCTTGAATATTTCTTGGCGAAGTTTGTTATTGATTGCCCTTAAAAATTCCCATTGCTACATTTAGCTTCCCATAATCCAGCGGGTTACCATCATCCAGCTTTGTCACATTGCTATATTTGATTAAACTGATGATTTCTGAGTAAATAACTTTTATGTGTTTGAAAAGCTTGTTTTTGATACACTCAATGCTTCTCTGTCGTGCATTTGCAATACATAGGTACGGGCATCATAACCATATCTGCCACTACACCCCCCCAGCCTACATGCTTTTTAAATTAGCCACCTTTATACTAATAAGACACTATCCTTTTTTAAGTCGGTTATTAAGATACGATAAATTAATCGCTAATATTTTTATAGACTTGCCGCCCTCTTACGATTAATCTTGCACTTTTGTATTTCAGAGATATAGACGGATTGGTTATTTTATCCCCCTGCCTGCGTTGTCCGTAAGCTGCAAATATTTCATGATGTGATATTGTGCCTATAACAACATTTGTCCCATGTTCAAGCACAGGAACGATATCTGCTCCCTGTTTGTCCAGCATGCCCACCACGTTACCGAGGGTATCTTCATTTGAACAATGATATATATCTTCTTTTAAAATAGTCAATATAGACACATTGTCATCATGCATTTTATTAAAGATATCCTCTCTTGTTACGAGTCCCATCAAGTGATAATCTTCATTTACCACAATGTATGCAGTTGATAGCTTATGTGCCGTGTTATTTTTTATCCACTCTCTTATTTCTTTAACTGTATTATTGTTGCTGAATATAAGTGTTGTTGTATTGATTACCTTCTGTACTGTTAGCCGTTGTAATATATCCGGTTCAAATGAATCCGGCGCAACGACTCCCCTGCGCTGTATCTTCTCTGTCATAATGCTCCCTTTCATCAGGAAGAATGAAACTAAATAAGCTGCGGTGCATGCTCCCAGAAGTGGCAGCATCCCATGAGGCTGCATTGTGGTCTCCACAGCAAAAAGTATTGAAGTCAAGAGCGCTCTTGAAGCACCGGCAAACATTGCTGCCATGCCGATAAGCGCGCATGTAGCCATATTAATATCACTGTGGGGAAAAAAATGAAGAATCGTCATACCTAACAAACTACCCAGCGCACCACCTATTGTTAATAACGGAGCAAGTGTCCCTCCTGATGTTCCACTACCAAGTGAGATTGACCATGACAGAAACTTTAATAAACATAAAGAAAGGGCAACTTGTATGGTGATATTACCAGTCAACAAATAGGATATATTGCTATATCCAACCCCCAATGTCTCCGGGGCGAAATATCCAATAATGCCCACTGCTACAGCACCAATTGCCGGCCACCACATCCAGTGTATCGGCAGGGCTTCAAATTTATCTTCTATCCAATAAACACTCTTTGAAACTATAACAGATGCGATACCTATTATTGCTCCTAAGGTAAGATAAGTAACCATTGCCCAACCGGAAGGTTCAGGAATATAGGGCATTAAAAATACCGGATCGGTACCAAAAAGTGAATAATGCATGGCGGCACCAGTAACACATGCAAGAGCAACAGGAATAATCGAACGGGGTGAGAATTCAAATAATAACAATTCAATCGCTAATAATACAGCTGCTACAGGAGTACCGAATATCGCCGACATACCGGCAGTAGCACCCGCAGCAAGCAGGATTTTCCTTTCGTTCGCGGTGATTTTCATTACCTGGCCGGCCACAGAACCAAATGCACCACCGGTGGCTATAATAGGCCCCTCAGAACCAAACGGGCCACCTGTTCCTATCGAAATAGCAGCGGAAAGAGGCTTAAGGAATGTAATAACAGGTTTTATTTTGCTTTCATTTGTCAATACTTGTTCCATCGCCTCGGGAATACCATGCCCCCTTACTGCTGCTGAACCAAATTTTGCAATCACACCAACGATGAGCGCCCCAATGACAGGCACTAATATGACGAACAATCCTAAAGTATTATGTGCCGGGGAACTTTCGTCGAAAGAGAACTTTCCATAAAAGGATAAATTGGTAATAAGCGCTATAAGCCACACAAGTATTTTCGCTATAAGACCAATCAAGATAGCATTAATGACAGCTTGTATACTTAATAAGAGGACCCGTTTAGGGTTTATACTTTTTTCATCCCCTGGACTACTTAGATTACCTAATGATGCGGATATAGGAATTGCGTTCCGTAGTGTGCGGACGAACTCAAATTTAGCCATGAAGTTATATTGAAATAATAATACATTAAGGATTTGGATTACAAATTTACCTCATTTTGCTAAACCTGTGGAGAAAAAAGCAACGTAACAGAGAAGATTGTTTCAATGTGCAATAGATACAGTGAAAAATAACAAAATATGATTGTAACATTGTAAACTCAAATTAGCCTCTCTCCGTAGAAACACTGTATTTGCACTAGCTTTCATCCTCCAATTCTGATAAAGAGGGATAATAAATGAGCAAAAAGCTTGTGTCCTCTTTATTGAGGGCATAAATTTTCAAACCTAGTAAATAAAAAGACTTTTTTATCTTTTATTTAAAAAACCTGCTTTATCTTTGTGCAGTAAAAGAAAAAAATGTTTTCGAAAACTTGCAAATATGCCATTCGAGCGATGATTTACATCGCTCAAAAATCAAAAGATGGCAACAAAGTTGGCATTAAAGAAATAGCAAAGGGAATTGATTCTCCCGAGCATTTCATTGCTAAGATTTTGCAGGAGTTAGGCAGAAAAGGACTTTTGTTGTCTTTAAAAGGACCAAACGGAGGTTTTTACCTCGACGAAGAAACACTAGATTGTTCATTAGCCGACATTGTAAAAGTGATTGATGGCGATACCATTTTTACCGACTGCGGACTTGGCCTAAAACATTGTTCAGAAACACATCCTTGCCCGATCCATAATGAATTTAAATCAATTAGAATGGGGATTAAGACTTTGTTGGAAAATGCAACACTGGGTAATTTTACAGATGAACTTGAAAAAAGCTTAACTTTTTTAAGACGGTAGTTTTTTTTGAATAAATAAAAGATAAAAAGGTATTAATATCCATATAATGAAACAAGGTACACTAAAAATAAGAATGCCACTATTTGTTACGGCTATACTGTTGATTGCGCATCCTGCGTTGGCTCAGCAAACAGAACCTTCTGACTTCTCATTCGGTTCTGCAGTAGGTCTGACATGGTTACTTTTTATGGTTCTTTTGGCGCTAGTTTTTGCAGCGCTAGTTTTAAAGCAGAAAGTAAACGGCATACAAGCAAATCATAAGCGGAAATCAAATGATGAAGAACATCAAAAACTGAGGGGGCATACAAGTAAACTAACCAGTAAACAGATAGGAAGGTTGATGAACTATAAAAAACGTAGCAATAATACTTCGGTATTGTTTTTATTGCTAGCTTCAGCATTAACCTTTTTACCCGTTGGAAATTTATGGGCACAGGGAACTGGAAAGCCGGTCACTGGCTCTTTGTTGGGAGAAACAGGAATCATCATTACCATCATCCTCTTGCTGATCCCGGTATTATTTGGGGTCATTTTTCTGATTATAACGGTGAACAATGTCGTTAACCAAACAAAAAATCAGCAGAACCTCGAAGACGCTGAAAAGCTGGCTGCGTACCTCCGTTCCTTATCTGAAGAAGATATAGATACTCATTTAAAAAGACGCAAAACAGCCTTAGACTACCGACTTAACCACAAAGAACTTTCTGGGACCCAGCCTGCAGAAGACGAAAAAGGAATTTTGCATATCAATGAACATGCAGGTATTCCTATTGTAGCGCTTAAGAAAAAAGCCGTTTCGCGGCCTAATATTGACCCTCAACTCTCTCACCTTATTCTATGGTATCTCGGCTGCGCTACTTTCTGGCTCTTATTAAGCACTACCGTTGGCGAGTATGTAGGTATAAAATTTGTAGCACCAGATGCAGATCATATTAGTTGGCTGAGCTTTGGACGCCTGCGGCCTGTACATACGAATGCTGTGTTCTGGGGTTGGGCTTCGTTAGCTATGTTAGGTTTGGCTTATTATGTGGTTCCTCGAGTGAGCAATACCAAACTGGCAAACATGAAGTATGGCTGGTATGCACTATGGCTCATTAATGCAGCCGTTGTTTTAGGAACCATCTGCCTGATGGCAGGCATTAATAATGGCGGTGGTGAATACCGTGAATATGTTTGGCCAGTGATGCTTTTATTCGCTATCGGTGTGGTACTGACACTTATCAGTTTTTTTCAAACTATTGCGCGGCGTACTACTAAAGAAATTTATATCTCCAACTGGTACATTGTGGCAGCTATCATCTTTGCTATCATTATTACAGTAGTGGCTTATGTCCCATACTGGCAAAACGGTCTTGGCGAAACTATTATACAGGGCTATTACATGCACCAGGGTGTTGGAATGTGGTTTATGTTGTTTACGCTCGGCATTGTTTACTATTTTCTTCCGCAGCAGCTCAATAAGCCTATTTACTCCTATAGCCTGGGCATTCTTGCCTTCTGGACACAAATACTTTTTTACACTCTCATCGGTACGCACCATTTTGTCTTCAGTTCTATTCCCTGGTGGTTGCAAACAGTGGCAATTGTGGGCAGCGCTGGCATGGCCATACCCGTCATTGCAGGTACTACCAATTTTGCCATGACGTTTAAAGGTGCGTGGTACAAGATTAAGGACAGTTATACACTTCCTTTCTTCCTGGTAGGTATCATCTTCTATTTCACAGGCTCTATGCAGGGAACGGCAGAAGCATTTCGCAGTACCAACCTGCTATGGCACTTCACCGATTTCACTGTCGCCCATTCGCATCTGACAATGTATGGCATTATATGCTTCTTTTTATGGGCATGCATCTACGCCATTGTACCCCGCCTGACGGGCAAAGAGGCCCCGCAGATCACTATAGGAGCTCACTTCTGGCTGGCACTGATTGGATTGATGTTTTATACAATTCCGCTTATGTACGGTAGCACCTTGAAAGGGTTAATATGGATGGAAGGAAAGCCTTTTATAGACAGCGTAGTGTTCATGGCTCCTTATTGGCTCTGGCGGGCCATAGGTGGCAGCCTGATGTGGTTGTCCCATATCTTTTTCGCCTACAATATGTATAAGATGATGGCAACAAGGCATGTAGTGGATGTTCGTGAAACTGCCATTCAGAAACTAGATAATTCAACCATAGCAGCTCAAACAATCGCATAAATATTATTCGCAAACAAAATGGAACTATTCGATAATCATAAGAAGCTATTTGGTACAGCCACATTACTGTTTGTGGGTCTTACAATACTGGTAGCCATTATGCCTGCCATACGGAACCAGGAACAGAACCAGCCTCTACCCGGCGCAGAACAATTAAACGCAGAGGCAGTCAAAGGAAAGGCTCTGTTCATCGCAAATGGCTGTGTGGCCTGCCATACTCAGCAGGTTAGAAATGTAGACATGGATAAAATGTGGGGAAGCCGGCCAAGCCTCGCAGCCGATTATGCAGACAACCACCGTACGGATATATGGCGTAACACGGCCACCCTGATGGGGACAGAACGTACCGGCCCCGACCTGACCGATATCGGGAACCGGCAGTCCAGCATGGACTGGAACCTGGTACACTTATATAACCCTCGTATAGTTGTGAAGGAATCCATTATGCCAGCATACCCATGGTTATTCATTATAAAAAAAGAGCCTGCCAAAACAGATGTGATAGTAAATATACCGGCAGAATATATGGGCCGTAAGGAAGGTAAGGTCGTAGCAACAAAAGATGCATTATACCTGGTTGCGTACCTCCAATCACTGAAACAGACCAAGCTTCCCGACGGAACGGAAGCGCCGGCTTTCCTGTACAAAAAAGAGGAGAAGAAATTGCCGGGTACTGCGGGTATTGAGCCGGACGGTAAAGCATTATATACAACTAGTTGCCAGAGTTGTCACCAGGCAAATGGCGAGGGGCTGCCCGGAGCATTCCCTCCGTTGAAAGGCAGCAGGGTCGTGATCAGCGATAATTTGGAAATGTATGTGGACATTATCATGAATGGCTATGATGCGCGGCCTGAATACGGTGTCATGTCAGCGGTAGGAACAACTATGGAATGGACAGAACATGAAGTTGCCGCCGTCATCAATTATGAACGTACAGCCTGGGGCAACGCCGGTAAGAAGGTAACTCCCGAAGAAGTAAAAAAGATCATGGATTTCATAAAAATCAAAGCAGCAAACTAATGAGAAAGTTATTCCTGACTGCATCACTGATATTAAATGGACTATGCGTTATGGCTTGTCCGGTATGTGAACGCAACCAGCCGAAAGTGCTAAAGGGCATTACACATGGGGCTGGACCTGAAAGTAACTGGGATTATGTAATCGTATGGACAACTGTAGCCATCGCATTATGTACACTTTTCTTCTCTGTGAAGTGGCTGATACGTCCAGGTGAAAAATCAGAATGCCATATCAAACGGTTCATTTTAAACAACGAATAAGATGAGTGATAAAAGCACCATATTCATTTTTATAGATGATGACATAAAACCCATCGCCGAAGTACAATCTCCGGTGAGTTTTGAACTGGATACCCGGAAGCTTACAGATGGGGAACATACGCTAAAAATCGTCAGTAAAGACCCCGCAGGCAAAGAAGGCATCCGTAAAATTTCATTTGTCGTACGCAACGGCCCTGCTATCTCTATTGAAGGCATGAAGGAAAATGCAGTGGTGGATGGCGTATTGCCCTTAATGATCAACGCCTACGGCAAAGGTGACCAGAAGTCTTTCCTGATAGAAGGCAGCGAAACACCTCGGAGTATTCCCTGGTGGGTATGGCTACTCATCATTGGGTTTGCAGGATGGGCGCTATACTATATGTTCCGGTACTTTTCACTAACATAATAAATTAAATGAAAGACAGAAAAGACATTACAACGTTAGAAGATATAAAATTGCTGGTCAATACTTTTTATGAAAAAATCAGGCTGGACCTCTTATTGGGCGGTATATTTAACAGCGTGATTAAAGGCCGTTGGCCTGAACACCTAGAGAAAATGTACTGTTTCTGGCAAACAGTATTGTTGGGTGAACATACTTACTATGGGAGTCCTTTCCCGGCGCATGCACAATTACCGGTAGAACAAAAACATTTTGATGCCTGGCTAACGTTATGGTACGAAACGATAGATGAATATTTCGTAGGCGCAAAGGCAGACGAAGCCAAATGGCGAGGCGATAAAATGGCTGTAATGTTCTTATCTAAGATTAAATACTATCGAAACAATTCAGCAACACCGCTATTATGAACACGACAGTGCAACAACCCATAGCGGCAGCTTGTCTTTTTATATGGATAGGTTTTGTATGCGCAATCAGCTTTATGGAAGCCTGGCTCAAGTTCCGGGCTCCTGGAGTTACAATTCCAATCGGTTTAGGAATCGGGCGGTTAGTATTTGGTGCGATGAATAAGGTTGAATGGCTGTTTGCGGTAGTAGTGTTCGTGAGTGCATTCGTGAAAAGCAAATCATTTTTTACTATATCCAACATATCCTTATCGGTCGTGGTGCTTATCCTCGTTCTGCAAACCGTATTGATATTGCCTGCATTGGATGCACGAGCTGAACTATTTATACTGAACACGCCCCTTCCAGGCTCTAACCTGCATTCATGGTTCATTGGCGCAGAACTAATCAAGGTAATCGTTCTTTTTATAACCGCAGTTTCAATTTTTAAACATCATAAGTATGGACCAGGAACAGATTATTGAAGCAATTAATAAAAAATACGAAGTATTAGGTGAAAATCCCGATACCTATTTAAAGGGATTGTTACAAGCCAAACCTATTAACTACTGGGATTATGTGCAGGTAGACACCTTGTTGTCTTTGCAAAGACCCCGAACAGATTCCGCTGATGAAGAAATATTCATTATGTATCATCAGGTGACTGAGTTGTTATTGAAGCTGATGATACATGAGATAAAGCAAATTGTTTATAGTGATAGAATCACAGAACAGCTCCTCATTGAAAAGATCAGCAGAATGAACCGTTATACCAAGATGCTTATTACCTCTTTCGATGTAATGCGTGATGGCATGGATTATGACGACTACAATACTTTCCGTGTCGCTCTCGCGCCTGCGAGTGGCTTTCAATCGGCGCAGTTCCGCCTTGTGGAGATATATTGCACGCGTATTAGCAATCTTGTAAATGAGGAAGGTAGAAAGCGGCTGCCTGCCGAACCGGATATGGAAGAGTATTTCGAGCACATTTATTGGAAAGATGCGGGTCTTAATCGAACAACAGGTGAAAAGACCCTGACCCTTCGCCAGTTTGAGGAAAAGTACCAAGACAGATTTGTGTCACTAGCAAAGAAGGTTAAAGGTAGAACCATCGAAGATATTGTAAACCGATTAAGCCATTCCTCGGATGCCTTGCTGGATATACTACGTGAATTTGACCGGCTGTACAATATCGAATGGCCGCTTGTGCACTTGAATACAGCAAAGCATTATCTCGACAGCAAAGGGGAAAACAAAGCTCCTACCGGCGGCTCAGAATGGAAAAAATATCTGCATCCAAAATTCCAACAACGGAAATTCTTCCCGTTGCTTTGGAATGAAGATGAAATACATAACTGGGGTTCGGAATTAATTGATAAAAAAAATAAAAATGAATCAAAATGAACATATTAAAAGAAAATATCATTGGCCTCGTAGTTGCTGAAGACTACCGGACAGCTGCAATATTTGAACAAACAGGCATTGACTTCTGCTGTAACGGGAATCGCACAATTGAAGCAGCCTGCAAGGAGCAAAAGATAGAAACAGCGGGTCTCTTAAGTCGTTTACAACAAGTAGTAGATGCACCCTCCCGAAAGGACACTGCTGTCAATGATTATAAATCCTGGCCGTTAGACTTACTGGCTGACTTTATAGAAAAAACGCATCATCGGTATGTGGCCACACAAATACCGGTTATACAGTCCTTTCTTGAAAAAATTGCCCGTGTACATGGTGACAAACATCCTGAGCTGGCAGAGATCAAAGCGCATTTTGATGCTTGTGCCAGGGAATTGACTGCACATATGAAGAAAGAAGAAATTATACTCTTTCCTTTAATTCGTAAAATGGCACAGGCGAAGCTTGAAGGTATTAAAGACATTGCATCAGATTTCGGCACCGTGGCAAACCCAATACGGATGATGATGCACGAACATGATACTGAAGGGGAGCGTTTTCGTAGGATAAGAGAAATTAGCAATGAATATACTCCTCCGGCAGATGGCTGTAATACTTACCTGACCGCTTTTACTACCTTACAGGCATTTGAAGACGATTTGCATTTGCACATCCATTTGGAGAATAATATTCTGTTTCCCAAATCGATAGAACTGGAACGATTCTTCGCATAGTGATTATTGGTAAATTTAGAAGATATCTAAAGCACTTTATTATGAATGAAAAGCAGCAAAAACGATACACATATGATACGCTCAGTGAAGCGGTGAATGATCTTGTCACAAGAGGCTATATTACAGATTTCCTAATACAGGAGAACAGGGAGCCTGTTATGCAAAGATAATTCATTAGAACTATCATCTGAAGATTTCATGATTGATGAAGTATATCGATTTGAAGGCATTAGCGACCCCGGCGATGAGAGCATTGTGTTTGCTATCTCTTCGAGGAATCATAACGTGAAGGGCTTGGTCATTAATAGCTTTGGCGCGGACTTTGGTTACCGCTCTTCAAAATTGGTCGAACATTTACGCAAACACGTTTAACAAAATTAGAAATGAAGAGACATGAAAGTATTGTAACCTTTTCCAGGGAGCATCATTTCGGATTGCTGTTTTGCTGGAAGATTCGACATGGAATAAAAAAGCAGGTACCCGGTGAACAAATACTATCCTATGCAAAATATTTCTGGGAAAATCACCTATGGCGGCATTTTGAAGAGGAAGAAACGCTGCTGTTTTGCCAATTACAGGATAGACTAGTTGGACAAGCATTATCAGAACATGGGCATATCAGACAATTGATGGAAATGGTTATTAGCATAAAACCTGTGCAAACTGATCTACTCTCTACACTGGCTGATATGGTGGACGATCACATTCGTTTTGAGGAGCGCATTTTATTTCCACATATTGAGAAGGAATTGACGGAAAAAAAACTGGTGGAATTGGGAAAGCTGTTTCAACATCTGCATTCGGGGCGTGAAAAAGATGACTATCCAGATGAGTTCTGGGCTGAATAACGATCATGGGCCAACAAGATAAGATAATTATCAAAATAATATCAGAGGGCGAAGAGCATGTAATCCAAACATATCGGAATGAATATCGTTCCTTGATGACACTTATTCAGGATAAACTATATCCAGTTGGCTTTGGCGATTGCGGAGGTATGGGCAGGTGTGCCACCTGCATGGTGCAATTGGGTATTTCTCAACAGGTCGATAACATCGACAGGAACGAATTGTCTACTTTATCTAAGCAAGGCATCACTGACCCATCCATACGTCTCAGCTGCCAAATACTTATCAAAATATCTTTAGATGGCGTTATTGTTACTGTCCTGGATATGAACGGATAACATACATATCCCGGAGCCAATGACGGACTATTCAACTTTATTCCAAATGGTCAAGGAGATAAAGGAACATGTCGCAAAGAAATAAGGTGATTATCAGAAAATAGATATTTAAACGTAAGAGGTTCTATTCAAATTTCACCCAAGCTAACTTTGCCCTTTTATCCTTACCACTTACTACTATTGTAGCCCAGGTTTGTGACGAAGTGTCATAAGTTGAATTACCAATCATGGCAAATCTAGTTTCGTTCTTTTTTTCAGGTTTTCCGAACAGATAGCTTTTTTCAACACCATTTTTTGTGACTTTATGTAAGATGGTATTGCCATCTGAAATTGTTGTCATGATATGTGGCTTAACAGTCTCAGGCTTATCGAAGTTCTCGTCTATGTCATTTAAAACGATATAGTTAGCCTCAGGAGTATTGAGGTATTTGTAATCAAAGTAGTAGTATGCTGCACTGCCGGACATCATTGCGCCTGATATTTCGCGAATCCTCATAACAATGCTTTCAGTTGCTTTTGCATCCTTATCCAGTTTGATAATTCCTATTTTCCCTATATAGGTGGCTTCTGTGTAACCTCTTCCTCCTGCACTACTACGGGTTACAGTTACTCGTTCTTCTGGTATGATGGTTACTGTGTTATCCGTATTTAAATATGCCGATGGCACATTGCCATTAAAGCCGTTTTTCTCTCCGAGCTTTTGTTTCGCGTATTTATCGGCCAGTGAATAATCTATGCCTGAAGTACTTTTGATATCCATTGAATTGACATCTACAATACTAATACCTGATGTCTGGTCATATCTTGTTTCACTGTTTATTGATATGAAGCCGCCCTTTCTTTCCTTACCAAGTTCTGTGGTTGTCAGCATCTGGAGTGTTTGCGAACCGGGGTTAAACAACAACTGGTTATCACTATTAATAGCAAATGGTGTGATATTAACTTCTTTAGTCTCAAAATTATCAGCACCGTCCTTTAATACGCTGATGCAAACGGGGATATCTTTTCCTTTGTCATCAGTGTCACGTTTATTAGTACCGAGGTAAACCGTTTTGTCGTACATAGTCAAACCCGCGAAATGGATTGCTTTGTCTTTTGTAGAGGGCGCATCCAAGACTACAGATTTTAACAACTGGTTACTGCCATCGTAGGTTAATAGCTGTACTCGGTCTGTTGTGATTTTGAGGTTAGTATAGCCATTAAACAGCAGGACTGCATATCGGTCTGACACTGGATCTTTGGCAACCATAATGTCGTTTAGTACCATATAATCCAGGTTGTAGCCCCAGCTTTTCACTTTTTCTGTCGCTCCCAATTTTTCACCGCTTATAATTTTTGCGGTAGCCGGTTCAATGACAAATCGATACAAGCTTTGGACACAGTTAATATAGCCGCCCAGTCCGCAGCCGTCGGTAATGGACACAAGAATTACTACATTCCCATTTTGCTCAAAGGCAGCTTTAAAACTCTGTTCCTTACCCGGTACCCCACCCTTTACAGAAGCTTTAAATGGTACGTTTCTGGTTAATATTTCTTTCCTGTCTGTATCAAACACTTTCATCAGTAAAACTGACTCGTTGCCGTTTAAGAATACGGTATTGCCATTTTTCAACAATAAAATATTTGACCAGCCTTTATTAGGTTCAGGAAAACTGGTGTTACTATAAGTTACAACGGGTTGCGAGATTGCATTCAGTGGGAGCAAGGCAATACAGGATAAACACAACAAACGGAAAAGCTTCATGTTTTTTTTGAAAAGTACAATAGTCTTTTCATTTTTCAGAGTGTTTCGGCTGTAAAGAGATTAAAATTCGACTACAAAAAGCCCAGCTGAGAACAGCCGAGCCCCTATAAACCCTATCACCATGAAAATTCATATTTCCTTAGTGGTCATTATCCTTATCTTATCCGTTGGACCCGAAGCGATAAACTGTGTCATTAATCTCATTATGTCTATGAGTCATACGCATACCGAAGGGATAATAATCCTGGCTCCTTTATTCTATAGCAATTCGTTTTGTTTTTGTACAGTAGTTAGTAAATAACATCCCATCTCGTTTAGTCGCAAATACTTGATATTTCTGTTTACGAAAAAATTCAATTCCGCAACATGCTCCCAACAGACAGGGCGTAATCACTTTAACTCGTTTCGAGACACTTCCTTTTTCGCATTTTTCAACCTTAAACTTGATTATATACTCAATTGTAGGATTGCTAATTTTCCTTATTTTGTACACCGTTCCTACAAAAACTGCATCAGCATCTTCTAATCCAATTAGTTTGATGCAATCACAACTATAACTATTTTTCGGTAATAGTATTAAACAAATAAAACAAACGAGTCTTATCATAATACGATTTGAAGAATGGCAAACATAAAATTGTTTAATCTCAAAATTCATTCTTAACTATAATGCCAAGCATTCTATTTATTTTCTTTTTCATTTTAAATTTAGGAGCATTTACGTTTATAATTTCTCTTATATAAGCACCCTTTGAATTAAAAATCCTATGGTTGGGAGTTTCCATATAAAGAGGGCAAACACAATAAGCCACTTTAGCCTTCCACACAGTCACCTTGTACTCTTTTCCATTCATGTTAATTCTCATAATTTTTAAATGCACCATATCGCTCATTATCCTTCTCCATACCCTGATAAGCGAAACGGTATATTATATCATTTTCGGGCCTGCATCTATCACTTGCTGATAAAGAAATCCTGATAAGTTGTATCCATTTTAACATAAGCATTCGTAGTATCAATAAGTTGACCGGCACATACAACTCTATAATGACCAGAATTATTAAATTTATATCTGTAAGTAGCTCGTGACCACAAATCAATTGTTGTTTCATTAAAATGTCCGATTAAAGACCTGTCGTCTTCATTTACATACTTATACATACCGATAAACACTTTAGGTTTATAGCCAGGTGGCTGAGCTATCTGATATAGCAAAACGATACTGTCTCCCTGTACATATTGTTCTTTATATGTCGGAGATACAGCAGTTGGAGAAATTACTAACCCTTCTTCATATAATCTATTACCCAGTGAATCAAATTTTAACACATAAAACGTTTCATTCTCATAATCTTTTGCGTTATACGTCTCCACTTTACCATTAGGATAATAGTAGAAGAAAGAGCCTAGTGCACTGCCCTTTTCAAAAGTACCTTTCTCTTTAATTATTCCAGAAGAATAGTAATCAATATAAATGCTATCCAACTCATCATTCTTATAAAAACATTTTCTTGCAACCGAACCACCCTTATAATAAAATGTCGCTTTGCCGTCTTTTATTGTATCATCAATATAATAAATTTCACTTTTTATCTCGCCTCCTAAATAATATGTCTTTACTAATTTAGACGTATCATTAGTTGATGATTTATTTTCAGACTTACAAGCAGAATATAACAATATAATAACCAATAATAATACGCTACTACTTCTTAGCTGGTACAAGCTTGGTATGGTAGTTGTCATTTTTCATTTGTGTTTTAGTTCCAACTTTATTGCACGTAGTGCAAGAATCCTTTTCTTTTGATGTTATATCAATTGGTGCTATCCCTTGAGCATCATTTGCTCCTAACACACCATCACGCATATATTTTATAGCCTGCAATACATTTTCTGGTGTTTCAGCACCACTTGCAGTACCTGCGACACCAAAAGCTGCACTTATATCATCAACATTAATTAACTCGCCTCGTCCTGAACGATTAAGCTCATTTTCATTAATAAGACACCTTGTGTCGAGGACCAGTTTTAGAAAATGACTCCCCACGTTTTAGAGATCCTGCAACGGGAGTTACCGTTTAATCAATGACAAATTTTCCACCAACGTCTTTTAATCCAATATGTATTAAAAAGACACAAAAGACCAATTGAGATATACTGTGAACTTTATTATTCAAGGTTATTTAGTTTTGAATTAATCACAGTACAACCACTTTCATCATCTGTAGCGACAAGAATGGACCATTTATTTATTACTGTATATATCACCTGATTTTTTAGTGAATCATTGTTACCAAAACACTTTACAAAGTCTTCTTCACTTTTTACAAAAAAGGATAATAAAAATTCACTTTTTTTCATCTGCGTCATCTTTTCTAACGATGTATCCTCAATCTTTACCATTGAATGACGTAAAGCATGAAACAATTGAGAATCAACCAACAATGTATCATTTTGCATTAACAGATTGATCATGTAATCTGTATATCTCTCAGAAGTGGAAAATTTTTGTTTCAACAATTCATATAGGTAGTTATTTTCAATTACAACTTCATTGCTCTTACCCGACTGAGTATCTAAAACGCTTATCGCCATAAAGAGACTACCTGTAGAAAAATCTGATGCTATTCTCTCTTCATAACTAAGCTCTTTATTCGTTTGGCTATTACTATCATCAGAGGCCTCATTACATGAAATGAATGATGAAAGAAGACTTATTATTGCTACCTTAAACTTCATATTATTTAATATTTTTTGTTGGAATTTTTTTATCTCCATAAGTTGTACGAGGCTTATCACCTGTAGTTTTTCTAATCCTATTCTCAAAATTAACAGCATCTACCTCCTCTAAACTTATACCATTCTCGGTTTTACCTTCGACAACCTTACCTTCTTGCATATTATAAGCATGCTTTTGCTCATGACCCAGCCCTACCCTTGGCTTTCGTGCATCTCCACCTGAAGAAGTCTTACTATCGGGATCATACTGGATAACAGTTCCATCAAAATCTGCGCTACCATCATGATTATAATCATCATAGCGGGCACTAAATGGACGAGTACTATTCCCTGAACTGTATGAACCGTGATCATAGTTAGTGATTACGTGAATATTTTCCTTGTTGGACTCTAAGGCTTGCAATACCCCTTTAACTACATTATCTCCTGTATTCACATTTTGGCTTATGTCTTGAGCGACCTTTAAAACATACGGATCCTTTCTGTCTCCGGATAGAAAATACAATTTCCCATTGCTATACTTAGCAACCGACACCACAGAATTATTTTTATCATTACTTCTATGAACAATCCATACTTCTTTACCATCGGGATCTTTCGCTTGAATGGGACTATTTAAAGCAAAGTTATATGGGCTTGTAAATGGATACTTTTTCGCCAATGGATCTATACTAGCCCATCTGGCAATCATAGGATCATAAATTCTTGCACCGAAGTCATAATTTTTAAATGCCCCATATCGCTCATTATCTTTCTCCATTCCGTTAAACCCGAAGCGGTATACTGTAACGCTAACTCTAAAATCCTGTGTTACCAACTAAAATCTTCGTATACATTCTGATGAATTGCTTCAACCGTACCTTTAAGCATTCTGACTTTTTCAATTTCAGTAAATGGATATTTTCCATAAAATTTTCTAATGCGCTTCAAAACCTTATTGATCCTTAATTCCTCTTGGTTCAAATCAATGAATTCTATTTTATTTTTATACTTAAAATACAACCACGGCCTTTCATTGAATCCAGAAAATCCGAATCGATAAATACCCACAACAGATTTGTCTGGAGAAATAGTATCGAACCTTAAGTTAGCTGAATAAACTAAACGCTCCTTATACATTTCAATAAGCTCCTCTTTTGTGAAATTTACAAAATTGCCGCTGCTGTCTTTGGTAAAAACTGAAGGATGATTTAGCAAATAACCTTTCAGCTTATTCAAAAGTATTGTGTCCTCCTTAACGATGATATTATTTTGAGTAAAATCTATTGCGTCTTTTTTCTGAGCAGCAGCATAGGTCACATTTAGCAATAATACTGTTAAAAGAAATATTACACGTTTCATACTATTTCGTTTTTTTATTTTTTTGCCCAAATTCATTCGATATCTTGGTACCTTTTTCATAAGACACCTTGTGTCGAGGATCAGTCTTAGAAAATGACTGCCCACGCTTTAAAGATTCTACATCGACGGGATTTGTAGCATGTTCATATTCATGGCCGCTAACAGCCGCAGCTCGCTGTTCCCTAGTCAAATTGTTATTAATCATTTCAGCAGCAGGTGAATTAGGATCTGCAATAATAGCTGGATCTAGATGATCCGTTATGGCTTGTTCTATCGAGGCCTCCAAAATAGTCACTTGAATACCTGGTTCTTGAGAGGGGCCAAAATAGGTCACATGTGTTTGTCCAAGAACTAATCCTCCTTTTGTATAGCGCGGTTTGTTCCCCTTCGCTGGGACTAAGCTAGTATGAATTTTATCTGGTGAATTAATAATCTTATCTACCTGTTCTCTTCCTGTTTGAACTTGAATCAAAGTATTAATAACCTTGCCAGCATTATTGTTAAACATCTCTTTAACCTTTTCACTAGTATTTGGCGCAAATGTATAGGTTGCAGAATAAGCACCAGAGGCATCTTGTGAATATTGAACTGTGACAGGATTACCCAGTCTATCGACAACAACATTTCCATCAGCGTCTTTTAATCCGATCGGCGAATTTAAAGAGAAGACATAAGGGGAAATACCCGTATATTCTTTTGCCAGTGGATCTATACTAGCCCATCTTCCAATTAGAGGATTATAAATTCTTGCACCGAAATCATAGTTTTTAAATGCACCATAACGCTCGTTGTCTTTTTCCTTACCATTATAACCGAAGCGGTAAACCGTGTCATTCACTTCATTATGTCTATGCGTCATACGCATACCGAAGGGATAATAATCCTGGCTGGATGATATTTCAGGGTGGTACCATGCATATTTAACAGCGCCATTACCGGTATCAACTCCAAACTTCCTGTCCAGAACTGTAGCCAGCACATTGCCCAAATGGTCTGTCATTTCATAATGACGGTTGCCCAATTTACGGCTCACACGCATAGTATCGTTAGCTTCATCAAACTGTTGTCCATAAGGGGTTTTCTGGTCTTTCTTTATCAGGTCGGCATAAGTGTGACTGTACCATACAACCGGATCGCTCAGTTTGCTTGCCAGTGTGCCACCGGTTATATTGTACACCTGCCTCATGCTACCGGTATCGTACTGTTGTACGCCCAGCCTGCTACTGCCATATATATGGTGCTCTGCCAATTCAGTTGTATCTGTTATCACTGCATCTACATATATCGATTCCATATTCACGGGCCCAAATAGATCCACCCATTGTTGTGCCTGCCGTTCGTTAAGATATCCAATGCCGCTAATTCCATCCAGATCGGCTATTACCTCATCCAAAACCGTTACATCCCCCACATTGCCCAGCCAGTCGGCCAGCACATTGTCTGCATCTGAAGCATATACTGTTTCCATACGGAAGTTTTCAGTGGTATTGGTCGTCAGCCAGTCTGTAGCAAGTGTACCCCACTGGTCGAAGAATCCTACTATATCGCTCATATTGCCTCCACTGTATAACATTTCCCTGGTCAGGTTTTCAAACTGGGTTGTGGGTGCGGGTAGTATGCTACGTAGGTTTTCCGATTCATAAATAATATCATCATGCATCATGGCGCTGACAAAGTTTTTAGTTTCAATAGCCCCATCGTTATCCACGTTATAAGTTATGAGGTCTATCATAGCCATACCTACTTCAGGCTGTTTGTTGTTCATTAGCATCCAGGTATACAACAAATTCCCGTTAGGGCCATGCGCGCCTGAAGTACGGGTGGATCCTACACCCAGGTTACTCCACATCTCATCCAGCATTGCCTGCGGCATAAACTCATCAAAATGCCTGAACATACGCCGGCCTTCTGTATTCTGCATCAATACCTGGTCTATAAGAGGATGCCATGTACCCTGGTTATTCACGAACGCTGTGGAGAATAATTCCATTCCACTATTGTCTATACTGTATTGCTGGATGTCGTTCATATAGTCAGGGGATAAAGAACTTACCATTATTTCGCTGTACAGGCCACCACCATTCTCCAGGTAAAAGCTTATTGGTTTGTCCGTTTGTGTAGCCACCCACGCAGGCATATCATTAATGGCACGGCTGCTGAAGGATACAAGGTAATCACCTATCGATGCGACACGCTGATTTACAAAGGTCGGGAAAGCAGGCGAGCTGCCCAAGCCAAGGTTTGAGGCACCTATCAATTTGATTTTGGAATAGGTGCTGTTTACCCTGTATGTAGCCAGGATGTTGCCGGCAGCATCACGCACATAATAATCACCTTCAAACTTATCGCCGATACCAATTATACTCTTACTATTTACCTTGCGTACGCGGTTGCCCAGGCCATCATAGTAGTAAGACACCTTTTCCAGCGGGCTGCTAGTAGTATGTTCCACCGTCCGTAGCTTGCCATATAAATTCCAGTCCATTTTTAAGTTCGCCTGAACATCCTGTGCAAGATTACCGATTGTATCGTAAACATAGTTTTCCCAAATTTGATTAGGCTGGAAATCTTCACCACCTGTAGTAGCGACCTGGTCACGAACGTTCACGAGCCTGTTGCTCGAATTACTGCGGTAGTTGTAAATCATACTGTCAATTTTAACAGCATTGCCATCGTACCGCACCAATTTTTTCAGGTTGCCATCATAATCATACACATAGCTGTTCTTATACAGGTTGGAGGGACTGTTAACGGTCAGGTTGCTTTCATTAACTGTTTCGTATGTAGCGCCGGTAAGCCTGTGTACCAAGTCATAATTGTAAGTTCCGCGCTGGTTGCCCAGGCCCATAATGGCAGTATTGGTCCGGGTTATATTGCCATTGTACAGGCTCTTGTCAGGCTCAGCAAAGTTGGCCACCATTGCTGCTGAATTGATGGCCTGGTAATCCCCCTTGTAGTAATTCAAGGTATGTGCTATTACATCACGTGCATAATTGGGAACAATGCCGCTATCACCCATCATGCCTTTGTCCCATCTTAATACGTCCCCGTTAATCGCCTTCAGCCAGCCCTGAATGGTATAAGCATAATCAACGCTTTGTATTTTCTGGTTGCCAATACGCGCATTTGCCAATGGTCCATGTTTATAATACCTGTAAGTAGCATCTCGGTTCCAGATGATCCCGTCGTTACTTGTTTTTACAGATATAATCCGGTTATCGGCATCATAGTCATATTTCTGGTAAAACTGGTCTCCACGACTGCGGTTGTAGCTGATCATATTTACTTTACCGCTCAATTGGTCATAATCATAATCCACGCGCTTATACCGCTGTTGTGCCGCACTCAGCGCGATACAATCATAAGTCACGGTTTTTACATTGCCGACCAGGTCATAGCTGTAGTTTGTTGCAAATTCAGGTGTTGCCGTGTATGGGCCTGTATAGTCAGGCGCTTTTGATGGATAAAAAGCTATAGACGACACCCTGTTAATAAGGTTTTCCTGTGTACTGAGATGCTCTCCTGAAATAGCGCCAAGGTCAACCCTCGCTGTATCATAGGTAGAAACCACAACGTCATACCTGGTCCTTGTCCTCACATATTTTATCAGTGTATCCATCGGGAAGAGAGAAGGATCAGTGGCACCTGTGACATAAACGGGCGGGTTTGCCCATGCGGTGGTTAAAGCCACTTCCCCTGTTTCGGTGGCGCGACTCTGCCCATCATACAAAGTATAGCTGAACTTGCCATCCTTCTTCTGCTTATTGTTTTGTGAGAACACAAGCCGTCCGGCTGCATCGTAAAAGAATCGTGTTTCACCAGCATCCGGTGTCTTTTGTTTGATCACCAGGTTCCGGGAATCATATTCGTACTCAGTGACCTTATCATGTGGTAAGGTCGCTTTTACACCAGCCGGGGGCACCGTTTTTCTTAAATTGCCGTTCAGGTCATAATAATACAGGGTTATCAGGTTCTTCTGGCTGGCAGCGCATAAAAACAGTGAATCCTTCACCGTATTCATAAGATGGGCGAACATTTGCTCTGTCATGTTCTCTACAGTATCGTTATACGCCTGTATATAACGCACTTTTCCGGTTGTTATCGCATCTTGCAGACGGCTGTATTCGCAATCTATGCTATCCAGGCAGAAGTCAAGCCCTGCCTTGTTGTAAAGAACCACATTGGCAAGTTGCTGGCCATAACCCAACGTAAAATCAGTATATCCTTTACATGCAATAACCTCACCTGCAGCACTATCATAATGCAGATAGGCGGTAAACCTGAAAATACTATCGTTTCCAGGGCCTATATCCACGGAATCAAGCCTTAGCGTAGTTAGATTATATGCCGGGTACGCAGGTGGCTGCAAATGCACATTATAAAGATTGTTGTTGTTATCAAAATGACGGTACCAATGAACTCCGTTCACTTTCCGGAATACCCTTGTAGCTCCCGTGCCGGCAGAAAGCGAGCCGTCAGGCAAAAACAATTTGTTAGTTCCTAAAATACCTTTAACTCCATTCAATATCGTAGTAAGCAATACTGAACCTGGATGAGTGCTTTGTGATTTATCGTAAACATAAAGGTCACGGATGGAATTGGTACAATAAGGGTCATCATATTTTAACTCATTACCCGCAAAACTACTGAGTTGTTGCAGGTTTTCCGTACTTATTGAGTCCCTCACCTCGTACCTGGGGTACCCCTCCAGGCTATATATATAGCTGAGGTATTCAGTGGAATGAGCAGAGCCGTATTGCTCATTTCTCAAAAGTTCACCGTCGGCCAGCACAAAAGACTCCGAACATTGCGCAACCGTATTATACATATTTGCCAGCATATCGGCTTGGGCTTTGGGGCTGGCATAACTGCCCGCAGTGTAAGTATACAGTTTTCCATAAGCCAGGTTATTATTTGACAGATAATAATAAACGGATAAAGGTGTACCGAACCCTGTATAAGTTGCCATAGACGGAGTGGGCGTACATCCATCTTTTATAAATACCTTTAACGGCTCCTGGGGAAGATATGTCGTTGTACAGGCTGCTCCCGTCGCGATCGAAGAAACCTGGTACTTGTAATACAGCAACGAATCTTCAGGTACTACGTCAAAATTAAGTCCGATAATATTTACCCCCCCGGTCAAATATTGGTATCGGAAATCTACCATTTCCCTGCCTGAGAAGCGGGACAGGCGGGCAATGAAAGTATCCGCTGCGGTTTCAGAAGGACATTCAATTTTCATGGCTGCAAAATACCTGTCGAACATAATTGAGTCGGAAATGGCACAAGCCTTCAACAGGTTATGGTAATCTTCATAAGTATAATTTACATTTAATTTAAAATTGAGAAAACCGGTAAGGGTTTTTCTTATAAGCGGGTGGTTAAACACGTTTATATTTCCGGTATCATAATTAGCATCGAAACCATCTTTAAGGGCATTTTTCACATCAAGGCAAGTAACGCAATTAATAGGCAGTTTTCCTTCTGATGATCCCATAAACGAAATATCTTCGCTCCACAGGTAATAATCCTGCTCAGTAGTTGGATTGACGCCATCATCAAAACTAAACCTTGCGATTGCTGTGTGTTTAGCTAATAAACCTTCTGAAAGCGTTTTTCCCAGGTCGTCGTTGATACAATTAACACTCAGCGCTTCTAAGGTTGCAGACGGATCACCATGCAATTGTGGCTCCGAAGGTATTTTGTTGTAGAGATAAAGGTATCTTACTGCCACAGGTCCAACTGAATATTTCTTCAATTGCAGTTTTACGTACTCTATATGAGTAGAACCTGATGTGCGGATGGTATCTATAAAACCCTGTATAACGATTGAATCGGAGGTACCACACAACAGTGTTGCAGCCAGCCTGTTTTCAAATGTATTTGCCGGATCAAGAAAAAAACCATGGTTGGTCCCACCAGTTAATACAGCTTCTTTGATTGCATCACGAACTTCTGAACGGCCCAGGAATTCTCTCACATGTTCATAAAATACGGGGCGCTCGCAATCGTAATTGTATTCCAGGTCGTTAGTGGTATTGAATGCCTTAAGGTTGGGTAAAAAACCATTGCATAGATCAGATAGCTTTAAACCTGTTACATTAACAATGGCTCCCTGGATATATATAGGATTTTCCATTGGGTATCCTGCAAGCATATCGTCTATTATTTTGTTCCTAAGCTCCAAGAGTTTTGGCTGCAGCAAGGAACAATTTTGCAGGGAAAGCATAATGGCATCCGCGCGGGCGGTGTCCAGTGCTGTCGATATTTTGCTTATAGAATCATTTAGCTGGCCTGGTATTGTCAGGTTGGCCATGTTGAATGAAGGATCATTTATTTTCACAAAAACTGAATCGATCCATCCGGGGACACCAAGGCTGCTATCAAACCCTCCTGTAGTGTCAAATACTCGTTTAAAAACGGCAGGTTCTATTAACGTCATCCTGCGCAATGAGCAGATGCACGTATTATCCATACTATCAAGCATCTGCTGCAAAACTTGAGCCCTGTTGAGCAGGTATAATGACTGCATCTTTTCGTAATACTTTTGTTTTACCTCATCGTTAATAAACAGAAAGTTCGTCAATTGAGATTGATACATGTACTTCAAACAATGTGTTGCTTCCTGCACATTACCCGCGGCACAATATGCCTGTTCAAAAGCCAATGTATCAATCCTTGTATCCTGTAAGGTCTTAAAATGTGATAGTTTATGTTTTACTGATGGACGGTCACCTGGTATTGCCTTTAGATAGATTGGATCGTTATGTATTATGGAATCCATGTTAAACTTTTTTGCTATCTCGGCCTGCTTAAAAGTTTGCCTACTTTCCAGGTCAGCAATATAAGAACCGTCGTCGCATAACGCTAACTTGCAATATTCCGGGTGTAACGGTAGCAACGCTTCAGCAATTTCATCGTTAAAAATATAAATGAATGTATCGATGGGCAAATTATGCAGCTCATAGTACGCTCTGCCATTTTTGATAATAGTATCAGGAAGTATTGGACAATTTTGATACCTCAAGGCTTGTTGCGGGGCATTTTCGGCTAGACATGGAAAACCGGTAAAATACGTTGTAGAAAATATAGAATTGGGATTTGCAGGAAGAGTATCAATTACATTGCCATTATTGTCGCGTATGTAGCGATACATTGGTGGGTGTATATGCATAGAGCCGTCAACACAAAATACAGTATCATATTGAAACGCACCATTGCTTGTTTTTTCGTATTGCCCGTATTTGCCATCTGGCCATAAATCCCGCATCATTTGTTGCTTCCGTAATTCACAGGGACCGACAGAAGGCCCTGTAATACAAGGGAATTCAGTTGAATCCACAGTATTTCTTACATACCATTTTTCATCATAAAAGCAGCCGGGTTCATTGGCCTTGACGAATAATTTTACCCTGTTATTAATTTCACTCTTCTTAAACGTCAGCTTTTTTTGTACATAATATTTGCCTTGAGTCAGGAACTCTGAACTCTCAGGAGAATTAAAGTACGTTTCACTTATTCCATTCGACGTATCGTACCCGAGAATGCCCGTTACTTTGGGTATTACTTCCCTACCGCATTCATCAGTTGAGCTATATTCGTAGTAGCCTTTGGCCCATAAGTATGTCCCGCAACGGGTTTGAAAGCCGGGTTGTTTGATCCTGTATTGCAATTTATGATAGGTAGTCTTTTCGACATAGAAGTTGGTGTTGATTCCATAACCATCCGACAAGCGGTCCTGGGCGCCATTACCTAATATATCAAAACAAAAAGCTGACCCTGTGTCATCAGTTTGTATCGGGCCCAAAGGCATTTTTGATGTATCGGGCATTCCGATAAGCCCCGTAGCAACCGTCTGGCCGGCAAAGTTTGTAATCGCAAAACTCGATTGCCCGTTGGGGTCAGTCGTAATAGTTTTAGGATAGTATTGGAATAAGCCGGCTTCATTGCCAAACAACAGGTTTAATTCTGCCTGGTTTGCCCTTGTGTATTCATATCGAGTGCCATGTTTTGTCCATAACTGGTGATCCAGCCCTGCACCACTTTGCCACAGCAGTTTTTTGTCGGGTGAATAAATAGATTGCATCAATGGAAAGCCTTTGGCATCCGGGACAAATTTCTGATACCCGTTCTTGTCCGAATTATCCGCAGAATAATAGAACCGGGCTTTCGATGAGCTACTCAGAATGGAAAATGAATCCGGGCCATCACAGGAGAAATCATCAAAATCCGTGGCTGCATATTGAGCGTTGGTAGCGCTGCTGCGTGCGATATCAGGGCGGTATCCCAAATCCGATTGCAAAACCGGCACGGGTAAAGTTTCAAGGCTTTTGTTACCTTCAAAATCATAGACTTTATCAACAGCGATTATATAGCTGTTGTCTGTATTGATTTTGGTTTGCGTCTGGCGGTTTTTTAGACTCCCATCAAAATAGTTAATGACGTGTTTATATTTTCCCTGTTCTGCAAAATTGATTGAATATTGCCAGTTCAGTGAATCGCCGGTATGGGCGTTATTAATTACATATACCTTACAGTCATCATCGGCATCCGCGGAGCCGACGTCCGGCAGTGTCCAATTCTGATAGAATATATCCCTGTAATTCTTAGTGGAATTATTTGGCCGAACCGCCCTCAACCTATATACGATAGCCCCTCTTTCATAGATAAGTGGTATATCAAATTGGTTCTCCTGTAAACGGACCCGAGTAGCATTACGCCTGAAATCAAATGAGATATCACTGGCCGTCTCAAAAGGATGCGATTCTGCACCTGTGGAAAGATTATATTTATAGTCATCAATATAACACCATTCAAGGTCAAACTCAACAGGCTGGATCTCGTTACCGGTTGCCGATGGACAGGTACCGCTAACGGTAGTCCGCGAGGTTGTCCAGCTGACATGCAGGTTGTTCCCCACTACTGATGATACCGGGTATATATTTATGGTCGAGTCGTTGTATCGCTGGGTACTGATTGCCGTCTCAATAAAAAAGTTTTTCGCAAGTTGTGCCCTTGGAACGGTTGTAGGTGTACCCGTGATGTCTTTGATGTCGGTTACCACAACCCGGAACGCATGTATATCCCCAAACTTGTAAACATTCAGGTCATTGTAGGTTGCCAATGAATCCGGATCATAAGCGATATTCATCACAATAGATGGACTTGAAACTATCGTTCCGGTTGTATAACTGTACTTTAGAATTTTTAGTGTGACCGCATATTTGTACGCCGGTACAATCAGGTCCGTATCATGATTTATACCAAGGATGATATAGTCCTGTATGCTTTTTATCGTCATACCTGTAGAGGCCGGATTGGCAACCAACCTATCATAACTACTTCCTTTCGTAAGCGGGAGCGTATCATTATATGGAGGAGTCAGTAGCCCTGCCATGTAAGTGCTATATGTAGGATTAGATTTGACTACCGGCAAAAAATCGTACCCCTGCGAGAAGGACAACTGAGCGTACAGTACGCTTAATGTTATCAGTAAGAATTTCTTAAACATATCGCTGCAACTTTTAGTTGGTTATAGTATTGGTTTTGTAACCGGAATATTTTTTATTTACCACTACCCGGTTATTGCTGATGGTAAAAAATCTATTGAGGTTCAAATTTTTCTGATCGAAATCATACCTGACGTTATAAATGCTATACAGTTGGCTGTATCCGGATTCTTCCCGGCTCAGCAACTGTACCTTAACCAGTTTAAGGTTACTTTTATCGATTTCCAGTTCCACTTTACTGAACTGAAGTTCCGTAAAGGTCATCCTAACCATATAATTCCCATTTGCCAATGTTTCCATGTTAACCTTTCCGTATTTAAGAATTACTGAGTCGGGAATGGCAATAATATCAGAGGCATCAGCATCAAAGGATACCCCCATTTGTTTTTGGAGGGAATCTAAAGAAAGTACCGTAACCATTTTCCGGGGATGATTCACGTTGAAATAACATTTTTCGTTCCTGGCCGTAATCGTCGAGTTGTTACTATCCAGAAAGGCCTGGCCATTTTTGAACAACCTGCCTTTAGTGCTATCGGTGATTTTATTATTCGTACCTATTAGCCAGACTGTGTAATCGTAGCTGATCATGTGGGAGGCATTGGCCTTCTTTACCTTTTTCAGAAAAGTAAAAGGATGTTCAGGCTGGCCGTACACCAATAAGGGACAGCAAACAATTGCAGATAACAATAGCCTATGTTTCAAAATCTTATTGGTTTTTAGCATTGGAACGCCTGTTTTCGCTGATGGTCATAATACCTTTCTCTGTTTCTTTTTTCACCCTTATCAATAAACCTTCCTGGTCATACTCATAGAATGTCGCAAAGTTGTTCTCATCCAGTTCTGCTATTAGCTTAAAAGAAAGGGGATCATATACAAAAGACTTCATATGGGCATCTACGGGGACAATCCTGATATCATCATAACATGCAGTTTCAGGCAACGTCAGATAAAGGCTACATAAATCAGTTCTGGTCTGTATAACGCCTGTAACCAGATACCAACCGTCAATATTTCCGCTTTTCACCGTAAATGGATACGTATCACTTAATACACTTGGAGCGGGGCAATTGATAACTAGCTTATATGACATTGCCCCCGCAATTGGAACCTGCTGACCTGCTACATCCGGCCTTACCCATAAACTAACCAGATAGCTTCTTGGCTTCTGTATTCCAAAATCACCTAAGCCGCCATATGCGCTATGCCCACTTGAGTCGGCAATGGGGATTTGAAATGATTTCATGTTTTGTAACCTTAGAGAGTACTTTCCTGTGTGGCTATATGTACTGGTGATTACATCACCATCTTCTGACAGGTTAAGTTTTTTATAATACTGCTGACCATAATTATTGACAAGCAGGTCACCTGGATTCACATTATTAAACATCTTAGCGAAAAATGAATGGTTATAATATGTTTCTTTATACTGATTGTGGAGGTGTTTTGGAATCAGCATTGTATAGTCTTCGAAACCTTCAAAACAGGAAGACTGGGCATCCGCATTTGACGTGACGGCTACAGGAAGCGATCTGTTATACCCGTATTGGGCAGATGTATTTTTGCCGGAAGCATCCTTTTCATTGACGGCATTCCCGAACACATCGTAAACGAATTGATTAATCGCTCTCCATTTATAACGGTTAACCAGGTTTTCAGATAGTATCTTTACTTTCCCGTTATTATTTACATTGTTCCAGAACGGATCTGCTTTAATGCTGTATTTGCCATCATTTTTTACATTGCCTGTATAATTTCTGGGGGCTACGTACATATATTGTGCAGAGGGGCGATAATTGCCTTCATGGCCAAGAACAAAGGGGTTATAATGTTTCTTACCTGTTGCAGGGATAGCGTTAACATAAATCTCAGGGTCATAATCAGTATTAGCATAACCGCTTATTGTCGCTTTCTTATCACCCTCCATATGACCGTATGGTCTTGATTTGTCATCATACAAGGTTACTGAAGCAGTTAGTATATGATCGAAGGCGGATGAATTTGAACTTAAAAATCCTGATAAACCGCTTGCAGCAGGATCCTGTACCATTGTAATATTTTGTACAGCTTTATCAAGCTGATTTCGTCTACCTGAACGAATAACTTTAACTACGACTTCAGTAGCAGTGTCTCCGGCATTTAATCCAGTCCATAATTCATTATTATTGGTATCACGGGATGCTCTTAATGCAACCCTGATATGGGAACTGATATTGACGGGGTCCGAAGGGCTGTATATTGGTCTTACATAGGGGGTAGGCATATTGTCTGTAACAGCTGTTGCAGGGTGTTGGTATAATACCCAGCCTTTGACTTTATAGCTGTTAGAGCCTTTTTTGTACGAAATCAACAGCTCATCTCCGGGATGGAAATTCCCTTTATCCAGGAAAATAAGTCCGTGGTAGGATGGGTTGTCCGTATGCGTGGTATCAACCACAAGTGAAGTTGCTGTGGCCTCATATCCTATATTCGTGTAGGCAGGCCCCATGCGTTCATAAGCCCAATATGCCGGGTACTTAACGTCATAAGTATGATCATTATAGCTGTTGTTGGTCTTTGTCAGCAATACATCACCGGTTTCCGCGTCGTATACCATATTTTCCACGGTCGTCTTGGCACCGTTATCAAAGGTTTCTACGGATTTTAAAAGGCCATATCGTTGTATCACCTTCGTAGAAACCATAGATCTGAACGTTTGAACTTCCTCTTTATCCGGGAAGAAGGAGGTTGGTATGGGAACAGGAACAATAGCAAACAATACAACGTTCAGGTTGATATCTATACTCCTTTTATAGGACCGGTTATAACGTTCCCTGGTATCAACGGTAAAATCAATTTCTTCCCCTAGTTTTACAGTTCCTAAGGCATATTCATTGGTAGTACCCCGTTTACGGTAGATGGCATTTACATTATTGTCAAGTTCTCCCTGGTTGTTTGTTCTGTAATTATAGGTTACTGAAGATACTTTCTCCTCCATGTAATCTGACCCGTCGGTTCTGACCACATAATTACTCATGTTTTTGGGCTTACCATGCATGTCATTAAACTGCAGTACGTATCCCTGGTACACTTTCACTTCTTCAGTTTTTTTGCGCAGGCCCTTATGTTTTATGGGCGGTGGTGCATCTTTTTCAGTATAGTCAACTTTTACAGGGAATTCCCTTGCCGTATAAAATTGATGCTCTTCAATGGATTTGGAGGATCGCCCTTCGTCAAAGTGAATACTTTTCACACGGATCTTACTGTATCCGACTACCGCAGGTGGGAAGAAGGACTCCCCGAATGGTTCTTCCTGGAATGATTCAACTTTAGGAAGCAGTCTTCCGGCATCAGAAGTATAGGGGACAGGTAATTTGAATGGATTTTCATCACCACCTATCAATGGCTCGTAACTCGCGACACCGCTGCTGATGATGCCATATTTATCATCCTGAACAGTGTAATCGTAACTTTTGCCATATACTGCATTCTCATTTGCAGACAACGAACTCCAGGAATCATTTAAGGTCAGTTCTTTAACCCGTGTACCCCCACCCTTTTTGGTAAGACCGGGCCTTAACAGCCGAACCCATGATTTTTCAAGGTTAACATTTTTGCCCACTTTCCTGCTTTCAATATACCTGAGAACCGGATTTTCTCTTATTTTCATTAATTCTCCTGCACTTTGAAGCAATCCGTTAATGATATTCAGAAATCCGCCACCGGCATTATAACCCTTATTGATCTTGTGGGGAAGATAAGTCCTTGCCAGGTTTATCCCGTAAATTGTCGCGGGGTGAAGAGCAACAGAATTCTTACCACCTGTCATATCTTTTTTAACCTGCACATAGCCATAGTCCCCGTCGTCGGAACAACTGTCAACTGCCACTACTCTGGCATAACCTTTTACAAAGTCGTAAGTTCCCGTACCTGTAATGTCCATGTTTAAACTATAATACAGGTACTCTGCATTTTCGAGGTAATTATCTTTCAGGGACAAGTTGGGATTCTCCTTTTCCCTGATCCGTTTAAAATAAATGTAATCGTTGACATTATTCAGGTCTTCGTAGAGCGTGGTTTTAGTCTCTACTTTGTTACTCTTGCCGACACCGTGTATTTTAAACATCTGCATGGTACGCCTGTCCTGCACATAGGAATAATCGTCGCTTTCATACTTCATCTCGATAACACCACCCGATGGAAGTTTAATTTCTGTCAGGTCATAAGGAGCACTGTCCGCATCAAGGTTTTCCCCGTCCTGCCTGACATAAGGGAACTCATAATTAGTCACAGTCAGATCATCGCCTGAATTTTTAAAATTTCCCCACCGGTCTTTGTTGCCATAATTATACCCATGTTTATTGGGATCATAGTTTCCGTACGTAAAGGAATAGGGATTAAGTAGGTTTTTGTCTGAAGAACCATACCTGGTATAAATTTTTTCCAGTGTAAGCTTTCCGTCTGTACCCGGATTGGCAGTATTGGGTATCCCTTTGCATAGGCTGTTACCGGGAGCGGCATATTTAAAAATAACCGTTTTTACAGGGATAGCGCTGGTGGTATCCAGGTACCTGCTATGTTTATTGAATAGCTTAATTGAATCCAGCTTATAAGATTTATTGCCAGTAGCATTGTCTGCATTTAAAGCCATACCAGTGGTAGTGTCGCTGGCAGGCACTATTTTTCCGGTAAAACCCCTGCCGTCATGTCGTTCTCCGACATAGAACTCTGCAACGAAATTTTTGGACTCAATGCTCCTTACGTGCCACTGCTGACGAGAACCCATTACTACACTTCCCTTATCATCATCGGGATCACTCTGAAAACCGGGCATAAATTGAGCTGTACCCGAAGCATAAGGTGTTCTCCACCGGTAATCATTACTCCAGAGTGAATAGTTAAATTTCACCCAACTCCCTAAATCGTCATCAGTTGGCCCGTCGCCAAGTATATCTACATAATCAGCAGACAGTACAGCCGTTAAAAGATAGCTATGTGCGTATGCCGGGGTGGTTGTTGAAGAATAGAACGCTTCTTTACCTGGCATACCTGAACCGTATACCTGGTCGCTGACGTTCACCAGCCCACTATTCACGTCACCATTTGCCGTTACGCTGAAGCTGGCCTCACGTGTGAGATGATTGACAGCCGGTATACCATAAACATACCTTCTGCCATCTCCGAGGGTTTGAGTGATCTCACTCATATGATGGCTTTTCAGGTCGGATTTCTTATCGCTGTACCTGTCAACCAATGTGGGTTGATTCGGGTTATAAAATGAAGTGCTCGCTCCAGATGTACCAAATTTCTCAAATTGCGGGATCTGTTTGTATTGCGCCATCTCGTCAATATCGGCTTCCTCGGCTGTGAGGTACGAGAACAGGTTGGAGCGAGAGGTCCTGTCAATATTGTTATTGGTCCAGTAAACATTGGCATTGCCATATTTTGCAGGTAAACTGCCCTTGTTTGATTTTCCTTTGCCTGTCAGTGAATTTAAATCTTCTTTCACATACACCGGGTCATTATTATAAATAGATGTTCCCTGCTGATTATTATATGTTAATTCTCCAGCTTGTTTGAAGAATACCTTTTCATATAAAGAACCTTGCTGATTACCCCGGAAATTCAATCTTTGCCAGGGGCCAGAGTTAGCCTCATTATCATAAAAAGTAAGGTCTGTTCCAAGCTCGAATAAATTACCGATACCACCTTCAATCAAAACTGATTGCATCTCTCCTTTTGGAGCTTTTACTTCGGCATCGAATACGGATCCGATATCGTTCCTGAATGGCCTGAACACGCCTCCTGTTCCATGTCCTGAAACAGAATACAGATCATAGGTCATGGAAGAGAGCGGAAGATTTCTCAAAGTATTGTTATAATACCCGTCGTTATCCCTGCTGTAGTCCATTACAGCATCATTGGGCGCATTTTCAGCATAGAGATATCCGAATCCCTTTTTTGTCCCGTCAGTTTCGTAATGAGTAGTGGACTTCTGAATGCTCATGTATACGTTTGGATATGTATAAAAAAGCTCACCACCGAAGCGGGCCTGGAATTCAAATGATCTTACAACACCCGGGTTTGTAACTACCGGCACATAGTTTTGTAATCCAATAGGAACAGAGGACCCAAAGGATTGTCCGGGAATATTATGCGTAAGGGGTTGTTTAGAATTTTTTTCGGGATTGTTTTGATATTTCGCATTAGCTTTTACAATGGTATTTATACCTACCCCAAATGACAAAGCCTTCATACCAGTCCGGGAATTAAACCCTGTGCTTCCGGTAACGCTCAATCCGGCACCTCCGCCTCCCATGTCATTTTCAACAACTTTCGAAATATGTAAACCGGCATTCACATCTATATCGGCACCTGTCTGAGAACCAATGCCCATATTCACGCCTGTACTCGCAAATGGCACAGAAACCGTAGCACTGGTATTCATGCCTACGCTTACGCCTTTGTAATTATTATGCTCCATATACCCTCCGACTCCCAATGAAAGATTGATACCATACTTCTTGGCGTCCCAGCCAAACGCTTCAAAAGAAACACTTCCTCCCATGCCTACCCGCCAGCTGACTTCCTCATTTATATTGATCGTTTTCTCAATGTTTTCCCCATTAAAATCATCCGGCAAGCCCCGCATAGCGCGGTTGATCTCTCCTGGATTGATATTCCATCCTAAGCCTACCCAGCTAGCCTCTTGTTCAATTCCAACGCCTCCGTGGTATGCAATGTTCACAGGATATCCCTCCACATCCATCAAGGGTATATTGTATGTAAAATCACCTGTGAACATATTCACCATTTCTGTTGTTCCGACAGGCTCAAAGCTTTGCACCTCTGGCTGCGAGGGGCCTGTAGTAAGTGCGCTGGCACATAATGGGAAAACAATTTGGTAAGTTAATGTCAGCAACATTACTTTAGCAGTGGCTCTTAGAAATACCTTATTCATAGTTCTGCTTTATTTGATAGCGATGCCGGGAAGCATTGCCAGTTCTTTTTGTGAAAATTCAGTTTTTATATATGGATTGTCGTTGTACCGGTCATTAAATATCAGATCAAGATCTCCGGAGCTTTCAGCTTCAAAGCCTACAATTATGGTATTGTAAGGCACTAAAGAATAATTATTCTCGAACAGATAAGTCACAGGTTTTTGCTCAGCCCCTCCGTTTCGCAGTACAATGTCCTGCGATGCCGCTTGTTGATAATACATCACCATCTTTTCTGCACCCGATTTTTCAACCATTCCCTGCGCTACTCCCGAAGGCCCTTCCTGCTTAATCCTGATGACAAAAAAGAGATTTCCTGACATTTCATGGAGGCGATTATGGTATGTACCTGTATCAAGATTCTCTGATTCTTCTGATGCAGCTTTTAAGGCCATGTATTCAGGAGTCGCCAGTTGGATATGGTACTCTGTATTCCCCGCGACAATTTTCTTGTTCAGGTTATTGTCCGGTGACTCCATAAATTTCATGTATTGTGCTGGTGGCAACACAGCATCCCTGCTGTTGCAACCACATAAAACGACCAGTAAAACCAAACTAATTACCCTTCCCATATTTGCTGTTTATGTATTTAATAAGGTCATCCGTCAGATCCCGGCCTTTATCCGCATACAGGAGAGAGCCCGTACCATTGGCGCCGATCAGGATCTCCAGACCCTTTTCCTTTCCATATTGCTCGATCACGGGATTCAGTCTTTCCCATATCGTTTTATTCATCTGGTTAGTAGACGAGGTGTGGAATTCACTATAAACATACTTTGCACGGGCGATTTGTGAATCGATTGCCGTGGGGCCAGGATGGTTAATCGTCCTGCGGATCATTTCAAGACTGTCTATTGCATGCTGAATAATATACAAGTTCTGGCCTGCGTCCCTTTCCATATCTTTTTTAAGATTGTATCCGGTTACGAGCTTTTCGATATCAATGTAAGCGATTTCTTTGCTTGCAAATTCCTTACGGATAGTCCAGGCTGAAAGCCCGATGACCAATAAGAGTAAAGTGTACAGGAGAATGTTCTGCTTCATAAATTATAACACACTATTTTTTTAAGTATAAAGGGTTCTGATAAACAAAGGGAATGTCAAACTCCTGGCCGTTCACCCTTATCCGGAATGAGTAATCCTTGTTATGCTTCAGTCTTGCACGTTCAAAGAATACCACATCAATATAGTTAAGGCCATTTTTCAATGCGATCCTTCTATCCGGAATATCAATTTCTTCATTTTTGCTGTTGAATACTGCTACATCCATAGTATCTGTCATCCTGTCGGAATTGTACTTTAGCCTGAGTGCGCCAGGCGCTGTCACCCTGGTTTCTCCTATATGCTGCTCGAAATCATAATAGGAATCATCTGCATCCGCAGGTACTTGTATTGAATCCTCAATAATAGTAAAGCGCCATGTTTCCGCGCCTCCCAGCAATATGCCCTTATAATAAGCATCAACGGTCCATACATAGGGTTGGAATACTTGTAGAGGGCGTGCAGTAACAGGATATATAATATTTGTCGGGGCGACATTGCTTTCCTGAAATATGGGATTATTACGGGTAATCGCTGACACATTGCTTTGTCCCTTCTTTAATTCTGCGACCCTGACCTTATATGTCAAAGCACTGGCAAAAGGATAGTTAACAATCCATGAGAGCATAGGGTTCTTCTCATATATTTTTGCGTCATCTTCAGGTTCTAACAGATTGATCAGAAAAATATCATTAACGGTCTGGTAGATGCAGTCATTCACCGGGTCACTTTCAGGATTTTCGGAAACCACTTTCTTAAGCTGTATGCTGACGCAATATTCATATGTACCCTGAGGCAATTTCCCATAATTGAAAAACAACTCTTTCAATGCGTTGTCTGAAAACTGCCATGTAGGATTCATGACGTTAGCCTCTGAGAATTGGTTGTTGCCGGGATAAAGATTGGTCGTGAAGGTATAGTTGGCCCTCAACGTTGAGTTCCGATACTTTAGAGTACCTGTTACAGTCACGGCCTTCACTTCTGAAGTATTGTTGACTATCCTGTAATTGTACAGATTTTTAGGAGTCAACTCTATTCCGTTTACCATAGAAAGGTCAACAACAACAGATAAAGTTTGCGCTGACATATGTGAACCACCAGCCACCAACAATAAAAGGCAGCCTAACATCCGGTACAAATTATTTGTCATATATGATTTTTTTAACATCATCTTGATTTTACGCTTTTAAAGGGTGATTGCCTGATCTGCCAGTTACACGCCAGTATACAAGACCAGATAGTTTCGTTAACGGCAATTTCATTTGCCCTGAAACCGGAATATCTTCCCATGAAACGCAGCCTGAGAGGTTTGTTTTTAAAGGAATACGTAATACCGGCATTGGTAGCTGCACGTTGAAGGCCGTATCCAGCGATGGCGATGTCTTGTCCTGCCATTGCAGTCAGGGTTTCTGTTAAGTTGCGGCTATAGGAAACGTTGCCAAAATAGCTGCCTGCATTCCTTGTTTGACCGGGTAGGAAACCAGGTTGCTCCATCCAGCCTAAGGTCAGGTTAAACATGTCTTTTACTGTCGAAAGCATATATGTTGCCTGTATGGTCGTGCTGTTATAAGATACTTCTTCCTGTATACTGGAATTCCGGTTGTAGGTAACCATCATACGATGTACAAGCTCTTTGCGTTTTAACTGGTAGCTGGCACGGGCAATAGAAACACTGCCGATCATGGGCCGCTGCGCAATCGCTAATGTATCATCATAACTGCGGAACGTACTGAATGGCTTATAAGAAAGATAGACCTCAGGATATCTTTTGGAATGTGTCCGGATATCAAAACCCCATTTTATATTCCTGCCGGAAGTCGAAAAAGTTTCCAGTTTCAGGTAATTGAACTGCACACCCGCGGTAAGGAAAGATTTAAAAACAGTAGCCTGGGTGGCAACTGTATAACGGTCAGTCGCTGCTTTTGGAAATGGTAACGCTGCATTTTCAAATTTCGCACCTACATGCTCCCATTCTGCAGAGGCATTCATGTTGGCAATTGGAATATTATAGGTCAATGAGGTTTTATACGCTGTATTGTGATTGCCGATTTTGGTAAGATGGTTGAACTTTTTGTATGATACCGCCCCCTCACCCGAAATGGTAAGGTTTTTAGTGACGGTTAATTCGTAAGGCATGGATAGGATGTTTGCAGGTTGTTTGAAAGAAGGTATTCCGCTATCACCTTTAAAAAAATCGTTATCGCTAACCATCTGCTTGGTAGGAGAACAGGTATAATAAATCAGGCCTAATTTTCTTTTTGATGTGGGACGAAGGTCCGCCCTCAGCATTGTCGTATTATACTTGTCGATTTCTACAGTTCTGGAAATGTATTCTGTTTTACCCAGTGCTCCGCTTACTGTTGCAAAGCCCAGGTCATAACCCAGCCCTCCACCTTTTAATACCTGCCCCGACATCGTATAATCGGATTCATAACTGTTGAGTATTCCCAATTCAAGTTTGGTCAGGGAGTTAAGGAATGAGGTTGCTTTACCGGGTGGTAGTATATGTTCCGCTGCCTTTGACAGTTGTTTTGCAGAAGCATCCTGGGTACTGGCAACTTCCTTGATTTTCACATAGGACATCGCCGAATCAAAGTTTTGCTGCTTTTCGTACTGTTCAAGCAACTTCTGGTATTTATCAATCTTTTTTGTCGTCGCTTCACGCTTATTATAATACTCATCTATCTTTTTACGGTTTTGTAATAGCTTTTCTTTTGTCTGGTTGACCTCTGCCCCCTTATCTCCTGAAGAAGAAATACCTTTATCGATGATAGCAGTTGTGTCAAGTTCGGAAACCATTTTTGTGAAATCACCATTATATTGCCGAAGTAAATCATCACTGATCCCATATTCTCTTTTAAATGACGTTTTTTCTGCTGCCTGCTGTGAGACCAGGCCGCGGATCATCTGCTCATAAACAGCTTTATAGCCGATTCCTTTCGATTCGGCCAACTCATGTTTGTCCGTAAAGCCAGCAGCGGTGTTTTTCAACTCCGATTTATTTTTTTCAATATCATACCGCACCCTCAGGTAACTGGCTTTTGCCATACGCTTATTGTCTTGCGTGGTATAATAGCCTTCTATAATTACCGGTATTTTAAGTATCTCCGTATTAAATTCCCCGTAAACTTCCTGGAAATTTCTGTCCTGCACTGAACCGGTTTCCCTACCGCTACTAAAGTTGCTTAAAAGGTCAATACTTCCGGTTACCTCATTTTTCTTTTCTTTTTTTGTTGCTTTTTTGTTCTGTGAACTAAGGCTGGTAAAACCTTCAAGGTCGTTGGCAACCAATTCGAGAGGATTATTCTTTAATAGTGTATTTTCCCTTTTTATCCTTTCTTTTAAGTCGGGAGCTGGTATTAGTTCGTAGTAACCGAGGTACCATCCTTTATAATAAAACCTGGTCTGACGTTCACCGTAGTTTTTATAGGGACGACATACTACACCATTTTTTCGCGCAACTTTCCGGTCAATCTTACTATTTAATGCATCAGCTTGTGCATCATTCAGAGCTTCCGGTTTAAGTGCTTTTTTAATGCCTTTTAGATTTGTCGCTGAACCTGAAGCAAGGCTTTTATTGACGTCTTTTCTCAGCGGAGAAAAAGGAGAGAGGGCACTGTCTACGTACCAATTGAATTTTTCAATAATAATAAGAGATGTATCCGAAAATGAAAGTTGCAGGTAGGTAACATAATCTCCGGGAGGGAGCACCTCAAACCTCTTGAGAATTTCCTGGAACTTATAATCCGCCTGGTTTACTGTACTGTTACTATTGAAGTCCAGGTTAACGCTGCCCAACCCTTCAGAAAAGCTGACTTGCTTAAATTCCAGATCGTAAAGAGCCAGGCTATCCCTCCCCGCCTGCAGGTAGCTCCTGACACGGATATTTGCTTTACCAGATATTGGTACTTTGTAATTAAGCTTCTGAACGATTCCGTTTCCCTCATGTGCTGGTGGGTCCAGCGATAAAACTAAAGAGCTGTCAGCATTCCCTGCATAGCTATAGGATTTTGTCGTAAGGACAAAACAAAGCATAATGATAAAAGGGAGCGTGTATTTCAAGGTCTTTTATTAAAGAGTATTAAAGATATTCAGTTCATTATTTATCTGGCAGGGGTATTAATACCCTTGTGTTTTAGTAAGTAAAAACAGTTATTATAAATCAGACAATTACATGCAACAGAATTTCAATACATATTGCATATTATGCATAGATTTAATTGAAAAATAATTCTGAAAGTCTCCGGAAGGGGAAAATCAGGATAGGAGGTGTTTATTTGTATTGTCCGTCTTAGTATTTTACTAAGAAAATGAAGTGCGATTTTGAATAATCAAACGCTAAAGTATAGCGATTTATTAAAAAAGCAAATTATCTTTAATTGCGTTTTGCAACCTGAAGGTTGAATTTTGCAACTCAGGGGTTGCAATTTGCAACTTGACTTTTTAATATATTTTATGTATGACTGAAATGCCTGAATTGTTTCATATTGGAAGAAAGATCCGTCGTTTGCGGGAGATCAAAGGGATAAAACAGGAAGTTCTTGCGAGTAAGCTGGGAATTTCTCACCAGGCCGTTTCAAAAATGGAACAAAGTGAAACAATAGATGAGGAGAAGCTAAGACAAGTCGCTGATGCGCTTGAAGTAACTCCTGAAACAATAAAGAATTTCAATGAGGAAATGGCTATTAATAATATAAGCAATACCTACGAAAACTCGCATGTCACGATGGTAAATTATCAGTTTAATCCCATCGAGAAAATCGTAGAACTATATGATGAAAAGGTGGCACTGTTAGAACGGTTGCTGGCAAGCGAGCGTGAAAAGATTCAATTACTCGAAAGTATTACCAGGACAGGAAAATAATTATTTGTTTACTAGAGTAATCAATCTTATTTCTCAATCCATTTCCTGAAATCTGGTGCCTTCTTCTGGCTGACAATAATTGGCTCCTTAAATGATGGGTTGGTAAAAAGTTCAAGCTTATCATTCTCTACTGGTTCAAACCGTTCACATGCAGAGAAACTGATAAGAAATTGTCGGTTGACTCTAAAAAAATAATGCGGGTCTAATTTGTTTTCCATAGCATCCAACGCTGATGTTATTAGGTAGTCCGTCCCATTTTTTAAACGTAAAAAATTCTCCTCATTGCTTCTATAGAAATACGCTATGTCGTCAACAATAATTGGGATATTTTTGGCCCCCTGCTGGACTATAATTACTTTTTTGTAGGTCGTTGTTACATGCTTTGCGTTTTTGCTTTTTGCCCATGTGACTGCTACATAGTAAACAAAGTAGTAGAAATTAATGAGCATCAGCATTAATATTACCATTGGAAAATCATAAGAGATGTATTCTGTTTCCAAGATGTTTAAATCGTGTACTGCAAAATAAACTGCAGCCAATAAAAAAGCTATCATGGATAGAAAACATATCCCAAAGACTGACTGTAATAATATTCTTACAATCGGATTTTGTTGCCAATCAAATTTTTCGTCCAGTTTAAGTGTAATTGAACGAATGAGTGTTACAACGAGAAAAGCTATTGCCCAATTGTATAACAATGATCTTTGATAATCCCACATTAAAAGCAACTCAAAGAAGGATTCCGGCTCGCCGAAAGATACTATATAGTGCGCTCCTATGAGTGTAATCAGGAGGCGGGGGAAAAGGTCTTTGTATTGTACTGTCCGTTTCTCAAATGTGCTTATTGTATTGATCATAAGGGATAGGATAGGAGATGAATGCTGAGGTTAGTTGTATAACAAGTTCATAGTTACTAAATTAGTCATTAATAAATATAAAATTTCACCTATTGATTATTACCTTATGCCAAAACAACCATTAACCCCGACTGGTGTCCAGGACAAACAGGATGAACTTTATCTCTTAGCTGATCCAGCATTACAAATTGAAGCTGAAGCTGTAAGAACAGACTTTCGAGGATGGATGGATGATAATTTCGATTTGACTCCAAGTCAGGTAACATACCTTGATAATTTGCCAGATGATTTTGTGCATCCTCTTTCATGCAACACAAGTGCTGCAATTGAATTCCGCTTGCCTATTACATTAACAATCATTGGTACTGTCTCTGTAAGTAAAATGATTCGCACCAATCCTGCTTTAGAATATCTGTTTAGCCCAATTCCTGCTACTGGTGGATATGTGGTGACGGGAACACTTGACATTATCTTTGAGTATCTATAAGATCTTTAATAAAGATACGCTTCAATTTCACATGTAATTGATGTTGGTTTACCATTAATATTCGTTACATTAGATTAACAATTAATCTAATGTAAATTGCAGCTTTTTAAGAAATAAATGCGGCTTTGTCATTAGAAAAAAGATAAAAATGATACGCCGTGAGGAAATATTTCAAATGGAGTTTCCATTCAGCATGGGAGAAGAAGCCGCTTTTGACTGGACTTACCGTATCTATCATCAACCATTAAGATTTTATTCCGCCAAGTTTGTAGGCCCTGAGGATGCACAGGATGTAGTAGAAAATTTATTTCTAAGGCTGTGGCAAAAAAGGCAACAAATTGAGAGTAAAGAACACTTGCAAGCATTGTTGTATAATGCGGCCAGGAATGCCTGCTTAAACTACCTTAAAACCTCAAAGAACGCATTTAATCGCGGGGAAGCCTTTGAAAAAGGAAAACCTCAAACTCAGGACAGCTACCAAGAAGAAATGATCCGGGCTGAGGTACTTGCAGAGATCTATCGTGCCATCAACAACCTACCATCCCAATGCAGTAAGGTGATTTCTATGAGTTACATTGGAGGTTTAACAAATAATGAAATTGCAGTGCAAATGGGTCTGCCGGAGCAAGTTGTTAAAAATTACAAACTAAGAGGTATAAAGATCCTCAAAGATAATCTGTCTGGAACCGCTATGCTCACATTGACAGCAATTCCTTACTGCATTTTGTAGTACGAATAATAATGAAAAGGAAAGATTGTAATATTGTATATTAATGCATTATGCAATTTGCTTTGATCAATGAAGAGCTTGTTGAACCTAAATCCGGTTTAATAGGAACCTGTCGGGGTTGTGGACATCCTGTCATTGCAAAATGCGGATCGGTAAGAGTTCATCACTGGGCACACCAGCGTACCCGAATGTGTGATAACTGGTGGGAAGCTGAAAAAGAATGGCACCGTTCATGGAAAAATAATTATCCACGATTATGGCAAGAATGCTTTTTGCCCGATGTACTGACAGGTGAAAAACACATCGCGGATGTTAGAACAGATCATGGTTTGGTAATTGAGTTTCAACATTCCCATCTTAAGCCGCAGGAACGTATTGCGCGCGAGAACTTTTATCAGAATATGATTTGGGTTGTTGATTGCACTCGTCTTACCCATGATTATCCACGTTTTGTTAAAGGACAGAAACATATTCGTGTTACAGATCAGCCCGGCATGTACAATGTTTACGATCCTGATAATTGCTTTCCAGCGGCATGGGTTAACTGTTCGGTTCCTGTAATTTTTGATTTTAAGGGCGTACAAACGTTAAACGACCCTTGGGATTTGAGAAACGCATTGTACTGCCTGTTCCCTCTACGGATAGGAAGGCGTGCAACACTTGCACGGATTTCACGCAGCGCTTTCATCACAACCACAACTAACGGCGAGTGGTCTGTCCGAACTGCGAACTTAAATCACAAGCTACTACAAGCCCAACAAGAATGGCAAAACGACTTAGAGATTGCAAATTTAAAACGGCATCTGGAAGTTATAAGAATGCGAAGATTACGTCATGGACCGGGCTACGGCAAAGGTAGGCGTTTATAAATTTTTACCATTGGTACAGATTTACTGGTAAAAAAGTAGGAGAAAGCTGAATTAATCCATATCTACTTACTATACTCAAAATATCATTTGACATCTGCCCCCTTTTCTCTATTCATAGGATTAAAAAAAAAAATGCGGAGTGATGGTTACTTTATTACATCAATGTGGTATTGAGGATATATAATGCCTCCCTCTATGCCCATGAAAGAAATTAAACAGACAAGAATTATTTACCTTGTATCAGGATACCTGGAAAAGCGTTTAACACCTGAAGAATCCCGTGAGCTGGTAGCATGGAAACAGGCAAAACCTTCTAATGCAAAACTGTTTGAGGAATTGACGGATTTATCCTATCGCACTGAAGCTATAGCAGAATGGAATGCATCTGAAACGGAATCGTCCTTAATCAAACTTCAGGCAAAACGGGATAATCTGCCTGTTAAAAGAAAGCTGTGGTGGCCATATGCAGCTGCTATGTCCATGCTACTGGTATTTGGAATATATTTCTACCGATCTCAGGATGCTGCTCAGAATGTCCAACCTTCCTTAGTGAATGATGCCCTGCCGGGTAGTAATAAGGCCACGCTTAGACTTTCTGACGGCTCGGTGATACAGTTAGACGCTACTCATAACGGCACTATAGCGCAACTATCCGGTATCAAAAGCGAAGCAGGCGAAGAAATGAAACAGACCTTTTATGTAGGTAAAGACAATACGTTCACTTTCAAAGAAGCGTACAACCTGATGGATGGCAGGGCTGTCAACAAGGATTTGGTGAATAAACAGGAAGATAAGTATAATTCCTGGGTACAGCTGGACAGGAATGATGCAGATGAGAAAGGAAATTTCAAAGTGAAACATTTCCATGAAAATTATGGCTATGACCTTGAAGCTGTTCTGTCAAAACACAAGATCAAAGAACTTGGTGACGATACCGATAAAGGCAGATTGATCGACTCACTTAAAAAAGGGAATAAACAATCGGTGACTTTTATTAAAGAAGGTGAAGAGCAAAAAGGATTTGTGCAGGCGAATCCACAATACAAGTCATTAAAGATCTTCGACGGTAAAGGAAAAGAGATCAGGCAGAACGAGACCAGGTCTGAAAAACAGGACACGAAAAAATCTGCTAAACAGACAGAAAAGCCTAACGATGAAGATAATCCCTCTGCCGGGCAAAACAAGAAACAAACCAGGAAAAGAGGCATAAAGGCTTAGTAGTCTTTAGACAATAGGTTAAAAATTTCTGTCATGCAAAAGGCAAACAGGTTAGAGATCGAGATGAAGCATTGGCAAGGCAGGGAGCAACGGTTTTCAAAGTTGTTCTCTCCTTCTATTCTTCACAGCAGGGCATTCAAAAAGGAAAAGCTGAACCACCTTGAACAATTATATTCCAGGTACCGCTGGACCGCGAACAGCGATGAACGGTTGACTCGGAGCTTGCTTCAACAAGAGCGAATGCAACTGGAAAAGGAACTATATCCAAACCGGCTGAAAAGGAATTTCATACGGCTTGTGAGTGCGTTTAATAAACTGGTAGTAGTCCTTGTCAAACCACCGGGGAATGTACAGGACAGGCATAGGCTGGGCGCTGAACTTGAAAAGGCAGGGTTTAGACAAGCAATTGAAAAGTTAGACCAGAAAATTGGGCTTGGACAAAAGGAGTTCTCCATACCATTGGTAAAACATATCAATGAAAAGGAACAATTGCATTATTCGCTGGAATTCTCAAAGAATGACTCAGGACAAACCAGATTCAGTCACTATACGGTTGGGATTATGGATGATACAGGTAAGATGAAGCACATGCTGTCCCTGGCCACAGGCAATCAACAACCTGACCCTAAGCAGCTCTATAACCTGCTTTCAGGCCGGTTAGTGCAAGTTAAAACTGCTAATGGTAATAAGTGGCTGTCTGTAGATTTCAATGATAAAGATGCTAAAGGAAACCTCCGGTTGCGAAGTCTTGAAACGAAATCAGGACCGGATATACTGACCGAATTAGAAAAGCTGCCGATAAAGGAAAATCGGTTTTCCGTTGCTACAGCCGGGCTTGAAAAAGGATTGAAAAATGGAGAGCGGATGGAGGTGACAATTCTCAACAAGGGAAAGGAACATGCTTATTTTATTGAGATCAATGCTAACAGAACTTTAAACCTATTAAATCCTGAGGGAAAAAAAATAACACTTACTGAAGCACTTGGCAAACAGGAAAACCTGAAGAAGCAGAAAAGTATAATGTTAAACCCGGATGTAAATAAAACTGCTAAGAAAGAGGAAAGTATATCGACAAAAAATCGAATTGGGATAGTAAAATAATGATGGCAGTTGAACATTGGATAACAGCATTCCTGGAAAGGATACATAAAGACCCAAGGGTGAGTATCGTCCACATAGGTGTTTTTTCCGTTATGGCACATTGTTGCACTAAGTTTGGGAACAACGGCAAGTGCATCATGTTTCGTAGCGATATAATGCACATAGCAAAAATATCAAGTGCTTCAACCTACTACAAGGTAATCAAAGAACTTTCCGACTATGGTTATATTAAGTATTCACCTTCCAGATACCATTTATATGGCAGCATGATTACATTACTACCCGATACAAATAACAATAAAATCCAAAACATACATAACAGACATGAAAACAAAAATGAAAATAATAGCCATCCTGGTGGGGATAGCGAGCATATTTTACGCATGCCGTAAAGATGCCGAAGTAACTAAAGCAGCAATGACCAGCATGAATAGCAATATAGCTGAGCCTGTTTTACAATCAATAACGATGGTGCCCTCTAATCCGGAAAATAGATATGATAGCATTGGTATATGGCATAATGAGATACTGGACTTTATAGATGCGAACCGGACGGACAAATCATCGCCCCTGTCTGAACCTGAAATTTCAGGTCTTGTAAATGAGTTTGCATTAACTCGCTGGGGTTATCAGCTGCCTGAGTTGCCAATTTCAACTACAAACTGGCGAGATACTGATGGCATTCAAGCCTACCTGGATGAGTTGGTAAGCCGCAGTACTTTATCGGATTATGGCAGGCAATATTTTATTGATCTGCTTTTAGTTGTAAAGGAGCAGGTTTCCCAGCCCGACTTTTCGTATGCAAGATTTAAGGGAATAGTAAAAGAGATGGAGATGCAGTTTAAAGCGGATGAGCTCTTAGCGAATGATGACAGGCTTAAACTTCAAATGGCTGCTTCCGTTGCAAGGTATTCCACCTGGTACTGGACAATAGGAATAAGTGATGATCCTGATATACAGCCACAGCCGGTTGAAGGAGGAGATACCGCAAGGATTACGCTTAAAGGAATCATACGAGCTGTAGCTACAATTTCTGCGGATATAGGAGGGGCTGCAAGCGGATACGTTGGAGGTAGCCTAAGGGGCGCTGCAGGTAAAGCCGCGGGTGATAGTGAATGGATGAGCAATTATATTTCTTACGGGATTCCGGGAAATTAAAACAACAGGGCAATGGGATAGAGATATTCCATTGCTTTAAATATAATATTGGAACGTAAATCAATTTGATATGGATTTAGTGACTAAGGACGATTTACAGGTTTTTAAAATACAACTGATGGATGACATCAGGAAATTATTGGATAGACCAGAAAAAAAAGAAGAAGCAGCAGACTGGATAAAAAGCAAGCAGGTAAGGAAACTATTGGACGTTTCTCCCGGAACACTGCAAAATTTGCGCATTAACGGACATCTGAAACCAAAGAAGATCGGTGGAAGTTGGTATTATAACAGGCACGAAATCTCCGCACTATTCACAAATCTTAAAACAAAGTGAAAATGGGTGCGCTTGAATTTCGGGAATATCTGTTTATGTTGGCCATTGACAAACGATTAACCGTTTGGCATCTGGCCGTCTTATTTAGTATTATGCAACTGGCAACAGGCAACCTTTTTTCTGAGTCCATTCAAATATCCAGGAAGAAGGTTATGAGGTTCGCAAAAATCAAGAGTTTTGTAACCTATCATAAATGTATTATGGAATTGGAAGAATTTGGGTACCTCATTTACATTCCGTCCTATCATCCTGGTTATGGTAGTAAAGTTCATTTATTGAAAATGAACTAACCTGCTTCTTAAGTTTAAGCTCAGAATGCCAGCAATTTCAAGCTGGCATTTTTGTTATATACCGTTGATTTGTACTTAGTAATTTCGTACCTTAGAGTTGACATGGAAATGCCATTGTTCTTTGCATGATTTCAAGTTGTGTAGCAGGCAATAGCTTTCGCTAATTTGATTTGGTTCTTTATTTATCAGTAAAATCCGTTTCGTCATTCGTGACGTTCAGCTCATGATTTTTTATAAGTATCTCTGACAGAGTGCGTTTGTAGCGTCGTTCATTTCCCGTCGAGACCACTTTTAGAAGATTATGCGTTAAATGTCGTATTTCGTGGCGTTTTAGGTATAATTCATTTATAAAAGTCTCTAAAAGAGCGTGTTACTTGAAAAGTTCATGTCTCGTCGTGACCACTTGAAATGCTGATAGTAAAAGTTTTATAAGGTTGCGTCTTTCATGGCGTTTCCAAAAATAAAACACTGAAAACCGCATCAGTCTTATAGGTTCGAACACCGTTCGATTCCTGTCGAGGCTACTACTTTTTACACTAAGGAAACAGGGAAGAAGTTCCTGTCGAGGCTACTACTTTTTACACTAAGGAAACAGGGAAGAAGTTCCTGTGAGGCTACTAAACTTTATATTGTCTATTAGTGGCAACCCTCCCCAGGTAACAAAAAAATGTTCCACTATCTTTTATAGAAAAACACTTATTCACGCAGTATCGCTCACAGGCACCGAAATAATATTAAATTGTTTATCATCAGGCTTTGTAAGGTATAGTGTCCCGCAAATAATAATTATTACTACCAATAAGGTAAGCCCTATAAGTGTAATGATATTATTTTTTGATTGTCCATTCGCTTCCATTATTCACAGTGTTACAACTATGACATAACAGACAAATCAACAAATGGTTACAATCCTAATATGGCCTGAAAAACTATTTAGCGTCAGGCGCAGTAGGATCACCTTCATGTGCATGAAAATAATTCCAGACAATGCCCGCTTTTTTTTGCCCTACTACACGGGTCAGTTCACGTTCTGTAAGTGTACTGATATTTTTTACTGAACGGAACTCCTTAAGCAGTTGCGTTGCGGTTGCGGTACCTATGCCGGTGATAGCTTCCAATTCATTTTTAAAAGTCCCTTTGCTGCGTGTATCCCGGTGGAAGGTGATACCAAACCGGTGGACCTCGTCCCTAATATAACGCACCAGCAAATGTGCGGGGCTATCATATGGTAATTGTAACGGGTCACTATCGCCGGGAAAGAAAATAGATTCTTCCCGTTTAGCAAGCCCAACTATAGTCATACGTCCTGTAAGCCCTAGCTTCTCAATACTTTCCATTGCGGCGCTCAATTGCCCTTTACCGCCATCTATTATCACCAGTTGCGGCAGTGATTGGTTTTCATCCATCAGGCGTTTATACCTGCGGTAAACAACCTCCGACATAGAAGCAAAGTCATTTATACCTTCAACAGTTTTTATATGGTAATGGCGGTAATCTTTTTTGGACGGCACACCATCCCTAAAACATACCATGGCAGATACCGGGTATGCTCCCTGGAAGTTTGAGTTATCAAAACATTCTATGTGTATTGGCAGATCGGGAAGCTGTAATGCATCCTGTAGCTCCTCCAGCACTTCCATTTTGCCCTCCCTTGTAGCGCCGCCCAGCAGCAGTGTATCTTTCCTTTTAGTCTCCTCCTGGAACATCAGGGCATTTTTCTCGCTTAGCTCCAGCAGCTTTTTCTTATCCCCTATTTTAGGTATGCTCAGTTTTACAGTTTCATCTGTAAGGTCTATAAAGAAAGGTGCCAGTACTTCTTTGGTATTGCTGGCAAATGTATTCCGCAGATTATCGTAGGCTATAGATAATATTTCAGCATCGGTTTCATCCAGCTTTTTATCTACGCGCAGGTTTTTAGAATATACAATATTGCCACCGGCAACCATCATATAGTTCACAAAAGCCCTATCCTCCTCGCTTACCATACTTACCACATCCATATCGCCCAACCGCGGATTTACTACTTCTGATTTGCTGGTGTACCTGTTCAGGTCTTCTATCTTCTTTTTATATACCGCGGCTTTCTCAAATTGCATATCACCGGCATACTCCATCATCTGCCCCTTCAGGTAATTCATCACCTCCCCGGTATTTCCCTTTAGTATATGGCGTACCTGTTGCAGATTTTCTGCATAATCTGTTTCAGACTGAAAAGCCTGGCAGGGTCCGCTGCAATTGCCAATATGGTATTCAAGGCACACTTTATATTTACCACGAGCAATGTTTGCGGGAGATAAATTAAGGTTGCAGGTGCGAAGTGGTATCAACTGGCGCACAAGGCCCAATAATTCTCTTACCCTGCCAACTCCCGTAAATGGCCCAAGATATTCTGAACCATCTTTTATGAGCCTGCGGGTAATGAACACACGCGGGAATGGTTCTTTTTTTATCACAATGAACGGGTAAGATTTATCATCTTTCAGATCGATATTAAAACGGGGCTGGTACCGTTTTATCAGTGAATTTTCCAGCAGGAAGGCGTCGTGTTCAGTATTTGTAACCGTATATTCTATACGGGCTATATCCATTACCAGCCGGCTGGTTTTGTAGTTGGCCACCGCCTTATTAAAATATGACGATACACGCTTACGAAGATCTTTGGCTTTCCCTACATACAATAACTCCTCCTGGGTATTGTAATACCTGTAACAGCCCGGCTGATGAGGTATGGTTTGCGATATATCATTAAATTCCTCCCTGGTCATACTCTTCCCTCTCTCTCTTATAAAAATTCATACACCACCCGCAACTCCTTCTTATCCCCTGTTTTAGATGTTTCTATTTCGTGTATGCTAATAGTTTCCAAGGGGCTATAGAACAGTTTTATATTTTTCGTACCAATCCTATCTGTCTTTTGCGCTTCTATATATATTGACGTTATCTTGTGCGAAAAGTAATCAGCCATTATCTGTAGTTTCCTGGTATATAGTTTTGGATTCTTGGCCTCATAGTAAAAGCTTTTTGAAGTGGTGCTTTGCTCTTCGAAAGCTGAAAAATCATATTGACCCAAAAATTTCTCATCACTTATATCAGTCTCAAAAAACACTTTGAACACTGATGCCCAATCCATTTCTATAGCATTGGTCATAGTGCTGTCAACCATCCCATTGAAATATACTTTTTTCACAATACCTAACGGCTGGCCCCTATTTTCCATCCATTGGTCCTGTGCAAATTCTATTATGGAAAAATATTCGCCTTTCAGTTCAGCGCCTGTATCATTTTTAGCGGTATCTGCTTTTTTGCAGGAAAATAAAGTAAGAAAGAAAGCAATAAATAATAATCTTACAACCATAGTATTGACGTAACAGATTAACAAAGTTAGGAAACCCTGTTTACTATTAACCTTGTATTTAATTCAGATTGGGGTCTGTAGGCATATTGGCCAGGTAACGGTATTCGTTGCCCAATGATAATACAGCCTTCTTCCATACATCCTGGGGTTCGGTATCAAAAATCATATCGGGGGTAGCATCACCTATCAGCCATGACCGTTCTTTCAACTCACGTTCCAACTGCCCCGGAGACCAGCCTGAATAGCCCACGAAAAGCCGGATATTATTTGATGCGCGTACATTGTCGCCGGCAACATCCTGCAAAAGTTCAAATGAGCCTCCCCAATACACCCCCTTTTTCACCTGGTGCCCGCCAATTGTTTCGGGTATGCGGTGTAATATGTGCAAGGTATCCATTTGTACCGGGCCTCCGTGATTCACATTCAGGTCGTAAGGATATATGTCGGGCATTAAATCTCCAAGGTTGATACTTGTAGGGTGATTCAGGACAAAACCAATTGCCCCCTCTATTCCATGTTCGCACAACAATACTACCGTGCGGGCGAAAGTGGCATCGGCCAGCAATGGTTGTGCAATAAGTAATTTGCCTGCTTTAAGCAGTTTGTCGTCTGTTAGTTTATTTATCTTCTTAAAATCCATACCTTAAGTAAATATAACGCTATAGCGTGATTAGAACAACCACACATCACAAAAGTTCGACATAAAACAATTTAACAAGACGGATACCTGTTTCATGTAATTAAATAGTAAATGGCCTTACCTTTGCAGATTGCAGATACACTCCTTTATAATGCCTTTCATATATAATCTCAGCTTGTTTTTCTTAACCCTCTTAGGGGGCAGCCTACCATTGTGGGTAAAAAAACTGAATGGCAATGCTATGCAATACCTGCTTGCATTTTCGGGCGCTTTTCTGTTAAGCATGACTCTATTGCACCTCTTGCCCGAAACATTTGAGGAACTGGGCTCAAAGGCAGGTTTTTTTCTGCTCGCAGGCTTTTTCATCCAGTTGTTTATACAAAGGCTAACACATGGGGTTGAGCATGGGCATGTTCATGTTCACAATCACCCAGGCCACCATCATATACCTGTTGCATCTATTATGCTGGGTTTATCTATACATGCATTTATGGAAGGGCTGCCCCTTGGTTTTAATTACCGCATGGGCGCTACAGAACCGGCTTTGTACATGGCTGTTGCCGCCCATAAAATACCTGAAGCTATGCTGGTTACATCCCTGCTGATAGATAGTGGACGCTCAAAATCAAGAACAATTTTATTGCTCGCGCTATTTTCATTAATAACCCCTATGTCTGGAATAATGGCCAACATGCTGGGAATGAGTTATAATTTCATAGCGCAATTGATAATGTCGCTGATACCAATAGTTGCAGGTGCTTTTATTCATATTTCCACTACGATATTTTTTGAAAGCGGCACTAAACACCACATGCTGACCGGCAAAAAGATACTGGCCATACTACTCGGTCTTGGAATAGGATTACTCACTTTAGTTTTAGACCACAGCCACGTATGAGAAAAGTATCATTAATACTCAATGCCCTGTTATGCATTCTTATTTGTGGTAATACACATGCACAAAACCGTCCTGCAGATAATAAATCCCTGTTGTGGAAAATAAGCGGCAAGGAAATGCAAAAGCCATCATATCTCTTTGGCACAATACATATTATATGCAAAGATGAATACATATGGACAAACAAGATGAAAAAGAGTCTTGAATCCTGTAACGAGGTGTGTATGGAAATGGATATGGATGACCCTTCTATCATTATGCAGATAGCATCTGCAATGCAGACTGATGGCAAACGACTTGAAGACTACTTTACAGATGCAGAATATTTACAGTTAGAACGATACTTTAAAGACAGCTTGGGTATAAGTATAGCCATGTTCTCTAACATGAAGCCCGTAGTGCTGCAAACATTGCTTACCACTACCGCCATTACCTGCGACAGTACCATATCTTACGAGGTAAAAATATCAGAAACCGCAAAGAGTTTGAATATAGATATAACTGGCCTTGAAACCCCGGCAGAACAGATAAAGCTGTTAGAACAAATACCAACCGATAGTATAGTAAAGGAATTAATTGAAGCAGCATCGGGCAAGGAAACAAACAACGATGATTATGCCGCAATGATAGAAGCATACAAAACACAGGATATACCAGCTCTACACCAGCTAATACTTAAAGCTAAAGAGCAAGGCGACAACCTGGATGCATTTCTTGACGAAAGGAACGAAAAGTGGATAGACCGTATGACTGAACGGATGGACCAGAAATCTGTTTTTTTTGCTGTTGGCGCCGGCCACTTATGGGGCAGCAAAGGCCTCATAACCCTTCTCCGGGAGCAGGGTTATGTTGTTACACCAGTAAAATAGCTTTTTAAAAAGCTTCCAACACAGCTGTAATTGTATCGTTTGTAAGGGGTTTATTCAAAAAATGCTTGACAGAACTGTAGCCTTTTACCTTTGCTATATCATTTTCGTTAATAGACGATGAAAGCATATAAATATGATAATTACCCTTTAAATTATCAGGTAATTTTTCAAAACTTTCTACAAATTCAAAGCCATTCATCACCGGCATTTGTATATCTACAAACACAACCGTTGTACCGGAAGAAGGTGTACTGTTAATATAAGATAATGCTTCAGTAGCCTGTTGAAATACTTTAATACTTTCTGCCCTGCCTGTATTTTGAATAATTTTATCAGCGATGAAGCAATCCAGCTTGCTATCATCTATTACTATAAAATTGAGTTTATTTGCGCTCATTGTGCTTATTTACTTGGTATTGTAACTGTAAATTTTGTGCCTTCATTTTCTGTTGATTGTAGTTCAATTTTTCCACCAATTTTTCCCAATGCATCTTTTACATTATACAATCCAAAACCAGAACCAATTTCGTCATTTGCCCCGCGGAAAAACATGGTATAAACATTATTCAGATTTTTGTCAGGGATACCTATGCCATTATCTTCAACTGTTATAACAGTGGTAGCATTATCTACCTCTACATTTAGCAAAACCGACTTATCAGTGTTATCTTTTCTCTGATATTTAAATGCGTTTGATAGAAGGTTGTTCAAAATAATTTTAATAGAAATGTCGTCTGATCTGAATTTGCAGTTTTGCTGTAATGACTTCGTAAAATTAATATTTTTAATCCTCCCGGTTATATCATATAAGTCGCTCATGTCCTTTATGACGTTGTTAAAGTCAATATCTGTGATGTTCAACTCCCCTCTGCGAATACTATAATGGTCATGCAGATTCTGAATATAATTATCCAGTTTCAGCATAGCATTTTCCATCATACTAACCATTTCTTTTATTTCCGCTATATCCTCTGCATTTTTTGTAAGGTCTATTATGCCCAGAACGCTAAGTATAGGCCCGCGCATATCATGCGTTGCACTATAGGCAAATTTATCCAGTTCATCATATGCTTTTTGAAGCTCATCGTTCTTCATGGCCAGCAGTGTACTGGTCACATAAAACTTATGCGCCTCATCTATGGCCGACTTCACATCAGCTTCTGTCCAGGGTTTTTTTATGTACCTGAACACATGGCCGCGGTTAATGGCGTTTATAACAGAATCTATATCAGTATAACCGGTTATTAATATCCGTACCGGGTTAGGATATCTGGTTTGTATATCCTCAAAAAACTCAACACCTGTTATGCCAGGCATTTTCTGGTCGCTCAGCACAACGCTTATGTCAGGCTCTTCTTCCAGCCGCAACAATGCCTCTTGTGTATTATTGGCAATGAATACCGTATAGTCAAAGCGAAATGAGGCTTTAAAACTAACCAGGTTATTTGGTTCATCGTCTATGTATAATACTTTTATTTTTCTACTGCTGTCCAACTTTGTCGTCTGTTTGTATGGTTACATGTGCAACGGGTAGCGTTATAATAAATTCTGTACCCTCTCCTACAACCGATTCGAATCCTATTTTGCCGTTGTGTTTGTTAATTGTGTTATATACTATAGACATTCCCAGGCCTGTACCCTCTCCCACCGGTTTAGTGGTGAAAAACGGTTCAAATACTTTCTTTTTAGTATTCTCGTCCATGCCCATCCCATTGTCTTTTATACTAATGCTGACATTACCGTCTTTGTAAGATGTGGATATAGTCATCACACCTCCTTTTTCATCATTATATTTTCCCTTTATTGCCTGCAAACCGTTTGTAATGATATTTAGGAATACCTGGTTTAGTTTTCCCGGGTAACATTCAATGGGCGGTATATTTCCGAACTCTTTTACAATGTCTATATTAATACCTAAAGTATTTCTCACAATAACCAATGTAGAATCAATGCCCTCATTGATATCGGCCATCTTCAAATCATCTTCGTCAAGACGGGAAAATATTCTCAGTCCTTTAACTATTTCAGCCGTCCTGTTAGAGCCGTCTGTAATACCATTCAAAAGATAGTCAATTTCAGTCTTCAGATAGTCATAATCCATCTCTTCTTTCAAATCTTTTATCTCTTTCTTCTTCTGCTGAGCGTCTTTGTGCTCATCAGTGCTGATATCTTCTATTTTTGCCAGCATGTCTATTATCATATCTACATCACGCTTCAACGGTTTTACGTTGGATGTAACAAAATTTATCGGGTTGTTTATTTCGTGTGCTATACCAGCTGTTAGCTGACCGAGAGATGCCATTTTTTCAGACTCTACCAGTTGGGCTTCTGCTTCTTTAAGTTCTTTTAATGTGTTATTCAGTTCGTTGTTCGATTGTTTAAGTTCTATTGTACGCTCATTCACTTTTGTTTCAAGTATAACATTTTGTTCGCTGATGATTTTGGCATTTTCTTCCAGCGCGAGTAAGGCCTGCTTTTGCGATGCATCCTTCTCTTTGCGCAGGATATTTATCCTGTCGCCCAGTGCAAAAGAAAGTACCACCACTTCAACAGCAGAACCAATGTGCAAAATATAATTCGTAAAGTCATTGTAAGGTACAATGCCAATATCCTTAAGAATAAACAAAACAATACCTGCTAGGAATACTGACCATGCAAGTATAAAAAAGCCTGCAGAGCGGCTGCCATTACGCAGCATATTTATAGCAGCACCTAATATGATGACCGAAGCCAGCATAGCATTTGGCTGTAATAACATCTGGCTGAGCATGTGCTTGCCTGCAAGACTGAGGCAGATGTTTACGATATAAAACAGGTTAAGGATATTGAGCACGTATGTAAGCCTCTTCTTCCTGTTTATTTGCAGGAAATTCTTAAAGAACTCAATAGCAGCTATACCGGTAATGGCGGGAAATAGAATAACTGACTGATTGGCCAGCCAAGGAAGCTGCGGCCAGAAAAAACTATATGTATAACCCTGTAACCCTAACTGCGTAAGACCTACAAAAAGTATGTAAATAACATAATAGAGGTAGCTCTTGTCGCGGACAGTAAAATACACAAAGATGTTGTACAGGAACATTACAAGGATAATACCCAGGTATATGGCCGACAGGACATCTGCTTTATTTACATTATCGTAGGTATTTTGGATAGTACCTACAAATAGCGGCACTATTATCTGCTCTGAGCTTTTTATTTTCAGGTAGTATGTGGCAGACTCACCACGTGCAAGGCCCAGGTTATAGATAAAATCCTGGTGATGAAACTCCCTGTCAACTACAGGTCGTGTTTCACCGGTTTGTAAACTATCTGTTACCACTCCATCTTTAACTCGGTAAAAAGTCAGATAATCAAGCAAGGGGTATTTTACATGTAGGACAAGCTGCTGCTCCAGTTGATTGGTCACCTCAATTTTCAACCAGAAAACCTTGTCTGATATGCCAAGGTTGGGCACTGTTTTTTCTGACGGGATGAATTTTTTACTTTGCAGAACATCAGAGATGGTAAGACTACCATTATCATCTGTCAATATTTCAGTATAAGTGCCAACCAATTTAGATTCGGAAGTTGTAACAACATTATACTGCTTTGCCGAAAGCTGGCAGTACGCCAGCAACGCAAGTAACAAAAGCGAATAGTTTCGCAAAAAACTCATGAGGTGCATTTGATGGACTAAATTATCACTAACTTCTATTTATTCAAAACTGTTTGAACAAATAAAACATGTTATTTTAGTTTCAAATCATACTGTATCACAAGATTACCCTTGGGGCCCATTTCTACTCTTGTTTGCGTAGGATCATTTCTCAGGCCTTTTATAAGTTCCCTGTCTGCCACATTAGCATGGCTCAGGTCATTTACATCGTGCATAACTGCAGCTGTAGCTACCAGGTCCTGCTTAGGGTAATAGAACGTTCCTTTATTTCCAAGGCGCTCTTCAATAACAAAACCTTTTTCCATAGTAATGCCAATAGTATGTTCCCCACAGAGCACAAACATTGACTTGATAGGTAGTTGCGCAGCAAGAGCCACACCCGCACGTGAAAGAAAGAGCGTACCGATGCCCAAGCCTGCTACACTTCTTGAATTCCATAAGCCGCATATTTCTGCCGTGCCTGTATCTTTATTGTATTCATGCACCAGCGGCACAACAGACGGGTCAAAGTCTTTTACTGCAACCACTATCGGCAGCGGGTTTTCTTCATCATATACCTGTATGCGCGCACCGCCTAGTGCTTCGCCATTTTCCAGCGACTCAGCCATAATAACATATACATTCGGGTTGAACATCCAACTATTGTTGGCAGTTGTGATTTTGGTAATACCAAACACCTTAAGTATCTGCATATGCTCAAATACATATTTCTCACACGCAGCCCTGTCATCAATAGCTTTAAACGCCCTGATTTTGATCATTATTACTTATTGAGTACCGTTAGCACTTCCGAAAGGGGGTATCTATAGGATTTTATCTTCGGCTGATTTGCTATACTCAGCCTGAATAAAAATATTTCTCCTTTATCTCTTATATGTGGAAATAACGCGTCAAACTTTTCACGCAAAAGCACGAACTCATTTTTCATAAAGTCGGGCATTCCTTCTGCATTACCGTGAATAAGACGTGCAAAGTGCAAAGATAATGCTAACATTGGCTGTACAGAAATTTTATTTTCATTGGCAGTAAGCCACATACGTTCTGCTGCACGGCCTCCCAGTACGAAATCCCTTGGTGTGAATGCAGGCATGGTTATCAGCCCTATGGCCGAGGCGGCATCCACAGCTTTTGCAGCCATTTTTTCCAAGGCCTTACCACCACCCCAATCGGCTAATAATGATACTACTCGCGGGTCCTTTACCAACCTGAGCCCTACTACTTCTGCAGGTGAAACATCTACAGTACCTATGTCTATACCGTCTTTGCTATCTTTACTGTGCTGGTCATTCCACCTGATCTCTTTTTCGTAAAATTCAAAATGCCCTTCTACATGCAACAACCTCAATCTTTCAGCCGCACCCATCATGGCCTTCAGGCTTTCCAGATCATCCTGCGTAGTTTTTAAATGCAATTCTGCACCCGGCACAGAACTGACAGCTTCTTTCAGCAACTCATAAATTGTATCAGGTATCGGTACACGCTTGCCTAGTCCCCTATTGGTTTCTCTTTCAAATATTAGTTTTTCCAGTTGCTCAGGTCTGTACAAGCCATTGTTCCTGCCTTGGCTAAAACTAATAGCTGCCGTAAGCTTACAATCTGTGCCTAATGGAAAATAATTTATGATGGGCTTAATGTTTTGGTTGAAACAGGATATTTCCAGGTTCTCTATTGCAGCACCTAACGCCACGTGAGAAGCTATATCCTTATAATCGCCAAACGATTTTGTACGGCCTCTTTCGTGAAACAGGTAAAGCGCCCCATCTTTATAGAACCATTGCCATGGCTGGTTGTTACCTGCGCTTGGCGCCCTGTCAGCAGCTTCAAGCATTTTATGCAGTTCTTCAGTTGTAGGCTGAAAATCAATATTATGTACAGCAGCCTCTGCTTTAAGTATGGCATCATTTACCTCCTGGGGCTTAAGCATTGGCTCCGGGATAAAAACATCCGGTTTATCTTTCCGGGGCTCCGGGATAATTTCTTCAAGGTCAACAAAATACCTGCCCGAGGCTGTAAATTGTCCCAGGAACATTCTTCTGCATGTATCGGCAGTTAATGCACCACCCAGTGTAACGGCTGTAGCAAGCTGGGGCCAGGTAGTTAGTGTTTGCTCTATTTCAACCATCGACGCCTTCATTCTTGGTGATAAAGTTTCCAATCCCGAAATAGGCAAAATGTATGGCAGTTTCTCTTCACTGGTTTTCAGACCTTTCAACACATTAATATCAAGTTTCAGGTGCTGCAGCCAGCCATGAATAATTGGCCTTTCCGGCTCCAGGTCAAACCGCTCTACATCAAGTGTGCCCCTGTCACTGGCTTCCATCAGCACCGGCACATGCAATTCTTTAGCCTTCAGGCGACATAGTATCTTAACGTCCACGCCATCGCATTCATCTATCACGGCATCAAGCTTTCCGCCTTTGGTAAAGAAGTCGTTTATATTATCGTCTGTGATACCGTCAGGATAAATCTCTATATTAAAAAATGGATCGATCTCCGCTATTTCCCGGGCCACGGATATTACTTTTAGTAAGCCCAGGTTTTGCACACCGGTTCTAATGCGGTTCAGGTTATTCAACTCAAGTGTATCAAAATCAGCGAGTCGCAATTCCCCACAACCTCTTTCCATAGCTAATGTTACAGATACCGATTGCCCTACAGACAAGCCTATTACACCTACCTTTTTTGTAGCCAACAGGTTATTTTCCTCAGTTGTAATTTTATTCCTGTTTGCTGCTGTTCTGAGGTATATAAAATCCTCTTTATCAAGCAGATGCACTACTCTATTTGACCAGGGATAATATACCCATACACCAAAATCATTAATACTTACCCCATTAATGTACCGGGATATATGGTCATCATATTCTTCTTTTGTAAGCTTTTTTGCAGGGTTCTTACTTTTAATCAATTCCTTCAGCTGGCCTTGTATTTCATCATGTACTTTTATACCCGGTGTTAAAGATATAAGTTTAATCAGTTTCTCTTTATCATCCTGTAAGGAAGTGCGAAAAAAATCAGGGCGACAAATATTATTTATACTTTTTGTACTTTCGCTATACGGTGCAATATCAAAGTCCATTCTTAAAAAAGTTTACATACTGGGTTGTCATTAAAAATAATTAAAAAAATCAGTTCGGCTGCGTTGCATTATACATATATTTTATTAGTTTTATGGTGCTGATAGTTCACCATTTTAAAAATTACATAACTGGAAAAGCTGGACAAAATAAACGTGCTGTATGTTGATGACGAGGAGCATAATCTTATGTCGTTCAAAGCTACGTTTCGGATTAAGTACAAAGTGTATACTGCTATCAGTGGAGAAGAAGCCATAAAAATAATGGATTCAGAACCCATTGACATCATCATCACAGACCAACGTATGCCTAATATGACGGGTGTACAGTTCCTGGAAAATATCATAGACAAGCACTCTGACCCAATGAGGATTTTGCTGACAGGATATGCTGATCTTAACGCAGTAATAGATGCTGTAAACAAAGGCAAAATATTCCACTACCTGACAAAACCCTGGAATGAAGAAGAACTGGATATGACGATACAGCGTGCATATGATATATACAAACTACGCAAAGACGAAAAAGAGCTAACTGAGAAACTAGGGGTTACCAACTCACAACTGGAGTTTCTTTTAAGGCAGCAACTGTTATCATAGTACCATCCATAAATAGTATTTTTACAACCCGGGAACTATTTCCGGGTTTTTTAATAAACGCACATGATCAAGCTTAGTGTAACAATAATAACACTAAACGAAGAAAGGAATTTAGAGCGTTGCATTTTATCTGTAAAACAAGTGGCAGATGAAATCCTGGTAATAGACAGCCTTTCTACAGACCAGACAGTTGCTATTGCGGAAAGGCATGGTGCAAGAATAATTCTACAGCCATTCCTTGGCCACCTTGAACAAAAGAATTTTGCTACTAAAAAAGCTACACACGATTGGGTGCTTGCCATAGATGCAGATGAAGAGTTAAGCCCTGAATTAATAAAGAGTGTTTTACAGGTAAAAAAAGCCCCTGCATGTAAAGCTTATCATTACAACAGGCTTAATAATTACTGCGGGCATTGGATAAGACATGGCGCATGGTACCCCGACAGGAAAATAAGGCTTTATAACAGAACAGCCGGCGAATGGATGGGAGAAAACCCGCACGACCGATGGACACTGTACAAGACTGATGAACAGCCAGGACTGCTGAAAGGAGATTTGCTGCATTACAGTTATGAAAGCATATCATCGCACCTGAAGAAGATAGAACGGTACAGTGATATTGCTGCCAGGCAGAAAGTGAATAAAGGCCAGGATTGCAGCTTAATGAAAATATGGCTGGGGCCGAAATGGAAATTTTTTAAAGATTTCTATATCCGCTTAGGTTTCTTAGATGGCTATTGGGGGTATATAGTATGCCGTATGAATGCTTTTGAAAACATGGTAAAATATGCTAAAACAAGGCAATACGCAAAAGCTAAGAGAGAAGAGCAAAACTATTAATAAGTAAAAGAGTGTGCGTGGACACACAAGTATATAAGAGGTGTATGAGCCAGCAATTTCAAGATAACAACGAAGCAATAAGCCTCAACAAGTATATAAGCGCTACAGGATTCTGTTCGCGCAGGGAGGCCGATGAGTATATAGAACAGGGACGTGTTACCATAAACAATAAACTTGCCAGAAGTGGCAGCAGGGTATCTATTGGCGATAACGTTGAGATAGACGGTGAACCCCTTAAAAAAAACAAAAAACACGTTCCACTATATATCGCCTTTAATAAACCTGTAGGAATTACTTCTACAACCGATTTAAAAGACCGTACAAATATCATCAGCTATATCAACTATCCTAAACGGATATTCCCGATAGGCAGGCTTGACAAAGAATCGGACGGGCTGATATTGCTTACAAACGATGGTGATATTGTAAACAAGGTGCTACGCGCAGGCAATTACCATGAAAAAGAATATGTTGTTATGGTAGATAAGCCGGTAACACCGGACTTCATACAGCAAATGAGCAATGGTGTGCCTATACTGGGCAAAATGACCCGGAAATGTGTAGTAAAACAAGAGAGCAACAAAAGGTTCAGGATAATACTGACACAGGGTATGAACAGGCAAATACGCCGTATGTGTCAGCACCTGGGCTATAGAGTGGTTACATTAACACGTATCCGCATTATGAATATAAAACTGGGTACGTTGCAGGTAGGTGCATGGCGGGCACTTACAGCACAGGAAATAGAAGAGATGAACAGGATGATAGCCTCATCATCAAAAACTGAAGAAGCCTCTGACATGACGGTAAATATACGGGTGCAAAGCAAAAACGCAGCCAGGCCTAAACAATCAAGAGAATTTAAACAACCTGCCACACAGCCTGTAAAGACTAAAGACAAAGCGAATAAAAAACCGGCTTCCACACCAAATGCTATAGGCAAAAAAACTACCAAACCCGCTACAGCTACCGGAAAGACAGCAAAAACCAGCTATAAAGAGTGGCGGAAACGCAAATAACATCTTTTCAAGTATCTTAATGATTGGTTAATCGTTAACAAAACACTTCGTTAACCAATTTTAAACTCCCCGTTAAGCATTAACCATTTTTTGGAAGGAGGCTGCTATGCGTTGCATCTTTGCATCATCAAAACAGAAACTAAACACAGCGTTTCAAAACAAAGAATAAAAAACACACTTTAAAACAAACAAAATCATGCACGCAACATTAAACATCAACTACGCACAGACATCTAATACAGCAGCAGTAAAAGCTAATGATATAGTACGTAAGGAAGTTACCCAGAAAATCATCATGTTTGTAGCTATACTTGTTTGCCTGGTGGCAGCTGTTAATCTGTAGAAAACTACTCTGAGAAATCGCCTATTATATTATCCCTGTCAACCAGCACCTGGGCGTGCATTTCAGACGGGTTTATGGCAAACACTATAGGTAGTATTTTATTAGTAGCGACAGGGGTATTATCTATAGATGCAGGTTTCCACGCAGGCATCTGCGCAACAAGTCTTAAGGCTTCCTCATCGCACCTGCTGTCAAAGCCTTCAATAATATACGGGTTCTTTATTGTTCCATCTTCACCAATTGTAAAACCAACCTTAACCTTTCCCTCCATTTTTAAGAGCTTCGCCTCTTCAGGATACTTCAGGTTGCTTCCTATATAGGCTGTTACATCACCATTAAAATGAGCATCAGTATTCAATTCATCACAAGATTCTTTTCCTCCTTGTTCTGTGTAGCAAATGCTGCTTTCATCGCCAAGTTTTAGCTCATCTACAACGCGTTTGGGCTTCCCTGATGGATAATTTATCTGTAGTTTCTGAACATCATCGTCGTAGAATATTGCGGTTGTCCAGACGTCCGTTTTCCCTTCAAAGTAATAAACACTTCTGCCATTTTTCAAACCACGGCTGTATGAAAGCTCTGAAGTTATAAAACCATTTTTGTCATAATTTACCACTACACCTTCTAACAGGTTATTGTTGTAAGTTTCTTTGGTTTTCAATCTGCCATTTTCAGGGTGGTACTCCAGCCATAGCCCTACCCTCTGGTGAACATATAGGTTGCCTTTACGTATTTCCCTGTCGTTATTGGCAGAATCGTAATACACAATGCTTGCACGGTCTTTTTTATAGTCTGCCTGCCATTGTATGCGCCGGTCTTTACAGTCATACAACCCACTCCACAACCCATGTCTTTTACCATGGCTGTAAACGCCGGTTTGCTTCATGTTGCCTGTGCCAGGATAAAAAACAAACAAGTCTCCATGCGGTTCACCTCTTTCAAAATTGATGATAGCTGTACGCATTTTGTTTACAGGGTTATAATACGTCCACTGGCCTGATTTCATATTTAATGAATACTTGCCCTTCAGTATAATATTTCCTGTAGTAGAATCATAGAATTGCACATCCCCATCCAGCACACCTGCTGAAAAATTAATTATAGCAGCTTTATTATTTTCTTGCTGGTTATAATATACCCAACGCCCGTCACGTTTATATTGCATTTTGCCACTTTTCAACACACCAACCATAGCACCTTCGCTTTGCTTTAGTTCAGTTGCGTCGTAGTAGTTCACAATATATTGCTGCTGTTGCCCATTGTCGTGCTTTTTAATACACTTCAGGTTGCCAGTATTATAGTATTCTTTCCATATGCCACTAGCAATGCCATTGGTGTATTGACCATCATTGTTTTTTACACCATTTTCGTCATAGTAGGTAAATTCTCCATCGCCAATTGCTACTAATGGGTCTATAGATTGTTTGCCCTTCACATTCCCGGGCTTTACAATCCCTTCGTAATAAAGAATATGGTTGGAATAATAGTATTTTACGTGGTACCTTTCACCATTTTTTTCTACCGGTGGCCTGTATAATTGTGCTTTTTTAGGAGGTACTTCCTGCCAGTTATTGTCGTAAAAGAATGTGTCTGTCAGCGCCTTTTGCAAAGCTTGTCCCGCTGCATCATTACAATACAGCACAACAGTAAAACAGATAATATATCTTATCACATTCATTGTTAAGTAAAAGGCCACACTAAGTTAATACAAAAATAAAAAATACCATAGTCTAAATGACTATTTATTTTATTTTTTTTGCAGATGTTCAAAATCATAGAGTTATGGTAGTTAACAGGGCCTGAAAGCCGTCAAAAAATGATTTTTTAGCCTGGTGCGGGATTTTCTGCTGCAGCTACATCCGATTATAATAAAGTTTTTGAAGACATTAGCTGATTTGTAATAATAAAAACCCCGCCATAGAGGCAGGGTTTCAGTAGCAAAGTATATTAACTCAAATGTCCGGTATTCAACTCGGGATTGCTTCTCTCCGCCTCCTCAATGGGACCGAAGTCTGATAGGTTTTCTCCTTTAATCTTCCCGACAGCAGTGGTATGCTCATAATGTACAGATACCTTTTTATCAGCTGTTACAATTGTCCAGCCATCATCTTCAGTATATACCTGGTGTGTGCCTAAATTTATCATAGGTTCAATGGCCAGAACCATGCCCTCTTTCAGGCGCTTACCATCGCCCCTGCGTCCATAATTAGGTACTTGCGGGTCTTCATGCAGGTTACGCCCCACTCCATGCCCTACTAATTCTCGCACTACACCATAACCGTTCTTACGGTGTGAATGATCTTCTACGGTATAAGAAATATCCCCGACCCTGTTTCCTTCTTTAGCCTGTGCAATGCTCAGCATAAGGGCTTCCTTGGTAACACGCATCAGTTTCAGGTATTCTTCCTTTACATTACCTATGGCAAATGTATAAGCATGATCCCCATGATAACCGTCCCTGTAAAAACCACAATCTACAGATACGATATCTCCATCTTTTAGTTCATACTTAGACGGAAAGCCGTGCACGACCACTTCGTTTACAGAAATACACAGGGATGCGGGGAATGCATTATTCCTTGGACCATAACCTTTAAATGATGGTGTGCCGCCGTTATCGCGTATAAACGTTTCTGCCATAGTGTCTATAGACAGGGTAGTTATACCCGGCTTTAAAAACTTTGCCACCTCGGTTAAGGTGGCAGTTACCATTAAGGCGTTTTTTCTTATTATTTCAATTTCTTCTTTGCTCCTGATATGTATCATATGCTATTTTACACAGACGCTCCTGCTGCAGGCTGGCGGCCTGATATACGTCCGGTTTTCATTAAGCCATCGTATTTGCGCATCAGCAGGTGGCTTTCTATTTGTTGTAAAGTATCCAGTATCACGCCCACACCTATCAGCATAGAAGTACCCCCATAGAATGAAGCGAAACCACTTGTTACACCCAGAAGTGCTGCTATACCTGGAAGAATACCTGCCAGTGCAAGAAATACTGCACCCGGTAATGTTATACGATCCATAATAGTAGCTATATAGTTAGCTGTATCCTCACCGGGTTTTACACCTGGTATAAAGCTGTTATTACGCTTCAGATTATCAGCCATTTCTGTTGGGTTGAATATCAATGCTGTGTAGAAATACGTGAACGCAATAACCAGTATAGCATATATTATGTTGTACGGCGCAGATGTATAGTCAGATAACGACCTTACAAACCCTTGTGCTGTTTCATTATCAGTAAACCCTATAAGTGTAGCCGGAATGAACATAATTGCCTGGGCAAATATGATAGGCATAACACCAGCAGAGTTTACTTTCAGAGGAATAAAGTCGCGTGAACCACCGGTAATTTCGCGGGCTGCATTGCTGCTGCCTATTACACGGCGTGCATAGTTCAATGGTATTTTACGGATACCCTGTGTCAGCAATATCAGTCCAACTATTACAGCTATGAACATGGCCATTTCCAACAGGAATATAAGTAAACCACCGCCACCGCCAAGGTTTTTAGCGCTGAATTCCTGCATAAGAGATTCTGGCAGACGGGCGAATATACCGACCATAATGAGCAGAGAAACACCATTACCAATACCACGGTCTGTTATCTTCTCACCCAGCCACATTACAAATAATGTACCTGCAGTAAGTACAACAACTGTTGATAACCAGAACATGAATGTACCGAACTCAGGAATGATAGCTGCTGCGCTCTGTGTTTTCAGGTAAGCAACATAAGCACTTGCCTGGAATGCTGTCACCACAACTGTAAGGTAACGTGTATATTGGTTCACCTTGCGGCGTCCGCTTTCTTCTTTCTGTAATTTAGATATCTGGGGTACCACAATACCTGCTAGTTGCATAAATATTGAGGCAGAGATATAAGGCATAACACCCAATGCAAAAATGGATGCACGACTGAATGAGCCGCCTGCGAACATATTAAAAAGCCCTAACAGGCCTTCCTGGCTACCTTCTAAAGCAAGTATTTGTGGATCTATACCTGGCAATACTATGTAACTACCTATACGGTAAACCAGTATCAGCATCAGGGTATATACAATACGCTTACGGAGCTCGTCTATACTCCAGATATTTTTAAGCGTGGTTATTAGTTTCTTCACTGGGACAATTGTTAATCTATAATGAAATGCGAATAAACGATAAAAGACGCATTTTACCAAATGCGTCTTTCCGTTAAAAAATTACTTAAAGCAGTTCTAAACTACCGCCTGCTGCTTCTATAGCTTTCTTGGCACTTTCGCTTGCAGCGTTCACTTTAAAAGCTACTTTCGACTTCAACTCACCAACACCCAGGACCTTTACCAGGTCTGTGCGGCTTATTAAACCGTTGATGTATAAATTATCCAGTGAAAACTCTTTTATTTCGTATTTTTCTACGAGGAAGTCAATATCACCCAGGTTAAATACTTTATATTCTACCCTGTTCATATTTTTGAAACCGCGTTTAGGCATACGACGCTGAATAGGCATCTGTCCACCTTCGTGGCCTTTCTTAGATTGATAACCTGTACGTGCCTGCTGGCCTTTGTTACCTTTACCGGCTGTTGTACCACTACCGCTACCTTCACCACGTGCAACACGTTTACGATCTTTTACTGCTCCTGCAGCCGGCTTTAAATTGTGTAATTGCATTTGTTACGATTTTTGAACTTGCGCGGAATGTAAACCGCTCGCAGTTATAATTAATAAATTATTTTACCTCTTCAACAGTTACCAGGTGGCTTACTGTTCTCACCATTCCTAATATCTGGGGAGTAGCTTCCACTTCAACGGTAGCGTTCATTTTGCGCAAACCCAGCGCAACAAGTGTACGCTTCTGGTATTCAGGGCGGTCAATGCCACTCTTGGTTTGTTTAACTTTTATCTTAGCCATGACGCTGTTATTATTCAATTAATTAATATTCAATAAGATACGGAATGCTGATGCAATTAACCGTTAAATACTTTTTTCAGATTCACGTTGCGGTCTTTAGCAACACGTACTGGCTCGCGCAATTGGCCCAAAGCAGCAAATGTAGCTTTAACCACGTTGTGCGGATTTGCAGAACCCAGGTTTTTAGACAGTACGTCTGTAATACCTGCACTCTCCAGCACAGCCCTCATGCTACCTCCGGCTATCACACCGGTACCATGCGCCGCCGGTTTTATCAAAACCTTAGCTGCACCTTCTTTAGCAAACTGTACGTGAGGAATAGTACCATGCAATACAGGCACTTTTATCAGGTTCTTCTTAGCATCGTCTATACCTTTAGTAATAGCTTCCTGTACTTCTTTTGCTTTACCAAGGCCATGACCTACAACACCGGCACCATTACCTACCACTACTAAGGCAGAAAAACTGAATGCACGACCACCTTTTGTTGTTTTCACAACACGGTTAATAGATACAACTTTCTCCTGAAATTCCAGGTCTCCGGCTTTTACTCGATTTGGATTAAATTTTGACATCAGATCTTTATAGAAAAAGTTCAATAATAATTTTACTTAGAATTTAAGGCCGCCTTCACGAGCTCCGTCCGCTACAGACTTTACACGTCCATGATACAAATATCCACCACGGTCAAAAACACATTTTTCAATGCCTAATGCCAGTGCTTTTTGCGCTAATACTTTACCAACAAGAGCAGACTTTTCTACTTTAGTGCCGGATTGGGTAGCAACATCTTTCTGACGAGAGCTTGCAGCAGCCAGTGTAGTACCTGTAGTGTCATCTATCAGTTGTGCGTAGATGTCTTTATTACTGCGGAAAACAGACAAGCGGGGTTGCGATGCTGTACCACTTATTTTTGCGCGTATTCTCCAGCGTAATTTCTGGCGACGTACTACTTTTTTATCAAGTGCCATATTATTCTATTTTTTTACGGGCTTCCCACCTGGGCGAGAGCTACCGGATATTTGTTTACTTATATTTCAAAAAAGCTTCCGCCTGTTGCCAGGCGGAAACGAGTTATTTATTATTTACCGGCAGACTTACCAGCTTTACGACGAACTATCTCACCAGCATAGCGTACACCTTTACCTTTATATGGCTCCGGCTTGCGCAGGCTGCGTATCTTGGCAGCTACCTGGCCCAGCAATTGTTTATCAATACTCTCAAGGGTAATTCTTGGAGGAATACCCTTCTCCATCTTAGCATCTGCTTTTATTTCTTTTGGCAGATCAAAAATGATATTGTGAGAATAACCCAGCGCCATATCAAGTGTTTGCCCTGTTATAGCAGCACGGAAACCCACACCTACCAGGTCAAGTTCTTTCTTAAAACCTTCTGTAACACCTGTTACCATGTTTTGTACCAGCGCACGGGTCAAGCCATGTACAGCCTTATGACGGATCTGGTCTGTAGGCCTTTTTACCAATATTTCGGTATCAGATATTTCTACAGTCAAATCGCGGTCGATAGACTCTTTCAATTCGCCCTTAGGACCTTTTACTGTTACTACGTTGTCTTTACCAACTGTGATTGTTACACCTTTAGGTAATGCAATCGGATTTCTGCCTATACGAGACATAATTTCTATGTATTTATTTGTGTAAGAAGCAGACCGGTCAGCCTAGTATAGATGGCTTAATGTATCTGCCCCCGATATTGTTATTAATAAATTGCTGCCATTACTTCACCGCCGATATTCTGTGTGCGGGCTTCTTTATCCGTCATTACACCTTTTGATGTAGAAACGATAGCTATACCCAAACCACTCATTACACGTGGCAGTTCATTTGGTTTTGCGTATTGGCGCAAACCCGGGCGGCTAACCCTTTCTAATGATCTGATAGCCGGTTCTTTAGTTTCAGCATTATACTTTAATGCTATTTTGATGATACCTTGCTTGTTATCATCTTCAAATTTGTACTTCAGGATATAACCTTTTTCGTAAAGGATTTCCGTCATACGCTTTTTAACGTTAGAGGCAGGGATTTCCACAATACGGTGGCGTGCCATCTGGCCATTACGGATACGGGTTAAAAAGTCTGCTATCGGATCTGTTACCATTTTATTTTAATAATTTGTAAAGTATATAATTGTAACCGGTTTCAGGCATCACAGCCCGACCCTGCCACGTGTCTTTAATTACCAGCTGGCTTTACGTACACCCGGTATTTTACCATCTAACGCCATATCGCGGAAGATGTTACGAGAAATGCCAAAGTGGCGCATGTAACCTCTTGGGCGACCTGTAAGCTGGCAACGGTTTTTAAGACGTACCGGAGATGCATTTTTTGGAAGTTTATCCAAACCTGCGTAATCTCCTGCAGCTTTAAGTGCCGCACGCTTTTCAGCATACTGCGCTACCATGCGCTCACGTTTGCGTTGACGGGCTTTTACTGATTCTCTTGCCATTTATAATATTATTAACTTGATTAGTTGTTTTCAGTTTCTTTCTTTGCATTCTTAAACGGTAAGCCCAACACTTTCAGCAGTTCGTATGCTTCTTCGTTAGTTTTTGCCGTTGTTACAAACGTGATGTCCATACCACTGATACGGTTCAGTTTGTCAATGTCAATCTCAGGATAGATGATCTGCTCAGTGATACCCATAGTATAGTTACCACGGCCATCAAATGATTTATCGTTGATACCTTTAAAGTCACGTACACGTGGCAGGGTAACAGAGATAAAACGATCCAGGAACTCTTCCATTTTAGTACCGCGCAGTGTAACACGGCAACCAATAGGTACGTGCTTACGCAGTTTAAAGTTAGAGATATCCTTTTTAGACAATGTAGGTACAGCTTTCTGACCTGTTACCAGTGTCATTTCACCAATTGCATCATCTATCAGCTTCTTATCAGATACAGAGCCTTTAACACCCTGGTTCAAACATATTTTAACCAGGCGTGGGCATTGCATTACGGTTGTATAACCAAACTTTTTCATTAAAGCAGGTACTACCTCTTCCCTGTAATGCGTACGCATACGCGGAATATATACAGTCGTTTCCATTATTTAATTACCTCCCCGGATTTTTTAGATATACGTACAAAGCTACCTTCTTTACGCTCACGTTTGATGCGTACCGGAGCTTTAGCCTTCGCATCCCACAACATTACGTTAGAGATGTGGATAGGAGCTTCCTGCTTTACTATACCACCCTGCGGGTTTTGCGCGTCAGGCTTGTTGTGTTTGGTAACGATGTTTACACCTTCTACCAGCACACGGCTTTTTTGAGGGTACACAGCCAGCACTTTACGAGCCTTGGTGCGGTCCTTATCATTACCGGCTATAACTACTACGTTATCGCCTTTCCTGATGTTTAATTTAATCTTAATGTTTTTCACAATTCTTATGAATTAACTGTTGTTCACAATTCATCCCTGAAATTCGGGCTGCAAAGGTACAACTTATTTTTTATAATACTTCAGGGGCCAGAGAAACTATTTTCATGTACCCTTTATCACGCAGTTCGCGCGCTACGGGCCCGAAAATACGGGTACCGCGTGGCTCATCAGCGTTGTTTAGCAGTACTACTGCGTTATCGTCAAAATTGATGTATGACCCATCTTTACGACGTAATTTCTTTTTGGTGCGCACAATTACTGCTTTTGACACAGTTCCTTTCTTCATAGCGCCTCCCGGTAAAGAATCTTTCACCGTAACTACTATTTTATCACCTACACCTGCGTAATCCTGTCCTGAGTTGCCCAGAACACGGATACAAAGAACTTCCTTCGCACCACTATTATCGGCTACATTAAGCCTGGACTCTTGTTGTATCATCTTATTAAAAGATTACTTAGCTTTTTCAATTATTTCTACCAGGCGCCAGCGTTTTGTTTTGCTCAACGGGCGCGTTTCCATTATGCGTACGGTATCACCGATACCTGCAGTGCTCTGCTCATCGTGCGCATGGAATTTCTTTGATTTCTTAAGGAACTTACCATATATAGGGTGTTTTACCTTACGCTCTACAACTACAGTAATGGTTTTATCCATTTTGTCGCTGCTCACGAGCCCTATACGGGTTTTCCTGCTTTTTCTTTGAGTCATTGTTGACATATCAAAATTTTATTAAAAACCTAATGCTCTTCTGCGCTGTTCCGTTTTCATACGGGCTATTGTACGGCGCAACTGGCGAATAGAAAGCGGATTTTCAACCGGGTTAACTGCATGGCTGAACTTCATTTTTTTCAGGCGCACTTCTTCCTCCCCTATCCTTTCGGTCAGCACCTGTTCGTCCAGCGAACGCAAATCGTCAACATTCGATTTTTTAGCCTTTGCCATTGTTTATTATTTAAAAATTATTGCTCTTGGTTTTATAATTATGCTCCAACGTAATCGCGGCGCACTACAAACTTGGTTTTAATAGGCAGTTTCTGTGCGGCCAGCTCCAGGGCTTCCTGCGCTAGTTGCTGAGGTACGCCATCCAGTTCAAACATAATAAGACCTGGTTTTACCACTGCTGCCCAATATTCCAGGCTACCTTTACCTTTACCCATCCTTACCTCTGCAGGCTTGCTGGTTATAGGCTTATCAGGGAATATGCGTATCCAAACGTTACCCTCACGTTTCATGTGGCGGGTCATTGCCTGGCGCGCAGCTTCTATCTGGCGGTTGGTAATCCATTTGGGTTCCAAAGCTTTCAATCCGAAAGAACCGAACGCTATTGTAGCGCCACGCTGTGCGTTTCCTTTGATTCTCCCTTTATGGGCTTTCCTGTGTTTTACTTTCTTTGGCTGTAACATTGTTACAATATTTTAAATGGTACTCTTGTAAATATTATTTCCTTATTGACGTCCACCGCGTCCACCACGGTCACCACCGCCTCTGCGGTCGCCACCACCACCGCGTCCACCACGGTCACCACCTCCTCTGCGGTCACCGCCGCGGCCTTCACCACGACCACCACCTACTGGTGCACCAGCACCTCTGCTGTCAGAACCAGCGTTGAAGTTCGGGTTCAGGTCACGCTTGCCCAGTACTTCACCTTTACATATCCATACTTTGATGCCTATTTTACCGTAAACGGTGCTGGCGAAGTAAGATGTATAATCGATATCCATACGGAAAGTGTGCAATGGAGTACGGCCTTGTTTAAACTCTTCTGAACGGGCTATCTCTGCACCATTCAAACGGCCGCCTACTTTTATTTTGATACCTTCTGCACCCATACGCATTGCCGTAGAGATTGCCATTTTGATAGCCCTTTTGTAGCTAACACGGCTTTCCAGCTGGCGTGCGATAGTTTCAGCAACTATCTGAGCGTCCAGTTCAGGACGGCGGATCTCCATAATGTTGATCTGCACATCGTCTTTACCGGTAAGTTTTTTAAGCTCTTCTTTTATACGGTCAACTTCAGAACCACCTTTACCAATGATGATACCAGGCTTAGAAGTATGAATAGTAATGATCAGTTTACCCAGTGTACGCTCTATAACAATACGGCTGATACCGCCTTTGTTGATACGCGCATTCAGGTAAGTACGGATTTTGTGATCCTCTACCAGTTTGTTCGCAAAATCTTTTTTAGCGCCATACCACATAGAGTCCCATCCGCGGATGATACCCAACCTGTTACCTATAGGATTCGCTTTTTGACCCATTCCTTAGTTATTAATTAGTTGATTTATCAGTTTCTTGTTTTTGAATTCCTGCAGTTGCAGTGTTGCGGCTATCTACCACAATAGTAACGTGGTTGCTGCGCTTGCGTATGCGGTATGCACGGCCTTGTGGGGCTGGCTGCATACGTTTTATAACGCGGGCACCATCAACCATGATAGTCTTCACATACAGATTAGCATCAGCTACATCAATACCTTCGTTTTTGTTGCCCCAGTTAGCTACTGCGCTCAGCAATAGTTTCTCCAGAGGCACCGATGGGTGCTTTGTACTGAATTTCAAAGTATTCAAAGCTTTTTCTACATCCATACCACGCACCAGGTCTGCCAGCAAACGCATTTTGCGGGGTGAAGTAGGATAGTTCCGTAAACGAGCTACAGCTTCCATTGTTTCTTTTTCTATTTAGCGGCCCACCAGAAGATGAACCAGATGTTTATTATGTAATTATTTACTTCCACTATGGCTTTTGAAGTTACGCGTTGGCGCAAACTCTCCCAGCTTATGGCCTACCATGTATTCTGTTACGTATACCGGTATAAATTTGTTTCCGTTGTGCACTGCCAGTGTGTGACCCACGAAATCTGGTGTGATGGTAGAACGGCGGCTCCATGTTTTGATAACACCTTTCTTAGCGCTACCATCGTTTACTGCCAGAACCTTACGCTCAAGCTTAACATCTACATAGGGGCCTTTTTTAATCGAACGAGCCATATTAAACTATTCTTTAGTATTATAATTTTTTACCGTTTTTGCGCTGAATGATCAGTTTATCAGAGCTTTTTTGTTTACGTGTTTTCTCACCTTTTGCGTACTTACCGTTACGGCTACGTGGGTGTCCGCCTGAAGACCTACCTTCACCACCACCCATCGGGTGATCTACCGGGTTCATCGCTACACCACGTGTACGTGGGCGGATACCTTTCCAACGGTTACGGCCTGCTTTACCCATGCTTTGCAGGGCGTGGTCGCTGTTAGATACGGTACCAACTGTTGCCATACAAGTGCTTAACACTTTGCGCAGCTCGCCACTTGGCATTTTCAACACGCAATATTTTTCTTCTTTCGCATTCAGCTGTGCGTAAGTACCTGCAGAGCGTGCTATAGATGCTCCTTTACCAGGCTGCAGTTCTATATTGTGCACCACGGTACCCAGTGGCATGTTTTTCAGCAGCAATGAGTTACCAACCTCTGGCGCTACAGCGTCTCCGCTTATAACAGTTGCACCTACTTCAAGGCCTTGTGGTGCAATGATGTAACGTTTTTCACCATCTACATAGTTCAGCAGTGCTATAAACGCGGTACGGTTTGGATCGTATTCTATAGTTTTTACCGTTGCTGGTATATCTTTCTTGTTGCGTTTGAAGTCAACAATACGGTATTTGGTTTTGTTACCACCACCTATATAGCGCATTGCACGACGACCACTAGAGTTACGTCCGCCGGTTTTTTTACCTACATCAAGCAGGCTTTTTTCCGGTACGTTGGTAGTAACTTCTGCATAAGCGTTACCTATTCTCCAGCGTGTGCCGGCTGTTGTCGGTTTATATTTACGTAATGCCATTTCTCTGTTTCTTTATCAGCTTATGAGAATAAATCTATAGTATCACCTTCTACAAGCGTTACTACCGCTTTTTTGTACGAGGGTTTTACTCCTTTCAATAAACCCGCCTTGGTAAAGCGGCTTTTGTTTTTGCCAGGTACCACAATAGTGTTCACATCATCCACCTTCACACCGTAAAACTCTTCTACAGCTTGCTTCACTTCCAGCTTGTTAGCTTTTTTGTCCACTACAAATGTGTAGCGGCCGTTGCGCTCTATCTGGGTGTTTACCTTTTCGGTAATTACCGGCCTTACCAATACATCAGCAAGTTTCATTGTATATAAATTTCAGTTTCTTAATTATTAATTTATGCTTCTGCTGTTTCTTCTTCCAGTTCGCTGAAAAGTTTCGCAGCAGACTCTGTAAATATCAGTACGTTGGCGTTTACCAGGTCGTAAGCGTTTACATCGCTCAGCACTTTAGTTTTGTTTGATGCTATGTTACGGCTGCTCAGGTAAGCATTGGTATCCATTTCCGGCAGTACAAACAGTGATTTCCTTGCATCGCCCTGCAGTTTGCCCAGCATAGCTACGAAATCTTTCGTTTTTGGTGTTTCAGACTTCAGGTCTTCAACTATTACGATTTTGTTTTCTTTTGCTTTGTGTGCCAGTGCAGACATCTTAGCCAGGTCTTTCACCTTGCGGTTCAGTTTGAAACCATAACCGTGTGGCAATGGGCCGTTTACTGTACCACCACCTTTATACAAGGGGTTACGGATGTTACCTTTACGGCTGCCACCTGTACCTTTCTGGCGGTGCAGCTTTTTAGATGAACCATGAACCTCTGCACGGGTTTTGGTTTTGTGCGTACCCTGGCGCTGTGCTGCCAGGTATTGCTTTACTGCCAGGTAAATAACATGGTCGTTTGGCTCGATACCAAATATCTCATCAGGCAGCTCTACGCTACGGCCTGTTTTTTCACCTTTATTATTAAAAACGTCAACTTGCATGACAATACTAATTCTGAATTAAAACAATTGAACCATTGTGACCGGGAACCGAACCTGTAATTAATATATAGTTTTGTTCCGGAAACACTTTCATTACTTTCAGCGCTTTTACTTTTACGCGGTCGCCACCCATACGGCCCGCCATGCGCATACCTTTAAATACGCGGCTTGGATATGATGAACCACCTATAGAACCTGGTGCACGCTGACGATCATGCTGACCGTGAGACGCCTCACCAACACCGGAGAAGCCGTGGCGTTTTACAACACCCTGGAAACCCTTACCTTTTGTCACGCCTATAACGTTGATCTTTTCGCCCTCGGCAAAAATCTCGCAGGTAAGTTCTTCACCAACTTGTTTATCGATGGAACAGTTACGTAATTCTTTTACTACAGATTTGGGAGTAGTGTTTGCTTTCGCAAAATGATTGAGGAGAGCTTTTGGCGTATTCTTTTCTTTAGCCTCGCCGTAGGCTATTTGCAACGCATTATATCCGTCAGACTCTATGGTCTTCTTCTGCGTAACCACACAAGGCCCTGCTTCTATAATGGTACAGGCCACTTGTTTGCCTGTAGCATCAAATACGCTGGTCATGCCTATTTTTTTGCCTATAATACCTTTCATTGTTATTATATATTTAACTAAGCGCCCGGGTTGCCTCTTGTGTGGACCGGGATTAGTTGTTTTTCAATTTTTTTAAAGAACCGTCTTCTGTTATGCTTTTATCTCTACTTCTACACCACTTGGCAGGTCCAGCTTCGAAAGAGCATCTACCGTGCGTGAAGAAGAAGTATAGATATCCAAAAGGCGCTTGTGTGTGCACAATTGGAACTGCTCGCGTGCTTTTTTGTTCACGTGCGGCGAGCGCAATACCGTAAAGATCTTCTTCTGTGTTGGCAACGGAATAGGGCCTGTAACCACTGCTCCTGTGTTGCGCACAGTTTTTACTATTTTCTCAGCCGATTTATCTACCAGGTTATGGTCGTAAGACTTAAGCTTTATTCTGATACGCTGTGACATACTTATTAATAACTTCTTAAACCCGTAAAAAATTGGGACTGCAAAGGTAACGGGAAGTTTTTAATCGAACAAAATAATTTTAAAGGAAATTTTAAATTTTTATTACCCTGTGTCCGGCACGGCTAAAACTATAGTAAAAACACATCTTTATACTACATTCGCCCCACCCTTGCGGTAAAGAAAACCAATGGCAAAGATAGAACACATATCGTTATACAACCTCAGTATGGAAAAAACCCTGCTGGATATGGCTAAAACTATAGAACAGCCTGGTTATAAAGACTTTGCGAAAAGTAAGTACTGCCTCTTTTACCCTATGATAGGCAAGGACTACTATGACAAAAAGGAACTGATAGTGTATGGCCAGTGCGTTACAGACTGGAAACCCACCTTCAGACTCACGCAGAAAACCAAAGAAATTGAAGCCGTTGTAAAAAAAGCACAGGAATACGCCACAGTATCAAGAGGCTGCCCGCTGGACTGGGTAAATAAGTACTGGATAAAACAAAACCTCTACCGTTCCTTCTTCTGGAACATTACCTACAAACTGGTAATGGAACGCTATGGACGTACAGAAGACGACTGGAACCATATAATAACCTACAGCAACCTGGTAAAAATAGCCCCCGTAACAGATGACACCATGCCGCACGAGGTATTCCAGGCACAGATATTTAACAGCGCACACCTCTTTAAAGAAGAACTGAGTATACTGCAACCCAAAAACGTACTGCTGATAACCAACCTGCACAACTGGGCAGAACCGGTACTGCGCACAGCCGGCATAAAGTTTGAAGTGCACAGCGGCGATGGCTATGTTGAGGCCACATCGGCCTACCGCGGCAGCCGCATAATAGTAGCTAAAAAACCTTTTACCGCAGACCACCGCAAGTTTCTTGACGAAGTGAAAAGAAATATGGTGTAACTACAGTCAAGGGATAGAACACCCATTGCACACAATCCCCGCCTGGCATGCAGCCACCTGTGCGCACCAGGTACATAAGCACAGCTATTGCTTACCCTTGAACAGAGCATTGTTAAACGCTGTTTTTATATGTAATTACATGTCTTCTACTGGCCGGTAACCATACTGCATATTACAGAAAGGTATCCGCATCGTTCATGTCAAAAAACATTCATGCACAACCAAACCAATCATTTCATGTTCGTAATAACATATACGAAAAAATAATGAAATAAAAATGGGTGTTTTTCCCGTTTTTTCACCGGGTTAAGACAGATAGCTTTGCAAAATATTCATACAATTCATCATGAAACACATTTTACAATCCATTTTATCTTTTCTGGAAACAAGCAGGCATAGTATGCATCCGCCATGAATAATAGACCCTGTGCAGTCTCGAATTAAGTAAACATCAATCATGCATACAAAACCAATCTATTATGAAACCAATTACTATTGCTGCCATATTGATATTGGCAGCGCTTAATAAAAATGCTATTGCACAACCTAACATACTGAATGGTACTGCTGGCTTACCTTTCATCATAAATACTGATGGTAGCTGCAATACCCTTAATGCCAACTTTACATCGCTGAATGCCGACATGGTGGAAATCTATACTTCAGCCAGCAGCCCCACACCTATGTGCGTGTGGTCAGGAGGCCTTGACAAATATATCTGGGCAACAGGATACACCGGTGTTAACAACACGTGTACCACCTCCTATTCAGGCATGACGGTAGGTGTATCTGTCTTTCCGGGGTTGCAGGTAAACGTCCCCCTACCCTGTACTACCGGTAGTATGGCTGGTAGCATTATCAACGATGTAGATGTTGCGGTAGGTGTATATAACTATATTTATACCGGCTCTACAGCTTACGATCCACATTATTTTGCGCTGGCTGTATATGAGTTTGGCGGAGAGATATTTGTAGAACATTTCAATATTGAAATAGACTGGGCAGCCGCTAACTATACTGTAGATATCTTCACATCAACATCTTTCCCTTTCAACCTTACAAACAACGCAATGCAGGTAAGCTCTTCCGGCGGAACAGCCCGTTATCCCCATATATCGCTGATATATGGCGACAATAGCTACCCTGCTGCAGGTGCTGTGCATGAGGTTATTGGCTATATTATAACATGGCACCAGGGAACGTTTGGCAACGAAGAGGTATGGGGCATAGAGGCTCCCATCAGCACTGTAGGCCAATACACTCCATTCACTACTAACACGGCTTTTTATATTGACGATGGAAAATATCCTGACGTAGCCGGTGTAACTGCCGCTAACATTTTCCCGGCAACAGATCCCAGCCTGGCGTATGTAACCTACCTGAACCAGGCAGGGGATGAGGTTCATTTATCATCCTGGGAATACAATACCGGTACCATCACCAATTATGGCTCTATCAGCCCAACGCTAGGCAATAATCAATACATGTACCCAAGAATAGCAGGGCCGCAGTACTACGACTTCACAACACCAATGGCCAACGACCCGGCCTGTGTTGTAACAGTCAACGACCTGTCCGGGCCCTTTACAGTAGTAAATACTTATGCATATTTTACAACAGGGACGCCGGCTGTAACAAGCTTAACAGATGCATCGGACTTTGGAGGTAACGGCTTTAGCGGAGCAGGATTCAGCGCACTGAGGCCGGTAATCACAGGGGCGGGAGCAATGGTATCGTCGCTATATGGTGGAAGTGCAGCGGCGTATACAGATTATCCAACAGCCTTTTCGTCAGACTATACCAACCAGACACCACCATTCACCTTTACAAACAGCGGCGATATATTTGCTTTCGGAACGGAAGTAATGCAAACTACGACCCCATCCGTAACATTGGATGCCGGTACGAATTACTGGGAAGTAAACGGCGATGAAATACAAAGAGGAGCACCTGTACCGCTTTCTGATATACCACAACACGCTATAGCAACTACCCACAATTCGGGTTACAATATGCTTGCAGTCTATGATGGTGGTAATGCCATTTATGGAGTGCTGAACAATGGTGGTATGCCATATGCCTTCAAACAAGGCAAACCTGCAGGCATTACTACAATAAACAAAAACGGCTATTCCATATACCCTAACCCTGTAGCTGATAAACTAAATGTACAAAATGCGGACGGGGCTAACTACACACTCTTTGATATCACAGGACGGGTAATAAGCAACGGAATATTGCATGGCAATAATGCAACCATCAATACGAGTGCGATTGCTGCCGGAACATACTTTCTGGACCTAAGTAAAAATGGACAAAGAGAAAAAGTAAAATTTATCAAATAATAATACTCTTTTGCAAAACAAGTTTAAACAAAGAAGCCACCTATATGGTGGCTTCTGTTTTGAGGTCACGAGCGGATTTGAACCGCTGTACGAGGTTTTGCAGACCTCTGCCTAACCGCTCGGCCACGTGACCCGCTGAAGGGACTGCAAATGTAGTAAAAAATCGTTTGTTTACAACAAGCTAAAAAGAAAATGCGATGTTGATAATATAGCACTACAAATTCTTTAACTATTAAGCTATTTTAAATTCCCGTTCATTAACGCTTCAAGTTTATTAGTTTTACACCCTATTTATGTATCCGGATTTTCAGTATCTATTAGAGAGCTTTACAGGTTCAAACATGCCCGAATGGCTGAGTATTTTTAAAACCTTTGGTTTCTTTGTTGCCATGGCTTTCCTTGCTGCTGCATGGACCTTGTCTCTTGAACTTAAAAGAAAAGAGAAGATGGGCCTGCTTCATCCTACCATACGTACTATAGAAATAGGCAAACCGGCTACACAGGCAGAATTGATATGGTCTGTCATTTCAGGCTTTCTTATCGGCTTTAAAATTGGCGGTATTTTCGGGCATGTAGCAGAAGTATCGCCCGATCCGCTGGGATATATTTTTTCTACGCAGGGTAGTTTCCTTGGAGGGCTTATAGGCGCTGCTATTCTTTTTTACCTGAAGTATTCTGAAAAGAAAAAGCAGGAATTGCCGAAGCCTGAGTTGAGAACAGTAACCACATACCCCCACCAGCGTGCACTCGAAATACTATTGATAGCAGCTGTAACAGGTATGGCCGGCGCCAAAATATTCAATGCCTTTGAAACATGGGAGCAGTTCCTGCAAGACCCCCTGGGCAGCCTGTTCTCATCAGCAGGGCTCACATTCTACGGAGGGCTTATTGTTGCAACAATTACACTGTATTTTTATTCCCGCAAGCATGAAATACCTTTCAAACACCTGTGCGATGCAGCAGCACCGGGCCTGATATTAGCCTATGGCTTAGGCAGGCTGGGTTGCCACTTTGCAGGTGACGGCGATTGGGGTATTTTCAACAGCGCATATATTACCAATGCTGACGGTACACTGAGAGCGGCCGCTGCCACCGAATTCAGTGACGTTGTAGCAAGGCTATCAAAACATTATAATGACCTTGCTACCATACCACATATTTATGCGCCCGCGCCAGACTGGTTGCCAGACTGGCTGTATGGCATGAACTATGCACACAATGTAAACAGAGAGGGAATAATGATAGCTGGCTGCACAGGCACATACTGCGGTGTTCTACCTGTCAGTGTGTTTCCTACACCTATCTATGAATTTGCAGCCTGTATGATATTGTTTGGAATATTATGGGCATTGCGCACGAGGCTGAAACTACCCTTACAATTATTTGGGATCTACCTGGTAATGAATGGCCTGGAACGCTTCTTTGTAGAGAAAATAAGGGTCAACTACAAATACGACCTTGGATTTATACACCCTACACAGGCAGAAATAATATCTACGGTATTAGTTATTATCGGGTTAGTATTATTTTTCGTCGTCAGCAAGCGGGTTAAAGATACCACGCCTGCATAAACACACTATCTTCTGCTGCGCCCTTTACCCCTCATAGCCGGTATATCATTTTCAGCACGATATTTTGGCATGATCCTGAATTTGACCCCAATCGTAAGCGTGTAGGCAGTAATGTTATATCCTAACGGTTCGTACGGCCTCACCTCCGGTGCAAGTGCGCCATAATTCAATGTATAGTTTCTTACTGCACCTTCAATATTCAGGCCCAGTACAGCGTTAATGCCATGCGTATAGCCGGCCTGTACACCCATCACAAAACCGTTGCCACCGTTTGGTGCACGGTAAGATTCTGTTTTACTATTAACGTTTTTAGAGTCGTGGCGGGATGCGGCATATCCAACTGCCCCACCACCGTAAAAATACCCCCTGTACATACTATATCTTCCGTTGAATATAACAGCGGCCGACATCATTGCTTTTGAATACACAAACTTCCTGTCATCGCCTCCTATCGTAGTTTTCAGGTAGGTAGGATAAACATTATCAGATTTCCTGGACAATTCCATAGACCTGGCCTCCAGGCCGATAGACATACTGCGGTGAATATTATACGATACGTTTAATAATCCTGAATAATTACCCCAGGCTATACGGTTGCCTTTATAAACCATATTGCTGCCGGGGTTGCTATTTATACTGCTTCCTGCCCCCACGCCTATTTCTATGGCTCTGCGTTGTGCATATCCACTTACTGATACAAGCAGTACTAGTGCAGCAGCAATAAATTTCATTCTAATATTCATACAAGCTGTTCATTTTCCGCGGTAAAAGTAAAGGATAAATATAAATGTTGGGAAACTATAGTTTACCCTATTTTTAAGGATATTTTATTGACATGAGGCAATCAACATCTGTAATTAATAAAGACAAATACATAACCCGGGTACAATCAGGCAATGGCAATGAACTTATTGCAGATGAACCTGTGGAAGATGGGGGACAAAACAAAGGATTTGCCCCCGGAGAACTCTTAGCCTCTGCACTGGGTGCATGCACTTGCATCACACTCCGTATGTATGCCGATCGTAAAGAATGGCCGTTAGACTCTGTAACTGTTACCGTAAGTTATGAGCGCAATACAGGGCAACCCGGCAGTCATTTCAAAAAAGAGATTACTTTAAATGGTTTACTTGACGATGTGCAACGCGAACGTTTATTGCAGATAGCCGAAAAATGCCCCGTAAATTTTACTTTGAGCCACCCCATAACAATCGAAACAATTGTAGTGTAAGTGTAAGATTCCTCTAAAAGGCTTGTTAAGTTGCTATACAAATGATGCCAATGGCACCATAATTTCGTAAATTAGGGTAACATTAAATTACAGCTTATGGCACTCAGCGATACATGGTTCCTGGATGGCTATATTGATTTTGAATTGCAGAAATATAAACTGCTGGCCTATCTAAAGGAAGTAAATCAACATTTTGACGCTACCCGCCTCTATCCACAGTTAGGCGATTTGATAGCCCACTACAGGAATTTGGAAAATTTCAGGAAAAACAAACAGCTACTGCAGGACCAATTTCCCAAAGAACTTAGCAAAATAGAAACAAAGCCACCAGAACTGGTTTATAAACAACTACTGGAAGATGACGATACAATGGCCGAACTGGAACTTATTACCGACTATGCTGCTGATATGATGAAAACAACTATTGACAATGGCGCCGGTATATACGAACATGTAGAAAAACAACTCTCTATAGAGCCGGTTGGTATTATTCCGCTGTACAAAAACGAAGGTTATTTACTGCTTCACTATAACCATGATAATATTGTAAGAGCATATAATTACACGATAAGCATGTTGCAGCACAGCAACACGAATTATACTGCCGTCAGTCTTAACTATATAGATAGTTTTGCCAAAAACATCTCTGTAACCTACAATAATATAAAAACGCAACTGCTGCGTGCAATACGTACGTTGCCCAACCCTGCAGTGTATTTAGTAGAGTCAGAACTGGCAGTGCCTCTTAATGAAACGTTGCTACCTATAGCCCGCAGGGCACTGGTACGGCATATTGGTATAGCTTAAGCTTCATCATTATCGCTATACCCATGTTCTTTTGCAAGTTCCACCTGCTTACGGGTAGGCAATAATATTAAGCGCAGCGTAGTATCATTAGTAACGTAACTGATGGCCCAGTTAATAAATACAATCAGCTTGTTTTTAGCGTTCAATATCAGCATCAGGTGCAGGAACATCCAGAATACCCATGCCAGGAATCCGCTAAAACTAAATGAGGGCAGATCTACCACTGCCTTACGCTTGCCTATGGTGGCCATTGTACCCGGATTCTTATATATAAATGGCTTTAACTCCCCACCCTGTGCCAGCCTGTGCATATTACCCGCCATATTCTTCGCCTGGTTATTAGCCACATTCGCCAGTTGCGGGTGTCCTTTAGGCCAGGCTTCATTTTCCATATAAGCAATATCACCCAGGGCAAATACATTATCATAGCCTTCAACCCTGTTGAAGTTATCAACCTTAATACGGTTACCTCTCACTATAACTTCTTTAGGTATTCCTTCCGGCATACTACCTGCAACCCCCGCAGCCCATATCAGTGTATTTGACTGTATGGCCCTGCCATCTTTCATCAGTACCGTTTTACCATTGTAGTCTGCCACAATCGTATTGGTCCACACTTGTACCCCTAACTCCTGCAGGTACTTAAGAGAAGCTTTTTGCGATGCTTCGCTCATAGCTGCAAGAGTTGTGCCCTGTCCTTCTAAAAGATAGATACCCAGCTTGCTAAAGTCCATATCTGGATAATCGCGTGGCAATATTTTCTTTTTCATTTCGGCAAGCGCACCGGCCAGTTCTACACCTGTAGGCCCGCCGCCAACAATTACTATATTCATGATGCCTGCCAGTTCATCGGCATTAGCACTCAACGCATCCTCAAAATTCAGCAGTATCCTGTTGCGCAGCGTAATGGCCTCAGTGGTCGACTTCATCGGGAACGCATATCGCTCAATATTAGCATTGCCAAAGAAATTGGAAGTACAGCCTGTGGCAACTACCAGGTAGTCATAAGCAATATCGCCGTCAGCGGTATGTACCACCTGTTTTTGTGTATCTACACTTTGCACCCTGGTTATCCTTACCCTTACATGTCTCTTGCGTTGAAATACTTTTCTCAGTGGAAATGAAATAGAACTTGGCTCCAGTCTCGCGGTAGCTACCTGGTAAAACAAAGGTTGAAACTGGTGGAAATTATATTGATCTATTAATACTACATCGTAATCCTCGCTTTTTATCCTGCGTGCCAGCTGTAATCCGGCAAAACCAGCCCCGAGTATCACCAATTGTTTCTTGGCCATATACTACTATATTTATACAAAACTACTCTATAACTATTACACCGTCCAAATCATAAAACAGATAAGGGTATAAAAGGTTGTAATGAATATACAGGGCAATTCTTTCCGCATTTAGTAAATATGTATGCTGCTTCGTTGCTTAAATTGCAATCCTAAATTTAAATTATGCAATCAATTATCAGGATACTTGTTATAGCTGTCTTTTTAATAATGCCATACTTGACCATGGCGCACGGCTACTGGATAGAAATAGAAGGCAATAACAGGCCTAATGAAGCAGTAGCCGTAAAAATGTTTTATGGCGACTACCCTGTTGGCGAAAGACTATCAGGTAAACCACTGGACAAAATGAAAGATATCAAGGTGTATGTAACATCTACCAATGGTTTAAAGCAGGAAATACCAATGACACAAACTGCGGACTATTGGGAAGGGACATTTAAGCCGCAGGCAGAAGGCATTTACGAAATAACAGGGATAAACGACACACGTGAGGTACAGGACTGGACAAAGCACGATATGGGTATAACAAGGCCCATACAATATCTTAAAGCCACTTATCAGGTTGGCCATAAGGACAATGGCAAAGCAGAAGACTTGTTTTTAGATATAAAAACTAAAAAATTACCAGGCGACAGTTATGAAACGCTGGTATATAAAAAGGGTAAGATTGTTGCTGCAGGACAAAAAGTAATTGTAACAGGTTATGGCGCTAACGAGCAGGAATTGGTTACTGACAAAAAAGGTAAAATCACTTATAAATTGGATAAGCCCGGACTATATATCTTAAGCATAGACTGGGTTGACAAAACACCCGGAGAATACAAAGGCAAACAATACGAAACTGTCAGGCACAGGTTAGACTATTCTATATACAAACAATAGGCCATTGGCTGAAGTCACCTCGTTCCATAACTTTATTCAAAACAATACTGCATGGATAAAAAACAGATGGTCATTAATGTGTTCTCTAAGAATGCGGAACTGTACCAGGAACGATATATGGATATTGCGGCATATCGTGATATGCTGGATATTTTCTGTAACAACATCGGCAATGATAAAGCCAGCGTGCTGGATATAGCATGCGGTCCGGGAAACATTACCAGGTATGTATTAAGCCAAAAACCGGGCTTTGAAATATTGGGTATAGATATATCGCCTGCTATGCTGGCTTTGGCCGCTGCCAATAACCCCACTGCCACCTTCAGGGAAATGGACTGTCGTGATATCAGCAAGCTGCCCGCTACATACAATGGTATTATTATAGGCTTTTGCCTGCCCTACCTGTCACGGGAAGAAGCAGTTAAATTATTCAGCGATTGCGCAGCATTGCTAATGCCCGGTGGAGTGCTGTACATCAGCACTATGGAAGATAGCTATGAAAAATCCGGTATTGATAGATCCAGTTCCGGAGATGAGGTGTATATCTACTACCATGAGTCTGGTTTTTTGTACAAATCACTTGAAGAGAATGGCTTTACAGTAAAAGAGCTGCGCAGGCAGGAAAATACATGGACCAACGGGAAAGTTGTTGTTGACATGGAAATAGTGGCTATAAAATGACCCGCAGCAAATAAAGCCTTATGTGCAAAAGATGAGCAAACTCCGGTTTAGCTTGTTCATCCCTGTTAACCTTATTGAACAATGTGTTTTGCATAAAACTGTCCTTGCTGCCCGGCATTGGACTGGAGGAAAAACAGGACGAAATGTCCAAGTATACATTTTAACCCGGCATTATAAACGAAAAAACCAGCTTGCGAAAACGTATCTTTATAACATCTTTGCTGTATCCTATGCGCATTGCCAGTATCATACTACTGTTCATCTTCACACATACCCTACATGCGCAGCACAACAACTATAAGGCATACCACCTCAACATCAACAAGGCTGAAGAACAGGCTTTTGTAAACAATGACATAAAGGGCGCATTGAAAACCTACCTCAGCACCTTTAAGCTTTACGACTTCGTGTTTGCACACGATTGGATGGTGGCCATACAACTGGCCCTGTATGAGGGCAACTCTGCCGCATTACTCGCCATAACAGACAAGGCTACTAAAAATGGCCTGATGCCACGCCACATGGTGCTGATACCCTACATTAAAAAACATGACTTATACACCCGGTACAAAGACAGCATAGCAGCACAGTACAGCCGCAACCGCAGCCACTACTTGCGCAGGATAGATACCAACACACTGCAACAGATGTACAGGCTGTATGCCTACGACCAGATGGAAAAAAACCCGATCAAAAACGAAACCTTCTCCGGGCGTGAAACAGGACGCAGGTACACCCGGCAGGTAGAAGAAACGATGGCCAAACTGAAGGTGTTGATAAAAGAAAAAGGCTGGCCGTCTGACCAACTGACAGGCATAGAGCAGGCAGATATAATGAAAGAATTAAAAACAGGCAGCCCTGACCTGCTGCACCTTTTTAAGCTGATAAAAGAACGGGAAAACTATCCTGCGTCGATCCCAACAACGATAGACGAGTACAGGTTTCATTCCAACCTTTTCTTTCCCATTATGGCGCACTACGGCACTTATTTCAATTTTGATTTCTTCAACGACCGGTTTTATATATGGCAGATAGAAGCAGGCTTGCTGCACCCTAAAGACTTGGCCCACCTGCTGGATTTCAGGATAAATGCCAACAATGACAGCGCCACAAGTGCCACAATGCAGTTAACACAACGATACTTTGGCACTGGCATTACGGGCAGGCGTAAAGAAGCAACTATTGCTGACTACAAAGCCCCACTGGAAAAGATAAATAAAACCCGCGAGCAGTTTTATATAAAACCTATAGAAATAGAGCTGGCTAAAGACAAATTCATGCGCATACACAAAATGTATTTTGCCTTTGGGTGGGATGGTTGCAGGCTTTAGCATATATAATATTTACCTACTCTGCATCGTTATAGATGTATGTTGAGTACTCCATACAAGAAAATAAAGACAGTAGCATATACAGCCCTTATTACTTTTGTACTCACTTTCCTGCTGCTCTACGGCGGGTGTATGGGCATTAATAAGCTGATACTTAATCACCAAGATTGTGAGCGCTTTGCTATAGATAACTACGAGATACGCACTAAAACCAACATTGCACGTGCAAAAGATATGGATTGCAGGTATGACAGGGCCACGCATACTAAATCAACCCTGTTCCGGCTCAACCTATCAGAAAAAGAGCTGAGTAGCGATATAGCATGGAACAATATGAGGAAACTAACAGAATGCAACCTGGTACCTTTCAGGCACAACCCTCACTGGAATGATAGTATCAGGAAACTACCCGTAGAACACTTGTACACTAAAAGCGGCTACTACAAAGCCGATAGCTGGATATTTGTACTTGACAGTACTACCCAAACCATGTGGGCAGAACTTACAGAAGACGTGAACTATAAAGAATAGTCTCCAAAGGTATCAAAACAAGAAAGCCTCCTTTGCAGGAGGCTTTCTGTTATTTTATGAATTTTACTGATGATTACTTATCGTCTTCAGCTTTTTTCATTTTTTCTTTCAGTTCAGCAAGAGCGCCCAAGTCGCCAAGAGTAGCCTTTTCTACTTTGCTTTGTACATTCTTCACTGCTTTCTTAGTGTTCTCATCATCAGCAGCGGCTTCTTTCCTTGCAGCGTCTTTCTCGTCTGCTTTGGCTTTCTCCCATATGCGGCTGTGCGATACCATGATACGTTTGTCATTGCGATCGAACTCGATGATAACGAATGGTAGGGTTTCTTCAACCTCTACATTGGTACCATCTTCTTTGCGCAGGTGACGTGCCGGAGCGAATGCTTCAAGGCCATACTGAAGTTGTACTACCGCGCCTTTATCGTCGCGTTTAGTAACCTGTCCTTCGTGTGTGCTGCCTATCGGGAACACAGTTTCGAAGGTATTCCAGGGATCTTCTTCCAGTTGTTTGTGGCCCAGGGCCAGCTTACGGTTTTCTTTATCAATGCTCAGGATAACTACATCTATCTGCTCGCCTACTTTCGTAAACTCGTTAGGGTGATTGTAGCGTTTTATCCAGCTCAGGTCGCTGATATGTATCATACCACCTATGCCGGTCTCCAGTTCAACGAATACGCCATAAGGAGTGATGTTTTTCACAACACCTTTGTGACGGCTATCCAGCGGGAATTTGTTTTCGATAGTATCCCATGGGTCTTCAGTCAGTTGTTTGATAGACAGGCTCATTTTGCGCTCGTCTTTATCAAGTGTTACAACTACAGCCTCATACTCATCGTTCATGTTAAAGAACTCTTTCGCATTGATAGGCTGAGATGACCATGTTATTTCTGATACGTGTACCAGCCCTTCTACACCAGGCATTATTTCAAGGAAAGCACCATAATCTTCTATGTTTACTACTTTACCTTTTACTTTAGCACCTTCTTTCACGTCTTCACTCAGGCTTTCCCATGGGTGAGGAGTCAATTGTTTCAAGCCGAGGCTGATACGTTTTTTCTCATCATCAAAGTCAAGCACAACGACGTTCAGAGACTGGCCATTCTGCAGCACCTCTGTTGGGTGGCTTATGCGGCCCCAGCTGATGTCTGTGATATACAACAGACCATCTACACCACCAAGGTCGATGAATGCACCGAAATCCGTAACATTCTTCACAGTACCTTCCAGTACCTGTCCTTTTTCCAGTTTACCGATGATCTCGCTACGTTGTTGCTCGATATCGCTTTCTATCAGTGCTTTGTGAGATACTACTGCGTTACGGATAGCTTCGTTGATTTTTACAACTTTGAAATCCATTGTTTTACCTACGTACTGATCGTAATCCGTAACAGGCTTCACATCTATCTGCGAACCTGGCAGGAACGTTTCCAGTCCGTACACATCTACTATCAGGCCACCTTTTGTTTTGCTGGTAATTGTACCGGTAACCAGTTCGCCTGTTTTGTAGAAATCAACAATCTTCAGCCATGCACGGCTCTGGCGCGCCTGGCGGCGGCTCAGGTGCAGGTGACCATTGCGGTCTTCTTTCTCTACAACCATAACTTCCACTTCATCGCCGATTTTAACTTCGTCCATGTCGCGGAATTCGTTCAATGACACAAGACCATCGCTTTTAAAGCCAATGTTGATGATAACATCAGTCTTGGTTTTACCTACTATCTGTCCTGTCAACAGTTCAGATTCGGTAATGTCTTTAAATGTACCATCGTACATTTTTTCCATCTCGCTCTGCTTATCTTTGTTATAAGCAGCTACGTTCCTTTTGTCCACGCTCCAGTCGAAATCGTCGTGAGCGCCGGCCTGCTGTTCTGCCAGGCCCGCAGTTTGGTTAACAATTTGATTTTCTTCCACTTTTAGAAATTTTTTGGACGGCAAAGGTACGATGTAAAATCAAAACTAAAAAATCAAAATTCAAAAATATACTCAAGTGATTATCAATTAATTATCCGCCGTCACGCAGCAGGAAATTCCTTTGTAGTATGACTCCTCATATAATACCTTTGCCGGTATATTAAGACTACTATTTCTTGCGGCCATACATATCCTTTTTAGTAAAGAACAAAACATTACGTTACAAAGAGTTCCGCAGTTACCTCACTATGCGTATAGCACTCATCATGGCGCTCAACATGCAGGTAACTATAGTATGCTATATGGTTTACCAGCTTACAAAAGATCCTTTGTCGCTCGGAATTATCGGTATATGCGAGGTGATACCCGCCATTGGCTTTTCCTTTTTCACCGGCCACATATCAGACCGGAGTGAAAAACGTAATATGCTGTTATGGTGTATTGTAGGTTTTATGGCCACCTCTGTCATGTACCTCATTTGTTCTCTGGATACCTTCCAGCATGTTGCCGGGCACAATATTACCATCGGCCTGGTATATGCTACAGTATTTACAGGAGGGGCAGTGCGTGCTTTTGCCAGCCCTGCAAACTTTTCCCTTATGGGCCTGCTGGTACCCCGCAAGCACTATGCAAATGCCGCCACCTGGAGCAGTACTGCCTGGCAAATGGGTGCAGTAATAGGCCCCTTACTGGGTGGTGCGGTCATGGCTGTCTTTAATTATGCACTCAGCTACAGTTTCGTATTTGCCATTCATCTTATATCGTTATTGGCATTACTTACCATTACGCGGAAACCTTTAGAGCATAAACCAACCACCCCTATGCTTCAAAGCCTGAAGGAGGGACTAAATTTTGTATTCAGCACGCAGGTTATACTGGCTGCACTGGCACTGGATATGTTTGCCGTGCTGTTTGGTGGTGCGGTCGCGCTGCTTCCCGTCTATGCCAGCGATATATTAAAGGTAGGTGAGGTAGGCTTTGGCTGGCTGCGTGCCGCCCCGGGTATAGGCGCTATTATTACCTTACTTACCCTCAGTTTTGTACCGCTCAAAACCAATGCCGGTAAAAAATTATTGTTTTGCCTGGCGGGCTTCGGGTTGTCTATTATTATATTCGGCATATCTACCAATTTCTTCCTGTCTTTTGCTATGTTGCTACTCAGTGGCATGCTTGATGGTGTAAGTGTGGTTATCCGCTGGACGATATTGCAGTTATATACGCCTGATAATATGCGCGGTCGCGTTGCAGCTGTAAACACTATGTTCATATCTTCCAGCAACGAGTTAGGTGCGGCAGAAAGCGGTTTTACAGCCCGTCTTATGGGTACAGTCACAGCAGTAGTATTTGGTGGATGCATGACGGTAGGGATAGTTGTGGCAACCTGGTTTAAAGCACCTAAACTGCGCGAGTTGCAACTGGATGATAGTAATATTAAATAGTATCGAAAACCTCATTCTTGCTCATACATTAAAAATGTATTTTTATACCCTATGCTGATATAATGAACAGATTTCTTTTTATTACAATCCTCTTTATACAGGTGCTAGGCTGCACGAGTTGCAAAGAAAAAGTGCATGCACACAACAATGATACTAACGTCATTTTTTTAACCCCTATGGTGAAGAATGCCGGGGAGCACTGCAACCTGCTTATAATTAATACAAACGGGGATACTATTGCATATAAAAAAGAACAAAGTCAAATAACAGATTTCAGGCAATGGCTAATCAATGGCCAAAAACGTTATGGATACTATCTGAAAAACAAGGATTTCTATAAACCCGATCAATCATATTCAACGGGCTATCGCATTATTACAGATAGCAATTTCAAAGAGCTGCAAAGAATCACCCTTAAATCGCATGGGATAATTGACGGCGAAAAGTTTCCTGGTGTAGATCATCATGACTTTATCTTACTGGCAGATAATCACTATATCGTCATGGCTTATTATGAATACAGCCCATCAAATGTTCCTGAAAAATTAAAACTCACGCAAAACGTCAATGTTGTCACACCCGTGATACAAGAGGTAAAGAACAATAAAGTTACCTGGCAATGGGTTGGCTGCGAACATCCTGAATTATACGGTGTAAGTGTAGAAAAAAATACTTATTCAGACACGGGCAAGCCGGCAGACTACCTGCATGCTAATTCAATGTTCATAGACTCTAAAGATAGTAGCCTGATTGTATCATTCAGAAATACTAACCAGGTATTGAAACTAAACAGGAAGGGAAATGATATTATCTGGAAGTTTGGAGGAATAAACACTGACTTTGATATACCGGATACTGCAAAATTTCTGAGACAGCATAGTGCCACACTAATTAATGACAATAAAACACTCCTGCTACTAGACAATGGTCAACGCGGTGTGAGAGAATATTCAAGAATATTGGAGTTTGATATTGATGAAAAAGAACATAAAGTGACGGCGTACAGGATATTTAATATTCCTGAAGACTTTATAGAGTTTGGTGGTAATGTTGAAAAAAAAGGTGAACGTTATTTTATTGGTGGGGGTTCTGCGGGGTTTGTGCATGAGATAATACCCAGGACAGGAGTAAAAACTTTTGACCTTCAACTGGAAATGGGTACATACCGTGCATACAGGTACGATTGGTAAATAGTATTATTTATTTAAACAAAACAGCCCCGCAAAATGCAGGGCTGCCTTATTATATTGTGTTTTAAATTACCTGGCGATATTCACCGAGCGCAGCTCACGTATTACCGTCACTTTTATCTGCCCGGGATATTGCATTTCTTTTTGTATTTTATCAGCTATCTCAAATGATAGCTTATCGCTTTCTGCGTCAGTTACTTTTTCTGCCTCAACTATCACACGCAGTTCACGGCCTGCCTGTATAGCATATGCTTTTTCTACACCTGTATAAGCCATAGCCAGTGCTTCCAGGTCCTTTATGCGCTGCAGGTAGCTTTGCATCATCTCGCGCCTTGCACCAGGACGTGCACCGCTTATCGCATCGCACGCTTGTACTATAGGTGATATGATGTAGGCCATCTCCATCTCGTCGTGGTGTGCGCCTATTGCATTTACTATAGCTGCATGCTCACCGCATCTTTCTGCAACCTTAGCACCCAGCAGTGCGTGGCTCAGTTCAGACTCTTCATCGGGTACTTTACCAATATCATGCAGCAGGCCGGCGCGTTTTGCCAGTTTCACCACCTTCTGGCCAAGGCCAAGTTCCGATGCCATGGTAGCGCAAAGGTTAGCAGTTTCTTTAGAGTGCATAAGCAGGTTCTGCCCGTAAGACGAGCGGAAACGCATTTTACCCACCAGGCGCACCAAGTCTTTATGCAAGCCATGTATGCCTAGTTCTATTATGGTACGCTCCCCTATCTCCAGTATCTGGTCTTCCAGTTGGCGGCGTGTTTTTTCTACTACTTCCTCAATACGTGCCGGGTGAATACGGCCATCCTGTACTAGTCTTTGCAGCGACAGGCGGGCTATCTCCCTGCGGAAGGGGTCAAAACAGCTTAATATTATTGCTTCCGGGGTATCGTCTATTATCAGGTCAACACCGGTCGCAGCTTCTATAGCACGTATGTTCCTGCCCTCGCGGCCTATTATCTGTCCTTTTATCTCGTCTGTTTCCAGGTTGAATACCGTAATAGCATTCTCAATGGTCTGCTCTGCTGCCGTACGCTGTATGGTCTGGATAATGATTTTCTTAGCCTCTTTCGTAGCGTTGACTTTAGCCTCCTCCATTATTTCTTTTACATGGGCCATAGCCTTAGTACGGGCTTCTTCTTTTACCACTTCCATCAGTTCAGACTTTGCTTCGTCTGCAGACAGGTTGGCTACTTTCTCTAATCTTTTAATATGCTCCTCCTGGTGGCGTTCCAGTTCTGTACGCTTGATGTTCACTACCTCAAGCTGTTTATCCAGGTTTTGCTTCAGTTGTGCGTATTCGTTTATTTGCTTTTGCAGGCCTGCGTTCTTGTCATTTATCTGCTGCTCTTTCTGCTTTATCCTGCTTTCTTCTCCTGCTATTTTTTGCTCACGTTTGTTTATATCCTGTTCACGCCTGCTTACCTCCCGGTCATGTTCACTTTTCTTTTGTAGAAATGTTTCCTTAGCCTCCAGTATTTTTTTCTCTTTTAATGCATCACCCAGTTTTTCTGCGTCTTCGATTATTTTCTTTGCCTGCAGTTCAGCATCGTGTACTTGTTTCTGGGTGTTTTTTGCAAAAATTTGTTTACCAAGAAATATCCCTATTAAAATAGCTACCACCGAAACGATGGCAACCAGAATTGATGATTCCATAATTATTTGTTACGTTTTCCTTTTGAAGTTGTTCCATTATCTAATTACCATAATTACATTAACATAAAAGCAATACGGCATCAGCTTTACATTAGCGGGCTAAATTAAGAAAAGATTTCGGTATCAGAAATCTGTAAACGTCTATATAAATAGTTTATTCCTTGTAATATTGTAAACGAAAAGCAGATTTATACATAATGGTTTTATCTTATGCCTTTTGCAGTGTGCCGTTAATGCCTGTCCGGTCAGAGCCATCGCACCGTGCGGAAATGGTGACGGAACTACTCTTTGGCGAAAAGATGGAGGTGCTGGAAATAAATGACAATGACTGGGCGCGCATTCATTGCGCCTGGGACGATTATATAGGCTGGTGCAAAATAGGGCAACTACGCCTTACCACCATCAGAGAATACCGTAAAGAGGTAAAATTCATTGCAGATAAACACCACAACAGATTGATTGTCAAATCGGGAGACATAATACTCCCTATGGGCAGCAACCTATTTGGCCTGAAACTGCTTTACCCGGATGAGGTTAAGTACAAAGGCAAAAAGAAGCTTTGGCAGGACTTAGAGTTGACACCTAAACTCCTGCTGGATGCCGCGATGCAATATATGAATGCACCTTACCGGTGGGGTGGCAGAAGCATATTAGGCATAGATTGCTCCGGCCTTACACAGATGGCCTTTAAAATGTGCGGCAAGGCAATAAGGCGCGATGCTGCACAGCAGGCCGAAGAAGGTGAACTGGTAGATTTCCTGCAACATGCCCACAAAGGAGATCTTGCTTTTTTTGACAATGCAGAAGGAAAAATCACGCATGTGGGCATATTAGTAGATAACACGCATATACTGCACGCAACAGACACGAGTGGCCGCGTGGTAATTGATAAAATAGATGCCGAAGGTATTGTAAGCATATCCCTGAAAAAACGTACGCATAAATTAAGGATGATAAGAAGGTATATGTAGTACAATGTCAGACGTTCTTGCTCAACATATCGAAAGGTTTATATCAATTCCGAAGGATGACATCGCAAATATTGCTACCTATTTTAAAAAACTGCACCTGGAGAAAAAGGAAAACCTGCTGGCAGAAGGTAAAGTTTGCAATAGCAACTATTTCGTAGAGAAGGGATTGTTGCGTTTGTTTTATGTAAAAGATAATGGCTCCGAGCAAACTACTCATTTCGCCATGGAAAATTGGTGGCTCACGGATTATAATTCATTTGCTGCTCAAAAACCTGCTACTTTTAATATTCAGGCTGTGGAAAAGTCTGATGTACTTGCATTAAGCTATACAGCACAGGAAAAATTATTAAGGGAGTATCCCATACTTGAGCGTTACTTCAGGTTAATACACCAAAGGGCTCATGCAGCTTCGCAGTTCCGCATTCGCTGGTTATATGATTTCTCTAAGGAACAGGCTTACAACGATTTTTGTAATGCTTATCCCGAATTTGTGCAACGCATACCACAATACCTGCTTGCCTCATTCCTTGGTTTCACACCTGAATACCTGAGTGAAATAAGGGCAAAACGAAAATCTTAAACTGGTTTAAGCAATCGGGCGTTGTCATGCGTTTACCTTTGTCTTCACAAAACTTCCAAAGACAATGAAACCAAGAATGAACATTGAAGAATTGATGCCAGACAGTTACAAAGCCTTGTTTAACCTCTCAGGCACGCTGACAAAATCAAAACTTACACTCATACAGAAACAACTTATTAAAATCAGGGCTTCGCAAATAAACGGCTGTGCGTTTTGTATAGACATGCATACTAAAGAAGCACTGAAAGCCCGTGAAACACAACAGCGTATCTTCCTGCTGAATGCATGGCGCGAAACTGACCTGTTTACCCCTGAAGAAAAAGCCATCCTGGCTATAACAGAAGAAGTAACGCTGATACACCAACATGGCATTTCAGATGCTACTTATCAGCAGGCACAGCAATTTTTCGATACTGAAACAATCGCGCAGATTGTAATGGCTGTTATAGTGATCAATGCATGGAACAGGCTATCTGTCAGTTCACTTACACAGGTACCGGTTAATTAATAACGCTGTTACACAGGTACTTACCCTTAAAATTAAAAAGCAGGAGCGATGTATTGTGAATACATCGCTCCTGCTTTTTGCTGCTGGTGGTTATGTAACAAAAGTTACAGAGTACCATTTTTTATTGTTGCACTTTTACATTATAAATTCTTAACAGCTAGAAATTCTGCATAATGAAAAAGAACATGGGTACTACAGACAAGATTATCAGGTTGCTACTGGCTGCCCTGGTAGGTGGCCTCTATTTCGCCGGTATTATCAGTGGTGTTACCGCTACTATACTGGGCGTACTCGCACTGGTTTTCATACTTACCAGCTTTGTTGGTTTCTGCCCATTATATCTGCCTTTTGGCATATCTACAAGGAAATACAGCCAGGATAAATAGCATTAATCACAGCAATTATATATTATAACTATGATACAGTTTTTAAAGAAATTTTTCAGCAGTACTCCTAAAGCCGACTATGCAGCCTTGCTAAAAAGCGGCGCAGTAGTGGTAGATGTACGCACAAAAACAGAATATGCGGCAGGGCATATAAAGGGCTCAATAAACATACCATTGCAGGAGCTCAACAACAACCTTTCCAAAATTAAAAAGACCAATCCTGTTATTACCTGTTGCGCCTCAGGTATGAGGAGCAGCACTGCTGCAAGTCTTTTAAAAGCCAAAGGTTACAATGATGTTTACAATGCAGGATCATGGATGACACTGAAAAACATAGCGGGCTGATGAATACTTTAAAGCATAGAATATTACGAAACTGGACGGCGAGGCGGGTAATGTACCTGGCTGCAGGCAGTATATTTATAGGGCAGGGCATATATATGCACGAGTGGATACCTGCATTAGCGGGTGGTTACTTTGCGGTTATGGGTATATTAGGTTTTGGCTGCGCGGCTACAGGCTGTTGCAGTATCCCACCTCCGCCTCAGAAGAAATAAGCCCGCAACCGGGTAAGTATAATAGCGTAAGGCAGGTAGCTTTATGCTATTATTTTTTGGGCGATGGTTCTTTTCTTTTAAACATCCCAAACAGTACACTACCCATAAATGCGAAATAGGCGATGCTGTTAAATGGTTTTGAGGTAATGGCACAACTCCCGCTGCTACATCCTACCAGCTTCCAGTAAAAATAACCGACTATACCACCAGCTATCGCCCCCGATATATACAAAATATTGTTCTTTATTACCCACTTCAACTTTTCCATGCATGCAATTTAGCATTTACCCCTTTTAGCCGGTGTAACATAAGTCACTTTCCTTCAGCCTGCAGTATCTTCTTTATCAAAACAATCTGCCCCAGGTGGTAGTGGGTGTGTTCTGTAATACCTGTAATGTTTCTGTAATAATTCCCATACTTTTCATTAGTAAACACTTCGAAAAATCTCTCGTCGGGCATTTGCTCTACCAGTGTTGCAAAAGCCTCAACATCTGCCCACACTTTTTGCAGCATCTTTTCCCAGTCTTCTTCAGATGTTATAGGGGGGTGGTTAAAACTATATTCGTCTTTTGTAGCCAGTTCACCACCTTGCAATACCTTCAGCACGCCATCTACATAGTACGTCATATGATATACCAATGTTGCAATAGTATTAAATGAATGCACCTTTGTTATGGCGTGCTGCCATGTTATTCCCTCAAGTGTATCTTTCAGGTTTACCCATGTCCAGTTGCCCCCTGTAAATACCTCCCTGAAATGTTTGGCTACCTGTGCTGATAAGTTCATATACCTGTTTTTCTTAGCTAAAATAAGATATATGAGTATATGCTGCAAAAAGGTATTCTACCATCCTTGTTTCGTAAATTCGTATTATGTTGGATATAGTTATAGAAGCCCGTAAAGCTGCCATTGCACCGGGCATGGATGTGAAACGCATCCTTCCCTTCAGGCTCAGGAGGATGGTAGGCCCGTTTATATTTATGGACCATGCCGGCCCTGTGCAGTTTGCACCTGCAGCGGCCACTAATATAGATGTGTTGCCACACCCTCATATAGGCCTGTCAACAGTCAGCTACCTCTTCAACGGACATGTCACCCATCGCGACAGCCTGGGTGTGGAACAGGTGATAAAACCGGGAGAAGTGAACTGGATGACTGCAGGCAGCGGCATTGCGCACAGCGAACGCTTTGAAGACCCTGCTATATTATCCGGCGGACAGCTGGAAATGATACAGACATGGGTGGCCCTGCCCGAAAAAGACGAAGAAGCACCTCCATCTTTCCATAACTACACGCCCGACCAATTACCTGTAGTAACGGACAAGGGTGTATGGATGCGCCTGATAGCAGGCGATGCATATGGGTTGAAAAGTAGCGTTGCCACCAGTTCGCCTATGTTTTATGTACATGCAGTGTTACAAAAAGGTGCGAGTATTGATTTGCCACGTGTACATGCAGAGCGGGGAATATATGTTACTAAAGGCTGTATAGTAGTGAATGGCATCAGCTACAATGCGGGTAAATTCCTTGTATTTAACAAAGCTGCATTGCCTACTATTATTGCAAGTGAAGAAACCACGCTGATGCTGTTGGGTGGCGAGCCACTGGGTGAGCGGTATATCTGGTGGAACTTTGTAAGCAGCCGTAAAGAACGGATAGAACAGGCCAAAGAAGACTGGAAACAAGGGCGCATACTTTTACCACCTAACGACAACCACGAGTTTATACCCCTGCCCGAAGATAAAAGCAAACCAGCAGGCGGCGCGCCTGCACCGGGGCTATTGTCGTGATTTGATGTAAACGTCCATTTACGCCTGATTTAAAAAAAACTGACAACGCAATGAATTGCATTAGAAAATATCTTTTATTACTGGCAGTATTAGTCGGTACATATCCCGTGTTTGCACAACTACCCGCACCGGACAAGATAGAAACTAACATGGGAAGCTTAGTGATACAGCCCATATTTCACGGTGCGCTGGTTCTAAAATGGAATGGCAAAACCATCTATATAGACCCGTACAACGGTGCCGAAGCATATAAAAATCTCCCAGCTCCTGACCTTGTACTGATAACAGATATACACCCCGACCACCTGGACCTGGCAACACTTAATACACTGAACACATCCAGGGCACAGTTCATCGTCCCGCAGGCAGTGGCCAATGAATTACCTGCGGCATACGCAGGCAAAGTCACGGTTGTAAATAATGATGCAACAACAATACAGGCAGGTATCACCATCACTGCCATACCAATGTACAACCTGCCCGAAACACCGGATACGAGGCACCCTAAAGGCAGGGGTAATGGTTATGTACTGCAACTGGGCAACAAGCGGCTCTATATATCTGGCGATACCGGAGACATACCGGAAATGCGTAGTTTGAAAAACATTGACATAGCCTTCGTTTGTATGAACCTGCCTTATACAATGTCTGTAGAACAGGCTGCAAGTGCTGTGCTGGATTTTAAACCCCAGATAGTGTACCCTTATCACTTCAGGGGTAAGAAGGGCTTTAGCGATACAAGAGCTTTTAAAACATTGGTAAATAATGACAATAAAAAAATAGAGGTCCGGCTTAAAGACTGGTATATGAAAAAGTAGTGCTGCATATTGCACATATTTGGCTGTACGCGACTTTATGACTATGGTCATTGAAATGCGACCTGGTGTTCTGTACCTTAGAACCTATACGCTATGCTTTCCTGATGACTTACAATGAAATAATCCAATGGCTGCTAAAGGGTGATGTTTCTATACAATACCAGGTGCACCGCGACTTGCTGCACACCCCACGTGCTGACCTCCTTATGAAAATTGAAGCAAGTGGATGGGGACGAAAATTTATCTCGCTGAGAAATAAAGACGGGCATTGGGGACGGGGGTTTTATCAACCCAAGTGGACATCCACGCATTATACCTTATTAGACCTAAAAAATCTTTCTATTTCACCCCGATGCACAGCCGCAACAGAAACTGTTCAAATGATTCTTGCCAACGAGAAAGGGCCTGATGGCGGCCTGAACCCGTCTGGCACAATAAAAAACAGCGATGTTTGCATCAATGGCATGGCGCTCAGCTATTGCTGTTATTTTAAAGCTGCTCCCGAACAATTAAAGTCCATCATTGATTTTTTACTATCGCAGCATATGGCAGATGGTGGGTTTAACTGCCGCTCAAACAGGACTGGTGCACACCACAGCTCACTTCACACCACACTGTCTGTATTAGAAGGTATTCATGAATATGCAATAAACAACTACACTTACAGGATGGCAGAATTGCAACGGGCCGCAAGAGAAGCGCGGGAATTTATCCTGTTACACCGCTTATTCAAGTCTGACAAAACAGGCCGGGTTATAGATAAAAAAATGCTGGCACTTCATTTCCCATCGCGATGGCGCTATGACCTGTTACGTGCTTTGGATTACTTCCGGGCTTCCGGCATTCGTTATGACAATAGAATGGACGATGCAATAGAAGTAATCTTAAAAAAGCGGGATAAAGAAAATTTGTGGACCCTTGCTGCCCATCATCCCGGCGAACAGCATTTTAAAATGGAAGAAGCAGGAAAACCAAGCAGGTGGAATACTCTACGGGCCCTGCGGGTATTAAATCACTTCACCGGCGTTCAAGACTAAACATACACCTATAAAACTAAATGCCATAAACCTATCTGGAACCTGGTAGTAATACATGTTTTTTCCCTGCACTACATTTTCATCATCTCAATGGCGTATATCTTCCGCATCAGTGCTCTTCTTCCGTGTATTTCATCAGGTATTTCATTATCATGTTGGCTGTTAGCCCATGCAGCATGATTGAACATAAAATTGTAAAAGAAACTATTGACCAGAGCTCTGCTTTATTACCATAGTCAATCTGATGAAAGGCAAATGCAAGGTAGAATACAGACCCCATACCCCTGATACCCAGAAAACTGATAGCCAGTTTTTGCTTGTGGCTTATATCCAGCTTGTATAGACTTAGATATCCCGCCGCAGGCCGTATTATTAAAAGAAACAACAGTACGAATAGTGCCATCTTCCAGGACAGGGAATCAAGAATACCACTGACAAGGGAGCCGCCGAATAAAATAAGCAATATTGCAACCAGCAGTTTTTCTACTTGGTCGGTAAACAAATGCAGTTCATCATGATAATCATGCCCCTTTTCAAAATGACGCAGCGTGATGGCGCTGATAAAAACCGCAATGAACCCATACCCGGACACCATTTCAGTAACGCCGTACACAACAAATGTCATAGCAATAGCCAGGAACCCATCGCGTGTACGCAAAGAGCGATATTGCTCCGCCAGCCTGAATACCAGAAAGCCCACGCCTTTTCCCGCAACAAAACCGATAGCTACCCCTGCAAGTATTCTATACACAAAGTCGAACCCGAACCATTGCAACAGGCTGTCTTCCTTGCCTAAAGCCATAGCCGCTACCGTAATAGAAAGCCAGGTAAACGGGAACGCCATCCCATCATTTAATCCCGCCTCTGCCGTCAAAGAGAATTTTGTTTCTGACCGCATCTTGTCATTCGGCGGCCCAACCTGAACATCTGATGCCAGCACAGGATCTGTAGGTGCCAGTACAGCGCCCAAAAGTATTGCAGACGCAAGATCAAACCTGAGATAATAGTAACCTAAGAGTGCGGCAACAGCTATGCAAACAATCATTGCAACAAAAACCAGCCGTAGTGGCGTTTGCCAGTTTTTAAAGGAAAAAGGACGGTCTATTTTTATCCCCGTTCCCATCAGCGATATGATTACTGCCAGTTCAGCCAGCCGTAGTGTACTATCTTCATGTTCTTCCGGTAATGGTACAGGCAATGCACCCGGTAATGCTAAATACAACAGCGCCCCGAACACGACATATATAACAGAGTACGATATACCAATTCTTTTGCTGAGTGCAGGCATCCATGCCATTCCAAATATCGCCACACCTGCTATTGTCAATAATAAGATATACTCTTCCACCTTATCCTCAACATCTTTCAGAGCATATAGTTTATTAATTGCCTGCTACCCATATCCCACAATGCCGGTCAATGCTTCTCCGTAAGGTGTTTCCAGTAGCGTAGTGGCATGTGCTGTTTATGCAGTTTCGGGTTTTTGCGCGATGTTATGTTGATGCTCTTAAAATAGTTCTGCCACAAGCGTTCATATTCCTGCTCGCTTTCGTGCAACACATCGTCTGCACTGCTGCGCCCGGCAAGTATATCCCTGAAATCGACCTCTACTATTGCCACACTGTGCAGATCATAATAGATGCCGTAATTGCGGCGCAGATCATATATCATCCATTGCTGGTCAGCATAGCGTTTTTCAAAATGGTCGGCAATAAGTGGCAGCACATTATAGTCAGGCTCTACGGTAGCATAGTAAAGATTGTCTGCCGTTTGCCGGAAACGCACAAAGGCTTCCATACGGTGCTTTTCCCTATTAACTTTTCGGGTAATTTCTGCTACGTATAGTACAGCAGCATTGGCATAGTCTTTAGATACATCACCCTTTGCGAATGTGTATTTTATATACTCCAGCAGCATATCTTCCATACCCTCCAGTTCACACAAAAATACGCGGTATATATCCTGCCTTTTACCCGCAGCAATATTTCCCGCAAGCCCTTTCCACACCCTTGCAGCTTTTGCATCATCAGTATATACTATCCTGTTATCGCCAAACAGGACATGTTGTGGCCTGCGCTCTGGTATGATGTGCACATCGTTAAGGCGATATTCATACACATCAAAAACTGCTGTAAGATAACCATGAAATGTATTGTCGTATATCAGCGTCGTCATCAGAACAAGGTAAGCTGTGGCGAAAAGTTGGGCTGGTACTTGCTCTTGCTCTCTGCCAGTATAAACTGGCGTATGCGCCATGCTTCATGGTCTTTATGTTCAAAACCACTGCCCGTACAGGTAATAAAATATTTGGCGCGGTTAAAGGCAGGGCCAAACTTCTTCAGGTGCTCCCAGGTTAGCTTGCCAAACTTTCGTGCGGCTACTATTTTCAGGGCCGATGAAACACCTATGCCGGGTATGCGTTTTATCAGTGGCAGTTCTGCTTTATTAATATCTACGGGGAACAAATGGAGGTTGCGCAATGCCCAGGCCAGTTTGGGGTCTATCTCCAGGTCCAGCAGCGGGTCGGCAGGTGTTATTATTTCATTTACTTTGAACCCGTAAAAGCGCATCAGCCAGTCCGCCTGGTAAAGGCGGTTCTCCCTTATCATAGGCACGGGCGTGCCTATTGCGGGCAGGCGGTTGTCCGTGCTTATAGGTACGTAGCCTGAGTAATATACCCGCTTCATACTCATTTTATTATAAAAATGGTCGGCAGTGTACAGGATGTGCAGGTCAGTTTCCTGCGCAGCGCCTATTACCATCTGGGTGCTTTGCCCCGCAGGTGCAAATAGCGGAGCCTTTTTAAACAGGGCCTTTTCATCACGGTTTTCCTGTATAGCGCCCTTCAGGTATTTCATGGGCTGTATCATATCTTCCCGTTTCTTGTCGGGCGCCAATAGTTTCAGCCCCTGCTCTGTAGGCATTTCTATATTCACGCTCAACCTGTCGGCATACAGGCCGGCCTGCTTCAGCAATTCTGGGCCGGCGCCCGGTATGGCTTTCAGGTGTATATAACCGTTGAAGTTGTGTTCCGTTCGCAGCTTTTTAGCAATCAGCACCAGGCGCTCCATAGTATAGTCTGCATTGCTGAATATGCCCGAACTGAGGAACAATCCCTCTATATAGTTGCGGCGGTAAAAACTGATGGTAAGGTCTACCACCTCCTGCACGGTAAAAGCAGCACGTTTTATATCATTGCTCTTGCGGCTCACGCAATATGCGCAGTCGAATATACAATGGTTGGTCAGCAGTATTTTCAGCAGCGATACGCAACGGCCGTCTTCCGTATAGGCATGGCATATACCCATACCTTCCGCATTGCCCAGCCCTTTACCTGTGTTACTCCTTTTACTGCCGCTCGATGCGCAGGAAACATCATATTTAGCAGCATCTGCAAGTATAGTCAGCTTCTCATTTATTCGGTCCCAGTTCACAAATCAAATGTACAACAAGTTGCACACTTGTACAATGGGCATGTTTGAGTATATGATTATTTTTCGAGGCAAGGTGGTGTGTTTACACATATACGAATGTAATTAAGTTACCCCTTCAAAATCAGTCCATTAGTGCATGTCTTTTTGACTTCTGTCAACGCATACAAATTACCGAATTCCTTCAGGTGGTAACGCTGTTATCGTAAGCTAAACACATCATGTCTGTAGTGCTTGTCTGGTTTATCCATATATGTAACGACTGTAAATATAAGATCCAACATTATCCAGAAATACACATCACCGCCTTACCTCTACACTGGCTACCGGTTCCAGGCCTTTACGCCTTTCTTCAAAGAAGTTTACCTTTTTTACAGACTCATATTTGGGGATGGTGCACACCGCTATAGGGTTGGCCTCGTAAGTCATTAACTTACCACGTAGCTTATTCAGGTCGCAATACACTTCTACAAAAGTACCTGCCCGCATAGACACGCGGTTGAATTCCAATTGTATATCCTTTTTTGTGGCCGGCATTACCAGTACCAGCATCCATTCTTTACTAAAATGTGGCGTGTCTGCCCTACCCTTGCCAAACAGCATTTCAAACTCACGCTTTTTGTCAATTACAAAATAGTTTACGCCATCTTTCAGTTTACTTTCATCCCCGCTGAAAAAGTAACCGGGCAGTTTTTTCATCGGTACTTCTGTGGGTTGGGCAGATGCACTGATTGAGAATACCATTAGTAATACTGCAATCGTTATTGAGACTTTGCTTCTGTACATGATAATAATTTGATGATTGTGTATTATGCTCCGTAATATGCTACTTCATTCCTGCCCTCACTATTGCGCAAGGCTCGGTACATGCCGGCAGAATTAAAGCTGAACAAACCATTACCTTTTGCATCCACCGCTATCATACCGCCTTCACCGCCAAGCTTGACCAGTTTATCTTTTATCACGGTATCACAGGCTTCCCGCAGTGATAATCCTTTGTACTCCATCAGGCAACTGACATCATGCGCGACACATGCCCTGAGAAAAGGCTCACCATGGCCTGTGCAACTGATTGCGCAGGTGGCATTATTAGCATAGGTACCGGCACCTATTACAGGGCTGTCACCTATACGGCCAAATCTTTTGTTGGTCATACCACCTGTAGATGTACCGGCAGCCAGGTTCCCCTCAGCATCGCAGGCTACAGCGCCTACTGTACCAAATTTATGGTCAGGGTTTGGTGCGCCTTTCAGGTTATCGGCTTTATGGTCTAACTGGTAAAAATCGCTGTCGCGTATCTCCACCCATTGGTCGTACCGCAGTTTGTTGAAAAAATAACTGTCGGGCACCTGCTCCATACCTCTTGATATGGCAAACTCACTGGCGCCGCTGCCACTTAAAAAAACGTGGCCGGAATGCAGCATTACTTCCCTGGCCAGTAAAATAGGGTTCTTAATATTGCGTACACCTGCTATAGCGCCCGCTTCCAGCGTTTTGCCATTCATCAGTGCGGCATCCATTTCGTTCAGCCCTTTTTTGGTAAATACCGCTCCCCTGCCTGCGTTGAACAGCGGGTTGTTTTCCAGCTCTGTTATAGCGGCAACCACTGCATCTATGGCAGCACCGCCTTTGTGCAGTATTTCATACCCTGCATCCAGTGCAGTTTGCAAACCGGCTGCGTAATCTTTCTCATCCTGTGGTGTCATAATAGCTGGAGTAATATTTCCGGCACCACCATGTATAACTAATGTAACGGGCATTGACTATTGTTCTTTAAAATATTTTTAGATTATGATTTATTGCAGGTACGCTGCTGTAATATGCTCCCCTTCAGTTTCTACCTCAATATGCTCCTGCAGGGTGGTAGATACGCTATAACCTACTATATCCGGTGTTATAGGAAATGATTTGTGCCTGCGGTCAACCAATACAGCTATCATTACCTTTTTGGGCTCATACCGCAGTATGGGCGACAGTGCGTACAGCAATGTTTTGCCTGAATTGGCCACATCATCCACCAGTATTATTGCTTTGCCTGTCAGGTCTTCATCAATATTTATTGCAGCACTCAATGGTTTGCGCTTGTTTAGCTGCAGCGTTATCATATCAACATGCAGCGGGCTTATCTCTTTCAGTCTTCTGGCAAGGCTCTTCGCAACAATAGCCCCACCACCGGATATACCTATGAGTGTTATGTTCTTTTCCTTGCTGTAGTTCTCCCATATTTCATAAGCCATACGTTGCAGCTTATGATTGATGCGTTCTTTATCTAGTATAATGGTGCTTTGTTTCGCCATATTCCATATTGTTTAGTGTGAACGGATTGCTGTAACAGCATCCAGCCGCGAAGCTGTACGCGCGGGGATAAACCCTGCCAATATACCCACCGTAGCAGAAATACCTACACCTATTAAGAAATTTGAAAGCGTTAAAGTAACGGGGAAATCTGCTGCATAAGTAAGTATCAGCGCCAGCAGCAATACCAGTAATATACCGATAAGCCCGCCTGCTATACATAGTGTTACTGCCTCTACCAGGAACTCCGTAAGGATACTGTTCTGCCGTGCGCCTACTGCTTTTTTCAAACCTATGATCTTGGTACGTTCTTTTACTGTTACAAACATGATGTTGGCTATCCCGAATGCCCCGACAATTAATGAAAACGCACCAATAACCCCACCAATCACATTAATGGAACCAAACATTACATTCAGTCGTTCCGTTATCTGGCTCAGCTTGTTTACTGCAAAGTCATTCTTTTCTCCCGGTCTTACTTTTCTTATACGCCTTAGTGCGCCCTCTACTTCCAGCTGGGCGTCTTCTACATTTACCTTATTGCCTGTTTTCACTATCAGCGTAGGGTCGTTATTAAAAGATGTGACATCTACCACAGCAGCAGCTGCATAATAGGGATAGACTACCCCATTGTCCAGGTTGATGCCGGAGATATTCTGACCTGCCTTGCGCATAACGCCTACCACATTAAAACCACGGCCATGAAACATAACCTTTTCTCCTATCGGGTCTGTCCCTCCCGGAAACAGGGATTCATATACCTCGCTACCCAATACAACAGCATTATTACCGCCATCTATTTCAGACAGGCTAAGGTATCGCCCCAGCGTAATATCTATATTCTGTATTTTATCAAAGAAATTGGTAACAGCGTATCCGGTAATGCCGGCCAGTTCCTGGTCTGCATGTTTCAATGTCAGGCCGTTATCCCGGTACATCAGCGTGGCAAATTCTATGTTCTTTACATCGCGCTCCACCGCTTTCAGCTCCTGCGGGCCCATGCTGCGCCTGCGCAAAAACTCCCACCATTTATATTCTCCACCCTCATCCATCCAGGGCCATCGGCCTATATATAACACATCGCTGCCCAGGCTGGAAATTTCAGTGCGGATGTTATTCTTCATACTATCCAGCACGGTAAAAACGGCTATGATACAGAAGATGCCTATGGTAACACCCAATAAAGAAAGGAAAGTACGCAGCTTGTTGGCACGCAACTCCTGCAATGCCTGTACGATACTGGTAAATATAATCCGCCCTGTGTTGTTCATCCGGTAGGGCAAATTTAATGTTTCGTATGGATGTTTTCAGGAAAGATTATAAGAGTTATTATCCTGGCCTGCTACTTAATCAGTACAACCGGCACGCAGGTAGCGGTATGCGTATCGCCACCGGTCGTTTTCACCTGCAATGTAAAGGTATGTTTACCTTTCACGGCCGGGGCCTTTTGCAGGGGAATACTTAAGTATGAAGACATACGGGGATTGGTTCCGCCATTTTCATATCCCAATCCGTTGAGCGTTTCAAGCTCGGGCATATCAAAACAATCGTTTAACAAGGTGCCTGCCGGGTGCGTAGCGTCAAAATCAGCATCGCTGGTAATGCTTATAGATGTAATTGCATCTTTGTGTTTATATGCCACCGGTGGCGTACAGGCATAAGCGGCAGTTATGAATGGGTTTGTATAACTGCGTTTGAAGCAGGTAACATGTTCTCCTGAAAAATCTGCCAGCAGGTACAGGTTAGTCGCTGCCACCTCTTGCTCACTGTTTAAGCGTACATTATTGCTTAACTGGTGTGGGGTAAGCACAATATCATTCATCCTGGTGCATATATAGTATGTAGCGGTATCACATCTGCTGGTATTGGTCTTTTTACATGAATATATAAATACCATAAGCAGGTTGACACAGCAAAATGCCAGCAATATCACCAGCGGCTTTTTCATATAAAGAGGTTTTTAATGCACAACGCAAACATAATGCCAGTATTTTTTGAATATTATTTCCCGGATTAGAAAAAATTATTAGGTATATCAAACAGATACACCTACCTTTGCCACTTATATTTTAATTTAATACAAATGCAAGAAGGAACAGTAAAATTTTTCAATGAATCTAAAGGATTTGGATTCATTACCCCCGCTGATGGCGGTAAAGACATCTTCGTACACGTATCGGGCCTGAAGAGTGACATCTACGAGAACGATAAAGTACAGTTTGATGTTGAAGAAGGTAAAAAAGGATTAAACGCAGTTAACGTAAAAGTTATCAACTAATAATTCAATACCGCATTCGTTAAAGCATACCTCTCCGGTATGCTTTTTTTTGTTTGCAACTTTTTGCCATCAATATTGGTTATATTAGGGTTACTAAACATTACCAGCACAATCTTATGAATAACATGCCCCTTACTGTACGACGGTCTATAGAAATTTTAGGCCTGTGCGCCCTCATAGCCATTATATCCCTGGGCCAGGGTATAATAATGCCCCTGCTTACTGCTTTCTTTATTTCGCTATTGCTTTTGCCCATGCTGCGCTGGCTCATGAAGTATAGGGTACCGGAGGCACTGGCTATTGTAATATGCATCATTGTATTTGCACTGGTCATTATTGGTATTGGTGCTTTCCTTTCCTGGCAGGTCGGCTCCTTCGTAAGTGATATTGATGCGATTAGAAACAACCTGAACAACCACTGGAACAAGCTGAGTGGCTGGATAAGCAACAGGACGCATTTTACAGTGAGCGAACAGTTGGCCATGATACAGAAACAGGCTTCAAAAGCGGGAGAAAATATCGCAGGCTTTATGCAGGGGGCGCTTGTGTCCATCACGGGTATTTTTATATTCCTGGGCTTGCTGCCTATATATATATTCCTGATGCTGTTCTACCGTAAATTATTACTTCGTTTTGTGTATTTATGGTTTGACGAATCTGAGCATAAAAAACTAAAAGAAACAGTAGTGGAAACGGAGGTAATCGTAAAATTTTACCTGGTAGGGCTTATGATACAGATTGCCTACCTGACAGTTTTATTGGGTGGTGTCTTGTTTCTTTTTGGTATAAAACACGCATTGCTGATAGCGGTTACTTTTGCCATACTTAACCTGATACCTTATGTCGGCGCTTTGATTGGTAACCTCATAGGCGTGATACTCACACTTACCAGCTCGCAGGAGCTGTGGCAGATATGGGTTGTATTGGGCTCAATAGCAGTTGTTCAGTTCCTGGACAATAATATCCTCATGCCCCGAATTGTAGGCTCCAGGGTTAAAATAAACGCACTGGCCAGTATAGTAGGCATAGTTATAGGTGGCACAATAGCTGGTGTTGCAGGCATGTTCTTATCCATACCACTCATGGCAGTGCTGAAGATAGTTTTTGACAAGACAGATGCCCTGAAACAATGGGGCTACCTGCTGGGTGATACGCGCCCCACGCGTTCCCCTTTAACCAACCGCATGTTCAGGATAAATATGGACAAGGCAAACAAAAAAGAATAGTTGTTTATAATTCATTTATTCAAAAGGCCCTCTTCCGGGGGTCTTTTGCTTTTTTAAGACACTATATCATCATTACTGATGCCTTTCCTTGCTTTTTTAAGCTCGGTTTTCAGCATACCGAAGCGGTAATTCAGGCTTAGTGTAAATCGTCTGAAATAAGATTGGTTACTTGATTCCTGCAGAAAATCAGGGCCGGTAACTGTTTGGTTGATATACCTGTATTTGGTAAAAGGATTGCTGATTGCTGCGGAAACTGTAAATTTTGAATGTATGTCTTTGCTCACACTAAATGATGTGGCAACAAACCCGTTCACTCTTCCTAAAGGTGACAGCAGCAAACCGCCTTTCCTGGCTGTAACATCTGCATTAATACGCCACCCACAGGTAAAACGATATGCAAAGGATGCATAGATATGCACGTCAACGCCGGACCTTTTTACGGTTCTGCCATTTGCCGACCCATCAATTTTCACATGCCTTATATCACTGTTTATTGTAAAGTCGCAGTTGGTACTTATGGGATAATTCAGCGAAATATAGGTTTTTAATACCCTCCCCCTACCGTAGTTTTCCTGCCGTGTATAGGTGATATTTGTTATAGGGTCGTAAAAGGAGAAAGCGCTGAACACATTTTTTAAGAACATACCACCTGCAGAGATGTTTAAAGTTGCCCTGGCAGACACCAGGTAGCTTAGTTGGTAAACATTAGAAGTTATAGGCCGGAGGTACGGGTTTCCACTCCACTCAAAATCCGGATTTGAGCGGTCCGCAAACGGGTTCATTTCTTCAATTGATGGCCGTTGTATTCTTTTTGAATAGGAAAATGATACACTGCTGTTATCATTTAGTTTCCTGTTGGCTACAAACGCCGGAAGCAGGTTCAGGTATTTATGCCTTATAGCAGTTGCACCCTGGCTGTAGCTGCCTTTAATCATAGTTTGTTCTGCTCTTACACCAGCCTTCACCTGCCACCCTTCCCGCCGGTAAGCATAACTATTATAAACCGAAAATATGTCCTGCCTGTTATTGAAAATATTGGAACGCGTATGGTCCGTTTCATATTCACCCGTAGATGTATTTAAATTAAGATAGCGGAAGTCGCTCTTGTTGGTCCTGGAAATACCTTTTGCTCCGCCTTCTACACCCAGGTTATTTACAGGCTGTACATAGTCCACCTGGCCTGCATGTTCGGCAATGCCTGTTGCATTGTATTGCCTGTAGTCCGGGTTTGGGTAATTTATCTCATTGTAGATTACGATGTCATTATCCAGGGAATTACGGTCATTCATATAACTGTACGATAAGGTCAGTGCCTGTTCTTTGTTTGCCTTAAAGCCGCGCTGGTAGTTTACAGCGGCATCCAGCCCTGAATTGTTTTTGTTATTCTTATGCTCAAGATAATATTGCTGTAGCCTATGGGCATCTGTAAGTGTAGAAGCCTGCGTGGAGCGTCCTGATGAAAGGCTGCTGTGCAGGTTGAACTGGCCGGATATAAGGTTAAGCGAATCGGGCTCGTAGCTCAGTTCTGATCCGGCATAGGCTGTATAGCTGCGTGTCTTGTTGGTAGTGCGTTGTTGCAAATCTGTAGGGTTAAAGCCACCGGTAGTACGTTCCAGCATTGCACTGGTTTCGGGCAAATTATAGCAATTGATGCCTGCTAATGCAGACATGCCAAGCCGCCCCTGTTTGAAAGTAAAGCTGCCGCCTGCACCCGGGCCTCCTGCCGGGCCGGTACTTTTTACATTAGCCGCCCCCCGGTAGCCATTATATGTCTGCTTGACAGTAACAATATTGATGATGCCCGCCAGGCCCTCTGCATCATATTTTGCAGGCGGGTTAGTTATTACTTCTATGCTTTTTATAGTAGATGCAGGCATACTGCGCAATACATCTTTAGGGTTACTTCCCAGCAATCCTGACGGCCGCCCGTTGATGAATATTTTATAAGAAGAACTACCGTTCAGCAGTACGTTTTCTTCGCCATCTACAGACAGTTGGGGCACCTTGCGCATCATATCCAGCAGGCTGCTCACCTTGCTCTGGGGGTCTGCTTCCAAGTTGTAAATTATCTTGTCTGCCTCCTGTGTTACTACCGGGTCTTTTGCGGTAATGGTAACCTCCTGCAGCTCTGTAGGCTTGCGTATAGCACTGTCGTTCTTTTGTGCTATTGCCTGCAAGCCCGGTGCTGCCAGCAACATCAATATTAATATTCTTTTCATGCCGCAAATATTGCAGCCGGTGCCCGCTTTAAAAAATGAACAGGACATAACATACCCAACTGCTGACGGAAAGCTGTTTCGCGGTTTCAAAACAGTTCAGCATGTATTATGCAGGGTTCGTCATGGCAAAGGCTTAATTAGTCACGCCCGGTATATTATTATCAATTTGTTGTTCATATTTGTACCGGGATGAACAGTTCATGGCTACATAAACCAATGATATTTTTCGGGAAAAGGATGCACTTCCTTTTTGCAGCCGTCATGTCTGTTCCTGTATGGCTGGCTACCAACACGTATATAGACGACCTGCCCGTGTCAGACGATGAGGCTGTATCTACAGGCATTACCATGTGTTTCTTCGCCGGCATATTTACAGGAAGGTATCTGGCCGAAGTATGGAAACCACATACCCTGTTCAGGCCGCGCAGGTTGCTGGCAGGCCTTGTAGTGTTTATCCTGGCCTGTTTTTGCTGGCTTTTTATACATGCTGACAACCCGCTTGATGGGCGGGGCATCAACATGCTGCTATACCTGCTGCCATTTTTGACCATGAGCGTGGCCATTGGCATATTTATAAAGGCGGTACGTGCGTTTGCAGAAAAACAGCTTACAGAGGCCCGTAGTTCTGCAGCGCGAAGCGAAACGGAACTGCGCCTGCTGCAATCGCAGTTAAGCCCGCACTTCCTGTTTAATACGCTCAACAATATGTACGGGCTTTCCCTTACACAGCATGAAAAGCTGCCGCCGCTCTTGCTGCGCCTTTCAGACCTGTTGCGGTATTCGGTGTACAGTACCGGTGAAACATTTGTGCCGCTGAAAGATGAGGTGGAATACATCAGGAATTACATGGAATTCGAGAAAATAAGGCTCAGCGACAGGCTGGCCTTAACGGCTGATATTGATACCCCTGCTGACGACAAAACCCTCATCGCGCCAATGCTGTTGATAGTGTTTATTGAGAATGCTTTTAAACATTCCAGGAACACAGCCCACAAAAACATCGCCATAGATATCAGCCTGAAGACATGGCATGATATGATACTTTTTTCTGTAAAAAATTCGCACAGCAGGAAGGAAAAAAGCTTTGACAAAAACAGCGGTTTTGGCCTGGACAATGTGCGTAAAAGACTGGAACTACTATACCCCGGCGCATACCGGCTGGAGATTAAGGACGATAACGATACCTATTGTGTAACCCTGCAGCTAAAAAAGGAGGCACTGAAATGAACAGCATAAACTGCCTGGTGGTGGACGATGAGCCCATATCAAGGGCAATAATTGAAGGCTATTGTAAACACCTGCCCTACCTCACAGTAATAGGCACATGTGGCAATGCTATTGAGGCCAAAATGCTCTTACAGGAAGAAAAGGTAGATATCCTTTTTTTAGACATAAACATGCCTGTCATGGATGGCATCTCCTTCCTGAAAACAATGAAGCACCCGCCACGGGTTATATTTACCACAGCCTATAAGGAATATGCGCTTGATGCATTCGACCTTGCTGCTACCGACTACCTGCTAAAACCTTTTTCATTAGAGCGTTTTATTATTGCGGTGGACAAAGCGGTGGAGAAAATAAGTAACAGCAACCAAACCGGGCCCCGCGAGGATACTGAAACGGAAAAATATTGCTTCATAAAAACCGGCAGCAGGATATACAAGATATTGTTTGACGATATACTGTATGCCGAAGCCAGCGGCAACTACACCAAAATAGTAACTGTGCAGGAAACACTGGTGCCTTCCATGACCTTTACTGATGTTGAAGGACTGCTGCCAGCGGGCAGGTTCATCCGCGTTCACCGCTCTTTTATCGTCAACAAATCAAAAATAGGGCATATAGAAGGCAACCGTGTGTACATAGCCAAAACAGAAATACCCATAGGAAGTAGTTATAGAGAAGAATTCCTGAAAACATTGGGGCTGTAAAAAAACACGTTTTCATTCCTGAATCAGTATGCTCCCATAGGATCGTTCATGCTTAGGGGGGTTAAAGGGCGCGGGCAAGCAAACTCACCCCAGAATAAAGTAAAGAAATTAAGAAAGCTATAGCGAAACGATGGGCAAAACAATGTAGCTAGTATCCCTACTGGCGCGGATGTTCCGCAGGGCATCCGTGTCTGCTGAAGGACCCGGTCTGCGACCGGTATTCAAAGGCACTAAGTTGACAAAGCACTAAAGCATATCTATAACAAGCAAGCCTTGCTTTTGTTCGTAATAGTCTATAGCACTGCTGTATAAATAATATTGCGGCTCCCGGACAATGCCAGCACGTACAGGGTTTGCATGCAGGTAATCTAATCTTTGTTGAAACAAAGCATCATTGCTAAGTTCCACCGGATGATAATCCTTCTGCCAGAACTGGTAATGTTCATTGTCGTTATTACCTTTTCCTGCAAATAAAAACATATTCAACAGCCATTTCTTTCTGCTCTCGGTTGGATTATTACTAATGGCGTCAACCAGTTTGCTACTGGTGTATTTCTTAAAATCCCTGATGATAGATGGAAGGTCTGCATCATTTACTGCACTGACGATAAGATGAATATGATTGTTCATCAATACCCATGCATGTACACTTAAATTTTTGTACTGACAACAATAACGCAGGCTGTTCACGATTATATCTTTATATTCAGGCCTGCTTATAGCATCAGCCCAGCCAACTACAGTACTTGTTATAAAATGAGGCTTAAAGCCATCCCTGATTTTATATCGACCTGACATTTGCTATTTTGCAACGAATATATCATTTTGCAGCAGAACATTGAATGCCGGTTTCAAACCGGATAGTTTATCTGACACGGATGCTCTGCGGAACATCCGCGCCAGTGACTAGGCAGCTTAGTCAAAGTCAAACAGGTCGCCTAAGAAACCCTTTTTCCTGTACGGCTTGCCATGTTTATGTTGTTTATAGTCATCATCGCGGCGATAATTACCGTACTGTTCACCTGCCGGTGGCTGTTGCATAGGACGGTCGCCTGTGGTGTATTTATTTTCAACATACTCCAGCATCTTGTCCAGTTCACCTTTGTCCAGCCATACCCCCCTGCAGGCAGGGCAATAGTCAATTTCCACATTATGACGCTCTGTCATCAGCAGCGTTTCATTACAGTTCGGGCACTTCATGTCTATTTGTTTTTCTCCGGCCGCAATATACCCCTTCATTTAGTGAAGAACGGCGGATGAATCAGAACGAAATGTTAAACAGTCAGTTTCATTCTCTGTCGAGGCTCCTGCCCAGGGACTCGCCCGCCTCACACTGGTAAGACCCACATATTAGCTCCCCCCCACTCCTCCCCCTTTGGTCTGTCTTGTGACCGCACCAACTACACTCGGCCACATTTGCAACTAAAACACCCCTGCAAAGCGTTTATAACGGCAAACTAAATTTGCAAATATCATTACAAATCACTATTTTTGTCATAGTAAATACACCTGTATTTACAGTATAAAAGCAGCATATCCCTCGTGCTGCAATTCTTCACTTTGCCTCGCTATTTCCTCTCCTTCGGAGAGGCCGGGAGAGGTTAATCTTACCATCATGAACATCGAAAAACACAGTTTCATTACAGAGTATCTTCGCCACAACAGCCCCTACACGGCATATTGTTTAGCCTATAAGCCGGAAGACGCATCGCAGTACGAAAGCATCATGACTGCCGCCCAACAACTGATGGACGCCCCCGAAGTGGGTGGTGTCATCCGTTCGGTATTAGAAGGCGTCCGCCACGATGTAGAACAGGAAATAAGGGCACAGCAAAAAACACAACTGCTGACCATGCAATGCAAACGAGAGTTGCTGGCCCGCATAGCCCGTGGCGAACTAACAGCCGTACAGCACTATAAAGGCAAAGATTGCAACCACTGTACCCAGATGGTACTCCCCACCATCAACCAGATGCTCAAAGCCATAGACCTGGACAGTAAACTTGCAGGCCACTATTCAGTTGACAAGCGGCACCACCCCGAGCCCTCCCGGCAGGTTACAGTTGACAATAAAATGGAAAACAACGGGCAAGAACATAACAATCTTAGTCTCCCCTTTAGGGGGATAGGGGGAAACCCACAACAAAATGCAACAAATAATACCCACTGTTCCCCTCCTTACGAAGGAGGGGAGAATTACGAACAGCGGACAGCTGTTTGTAATTCGGGGGAGGTAAACTCGCAAAGGACAGAAAACACCCCGGAATCACAACAAAACGCAACAATTCACCTGTCCCCCGCTGGCGGGGGTGTCCGCAGGACGGGGGTGGATTACTCGCAAAGGACAGAAAACACCCCGGAATCACAACAAAATGCAACAAATAAACAAAGCCCTCTCTCCGGGAGAGGGTTGGGTAAGGCATAATAGAAAAACCCGTTCCAACAAAGCCGGAACGGGTTTTATGAGGTGCCCAGGAATGGATTCGAACCATCACACCCTTGCAGGCGCTGCGACCTGAACACAGTGCGTCTACCAATTTCGCCACCTGGGCATTTCCTTTAAATCAGGTACTAAAGGGTTGCAAAGGTAATACAGATTTTATTTCTAACAAATAATTTATACAACCATAAGATTACAGCCGCGCAGGGCAGAATGGTCGGCCCGGCCCAGCACTTCAAAGCTACCGTCATCGTATATACGCCCCATATCGTCCGTAGCAATAAATGCGCACGAATGGACATTTGCAAGGTCTATAATGTTCAGGCAGCCCGTACCCGATGGCTTTATATCAAATGGATCATTTATGTCACGTACCAATACCTTCATAGTAACAGAAGACCGGAATATACCATCGTGCACAGCATATGCCTGCGACAAGAGCTCCGTCATACCATATTCAGAATGTACCTGCCCTACCCCTAACCTAGCTTTAAGTTCAGCGTGTACTTCTGCCCTTGTCAGTTCGCGGCGGCGGCCCTTCATTCCGCCTGTTTCCATTATGGTGGTATGCTGTAGTTTCATACTGTACTTTTCAGCAAAGTCCAGCAGCGCAAATGTTACGCCCAGCAGCAGGGTTGGCTGGCCTTCCTGCTCCAGTTGTTGTAGTACGGCATATAGCTTTTCATGTTCATCCAGGTAAAAGCCATTCAGTGGGTGCTTGCCATCGTCCATCAGCACCTGCGCCATATGCACCAGCGACGCACCCTTGCGCTGCAGGTAAGACGGCAACAGGGCCAGTATGGCATAGTCAGCCGGTTCGCCATAAAACTGGCGAAAACCGGCAAGCAGGCTTTCTTCATACAGCGCCATGTCTTTTACAAAATGCCTGGCCGGTATGTCTGATGTAGTGGTACTGCTGTAAAAAAGGGCTGCGTCGTCGGCTACCTCCCCCGTCACTACCCTATGCGACTTGTAGAAACTGACGGGCAGGAACGGGATAGAGGCAACGCCTTTTACACCTTCGGGGTGTACATGTATTGCATCCACAAAAGCCCTGTAGATAGCGTTGTACCTATACTGGTGGTTGAACAGTTGCAGGGCAATATCTTCAAAACCGGCAGCCGTGACGGCAGCCAGATATTTAACCGGTTCACTATGAAAAATATATCCCACTTTTGTTAACTTTGATTGATATGAAAAAGTACCTGATACTGTCCGGCGCGCTCATTCTTGCCGCTTCTGCATGCAACAAAGATAAAGAGGCTCTAAAGAAACCTCAAATATCTCTGAAGTCTATGTCGCCTAACACGGTAGCTTCAGGTGCCCCGGGCGATACAGTATTTATAGAGTTGGGCTATGCAATGGCTGCTGATGGCGTGGGCATTCCCGACCAGGATGGCGCGACACTGGTATTTGAAGACAGCAGGGACACGTCATTAAGAATTAACGAGCCATTTCCGGCGGACATGGTAGGTAAATTGCCGGATGGCGAAATAAACATATCAGGCACGCTGACTATGAAAATTCCCGCAGTAAGATATTTGGTTATGGAGCCGAACAAACCTCTTGGCGACACCCTGAAGTACACCATTTACCTGAAAGACAAAAACGGCGTTGAGAGTAACAGGATAGAGACATCAGATATCTTTATAGTTCCATAGAACAACGATATGGGCGCGTAGCCGTACCTCCGATAAAGCCCTGTTGTTTATCACCATTATTGTTACTACATTGTAACAGCGCAAGTGCTGTGGGGATGCCAACTATGTTTTGAAAATATGTCTACCGTTACGTATTTACCTTATAAGGATAAAATATTCATTACCTGCAACAGGGATGACCGCCCGTCAAAAGGCGGAACACAGGCACCGGCTGTATTAAAGTTCAATACGGATAAGGTTTTATGCCCGCAGGATAATGATGGCGGCACATGGATAGGCATACACAATAACGGCAATGCTATGGTGATGCTGCATGGTGCCTTTGCTCCCCACATACGTAAAGAGCGTTACCGCCTTAGTAAAGAGGCAATGTTCCTGGAGATGTTTGATGCAGAGAACCCCGTAAAGAAATTTAACGAAACCGACCTGCATGATATAGAGCCTTTCTCACTCATAGCATGGCTGAAGCAGAATGGCACCCTGTGGGAGATGCGTTGGGATGAGTATGAAAAGTTTGTAACCTCGCTCCCGTCAGACATGCCGCATATGTGGTCTTCTGTCACGTTGTTCGACCAGGCAATGATCAACAAAAGAAAAAAATGGTTCGACGACTGGCGGCTATCGCAGGACGTGATAACAGGTGATGGCATACGCTGGTTTCACGAGCACGGTGGTGAAGGATTTGAACGCATGAACCTGACCATCAACCAGGGGGCAACACATACTCTGAGCATTACCGGCATTGAAATCTCTGAAGACCGTTCTGTGATGTATTACCACGACCTGACAACAGGCGAACAAACAATAAACGGCTGGCTATTTGCTGATAACAAGGGAGAAAACTAGTTGTATAAGTATTCCAAACAAAAGGCCTCTCTGTACAGAACGGCCTTTATAATTATAAAAGATATTGTCAGCGGGATTTTACCTTACTTGTTGATGTACATCACTTCTTTAATAAGTTTCACTGTACGTGGCACATCAGGTAATGCAGCCGCAACCAGGTTACCTGCATAGTGCATATTGGTATCAGCAGCAGTGATACGTTTTACAGGTGCATCCAGGAAATCGAAGGCATCTTTTTGTACACGGTATGCTATTTCTGAAGACACACTACCAAAAGGCCATTGCTCCTCTACTATCACCAGCCTGTTGGTTTTCTTTACAGATTCCAATATAGTAGCATAGTCAAGCGGGCGGATGGTGCGCAAGTCTATAACTTCAGCATCGACGCCTTCTTTAGCCAACTCCTCAGCAGCAGCCAGCGCTACTTTCATCATCTTGTTGTAAGACACGATGGTTACGTCAGAGCCTTTACGTTTTATGTCAGCTTTACCTATCGGTATCAGGTATTCCTCTTCAGGTACTTCACCTTCATCACCATACATTACCTCGCTCTCCATAAACACCACGGGGTTCTCGTCGCGGATAGCAGATTTCAGCAAGCCTTTCGCATCGTAAGGGTTAGATACGGATATAACTTTAAGGCCGGGTATATTTGCATACCAGCTTTCAAAAGCCTGGGAGTGTTGCGCGCCCAACTGGCCTGCAGAACCATTTGGCCCCCTGAAAACGATAGGACAACCAAACTGGCCACCACTCATAGATAGCATTTTGGCAGCGTGGTTCAATATCTGGTCGAGTGCCAGTACGGCAAAGTTCCAGGTCATAAACTCAACTACAGGGCGTGTACCATTTGCGGCAGCGCCAACAGCTATGGAAGCAAAACCCAATTCAGCTATAGGGGTATCTATTACCCTTCTTGCACCAAACTCGTCCAGCATGCCTTGACTAACTTTGTATGCACCATTATATTGTGCTACCTCTTCACCCATCAGGAACACCTTGTCGTCCCTTCTCATTTCCTCTTGCAATGCCTCTCTTAATGCCTGGCGAAACGCAATTGTACGCATAATGAATTATTGTGTTGTCTTATTTAAAACAGTGGTCAAAGATAATGAGATATTATTTACTGGCAGGCTTAAAAATCACAGTGCTGTTCATGCCCTGTTCATTCATCTGCAGTTTCATCATAGTATCGGTCAGGGAAAGGATTTCCATCGTTATTTTCTGGCCGTCGGCAGTTGTGCTGGTTTCATCCAGGGTCAGTTTGCCGTCGTCACCTATACGCCAGCCTGTGGTGTCTATCTGCCCGCTGAAGTTCATAATAACAATGCCGTCTTTCTTAAATTCGAACGTAGTGTTTTTTACAGCATGGTCCTGCATAGCCATATATTCCACCATCTCTTTCTGAGACATTTCCCGCAGGCTGTCCAGGTTGCTGGTACCGTATATTTCCATGTTTTGCTCTGGCGTATTGTTCCTGCCAAAAGTATCCAGGAAATGTGCCTGTTCTTTCATCAGCTCGTCCAGCTTTGCATTCTCAAGACTTACAGCCTGCCACTTTCCTGTTATCAGGCTTTTCTTATCTTTTGTGGTACATGCACCCAGTGCAAAGGTTAAAACGACAACAGGAAGAAATATTTTTCTCATACTATTATTTTGGTAAAATTAATTTGAAATAGCTTTTCCATTCCTGCGTAGAAAGCAGGCTTTCCAACTGTGGAAAATTATATTGATCAGTAATCCTTGGATACACTTTTTTCAGGAATGTATATCGTTCGGGGTCGTTATTCAGCGTTTCCGCAAGAAGACGTGCCTGGCTAGTGGAGTAGCATTCTGTCACCTTAGTCAGCAGAAATTTCAGCTTCACTTTTTCTGACCTGGATTGTACCTTATTGTACAGGTCTTCAAACGCCCCTTCATTTACAGCATCAGGACAATCACTATTAGCAACATAAGTGTTGGTATTGTTGTTAGCAGGTGCTGTTACAGCTTCCGGGCCGGGTTCATCAGTTTCGGGTTCGGCGTTAACAGCTTTATCATCTACTATTTCAGCAGCTACAGGTTGCGGCGGTGCAGATTGCACATACCGCTCGTTGCTCAACTCAATATTAGGAAGAAATTTAGGAGATACGCTCTCAGTTTTTTGTTGACGTGGTTTTGGTATAACAGATGCTCCAGGTGCATTACTAGGGCTATTAACCTCCTTATATACATACGTATCAGTACTCACATTCGGTGCCACATGGTCATCTTCTGCTTTGTTGCCGGGCTGCAGGTAAAACTGCTGATGAACATCATACAAAGAAAACACACCATTTTTCTGCATGAGTAGAAACCCCCTGAAACCATTTTCGGGTACCACAACTGTGAACTTTTGCGGGGGATAAGTATTTTGCTGAAAGAGTATTTGTATGTTAATAGGCCCCGGTACCAGTTGGGATATTATGCTATAGTTTTTCCCATAGCGTGGCAGCATCTGGTCTTCAAACTTTACATAAAAAGGGGTGGCTTTGTCGCCCTGTATAAACACGTACGAAAAACCATTGGCACCAGCCTGCAGCATTGCCAGCAGGCATATAATCAGCAGAAATATTTTATTAAACCCTTTCACAGATATTATTCCAGTTCGATAAGTACAGCCCCCTTTTCTACGGCCGTACGTTCAGAGATATTTATAGATTTTACTGTCGCATCAGCAACAGCTTTTAATACATTTTCCATTTTCATAGCCTCAAGTATCAGCAGGCCATCGCCTTTGCTTATCTTCTGGCCGGGTTCTACCAGTATTTTCAGTATCATACCGGGCATTGGCGCTTTCACAGGTTCAGCTTTTTGCATCGCTTTCAGGTCCATACCCATGCTTGCCAGCAACTGGTCCATAGGCTCGCTGATACTGATAGTACGCAAAAAACCATCTACCCGCACCGTCACCAGTTTAGCCTTAGTATCAATGCTTTCGATAGTGGCGGTATAACTTTTATTATTGTACAGGATACTGATAATACCATTGGGCTGCAACTGTATATCACAATCAACCGGCTGGTTATCAAGGTGCCATACCCCACCCTCCCGGGTTACTGAAAAATTACGATTCTCGTTTACAGCTATTTGCAGCATGTATCTCCTGTATTTTAGTAAAACGCAAATTTAATCATTAATTATGTGCTTTTCAGGGCGTTTTTCATTCGTAAATAGCAAATACCCCTATGTGGGGTTAATGTGAAGTAATAAGTATTGCCTAATATTACCACCAAAATATTTTAAGCATAATAAAAATGAGCCGCTTTATATTAATAATAACAGTGTTACTGGTAGCCGCGTGCAGCAGCAGCAGGAAAAATGCTAAAACTGTGATGCTGGAAGGAGTAACTGTAAATGCCACAGATGACGCCTACCGGGCTACGGCTACCATGAACTGGGACATCACACATACTGCTGTGTCTCTTGACTTCAACCTGGCAGAGAAAACAGCTAATGGCAGGGCGTTAATAGATATGCATCCTTATTTCTATAGCAGCGATAAAATAGTGCTTGATGCAAAAAGCATGAACATTGCTAACGTAACTGTAAATGGCGATAAGGCACGGATAAACTACAGTAACGATAGCCTGACCATCTACCTTGACCGTCTTTACCACCGGACAGAGTCCGTACGGCTTGACATAACCTATAAAGCGATGCCCTATGCCAAAGCCACCTCTGGCGGCAAGGCCATATCTGATGATAAAGGGCTTTATTTTATAAACACAGACCAGTCTGTACCCTATAAACCCAGCCAGATATGGACACAGGGTGAAACGGAATCAAACTCCTTCTGGGTACCAACATTCGACAAACCTAATGAACGCTTTACCACCAGCATACAGCTAACAGTGCCCGACAGCTTTACTACACTGAGCAATGGTATGTTTACGGGTAGCACAACAAAAGAACGGGGCACACGTACAGATACATGGGTAATGGACAAAGACATACAACCATATGTGATGATGTTTGCCATAGGTAATTATAAAGTAGTGGAAGACAAGGAATGGAGAGGCAAAAAAGTGAACTACTATGTAGAACCTGAATTTGCACCCTATGCGCCGGATATGTTCAGGAATACTCCTGAGATGATGGAATTCTTCTCAAACATAACCGGTGTACCTTATCCATGGAATAAATACAGCCAGGTGGTTGTACGCGATTACGTATCGGGTGCTATGGAAAATACATCTGCCACCGTATTTGGTGAATTTATAAACCAGACCAGCCGCGAGATAATGGACGTTGACTATGAAGACATAGTTTCTCACGAGCTGTTCCACCAATGGTTTGGCGATTATGTGACCGCTGAATCTTGGTCGAACCTGACGCTGAACGAATCTTTTGCGACTTATGGGGAACAAATGTGGCGGAAGTATAAATATGGCGTAGCATCTGCCCAAAAGCTGGGCTTTGAAGATATGATTCTGTATATGAACCAGACAGAAAAAAATGATGAGCCCCTTACACGTTTTCACTATAAGAGAAAAGACGACATGTTTGACCGTATATCTTACCAGAAAGGGGCAAGCATACTACACTACATGCATGGACTAATGGGCGATAGCGCCTTTTACAGCGCTATGAATATATACCTTACAGAAAACGCACTGCAACCTGCTGAAACACACCACTGGAGGCTGGCTGTAGAAAAGGCAACAGGTAAAGACTGGAACTGGTTCTTCAACCAGTGGTATTTCAGGGGCGGGCATCCTGTTTTAAATGTGACCTATGATTTTGATGATGCAAAGAAGCAGGTAAAAATAACACTGGAGCAAAAGCAAAGCAAAATATATGAACTGCCGCTGAAGATAAACGTGGTGAGCAAGGGAAATACCTTTAGCGATATGGTAACGCTCGATAAGAGAATAGTAACGGTCACCTATCCGTACTATGACAGCCAGCAGCCTGCAATATTTGCAGATGCAGAGCATTGGCTGGTAGGCGCAATATATGACAACAAAACCCTTGAACACTGGCTAAGGTGCTTCCAACTGACAGAGAAAGAAGATTTCATTGCAAAAGCAAGAGCATTAATGACCAATGCTAAAAGGACAGATAATACAACGATACAACAAATGTACAAGGCTGCTCTTGCGGACGACCTGGAACATATAAAAGTATACGCACTACACTACCTGGCATCGCAAAAAGCTGCAACAGTACAAAATGCGCTTACACCAGATGTAGTAAAGCTTACCAAAGACCAGTCTAACCATGTAAGAGCAGCAGCATTTGATTTACTGACTGCGTGGGGTGTAAAATCTTCTGTGAATGATATGTACACGGCACTGAACGACGAGTCTTATAAAGTAGCCGGTGCGGCACTGGAAGGCATCATGAAATTTAATAAGGACACCGCATATAGCCTAGCGAAGAGTATATATGCCACACAACCCGCAGGTGAACTTGAAATGCAGGTATGGGACGTGATAGGCCAGGAAGCAAATGCCACAGATACAGTGCTGATAAAAAAGCAGCAATATCTGATGGGAGCAAAAGACAAAATAAGCTTCTCGTACAGCATGTATGACTACATGACTAACACCCCGTCTGACCAGGCGTTTAAAGTAGCGCTGGATGCGGTAGAATATATGACAGCATCTGAAGCGATAGCACCTTACCGTACAGCAATATCAGCGAACATATTTGATGCCGGGCAGTTCTTTAAAAATGAAGTACGTGATGCTAATACGAAAGCTGATGTAGCAAAGGCGAATACCAGGTTGAATATGATATTGAAAACATTGTCCCGGTTAGAAGGACAGGAAACTGATGAAGACAATAAGGCAACTTACAAAAACAAAACAGCGGAGCTTACAGGTAAGAAATCTTAAGAACGTGTAAGAATAGTTTTATGTAATGCTACAACCTGTGGTATAAGTGCCTGTACCCCATCATTGGTAATAATATAGTCGCACAGTTTAATTTTTTCTTCATCGCTCATCTGGTTAGCCATACGCTGCAGTACCTTTTCGCGTGTCATCCCGGGCCTTTCTATTGCACGTTTCATGCGTAGTTCAGGCGGTGCGAAGACGCCTATCACAAGGTCCATTTCTTTGTGGCTGCCGCTTTCGAATAAAATAGCGGCTTCCTTAATTGTATATGGCGCGGTTTGTGCGGCCATCCATTTACGGCCATGCTCAATTGTGGCGGGGTGTACTATTGCATTAAGTAGTAGTAGTAGTGATGGGTCAGCAAAAACCATAGCTGCCAGTTGCTCCCTGTTCAGTTTATCACCTGTAAATATCTCACTACCAAAGAGTGCAGATATACCGGCCTTTACTACTGCATCATTTTCCATCAGCATTTTAGCCGCTCTGTCTGCATCAAACACAGGTATGCCGAGTGTTGTAAACACCCGGCATACTACAGACTTACCTGCTCCTATGCCTCCTGTAATTCCTACTTTCAGCATGTGTACAGTTTAAAAATTATTTTTTAGCTTCTTCAATAGCTACCGGAGTTTGTGTTTTCTTACGGTAAGCGTTGGTCATTTCCATAGATACCGCAGAGGTTTCTATCGTCATGAAAGTACCGTGGTTTATCTCCAGTTGCAAAGTACCGTCTTCGTTAACACGTTTTACCGTACCGTGAATACCTGCAGTGGTAATGATTTTTTCCCCTGTGCCTATAGACGCTGCAAATTTCTTTTGTTCTTTTGCGCGTTTTGCCTGCGGGCGTATCATAAAGAAATACATCACGCCTATCATACCTACCAGGAAGATAAGCTGAAAACCGCCTGCACCGCCCGGTGTCTGTAACATTACTGTTTCTAGTTGTACTAACATTATTATTTACTATTTATTATTTAAAAAATTATAAGTTCTCTTATTCAGGTTTTACATCTGCTTTTATGTAAAGCACATGCACGCTTCTTTTTGAGTTTGTAGTAACTGATACCGATTTTTCTACGTGGCCCATTTTTTCCGCAGAGCTAAACGCAACATTTATCTTTCCTGTAGCACCCGGCGCAACCGGCTCTTTAGGATAATCTGCAATGGTGCAACCACAAGACCCCGCAGCGCTGCTGATGATAAGGGGTGTATTTCCGTTATTTTTAAACTCAAAAGTATGCGTGGCTTTGGCACCCTCAGTCATCCACCCGAAATCGTGCAGGGTATCTGTAAAATCCATGGTGGGTAGTTTGTTGTATGCAGATGTATCCAACCCACTGGCAGAGTATGGATTCTTGACCATACCTGTAGAGAGCAGCCCTGTATTTTTAGTTCCGGGTTTATCTCCACCTGCACAGGCAGACAATGTGATGATTATCAATACAAACAAATACGCTTTCATATCACTATGTGTTACTTAGTGTTTCTTTGTTCTTTATGAATTTTGTTATCCCTGGTAAGGTCTTTCAGTATATTATCCAGCACGCCGTTTACAAATTGTCCGCTCTGCGGTGTACTATATAACTTTGCCAGCTCTATATACTCATTGATGGTGACCTTTGTGGGTATAGTAGGGAAATACAGTAATTCAGACACGCCCATACGCAACAGCAACATATCTATCAGAGCTACCCTTTCCGCATCCCAGTTAATAAGTTTGGGTTGTATTAATTCTGTACAAAACTGCTCTTTCTCAATCGTAGTGTTTAACAGGTCACGCGCATACTCATTTTTTTCAGCTGTAATGAGTTTCAGGAAGTTGACCTTGGAGTTGCTTTTGAAGAAATTGTCCATGAGTATTTTTATCATGTCAATATCGTCTTCCCATTCCGGCAGGTCGTCTGTAAAATGTTCCATAACAGACTCATCACCATATATCTTATCTTCCCACAGGAACCTGATAATACCCAGTTCTGATTTAGGGTCGCGTTCACGTGAAGAGATGTATGTTTTATACTCATCTGTATCAGCAAACTTCTTGTAGATTTTCTTTACAAGTTCGTCATCCAGGTAACGGCTGATGTTTTTGTCCTTTATCTTTTCAATGAACGTTTCGTTATCCAGTATCTTCCACAAAAATTCGTTGCCGGCAATTTTTGTATTAACATTCAGATCGTCTGCTGTGGGCAGGTATTTAGATGCTCTTTTTCCTGCATCTTTTTCAGCGTATTGCGCCACCTTAGCTGTGTAGAGTACTGCTATAACGAACAGGTCTAAAAAACGGGATATCTTATCGTCCAGTAATGATATACCTAACTTCTTCTGCTCATCAAGGCCTGTTGTTCCTGTTGTGGCAAGCGTATATAACGTTTGCATCACCTTTACCCTGATATTTCTGCGACCTATCATAACCTATGTAAGAACCTGTTTGGGGCGCAAATTTAAGGAAATCTTTTACTTAAATGGCCGAAACATCAAAGATTATGCAGTTTTTATAATCGTTAAGCTACAATTTGGTGCAGACCTGCATCTGAATATTTCATGAGTCAAGCTCCATATACATATCTGTGATATGCCTGTTTTGTTTCACAACATGCACTACGGTGCGGTACTGCGCTATCATATGAACCACAAGATAAGTAGTAAGGAGTGATGCCCCCAGTGCAAAAGGCCATACTGCAATAGCGGGATAAGGATATTTAGGGAACGTCATAACCAGCACAAATATTATCCAGCTATATCCGTTATTGGCCAACGAGGCATAGCCCGAGTTGTACCTGGCTGCCCTGTCCGGTACCTGGCGGTTGATTGCAATCATACCAACAGCATATATAATTATAAAGTTAAACGATACTGCATATGCACCATTGAACCACCCGCCCTGGAGAGGCAATACCCATGAATATGCCCTATAGCAAAATATAGCAAACAATACGATTGTTACAGCCGCTAAGGGGTTGAATACCAGTGCCCGTAGTTTTGTTTTGAATACCTTTGTAAACTTTTTGTTGCGCTCATTATCAGCAGCATCAGCAAGTGACTTAAAGCCACGTACACCAAAACCTGCGTGCGCCTGTTGCATAGCCTCTGCCAATGTCAGCCGCGGGTCTGCCTGCATCTTTTCTTCAACCAGGCAGGCAAAGTGGTCGAGTATCTCCATGACGATTAAAGGCTCCCTGAAACCGCGGGACTCTATATACTTTTTTAGTTCTTTCAGTTGCCCGGTTGTAAGTGTCAGCTTATCCATTTGCAATATTTGGATTTAATATATTCTGTAAAGATTCCAACGCATTTTTTAATGCTTCAATTTTAATGTCCGTTTCTTTTTTGCCTTTTTTAGTCAGGGAATAGTATTTCCTCATCCTGCCTTCTACCATTTCTGTAGTAGTGTCCAGTAGCCCCTCTTCAACCAGTTTATGCAATGCCGGATAAAGAGCAGCCTCTGTAAGCTGCATCTTATCTTTTGAACGTTCTTTCACTGCTTTGGTCATTTCATACCCATACATACGGCTGTTATCTTCCAGCAGCTTCAGGATGATTGCAGTGAGGCTTCCTTTGATAATTTTACTGTCCATGCTATACCTAATAAAATTAGGCATAAAATTTAAATAATCAAGTGAAAGTGATATTTGGCAGCTATATTTGGCACTTTCAAAAGAAAAATGACACCTATACATATAGATACATCAGCAATTATTCTTGGAGCAGGCCCATCAGGGGCAGGCACGTCCATGTACCTGTCTAAGGCAGGCATATCTCATATTATTATTGAAAAAGATCTTTTTCCCAGGGATAAAGTATGTGGTGATGCCTGTAGCGGGAAGACAGCTTTTGTCCTTCGTAAGGCAAATCCTGAGTGGCTGCAGGAAATATTTTTACAGGCTGAAAAGTTCACGCCCAGCCACGGTATTATTTTCGTCGCGCCAAACGGCAAGCCATTACATATTCCGTTCAACCCATCGAAACAACCGGGAGAACAGGCGCCGGGATTTACTACCCCGAGGTTAATCTTTGACAACTTCCTGTTTGAGAAACTCCCAACAACACACAATAAGATATACCAGCAGGCAACGATAAAAAACATTAATCGTGAGGCTGGGAAAGTAACAGTAGCTTTTGTACAAAACGGGCAGGAGTATATTGTAACAGCCCCCATAATAGTAGGTGCCGATGGAGACAAGAGCATGGTACGCAAGCAATTTTTGAGCAACCATACCACAGACAAAACATCGGCCGTGGGGTTGCGTGCCTATTACGAAGGGGTGACCGGTATGCATGGTGAAAATTTTATAGAACTACATTTTTTACCTGAAGTATTGCCGGGTTATTTCTGGATATTCCCCTTACCCAATGGTATGGCCAATGTTGGTGTAGGCATACTTTCTGAAACCATACGCAAAAAGAAAATAAACCTGCGGGAGCGTATGCTGGATGCGATTAAAAACAACCCAAACATAAGCCCGAGGTTTAAAGACGCAGAACTGAAAGGAAAGATACAAGGCTGGGGATTGCCGATGGGTATGGTACAACAACCGGTATCCGGCGATAACTTTTTACTGACGGGTGATGCCGCCAGCCTGATAGACCCCTTTAGCGGTGAAGGTATCGGCAACGCATTATATAGTGGTATGCTGGCAGCAGCGGCTATTACAGAAGCGCTGGACAAGGATAAGTTTGACAAAGAATTTCTTAAGCAACAATATGATGATGTGCTGTATAAAAGGCTGGGAGACGAGCTAAAGCTGGGCACTACCATGCAGAAACTCTGCCGCTACCCCTGGCTGTTTAACCTGGTAGTAAACAAGGCAGAGAAAAGTCCATCGTTAAGTAAGACCATCAGTTGCATGTTTACAGACCTGGACCTTCGCGACCAGTTGCGGAAACCATCCTTCTACTTTAATATCCTTTTTAACAGGTAAGCATCACGAGCGACGGAAGATGACCTTGCGCAGGTGCTCTTTATCACCTATCGTAATGCGAATAAAATACATGCCTGTAGATACGGCGGGCGTATTTAATGTCGTTTTATTATAGCCTTCCTGTGCAACCTCATCCTGCGTGTAAATATCCCTACCCGTCATATCTGTAACTACTACTTTCATTTCGGTACCGGCCACAGCAGCCCATTCAATATTTACCAGGCCATCGGTAGCTGGATTAGGACTGATACTGATGATGTTATTGTCCGGCATAAAAAACACACGGTTAAATATCCTGAAATCGTCTATGCCTATACCCTCTTTCTCAGAACCTGGGTCTGTATGTATTCCAAACCTAAACTGCACGTTTCCTGTCAGCAATGGCAGGGGTAATTCTGCCTGGTGCCAGGCTGTTTTGTCCTCCAGTGTCCAGCTATAATAAATGCTGTCGTTGTACCAGTTAGTACCTTCACCCGGTTTGCCCAGGCGCTCCCATTTTATTCCATCCAGCGAATAATCCATATACGCCGCATCGCAGAGGATGTCGTTACAATTCTCAATGTCCAGCGCAATTTTAAAACTTACTATAGGCATATCCATACCTGTCAAATCGAAACAGGGAGTATAGAGATAAGATATTTCATCAGGGTTATAGTTGCCCGATAAATTTGTGACCCATGCTTTTTGCCCGCTGGCAGCTTTATTAATTTTGGGCGCTGTTGGCGTACCATAAGCCCAGGAGCTATGTATGCCATCTGCATACCAATATCCGTTATCTTTTTCAAAGTCTTCTAAATAAGGGAAGACCGTAACCAGTGGCTGATTGCGGACACTGTAATTAATTATGCTATCATTTTTATTATAAGTATCGCCATTTGCATTAACCCATACATCAATGTTATGGCTGCCCGATTGTGTAATATCCAGCAATTTGCTGAATGTGTAATCCCGTTTCTCTTTCCTTGACAAGGAGGCAATGTTTTCTGTAACAACATCACCATTATCAAGCCTGTAGCTGACCTTTACATTGTTCTGCACCTGCGATACCCCGTTCCTGATGGTAACCGTAAGCGGTACAGGACCTGTAACCCCGCATTCAAGGAAAGAGGGAGATACAACCCGGAGTAACTGTACATCATTCTGTACTGTATATAACTTTACGTTGTCTATCGTCATACCATTGCCTACATTCCTTCCACCTACCAGGCTCACATCATTCTGTTTAAACTGCAACTGTGTGGCAGCTGAAAAATTATCGCCTGCTTCTGCCATAGCATCGCTCAGCGACAGGCTGCCTGAATTTAACACCCTGCCGACATTTATCCTCCTGATGTCATAAGGATATAACACCCTGAACAATTTGCCGTTGCTTCCTTTTATTGATAATTCATTATCATTACTTTTAGGTACATTATGTATGATATAATCGAATTCCATCCTCACCTCTTTCCTTTCTCTATCATATGCAGCAAGATTGAAAGTGCCCGTAAGTACATTGATGTTACCCTTACAATGACGGAAGGCGTCTAAACTTAATGAACGCTGCCCACTAATGGTGACATCCTGCAGCACCAAACTCCTTATCCTGCCAGTATCAGTCGTACTCTGAAAATCCCATCGCCTGCCATTGCTGAAGCCAAAGGTGTCTTTCTCTACATTAAAAGAAAGCAGGCTCTCGAAATCATCTGTATAGTCGAGTGTTACAGGTGCATTAGGCAATTGTGCAATATAAAAAACCGCACTATCGTTCTGCGGTACATTATCTACAGATGAGGTGTTGGTGACAGCCATTCTTATCTCATAATCGCCTATCTCTGATAAATCTACACCAGGAAGCGAGATTGTCTTCACATCATTTGCAGGCAAAGGGTCTGAGAAATTTTGTGTTACCCAGGCAGCCCCGTTTATGCTGTAAGACAGTGAATAACCCGCATTAGCTACATCGTCAAGATTACGCACACTGACCCGTAACAATTCATTGCCGGTCAATTCTGTTTCAGTAAACATGCGCCCTGTTGCAGGAGATTCCAATACCCCTACCATCAGGTCCCCGTCTGAAATATTGCCATTGCAGTTACCGTCCGATGGCTTGCGCTTTTTAGCAATGGCACGATATCCCTGCAACCCGTCTATCACGGGCGCAACGGTGACGTAGTAAGTACTATCTAAGGCCAGTCCTGGGAAAATATAAGTTGTATCCGTTACAGTATCTACCGTAATTAATACCGGTCCGCTCTTTCTCATTACATGGTAGGCAGTAGCATTTTGCACAGCATCCCACTCTATATTGACATAGCCGGGGCATTGTATAGCAGACATTCTCACTGTGGGTTGCTCATTTATCACGAACATGCCTGATACAGACTGTTCTGATGCCCGGGACAATCTGACGAGGCATTTGCCTGAATTAATGCCACCCGGCACCATCCATTTATAGTGGCGCCTATCTGCGGGGATGTTGTTGTCTATCGCTATCCATGAGGTACCATTGTTGATAGAATACTCAAGACTGAATACGCCATTGCTATTAACTGCATCCCAATATACATATACTGAATCAGCAGCATTTACAGCGCTGTTGGCGAGGGGGTATTTCACATGTATGCCCTGTGGTAAAAAATCATATGCTAATACATAATCCCTGCTGCCGGACGGTAATGAATAACCTTTTACCATAGCAGTATAAATTCCTGCTGCAGGGTTTTGTATTACCACCTGCTCTGTATTATTCAGCCTGTCTTCTTTCTCTATGGCGGGATTATTGATATTTGCCGGAGAAGGGTCTAATACCAAAGGGTTATGTAATGCTCCCCCAGGCTCTGACACCACAAGATCTAAATCATTTACCAACTGTGTAGTAGCCAGCGGACTGGCAGCAACATCGTGCCAGCACAGTGTTATCTTTAGCTGGCCGGTACCTGGAGGCACAGTTATATTATGCGTAACCTGCGCACCATTATTAACGGTATTGGTGAAGTAACGATTGCTATCCAGCATAATAAGTGAACGCTCCACATTCAGGAAACCAAAGCCAAACCTGAAATCAGGGCCGGGTATGCCTATATCTGTGGCACCATTTATCATTAAGGTTTTTAACACATCTGAACGGGGGTTAAAACTACCACCTAACTGGCGGATACGCTCTGTGAGCAATGCCGCCGCACCTGCTACCTGCGGACAAGCCATACTGGTGCCACTTGCTACTAGGTATTCATCGTTCTTGGTATCAGAAATCACATCTACGCCTACCGCTGTTATTTCAGGTTTCAAACGCCCGTCCCTCAAAGGCCCGCGAGATGAGTTGTCTGCATTTACATATTCCTTATCTGTACTGGCTACTACGATGATGTTCTTAGCTGCCTGGTAGCCCCCTGCAATGGTTGCAAAGCCTTTAGGATAAGGCGGACAATCGAACAAACCATCGTTTGCTGCAGCGAACACCTGGAATACATTTTTATAATCGTTGCACAGGTTATCGAGCCCAGCAGAAAGAACATCGTATGTACCTGAATATTCGCAGCTGCCACTGGATGCGGAATAAGAATTATTAGTAGCCACAGCATTATGCTGGCTTGCTATAAAAGGCGTAGCTTCCAGTACATCACTAAAAAAATGATTGGTAAGTGTAGCTGCGGATGCCATACCCTCTCCTTTGGGGTCAACTATACCTGCACCACCTGCAATACCATTTATATGCACGCCATGGTTGGTATATGCCTGCGGATTATAATTAATAATCCGGTCGGATAAATCCACGTGATACACTCCCGAAGTATTATCCCCTATACCAATGGCAACACCTTTGCCTTTTAGCCCATAACCGCCCACAGTAGAATTGTCAGCCGCTATATGCATACGGGTCATGGCTTTGGCATAGGTGTTTAGCGGTACATCCTGCCTGTAGCTGCTCATATAACTTACATGATGCCATTGTGCGAGTTGTAACACCTTGTCAACCGGTATTTTTATATGACAATAACCCATCGTTATCCTTTCGCTGATTATCTCTGCACCCAACTCATAAAACTGCGCATCAATATCCGCACGACTGTAATCTCCTGTAAACAATACGGTAACATCTGCAAAATCGGCTTGCAGGGTAAGGGCCTGTTTCAGTTCGTCGCTTATCTTCCACCCGGGCTGCACATCTGCTATAAGCGAGATGCCCGACGACTGAAAAACGGAAGCCGGGGGAAGACTATGAACAATGGCAGTATATACATTACCCGGAAGATAATCTAACAGGATAATGCCATTATCTTTTAACTGTGCCTTTGCTGATGCAGATGGTAGTGACTGAAACTGTAACAACACCTGCACCGGAAGCTTTCCTGAATGAGTATTATCTGCAAGCCAGGTAACGGGTGTCAAGGCATTACTGACAACTACATTATTATTCAACCTTATAGATGGTGTAGCTATATTCTGTGCAATAACTGATGTATGCAGCATGTACATACATAACACACTATATAATATTACCCCTTTTGCCAGATGTTTACCTATTAAATATCTTTTAATCATACCCGTTTTGATAATACAATTTACCGATTATAACCAATACCTCATCCACAGATATGTCTTAAAACCCGGCTGTTTAGAAAAAAATCATTAAATTTAAACAGTAATTACATATTTAACAGCTAAACGATATATAATGAAATTGAAACACATTCTTGTTGTTGCCCTATTCTTTTTTGCTTCATCACTGAGAGCGCAAGTAGTAAAAGTGCAATTTATTAACAACTGTGCTGATTTAAGCCTGCCGGGTATAGATGTATACATTGACGGGATTCTAGTGCAAAATGATATTGCGTTCAGGCAGGCTACGCCTTTTTTCGATGTGAATTTGGCATCATCAGTCCCAACTGAGATTGGTATTGCTGATATGATATCGTCGCAGGTAATAGATACTTTCCTGGCTAAAAGCATAACGCTTGACCCTGCTAAAATTTATACCATCGTCATAAACGGTATTAACAGCACGTCGGGATATTCCCCGATACCGGAAGTGTCGTTAGATGTTTTTGATCGCACTATTACAGGAGCTAATGTTGGGGAAACACAAATGGTATTTGCAAACGGGTCTACAGATGCACCCGTAATGGACATAAGGACCCAACTCATAAATATGGCAGATGATATAGGCTATAAGGGTTTCAGCACAGGCTATACATCGTTGAAAACAAATAAATCTTATATCTTCCGTCTTACAAACCGGGCGGGTAACAAAACATCGCACACCTACCTGGCAGATATACCTAATTACAATATAGACGGCAAAGCTGTAACAATACTTACATCCGGTTTTATAAATCCGGCAGCCAATAGCAACGGTGAACCTTTTGGCCTATGGATGGCACTGCCGGAAGGCGGCATGCTGGTGCCTTTGGATACATCTGCTGAAGCAGAAAAACTTGCCCGCATACAGTTTATACATAACAGTGCCGATACTGCAGTACAACTTGTAGATATTTATACTAATGGCGAGAAAATAATAAGCAACCTTGATTTCAGGCATGCTACACTATATATGGACGCTATCGCAGATGTTTCTACGGATATAAGCATCAGAAAAGCGGGGCTGAACGATGAAATGTATGAAAAAACATTGATTCTTGATTCTGGTTCTACATATTCTGCAGTGTTTTACGGCATTCATGACAGCTCTAAAAACTATTCGCCCAGGCCGCCGCTCGATCTGAAAACATATGCATTTGCTATGGAAGAAGCACCCACCACCACAACGGCCAGCCTGCTGTTTATGCACAGCAGTACAGACTGCACCCTCCCAGACATTTCACCGGTACCAGGCTCTGCATTTGTAACTAATATGGCATATGGGCAATATACCAACTACCAGCATGGCATTGCAAGCCCGGGCGCAGGTAATAAGTATCTTTTAAAAGTAGATACTGCCGGCACCAGTACTTTTATGAACAATTATTTGTTGCCTTTTGACAATTGGAATATTGGTGGCAAAACGATAACCATAGTTACATCAGGCTTTATTGACACTTTTAATAACAGCGAAGGGGCAAAGTTTGGATTATGGGCTGCTATGCCTGAAGGTGGCGCTATGAAAGAACTGCCAGTTGACATACAGGTAAGTGTAAACGATATAACAAAACACGCTACAGCAATCATCATTAGCCCTAACCCTGCTACAGACGTAATATCATTCAACACGGCTGCGTCTATAAAACATGCAGCAATTGCAGACATTACAGGTAAAATAATATTTCAGGCAACCGGTAATGTAAATAACATGAACGTGAGCGCACTGACCAATGGTGTTTACATATTATTGTTACAGGCAGAGGATGGAGCATTGTATTATTCCAGGTTCAGCAAACTATAATGGTTAAACACATATTTTATTTGTTACCCCATGCCCTATTTTCTGGACATGGGGTATTTTTTTGTTTACACCTTACACGTTCCCCATGCTGCGTTGAAAACCTTTAACTTTGCACCCCATGCGCATCCTCCGCAAAATACTCAAGACATTTACCATTGCATTGGCCATATTCCTGCTGTTCTGTATCATCATGGCGGTGTGGATATATAATGTATCTGAATACACTCCCCCACCGGTGAAGGATAGCATCAGCCGGCAGTTGCAGGTTGCAGATAAGGGTGGCACCCTGCGCACTATCGGCGACAACTGGATAAAGAAAAATGGATACGGCCTGTATGAAATGTATGTATCGGGAAAGCCGTACGAACTGGGCATAAAAAACGGGAAGCTTTCAAGGCAACAGGTAATAGACCAGGAGGTAGCTTTTACAGAACAGATAAAGCAGATGGTACCCAGTGAATGGTGGCGCAATATGCTGAAGTACCTGATAGGCTTTATGAACCGCAACCTGCCCGGGCATGTGAAAGATGAATACAAACAGGAGATATACGGTATATCCCGCTCCGCATCAGACAGTTTTACCTGGATAGGCGACAACTATACCCGCCTGATGAACTATCATGCAGCACACGACATTGGCCATGCATTGCAGAATATGATGCTGGTAGGCTGTACATCATTTGGGGCATGGGACAGTAAAACAGCAGATGGCTCTATGCTCATAGGCCGCAACTTCGACTTCTGGGTGGGCGATAAGTTTGCAGAAAATAAGATTGTAGCGTTTTATAATCCTGATAAGGGACACAAGTTTGCCTTTGTAACATGGGGTGGTTTTACAGGCGTGGTATCTGGCATGAATGAAAAAGGCTTAACTGTGACCATCAACGCCGCACGTTCAGACATTCCGAAAGATGCCGCCACGCCCGTATCGCTGGTAGCAAGGGAAGTATTGCAATATGCAGGTAATATCAAAGAAGCTATAGCTATTGCCGGGAACAGGGAGATGTTTGTATCCGAGAGCTTTTTGGTAGGCAGTGCTGCCGATGGCAAAGCAGTGGTGATAGAAAAGACACCCAAAGAGCTACACATCTATGACCCTAACAAAGACAACATACAATGTACCAACCACTACCAGAGCAAGGGCTTTGACGCGCAGGAACTGAACATAGAGCAGAAAGACAAAAGCGCATCTGTATATCGCTACAAAAGGCTGCAGGAACTGATGGACAGCAACTACCCTCTCACCCCGCAAAAGATGGCAGACATCCTGCGCGACCGTAAAGGCCTAAATGGTGCAGACATTGGCACAGGTAATGAAAAAGCTGTGAACCAACTGATAGCCCACCACTCCATCATCTTCCAGCCCGATAGCCTGCGCATGTGGGTAAGCACCGGCAACAGCTGGCAGCTCGGCCCCTACGCCTGCTACGACCTGCGCAAGGTATTTGCCCTAAAAGGATTACAAAAAGACACTATACTTATAGAACCTGCCCTTACCATACCCGCAGATAGTTTTATCTACACACAGCAGTTTGCAGACTACCTGAAGTTCAGGAAGAACAAACTGGCTCTGCAGGCACACCGGCCTGTAGATACCGCAGAGGTGGTGCGCAGCAACCCTGGTCATTACGATGCTTACCGTATAGCAGGAGACTATTGCGTGCAACAGGGATGGTACAAAGCCGCCATATCTTACTACAATACTGCTCTTACCAAAGAGATAGCCACAGTAGATGAGCGCAAAGCCATTGAAGAGAAAATAGCCTTGTGCAAAAAGAGTATAAAGCAATAATTTTGCAACCGTAATGACGCCACCCATTTACGAAGAACGTTTCCGGGCACTAAAAGCCTGTGTGCTGATACCTACGTATAACAACGCGGGCACACTGGCAGATGTACTGAGCGATGTATTGCAATACACCTCTCGCATCATAGTAATAAACGACGGCAGCACCGATAATACGGCAGAGATACTTACCCGTTTCCCGCAGGTACATGTGGTAAATTACAGCCCTAACAAGGGCAAGGGAATGGCATTGCGCACAGGTTTTAAAGAAGCCGTTAAGCTTGGCTACGACCATGCCATTACGCTGGACAGCGACGGGCAGCACTATGCAAAAGATGTAGTGGAATTCCTGAGCTGGCTGGAAGTTGAGCCAAATTCTTTACTGATAGGCGCCCGTAACCTCGACCAGGAAAATGTACCAGGCAAGAGCAGCTTCGGCAACAGGTTTTCTAACTTCTGGTTTTGGGTAAACACGGGCATCAGGCTACAGGATACACAATCGGGTTATCGGTCTTACCCTGTCAGCAAGCTGGCAGATAAAAAGTATTTCACTACCAAGTACGAGTTTGAAATAGAAGTAATAGTACGTGCATCGTGGAGCGGGATAGCCGTAAGGGGTGTGCCAGTATCTGTATATTATCCCAAACCAGAAGAACGTGTATCTCATTTCCGCCCCGGCAAAGATTTTACACGCATCAGCATATTGAACACCGTACTGGTGCTGATATCCGTACTATGGATAAAACCCCGTGATTTTGTCCGTAACCTGTTCAGCAGTAAGGGCAGGAAAATGTTATACCAGGCCATATTCGCCACCCCCGGTGAAACCAACAACAGGAAAGCCGCTTCGCTTGGTTTTGGGGTGTTTATGGGCATAGTACCTGTATGGGGATTTCAACTGGCTATAGGCATACCATTAGCCATACTTTTCAGGCTAAACAAAGCGCTATTCCTGCTTGCAGCAAATATCAGTATTCCACCTATAATGTTCGTAATAATGGCATTGAGTGTTGCGACGGGTAAATGGATACTTGGTATAGATACCATATTGCCCGATTTCCGCAATATCACTTTGGATGTTGTAAAAGAAGAAGGTGCTTCCTTTTTCTTAGGAGGCACCATACTTGCTATAGCTTCAGGCATTGTAGTTTACCTGTTATCATTATTGTTGTTTACCCTTACACGAAAAGAGACTTCGTAAGGGCATCATGTTTGCGGGCAATGCATTCCAGGTGCGCGCCTACCCACCCCCCGCCTTCGGCCTTATAGGTTGATATTTCATATTCATCAAACCTGCTTGCAGCCATCATCTGGTCCAGTTGCCTGTAGGTCATATAGTTGGTTTCCCAGCGTTTGTCCAGTATACTCCTTATTGCGCCGGGCAGTAATGGATATGCGGTTTCTGCCAGTTTACGTTTAAAGTCCTTACGGTCATCTATATCAACTGCGGTAAAATATAAAACGCCATCATCATTCAGCAGGTTATACAGCTTGTTACAAATATGCTGAGTAAAAGGGGCGTGTTCTGCCAGTACTCCTATTGAATAAATAAAGTCAAACTTTTCCGCACCAAAATCATGCTCAAACACGCTACCCTCAATAAGGTCTATCATAGGTATATTCACCTCATCACTTTTCAGTGGGTTTTCAGCCAGTTTCAACATAGGGCCGGATATGTCTATACCCGTCAACTCAACTGTATTGTTCAATGCATGGAAATACCTGCCTGTACCGCAACCTACTTCAAGTACTTTTATAGGCCTGTTAAATTCACCGGTGAGTTTTTTCAGCAACGGTACGAAATGATTATAATCGGGCATGCCGATATATTGCTCATCAAAGTGCCTGTAATTTTCAGAATATGCCTGGTTATAAAGGTTTACAGTTTTAGCGTCGCTTTTAGTATGGTTGGTATTCAGCATTATCTTGTGTTTTCTATTGGTGTAAAAATATTATACATAACCTGCATAAAACAAAAAAGCCGTGGTGATTAACCACGGCTTAACAATGATAGCTACATTATCAGTTATCCCAGATAACCTTTCAGTGAGTTGCTGTAACGCGCTTTTTGCAAACGTTTTATAGCACGTTCTTTTATCTGGCGGATGCGTTCTTTAGTCAGGTCGTATTTCTGTCCTATTTCTTCTATGGTTGGCCCATTGTCGCCTTCCAGGCCAAAATATGCAGCCAGTATCTCAGCTTCACGTACGCTTAATGATTTCAGGATGCGGCGTATCTCATTACGCAGTGAATCCTTCATTACATCGTCGTCCGTATCGCTGCTGCCTTCCAGCAGGTCGCCCATAGCTACATCTTCAGCCTCGTGCACTGGTGCGTCCAGAGATGTGTGGCGTGTGTTGGTGGTAAATATATTAGTTACCTCCGTTTCGCTCATTTCAAGTATTGTAGCCAGCTCTTCGGTAGATGGTTCACGCTCGTTGGCCTGTTCAAAAGCTATATATGCTTTGTTTGCCTTGTTGTAAGTGCCTATTTTATTTTGCGGCAGGCGTACAAGACGTCCCTGCTCTGCCAATGCCTGTAATATAGACTGGCGTATCCACCATACTGCGTACGATATGAACTTAAAACCTTTGGTTTCATCAAAACGCTGTGCTGCTTTGATGAGTCCAAGGTTACCCTCGTTAATCAAATCACTAAGAGATAATCCCTGGTGTTGATATTGTTTAGCTACAGATACCACGAAACGCAAGTTGGCTTTAACAAGCTTTTCCAGCGCAACCTGGTCACCCATGTGGATACGCTGGGCTAGTGTGGTTTCCTCTTCAGGAGCAATCATAGATATTTTGCTGATCTCCTGTAAGTACTTTTCCACCGCCTGAGAATCCCTGTTGGTAATCTGGGTGGCAATTTTTAACTGCCTCATAATAATTGATATTTAAAAAATATATAGTTTACTAATGTAATAATCCTGCTCCATATAGACGAACAAATATTTTTATTAGTTTGTTCGCTTTTCAAAATAAATGCCTAATTTCATTTGTCCCTTATTCTCCGCAAATAACGTTCCAGTTTTCAGCAATAATTGGCAACAGGCATCTATTCTACACCGTTTAATAACTTAAAACCATTACAGGATAGTATGTTACGGAGTTATGGATTTCCTCTATGCTGTTATAAACAGGGGCATTTTCTATTTACACACCAAATCCGTCTGCAAAAGTATATTTCCTCTGTCAAATTTGGTAGCTTTGCGGGTCATATTAACGTCAACTTTAACACTTTTCATGCAAAAAGACCTGTATCAACATCCAGACTACTACCTGGTAGATGAATTATTGACAGACGAACAGAAGCTAATACGCGATTCTGTACGGGCTTTCGTAAAAAAAGACATATCCCCCATTATAGAAGAATATGCCCAAAAGGCAGAATTTCCCAGCCAGATTATAAAAGGACTGGGCGACCAGGGATGCTTCGGGCCATTTGTACCTGCCAAATATGGCGGTGCAGGCCTTGACTACACTACTTACGGCCTGATGATGCAAGAATTGGAGCGGGGTGATTCAGGTGTACGTTCTACCGCATCTGTACAGGGTTCATTGGTTATGTTCCCCATTTATAAATATGGTACGGAAGAGCAGAAAATGAAATACCTGCCAAAACTGGCTACGGGCGAAATGATGGGCTGCTTCGGCCTGACAGAACCTGACCATGGTTCAAACCCAGCCGGCATGACCACCAACTTCAAAGACGCTGGTGACCACGTTATACTGAATGGCGCTAAAATGTGGATATCTAATGCCCCGTTTGCTGATATAGCAGTAGTGTGGGCTAAAGACGAGAACGGCGATATACGCGGATTGGTAGTGGAACGTGGCATGGAAGGCTTTACAACACCTACAACACATGGCAAATGGTCTTTAAGAGCATCTGCTACGGGAGAACTGGTATTTGATAATGTAAAAGTGCCTAAAGCAAATATATTCCCCGAAATAAAAGGATTGAAAGGCCCGTTGGGTTGCCTTTCCAGCGCAAGGTTCGGTATAGCATGGGGTGCATTGGGTTGTGCTATGGATTGTTACGATACAGCCCTGCGTTATGCCAAGCAACGTGAGCAGTTTGGTAAACCGATAGCAGGTTTCCAGTTGACACAAAAGAAACTGGCCGAAATGATAACAGAGATAACAAAAGGCCAGCTACTGGTATGGCGTCTGGGCAAGCTGCGCGATGAGGACCGCGCTACACCTGCACAGATATCTATGGCTAAACGCAACAGTTGCGAGATAGCACTGAACATTGCCCGTGAAGCAAGGCAGATATTAGGCGGTATGGGCATAACAGGAGAATTCAGTATTATGCGCCATATGATGAACCTGGAGTCTGTAGTTACCTACGAGGGTACACACGATATACACCTGCTGATAACAGGTATGGACGTAACCGGCATCAACGCTTTCAAATAGCGATACCAAATTACTTATACTAAAAAGCGCCGTTACAATGTAGCGGCGCTTTTCTTATGTTATGTAAGGTGATTAATCCCTTCTGCCACCAAACAGGCGTAGCAGGTATATGAATATCATTATAAAATCAAGGTACAGGCTAAGCGCACCAAATATGGCTGCCTTCTTTACGCCCACTGCAGGTGTACCTTCCTGCTCAATACCCATGCCTATGCGTTTCAGCTTTTGCACGTCGTAAGCTGTAAGGCCTGTAAACACCGCAACGCCTATTATACTGATGATATAATCCATACGCTCGCTACCAAGGAACCAGTTAATGACAGTTGCTATAATGATACCTATCAGGCCCATCATCATCAACCTGCCAAAGCTTGTCAGGTCTTGCTTAGTGGTATAACCCAATACGGCCATGATACCAAACATAGCAGCTGCCGCGGCAAAGCAACCCACGATAGAACCCGCCGTATATGTGAGCAATATAAAGCTGAATGAAATACCATTTACTGCTGCATACAGCAGGAACAGGCCTGTCATAGCAGGTGCGGAGAGCTTATTGTAGCCCAAAGACATAGAAAACACAAAACCAAGTGGGGCAAGCATTACTATCCAGCCCAAAATGCTTAATCCTGTTTCTGTTACGAGGAAGCTCATCAGGTATGCATTACTTGCGAACACATAAGCCATAACGGCAGAAATTGCCAATGCGGCAAACATCCATATAAAGACATTTGCCATGAATGTTTTGGTTAATGCTCCCGTTTTTACGGTACTATCTACTACCGTGTAGTTGTTGAATTGCTGATTGTTATCTTCCATGTTTATGATAATTCATTTTATGCTAATATAGCGCAAAGTTAAGGTATTACCCTGTTAATCATTATATAATAAGCCGGGGCTAGTTCTTACTCTCAACCTGTATAAAATCCGCCCGATTGACATAAGTTTAACATGCATAGCATAGGGTAACAGAGCATTAAATCGTTATTTTACTTTATCAACCCCGTAACAATGCGGATATTTTCTATAATAAGCATATTGCAATTACTGTTCCAGCTGCCTTGTATAGCACAGCAGGCTACTACAATCACACTGTCTGACATAAAAGCCGGTTATAAACCTGTCAACTTTCATATAGTTGCCGTGCAGGACAAGCGGGCAAATACACAACAACTGGGCAGGCTTAGTGATGGCCGTGTTGACCTGGAAGGCGGTGTTGCGGCAGCACTGATGATGTACCTGGATAAAAACGTTACCCAGGACAAAAACACCCTACCTGTAACCATGCAGCTAAACAGGTTTGACATAACTGAAAAACAGGTAGGGCGTAAAAGGCAGTTTGACCTGAACATGGGCATTACCTACTATAGCGGTGATGCAAAACTGGTGGAATATAACGGCAGCAGCTTCGCACAGTCTATGGGTGAAGCGCAGAGTTATATAGATAAAATGATAAGGGAGAATATCATCAGCAATTTCCAGACTTTTGACAAATGGCTGGAAACTAATAAGGGAACCATCAGTCCTAAGCCCAGTGTAGAAGTAAATGTAATACTGGCAAAAACTACGGATAAAAGTGAGCATATTCCTTATACTACATCGCGCAGGCTGACCATTGCAGATTTTAAAGGCAGACCTGACGAGAGCAGCCCCGGTGCTGCAGCTACCATGAGTGGCGTGGGTATGGAAATAGAATCATCTACCCTGCACAATAGTACAAAAGTAAGCGTTGTGGTGTCCATCTACTTTGATAAGTCACGCTCGTGGATGAAAGAGAATGGCAAAAACCCTATTACACTGCTGCACGAGCAAAAACACTTTGACATAACGGCACTAAAGGCCTGCGAACTGAAGGAACGTATAGAGAAAACCACCTTTACACCAGAGGGATATAAAACAGAGCTAAGAGACCTGTTGAGGAAAATAGAAGATGAAGGTACAGAGATGCAAAACACCTACGACCGCGAAACGGAACATGGCACCATAGCCAAAGAGCAGGATGCATGGAATAAAAAGACTGACGAACTGATGAGCAGGCAGAAGTGCTATTAACCCGCAAACGCAGGTTAATAGCGCTGTATACATTATCCTAATGCTACCTGTAATGCCAAAAGTTCTTCATGCCTTTTCTTCACACTATCGCCTATAGGCGTAGGGTTACCATCATCGTCTATACGCACAAATGTGATAGACGTAGTGCAGACAACCGTCTCTACCCCACTGTACAGGTTATACTTCCTCACATCTATATCCAGCGTGATGGATGTTGTGCCTAAATGAGCCACTTCCCCATACACCCTTATGTGATTGCCTACCTTTATCGGTTTCTTAAACCGCAGTTCACCAACCTTCAGTGTCACCATATTGGGCGTGTAGCAATACTCTGTTGCAAATGCAGCAGCAGCTTCGTCTATCCATGCCATAAGTATGCCGCCAAACATATTGCCGTGTATGCCTATGTCTTTGCCCATACATATCTTCTTGTTTATCAGCTTCATTATCCTACCTGTGTTTTCGGTCATAAAAAAAATGCCCCCCGGTGTAGTACCGGGGGGCGTATTGAATGTGTTTGATTGTAATAAGATTACACCATGCACGCACATAGCCCCCGGCAGGGATTACGTTTACACTTACAGCTATGTTTATGCATCTGGTTCATGGCTGCAATATTACATCAATGAAACTATTCTCTCCAAATAAAATATTCGTCGTTAACAATTTAAATTGAAAGCTTAACAAAATGCTATTCATGAAATGCAGGTAAAATCTCCTTATCTTAGTTTTTTAAAACAACACTGCATGGCAACCATCAGCAACGATACCTTTAAGTTTTTAAAAGACCTTTCCAGGAACAATAATAAAGAATGGTTTACTGCCAACAAGAAGCGCTACGAAACAGCCAAGGCAGACTTTGAAGCATTTGTAACCGAGCTGATAAAAAACATAGCTAAGTTCGACCCGTCTATAAACGGGCTGGAAGCAAAAAAGGCTATCTTCCGTATATACCGTGATACACGTTTTTCTAAAGACAAGACCCCATACAAAATAAATATGGGTGCAAGCCTTTCTAACACACCCAGCAAGATTCACGACCATGCGGGTTATTATATTCATATAGAACCGGGCAAGAGTTTCCTGGCAGGCGGTGCTTACGAGCCACAATCGCCATGGATAGGTAAGATACGCCAGGAGATAGACTACAACACTGCCGAGTTTAAGAAAATCATTAACGCTGCCGCTTTTAAAAAGAACTTTAATGAGATAAAAGGCGAGAAGCTGAAAACAGTACCCAAGGGTTTCCCTAAAGACCACCCTGAACTGGGGCTGTTGCAATACAAGAGCTTCATGCTGGTGCACGACTGCGATGATAAGACGGTCACGTCTGACGGGTTCATGAAACACGTAACAGGTATATACAAGTCGATGGTGCCGTTTAACGCCTTCCTGAACAGGGCTGCGGACTAAGGAGTATACCGGTGCTGTACGATATTACTCTATGTGTTTTAGCGGTGGGTAAACCTTCACTAAACCTGTGCCTTGTTTTCCAGTTACCCTGCTCATCATACCCATAGGTAAATGTATAGCCCTCTTTTATCGTAGTAAATGTACGTTCAGATGCTATAATGCCCCTGTCATTATAGGTGTAGGTGCTTTGCCTTTTCATTCTTTTGTCAGCATCTATTTCAGACAGTTCTGCAAGTTGCCCCTGCTTATTGACGATATGGCCGTCCATACCTGTTAGATTTCGTTCACCATCATAGTTGAATTCGTTTACCTGTATGCTGCCATCGTCCAAAGTATCGTAGCTATACTCTACAGTTACGGCGACGCGCATATTTTCATCCATCTCCTGCCTTTCTGTAATACGCCCACTGTAGTCGTACTCCATGCGAATGAAACGTTTCTGTCTCCTGTCTGCATCGCGTTGCTTTATATTAAACACCTTATCGTTCCTGTAAAAATATTGTACAAAGCCCTGTATTCTGTGCCGTTTGTCATACCGTGCCTGCTCGTCTATATACCCCTTTCGGTTGTAAGACAGGCTTATTGAATCCTTCAGCTTCCCATCTTCAAAGCTTGCTGTAGCCATCAGCCTTTCCCCTCCAAAATAATAGCGCTCTTCATTTTTACGTACCATCTTGCCGCCCATATCAAAAGAATCTACCTGACGGTTTACCAAACGCCCCATGCTATCAAATACAAGCTTAGTTTCTTTGCTTTTAGACAATACCGTATCTACAAACACAGTAGAATCAGGCATTGTCCTGTTGTTCAACTGTATGCCGTAGGTAATGCTGTACACACTATCAACATTGCCCTGCAACTGAAACTGTTTTGGGGTAAGAACTACAGGCACATACACCCCCTGCTGCGCATGCAACGAGGTACTAAAAACTAATAAGGACAATAAAAAAACTGTTACAGGCATAAGCCAATACCGGAGTTTATATTAAAAATAACACAAAGGGGAGTCATTCTAATATAGGTAAAAATTCCGGAACAGCCATATTACCTGTTATGTGCAGCAGCCTGGTGGTCATAAACTGCTTTGGCTATCTGCGCCATTACTTTTTCGCAAGCGGGTATATATCTGCTTTGGCATCTGCTACATAAATAGCGATGGCCAGGTGCTTACCATCGGGCATGGTTATTACCCCTGTATCGTTTATGGTATTCACACCATCGTCAGGGGCGCAGGTACCTGTTTTATGGGCTACAACTGTACCGGCAGGTAATAATCCTTTTATACGGCCTGCACCACCCGTAGTGCGCTCCATGATATTCCTCAATGTATCGGTAGCTGTTTTGCTGATGAGTTTCTGCTGATAAAAAGCGGAGAGGATATTCACCATTTCTACCGGCTCTGTCCAGTTGTCATACTGCCTGTTTACATCTTCATGCAGTTCTGCTTCTGTAGATACGATCTGAATACCCTTAAAGCCCTTTGCGTGCATAAATGAATCGACCCTTGCTGGTCCACCCACCAACCGGAACAACACGTCACAACCAATATTATCGCTTTGCGCTACAGTATAGTAAACAATTTCGTGCAGGGAAATATGGACATCCTTCATGCCATATTTATCGCGAAGAGGGCTATGGGTCTCTTCATCCATCATAGATTTACTAATGAGTGTTTCCCCCTGCAGGTCAAGCCTGCCCTTATCTATCTCGTCCATTACCATCAGCGCCAGCGGAAATTTGTAGGTGCTTTGCATGGGCATATGTTCATAACCGTTGTATGAAAACGTATCTCCCGTTTCTATATTCAGCATCGCTACGCCCAGCTTTGCCGGAATCTTTTTTGCCAGGCTATCAACCATAGCATAGAGTTCAGTATAAGCCTGCTTTGCTGAATCTGCAGCAGTAGTTTCCTGTTCAGTGCTGCCATTACCTGTACAGCCAATAGCTGCTAAAACAAGACCTGCTGCTATGCCTAGCATGTATATAGAAGAGAAGCGCATGTTGAATACGATATTTTGCATAAACCTACAGCGATTGGCTGATACAATCATAACATCGGGTGTGGAATATTTATGCACACACTGCTATCCTTTAAACTCCGATATCTCGCGCAGGTTTTTGTTTATTTCCTGTAATTGCTTAAAATAGTATTTGTTGTATAATAGCACAGATGCAATTATATAAATAATAGTTGCCACAATAAAGCGAAGCAGGTATGGAGTTATGTTGTCAAGTATATTTACGCCCCTTACCAGATAGTTGACCACCACATAATATATACCAATGATAGCAGGGCCAAGAGCCAGCATAACTATACGCTCCTGGGTTATTATTTTGTGGTAACGTGCTGTTTTTTCGGCTAAGTCAGTTACTGTTTCAACACTTGCATCCATTGCAGACAGGTATTTTATTTTATACCAGCTAAAAACCACAACTATAAGACTGCAAAGATTAGCCAATATAAAACATACCAATATGCCCGCATCGTGTGTAATAAAGGCTACCTGTGGCAATAATATAGCCATCAGTATAATCCCTGTAAATAGTCCTGCGTATTCCATATTGGCCAACCTTCTCAGGCTGCCGGTGTTGCGCTCTTGCAGTATGCGCCTTATAAGGCTTTCGTTCATTGACTGTTGCTTGTTCATGACGTCATCCACTTTCTGCCACAGTTGTTTCATTTTTTCTAATTCCATTTTTATTGTTTTGTTGTTATAGTTTTTTTTGTGCCTGTTGTTTCATTTTTTCTTTTATACGGTTCAGCCTTGTACCAACATTACTCGCCGATATACCCATGACGGCCGCTATCTCATTATAGCTTTTATCTTCCAGGTACAGCAGCACCAGTGCCTTGTCAAGCTGCGGTAGTCCTGCTATCATGTGTTGCAGCAGCTTATACTGTTCACGGTCGGTTTCTGTCAATACATCCTCGGGGTGGTGGTGCAGCAGTTCCGGGTACACAATGTCCGGACCGCGGCTGCGCTTGCGCCTATAACCAATTGCGGTATTCAGGCTTACACGGTATAGCCAGGTACTTATAGCCGCATCGCCGCGGTAGCCGGGGTATGCCTTCCATGCCTGCAGCAGTATTTCCTGGAAGAGGTCTTTTCGCTCCTCCACATCATCTGTATACAGGCTGCATACCTTATACACCAGCCGCTGGTGCTGCTGTACTATTTGTATAAAATCGCCCTCAAGCTGTGACGTACTAGCATTCATAATTTGGTTCACGTATTGTTAGTAGCAACCTGGCAGCTTTTGTCACAATCATTAGCATATTTTAAGCAGCCTAATTTGTTAAGAATAATGGAAACATTATAATAATATACGCGCGGTTTTATTGTTAACCTACATTTCCTTACATTTGTCTTTCCTGATATACAATTTAGATATTTTTTATATACAACAATCGCTGTAAGAATTTATGGGTTACGTTAAAGACCGTTTTAAAGAGAAAGCCGACGCGCTTGGACTAGAGATTAAAGACATTATTGCAAAACATGGTAATGATAAAATTGGCGAAGTAACAGTAGCACAAGCCTACCAGGGTATGCGTGGCATACCGGGCCTGATTACTGAGACATCGCTGCTGGATTCTGAAGAAGGTATCCGTTTCCGCGGATATTCTATACCTGAGTTGAGGGCGCAATTGCCAAAGGCTGAAGGTGGCACGGAGCCATTGCCTGAAGGTTTGTTTCACCTGATGCTGGTAGGTGAAATGCCCAACAAAGAAGATGTAGATCACCTTTCTGCAGTATTCGCACGCCGCTCTCACGTGCCCAACCATGTATTTGCCACTATCGAAGCATTGCCTGCAAGCACCCACCCTATGACGCAGTTTTGCGTAGCGGTACTGGCACTGCAAACAGAATCTAAATTTGCCAAGGCTTATGCAGCCGGCATCAGCAAAAAAGAATACTGGGACTATACCTACGAAGATGCTATGACGCTGATAGCGCGCCTGCCACGTGTAGCCGCTTATATCTATCGTCGTAAATATAAAGGTGGCGAGCATATACAGCCCGATGGCATGCTGGACTGGGCTGCCAACTTTGCCCATATGCTGGGTTTTGAAGACAAACGTTTCTGGGCACTGATGCGCCTGTACATGACCATACATGCTGACCATGAGGGTGGCAACGTATCTGCACATGCCACACACCTGGTAGGCAGTGCACTGAGCGACCCTTACCTTTCCTTCTGCGCGGGTATGACAGGCCTTGCCGGTCCATTGCACGGACTGGCCAACCAGGAAGTGATAAGCTGGATAGAAGAAATGTGTGCAGAGCTGGGTACTGAACAACCAAGCAAAGAGCAGATAGCAGATTATATCAAAAAAACATTGAGTGAAGGTAAAGTAGTACCAGGCTATGGCCACGCTGTATTACGCAAAACAGACCCCCGCTTCACAGCGCAGATGGAATTTGCAAAAACACACTGTCCCGATTCGCCCATGGTACAAACCGTATGGAACGTTTATGAAGTAGCGCCCCCGATACTGGAAAGTACAGGTAAAATTAAAAACCCATGGCCTAACGTAGATGCGCACAGCGGTGCATTGCTGAAACACTTTGGCTTGGTAGAGCAGGAGTTCTATACTGTATTGTTTGGGGTATCGCGCGCATTGGGCGTACTGGCCAGCCTTTGCTGGGACAGGGCTCTGAACTTCCCGCTGGAGCGTCCGAAATCGCTGACGACCGAGGCTATAAAAAAAGAAATAGCTAAGAACCAGCAGGCAGTATCTTAACAAAAAGAACATTAAACATTATACCTGAAGAGACGTTTCCCTGAAAAGAAGCGTCTCTCATTTATTAGAAAAGATTACAAAAACAATTGCAATGAGCAAAGGACCGGTTTCACAATTTATACAACATCATTACCGCCACTTCAACGCTGCCGCACTGGTAGATGCGGCCAAAGGCTACGAGACACACCTGCTGGAAAACGGCAAGATGCTGATATCACTTGCCGGTGCTATGAGCACTGCCGAGCTGGGAATATCACTGGCAGAAATGATACGCCAGGATAAAGTACAAATAATCAGTTGCACGGGCGCCAACCTTGAAGAGGATATCATGAACCTGGTGGCGCATACACACTACAAGCGTGTGCCTAACTATCGTGACCTGAGCCCGCAGGAAGAGTGGGATTTGCTGGAGCAGGGGTTTAACCGTGTTACAGATACCTGTATTCCCGAAGAGGAAGCATTCCGCCGCATACAAAAGCACATCTACAAAATATGGAAAGAAGCTGAAGAAAAAGGTGAACGCTACTTCCCGCACGAGTATATGTACAAACTATTGCTGAGCGATGTAATGCGCGAGCATTATGAAATAGACACCAAACACAGCTGGATGATAGCCGCTGCTGAAAAGAACCTGCCTATTATTGTTCCTGGTTGGGAAGACAGCACAATGGGTAACATCTTTGCGTCTTACTGCATAAAGGGAGAACTACAGGCCAGTACTATGAAGAGCGGTATTGAGTACATGGTATGGCTGAGTGACTGGTACCGTAACAACTCTGCGGGTAAGGGCGTGGGGTTCTTCCAGATAGGCGGTGGCATAGCGGGTGACTTCCCGATATGTGTTGTGCCTATGATGTACCAGGACCTGGAGTGGCATGACGTTCCGTTCTGGAGTTACTTCTGCCAGATAAGCGACAGTACTACATCTTACGGTTCGTACAGCGGTGCAGTGCCTAATGAGAAGATAACATGGGGCAAGCTGGACATCAACACACCAAAGTATATAGTAGAGAGTGATGCTACCATCGTGGCCCCCCTGATATTTGCTTATTTGCTGGGCTGGTAGATTTCTAATTCAAAATCTTTAAAATATTCCTCTGCTGTATGCGGGGGATTTTTTATTTAGTCAATAATATTATCAACCTCTTTAAATACAAACACATTGCCACTGTCTGTGTGCAGTATATCAAACTGCAGGCCATCTAAAAAACCTCCGTTGTAAGATGCACCTTTTACCCGCCTGTAGTTTCCCAGGCTTTCATTACCTGTTATATCCATCATAGCGGTACCACATATACCTTTGCCTACAAGATCTATAAACATATACTCACGGTTATTTACCTGCTCATAGCTGTTTATCCAGCCATCTATACTGCTTTTGTCAGCCTGCTCTACCAGCTTTGCCAGTTCGTTTATATATTCCCTGTCACTTGGCTTATACTTATTCAATACAGGATTATCGCTCCTGCATTCAGGCTTGCAGGACGCATATAATAATACAGGCATAATCATAAGTAGCAGGTACCGCATTGCATTCACATTTTTATTATAACTAAAGAACGATTAAATTATTATACATAACCTTTTTATCTCCCACCTCGCTATTGCGGGATGTTCTCTACCAGTATCTCGGTACAACTCTTATCATAATAAGTACAGGTCATTTTACCAATATCCACCCTCCACTTATCTATGCCAGACTTTGCACAGTCTGCACAAAATAGCTGGTAATCTGTTTTACCTTGCTGGTGTGCCAAAAGGTCTGCCTTAAATACCTCTGCGTTACTTTGTGCTGCTATTTCCAATGTATCGTACTTTGCCGGAGAGCTTACGGAATAACCATTATCACCAAAGAAATCTGTATGCCCGTCTGCCACAAAAGTTTCGTATTGCAATACACCCAGTTGTTTCATTTCACGTATATAGGCAGGAAAGTCTGCCCCGGATTTTACTTTAGTGTGTGCTGTTCTTATTTGTTCCAGTGTAAAACCGTTTGAAGCAGTATCCATAATAGAATATTTATTTTGATGCAAAGCTATACTCTCTATGTAGAAAACCCAGATGCATTGCAAAAAAAGCGGCAACCACAGGCTACCGCTCTCTTAATATTCAAGTTGTAAGCTATACTATTTACCTTCCGCAATCCTGCTTTCTTTCAGCTTGCGAAATTGTTCTTTGTTTGCTTCCTCTTCTTCCTCTTCGCGCACCTGGTCTTTATCGTAGGCACGTATGATGCTCTTTACCAACCTATGCCTTACAACGTCTGCCTCGTCAAGCTGTATCTGCGCTATGCCTTCTATATTGGTCAATATACGTGTAGCTTTCAATAAACCTGATTTCTGATTTTTGGGCAGGTCCACCTGTGTCATATCACCAGTAATGATAGCTTTAGCCGAAGCACCTATACGTGTAAGGAACATTTTCAACTGTAGTTCCGTCGCATTCTGCGCCTCATCCAGGATGATGAAAGCATTATCCAGGGTACGGCCACGCATGTATGCCAGTGGCGCTATTTCTATAATCCTGTTGGCCATATAGTAGTTTAGCTTATCGGATGGTATCATATCATCCAGCGCATCATACAATGGACGCAGGTACGGGTCAATTTTTTCCTTTAAATCGCCTGGCAGGAAGCCCAGGCTCTCCCCTGCCTCTACAGCGGGGCGGGTAAGAATGATTTTACGTACTGCTTTGTTTTTCAACGCGCGTACTGCCAGGGCTACGGCTGTATATGTTTTACCCGTACCTGCCGGTCCTACTGCAAATATGATATCATTCTTTTCAGACACTGTTGCCAGTAGTTTCTGGTTCTGTGTCTTGGCACGTATCACCCTGCCGTTCGGTCCAAATACTATAATGTCGTTATTGGCATTTATGTCATTTTGCAGCAGTTCACTACCCTCTTCATCATCGCCCAATATCTCTGAGAAATAGTTTTCGGACAGGTGTCCATTACGTTCCAGGTATTTTATTACCTGGGTAATTCGCTGTTGTGCACTAGCTACTTCTTCAGGCTGGCCGGTAAGTTTTATCTGGCTGCCGCGGGATAGTATCTTTAATAATGGAAATTTTCGTTTAAGTATATCAAACTTGCTGTTGTTGACACCAAAAAACTCAATGGGATTAACTGTTTCGAGACTTACGATTGCTTCTGTCAAGGTGTTTTACTGTTTTTGTGTTAACAATTTACATTATCTGCCGCCAGGTTTGTGTTAATAAATAGACAATTTACCAAACCTTTTTGTTCGGATTCTGATATTCCTGCCTACATTAAATTAATCCAATTAAAAATGAAACTCATTATTACGTTACGTGTTTTTATCAACCTTGTGTGCATATCTTTTAAAACAGCCGGCACTACCAATTATTACAGTATTGCTACAGCCTAAGTATTATTTTTGCATTCTAATATTGTATATGTACTCCATAAAAAATAAAGTTGTTGTAATAACAGGCGCCTCTTCAGGCATTGGTAAGGCATTGGCATTAGGGGCCTTAAGCAGGGGTGCCCTGGTGGCTGTATGTGCACGGAAAACAGCAACATTAAAACAGGTGTATGGTCATGAAAATGAAAATAACCTGTTATACACAACTGTAGATGTAAGCAAAGAAGTAGATTGCAAAAAACTGATAGATATAACCATTGCAAAATGGGGGCGCATCGATGTACTTATTAACAATGCAGGTATCAGTATGCGGGCATTGTTTGAAGATACAGACGTGGCCGTACTGAGGGAACTGATGGATATAAACTTTTGGGGGGCAGTGTATTGTACTAAATATGCATTGCCTTATATAAAAGAACAGAAAGGTATTATAGCAGGCATATCATCAGTAGCCGGTTACAGGGGGTTGCCTGCACGAACAGGCTACGCTGCGTCAAAATTTGCGCTGCAGGGTTTTCTTGAAGCTTTGAGAACGGAACTTTTATATTCTGGCACCCATGTTATGTGGGTGAGCCCAGGTTTTACTACCAGTAATATCAGGAATGTAGCCCTTTCATCAGACGGAAGCCCTCAAAAAGAAACCCCGTTAGACGAAACAAGTCTCATGTCTGCCGAAGAATGTGCAGAGATAATACTGGATGCAATAAAAAACCGGAAAAGAACGATTATAATGACCACTATAGGCAAAATGACTGTGTGGGTAAACAGGCTCCTGCCGGGTTTTGTAGATAAACAAGCTTTTAAACGTTTCAGTAATGAGCCGGATTCTCCTTTGAAGAAGTATAAACCCAACTAAATGAGTTTATGATACGTCTATTTATTTCAAGTCGGTATTAATGCACAACTTAATATTAACAGCCAATAGTTAGTCATGACATTTTAAGCATATATTCCATATATTTACATAGTGAACCTTATATAATTTTAAAACATGATAAAGCCGTATTTCAGTAACTTATGTCTTACAGCCTGCATTGGTTTTGTAAGCATATCAGCTTATGCCCAGGCACAAGGCGACGTTTACCGCCAGAATTCTGCCAAAATAACCGGTGGTGCTACAGAAATGAAACTTGCCTGGTGTGGTGGTGTAAACAACCCCCAGTTGGCCATGGCAGATTTAAATAAGGATGGTAAAAAAGACCTTGTAATATTTGAGCCCAGGGTGCCTGGCCTTGTAAAAACTTTTATAAGTGAGGGACCCGGCATGTACAGGCATGATCCTCAATATGCTGCACACTTTCCGAAAAGCATAAACGGCTACCTGAAACTAATAGATTTTAACAGAGACGACATACCTGACCTGGTACATCATGGTGGTGCTGGAGTAAATGTAAGTTATGGATATTATAGCAGTGGCCAGTTAAGGTTTAAATACAAGACTGAATTATGGTATCACAGAACAAGTGACTCAGTAAACGTTTACGTTTCAGGAGCTGATATACCGGCTATCTGGGATGCTGATGGAGATGGAGATATCGATATATTGTCATACGAAGTGGGCGGTTTTCGCATGAGTTATTATCAGAACTGTACCGTGGACGAAGGACTACCGGCAGATGAGATAAAAGTTTGCTTCAAAAGCAAATGCTGGGGTAAGACCGAGCAATTATACCATAGATTGCAAAATACAGGTGCTAATTGCGATAATATAGGTACAACCTGTAAGGGTTGCGAGGAACCCGGTGCAGCTAAGGGAACACACGGCAGTAACACACTATGCATGATTGATATAGACAGCGATGGCGACTGGGACTATTTCAATGGCAATCAGGATTATGCGGATATACAACTTTTATATAATGGAAAATCTCAATATGGCGGTGCTGATTCTGTTATTAAACAAGATACCATGTGGGCCGCTAATGGTAAAAGAATGGAAGTGCCTATTTTTCCTGCAGCATTTAACATTGATATAAACCATGATGGTGCTGATGACCTGTTATTCATCGCTACTGATGAGCGAACAGAGAATCATAGTATTGTTTTTTATGAGAATACCGGAACAAATACCAACAAAAATTTTGTATACAGAACCAATGATTACCTTGTTGACCAAATGATTGACCTGGGCAGTGTTTCTTACCCTTTATTTTACGATTACAACAAAGACGGTAAAAAAGATTTACTTATAGGCTCTGATGGATATTACAATCATGCTGACAACCAGAATTACAGTAGAATATCATATTATAAAAACACAAGCACAGCTGGAAAATACTCTTTTGAATTTATTACTGACGACTTTTTAGCATTAGGCGGTCAAAAGTGGAAGGGTGCGGCCCTTGCGGTTGGCGACCTCGATAATGACACACTTGATGATCTTGTGATAGGACGCAGAGATGGTACTTTTGCTTTTTTCAAAAACACTGCTGCAAGCCCTAACGATGAACCAATTTGGCAACTTACTGAAGACACTTTGAAAGATGGCAGAACAGGTAAAGGCCTGACTGTAGGTGGGTATGCTACCCCGTGTATATATGATATAAATGGAGACGGCATAAAAGACCTGGTATCAGGAAGCTGGCTTGGCAACCTGTTTTATTTTCACAACTATAGCAGCATAAAAAATGTGCTGGGCCTTGAAATGAAAACTGACGCCCTGGGGGGTGTGAAAATATCGCGGGGAGATGTAACCTTCTCATACACAACTCCATACATTGGCACAATTGATGATACTGGGATAGATTACCTTATGATTGGCGTATCATGGGGTGATGTTTATAGATTTACAGGATTTCAAAAAGGCAATACGTCTCCTAAATATACTATGCTCGACTCTACATATTCCTATTTAAATATTGGGTATCGTGCTGCGCCTGCCTTTGCAAATCTGGATAACGACAACCTCGGGTTACATGAGGCTGTAATAGGAAATGTTTTTGGCGGTCTTACATTCTATAAACAAGATTTCAGAGTAGGCATTAAAGATGCTATGGCAATCAATACCAATATCCAGATTTTCCCCAATCCCGCATCTACCCTTTTGAATATTAACTGGGAAAAGGATTTCAATAATGGAGGGGTAACTGTTCAGTTAGTATCCGTTACTGGGCAAGTATTATTACAACAGGAATCTGAACAGCAGTCTGCCAACACAACCATACCATTAAGCAATATAGCGCCGGGCATGTATTTTTGCATAATACAATCCGCCGGAAACAGAGTAGTAAAATCAGTTTCTGTTATAAAATAACATCAAAGTATGTAAAAACAGCAAAGGTTCTCTTGATGAGAACCTTTGCTGTTTTTTATAGGCAATACTTCCAATTAAGGACTCCCTATTAACCAATGCAATATCTGTATATATTAACTGAAAAACAATATAGAGATTCAATATATTAACCTTCTAAAAAAATGCATATAATTTATTAATAAAATCCCAACTATAGTGCATTTCAAACAGTCTATAAGAAAAACCTGTCTACGATATAATAAATAAGTACTGATGAAAAACAAACTATTATTACTCACTGCATTTATATGCATATCTGCAAGTTGGCTAGCGCCAAACAAGGCCAGGGCAGCACATGCAACCGGTGGAGAGTTGATATACGTCCACCTTGGGGATTCGGCCTACCAGTTTATCCTGAAGTTTTACAGAGATTGTAGAGGTCCAAACGGGCCTGGATCATTCGTACTGTGTGCTTACAATAGTCTCAGTAATTCATCGTTTACGCAGGAAATGAAACAGTGGACGGGGCCTTTGCCGCCAGATAACAGGCCTAATGGATCCCCAATATCTCCGGGTTGCTCCAATTCAGCCACAACGTGCGATCCAATTCCAGGTAGTACGCCTGGCTACCAGGAGTTCTGGTACAGTTGTGTAGTACCCAGGCTACCCTTCAGAACAAACTGGAGGTTTGGTATACTGAATGGCGATGCAGGATGGCCTGCCAACCAGAATCCACCCATTCTTTGCTGTAGGAATGCCATTAATAATATTCCGTCAGTTGATTTTTACCTTGAAACAGGCTTAAATTCAACATGGACATTTAAAAACTCCTCCCCGTATTACTCAATTAAACCTGTGCCGTATGTATGCCTCAACCAGCCATTCCAGTTTAATAATGGTGCGCTTGATGCAGATGGCGACTCTTTGTTTTCTAAATTAACCAATGCATTGCAAACCCCACACTGTACCAGCACTGCACCGGTAATTGTACCTTTTTCAAACCCGGCCCCAGGAGATCCTGGTTACAATCTTAGCACCAATCCTTTTCAAACCCAGAATACCTTCTTTCTGAATGGTACAAACGGCCAGTTTGGATGGGCAGGTTCTACCATGACAGGTGCGGGTGCTATTACTACTTTAACAGAAGAGTTCAGGACAAAGGATACTCAGCCTATGTATAGGATAGGTTATATCATGCGTGATATACAGGTGCAGACAATTGCCTGCAGCACTACC